>NZ_CP015971.1:0-1200000 GCF_001659705.1 Arachidicoccus sp. BS20
ATGAGTAAAACGGCGGAATCTGTTTGGGCAAATTGTCTCGATATAATTAAGGACATTGTTGAATGGCAGCATTTTAAAACCTGGTTTGAGCCAATTGTACCCTTGCAGTTAAAAGACAACGTTTTGCTGATACAAGTACCCAGTAATTTTTTCTACGAATACCTGGAAGAACATTATGTGTCGCTACTTGCAAAAACCCTGAAACGCCAGCTGGGTCGCGATGCGCGGCTCGAATATCGCATCATGATAGATAGCGGCAATACGACCGATAAAGGATACATGAAAGTTCCATCGGGCGAAGAAAAAACGCATGCCAACACCTTGGTTTTACCTATGAAAATCAATGATACAAACGGGCTGAATCCATTCATTGTACCGGGTATAAAACGAATGCAGATTGACCCGCAACTCAATTCCGAGGATACTTTTGAAAAATTCGTAGAAGGAGATTGTAACCGCGTGGCAAGGCGTGCAGGAAAGACCGTTGCCGAAAAACCGGGCAACAATTCCTTCAATCCATTGTTCATTTATGGCGGTTCCGGGTTGGGGAAAACGCACCTGCTTCATGCAATAGGCAATGAAGTAAAAAAGTTGCATCCGAACAAAGTAGTCCTGTATGTGAGTAGTGAAAAATTTATCAATCAGTTCCAGCATCATAGCCGTAATAATCAAATAAATGATTTTATTAATTTCTATCAGTTGATAGACGTGTTGCTGATTGATGATGTTCAATTTTTCAATCGTGCAGAAAAAAGCCAGGACGCATTTTTTGCCATCTTCAACCATTTGCAGCAAAGTGGAAAGCAATTGGTATTAACATCGGATAAGGCTCCAAAAGATTTGGACGGCTTGCAGGAAAGGTTACTAAGCCGTTTCCGTTGGGGATTGAGCGCAGATGTTCAGGTGCCGGATTATGAAACACGTATCGAAATATTTGAACAAAAGATGCGCGAAGAAGGACTGGAAATGCCGAAAGAAGTGGTAAAGTATGTGGCATATAATCTTACAAGCAATGTGCGTGAACTGCGCGGAGCGTTGATTTCTTTGTTGGCACAGTCTTCTCTCAATAAAAGAGACATAGATATTGATTTAGCAAAAAAGGTTTTGCGCAATATTATTAAAACCAACAATAAAGAAGTTACCATTGATGCCATCCAAAAAATGGTGTGTGAATATTTCGATGTTCCTTACAATCGCCTTTTAGAGAAAACGCGTAAACGAGAAGTGGTACAGGCAAGGCAAATTACCATGTATCTTTCTAAAACATTTACCAAGAACTCCTTAAAAACCATTGGCGAGCATTTTGGCGGGCGCGACCATACTACCGTTATTCATAGTTGCCAAACCGTGAAAGACTTAATGGATACCGATAGCGTTTTTAAAGAAAATGTAATGGAACTTACACAAAAAGTTCAGCTTGCTTCGATGTAAAATAATTACCAATAAAATTTGGAATTTCTTTCTGATAAATATACTTTTGCGCTCCTGTTTAACAGCAGGTGTTTTCGGCAAAAACGGTGAGGTGGATGAGTGGCTGAAATCAGTAGTTTGCTAAACTGCCGTACGGGTTAAACTGTACCAAGGGTTCGAATCCCTTCCTCACCGCTCCATTGCGGCTCGTCGCAAAGCAACCCGCGCCAAACTCAATAGTGGCGCGGTTTTTTTTCTACTCTAATTCAATCCAATTTTGGTCATCTGACTGGTGGGCAGGTCAAGTCAATAATTTTGTCCA
This sequence comes from Arachidicoccus sp. BS20, assembly GCF_001659705.1. Lineage (NCBI taxonomy): Bacteria > Pseudomonadati > Bacteroidota > Chitinophagia > Chitinophagales > Chitinophagaceae > Arachidicoccus > Arachidicoccus ginsenosidimutans. Next base: position 1,733 of record NZ_CP015971.1, read on the forward strand.
ACTAATTGCATCAGAATATTTATTAAATCGGCATTACAGAAGATAGGACTCGGAAAAGAATTCAAAAATTATTTACCTTAGAATCTGTCTGTTTAAAATCGTTCTTTAATTTTGTATTACCGGTGTTACTGCTATAATTCGTAAAGATTTTTTCATTGTGCTTGTTTTTATTATAGGGGCTAATATTTGTTTGAACTAATTAACAGTCTTGCAGAACAGAACTTCAAATTCAAAAAAATGTTACTACAAAATCAATATTCAATCATTCAAACAGACTCTCGGAAAATAATTTTATAATGTATCAATACGAATCTAATTATAAAAAGTTAGGGTACCAGCTGGTAACACCTGCAAACGTTGATGAGATAAACATTCCGTCTTTTCGCCCATACATTAAGGTGTTGCTGGTGCCGAAGGGTTACAGCTTAACGGTAGATTTTAATGTATATGAAACTGTAAAGCCTGCACTGTTTTTTATTAATGCCAATCAGTTGTTGAATATTTTAAAAGCAGATGGCGGTACGGCACACATGCTCTACTATAACCGGGATTTTTATTGCGTGCAGATTCATGATGCGGAAGTCGCTTGCGATGGTTTGCTGTTTAATAATATCTTCCAGATTCCGAAAACGGAATTATCGACTTCCGAAAACGGAATCGTAAAAAGAATATTTGATAATATTATAGAAGAGCTTGCGTTAGGAGACATACACTCAGAAGAGATGATTCGTATTCGCCTTAAAGAAATGATTATACACGCAACACGCCTTTGGAAAAAACAAAATCTTTCAATAGGGAAGGAACATACTATAAACGCCGATACCGAAATGGTTAGAAATTTCGGGCGTTTGGTCGAAATACATTTCAGGGAAAAACATACGGTAGCTGATTATGCAGACTTAATGGGTATGGCGCCAAAAACGCTGACAAACAAATTCAATAAATTGAAGTTGGACAATCCAAACGAATTTATCAAGAATCGTATTCTGCTGGAAGCAAAGCGGCTGCTGGCTTATACAGAGCTTAGCGTAAAAGAAATTGCTTACGAATTGGGATATGACGACCCGGCTTATTTCAACCGGTTATTTGCACAAAAAACAAAGATTGCGCCGGCAGGCTTTCGTAAAGGTTTTGTATAAATAATATTTTAGCATAATTATATTTAATATTTCATTGTAGGGAAAAATATCCAATAAATATTGCCATTTTGCTATTTTATGAGCCTTGATACGTCAGTAGATTTGCATTATCAAATTAATCAAAAACAAAAAATAAAGATTATGAAACGCAAAGCTACCGCCGTTTGGAACGGCAATATTAAAGAAGGAAACGGTCATCTTACCACACAGAGTACCGTTTTAAACAAAACGCAATATTCATTTAACAGCCGTTTTGCAGAGGGAATCGGTACCAATCCTGAAGAGCTGCTGGCTGCAGCGCACGCGGGTTGTTTTACTATGAAGCTGAGTCTCGACCTTACACAGGCGGGTTATACACCTGAATCATTGGAAACGGAATCCGTTATTACATTGGACAACGGGAAAATTACAAAGTCGGAATTGTACTTAAAGGCAAAAGTGCCAGGTATTCCGGAGGAAGCATTCAGGCAAATTGCAGCGGGCGCAGAAAAAAACTGTCCCGTAAGCAATGCTTTCAATTTTGAAATTGCTTTGGAGGCAATTTTGGTTGCTTAAAAGTTCAATTATCATAATTCTCCTTTGCCACTTGGTCTGGCAGGTGTTTAACAACAAAAAATAAACAGATGAAATGCCCATAAGTATTTTACATACCCAAAGCGATGATTATTTAGAGGCATTCCATGTGGCAATTAAAAAAAATAAAAAATAAACACATGAAACAATATATTTTAAAATCAGTGTTTTTATCAGGTATTTCATTTTTAATCTTAAACTCTTCTATTATGGCACAGACGACCATTCCTGCAGAACAGGATATGAACATTTCAAAAGACATCAGGGCTTTCCTGAAAGTATTGAACAACAGCGGCGGAGAACCGCTGGAAACATTGTCTCCCAAAGACGCGCGTCAGGTACTTATCGACGCACAAAAATCCGTTACTTACGACTATTCCGATATTGAAGAATCGGAAAAAACAATTACCGAAGACGGATTGACTGTAAAAATCCACATTGTAAAACCTAAAGGCGCTAAAGATGGGTTGCCGGTATTTATGTTTTTTCACGGCGGCGGCTGGATATTGGGAGATTACCCAACGCATAAAAGACTGGTGCGAGATTTAGTAGTAAATAGCGGTGCGGTTGCAGTTTTTCCCGACTATACGCCTTCTCCGGAAGCTCACTTCCCTGTAGCAATCAATCAGGCGTATGCAGCTACCAAATGGGTATCTGAACACGGAGATGAAATTGCTGTGAATGGCTCTAAGTTAGCAGTTGCGGGTAATAGCGTTGGTGGAAACATGGCAGCTGTTGTCGCCTTGATGGCAAAGGACAAAAAAGGACCGAAATTGTTGCAGCAGATTCTCTTATGGCCCGTAACTGACGCGGATTTCAGCCGTGAATCCTATGACAAATATGCGCAGGGAAGATTCCTTACAACGCCATTAATGAAATGGATGTGGGATAATTATCTGCCGGATGCAGCAGCACGTAAAAACAAATACGCTTCTCCTTACCAGGCAAGTTTAGAAGAGCTGAAAGGATTACCGCCCGCATTGGTGCAAGTAGCAGAAAACGATATTCTTCATGATGAAGGAGTTGCCTATGCCAGGAAGCTGGATGAAGCAGGCGTTCCTACTACTATTACAGAATACAAAGGATTTATCCATGATTATGGTATGCTCAATCCGTTATCGCATATTCCTGCAATACAAGAATCAATTAAACAGGCGGCAATAGTACTGCATAATGCTTTGTTTACAAAGTGATAAATATTCTTGAACGCATAAAAGCCCTTCAAAATCTATAGTTGAGGGGCTTTTTATAATTTGGATATATTGTTTTTAATGGATTGCCTTTTGGGAGTAAGTGTTCCGGAAAGAGTTTGGTGTTGTTATCCTTCCTGCTTCAATCTCTGTTCTCTCGTCAGTACTTTATAAACGATTAGAATGCTCAACAGCATAAAAACTGCACCAATCAAAAAATGTATTCCCGGGAAATGAAATGGCGCTTTGTCCGAAGTAAAATAAGCAAACGCATCATTCATAATCAAAGGACCAATGATGGTCGTTAGGCTCATCAAGGCAGTAAGCGCACCTTGTAGTTCGCCTTGCTGATTTGAAGCAACATGACCTGCAATAACCGATTGTAAAGATGGTCCGCAAATGCCGCCGAGACAATATGGAATTAAAATCACGAATAACATCCATCCCTGCGTAGCAAATGCAAATAAAACAAGCCCAAACACATAGAGGGAAAGCCCCAGATAAATGCTGTTTTTATCGCCTAATTTCGGATTGATAACTCTTGTAAGTCCGGCTTGCACGCCGCCAATCAGTACACCTACGAATGTCAGTGAAAGACCTACCATTTTCTCTGTCCAGTGAAAGCGGTAAATAGTAAAGAAGTTCCAGGTGCTTTGGATGGCTTGCACACCTAAGTATATCATAAAGTAGCCGAATGCAAGTCCGCCGATTTCCTGATGCCGGGTAAGAAACTTTAGCGCACCGAAAGGGTTTGCTTTTTTCCGGTCAAATGCGCGCCTGTTTTCTTTGTTTAGAGATTCCGGTAAGAAAAAATATCCGTACAAGCAGTTCAGCAAGCACAATGCAGACGCTGCATAAAAGGGTGCACGCAAGCCCCAGGCAGCTAAAAATCCGCCGAGCGCAGGACCCAACACAAAACCGAGACCAAATGCCGCACCTATCATACCGAAGTTTTTGGCTCTTGTTTCCGGTGTGCTGATGTCGGCAATATATGCAGCGGCTGTGGTAAAGCTCGCTCCTGTAAAACCGGATATAATGCGCCCGATAAACAACCACGCATAGCTTGGCGCTAATGCCATAATAATATAATCTACGCTGAAGCCGAACAAGGATAACAATAGCACAGGTCTGCGACCATACCGGTCGCTGAGATTGCCGATTAGCGGTGCAAACAAAAATTGTGTAATAGCAAATGCTGCCAAAAGATAGCCGCCGTATGCGCTGGCTTGGTTTACGGGAATTTTTTTCAGATAGGCAATCAAATCGGCTAATACGGGAATAATGAGTCCGAAACCCATCGCGTCAATCAATAAGGTAACAAAGATAAAACCTATGGCAGCGTTCTTAGATGTGCGCATGATGTGTTCATTTGATACAGACAAAACTGACCATTTATTTTGTAAGAATGAAATATTTATCGAATGTTTTTAATTATTTCATCTTACGAATATTTAATACAGGCTATTTCATTTGATGTATTAATAAAGCGTTTGCCGGAATAATCTTCGGCTATAAATCCTGTCCGGCTTTTCTCGATTGCCGGTCTTAGCACTGTGAATATCGGAAACAACTCTATTCGCTTTTATTTCCCTTTACCGAACATACAGCCTATCTTTGCAAAATCATAAATCATAAATCGCAAATCTGAATGGGGTTTACAGTTGCAATAGTTGGTCGTCCGAATGTGGGAAAGAGTACATTTTTCAATCGTTTGCTCGAAGAGCGCAAAGCGATTGTGGACAATATCAGCGGCGTTACGCGCGACAGGCAGTATGGAGAAACCGACTGGAACGGCAAACATTTTAATGTGATTGACACAGGTGGTTTTGTGCAAGGTTCAGAAGATATTTTTGAAATAGAAATTGCCAAGCAGGTAAAAATAGCCATTGAAGAAGCCGATGCCGTCATTTTTATGACCGATGCTGCCGCGGGTTTAACCGATGCCGACGAAACTGTTGCCAATATTTTGCGCCGTTCTACCAAGCCGGTATTTTTGGCTGTGAACAAAGTGGATAACAATGCACGCTTACTTGATGCAAGCGAGTTTTATATTCTTGGTTTTGAAAATGTATTTTTTATCAGCAGTATCAGCGGAAGCGGAAGCGGAGAATTACTCGATGCTGTTACGGCTTTGATAGATGAAAAAGACGGCGAAGAAGCACCGAAAGACGAGCTGCCGCGCATCGCGATTATCGGGCAGCCGAATGTGGGAAAATCTTCGTTGCTCAATGCGCTTACGGGGCAGGAGCGTACCATTGTGAGCAACATTGCAGGCACTACGCGCGACACTATTCATACGCGTTACAAATTATTTCAGAAAGATTTTATTCTGATTGATACAGCAGGCATCCGTAAGAAAAATAAAGAAAAAGACGACCTTGAATTTTACTCTGTAATCCGCGCTATTAAAGCGATGGACGAAGCAGATACCTGTTTGCTTTTGCTGGATGCTGAAAAAGGAATTACGGCGCAGGATATCAGTATTTTCGCGCTTGCTGCACGCAAAGGAAAAGGCATTGTTTTGTTGGTAAACAAATGGGATTTGATTGAAGGAAAAGAAACCAACACTGCGCGCGATTATGAAAATGAATTGAAAAAACGCATTGCTCCGTTTGTGGATGTGCCGATTATTTTTATTTCTGCAAAGGAAAAAACACGCATTCATAAAGCGATTGAAATTGCTTTGGAAGTGTGCGAAAGTAAGAAGCAGCGCATACCTACAAGCAAGCTCAACGATGTAATGTTGAAAGCCGTCGAAGCGTATCATGCGCCTGTGGTGCGTGGACATTCCATCAAAATAAAATATGTGATGCAGTTGCCTACGCACGTACCGTCATTCGCATTCTTTGCCAATTTTCCCGACGATATTAAAACACCGTATAAAAATTATCTGGAAAACCAGTTGCGTGCCAACTTTAATTTCAAAGGCGTGCCTGTAAGAATCTTCTTCAGGAAGAAATAAAAATAATCAATAGAAAAATTTTCCTGCGGACTAATTGAAATTAGCGGAGCCAAATGGCAATTCCCGTCGTTGATTTTTCTAATCTAATAGCTTTTTCGACAAACTTTACTATTGCTTATTGTGCAAAATCATATAACGCCCTGTACTGAAAATTCCTTCGGTTAAACTATGATAGTAATTCCTTGCAGAGTCGGATAAATGCACGGGATTGTTATTGTCAATACGCCAAACCTGTTCGGGTACTTGCCCGTCCACGCCTATGGAATAAAACACAGAATCCTTTACAATACCGATGAAATTCATCATAGGATTATAGATAAATGCAGCAGCTTTGGTAGAATCGTTTTTAAGTTCATTGCTAAACAAATCGCGACCGAGCGTTGTGTTGGTATAATTGATTTTTGCCAAGCCTGCAACCGTAGGAAAAATATCTATTTGCGAGGCAAAAGTGCTTGTTTGTCGCGGCTTCAAAAACGCCGGTGCGTAGAAAAATAAAGGTACGTGCATGAATACCAGGTCGCCATCCGTCCACGCTTTGGAATAATAACGCGATGCGTCGCCTTTTGTTCCATGGTCGCCCACAAATACAAAAATGGTGTTTTTGAAGTAAGGTTCTTTCTTCGCCGACTCGATAAAATTTCTGAAACAATAATCGGTATATCGAAAAGCATTGAACTCGGCAAGGCTTGTATAACCGTTTTGCAACAGCTCTTTTTGAGATACATTTACCAGGTGGAAATTATCTTTATCAGCATCAGGAATGGTGTAAGGACGATGATTGTCTGAAGTCTGAATAATAGAAACGAAAGGTTTGTTTTCTTTCCTAAAAACTTCGTTTGCTTTTTCAAACACCACTTTATCGCTTACACCCCACACATTGATTTTGGGACCGTCATAATCCGGTTGCTCATACGTTTTTAAACCGGGAATATTATTTTCTAAAACTCCGCGGATATTTGCCCAGCTAAGACTTCCGCCTAAGAAATAATATTTGTCGTAGCCTTTAAAATCGTCAAATATCAAATGTTGGTTTACCGCATTCGGGTTACGGCTTGTTGTATTTTTCGGGTCGGTGTCTGGTTCGCCCGTGAGCAAAGCCCATACGCCGCGTGCCGTTCCGTAAGACGGAGAAAAAGCTCTTGTAAACAAAACACCTTGCTTGGTAAGACTGTCAAAATACGGCGTGGGATTCAGCTTGTTGCCACTCATAGAACTTTTTAAGTAGCTGAATGACTCACAAAGCACAATTACAATGTTGGGTTTCGTGCTTAATGTGCTATCCGGCGTTACGGTTCTTGTATAGTTTAGTTTGGTAGTATCAATATTTTTAATACCTAAGAAATCGGTTATTGCAGGTGTATAATATTGCTTTACTTGCTGCAAATCGTAATAGGTGCTTTTGGTATATTTTAATGAGCTGAAAAAAGACTGAAACGGATTGAGCGCCATGTTGGACGCATAATCGCTGCCTAAAGTAAACGCATCGCTCCAGCGTAAAGGAAACTGTCCTGCACGACCAAAAATTCCCAATGCCAGCAAGAGAAAGAATACAGCGGAAGAAACAATGCGCGAAGGTTTATTTGTGCTTATCGGCTTGTTTTTAATACGTCTGTATGTTGCCCTTACAATCCAGTTGAGTGCGACGATTCCGAAAATCAAACCCAGCAATACCCAAATTACGTGGTAGGTTTCCCACACCATTGCAAGTGCATCTTTGGTATCTTTGGCATAGTCCGTTACATTGGCATTTAGCCTGGTATCGAGATATGCGTAATTGGCAAAATCGGCAATATAGAATATGAGCAGCCAAATGATAAGAACTGTCCACAGGATAAAAGCAAGTATTTTTCCTTTTTTCGTTTCAAAAGGATTTAGCGGTTTAATCAATGACAGAATGAAAAACAGCAGGCACGCGGATGCAACCATTCTGCAATCGTAACGAAAGCCGAGCCACAAGATACTTCCGAGATGTATTTCGTCAGAGTCCGGTTTTGGGAAAACGCTTACTTGAACTATGCGCGTAAGTGTCATTAATATCAAAAAAATAACGCCCAAAATAAGCAGCCATTTGATAGAACGCGGTATATTTATTCGCTTCATAATAATGATGGTAATTAATCGTCAAAATTAAATAATCTTTAATTCTGTATTAAATTTATGTTTCTTCGTGCAATAGAAAATTTTGATAAAAATTTATTTCTCAAAATCAACACGCAATGGACAAACGGTTTTCTTGATGCCGTACTGCCTTGGTGGCGCAACCAGAATACATGGATTCCGCTGTATGTATTTCTTTTTGTTTTTATGATTCTAAACGCTAAAAACAAAACGTGGCTGTGGCTGTTGTTTGCAATTATTACTATTACGCTCAGCGACCAGCTTAACAGCCATTTTTTAAAATATCTGTTTGACAGGCTTCGCCCTTGCAACGACCCTGTGATGCGTTATCTGGAAATATTGCGGATTGGTTCGCGCCCGCAAAGCCCAAGTTTTCCTTCTTCGCACGCAGTAAACCATTTTGCAATGGGTGTTTATTTTTTTATCACAATGAAAAAATATGTCGGACGTTGGGGATGGTTGTTTATTTTTTGGGCGGCAAGTGTGAGCTACGCACAGGTGTATGTAGGTGTACATTATCCGGTAGATATTTTTGTGGGGGCGATTGTAGGGACTTGTGTAGGACTGTTTACTTCGTTTATCTATATGAAATACTTTGAAGATAAAAACCTGCATTTCAAAAATAAACCTGCATAATTGGGAAACCCGTTTTATCAAGAGAAAATCGGAGTGAGTAAGATTGTTTAAAGCACGTCCTGAAAATTGTTGCTATTCCCTACTTTTGTTCCCTCAATGCAGACAGGAATAGACAAATATTTATCGCAACGTTTGGAAGAAAGAGCGCTTGCAGGAAATAAAAGGCAATTGTTTCTTGTGGAAAAAGGCATTGATTTTTTCTCCAATGATTATCTCGGCATCGCCACAAGAAATCTGAAAAACTTCACTGAAACGCAAACTGTCTCAGGTTCTACAGGCTCTCGCTTGTTGTCCGGTAATTCAAAAGATGCGATGGATTTGGAAAAATTTCTCGCAGATTTTCATCAAACAGAAAGCGCTTTGTTGTTTAATTCAGGCTATGATGCGAATCTTGGTTTGATTGCTTCCGTTGCCAATCGTCATACGACTATTTTGTACGACGAGCTTTCTCACGCAAGTATTATCGACGGTATTCGGTTGAGTTTTTGTAAGCAAAGTTTTCGCTTTAAACACAATGACAGCAAGGATTTGGAAGAAAAATTAATAAAATATTCCAAAGAAAATTTACCTGTCATTGTTATTATAGAATCGGTTTATTCAATGGAAGGCGACATTAATCCTTTGGAAAAAATTGCTGCGCTTTGCGAAAAATACAATGCGGCTTTAATTGTGGATGAAGCGCACGCGACGGGCGTTTTCGGCGATAAAGGCGAAGGCATTGTGCAACAATTTGGTTTGCAAAAAAATGTTTTTGCGCGCGTGCATACTTTCGGAAAAGCGCTGGGTTGCCATGGTGCGGTTGTCGTTGGCAGTAAAACATTGACGGATTATTTAACCAATTTTGCGCGCTCATTTATTTACACAACTGCATTACCGCCGCACGCGATTGAAGCGATTAAAAACAGTTATCAATTCATACAAAATCATTCCGAAGAAAGGGGAAAATTACATTTCAACATTCAGTATTTTAATCAGCAAAAAAAAAATATCCGGAATTTTTATTGGAAAAAAAGTTCATCATCCATTCAAAGCCTCATCGTCGGAAACAATGAATTGGCGAGGCTTTTAGCCAATCATTGTAAAGAAAAAAGAATCAATATATCTTCTATTTTAAGTCCGACTGTGGCGAAAGGAGAGGAGTGCATTCGTATTTGCCTGCACAGTTTTAATACGAAAGAGGAAATTGATTTGTTGTTGAGAGAAATAAGTTTGATAATAATAAACCACATAGATTAAAAACTATGTTTCTATGTAGTTAAATAAAAAATTATGTCTAAAAAAATAGCGATACTTGGCATTCATACCGATGCAGGAAAAACAGTTACTTCCGCAATCATGACCGAAGCGTTGAAAGCCGATTACTGGAAACCAGTGCAGGCGGGCGATTTGGAAAATAGCGACAGTATAAAAATCAAGCGATGGATTTCCAATGAGCAATCTGTCATTCACGATGAAGCGATAAAATTGTTAATGCCGGCATCGCCGCACACGGCAGCCGCGCATGAAAACAGGAAGTATAATTTCAAAGAATTTCAAATTCCGCAAACAGAAAATTTATTATTAATAGAAACCGCAGGCGGCATTTATTCCCCGATGGATGATGAAAATACCATGCTCGATTTTGTGGAATATTTTGGTTGGGAAACTGTGTTGGTTTGCAGAAATTATTTGGGCAGCATCAATCATACTTTACTCTCTTTGGAAGCGCTGAAACACAGAAATATCAAGGTTTTGGCATTAATCGTCAATGGAAAAAGAAATGAAAGTTCGGAATCCTTTATTAAAAATTATTCGGGAGTTGAACACATTATTTATGTGAATGAATTGAATGAAATTAATCAGGAAACTATTAAAAAAGAAGCTGAAGAATTTGTGAAGCAATGGAATGAATTATGAATGAGATTTCTCCCTTCGGTCGAATTGAAAATCGGCGAAGCCAAATGACGGTGCATACGCATTCATCAACTAATTCGTGTAATTCGATAAAATCCGTGTAATAAAATATGAATCAAAAAACTTTAACGCAACGCGACAAAAACATCATCTGGCATCCGTACACGCAAATGAAACGTTGGTCGGAAGCGATTGGTATTGTGAAAGCCAAAGATGCAATTTTATATGCCGAAGACGGCAAGCAATATATCGATGCCGGTTCGTCGTGGTGGGTAACGCTGCACGGACATTCAAATACGCATATTGCGAAGCGGATTTCCGAGCAACTGACCACGATGGAACACTGTATTTTCGCAGGTTTCACGCATGAGCCTGCGGTGGAATTAGCGGAAAGATTATTGCCTATTTTGCCCGGCGATATGGCTCGGATTTTTTATTCCGATAATGGTTCGACTGCGGTTGAAGTTGCTTTGAAAATGGCGCATCAATATCATCAGAATAAAAATGAAAAACAGAAAACAAAAATCGTTGCGATTGAAGGCGCGTATCACGGCGATACATTCGGCGCAATGTCGGTAAGCGCGAGAAGTTTGTTTACGGAACAGTTTAATGCCATGTTATTTGATGTTTCGTTTATTCCGTTTCCTTCAAAAGCTAATGAAGGCAAGGCTTTGGGCGAATTGGAAAATATTTTGAAACAAGGAAATGTTTCTTCCTTCATCGTAGAACCATTGGTGCAAGGCTCCGGCGGCATGAGAATGTATTCGCCTGAAACATTGGAAAAATTATTCTTGCTATGCAAAAAATATGATTGCCTTGTGATTGCCGATGAAGTGATGACAGGCTTTGGAAGAACAGGGACTTTGTTTGCCTGTAATCAATTGAAAGATGCAAAGCCCGATATTGTTTGCCTCTCGAAAGGCTTGACGGGCGGCACTTTGCCGATGGGCATCACGGCTTGCACGGCAGAAATTTTCGATGCATTTTTAAGTGATGATGCGCACAAAACTTTGTATCACGGACATTCGTTTACGGCAAATCCAATTGGCTGCGCGGCTGCCTTGGCAAGCCTTGAATTGCTTTTGTCGGATGATTGTCAAAAGAATATTCAGCGCATTGTTGCAAAACATTGCGAAGCAAAACAACAATTATCTTCGCACCCGAAAGCGAAAGATGTGCGGCAAACAGGAACAATTCTCGCGGTGGAAATTGATACGGGCGAAACGGATTATTTGAATAACAAGCGCGATTTTATTTATCAATATTTTTTAAATAAAGGTTTGTTGATGCGTCCGTTGGGAAATATTATTTATCTGTTGCCGCCGTATTGCATCAGCGATGAACAGTTGGATTACGCATATCAAAGCATGGAAGAATTGCTTGAAATATTCAACACTCAATAAACAATATTCAATTAACAGACAACGAAAAACCGATAACAGAAAACAATTAGAAATGAATTTATTTGAAACTACTTTAGAAAAAATTGTTGAGAACGATGCACTTCATGCAAAATTGCTGAACACTTTATCATTAATGGAAAATGTAGGAGCAAGAAAAATATCGAAATATGAACATCCTGTTCATGTGAGCCTGACAGTGCTGAAACACGCGGCAGAAGAGGCTCGCCACGCTTTTTACTTGAAAAAGCAAATCGGGAAATTGGATGAAAATCTTTGTCCCGATTATAGCGCTGAATATTTGCTTGCGCCGATTCAAAGCCATCAATATTTGCATCAGTTGGATGCGAAAGTTTGTCGTTATTTATATGGTCGCGGATTAACGGGACGCGCAATGCAGGATGCAGCGTACATTTTGGTAACGTATGCCATTGAAGTACGCGCCGATGATTTGTATGATATTTACCAACGGGTATTAACCAAACACAATTCCAAAGTGAATGTAAAATCAATCATTCTGGAAGAAGCGGGTCATTTGGAAGAAATGACTCGAATGCTGAATGAGTTTGATGCGAATTGGAAACCGATTGCCGATGATGTTTGTAAGATTGAAGATGAATTGCATCAGCAATGGATTAAAGGGTTGGTGGAAGAAGTAGCTTAATATTTTTTCAAACGGTTTGCTTTTCAAGTCGTTTATATTTTTTTGTTTTTCAATTTTAATCATTCAATTAATCCATATATTAAAATTCTCCGAGCCTTTTCCGTATTTTTACTTTTATGGAAAATGTTGCCATTATTGTTATGTTGTTATTCGGCATTGCCTTTTTGGGCGTGCTGAGTCATAAATATAAATTTCCGTTTCCAATTGTTTTGGTATTGTGCGGTATTGTTATCAGCCTGATTCCCGATTTACCTGTGATTACGCTTGCGCCGGATGTGGTGTTTGTGGTGTTTCTGCCGCCATTATTGTATTTCGCGGCTTGGCGTACAAGCTGGCACGATTTCCGTGCAGCTATCAAGCCCATCACTTACGCTGCGGTGGGATTGGTTTTATTTACCACAATTATTGTTGCAGTTGTAGCGCATTGGCTTATTCCGAATATGAGTTGGGCTTTGGCGTTTTTATTAGGTGCAATTGTGGCACCGCCCGATGCGATTGCTGCGACTGCCGTTACCAAAAATCTTGGACTTAGCCGGGGATTACTTACATTGATTGAAGGCGAAAGCCTCGTAAATGATGCAAGCGCGCTGATTGCTTATCGTTATGCCTGGGCTGCGGTTATTGCCGGAAATTTCATTTGGTGGCAGGCGGGATTAAATTTTTTGTTGGTGGCAGGTGTAGGTATTGTCATCGGTTTGGCGATTGGTTTTGTGATGAAATTTATCCATCAAAAATTTATTACCGACCCGGTAATTGAAGTGTCGCTTACTTTTCTCACACCCTATGCTTCCTATTTATTGGCGGAACATTTTCATGTGTCCGGCGTATTGGCGGTGGTGGCGACCGGCTTGTTTTTATCGTTCAATTCGGGGCAGGTGCTTACACATCAAAGCCGCTTGATGGCAGATTCCATGTGGGATATCGTGATGTTTATTTTAAACGGATTGATTTTTGTACTGATTGGCTTACAATTGCGCAGCGTAATGGACGGCATTAAGGATTATCCTGCCCGTGAATTGATTTTATACGGATTGGGGATTAGTTTGATTGTAATCATCGTGCGTTTTGTATGGATTATTCCGCCGATGATTAAAAATTCTTTAATGGGCAGAAAAGGCAACGGACTGAACACAACGAAGAAAGAGAATACGCAAAATCTTATCATATTCGGCTGGGCGGGAATGCGCGGCGTAGTGTCGATGGCGGCGGCAATGGCATTGCCAATGATAGTATCGGAGCAGGAAGCCTTTCATCAGCGAAGCCTGATTATTTACCTCACGTTTTGTGTGATTCTGACAACATTGGTTTTGCTTGGATTAACCTTGCCCGGATTAATTCGGTTGCTCAAAGTAGAACCATATTCAATCGTAATGGAAGAATACGATGTGCGTACAAAAGTAGTAAGCGAGGCTATCAATTATATCGAAGAAAATTTATCGCTGATGCCGGATGAATTGTTGCACAATATTAAAAGCAAATACGAAGTAAAATATAATCGTTTGCAAAAGACAGAACTACCGGCAAACTATTTCGGGAAAGGCAAGACACTTGCAACGGCGGTATTTAATCAATATTCGCAGTTGCAAATAGAATTGCTGAATATTGAAAGAAATAAAGTTCAGCAAATGCACAGAACAGGCGAGGCAAGCGACGAAATATTGCGCAAAATTGAACGAGAACTGGATTTGGAAGAAATGCGCCTGAGAATGGAAATGTATTCATAATGAATAAGCATACATATTATTTTTTGTCTTAAAAGAATGTCGGAAAAAAGAAATGATAAAAAGTTAGTTTTATAGGAATTAACTGTAATTTTCCACCCATAACCTTTGTATAAAATTCATGCGCCAGCCTATTTTTCTTTTTATTTGTTTTATGTTCTTTGCAGGAGTTTCTTTTGCACAGGAAACCGACGTTGTGCTTTCTCCATACAACAAATGGAATGAAGCAGCATATTATCGTGACAACAGTTTACAGCATACTGCATTTCATTATCATTTGTATATAGATACAAGCGTACAGCGTAGTGAGGGAAGTGTTTGGAAACGAAAAATATTCAATGAGCATTTACTCACTTTTGGGCAGGATGAGTTTCATTTATTTGTAGATTTTCTGCCCGATTTCCAAATTGGAACAAGCAGTGGAAGAAAAGGTTCTAACAGGTTTTGGAACAACACGCGCGGATTCAGAATCTCGGGAAACGTAGGAAAGAAAATTTATTTTGAATCGGAAGACTATGAAATACAGGAATCTTTGCCGGGCTATGTAGATAGCTCTGCGCGTAAATTGACGGTTGTGCCGCGCCTTGGTAATCATCATAAGATAACCGATAATGGCGTATATGACCTTAACTATGCTTCGGCGCGCCTGGTGTATATGCCAACGAATGCTGTACAGTTTGAATTGGGCTATGGTAAAAATTTTATCGGCGACGGGTATCGTTCCATGCTGCTTTCCGATTGGTCGTTTAATTATCCATACCTGCGTGCTACGCTGCAAACCAAAGCTATTGAGTATTCAGTAATGTGGAGCCAATATGTAAATCCCGGTAATGCCATTAGTACAAATGATATAAGTTATCCAAGAAAATGGGGACAAACTTTTTATATTGACTGGCATTTTGCAAAACACGGAAATGTTGGTCTGATGGAATCCATTGTTTGGCCCGACCAGACGGCTGACGGAGAAAAAGATATTGCAGCTACTATGTTTAGCCCCGTCATTTTTTTACACGGTACGCATTCGCCATCGGGAATAGAAAATTATACTTTGACGGGCTTGAATGCGAAGTATGAAATTTTGCCTCAGACATTTCTTTACGGGCAACTTGCCTACAGTAATTTTCTGCGCAGTAACTGGAAGCAGAAATATGCATTCCAGTTAGGTTTGAGAAGCGCCGATATATTTCAAGTGAAAGGATTAAGTTTCATTGGCGAATTTGACAGGGCAAAACCATATATGTATGCAGGCAATGCTGAAGGAATTGATTATTCGCATTACAATCAGACATTGGCAGACCCTTTCGGAAATAATTTTAAGGAAGCCGTAGCGGTGGTAAATTACCGGATAAAAAAATGGACATTCAGAGGCGAAGCCTTGTATTCATCTTATTTCCGGAATTCTGCAATAACGCCGGCGTATCTGAATGCCGGGGGCAGCATATTTGGAGCATTGCCGGGTACACCGGGAATAAAAACAAAACTGCATTATGGCGATTTGCGTGCGGGTTACCTGCTCAATCCAAAAATAAATTTACGAATTGAAGGTGGCATTACGGTTAGAAAATCGTCTGACGTAAATGGTAGTTTTAAAGATAATATTTTCGTACTTGGATTAAGAAGTTCGTTCCGCGACCTGATTGAAGATTTTTAAATGCAACACATGAAGAAGATTTTAGTATTTATATCATTTTTTGGTATTTCAGTCGGGGCAACGGCACAATTAGTGCCATTGCAACAGCAGGTGCAGAATAATCTTAACGGTTTGATTCTTCAATCCGGCTCATCTGTTTTTACCGGCTTCCGGTCGATGAATTGGCAGGAATGGAATGCAAGCGGTGTATTACAAAAATCAAAATTATCGGACAGTATTTTTGGAATGTCTCTAAGTCCTGTTGGCACAAAACGGTTATTAAATTCTAACTGGCTGCAATGGTCGGGCAAAAACTATGCTGTTACCGCCAACCCAATTCTCGAAGGAACAATCGGCAAAAGCAACGATAAAGATGGTTCTTTGTTCAACGGTGGCATAGGTGCGAATATTCAAGGCGTTTTTTTTGATAACAAATTATCTTTCGGATTTGAAGGCTACCGGGCAGTAAATGAATTTCCGCAATACATAGACGAATATATCGCACAGAATGATAACGCAGTTCCGGGAGAGAAAAGAGTACATGCTGACAGCAAAGGGCGTTATAATTACACGCATATTGATGGTTATCTGTCATACATGCCGAGCGAACATATTTCTATTACCACAGGCTATGGAAAATTATTTGTTGGCGACGGTTATCGCAGCCTGCTATGGTCGGATAATGCGGACAGTTATCCGTATTTACGATTGAAAGCTGCTTATTGGAGGCTTACCTACAATGTAGTTTACAGCCGTCTTAATAATCCTGACCAATTGTCAAATGGAGCCGACCAAGGCAAATACAGCGTGTTTCATTATCTTGGAGCAAATGTAGGCAAGCATTTGCAGCTTGGATTTTTTGAAAACCTGATCTGGCTTGCAAAAGATTCAAATTATCACAGAGGATTTGACGTGCAGTATCTTAATCCGCTTCCGGTGTTATGGCCGCTGAATTTTTCGCTCGGTTCGGGTGATAATGAATTTATGGGCTTTACCGGAAAATATAACTTGAAAAGCGGATATATTTATGGTCAGTTTGGCTTTGACGACCTAAATCTTGGACAAACATTTAAGCATAAAAAGCAACATATCAACAACAAATATTTTTTCCAGATTGGTACATGGCAGCACAATATTTTCCATGTGGAAGGGCTGGATTGGAGACTGGAATGGAACGGTGTGAGACCATATACTTATGGGCATCGAGACCCGGTTGGACAAAATTATACCACCAATCATCAACCGATTGCTGACCCGTTTGGAGCAAATTTCCACGAATTTGTTTCTATATTCAACTATACTAAAGGAAGATGGTATGGTGTACTGCAAGATATGTTTACACTTCGAGGCGAAAATCCCGGGCTGACATACAACAATGGCGAAGACCTTTGGGGCGGAGAAGCGGGTGTACCGACACTCGGCAGCCAGACATTGCAGGGCGTTGTACACAGATATTTTATCAATCAGTTAAGTCTCGGCTATTTG
This sequence comes from Arachidicoccus sp. BS20, assembly GCF_001659705.1. Taxonomy (NCBI): domain Bacteria; kingdom Pseudomonadati; phylum Bacteroidota; class Chitinophagia; order Chitinophagales; family Chitinophagaceae; genus Arachidicoccus; species Arachidicoccus ginsenosidimutans. Next base: position 19,144 of record NZ_CP015971.1, read on the forward strand.
ATTAATCCGCGCAACAGACTTTCTATTGAAGGAAATGTGGGTTACTTTGTACACAGTGCGAAAGACTTTTCTAAAAATTCCGAATTTAACTTTTCAATCGGGATAAAGACAAATCTTTTCAACCATTATTATGATGTGGCAAAAACGCACCAGGTAATGTTCAATTATGCAAATTAGAAATGAAGGGAGTTTTTATTCATTCCATATTTTCCAGTTTTCTTCTGCTTGCAGCACAAGCATTTGGTAGCCGTTTTGAATAATGGCACCTTTTTCTTTTCCTAATGAAAGAAACTTTGTAAGCGACGGATTATATACCAAATCATAAAGATAGTGCGCCGGAGTAATCAACTGATAAGGAATTAGAGGAGCTTCATCTGTTTTCGGGAAAGTGCCAAGCGGCGTACAGTTAACGATGATGGTGTATTCTTTTAGAATATTTTCATTCAATTCTTCGTAAGAAAAATTATTTTCCGTCTTACTTCGGGAAACAAATTGATAAGCAATATTTAATTTTTGCAGCACAAATTCTACAGCCGCCGCTGCACCTCCCGTTCCTAAAATCAATGCTTTTGTATGTTGCGGTTGCAAGTGCGGAATAAACGATTTTTCAAAACCAACAGCATCGGTATTGTAGCCGAATAATTTCTTGTTTTTGATGCGTACACAGTTGCATGCGCCCATTTTTTGTACAGCGTCCGTGCTTTCCGAAAGATAGGGAACGATATTTTTTTTGTGTGGAATAGTGATGCAAAATCCTTCGAGTTCTTTATCCTGCATTAATTGTTCAACGCCTGAAATGTCGGGCATTTCGTACTTTTCAAACACGGCGTTTTCAATCTTTTCGTCAATAAATTTTTGGGTAAAATATTTTTGAGAAAAAGAGTGGGAGAGCGGATAACCTATGATGCCGTATTTTTTCATTGCTAAAAAAATTAAATATCATGAGGCGTGAATCGTGAGTTGGACGTTCTACTACTCACGCCTCACGTTTTTCAATAGCTTTTTTTATTACCGTCGTTTAAGTACAGATGAAAAGTATCGCTGCGAAGACCGATGCGCATGGTTTCCAAAGGAATGATTTCGGTAGGAGCGATGTTGCCAAGATTGACATTACAGCCAACCAGTTGAATAAAATACAGTTGCTGATTTTTTTGTGGCGCTTCCCAAATGATTTTTTCTTTCGGAATTTTGGTCAAAATTTCGTTTACCAAACCTTGCCGAACTTCGCCGGAATCCCTGTACAGTCCTACATTTCCGGCTTCGCGTGCTTCAGCAATTACATAAGATGCGCCAGCGTTCAGTTCGTCCTGCATCAACTGAATCCACTTGTAAGGCGCCATAATGTTAGTTGCATCCTTGCTCCCCACCTCACTCAAAACGGTTGCGTGTTTTGTAAGTCTTTCAATATAGCCACATTTTTCAGCATGGGGAATAGTAATAGAACCATCGCTTACTTCCATGTATTTTATGCCGTAATCTTCGCAAAGCCGGATATAATCATCCATATTATTTCTTATCAAAAATGCTTCAAACAAAGTGCCGCCGAAGTAAACCGGAATGTTATTGGATTGATATACTTCAATTTTTTCGCGAAGATTTGGCGTTACCATCGAAGTACCAAAACCGAGCTTCACAATGTCCACATAATCTTTTCCAACGCTTACAAAATTTTTAGCTTCTTCAAGGCTCAAGCCTTTGTCCATAACCATTGTTAATCCGTAGTCGCGCGGTGATGCAGTTCTTTCGGGAATTTGCGATAAATAAAAATTCATTGAAATATTTTTTCTTAGTACGGGCAAAAATAAGAAGTATGATGAAATACATTGTATTTCATGCCAATAGAAAAACTTAAAGTTTACTTGTGTACTTTTCTGAAGCGGGCTAACAGGTCCACCACGCGATGGTTTTGCAAAATTGCCGGATTTAATTCCAGCACTTTTTTAAACAAACGGGGAGATTGGTGCAGCGCAGATTCCATATATATCAGTGCGTCTTCAATGTCGCCGGTAGCATACAGGGCAAATGCGTGATAAAAAAGAAAAAGCGGTTTGCTGCCTGTGCTATCATAAGCGTTTAGCGACTGTTCTGCGGCTGTTTCGTATTCTTCAGCATAGTATAAACACCTGATTAAATAAGCCCAGCCTACAACACTTTTAGAGCGGTGTTTAACTACAACGCTGAATGCGTGAATGGCTTCTTTAAAATCTTCAAGATTCATCAGGCATTCGCCTTTTATCAAATCATATTCATACGTGTTTTGACTGAAAGTCATTGCTGTTTCTATGGATTTCAATGCTTGCTGCCATTGCTCTTCATCCATAAAAGTTAAAGCAATTTTGTAATATAATTTGCTTTCCGTAGGACTTAAATGAATGGCTTTACGATAATAATAACGTGCATTTTCGCCGTTGCCCATTTTGTGATAGCAATAGCCGATTGCTTCATAAATAATACTTTCTGGTCTGCCGAGTTCCAAAGATTTTTTTAATACCTCAATAGCGTCTTTGTATTTGCGCAACCTCATAAAAGCATCGCCCATATTGCGATACGCGTAATCAAATTTTTCGTTGATGGCAACTGCATATTTGTATGCGTCAATCGATTTTTCGTACAGTTTCAAACCCTGATACGCTGCACCGAGATTGAACCATGCAAGCTCGTTGTACGGATAGTTTTCTATAATGTTTTGATGAATGCGGATGCTTTCTTCGTTACGCCCCGTAAAATCTGTCCAGAAACAGATTTTGTATAAAGCTTCTTCATTATTAGGTTCTATATCAAGAACTATTTTGAGACAGTCGAATACTTTGTCGAACAATTCATAATCGTCGTACACATCAGCAAGTTCAAACAGCATATCCACACATTCCTCGCCTTCAAATTTTTGCAATGCCTCTTCCAGTTCGCGCGCCGCTTCTTCTTCTTTCCCCAAACCAAGGTAAGCATCTGTTTTCAGAATAGTTGTATTGATGTCTTGATTATCAAAAACGGCTGCTTGTTCCAAAGTGTTCAGCGCTTCTTCAAATTTTCTTTCAACGATAAGATAATCTGCCTTTTTTACAAGCAACGCGGAAGAGTAGGGGTAATATTCCAGTGCAATGTGTGTAGCTTCTGCCGCTTTTTTAACCGATTGGGTCTCGTCGAAGTATTCAATGATTTCCAAAAAAGCATCTTCTTCCAGAAAAACGCCTGAACTTCCCGTGCGAATATCTTCGTATAACCGAAGCCAATGCTCAAACATCTTTTTGTCTTCGCTGTAATTTTCTTCGTGCATAGCCTTGAATTATGGAACTAATATAAACCTGTATTTTTTAACAGCCAACTAATTTATCGACTATCTGAATAAATATATTGCTTAATGATTTGATAACTGTATTAATGCACACCTGTTAATAAAAGTGTTATATTTTTGACAAAGTTTTTTTGATGATGTTTAACAACTTGTGTATCTTTGCGGAAATGATTAAAAGAATTGTAAATATGAAGTCGATTTTAACGCTGGCGTTTTGCGCCTGCTTTGGAATTGCTTTTGCGTCTTTTAACATTGGAAGTAATGAGGCGTTTGATAAAAGAAAAGATAAGGATAAAGACAAAATAAAGCTTGAAAAATACAGCTTAAAAAATATTCGCAGACCGGCTTCTTTTTTCTCATTGTCATCTTTAAGCAACGTAAACAGAGACACTTATAGCAGTCAGCCTTCGTTTTTAAATGGTAGTTTTCAACTAAATCCGGTTTCGGAAGAAAATGTGGACAATAGCAGCGATATATATGTAAACTCAACTATGCGGCTTAAGGCAGGAAATTCCGTAGTAATATATCCATATACCTACAAAGTAAAACCGGCGCCACTTGGAATGTTCAAAACGCCAACTCCCAATAACAGATAAAAAAGCAAATTTTTAAGATTATATTTTCTTATTAAAAAAGAATAGTGTACTTTTGCGCACCTTTCACAGGAAAACGGTAAATGGTCGCTGTTTTCATTTAAAAAGAATTGAAGAACAAAATAAAATAATTGACGAATGAAACAAACATTTCAACCACACAATCGCCGCCGCAAATCTGTTCATGGATTTCGCAAGCGTATGCAAACTGCAAACGGTCGCAAAGTTTTAGCATCGCGCCGTGCAAAAGGTCGTAAAAAACTGACCGTTTCCGATGAAAGGAAATTAAAATAATCTGTTTTAATTTTACAAGATAATTAAAAGCACCGTAAACTTAATTTTATGGTGCTTTTTGTTTTAGAGACGATGATGAGATGGAAAAAATTAACGGATTAAGCATAACAGAAAAACTTAAAAGCCGCAAGGAAATTGATGCGTTGTTCGCGCAGCGAAACACTTTTTTTGCTGCGCCTGTGCGTGTGTTTTATTCCATAGAAAACAATTTGGAAAGCGAGGTCAAAGCCGGATTCGGATGTAGCAAAAAATATTTTAAGCATGCAGTAAAACGCAACCGCACAAAGCGGTTGATGCGGGAAGCATACAGAACACAAAAGCATGCGTTGCATACATTAGCTCTGCAGCGCCATATAGTGATTCATTTGTTTTTCCTGTTTAGTAGCAATGAATTAATAACTTATAAAGAAATGCAATCCGCAATTTTCACTATCTTGCGAAAACTTGAACAAGTAATAACAAAACATCCGGAACAGAACAGTTATTAAAATCCCTGAGATTTTACAATATCAAAAAGCTTTTAAAAATATTAAGTTATCCTTTTATAGGCGCGATAAAAATTTATCAGTTGGTTATTTCGCCTACATTGCCGAAGAATTGTCGGTTCACGCCTACTTGTTCGCAATACGGTATTGAAGCTTTTAAGAAATATGGTGTATTCAAAGGTTTTTGGCTTACGGTAAAGCGTGTTTCACGCTGCCGTCCCGGCGGCGGAAGTGGTTATGACCCTGTTCCGTAAAATTTATTTTAAACAAATAGAGCAAACAACGAACTCACGATGAAAATAGGAATCGTTTGTTATCCCACATTCGGCGGAAGCGGCGTATTGGCAACAGAATTGGGAAAAGCATTAGCTACAAAAGGGCACGAAGTGCATTTTATTACATATCGGCAACCCGTTCGATTAAACGAATTTAGCGCCAATATTTTTTACCACGAAGTGCGGGTGCCGCAGTATCCTTTGTTTGAATATCCTCCTTATGAACTGGCGCTGGCAAGTACTCTGGTAGATGTGATTATGCGTTACGACCTGGATTTGTTACATGTACATTATGCCATTCCGCATGCGTCGGCGGCATATATGGCAAAGCAAATTGTGAAAGAAAAAACAGGACGAAATATTCCGTTTATAACCACGCTACATGGCACAGATATTACACTGGTCGGAAAGGACAAAACGTACGAACCGGTAGTTACGTTTTCTATTAATGAAAGTGATGTAATTACTTCCGTTTCTGCAAATCTTAAAGAAGAAACTTATAAGCATTTCCATATTAAAAAAGATGTAGAAGTCATTTACAATTTTGTAGATATAAAACGATTTGATAAAAAACCCATCGATGCATTCAAGCAAGCCGTAGCGCCGAAAGGCGAAAAAATAATTGTTCACGCATCCAACTTCCGGAAAGTAAAACGAGTATGTGATGTTGCAAAAATATTTGCAGAAATTCATAAGGAAGTAGATTGTAAATTGTTGATGGTTGGCGACGGACCAGAAAGACCAAATTGTGAAGAGTTGATAAAAAATTTGGGAGTAGAGCAGGATGTCCGTTTCTTCGGTAAGCAGGAGCAAGTGGAAGAAGTATTGGCTATTTCCGATTTGTTCTTATTGCCATCCGAGTATGAAAGTTTCGGTTTAGCTGCACTTGAGGCGATGGCTGCGCACGTTCCTGTGTTGAGCAGTAATGCCGGCGGTTTACCCGAAGTAAATGTGGACGGAGAAACAGGATTTCTGTTCGACGTTGGCGATGTGAAAACAGCTTCTCAAAAAGGAATTGAATTACTGGAAAACGAAGAGCTGTTGCAACAGTTCAAAAAGCAAGCATACACACATGCGCTTAAATTCGACATTGGTAATATTGTTCCATTGTACGAACAGATCTATGGCAGATTTTGTAGAATGGATTGTGGAAAATAAAGCTTTATCTCCATCCGCCGCCAAGACTTACATATAGTTGAACCACAGCTTGTAATTGTTGCACTTTATCGCTGATGCCGTTTAATTGAGCAGTCAGCAGATTTTGTTCAGAGGTAAGCACGTCCGTATAGTTATAGGTTTTATAGCTGTTCTTCATCAATTCTCTTGTATAATCGACCGATTTTAAAAGGTTGTCAATTTCATTGGTTCTGACAGCTATTTTTTCCTGCGCAGCACGGTAACGGTATAATGCATTGGATACTTCTTGTCCCGCGGTAAGCCAGGTTTTTTTATAATCTGCCAGATATTCTTCCTGTCGCGCTTTTGCTGCTGCAAGCCTTTGTTTGTTCAAACCATTGTTGAATATGGGTTGTGTAAGTCCGCCAATAATGTTTGCGAAGAAAGAACCTGGTTTGAAAAAATTTGACATACTATTGTTGTACAATCCGGTTTCCGCAGTAATGGTAAGCGACGGGTAAAAATAAGTGCGTGCTACGTTTGTTAATTCAAAGGCATTCCGCAACTGAAATTCAGCTTCCTGTATATCCGGACGGTTTGCTAAAAGCTGGGAAGGAACACCTGTCGGAAGATTGGTAATAACCGATTCCCGTGATAAACTGTCTCTTTGAATTGTGCCGGGCGTTCTGCCGATTAAAACGCAAATTTCATTTTCGGTTTCGCGAATGTTTTGTTTAATGTCCGGAATAATAACTTCGGCTGAATACCGGTTTGCTTCGCTCTGTGCAACATCTGCGCCGGTAGCTGCATCTCCGTCTTTCAAAGCCTGCACGGTAGCTGCGTCTTCTTTTCGGTTTTCGACTGTTCTTAATGTTGTGGAAAGCTGTGCATCATAAGCAAGCAATGAATAATAGTCCATAGCGATTTGAGAAATCAATTGCGTTTGTACATATCTTTTATATGCTTCGCTTTGAAGTAATGATGCCAATGCTGCCCGTTTTGCACTTTTTAATTTTCCCCAAATATCTGCTTCCCACGCCGAGTTTACACTAAGCTGATAAATATGATTGGCTGCGTTTTGCACATCCGGCGGGTTCTGAAATTCTGCACTTGCTCCTGCACCCAGCGAAGGCAAAAAAGCATCCTTGCTTTGCCTGAAATTAGCTTCCGCTTCTTTGATACGAGCCTCGGCAACCTTTAAGTCGTAATTGTTTTGAATACCTTCTGCAATCAGGGATTGCAATTTAGGACTGAATAATTCTTTCCATGAAAGATTCGCAATATTTGCAGTATCACTGTTATAAGCATTCCGGTACAATGAATCGTTGGCAACGTCTTTCGGATACTGATACGCTTGTGTTATTTTGCAGGATTGGAGCAATGCCGCAAAGAAGATTATTAAAACGGATGAGATTATTATCTTAAACTTATTCATCGTTATAGTTCGATATATCATTAAACAAATTGAAATTATGCCTTTTTCGGTTTGGCAATCAGCTCGCCGTTTTCATCGTATTTATTCTTCTTGATTTTTTCCTGTAAACCCTGGAATAAAATGTATAATGCAGGAATTACAAACACGCCCAGGCAAGTGCCGAACAACATTCCGCCGATAGCGCCCATACCAATTGCCTTATTGCCGTTTGCACCTACACCCGACGAAAATACCAAAGGCAGCAACCCGCAGATGAATGCCATGGAAGTCATTAAAATTGGTCTTAGTCGCGCTTTAGCACCTTCCATTGCCGATTCAAAAATGCTCATTCCTTTCCGCCTTCTTTCTAAAGAAAATTCTACCATTAAAATCGCATTCTTTGCCAGCAATCCGATGAGCATTACAAGAGAAATCTGCACATAAATATTAAAATCCAGATTTGCCAGTTTTGTGAAAACAAATACGCCGGCTAAACCTACCGGAATGGATAACAATACGGCAAAAGGCACCAGGTAACTTTCATATAATGCACTTAATAACAAGTAAACAAAAGTCAGGCTTAATATGAAAATATAAACAGTTTGTGAACCTGCGTTTTGCTCTTCCCGGCTGATGCCTGAATATTCGTAACTGTATCCGGCAGGCAAAGTTTTAGCCGCAACTTCATCAATTGCCTGCATAGCTTCTCCTGTGCTGTAACCCTGATTGGGCGCGCCGCTTACAGACATCGTGTTGTACATATTGAAACGTGCCAGTTGGTCGGGTCCCTGAATTCTGTCCAGTGTAATAAACTCTGAAACCGGCGACATAGTACCGCTGCCTGTTTTTATCTGAATATTATTCAGTTGCTGAATAGTTGCCGTGTAATTAGTGTCTGCCTGTACAATTACCTGATATTGCTGACCAAATTCGTTGAAATTATTTACATACAAACCGCCATAGAATACCTGCATACTTTTTAGAAGGTCGTTTACGGCAATACCTGCATCTTTACATTTTGCAACATTCACGTTCAGTTCGTACTGTGGAAAATGCGGATTGAATGGCGATGCTGCGTATTGAATTTCCGGACGTGCATTTAAGGAATCCAAAAAACGCGAACCTACTTTGTAGAAATCTTCATAACTGTGTGCAGCTCTGTCCTGAATCTGGAAGCTGAAGCCGGCATTTGTACCGAATCCTTTAATGGTAGGTTGCTGCATAAAATTAATTTTTGCACCACGAATGCCGGAAGTCTTCTTTATAAGTCTTTGTATTATATCATCGACCGTAATGCCTGGACGCTCATCCCATGGCGTAAGACGGATAGTGATTTGACCATAAGCGCTGCCGTTGCCCGAAATATGATTTCTTCCCAACGTCTGCATAGAATATTGTACCTGTGGCACGGTGTGCACAATACTGTCTATTTTTTGGTTCATGGCAGTTACTCTCTCCATTGTTGAAGAAGGCGGGAGTGTAATATCCACGTATATCGTTCCCATATCTTCACTCGGGACAAAACTTGATGGTGTGGATTTCATTAAAAAATAGAGTAATGCGCTGAAAGCCGCTACAATCAATAAGCACAGCCACCAAAACTTAGCAATGGCTTTTGCTGCGCTCACATATTTATCCGTAAGCTTGTCATAGCCTTTATTGAATGCGACGGAAAAGCGGTGCATTACCGTTCCTTTCTTTTCCTCGTTGGTATGAATCGGCGGCTTTAATACCAATGCTGCCAACGCAGGGCTGAGTGTTAAGGCATTAACGGCAGAAATGGCTATTGCGATTGCCATGGTAACGCCGAACTGCCTGTAAAATACACCTGCCGAACCTGATAAAAATGTTACCGGCAAAAACACCGACGACATTACTAAAGTAATTGATACAATTGCCGGAGCGATTTCTTTAATGGCGTCAATGGCGGCTTTGCGCGGAGATGTGTAGCCATTTTCGAGTTTCGCATGCACGGCTTCCACCACTACAATCGCATCGTCCACTACAATGCCGATTGCCAGTACTAATGCAAATAAAGTGAGCAGATTGATGCTGTACCCGAACAAATACAAAAAGAAAAAAGTGCCTATAATAGCGACAGGAACGGATATGCCGTGAACGATGGTTGAACGCAAATCCTGCAGGAAAAATAAGATTACTAAAAATACCAGCAGAAAACATTCGACTAATGTGTGAAGCACTTTGTCAATAGAGGCATTCAGGAACATATTGATGTCCACCAAAGGCACATATTTAATTCCGTCAGGAAAAGATTTTGCGGCATCGGACATTACCTTCTCGCAGTTGATAATTACATCGTGTGCGTTAGAACCGGGCGTTTGATTAATGGCAATGGCTACGGCCTGCTTTCCATTAATTACGGATGAGCCGGTATAGCTTTGCGCACCCAGTTCGACTCTTGCTATATCTTTCAGCCTTAAATATTGCCCGTTACCTGTTGCCTTGATAATGATATTGCCAAACTGTTCCGGCGAAACGAGTGTTCCAGGGTAAACGATTACATAGTTGAAAGACTGGTTGTCATTCAATCCAAAAGTTCCGGGTGCTGCCTGAACATTTTGTTCGTTCAGTGCATTGGTAACATCGGAGGTTGATACACCGTAGGTTGCCATTACATCGGGTTTCAGCCATATACGCATGGCGTAAGTCATTTGCGAACCGAATACATTTGCCGCACCTACGCCCATTACGCGGGAAAGTTGTGGCGTAATATTGATGTACGCATAGTTTTGCAGAAAGGTTTGGTCGTAAGCCGGTTTATCGCTGTACAATGCTAAGATTAGCAGATTACTCGATTGTTGCTTGCGCACCGTAACACCGCTTTGCACTACTACTGCGGGCAATTTACTCATTACGGCAGAAATACGGTTGGATACATCCACAGCCGCCTGGTCCGGATCGCGACCCACATCAAAGTACACACTGATATTTGCTTGCCCGGTATTGGTTGCAGTAGAAGTCATATACGTCATATCTTCCACGCCATTGATTTGTTGTTCAAGCGGAATGATAACCGTATTCATTACGGTTTGTGCATTGGCGCCGCCATAAGAAGCGCTTACCTGAACCGTGGGCGGTGCAATATCCGGGTATTGTTCAATGGGTAATTTTACCAATCCCAAAACTCCCAGCAGTACAATTAAAACAGAAATTACCGTACTTAATACAGGTCGTTCAATGAATTTTTTTAGCATAAATAAATTTTGAATTAAGTATTAGTAATTATGGATTGTTCACTTGCAATGCTTGATGATGAAAATGCTGAATTATTAATTACTAATTTTTAATTATTAATTACCGATTGGAGTTGGTGGTATCAACAGAACTATATAAACTGTCCACATTTAATGGAAGAGGCTTTACTTCAAAGCCATCCTTCAGGTTAGTTGCGCCAAGCACAATTTTGTCGCCCACTTTCAGACCTTCTGTAACGATATAAAACTGTCCGTCCATTGTAGGACTTACACCGATAGTTTTAGTTACTACTTTACTGCTGTCGTTTAAAACATACGTTACTATTTTATCCTGTATCTGAAAGGTGGCGCTTTGTGGAATAATTAATGCAGAGTCAAAATATCTTGGCACACGCACTGTGGCGCTTGCACCGCTCGGAATCAATCCTTCGGGGTTTGGAAAAGTTGCTTTGAAATTTGCCGTTCCGGTAGATGTGCTTATCAATCCGCTGGCAGGTTCTAATTTTCCTTTGTGCTGATATTCCGAACCATTTGCCAAAATCAAACTTACCGGCGGAATGTGTTGCAGCTTGTCAGAAATGGTTTTGCCGGGCATGAGTTTATAGAAATCCAATAATTGTTTTTCCGTCATGGTATAATAAGCAAATACATTCCCCGCGCTGGACAAAGTGGTTAGCGGACTTGCGGTAGTGCTGCTGACCAATGCGCCTATTTTGTAAGGTATTAAACCGATAACGCCGTCGTGCGGACTGCGAATTTGTGTATAGCCGATATTTGTTTCGGCATTGGCAAGCGATGCGCGCGCTTGTGCCAGCGAAGCTTGTTGTGATTGCAAAGTATATTGTGCTGCATCAAGTTCGTATTTGCTTACAATATCTTTTTCAACTAATGGTTTTACTTTCTCAACATTCATGCGGGCGGCAGCTACATTGGCTTCTGCGCTTTTAATGGCGGCTTCCGCCGTAATTTTATCCTGTTCAAATTGCGGATTGCTGATTTGAAAAAGCAACTCTCCCTGATGCACGGTTGCGCCTTCCGGTATCAAAATATTTTCCAGATAACCATCCACTTTCGGTCTTATTTCAACTACCTGCTCGCCCTGAACAGTGGCAGGATAATCGGTATAAGTTGTAGCATTGCGCGGCGTAAGCGTAAGCACGGGATAATCGGTTGGCGTTACCGATTTTTTCCTTTGTTTGAGATTGCTGCTGCACGACACAAGCATACAAATGATAAACGAAACAGGAATCAGTTTTTTCATACTTTAAATTGATAAAGCGATTACAGTTTAATAAATTTTTGAGATGAGAAACAGTTTTGTAAAATTAACGGTCGCTAAGATAATAAACTAAAAATCCTTGTGCAAACATTGATGCACAAGGATAGTTAATAAATTGAAAAATAATGTTAGAAAATCTATTGATTCGCGTCTGTCATAGCTTCTTTATATGTTTGTAGAACTTGCATCATTGCATTATTGTTATAGGCACTCAAAGAATCTGTTACATGCTGTATTCTTTCTTGTTGCTTTTTCCATTCCGGGCTATTGAAATAGTCCTGCAGTTTTTTTGATTGTTCTTCAATGGCTTTTTGTTGTAGTCTCCACTGTTTGCTTTGAAAATATTTACTCATGTTTTGTGTTTTGTTTTGAATATCTTGCTGTCGTTTTTTCCATTCGGGACTATTGAAATAGTCTTGTAGTTTTTTTGATTGAGCTTCTATGGCAGTTTGTTTCTCTTTCCAATCTTTGCTGTTCATGGTTTTCTGTATTGTTGCAAGTTGTTTATTGATTTCTGTTTGTTGTTGTTTCCATTCTTTACTGTTGAGTGCGTTCAGGTTTTTAGCAAGGTGGGCTTGTAAGTTTTTTTGATAATTTTTCCACTTGTCGCTATTGTAAAAGTTTTGGATTTTAGCGGCTTGGGCTTTTAATTCGTTCTGATATTTTTTCCACGCGTCATTATTGTAGAACTCACTGATTTTGGCGATATTTGCTCTTAGGCTATCTTGATAATTTTCCCATTCTTTACTCTTGTAAAATTCTCTGATTTTGGCGGTGTTCTCCTGCAAATCATGTTGATATTTTTTCCATTCTGCACTATGGAAATATCTGTTGGCTTTAGCGCTATCGAAATGAGGAACAGAATCCATTAAGTTTTTAGGAGGTACCGGTAATTGAACATTTGGCGTGGATGGTGGAGCTATTTTGCTTATACTGATATTACGGGGCATTGCCGGCGGTGCAGGCGAAGCAATTATGGGAGTGGGCGGCGTGGAAATTATTGCTGTGTCGATGTTGAATAAATGTGGCGATGTTCCTTTGATTTTTTTTGTCAACAACATTTTTTTGTTATCGTGTATTTCTTTCGGCGAAAGCCATGCAATGGAAAAGATACCTAACGCTACAATTAGGACGCTCAGCGTTTTTTGTTTCGCGCTGATGATGTGATTTTTTTTCATGGTAAAATTTTTTATCCGGTTTAAAAGTTGATATTGTTTATCGCCCGCAGCCAGCGTCAGTACGGGCTTTTCGGCTTGTTCCAGCGAAAGCAATGCTTGCGCATAAGTTCTCGGTTCGGCAAATTCAATCACAATTTCATCGCAGCATTTTTCTCTTTCTTCACGAATGATTTTTGAAATCAACCAAACAAACGGATTGAAAAATAAAATCGTTTCAATCACAGATTGCAGCAGATTGAGCAGGTAATCGTTTCGGCGAATGTGTGCGAGTTCGTGCAGTAAAATCGCTTCCGTTTCTTCAACAGATAAATTATTGAGAAATGCAACAGGTAACAGAATCATCGGTTTCAGCGCTCCAAGCATCACGGGAGCATCCGCATATTTTGATAGAAAAAATCTGAATGACGATGAAATATTTAGTTGCGCAGCAAGGTGTCGTATTTTTTCTTCCAACAAGTGGTTTACTTCAATTAATCCTTTTGTTTTCAGAAAAATTACTTGTCGGTAATTATTAATGAACCTCAATCCGAGAATAAGAACGCCGATTAAATAAAACAACACGATAAAAGGCATTCCCTGTTCAAAATAAAACATTTTCGTGTGCGGAAGATGATGCTGAAATGAAGCCGTAATCATAGTTTCAGATAAATCAGTATTGCTGAAATTTGTCAGGGCTAAAGCCTTTTCCTGCATTTTCAATTGTTGCAGGAAAGTAAATACAACGCAAACTATCATCATGCTCAGCGATGCATACGCGATAAGATATTTTGTTTTTGCAGCAGCGTTTTTTACGACTGATAAAATTAACCGTGCTAAAACATAAAAAGCAAGCGCCTGCCATAAGCTATGCAGCAAGCTCCAGCCTAAAGCCTTGAAAACAGGAGAGGAGAGCGTGTTGATGATATTCATATTTCCCTGTTTTTTGTTATCGGTTATTTTTTATGTTATGCAGCGTGAATCGTCTGTCGTGAGAACTTGTACTCACAACTTGTGTCTCACGGCTCATGAATTTTTTTCCAATTCTTTTAAATATTTTTTTATCTCATCAAGTTCTTCTTTTGACGGACGATGATTGCCGAGCGCGTGCATTACCAACTGAGCCGGGGAACCTTTGAACATGGTTTTGATAATCTTGGTTACGGCTTGCTGTTGCCCTGCTTTTAAAGAGATGGCGGGCTTGTAGATATGAACTCTCGCTTTGTCGTCGCGCGTAAGCAGGTTTTTCTCATGCATGATTTGCATCAGTTTCAAAGTAGTGGTGTAGCCTGTGTCTTTGATTTTGTTCAAAGCTTCATGTACTTCGCGAACGCTTGCCGGACCAAGCTCCCAGAGAATTTGCAATATTTCAGATTCGCTTTCGGTAAGTTTGATTTGCTTTGCCATTTGATGAATGATTTTTGAAGTACGAAATATTTCGTAGTTCAAATGTACGAAAGTTTTCGTACTTTAATCGTGTAAAGCACATTTTTTTAAATGTTTAACAAATGGTTTTTTTACAAACCTATTTTCAACCTTACGCCTGCATTGGATAAGTGTACATTTTGTTTGGAGAAATTGTTGGTCGCAGGAATGCTGATAAACGGCTCTATCGAAAACTTTGTGCCTTTGCTAAGCTGCTGTTTAAAGCCGAGTGAGAAATTTAAAAAACCTGCAAAGTTTTGATTTCCTTGCGATTGTTCAAGTGCACTTGTTGCAACTTTCGGCGGCGCTATTACATTTTGCGTTGCAAACAGATTCCCGTTTTTTGAAGTGAATGCGTCTGTCGCTATACTGTTGGCAATATAAGTCGTATGTTGTTTATTGGACAAAACTGCCATTGCCGAGGCTCCTGCGCTTACATACCATTTTTGGTTTAGATTGTAACGAAATTCGAGTGGCACGCTCAAGCCTGTAACATTCGTTTCCACGGACGGAGCAGAACTGCTGGCAATGCCTACCGAATTTGAATTGCTGTTAACTGCCGTAAGCTGTGAATAAGACAGCCCCGAATTAATGGATAACCTTTGAGAAAGTTTATAACCAACTGCAACGCCGTAGCCCATGTTCAGCTTGTTGCTGTTGCTTACGGACGGAGCAACTACAACATCCATTAACCAACGGTTGGCAAGAGCAATAGATTTTCTTTTACTTTTAAAAGGAAAATCGGTGGACATATAATTAAGTTTTCCGCTGTCGCTGTTTTGCTCCTGTTCATTATTATTTGCCAATTGCTGAGTTGTATTTGTATCAGCGTGTTGCGGTAAAATATTTTTGATAACGGATGATGTATCTTTTATAATTTGTTGTTGGGTTGAAGAATAATTGTTCGGATGACTGATAACGATATTTTGAGTAGAAGATAGAGATGATGCAGACGATGATGCAACGCTTTTGTTTTGTGAAAAAGCGTTATGCGTGTTTTGTGCGGAATCTGTTTTTGCCGCAACTTGCGGAATTTGATTGTCGCTATTTTTATTCGTAACCAAAGCTTGCTGCGCAATATTATTTTTTAGTGTATTCAAATAATAGAATGCGCCGGTGCCAAGCAATAGCAATATGCTTGCAGCCGCAGCCCAAAACAAAGGACGCTTCTTTTTGCTTTTTTCGTATTGAACAAACTGTTCCCATGCTCCGGGCGCATAATCTTCTTCGTGCGCCTGAAGCCGGTCTTTTATTTGTTCAATTAAATCTTTTTTGTTCATCATCCGTCTAATTTATTTTCCAACATGCTGGTTGAATATTTGTACATACAATTCGCGCAATTTATTTTTTGCCCTTGTAAGAAATACGCGCGAACTGCTTGCCGGTATCTTTAATATTTTCGAAATTTCATCGTGCGAAAAACCTTCTATTTCGTACAGGTTGAACACCAGTCTGTGCGCTTGCGGCAGCTTGTCCAATAATCGCAAAATGTCTTTGATATCGATATTGTGCGATACCTGAACCGGCGTTATGCGGTATTCGGTTTTATCAAGCGCATCTGTTACAAAGTTTTTCTTGTCTTTCCGCAATTGGTCTATCGCCGTGCGCGAGGCAATTTTCGCAATCCAGCCTTTGAACGATTTATAATATTCGTCCTGCGAGCTGCCGCGGCTTTCAAAGGCTTCTATGTATTTGAATATTTTTATAAAACAGTCATTAACCAGCTCTTCCGCATCATTGATTTTGTTTACATAACGCACAACCACACCCATTACATAACCGTAAAAAGTTTTATACATCAGCTCTTTCGAGCGGACGTCATTGTTTTTACAGCCTTGTATCATTTCCTCAATGCCGGGTGTGTTTATTGTCATTCTTCGCGGTACTGCTTTCTGTTTATGGCAAATTTCTTATTTATTCTTCAGGAAAAATGTTTTATTATTTTACCGGCTGTTTTATTTATTCCGCATAATGGAAAGACCTGCTTTCAGACTGTCAACCGTTGCATTTTCAAATCCTTTTGCCCACACCGTATATATTCTTCCTTTCTTTATTTCTGTTTCAGGAAGCGTTGCCAAAACGGTATTACTGCCGTTTTCTTTTATTTGGAAAGAAATTTTCCCCGATACCGGCGTTGCAATATTTGTAAAATCAGATGCTTTACCGAATGCAATATTATTAACTAATGAATTAGTTGAATCGGTTATATACAAATCCAGTGAAGTAGAGTTGGGCGACATATTTGCAAAGCGAATACCTATTCTCGAGGAATCGGATAAGTGCAAGCTGTCTTTAAAGCCGAACAATTTTGCATTGCCCAACGTATCTGCAAGGAAAATGGAATACGCATCTCCGGGATGCAAATAAAACTGTTGTGAAGCCAAAAGATTGTATGAATTGTGTAATGTAAATCCAAATACTCTGAAACCCGGATACGCAGGAAGATATGCTATTGCGCTGTCATAAGCAAAAGGTTGCGGCAAAATTTCCCGTTGTCCATCGCCTATTAAATCAAGGTTGGGCGAACCCGGCGCAGCATTGATTAACGCGATGCCGGCAACCTGAACTTCTGTTCCGTAATTTTTGTCATTGTCGAGGCAAGAGGAAAAAATAATACTTATTGCTGCTATACAAGCTGCGATTTTCACTGTTATTGAAGAATTGATTTTCTGTTTCATTCTTGTAAAAATTTTTTGATTACACTATGTGTAACGTACGAGTATATTCTTTCGCTACACTTATTTTTGGACATTAACTTTTTATTTTCAATTTGCTGATAATGAGTGTGGTTGACTTCAAAAAAATTTTGGCTTCATATTTGCGATGTGATAGATAGAAAAAATTAATCATCTAAAAACTATTTACTATGAAGAAATTATTTTTAGCATTTTTTGTATTGATGACAGCGGCAATCGGAACAAAAGTCTCCGCGCAAGCTACGTACAAGACAGCAGGTGGTTTATTTATCGACGCCGGCGACGGAACAGCAGTCGGTCCGAGCATTAAACATTTTGTTACAGGCAAAGATGCCATACAAGGTTTGTTGTTGTTTGGCAGTGGTTTTACATCTATTGGTGCGGAGTATTCATACAATCAACGTATTCGAAATGCCGGCGGATTGTTGTGGAATATCGGCGTAGGTCCGCAGGTTTCTTTCGGGCATGGCTTTACCGATTTCGCTGTTCGTCCGCAAATAGGTCTGGAATATAAAATTCACGATGTTCCTTTGGGTTTTGGTTTTGACTGGCGCCCGTCGTGGAGAGTTACACATGGCTCATATTTCGACGGAGGAAGATTTGGTATTGCTTTCCGTTATGTGTTTCATTAGTTTGGGCATACAATTTATTTTTATAAGCCTCGCATTTGCGGGGCTTTTTTGTTTTCGCAACAAAGTTTATTTTTGAGAAAATAAAAAAAAGATTTTGTACTTGAAAAATATTTTCTGCGCGACATTGTTTTTTTGCTTTCTGTTTTTTCAAGAAGTAAATGCACAATCGCTTACCGATGCTGTTTATAATCCTAATATTCACGGCATTCAGTTTTCTGCAAACGGCAGTCAATGGAGTTACCCGATGGTTAATTTGGGGACGCAAAATTCGCTGCAATTAGACTTTGACGATTTTGCAGCTTCGCCTAAAAATTATTATTACACCTTCCAGCTTTGCGATGCGGACTGGCAGCCGGTTGATGTTTCTACGTTCACTTATCTCAAAGGATTTTCGCAGGACAAAATATCGAAATACACATATTCATCCTACGCAAAAACAAAATACATTCATTACACAATTTCTCTACCGCAGCAGAATTGTATGCCCGTAAAAAGCGGCAATTATATCTTAAAAATTTTTGAAGACGGCGACACTTCACAATTGATTTTTACACGGCGAATGTTGATTGTGGATTCAAAAATTTCTGTTTCGGCAGAAGTTCAGCAGCCGTTTGACAATGCCAAACTAAACACATATCAAAAAGTTCAGTTTAGTATTGATGTTTCTCATTTACAAATATCCAATCCGCTGCAACAATTGAAAGTAGTGGTGTTGCAGAACTTTCGCTGGGACAATGCAATAACTGACTTGCAGCCTTCGTTCATGCGCGGCTCGGTGTACGAATACAACGGCGAGCGGGATGTTATATTTCAGGCAGGAAAAGAATATCGCTGGGTTGATTTACAAAGTTTTCGTTATCAAAGCGAAAGGGTAGGAAGTGTGGATGTGTCGAAGATACCTTTTGATGTATATGTAAAACCTGATAAATCAAGAGCGGACGAAGATTATTTGCCGTATAAAGACTATAATGGATTTTTCAATATTGCTGCGTCCGAACAAATTAATGTGCAATCACAAGGCGATTATGCACGTGTGCATTTTTCTTTTGTTCCGCCCGATGGAAAAGAATTTGCAAATAAAGACGTTTACATTGTGGGACAAATGAATAACTATAATTATAGTGATGAAAATGAAATGACATTTGATGCAGACAAAAATTGTTATGAAACGAGTTTATTACTGAAGCAAGGTTATTACAATTACATGTATGTAACCAAAGATGCAAATAATGCCATGCCCACTTTTTCTTTAACCGAAGGTAATAACTGGCTTACGGAAAACAATTATACAATCCTGGTGTATTATCAATCATTCTCCGACCGCGCGCCGCAGTTGGTTGGATGTACGACGGTCAGTTCAAGAAGCACAAATTTTTAATTAATAATCAGTTTATTTTATATGTAGCCGTATTCGATTACTAAAAGTATAGCATCCGGGCACAAGGATTCTATTTCTATTGAGTCGGTATTCCAGAGTATCAGCCCGTCTTTCTTATGCAGCAGTCTCCCGCCAATTTCAAATTCGCCGCTGATTACATAAAACAGGCATTTTATATCGTTTTTGTTCTTTAAGATATAGGTTGCGTTGCCGCGTTCTGCAAACTTCCCGATACTTATTTTTTTGAATGAACCAATTACAGCAGGATGTCCTGTTTTAAAAATCTTTATCAGTCTGTTTTTATTACGGGGGTTCTCTGTGTTGTATGAATTTATTTCGGTTGAGAGGGGAAACACAACGTCTGTATTCATAATAATCCGAATGTAGTTAACACCAACTGAATGGATATTTGAAACTTCTATCTTGTCTCCTTTGTGTAATTCCTGCGCAAAGAACGTTTCAGGACTGATTACATACGAAGAGTCGTGTGAATCGGAATATTTTAGCGAGCCATGTATTGGCAACAAAAACAATATTTGTGAGCAGTATGCCTCAAAAGATATAATATGTTCGGCTGCGATAATTTCGTTGTTAAATTCGAGCAATGGTACATTTTCATGTTGTCGTTTTTCTTCATTGTATAAACACATGGCATATGCCGTTAATGCTGATGATTTGTGATGGCTCCACATTTCGGCGGGATATATTTTTCCGGCTGTTTGTTGTTTTATCATAGTTATAAATTTATGCTTTTACATGAATGGTAATGCTCAATTGAAAGCCCTCTGAAAGACTTCCGGTAACGGCGGATAATTCTTTTGTAAAGCCATCGCTAAATACGTTATCGGCATTATTATAAGTATAACCACTCATGCCTTTTGTATAGCCGTAGCCTGAGCCGGAAGTATTGACTGTTTTGCACAAATCGTCGTCAAAAGCAATTTGAGTTACTAACAACGTATTGCCGGACTGGTCAAATATATGCGCGTGAATATGCGTAGCGCGACCTTGATACCAGCCGGGGAAAATAGAAATGAATTTTACCTGTCCATTGGAGTCGGTTTGTTGCCGACCGCGCAGCCAATGCAGGTTTGTGTAATTGTTCGATTGCATTTGTGTGTCGCCGTATTCGGAGTAGTCTCCGTTTACATCGCAGTGCCAGATGTCCACATATACATTTTCCAATGCTGCGCAATTGTCGTTTACATTTACGATCGTGATAACCGAAGTAAGCGTTGTTCCTATGCCGTCGCCTTTCCGGATGTCGCTTCGTATATAGCTCGCGGGCGAATGTGTGGGAAAAGGTCCTTCAATCTCGGATGGTGTAACAGTACAGGATGTATCAGCAGCTACACTTGAAGCTGTACCTGAACCTTGCCCCATTGAGTCATTGTCTGAATCGGATTGCAATGCGCTCCCTGCTTTATTACAAGATTTGATTATTGGGGCAACGGCAAAAATACCTAATGCCGAAAATGTGTGTTTGAGAAAAGCTTTCCTTTCCATATTCGTATGTTTCGGATAAACATACATTGATGAAAAACAAGATAAATAAGAGTACCGATAAATGCGTGTTTTGTGTCGGTATCCGAGATTAGGTGTTCTTAGGATTCAAGGTATTTTTGAACTCATTGTAATAGCTGTTGCTGACAGGAAATTCTTTGCCTGAATGCAAGCGCACCTTTCTACCCGATACTTCTTGTATTTCATACAACGGTATAATGTAGCTGCGATGTATTCTAAGGAACTTATCGGCAGGCAGTTTTGTGAGCATTTCTTTTAGTGTAATCAATGTTAGTACAGGACGTGCGTTTTTCAGATAAACACACACATAATCGTCTTTGGCTTCGATATACAAAATGTGCGATGTTATTATTTTAACTTGTTTATATTCACTCCAGATAAAGAAATGCTCGGCTTCATTGTTGCGTATCGTCTTTTTTTCAATAGCATCGACAGCTTTGTTTACGGCTTTTTTAAATCGTTCAAAGCTGATGGGTTTCAGCAAAAAATCCACGGCGTCCAGTTCAAATCCTTCGTAAGCAAAATTTTTGTATGCTGTCGTAAAAATAACCTGAGGTTTTTCGCTCAATGCGCTCACGAGCGCAAGTCCGGATATATCGGGCATTTCTATGTCTATAAATAAAATATCGACTGCATGATGGCGTATAAATTCGCTGCCCGCAATGGCATCTTCAAATGTTTGAATCAGTTTAAGTTGCGGCATCCGCCGAATATATCCTTCGATAAGTTTTAGAGCCAAAGGTTCGTCGTCAATAGCAATGCAGGTAAAAGGCATAGTTATTCGTTTAGTTTTAAAATAAGAGTTACTTTAAACAGATTATTTTCTTTGTCGATATTCAGCGTGTATTTTTCTGTGTACATCAAGTCAAGGCGTTTCTTTGTGTTGGCAATGCCCAATCCTGTTCCCTCTGCATTATTGCGAAATATTTTATTCTCTGAATTGAATGTAAGCGTATGGTTGTTTATTGCGATGTCGATTTTAACCGGAGAATGCTGATGTTTACTAATGCCGTATTTGAAAACATTTTCAATAAAACTTATCAATATCAATGGAGCAATTTTTTTCCCTTCTGTGTTGCCGCTGACGGTATAATTCAATGCTGCATTTTTTCCTAAGCGCAATCGTTGAAGATAAATATAATCATCAATACATTGAATTTCATCGGTAAACAGTACGAATGTATTTTCTGTATTGTCGGTAATGTAGCGCATAATGCCTGAAAGTTTTAAAATAGCTTCGGACGTTTCTTTACTTTCCGATGCTGCAAGCGAATAAATATTGTTGAGGGTATTGAAAATAAAATGCGGATTTATTTGTGCTTTTAAAAATATAAGCTCGGCTTTTGATTTTTCAGCTTCCGTTTGCAACAATTGTTGTTGGGTATTTCGTAATTTTTTAGAACCTTCAATTAACGCTCCTAATGCAATTAATAATAAATACAGCACAAATCCAACAATATCCTGATGCCTTTTATTGAATGGTCGGTTTTGAAAATTGCTATCGCGCGGCAATTTATGGCGAATATTCTGCCGCATATCGTTTTGCGGCAGCATTGGCGGCGGAGTGTAAGGCGATGTTATTATTCTTGTTTGATTATTGCTATTTTCTCGTAAATCCATTATGGCATCAAAAGGCTTTATAACAAGAATAGCAATACCCAACAAAATTAAAATAAGAAAATAGAATATCTTATGAGTGCCCAAGTACAGGCGGGGAAACAGAAGATAATTGTGTAAATAAAAAATGCTGCCGTATAGTAAAACATACATCCAGTATGCTGCACCTAAAAGAAATGTTTGAATAGTAATATTTATATCATTCCGACCGGCTCCTAAAAAAATTATGGGCAAAGACAAAAATAATATCCATCCGACGATGTGTGTGAGGATGAGAAGAATATTAGATTGGATAAAATATTTGCGTAGCATATCAAAATTATTCGTAACGGCGCAGCTTGTTTCTAAGCGCAGTTAATTCTTTATTCAAATCATCCACTCGATTTATTAAGTGTTGAATGGCATCAATGCCTTCAATATTTATGTCAAGGTCATAATGCAAATGAATCATGCGCTCGACGGCTTTGAGTTGCTCCTCATCTACAAAATAACTTTCTTCAATTGTTGTGAGTTCAATCAAGCCATAGTCGTGTAACGATTGTACAAATGAAACTTCCGCATGATAATGTGTGCAAAGGTGCTGCACGGGAATTAAATGATTATCCATTGCTGCGCAATTTTGAGAGTTCGGTAAATAATGCTTTTTCTTTTTCGGTCAAATGTGTAGGCAACTTGATTTGATATGTTACATACAAATCGCCGAAAGTTCCGTCGTGCTTGTAAACGGGAAATCCTTTGCCTTTGAGTTTTACTTTTGTGCCATTTTGTGTTTCGGGCAAAACTTTGAGTTTTACTTTGCCGTCGAAGGTTTCCACAATTTGTTCGCCGCCGAGAACGGCTGTGTATAAAGGCAATTCAACATCGAGAAATAAATCATTTCCCTGCCGTCTGAAAGCCGTGCTATTACTGATTTTGAACGTAATGTACAAATCGCCGTTTGGTCCGCCGTTAATGCCTTCGCTGCCATGTCCGGCAAGCTTTATGGTCTGGTCATTTTCAATTCCTGCGGGAATGGTAATGCGGATATTTTTTCCGTTTACTGTAAAAACTTGCTTGTGTGTTTTGTATGCGTCTTTCAAATCGAGACCAAACTCTGCGTTAATATCTTGCCCCCGAAACTGTGTACGGCTTCGTCTTCCGCGAGATTCGCCGCCGCCAAACATGGACGAAAAGAAATCCGAAAAATCATACTCGCCGCCGAAGTCGTTGAAGCTTGTACCGCCCTGATAATTTTGTTGTGAATAGCTCTGTTGCTCGCTACGGGCTTTTTCAAATGCTTCGGCGTGCGCCCAGTCTTTGCCATACTGGTCGTATTTCTTGCGCTTTTCGGGATCGCTCAAGACTTCGTTTGCTTCGTTGATTTGTTGAAATTTCTTCTTCGCTTCGTCGTTGTTCGGGTTTAAATCGGGATGATATTGGCGCGCCAATTTTCGGTATGCTTTTTTAATATCGGCTTCTGAAGCGTTCTTATTTACACCGAGAATTTTATAGTAATCTATGTAGTCCATTAATTGAATTTATTTATAGTGCCAAGTTAGAAAATAATTAGCTTCGTTGATATCTTATTTAAAAATAGGTTTTTCTGTGATAAAATCATTGCGCAATACGAAAGAATATTTGATTGATAAATCGTATGAGGAAACTTTAAAGCTGCTGCAAAATATTGCGGATGCTCCATTTTATACGTCGAGTTATGGTATGTTCGGCTCTTTCAAAAATTTTGAACCGCCTCAATTCGTTTTTATGTCGAAACTTGCAAGAATGTTTGGCAGAGGTGGAATTGATAAGAGCTTAACAAAAATATTTGTATCGCTATACTCCAAGCAAAATCAGACAGAAATTGTAGTTGAAGCAAAAAGCAATTGGGTAATTTATACTTTAGCGGTAGTCGCTGTTATCTATTTAACCGCAAGTATTTTAGTTAATTATACTCCTGTTGTTCTATCAATAATTATTTTTGTCGGAGTTGCAATTTTAATATTCTTCCTTGACAGAATTTTTTAAAAAATATTGATTGGACATTTTGAAACAGATATGGATATTTGATGCAATTGTTTTCCGATGAAAAATTTAACGGATATTTTTTCTTATCCTGCTCAGCGACGATTGCGTAATGCCTAAGTAAGACGCGATATAAGAAAGCGGAACGCGGTTTGCAATGGATGGAAATTTTTCTATAAACGTGAGATAACGTGTAGTTGCATCTTCCGAAACCAATGGACTTCTTCTGTCTAATTTTTCAGACAATGCTTTTCGGATAATTTTGTGCACAATATTATCCCAGCCAACAATCGTATCGGAAAGTTCTTCCCAATGTTGTTTAGAAAATATCAGCATTTTACAATCCGTGACTGCCTGCACATATTCGGATGCAGCGATGTTTGATTCAAAATGATGCCAATCCACAATCAAATGATTTTCATCAATAAAATACTTCGTAACTTCTTCGCCTTTATTGTCATAATAACACACGCGCAAAATACCTTCCAAAATAAAGCCGACTTGCCGGGGAACTTTTCCTGCCTCGGAAAAATATGCGTCTCTGTGCAATTCTATTTCCATTGCTTTTTTTGCAATCAATTCAATTTGTTGCGTGTTCAAATTGCCGAACTGTAAAATGAAATTTGTGAGTTCTTCCATACAGCAAAGGTAGCAATAGTTGCGCGCGCAGCATTTGCCTTTTGGCAAAAAATTACGCTTCCTGCAATTCTCCCGCCTGCGAAAAATGATAATATGCGGCGCACGCGCCTTCGCTGGAAACCATTGGCGCGCCAAGCGGAAAAGTGGGCGTACACTTCGTTCCAAACATGGGACATTGGTTCGGTTTCTTTTTGCCGCGCAACACTTCGCCCGCAATACATTCTTTGCTTTCTTCGGCTTTTGGAATGTTGATGGTAAATTTTTTATTCGCATCAAATTGTTCCAGTTCTTTTTTCACATCAAAGCCGCTGTAAGGAATGGTACCGATGCCGCGCCACTCGCGGCTGGACGTTTCAAACACTTGTTCCATTATATTTCGCGCAGCTTCATTTCCATTTTCATTTACCACGCGACTGTATTGATTTTCTAATTTGTATTCGCCTTTTTCCAGTTGTTTAATCAACATTACAATGCCTTGCAGCAAATCAACAGGTTCAAAGCCCGTAACCACAATCGGCGTTTTATAATTTTCCACAATGGGATAATATTCTTCCAAGCCCATAATGGTGCAAACGTGTCCCGCGCCGAGAAAGCCTTGCACAATGTTGGTATCGTCGCTAAGAATGGCTTCCATCGCAGGCGGAACAAGAACGTGCGAAGTGAGAATGGAATAATTTTTCAAGCCTTCGCGTGCCGCGTGCAACACGCTCAGAGCATTTGCCGGCGCTGTGGTTTCAAAACCTACGGCGAAGAAAACCACTTCACGATTGGGGTTGTCTTTGGCAATTTTTACGGCTTCCAAAGGCGAATATAAAATACGAACATCGGCGCCGTTGGCTTTGGCTTCGAGCAAACTTTTTTTGCTTCCCGGCACGCGCAGCATATCGCCGAAAGAACAAAGAATGACGTTTTTTTCTTCCGCCAGATAAATGGCTTTGTCAATCAGGTTCAATGGCGTAACGCACACAGGACAGCCCGGTCCGTGAATCATATTGATTTTGTCGGGCATCATCGAAAGCAAACCATTTTTTACCAAAGAGTGTGTTTGCCCGCCGCACACTTCCATAATGTTCCAATGTTGCGTGGTTATTTTGTGCAACTCGTTGATGTATTTTTCAACAACGTCTGCGTCGCGGTATTCAGTTAAGTATTTCATGTTATTTTAAATATGAAATATGAGTTATGAAATAGGAAATGAGAGCATACCTCAAATTATTTCATCATTCATATTTCTGATTTCATATTTACACTTGCGTATGTTCAATCAGCTCATCAATTTCGCCGATGTCTTTTAAATATTCAAACGACTTTGCCGCTTCAGCTTCATCAACTTTACTGATGGCAACGCCAACGTGTACGAGTACATAATCGCCCACATCGGCAGTCGGCAACATTTCCAAACTCGCTTCTTTAACGATGCCGCCAAACGACACTTTTGCCATGCGCACCGTTCCGTTGTGAATGGTTTCGATGCTTTGAATTTTTCCGGGAATTGCTAAACACATAATTTTTGTTTTTAGTTCCCGCAGATAACGCTGATTTTCGCAGATTTTTTATTCTGCGTTTATCTGCGAAATCTGTGGGAAAATTTTATAATCCATTTACTTTTCTAAATATTGATTTGTCTATTTCTGTACTATTAAAATTTACTAAGATGCCTAATTTCTTTCCTGATATTTTTAGATAAGTGATTACTTGTTTGTGATGAACTTCTGTCAAATTTTCAACAGACTTAATTTCTATTATTACTTTATTTTCAACTAACAAATCTATTCTGTAACCTACGTCCATTTTTATTTCATCATAAATAAGCGGCAAGGCAACTTGTGATTGAACGTTTAATCCTTCTTTTTCTAATTCATATTTCAAAGTTGCTTCGTAAGCTGATTCCAACAGACCCGGTCCTAATTTATTATATACTTGAAAAATGGCGCCTCTGATTTTGTATGAAATTTCATTTTCAGTCATTTTTATTTCTTTGCTCCCGCAGAGAACACTGATCTTCGCAAATTTTATTCTGTGTCTATCTGCGCAATCAGCGGGAAAATCACTTGTCCGAACGAGATATTCTCATCATTCGGCGATAATTTTTGATGAAAAAACAATTGGTATTTCTTTTCCAATTTTATTTTTATTAAATCTACCAACAAACTGTTTTGAAACACCCCGCCGCTGAATGCAATTTTTTTGAACTCGTTTTTACGAGCAACCGTTTCAATCATTTCTACCAAACTGAGATGAAATTTTAATGCAATCTTTCCTTTATTTTCGCCGCACTTAATGTCGCTGATAATTTGTTTGAGAATTGTTTGAACAGAAATTTTTTCTTCATCAAAATGCACATCATAATCTTCCATAAAATTAGAAAATTTTTTCCAATTTTCCGTTGCTAAATTTTCTAAGTACAACGCGGCTTCGCCTTCATAGCTCTGTTTGTCGCACAAGTTTAACAATGCTGCAACGGCGTCGAACAGTCTTCCGCAGGAAGAAGTTACTATTTCATATTTATTATTTAATATTTTTTGAAAATAGTTCCATTCCTGCCCGGTAAATTTTTCTTTCAAAATATCATCTGCCATTCCTTTACAAAAACTCAATGCAGACAAACGCGGCTCTTTCGCCATTTTATCGCCTAACAAATTTGGCACATATTCAAAATGACAAACTCGTTCTATTTTTTTATTTTGATAAGAAAAAAAATCGCCGCCCCAAATTTGTTCATCATCGCCAAGTCCGGTTCCGTCCCAAACCACGCCGAGCATTTTTTCATTGTTTTCCAACAAATTATTTTCTGCCAGCACAGCCGCGAAATGCGCTTTGTGATGCTGTATTTGTTGTAACGAAATATTTTGTTCTTCGCTTTTTTGCTTCGCAAATTGTGTGGAAAAATAATCGGGATGCTTGTCGCAAACTATCGTTTCAATCTTCGCGGAAGTCAGGTTCAAAAAGTTTTCCGCGACTTTTTTATATGTCTGTTGCGTATCGTATTCATCGGTGCTGCCTAGATATTGACTTACATAAATGCTATCGTTTTGCGCGAGTGCAAAACTGCTTTTCAATAACGCGCCGCTTGCGAAAATAGTTTTATGAGTTTGACAATTTAAAAAATGAATTGGCGCAAATCCACGTCCATTGCGCAAGATAATTTTCGTTTTTGTCTTTGAAGAAAACTGAATAACGCTATCGTCTTGCGGCATGGTAATGTCGCGGTTGTTCAATAAAATAAAATCGGCTAATTGCGGTAAATCCTGCAAGGCTTTTTCATTGTCGTAAACAATGCTGTCGCCGCTAATGTTGGCGCTTGTTGCGATTACAGGCTTATTGAATTTTGAAAGAATCAATTCCAACAAAGGCGCGTAAGGCAGGAACACGCCAACGCGATTGAGCTTCGGCGCAGCCCCCCTAAATCCCCCCAAAAGGGGGGACTTTGGTTGCAGCAAAACGATTGGTGCGGCTGCACTTTGCAACATTTCTTTTTCAACCTCGCTTACTTCGTAATCATTTTCTATTTGCTGCAAATTCGGATACATTACGGCGAAAGGCTTTGTGGGTCTGTGTTTGCGGGCGCGTAATGTTTTTACGGCTTGTTCATTATTCGCATCGCACAAAAGTAAAAATCCGCCGATGCCTTTTGCTGCAATGATTTTGCCTGATTGCAATGCAACATTTATTTGTTGTAAAATTTCTTCAACGTCTTGTGAAAGCAATTCGTTTTTGTTGTTGTAAAAGGAAAGCGTAATGCCGCATTTCTTACAGGAATTTGTTTGCGAATAAAAACGAATATCGCTCGCATCGTTGTATTCCTGCAAACATTCATCGCATTGATGAAACATTTGCATCGATGTATTTTCCCTGTCGAAAGGCAATTTTTTTAAAATAGAATAGCGCGCACCGCAGTCGGTGCAAGTGATGAACGGATAATGATAGCGACGATTATTTTCATCGTGTAATTCTTTGCGGCAATTTTCGCACATCGCAAAATCCGGCGTGATAAAAAGTTGCTTATTGTTTTGCTTTGCTTCGCTTTCTATAATTCGGAAATCAGGATAATTTTTTGTTTCCGTTTTTTGAAATGAATGGGAAATAATTTTTGCTTGCTGCGGCGCATTTTCTAAAATATGATGATAAAATGCTTCCACATTTTTCCCGCTTGCTTCTATGAAAACGCCGTCTTTATCGTTGCGCACAAAGCCTGTGATACCAAAGGTTTTCGCGCTTCTATATACAAACGGACGAAAGCCCACGCCTTGCACAATTCCGTTGAGTTGTATGGCAAAAGTTGATTCCATAATATTAGTTGTACCACAGCGTTGCACGGAGATTTTTCACAGAGATTTACAGAGAAAATTTTTGTGCAACGCTGCGTATGCTTGGTGTTTCTCTGTGCAATAACCATTCATATTTTCGCTACCAAAAATACTTCACCGCTTGCGGGTAAAAAATCATCTGTTCTGTTGGCGAAATAAAGTTGTTCCATATCTTTTGTAGAAATTGTTTTTGCTTCTTTGAAACCCGCATCATCAGCGAGTTTCAGGATTTCTTCGGGTGTAAAAAAACTGAGCATCGGCGTGCCTGCTTCACGTGCGCCTTTCTCCGCAATTTCCTGCATCGGTTTGTCTTCTTCGTCCAATAAATTCATCGGCAAATAAAAACTCATCGCCAATGTAGAACCCGAAGCAAGCGTTGCAATTCGTTTTAAAGTTTCCAGTATCGCTTCTTTTGTAAGATATAAAGTTACGCCGGTACACGCGATAACAGCCGGTTTGTTCTTGTCAAATCCTGCTTTCAAT
The DNA here is from genome assembly GCF_001659705.1 of Arachidicoccus sp. BS20. NCBI lineage: Bacteria > Pseudomonadati > Bacteroidota > Chitinophagia > Chitinophagales > Chitinophagaceae > Arachidicoccus > Arachidicoccus ginsenosidimutans. The sequence goes on from NZ_CP015971.1 coordinate 48,963, forward strand.
AACCGGTCGTACCAATTTTCTTTTTCAAAATCAACGGGAACAAAATGTAAATTTTTCGGAACATCAAAACCAAGTTCTGTTAATCGTTGCTGTTTCCAGGTCAATGTATCGGGTTGGTCAATTTCAAATATTTCAAGTTGTGAAGCAATCTCTTTTCTGCGTTGCGCGAAGGTGTCCAAACCCGCACCAAGAATGACATACTGATAAATTTGTTTACTTTCTTCAATAATCAAATCTTCGATAAAACGTGCGCGGGCGACAATAGATGCGCGCAAACGTTTTGTGTATTTCATATCGGGACGTTCTTGCCAATCATCATTCGGCGCAATTAATTTCAGTCCGATTGTATCTTCAATAATATGCGGTTTATCGTCCGCCAAAACGTGTAAAGCGCGCCACAGCGCGGTTCTTACGGCGGTGTTATCCGGTTCGACTATTTTTTTAGTTGTTTTCATAATATTTGTTGTAGCACGGAGTTGCTCTGTGTAATAATTTATTCAACCGTAACACTTTCTTTCTTCTCTTTCACTTTTGTCAACAGCCAGTCGCACCATTTATCCAAGCCTTCGCCGTTCAAACTGCTGATAGAAATTACTTCCAGATTCGGGTTAATGTCGCGCGCATCCTGCGTAACGGCATCTACGCTGAAAGGCACGTAAGGCAACAAATCCGCTTTGCTCACGAGCATCAATTCGCTGGTTAAAAACATACGCGGATATTTCTTCGGCTTGTCGTCGCCTTCGGTGCTGGAGATTAAAGTAACACGAAAATCTTCGCCCAAATCAAACGCCGCCGGGCAAACCAAATTGCCCACGTTTTCGATGAACAACACGTCCAAATCTTCGTAATCGAAATGGTCTAACGCCTGCAAAATCATCTGCGCTTCAATGTGGCACATTCCGCCCGTAACAATTTGCAGCGCATCCACGCCGGCTTCCTTGATGCGCACGGCGTCGCGCTCCGTTTCCGGGTCGCCTACGAGTACGCCCATTTTCAATTTATCTTTCAAACGTTTGCCCGTTTCCTGCAACAGCGTGGTTTTGCCGCTGCCCGGCGATGAACATAAATTCACGACTAAGATGTTGTACGGCGCGAGTTTGTCGCGAATAGCTTTCGCTACAAAATCATTTGCTTTCAACAAATGCAAGGACAAATGTTCGTCCTGAATGGAGCCTACTGGGGCTTGATTACTTTTGGGTTGCATAGTCTTTTATTTTTTAGTTGTGCCACAGAGTTGCACTGAGATTTTTCACAGAGGTTCACAGAGAAATCTCAGTGTAGCTCCGTGTATTCTTCGTGTTTCTCTGTGTGATAATTTTAATTTTCGAGTTCCACTTTTGTTATCAGCATTTCTTCGCCTTGAATTACGTTGCTGCTGGGTCGTCCGCAATTCTTGCAGATGAATTTATACTGTTCCACTTCGCTTTCTGTGCCGCATAAATCGCACTTCACTTTTATCGGAAGCACTTCAACGTGCAGGCTCGTTTTTGCATATTTCGGTTGGTCTTGCAATACCGCGTCAAATGCGCTTTGCATCAAGAGCGGTTGCACATTGCTCAACAAACCGACTGTCAAATAAATGCCGCGCACGTCGTTCATTCTGTCGGGAAATTCTTCTTCAAGCGTGTTGAAAATATTGCGTACTAATGAAATTTCGTGCATCGTTTTTTATTTTTTATACCACAGAGTTACACTGAGATTTTCACGGAGGTTCACAGAGAAATCTCAGTGCAACTCCGTGTTTTCTTTGTGTTTCTCTGTGTAATAATCATTTTCATTCTACCGAGTTTTTCACAGAGTTACTCAAAGATTTTAATTGCTCCAAATGCTCATCTGCAGCGGCTTTCAGCTCATCGCTTACGTTCAAAGATTTCACTTCATTTGCTTTGCTCAGCATATCGTTGAAAAGTTCTTCGTCAAATTCTTTTTCGCTTCCCAAGTGCCAGGCTGCTTCAATATAATTTAATAAAGTAATCGCTCTTTCGGTCGGAAATGTTGCGGCATCTCTTACGCTCAATGCTTCGCGATACCAAGCGAGCGCTTTGTCAAAATTATCGCTGTGCAAAGCGAGCGGATACTTGGTATAAGCATTGCCCTGACTGTTGCAGATGACACCGAACTCGTAAGGAAATTCCACTTTGTTATAATAATTCAATGCTTCGGCGAAAGACGCTACCGACACGCCTGCCCACACACTTTTCTTTTTAATGTCATCGGGAATTTCGGAATAAATAACGCCGAGCTGATGATGAATATCGGCAAAAACTTCCGGCGCATTTTCTTTATTAAAAACTTTCAACGCTTTCTGGCAAGCCTTCATCGCTTCGCGGTAAAATTGCGGATTGCCGTTTTGCGCCCAGGTGTACAACAGCTTTGCTTTTTGAAACTGCGCCTGCGCCGCGAGTTCCGCCAAATCTTCCTGTTCAAATAATTTTATGGCACGCTGAATATAACCCAACGCTTCGGAATAACTTTCGTTAATGGTTGCAATGTACGAAGCGTCCATTAAGATGAAAGCCGCGTCCACATTACGTTCTGTGGCTTCGTAATATTGCAGGCATTCCCACAAATCATTTTTCAAAGCCGTCATCAATGTTTCATCGTAAGGCGGAGAAAGTCTTTTTATCTCGTTGCTGCAAAACAAAGTTTTCAGCGCAATGCTTGCTTCCTGCGACAAATAATCGCCCGTAACAAACGGCGACAACACTTCGGAAGCCTGCGTATATAAGCCCGAATCCGTGAGCAACGTAGCATATTGTTTTGCCGTGAAAGCAAGGCGTTCATTCATCACGCTTGCCTGCAATGCTTTTTCGTAAGCGATATGAATGTTCTCGAATTTTGCATCGGGATTGACGTAATGCTGCGCCAATGCTGCGTTGTGCAAAGCAGTGTGTGTATCGCCTGTTGCAGTGATTTTGTAAATGTCTTCTTCCGAAACGGCGAAACCATTTTGCAATGCGTATCCGAGTTCCACAATGGGCGAATACTGCGAATAATCAGAAAAATAAAACGCCGATTTTTCAAAGTTGCCCAACTGAAAAAATACCAAACCGAGCAATGTTTTTTCATTGAAAGGAATTTGCGGAAACAACACGGGAAGTTTATCGGGATTCCATTGCGGCGGCGCGGAAATTTCTTTTTCTTCTACAACGATAGAAGCGTTTTGAATGTTGGTTGTTTCAATTGTTATTAGTTCGCTTAAACGATATTCCTGCGCAATGATTTGTTCAATTTGCGTTGTAAGATTGGGTTCGGTATATAGAATTATTTTGTTCATTCTGTTATTTAATAAATTTATTACATGGAGAAACACGAAGGATACACAGAGCTACGCGGAGGCTCTGTTGCTCTCTGTGAAAAATCTCTGTGCAACTCTGTGGTATAATTGTTCATTTTAATTTTTTTATCGTATTGTTTTCGACTAAAGATTTCATTTGTGTAATAGCAACTTTGTTGAGTTGTATCAACCGTTCGCTTTGCGAAAGATTTTGTTGGATGAGCAATGCGTTGATGCTTTCCATATTGCTCAATACAACCAACTGCTCCAAAGTGGCGTAATCCCTGATGTTTCCGCTTTTGTGCGAGTTTTTATCGCGCCATTCTTTTGCCGTCAATCCGAAAAGCGCCACGTTCAGCAAGTCGGCTTCATTGGCATAAACAAACGCTGCTTGTTGTTTTGTAATTTCTTTCGGTATCAGATTTTCTTTGATGGCGTCGGTGTGAATATGATAATTTACTTTGGCTAAAGTGCGTTGCAAATTCCATTCAAGTTGCAGGCGATTGTTTTCATCTTCTTTAAGGCGTTGAAATTCTTTGATGAGATAAATTTTGAATTGCGGGCTAATCCACATACCAAATTCAAAAGCAATGTCAGGATGCGCATACGTTCCACCATATTTACCTGCCGTTGCTTTAAGCCCGATTGCATTGGTTTTTTCAACCCATTCTTTTACGCTGAGTTTGTAATTATTTAATCCCGCCTGACTTTTAATTATGGCAAATCCGCCATAATTAAAATTTGGATTATAAACAGATTCCCAAATGCCGAGATACTCAACTGTGTTTCTATTGCGCAGCCAATCCGAAATAAAAAAATCGCCATCTTTAGCTTTAAGCATATCGGTGAGAGAAATGTACTCTTGCTCTTTATCAAAGAGTACTGTTATTATTTTCCCTTGTACTTCTATCTTTTTATTTTTTGCCACTTCGATTTCTATTTGATAAACACATTCAGCACGTTCATTGCCGTGTCGGCTTTGTATTCGAGCGATCGATTGGTTTCATCCAAATCATTGTCAATAATCATTTCGCGTATGTTGATGGATTTATCGCCGAGCAAATTTTTATTTTTTAATAATTCTTTTTTTGCTTTGTGAAACGACTTGAACATATCGTCCGAATCACGTGCTACCATTAGCTTTCCGTCGTTTTCATAATAGATTACCTGCACATAAGACTCATTGCTGAATAATTCCTCAGCAATGTTTTTATCAATGATGATATGTGAGTTTAAGAGATTGACCATTTTCTGTTTTCTTCGTGTACCTCTGGGTAACAACTATTCAATGTTTAATTCGTTTTTAATCAAGCCAACAACTTTATCGCCTGCTATTTTTACAATCTCGCTCAATTCAATTTCCAGTTTTGTATTATCTACCGCGATTAAATACACTTGTATGTCTTCGGGATATTCGTCCTGCAAAATTTTTTTCGCGTAGCTCAATGCTTGGTCCCATTTCAGACTATGCAGAAAAACCATCGGGTCGTCCACAATTGCCGCTTCCAATTCCGATGCAGGAACTTTGTACAATGTTCCCGCAGGCTCGCCTGTATTTACAACCGCATCTACGATGATGATTTTGTTGTGCCCTTTTAGTTTGAACAGCACTTCAAACGCGCCTGTTCCCATATCAAACAGACTGATATTTTCCTGCTCGCCGATTTGTTTTCTCAGTTCATCAATTACATAAACACCAACAGCATCATCGCTTCTGCAAGGATTGCCAAAACCCATTATCGCAATTTTTTGCTGAATGGCTGTGTTGCTTTCCTGTTCTATATTTGAGAGGTTCTGCTGCATCTTTTTTGAGAAATAAATTTACATAAAAATCCCGCAGATTTTCGCTGATTTCTTTTACTGATTTCGCAAATTTTATTTTGCGACAAGTCTGCGTAAAACAATCTGCGTTTATCTGCGGGAATTAATAAACTGAAATTATAGTTTGAACTTAGCCAATTGCTTTCCTGTTTTTTCGTCGTGCGCGTGAACGGTACAAACCAAGCAACTGTCGAACGAACGCGCTACCATGCCCACTTCCACAGGGTCGTTGCTGTCTTCAATTTCCGTTCCTTCCAATGCTGCTTCAATAGGACCTGAAATACCAGATTCATCATTCGGACCAACATTCCAAGTTGTAGGTGCCATTACCTGATAATTTTTAATCACGCCGTCTTTAATTTCAATCCAGTGCGCCAACGCGCCGCGAGCCGCTTCCGTAGCGCCAAAGCCAAAGCCGTCTTTTTCTTCGGGCTTGATATAAAACTCATCGTCCAAACGAATTTGTCCCAACCATTCATGAATGTAATTGTACAAACGCGGTGCTTCGTGTACACGCGCCAATGTGCGCGTAAACACGCTCGGGCCAAATTTGTCCATAATATCCAAGAACAACGGGTCATGCGTTTGGTGGTCGAGATTAGCAGGATTTCCGTACATAATACAACGGGACAACGGACCTGCTTCGGCAGGTTTGCCCATATAGCGCGGTGCTTTTGCCCAACTGTATTTGTCGTCGAAATTGGTGTGTTCCAGATTTTGCGATTGCAGCGGTGTCGGAATCGGTTCTTTCCAAGGATGCGACGCGGGCACGTCCTGATACCAACTATGTTTTACGTGTTCCATTACTTCCAAGTGATTGAACTCGCGGAATTGTTTTGCGTGTCCGTCATAAAATCCGCTCGGGCTAATCAATGCTTTGTTACGTCCTTCAATCGTTGGTTTGTTGTACAAATCTTTGTGCAGATAAGTTCCGTAAGCAATGTAATTGCCGCAGCCCTGACCGAATTTATCCAAACCAAATTCAAGACTTGCACGGATAAATAAACCTAAATCGGAATTGTATTGCGATTCATTTTCATTGACCCAAGCCATCAAATCGTCCCAAGATTTTATTTGCAAATAACGGTCGATAGAACAGCCGAGCCAAGTTGTTTCCAACCAATCATTACGGAACTGATTCATGATGGAATAAGCGCGTGTAATGTCTTTCAACGTAGGTGCGCACATCACGCCACCCGGAACCATGTAGCTTGAGTGAGGCCATTGTCCGCCGAACAAAGCATATACTTCCACAGGGCGACCGCTTGCCGTAACACCGCTTTGAAATGAAGTGCCAACATACGCAGCAAATCTTTTTACCACTTCGGGATACAATTTTTTATTGGCAAATTTTTTATTCGCCATATCCGTTGCGAAGATGGCATAAAACCAACGTGGAATACTTTGAATAGTTTCGGTGGCTTCGCCCAAAGCGCGCAGCAGCAAAGCGTTTGGCGGAAGCGTTGTTCCCCAAGCCGTATCCAAAGCCGATGATGCGCAATACAAATGCGAGCCGCCGCAAATACCGCAGATGCGCGGCGTTACTATCAAACCGGATTGCGGGTCTTTGCCTTGCATAATGCGTTCAAAACCGCGAAACATGGACGCTTGCGTATGCGCCCGTGTAACCACGCCGTTTTCCATATATACTTTCACGTCGAGGTCGCCTTCCACACGACCAACGGGCGAAATATTCAGTTCTTTTACAGTTGACATTGTTGTAAATATTTTTATTTGTGAAAAATCTTTTTAATTATTTACTGAACGTTACGATTTCTTTGTTTTTGGGCCATGTCTTTTCAATGCCTGCCTTCACAAAATAACCTAAACCGCTTTCGCCCGTAGGCACATCTTGCGGCATAAATCCAAGGTATTTCATGGTTTTAAATACGCTGCCTTTTTTCAAATCGTGATGCGGGAAACCGGGTTCTGTACAACCCAAACAAGGATGATTAGCGCGCGTTTTACTGGAATGACGATTCCATAAAATACGGTTACAACTTGAGCGTGTCATTGGTCCGCGACAACCAACTTCGTAGAACAAACAACCACCGCGTTTACCGAAGCCGCCGTTTACTTTTTGCGCGAAGTTTGTTACGTTTGTGCAACCCGCTTGCACAAACTCTGTGAAGAATGTTTTAGGACGATGATATTCGTCAATCAATACATCGCCGATTCTGCCTGTGGCAACAGCAACCAAAATTTGTGTAACCCAATCCGGGTGCGCAGGACAACCGGGAATATTAATTACAGGCAAACCGCCTTTAGACACGAAGTTGGCACCAAGAAAACCGCCTTTTTGTTTTTTCAAAAATTGCATACCCGTACTCTCGCTCGGATTAGGTTCAACCGCAGGAATACCGCCGTAAGTAGCACAATCGCCGATGGCAACCACATAACCTGCAACTGCAGCCAACTCTTGTACCCAATCTTTCATCGGGCGTTCGCAAAAATAGTTCATGGTTCCCGTTCCGTTCGGACCTTGGACAATAGTGCCCTCAAAAACGAAAATGTCCATCTGAACTTTTCCTGCTATAATGTCCTGCAACAAATCTTTTACCTGCACCCCAATTTCCAAACCGATGGACGGATGCCATAAAATATTAATGCCGAAGTCCACAATCAGTTCTACCACCGTGGGTTCTTCGGCATTAAGGAAAGACATGGTATTGCCGCTACAGGCACCACCTTGTAACCAGAGTACGTTTGCCATAAGAGTTTTAATTTAAACGTGAACAATGCATATCATCAAGAAGTATACAACAAATGTAAGTTTTTATATTTAATTAGAAAAATTTTTCTAAAAAATAGTAATGAATTACTAACAAGAGGCGAGAAGTAAGTAAATTTTGCGGTACATCTTTTTGTCCTGCAACATTATTGAGACGAAAAAGCGCAAGAAGTAAACAAAATTTTTCGCAAATAATATTCGGTATTTAATATTTGCGGCAGGATTTATGGCGGCGGAAGGTGTTAAAGTTCTATCCGGCTGTCTCGGTTGGTGTAATCTCGTTCGCCGGTTGATAAACAAGCAGTTTTTTTTCTCCTTTATCGTTCATGGCAAAGCAATTATCATTTTCTATCAGTATTGCCGCATGAATGCCTTGATGCTGGTTTACATCAATTCCCAGTATTTTTCCTGTATAGTACAACGCGGGATTTTTGTCCGGTACAATAGTATGTCCTACGATGATTTGTTTGCAGCCGTAAAGGGTTAAAGTATTATCCACATCCTGCATAGTTGCACGCGGTTCATAAAAATAACCTCTGTACCAATAAAGTGATTGCCTGTTGTACAATGACTGTAAATATTCGGGAACGTTAGTTTCATTGCCCTCATTTTCGGATATGTCATAAAAAGGTCTGCATTTAGCATTTAAGATTTCGATGTTTAATTGCATATTGTTAATTAAAGGCGATACGCCGCCATGTACAAATAAACGATTCCCTATTTTTTCCATCACGTTTTTGGTACGCAGCCAGCGCCCAAGCTCCGAATCTTTATCAAAGAGTTGCATATAGTCCATGTTCATCAGTCTTGCATGGTTGAAATATTTTATGTCCACAAAACGCAAATCGCCCGAAAGGTTCATCACATCATGGTTTCCGATAATGGTATGTACGTAGCCGCCGTGTAGTTTAGCTTCGTCTTCCAGTTTATAAATGAGCCAAAGTAAAGGTGTCACTTCATCGCCGCGGTCAAACAAATCGCCATTAACAACCAGGTGTCCTTTTCCGAAAATCCATTGATAATTTGAATCAATCACATTGTTGGCAATCAACAGTCTGCGGAACGCGGCAAATTCGCCTTCAATGTCGGACAGCACAAAAATCTTTTCCGAATCGTTCCACAGACATGGTTCATTTGACAATTGTTTTTTTAGCGGTACAGAAAAGTTCCAATCTGCATGATTGCTGAATCGCACCTGCAAAGGCTCGTTTTTGTATTCGTTTTTAGTACATTTTCCCGCTTCAATCGTATAGATTTCTATGCTATTATTTTTATGGAAGACATAAGGTCCGTCAAACTTGTTTTTTTCTTTTTTATTGTGCGAAAATATTCTCTTAAATAAGCTGCTCATTATTCCTCTTTATTGCGGAAAGGTACGGCGGAAAAAATTAAGCATCGTGTGTTGATGACAAGCGGGAATAGTTCAACTTCCACAAATTATTTTTACTTCTCAGATTTTTTCTTTGAATAATTCATCTCTACCAGGAAAGCAACCAATAATCCAAGTCCGCCAAAGAGTAAAACCGATGCGCCGTAAATTACGCTTACTGTTTGGTAAAGATTATTATGCCAATAATTTCCGGTATTAAATCCTTGTACGGAACTAAGGCAAATAAAATAGCCAATCATTAATCCAAATCCTACACCTAACAATAAACAGGCGATTTTTAATGTGCTGAATTTGCTTGCGCTCTCCAATGCGGGAATAGACAAATTTGAGTCGGGATTTAAAGAACCAAGTTTATCGCCGAGCTTTTCAATAATGTTCAGGCGCTCTTTTTTATGAACAAAAAGTTCAAACAATCTGTATATGCCGAAAGTGATAATCCCGATGATTGTGGGAATCGTAATAAAATCCATCATGATGTAATAATTTTTAAGTGAATAATTTTTTTCTTACATTGTTTGACGCAACGTTGAAAAATCGGTTACACATTTTTGAAAAATATTTATTTCATATAGTTTGCGGCGTGTGAGGACACGCGCCGCCGCGGTTGGTATCCTAGGCAACCGCAACAAAAATATTTATTGCACAAAATAGTTGTAACCAAATTCAATTTGCTGCGTCTATAAAAAGGTGCATGAATAATCAGGAAGAACTTCAAATAATTCAACGTATATGCGAGGGAGAAACAAATTTGTTTTCAATATTCCTGCATCGTTATAGTAATGCTGTATATTCATTGATTATTCGCATAGCTTCTTCAAAGGAAGATGCAGAGGAACTGACGCAGGATGTTTTTTTGAAAGCATTTAAAAAGCTAAAAACCTTTCAGGGCAAAAGCAGCTTTGTTACATGGTTGTACCGCATAGCCTACAACACGGCAATTTCAGCAACAAGAAAAACACGACAGGAAATTTTTTATATCGATGAAAAAATGATTGAAAAAGTTCCCGATGAAAATGTTAATCTATTGTTTGAAAACGATGAGAATGAAGATTTACTGAATAAATTGCAGGCTGTATTGAAAAAACTGAACGCAGAAGAAAAAACGCTGATAACGCTTTATTATACAAAAGGCGAGAAGGTGAACGATATAGCTGCAATCATGAATTTGAGTTCTGATAATGTGAAAACAAAACTATACAGAGTCAGAAAGAAATTGTATTTATTGATGAATAACAACGACCGGTATGCAACAAGATAAATTAATTAAAAAAGCACTGGAAGAAGCAGCAAATTTTTCTCTGCCGCCCGATTTTAATGAGCGTGCAATGCTTCATATTTACAAAGAAACTGAGCGCAAGAAAAAACAAAATTTCTTTTTGATGCTTGGCTGCATATCGGCGGTTTCATTAAGTCTTATTGGCGTGAGTGTTTATTTACTAAAGAAATATTTTGCTTTCGATTTTACGTTTCGACTTCAATTGCCAACATTAAAATTTGTCTCTTTATCTCAATATTATTTTGATATTTATATCGCTGTACTCATTTTAGTTTTAATAGGATTTGATTATCTTTTTCGTTCGTATTGGCGTAGAAGGAGCATTGGTTAAGTCGTCTCTTATGCGATTAAAATATCCTCGCTTATAAAATCATAAGTCGAAGTGCGCCGAAAGCAATAGCATTCTCGGTTGCAACAAATACTGATAAGAATTTACAACATTGCTGCTGATGTTTACGATTTCATAATTACGCACATTTGCCATGTTGTTGCAACTCAAACGAAGCTGAAGATTGCGCCATTTCTTTCCTTGAAAATTGTATTGAACATAACTGTTCATCAGGAATGCAGATGAAGGATTCTGCCCGCGTTGGAACGAATTTAAAAACTGATTGTCAAAATCGATACTCAAGTTTTTCACAGGATAAAAAATAATGGAAGACGTTTCATTCCACTGCCTGCTCATTTGTTTTGGATAATCTATGGCATTTGATGAGCTTGTGCTGCGTGCATAAGTTCCTGAAAATTTCATATCTAACCAATCGAAAATCGTAGGCGTAATGCTTGCATTATAACTTGATGTGTTATTGTGCGAATTGAACAGCACGCCATTCTGCATTAACGGAGAACTTCCATGCCCAAAGTTTGCACCAATTGCCAATGTTGTATTGAGTGCATAAATATATTTACTGGCGTTTGCTGCCAACGCAATATTGCTGCTTGCATTATGAACAGGAATTGCTATAATCACTGTTGAATTTTGCTGAACGCTTGTAGAATCCAAAAAATAATTCACGTTGCGGGTGTAGGAAACATCAACGTTTGCAAAGAGTGCCAGCAACGTTTTTTTGAAATCAAAACCTGCATCATACGTCTGCGCGTTGCCTGTGAGCAAAGGCGTTTGATAAGACGAATAATTGCGGTAGCCGCTTAACATTTGTCCACCATAAACCTGCGAAATACTTGCCGCTTGCTGACCAAAATTGTAAGACAATGAAAACTGATTTTCTTTACCAATTTTATGCTGCCAGCTTACCGTCGGATTGACAAACAAATGATTCAGTTTATCTGCATTGTTTGCAACAGAATCGTTGTGATAATTGATATGTGTAAAATTGAACGGCGCAGAAATATTCAGTTGGTCGCTGTAACTTTTGAACGTGAGTTGCGGGGTAAAATACACTTGTGCTTTTTGCCAATGCAATCCATTCGCAAAGCCTTGTGGTTCGGTAATGGAATGGTCGTTTTGGACAAGCTGTACGTTGGACCGGAAGTGCTGATTTTGATAATTAAATCCTGCATTTGTACCAAACATCCAATGCCCGAAAACATGGCTGTACCCCAAATGATTATCGGTAGAATACGATGGTAAATGCTGATGTTGAAAAGTGTTGAGATAAGAGATGCCGTCGTTCAGATTTTCCGGTAATGCGCCGGGTGTAACCATCAAAGTTTGAGGATTGTCGGAATATTGAAAAACGGAATTATAATTGATGATGTGCTTTTTATGAATCAATACATAACCTTGCAGCGTATTGCTGAAGCTCGTACTTTTTGAATCGGTGTTTTGCAAAACATTTTGTCCGTTGGTTAAGATGTTTGTGTAAGGCGTTGTCTTTGTTTGAGTAAACGTCAACGTGTTGTCAAAGTATGCTTTCTGGCTGTTCACGTTGTAATTCAGTTGCACATTAAAGGCGTCAATCGGTAAATGATTGTTGTCTTTTTCGTTATAACGAACCGTATCATTTCCCGGCAAAAAATATGTGGTGGAAGATTGTGTTTGTGTCGATTGAACATCGTGCAAATAATATCCATTGATGCGCAATCCCTTATACTTGTTGAATTTGTACAAATCATTTAAATTCAGCATTTCCGCTTTATTGAACAACGAATTGCCCACAGGCGCACTGCCCAAACCTGAAACGCCGGTTTCTCTTGTATAACTAAGTCCTTCATTGTTCGACTTAAATTCGTTGATGGCTTTAAACTTTTCGTTGAACGACATATTGTGAACTGTACCATTCCATTTTCCCGGCGTACCGCCTTCCAGTTCTGCATTATCGATGAAATGAAATTTATTCGGATTTTTGAAGGTAATGTTGATACCTGCCTGGTCGGAAGGCACAATGCCGTTGAGCATTTTCACGTTTTGGTTGTGTTCAATTACCTGAATTTTATCTACTTCTTTCGACGGAATATTGTCGGTTGCGATATTGTATTTATCGCCCAGCAAATCATCGCCGCCGAGATAAAAATTATTAATCGGTTTCCCCTGATAGCTTATTTTCCCGTTTTCATCCACCGTAACGCCGGGCAGTTTTTTAATAATGTCGCCTAAATAGCGGTCGCTTTTCCCTGTGAAATTTGCTGCGTTGTAATTCAATGTGTCGCCTTTCTGCACAATTGGTCTGTTGTCTTTTACAACTACATCGGGCAGCGAATTTTGAGAAGATGTTAGTTGGATAATATTTTTCTCATCGATTAAAAAATCATGCTTTGTATATTTTTCGTAACCCACACAATTAACCTTTAATGAAAAGCTGTCTTTATTAAAACCTTGCGGGAGTGTAATGCTGAAATTGCCTTTAGTATCTGTTCTCGTAAACCGAAAACCAGCCTGGTTGCTGAGTTTGATAATGCTTACGGTTGCATTTGCAACAGGATGTTTTAAAGAATCAATTACCGAACCGAAAACACGATGCGTTGTTTGTTGCGCTTTTGAAACAAATACAATAAACAATATGATGACAAAAGTAAAAGCGGAACGTGAAATTAATCTCATAAAAATAATTTGACTATAAAATTAGTTATTATTTTATATAGTTAGGTGTAAAGATTGGTTAAAAGATATTTACTTCAAATCAATCGGATTATTCGGAATAAACTTTTTTCTGTCATAATTTCCAATGTGGCTTGGGAGTTTAGAATTTATGCTATTAGCTGCCGGCGCACCCGGATTTGTAAATGCTTCGGGATTTTTATCATAAGCATCTAAAGCTTTATAAAACTTTGTGTCCGTTGTTGCAATTGCTCTTTTTGGAAAACCTACTTGTCCACTTGTCGCTTTTTCAATATGGTCGAGTGTGTAGACTATTTCGCGTTTTTCATCATACGCTTCTAAAATTAATCCGGGCAAACCATGCAATCTTCTCGGTCCAAAACTGTATGGCAAATCACTGCAAAACCATGCTGTATAAGTTCTTCCGTGGCTTTCGCCTGTTGCTTTCTGGCAAAGATTGCCTTTTATGTTTTTGGTTGAATCCAATATTTCCCAATTAATTTTTTCGTCGGTATCTTTTATTAAAAACTCCGACGACCATATATACATCATTCGCGTATCGTTATCATTGTCTGTAAAAAATAAATCACGCGAGCCGATGATTTGATTGCCTTCGCCTGCAATTCCCATAGGAATACTTATGCCTGGTGGAGGAGAGAGAATCTTACCTGCTTGCATTGCTTGTTCCAAATGCTGTATCGTTTTTATGTCTCGTTCCTTTGCATAATAGCTGAAATAGCAGCTCATTGTTTTGCCTAAATCCAGCTCAAATTGTTCGTGATAAAGCGAATCTGGTTTTGTTGTATCGCGCAGCCAGGTCATGTTGTAAAAGATTTTTCCAACAACAGGTTGCGGATTGATTAACGCGCCGAGTGTATCAGCGCGGACAAATATTTGCGCTTTCGCAAATTGAAATAATAATCCGGTCAAGATGATGGTGCAGCATATTTTCATAATCGGTGTGTTTGATATAAAGATAAAATTTTATTTCAAATCAATCGGGTTGTTATTCACAGGTCTTTTCCAGCCTTTTGGTGCTATGCCACGAACAATTTTTATATCGGTAGTTACTTTTCCTTGCATTTGCGGTGCGCCATGCGACTGTATAAACGCCTGCGGATTTTTTTCAAATGCTTCTTGCGCTTTTGCGTAATCTTTTGGTGTAGCATCAATACCGTCTTCCGGTAAACCGATTACTTCGCCAGTGTCTTTCACGTTTTCAATGTGGTCGAGCGTGTAATTTACTTCATGTTTTTCGTCGTATGCTTCGAGAATTAAGCCGGGCAAACCGCTTAATCTTCTTGGTCCGAAGCTGTATGGAATATCGCTGCAAAACCACGCTGTGTACATTCTTCCATGACTTTCGCCAACGGCTTTCTGGCAAAGGTTTCCCTGAATATCTTTTGTAGAATCTTCTATTTGCCAATTGATTTTTTCTGCTGTATCTTTTATCAGAAAAACTGTCATCGCAATATTCATAATGTGCAGGCTTGTTCCAATATTTCCGGCATCGGTATAAAATTTGTCGCGGGCAAAAGTGGCATTCTTTGGTACATTTAATGCGCTTCGGTCGGAATTGAAATTGAATTGCCTGTTTCCGTTGGCATCGGTGGTTGCGTTTTTCATTTGCTCCTCAAAATATTTTTTCATTATGGAATCTCTTTCCTTTGAAGAATAACTGATGAACATACTTGCATTGTTTGCGAAGTCCAATTCAAATACTTCCTGCGTAAGACTGTCGCGTTTTGTAGTGTCGGGTAGGTTGGTAAACTTGTAGAACACTTTGCCCACAATGGGTTGCGGGTTTTTCAGTTTCACGGATTGCTGCCCGTTGTCGCTGAGCGTAATTGAAACCTGCGCTTTCAATAAACACGGCGTTAAAAGCAGCGCGCATAGTGCATAACGAACGATATCGTTTTTCATTGTTTTAATTTTTATTTTAAGTCAATAGGATTATTCTCTTTCAAAGGCGTTTTGTTGCCGTCGGGACTTTCTTTTATTACGCTAATGCTTGCGATTTTATGCGGGTCAATATCGCTAAGCGCGCTATGTACAGGCGTTCCGTCGCTTTGATGTTCATTCCTGAATGCCGCCGGGTTTTTACGGAAGGCTTCGTATGCTTTGTTATATTCTTCCATTGTGGCGGGCATTGCTGCATCAGGAAGTCCGATTTGACTGTTTGCAATATTTTGCAATCGCTCAAAAGTATAAATCACTTCATGTTTTTCGTCATACGCTTCAAGTATCAAGCCCGGCAATCCATTTAATTTTCTCGGACCAAAACTATAAGGAATATCGCTGCAAAACCACGCTGTGTATGTTCTTCCGTGACTTTCGCCTATTGCTTTTTGGCAGAGGTTGCCTTGAATGTTTTTTGTAGAATCTAATATTTTCCAATCGATTTTCGGCTGCGTATCTTTTATGTAAAATAGGGCAGAAGAAAGTGTTTTTAAATTATATATTTGTGCAGCTTCGGTGTAAAAAATATCGTTTGAAATATTAGAGTTTCCGTGTATCGTAAGCGCTACATGATTCGGGTTAGAAGCCGTTTTGAACTGTTGCGCGATATCAGCCTGCATGGCAGAATCCTGCAATTTCGCCGAATAGCTTTCAAAAATAGCCGCTGTTTTGCCGAAATCCAGCTCATATTTTTCTGTGTATAAATTATCGGGCTGCGTAGTATCTTTCAGATAAGTGAAATTGTAAAATGCTTTCGCTGTTACCGTCTGCGGGCTTTTCAGTTTGTATTCCGAACTGCCGATGATGACCGTTTGCGCCTTTAGAAAAAACGGAATGTTTGCAATGAGCATGATAACGATTAATCTGTGTGATAATTTCATATTTTAATTTTATAACTACAATATTAGTTTATAAATTCCTGTTTTGCAATATTTTCTTTTGTTAATTATTTGAAGTTTATCTTTGCAGCCGTTTAAAAATCCCATCTTCAATGAAAGTAATGAAATTCGGCGGCACCAGCGTAGGAAAGCCGGAAAGAATGCACCAGGTTGCAGAACTGATTACAAAAGATAATGAACCGAAAATAGTTGTTCTAAGCGCTTTGAGTGGTACTACGAACACTTTGGTTTCCATCAGCAACGAATTGTCGGCAGGAGAGAAGAAGAAAGCCAAAAAGCTGATTGATGACTTGGAAGCGCATTATCACAACTTTACAACCACTTTATTGAAGGACGAAAAGTTGCAGGAAAAAGCTAAAAAAATCATTCGCGAGCACTTTGAGTTTTTAAATATTATTTTAAAAATTTCTTTCAGCGATGCGTTGAACAAAGATATTTTGGCGCAAGGCGAATTGATGAGCACGAAACTTTTTTCTATCTATTTAGAAGAAATAAAAATTGACCATTTGCTCTTGCCGGCGTTGGAGTTTATGCGCATCGATGCGAATGATGAACCCAATTTAAAATCGATAAAATCAAGCCTTGCGGCGTTGCTGAAAAAACACTCGGGCAAAAAATTATTTGTAACACAAGGTTATATTGCCAAGAACATTCGCGGCGAAGTCGATAACTTAAAACGTGGCGGAAGCGATTACACAGCTTCATTGATTGCTGCGGCTATCAATGCTTCTGTTTGTGAAATATGGACAGACATCGACGGGATGCACAACAACGACCCGCGCGTGGTAAAAAAGACACGCGCCATTGAAACCCTGAGTTTTGACGAAGCTGCGGAACTGGCATATTTTGGTGCGAAAATTTTGCATCCGACTTGTATTTGGCCGGCGCAACAATCGCACGTTCCAGTGAAGCTTTTAAACACCATGCAACCGGAAGCGAAAGGTACCACTATTCAGGACGAAGTGGAAACAAAAGGTGCGAAAGCTGTTGCCGCAAAAGACGGCATCGTTGCCATCAAAATCAAGAGCAGCCGTATGTTGCTGGCTTATGGTTTCCTGCGCAAAGTGTTTGAAGTATTTGAAAAATACCGTACGCCGATTGATATGATTACGACTTCGGAAGTGGCGGTTTCATTGACGATTGACAGTACCGACCAGCTTAAAAATATCATTAAAGAACTCGAACCTTTCGGTACGGTGGAAGTAGATAAAGACCAGACAATTATTTCCATCGTCGGCGACCATGTAGTGGAACAAAAAGATGTACTGAACAAAATTTTCAAAAGCATTCAGCATATTCCTGTTCGCATGATTAGCTATGGCGGCAGCCGTCACAACATTTCGTTTTTAATTAACGATGCGGATAAAAATGAAATGTTGCAGGCGATAAATAAAGGCGTGTTTGGGTTGTAGTTTTCTAACAAAGACACGAAGTGATAAAGAATATTTTATGAGCTAATGAAATCGTTTATCGTAGTCATAATTATTGCCGTTTTAATTTTTATTTTTTTGAAGTCTTTTTCTCTTTCTTCAAAGAAAAAAGACTTCAAAAGATAAGGGAAGATTATGGTAAACGCAAGACGGCACATTTCAATTTTGATAAAATCAGCTTGTATTCTGCGCTGAATAAAGACAAATGTTTTCAAAAGCTGTCGCCGCAAACCATTACCGACATTGACTTTCAGGAAGTTTTTTCTTTTATTGACAGAACTACAAGTTGTGTGGGACAGCAATATTTGTACGATAAATTTTGTAAGCCGACTAATGATTTAGTTGCTTTGCAAACGTTGCAAAAGCAAGTAGATTTCTTTAAAAAAGAAGCAGAAAAAAGAGAACGCGCGCAACTTTTATTATCCATATTAAGCAACGATAGCGCATACTCGATTGCGACTTTATTAAGAGATAAATTAGCCGAAAAACCGCGTTGGTTTTATTGGTTGTATCTCAATCTTTTTGTTTTGATTTGTTTGTTATTGCTGTCGATAAAATTTCCTGTTTTGCTGTTATGGAGTTTTATACCAATCGGAATAAATATTTTTGTCAGCCTTTGGAACAAAGCAAATGCGAATAATTTCAGCCAGTCGATGCCGCAATTAAACGTATTAATAAAAGCGGCTGAAATGCTGCAACAGCAAGGTTTTCCGGTAGATGATAAAAAAGTTTCCGAAAGTTTAAGCGCGCTTCAAGCATTCCGTAAAAAGATACGTTTCATTGTTTTTGAAAGAGGAACGATAATGGATGATATAAGCCAGATAGTGTTTGCTTTAAGGGAAATTATCAAGAGTATTTTTGCTTACGAAACATTTATATTTTTCTCGTTGCTGAAAGATTTGGAGTTTAAAAAATTTGAGATTCAAACACTTTTTAAATATGTAGGCGAAATTGATGCAAGCACTTCTGTTGCTTCATTACAAAGCGGAACGAAGCGATTTTGTACACCGAAATTTTTCCCTGAACAAAAAGAAATTTTTGCCAAAAATATTTATCATCCGTTGATTGAAAATGCTGTCGGAAACGATTTGCATTTGCTTGAAAAAAGTATTTTAATTACCGGCTCAAATATGTCGGGAAAAACAAGTTTTCTGCGCACGGTTGCGTTGAATGCAGTTTGTGCACAAACGATTTATACTTGCTTTGCAGATGAATTTGTGTTGCCTTTTGTGAAAATATTTTCTTCCATTCGCATTGACGATGATTTGCTGCAAGGCAAAAGTTATTATCTTGAAGAAGTTGATGTTGTTAAAAAATTAGTCGATGCTTCGGATGAAGGCTCACAATGTTTATTTGTATTGGACGAAGTGTTCAAAGGTACAAACACGGCAGAACGCGTGGCTTTGGGGAAATCTGTGCTTTCTTATTTAAACAGAAAAAACAGTATGGTTTTGGTGGCAACGCACGATTTGGAGTTGGCAGATTTGTTGGCAAGCGAATATGAATTATATCATTTCTCCGAAACGATTGAGGACGATGAATTGCATTTTGACCATCTTCTTAAAAAAGGAAAACTGGCAACGACCAATGCCATTCGGTTAATTGAAATTGCAGAATTTCCAAACCAAATTACAAACGAAGCTAAGGACTTAAAGCAGCGTTTTCAGAACAAATAATTACTGCTCAATATTTATCGTAAACACAATGCTCTGTGTTCTTATTTTATCCAGCACGGCGGAATAAGGATTTTCTGCATCGCGTACCTGGTTGTTGCCGATGCTCCTGCCGATTTTTATTTCGGGCGAAATTACACTAAACGGCATATAAATATTGAAACCTATACCGCCTTCGTAAGCCCAGTTATAGCTGCGGAAAAGCGGTGGCGGATTTTGTCCCAATTGTTTTGCTGCCGTGTATTCCGAAGCATTGGCAGATAAATTTCTGTCGTAGCGCAAGCCGCCGAACATATACACCCGGAAGTTGCGCATTCTGTCCGATTTCAATTTTAAATCTAAAGGAAAGCTCAACAGATTTGCCGGAAGTTTTATATTCTCAACAGGTTGTTTTCCCGGATTTGCCTGCAAGTATTCATCGGTAAAATAATAGCTTAAATATTTTGAACCACCCAAAACAAGTTTGGGCGCAAACCGCAAATCAAAGCGATTGGACAGACGCGCGGTTCCTGAAAAACCAAGTTCAATGCCATTGCTGCTATGTGGTTCAATGCGGTCGATATCATTTTGTTGAAGAAACGCGGGATGCCGCGTTGTAAGTAATGTGGAGCTGTTGTAACCAACGCTGATGCCAAAATAAAACGGCTGCATATCATGCTCCTGCCTGTTAAGGCTTTCCTGCGCTGTTGTCCTGTTTATAACTGTTACAAGATACAGTAACAGTATAATCCGTTTTATAAAATTCATTATCAGCTCTGTTGATTTGTTCACAATAATACATAAAACGTAAAAAGCGCCAATAAATTATCCTTCCGGCTGACCGCTAAGCCTGATTTTAGTATTTTGTGATAAGAGATATTTGTATAAGAACGATTGCGATTTTGTTACTCGTAAAAAGAGAACCCCCAAATAAAAGCGAATGAGCTGCGGGAATATTATCTAAAAAATATTTGCCTGCAATCGGCAAAGCCGTATCTTTGCAGCCCGTTTGAAAAAACGTGTTCTTTATTTATTGCGGATGTGGCGAAACTGGCAGACGCACCAGACTTAGGATCTGGCGGAGCAATCCATGTAGGTTCGATTCCTATCATCCGCACATTTTCTCCTTTTAATAAAAAGGAATTATTCATTAAAATAAAAATCTCCTTTAGGGATTTATGGCAACAATTACAAGAGAAAACATCGCACCGCTGAACGATAAATTAATCGTAAAAATCAGCAAAGAGGATTATCTTCCCGAGTTTGAAAAATCGTTAAAACAATACGCTAAAACTGCGAATATCCAAGGCTTTAGAAAAGGAATGGTTCCTGCCGGGTTAATTAAGAAAATGTACGGTCCCGGAATATTTAACGAACAGGTAATTAAAACTGTTGATACTGAAATTAATAAATATGTTCAGGACAATAAGCTCGCTATTTTGGCACAGCCCATTCCGGCTGATAATACACCGATTGATTTGGATGTGAACGACCCGCAGGATTATGAATTTCCGTTTGAAATTGGGTTGCAACCCGATGTGAATATCGACCCGAAAAGCATTACTGTAAAACGCTATCAGGTTGAAATTACGGATAAGATGATTGATGAAGAAATCGACCGTTTACAATCCCGTTTCGGAGAATATACAACACCTGAAACTGTTGATAATGCAGACAATATCATCAGTGCAAGTATTGAAGTCGTTGGCGAAGAAAACAAAGGCGACACGGCTTTCAATCTGAAGGATGTTGCTAAAACTCAACAAAAATTATTTACCGGTAAAAAAGTCGGCGACGAAATTACCGTTCAGCTTGGCAAAGCTTTTAAAGACGATATTCTTGCACGTGTTTTGAGCGATTTAAAACTGGACAAAGACAGCAAAGACGATGCGAAAAAAGAAGCAAAACTGACGATTACAAAAATCGGATTGTTGAACAAAGCCGAACTGAATGAAGACTTCTTCAAAAAAGTTTACGCAGCAAAAGAAATTAAAACGGAAGCAGAGTTTCGCGATGCTTTGAAAGATGATTTGAGCGCTTATTTTGCACAGCAGGCAAGCGCGCAAATTCACGACCAGATTTATCATCAGTTAGTTGACCATACAACTTTGGATTTCCCTGAAACATTTTTGAAGCGCTGGATTGTTGTAAGCGGCGAAGGGAAAAAAACTGAGGAAGATGCAGAGAAAGAATATCCTGCATTTGCAAAGCAATTGCAATGGGCATTGATTTCTTCAAAACTCAGCAGCGACAACAATGTGAGTGTGGACGTAAACGAGATTAAAGATTTCGCACGCGGCCAGTTGCTCGGCTATCTTGGCGGACAAATGGGCTTGAATGGCGATGAATCATGGTTGGACGATTATACCAACCGTATGCTGAACGACAGAAAGTTTGTAGATGATGCGCACAATCAAATCCGCATTACAAAATTGTTCAGTGAACTGGAAAAACAGGTAAATGCAAATGACGAAAGCATTTCTGAAGAAGCATTTACAAAAATGTTACAGGAGCATAGTCATGAACATCAACACGAGCATGAACACGCTCATTAAGTAAAAATAGAGAATGGTTTGTCAGATACAAATCATGAACGATAAACAGAAAATCTACCTTGCGAAAGCAGGGTAGATTTTTTTGTTGGAAAAATCAGATTCTATTTATCATTTCTTTATAAAAAGTTACCTTATTTTTGTTTGCATTGGTCATGAAAAAAATACTCGCAATCCTTTGTCTTATCATTTTCAGCTTTCAGGTAATTCCTGTAAAAGCTGTCGGCAAATTGTTGTCGAGCGGACAAATAACCGAAGATGTACAGCATGCCGATACGCCTGTAAAACAAATGACAGATGATGATTCGCTAAGCAAATTCTGGACGTCGCATCACTATTTTGCGGTAAGTTCCCCGTCATCTTTTTCTCTCTCAAAACGATTTTATATCACTGATGATGCATTGATAAAATGCCATCATCTTGAAGTATTGCTTCAGCCGCCCAATGCCTGATTTGAGTATTTCTATTTTGTATTTACGAACTGCTTCGTAAGTAATTTTTAAGCACACATTTTAATTGAATTATTTGCTCGAAAGTCGTGTTATGCTTTTGCATTTGCGGTATTAGGCATTGCTGCTGCAATGGTGTGTTGCTATTTGTTCATCTCAAATCATCAGTATATTATGACCTCCAAAAAATCATTGTTTGGAAATCTAAAAAACGATTTAATTGCCGGAATCATCGTTTTTCTTATAGCGTTGCCGTTGTGTCTCGGTATTGCGCAGGCATCCGGAGCGCCTTTATTTTCGGGCATTGTAGCCGGAATTATCGGCGGTATTGTCATTGGTTCGTTAAGCAAATCACAGTTAAGCGTAAGCGGACCTGCGGCGGGTTTGGTAGCAATTATCTTAGTAGGAATAGAACAGGTTGGCGGATTTGAATTTCTGCTTTGTGCTTTTATCATTGCAGGTGCAATCCAGCTGTTACTGGGATTTTTGCGTGCGGGAAGCGTAGCTAATTATTTCCCCACGAACGTAATTGAAGGAATGTTGGCAGGTATCGGGCTTACAATTATCATCAAGCAGATTCCGGATGCTGTTGGTTTTTCAAAAACAGGAATGGAAGATGCGGACGATGGATTTTCGCTTAACACAATTGCCAATTCATTGGAACACGTTCATACAGGCTCTGTCATTATAGCGCTGGCAGGAGTTGCGATTCTGGCGTTGTGGGCAAGTAGGAGAATGAAAAAATACCAGATTATACCTGCCGGTTTGTTGGTTGTTGTGATTGGAACTTTGTTGAACACAGTGTTCAAAGCTGTTTTTCCCTCGCTGTACATTACGGAAAAACATCTGGTACAGCTTCCTGTTCCTGAGTCTGCATCGGCATTTTTTCAACAATTTAAGCTGCCCGATTTTAGCGGCTTCGCAAATCCTGTGGTGTGGACTACGGGCATTGTAATCGCTATTGTTGCATCGATAGAAACTTTGCTGTGCATCGAAGCAACAGATAAACTCGACCCGATGAAACGTTATACACCGGGCGATGTGGAACTGAAAGCGCAAGGCATCGGAAATATACTGAGTGGATTGATTGGCGGTTTACCGATAACATCGGTAATTGTGCGCTCTTCGGCAAACATCAACGCAGGGGCGAAGTCTAAATTGTCGGCAATTATTCATGGTGTATTATTACTGGTTTGCGTAGCTACTATTCCTTTCGTTTTAAACCTCATTCCTAAAGCGGCGTTAGCTGCCATATTGATTTACACAGGTTTCAGGCTCTGTCGACCTGCCATTTTCAAACATATGTGGCACGCCGGTTTGTCGCAGTTTTTACCTTTTTTAATTACGGCTGTTGCGGTGGTTGCGCTGGATTTGTTGAAAGGCGTGGGATTGGGATTAATCATTAGTGTCTTCTATATTTTGCGGAATAATTTGCGCATTCCTTATTTCTATCAGCGTATCAAATTCAAAACGGGCGATGATGTTATCCGCCTGAAACTGGCACAGGAAGTATCTTTTTTGAATAAAGCAAGCATTAAGAAAACGCTGGAAAGTATTCAGGAAGGAAGTGTTGTAATTCTGGATGCTTCACAAACGGAATATATTGATTATGATGTGCTGGAAGTTATCCGTGAATTTCAACAAACAAAAGCGCCCGGGAAAGAAATCAAAATGTCGTTGGTCGGGTTTAAGAACACGTATAAAATTCCGTCGAATGTCCACATTAATGAAATTGAAGAACATCTGGAAGATAAGGAAGTGAGCGAAAAGACGGCAGGTAAGCACAAGAAACTGTTGCGCCAATTGCAGGTACAGCAAGGGTTTTAGTAAAAATTTCTTTAATCAAAATTATTTCACACATGGCTATCAATAAAATAAATCATATACCTGTTAATGCTCAGGAAGCATTGCGTTTTTTGAAAGAAGGCAACAACAGATTTGTCAATAACATCAGTAAAAACCGCGACTTATTGCAAAAGGTTTTAGAAACAAAAGAAGAGCAAAGACCTTTCGCGGCAATTCTCAGTTGTATGGATTCGCGCGTGCCTGCTGAACTGATTTTTGACCAGGGTATCGGCGATATTTTCAGTATCAGAATTGCGGGAAATATTATTTCGGAGAATGTCCTTGGTTCGCTCGAATACGCGGTGGAAGTCGCAGGTTCAAAGCTGATTGTTGTAATGGGACATACCAATTGCGGCGCTATCAAAGGAGCGTGCGACAATATACGCTTAGGAAACCTGTCGGCATTGATTGATAAAATTGCTCCTGCGATTTACAGGGAAACATCGGTAACGCACGATAGAAACAGCCATAATCATGAGTTTGTGAACAAAGTTGCGCACTTGAATGTGCATCATAGCGTTGAGATGATTCTTAAACAAAGCCCGATGATTAAAAAACACTGTGAACAACACGATGTATTACTGGTGGCTGCGATGTATGATGTAGCCTCGGGAATTGTGCATTTTCATGATGCACAAGATGAATTGATAAAGCTGCGTAAAGCGGTGTGAGCAATTCACTAACCTATGATTTACTTCAGCCCGCGATTTAAACCGTGGGCTTTTGAATGTATGCTGTGCGCGGCGTCTCGCCGCGCATCTTTATTTTGTCGGCTCTTGCCGGCAATTGCCATGAGGCAATAGAACAATCATGTGAAGCGAAGACACTTCACACAACATTATTTTTATCTTCAAAAAAATATTTTCAAATCTCTTGTAACAAATTTGAACCATCATCTACTATTCTATTAAACGCTTTTAATTTGAGCCGACGAGAACAAGAAGAAGCATTTGCAAAAATGGTAAAGGAACACGAGCTTTTGATAATGAAAGTTTGTCGCGTATATGCGTACGACGTACATGACAGGCAGGATTTATTTCAGGAAATCGTGATTCAACTTTGGAAAGCATTTCCCAATTTTAAAGGGCAATCCAAAGTAAGTACCTGGATGTATAAAATCGCGATTTATACAGCCATTGCAGGGCTTCGGAAACAAAAATCTTTCATCCGTTACAGCGACCCGCAGCAGCTTCCGCAAGACAGCGTTTATGTTCCTTACGACGAAACAAAGGATAAACAGCTTGAGGAACTGTACCGCGCAATTGCGCAACTCGACGAGATTGAAAAAGCTATTGTAATGCTTTATCTCGAAGGAAAAACGTATGACGAAATGGAAGAAATTATGGGTATCTCGTCGGGAAATTTAAGAGTGAAAGTCAGCAGAATTAAAGACAAATTGAAACAAATTATTAAACAATAACATTATGGAATTAGATGACTTAAAGCAAGCCTGGCAACAGCAAACGCCCGAAGACATTGATGTCCGTAATAATAAAAATATTATTGACATGATAAAATATAAACGTTATGGACCTGTTGCGTCCATTAGAAGTATTTTCGGAAGGGCTTTTTGGTTAGCACCTATAATGGCAGGCATAATCATATTTATGATTGTAAATAAGGACACAAGAAACGATATATTAATGTGGAGCTTAATCCTTATTCTTGTTCCGATTCTAATATTTTATTTTTATTGGTATAAAAAATTAGGAAAAATACAGCATGACGAAAATCCTATTAAAGGCACTCTTGAAAACAATGTGATAAGATTGGAAAAAGGTTTGAAAATATTGTATTTTTCTACAAACTTGCTCGCATTTCTGTTGTTGATATGTATTATGGAGTTGCCAATATTTTTAAATCACAAAACATCCGGATATAATTGGTGGCGGCAAAACGTACCTGTTTATCTGAGATGTTTAGCCTATTTAGCTTTCGGAGTTTACGCATATTTTTCAAGCAAAAAAACACAATACAGATTTTTTGGTCAGCACATCGACTACCTGAAAGAATTGCTTCGCAAAATGGAATAAAGAACACGCTCGCACGTCATTCCGAATTTATTTCGGAATCTAAAAACAAAAGACATCGTTATCGGAGATTCATGCTGTTCGGGATTTGCAATCCCGAACGACTATCTCTGCATTTGCAATGCACAAAATAAATACGGATTGAAAATCCGCCGATAAGGCTTCGGCATTGCAAATGCCGAAGAGCTACTCACACAAATTTTCCTCAAACATTATTTAAACAAGTAAACAATGAAACAATTTATTGTACTGTTTTTCTCATGCCTTGTCATCAGCGCGAATGCGCAAACAGGCAAAATATTCGGAACGATAAAAGATTCCGCAACACATAAAATATTATCGCAGGCAACTGTTCAATTAAGTTCTGTTGAAAATCATTTTATTGCCGTGAAACTTAGTGATAGCAATGGTTTTATAAAATTCGATAGTTTGAAATTTGGTCATTATTTTCTTAAAATAAGTTTCGTAGGCTATTCAATTTTTACAAAAGAAAATATTGTTTTGACTAAAGAAAATAATACAATTGATTTACAAACTATTTTATTAAAAGCCGCGAATGCGGAAATGAATGAAGTAACCGTCAATTCAAAAATTCCTTTCATTTCACAAACGCCCGATAAGATTACGCTTAACATTGCAAGCAGTCCGATTGCCGCAGGCGGAAATGTATATGATGCCATTTTGCGCACGCCCGGAATGATAGAACAAAGCAATGCACTTTCGTTTCGCGGGCAAAGTAATGTGGAAGTTTTAATCAATGGTCGTCCGTCAAATCTTTCGGGCGACGATTTGAAAAATATGCTGAGTAATATGCCTGCAAACCGCGTGGAAAAAATTGAAGTATTGCCGAATCCTTCTGCGAAATACGATGCAACCGCGGGAACAATCGTGAATATTATTCTTGCCAAAAATCAAAACTACGGCGCAAATTATACATTCACAGGCGGCGCGGGCGCAGGTAAATATTTTTGGGGAAATGCAGGTTTGGATTTTAATTACCGCAACCAAAAGATGAATGTTTACGGCGGTTACAGCTACACGCACAACAAACAATATTATGATGATAACACGTTTACTTCTTTAAGCAATTATTCCGTAAACGACCATGAACACGAAGTGCGCAGCAGGCATAATAATTCATACAATTTAGGAACGGATTTTTACCTGAATAAAAAATCAACGATTGGTTTTATGGTAAACGGTTATTACAATCAAAGAGACAGAAATGTAATGGATAATTCTGTTCTGCATATCAATGATGCTGATTCTGCATCAAGCGTTGCGACGAAAGGCAAAGCGCGTTTTTCCAATCCTTCGGTAAATGTGTATTATCAAACTACGTTTGATTCCGTTGGAAATTCTTTGACCGTTAATGCCGATTATTTCAATTACACCAAACATTGGTCGGACGATTATGTAACCACTTATGATAATCAAATTTCGCCAACTTATATGCGTGATAATTCTCCCGCGAACAACAATGTTTATGCGCTTTCCGCTGATTTTACGCATCCTGCGAAAAAAGCAACTTGGGACTTCGGCGTAAAATCTACTTATACAAAAACAGACAATAATATTCTTTGGGAAAATTTAATCAATAATGATTGGCAAATCGATGCTACGAAAACCAATCATTTTATTTACACGGAAAATATCAACGCGGCATACATTAATTATACGCGAATGATTAAGAAACTTCGGCTGCAACTCGGTTTGCGCGGCGAACAAACCAACACAACGGGAAATTTAGTTACGACAAATGAAAAGACCGATAAACATTATTTCAATCTCTTCCCGACCATTGGATTGATGTATATGAAAAATAGGAACAGCATTTTCAGCCTGAATTATAAAAGTTCCATTTATCGGTTTGATTATAATGTTGTCAATCCGTTTATTATTTATCAAAATCAGTACACATATTCGCAAGGCAATCCAAACATTCAACCTATGTTGATTGACAGGTTTAGTTTTGGTTATGTTTATCATCAGTTTTTGAGTGTGAGCGCAGGTTACGCGCACGTAAGGCGCCTGATTTCTTTGGAATATCTGCAAGGCGAAAACAATACGGTTATCCAGTCTTACGGCAATTTGAACCATAGCAATTCTTATACGCTTACGGTTGCGGCGCAAAAGCAAATCGGCGCGTGGCAAACAGTTTTGACGGGCATTGGCGGTTATGTGCATTATGTAAATTCCAATGCAACAGAAGCAATCAATAACAGTTGGCTCGGAATAATTCAATGGCAAAATAATTTCAATTTTAAACATGGTTGGAGTGCTGAAGAAAATTCATCATATAGTTCTCCGATGGCTTCCGGCGCAACGAAGATTGCGCATTTATTCAACAACAGCGCGGGTTTCAGCAAATCGCTATTCAAAGGTGCTGGCAATTTGAAGCTTTCCGTAACGGATATGTTTAATTCTGCAAAACCGAAAATTGTTTATAACAATCAGAGAATTATTACGAATACAAATTCGCATGATGAAACACGTTTTGTAAATCTTACATTCAAATACAAATTTGGCAACAGACGAGTAAAAGCAAAATCACAAAGGGAAACAGGCGTGAGCGATTTGCAGCAAAGAATGGGAAATTAATTTCTTCGCGTATGTGTAACGGAGCATAAGATGTATATTCGCAATACATAAATTGTCTATTATGTCTGCAAGAAATCAAATCGTACATCACGTTTTCTTTTGGTTGAAAAATCCTTTGTCCGTAGATGATGCGGCGCAGCTTATCGACGGACTTAAAACGCTGAAAGCTATTCCGCAAATAAAAAATTTATTGATAGGCACGCCGGCATCAACCATGAAAAGAGATGTTGTAGATAACAGTTTTCAGGTCTCGGAACTGATGTATTTCGATGATGTCGAAGACCAGGATATTTACCAAACGCATCCTGTCCACGTAGCCTTTGTAGAAAAATATGGTCATCTGTGGAACAAGGTCGTTGTTTATGATATGATTGCGAATGAACCGGAAGAATAAGATAATGTAGATATCAAATCTTTTTCCGAAGGCTGTTTTTCTATTGTTGATGAACTCCATTGAAAAAAGATACCATCTGTTCCAATCCGTTTTTTGCAAACATTCTTTCTGTGTTTTCCAAAGTGCCTTGCGTGGCTTCTGCGCCGCGTGCGACCATGTCTTTTTCAAAATATGCGATAGCGGTTTTAATGTCTGCAAATTTTCCATTGGTCAAAACTTCTGCCAATTCAAAAGAGTCTTGCATGGCTACATTGGCGCCTTCGCCCGCGAATGGGGGCATTCGATGCGTCGCATCGCCAATCATGGTAAGGTTTTCCTGCGTTTCCCAACTTTGATTGAACGGAAAATAATATTGCGGACGAGGCGTAAAAGTTACTTCATCATTCGTGAAAAGTTCGTACCATTTTTCATTCCAATCTGCAAACTCTTTTTTAAACCAGTCAAAAACCTGTTGTTTATTGTTGAAGTCAATGCCGCTTTCTTTTAACCAGTTTTCGTGCGTTTTGAAAGCTGCTATCGCCATAATCGAGCCGTCTGCTTTTGTACCAAAGCCAAGCATTTGCTCGTTGTCGAAGCACATTATTTTTCCGCCTTTTGTAGCCGTCAGAAGTTGCGGTATGTTTTTTTCTGCGTGGTCAATATCAATTTGTATCAACGTAATGCCCGAATAAATTGGTTTTATATCACTTAAGTACGGACGGATTTTTGAATTGGCGCCATCGGCAGCAACTACCAAATCGGCATAAGCCGAAGTACCATTTTTGAAATGAATGCGCCAACCGTTTTTTTCTTTTTCCATAGAAATAAAATTGCTGTTCCATACGACTGTCGAGGGTTTCAGCGAATCGAGCAAAATGTCGCGTAAGGGTGCGCGGTCAATTTCGGGACGCGTTTCCGCCGTTATTTTTGCGAAATTTTTTTCGTCAAATTTTATGTTGAGCTTTCTGTCAGCCAACAACATTTTACTTGCATCGGGACGATGATGTTTGTAAAATTCATCCAGCAAACCCGCGCGTTTCATGGCTTCCAAACCCGTACCTTCGTGCAAGTCCAAGGTAGAGCCTTGTACACGAATATCACGGCTAAAATCTCGTTCGTAAACTTTTACATCAACATCTTTCAGTTGTAATAACCTTGCCAAAGTCAAGCCGGCCATACCGCCGCCCACAATGGCGACTTGTTTATTTTGTAGTAACATAATTCTGCATTTTATTTCGATGCAAAATTATTGTAGCGCAGATGCTGAAAATAGTAAAAATCGGACGTTTTTATTTTTTCGGAATGTGCTCTTGCAAAAAATATTATTCCGTTTATTCACTTAAGTGAAAAATGGTTTGAACTTTTCGGCGAAAATTTGCAGTATAAAAAATTAAAATATGGGACTATCAAATTTGGGTATTTTTCATACCATTATCGGTATCGCTGCAATTATTGCAGGTGTCGTTTCGTTCGTTCGGTTTGGAAAAATCAATCTTCAAAACCTTACGGGAAAAATTTATTTCTACGGAACATTGGTTACTTCGGTTACGGCTTTGGGAATTTACAAACATGGCGGCTTTAATGCAGGGCACGTTTTGTCTTTGCTCATCATTGTGTTGGTTATTGCAGCGTTTTTTCTTCACACAAAAAAAACAAAAAGTAACAAGGCGCGGTATTTTGAAAACTTTTTTCTGTCGTTCAGCTTTTTCCTGTCAATGGTGCCTACAATCAACGAAACGCTTACGCGCGTTCCTGTAGGAAAGCCTTTTGCATCAAGTCCTAAAGACCCGATTGTTATCAATTCTTTACTTGTTACATTTATTCTGTTTATTATTGGTTCGGTTTACCAAATTATCAAACAAAGGAAAATCAATAAAAATCTGTAGGCAGGCTAAACAATTTCTATATTTACAAAAAAGTTTTGCCGGATAAAATAGAAATACTGCGGAATGCCCTCGCTCAATTTGCCGAACTTAATGATGAAGATTTAGCGGCAAGTTTACCTTTGTGGCGAAAACGCAGCATTGCCAAAAATGATTTTTATAACAAGCAAAATATTGTGTGTAAAGATTTGGGCATTGTTACCAAAGGAATTTTCAGAATTTATTATTATGATGAAGCAACGGAGGAAGAGAAAAATATTTTCTTTTTCTCCGAAAACCAGTTTGTTGTTTCTTTCAGAAGCTTCATTTTTCAATATCCTTGCAGCTATTATATAGAAGCACTGGAAGAAGCCGAAATTTTATATATTTCGTACAACGACCTGCAACATTTATACGATACCTATAAGTCTTGGGAAAAATTCGGAAGGCTTCTTGCCGAGTATTTTTTCAATCAATCGCAAGGCAGAGCCGAAGAGCTTTTGTTTCTCAGCCACGAACAGCGATACCTGAATCTTATAAAGGAACATCCGAATATTGTGCAGCGTGTGCAGGCTTATCACATTGCCTCTTATCTTGGTATAAAAAACCAATCGTTAAGCCGGATAAGAAAACGGCTTTCGGGAAAATAGAATTAGCTTTTCCACTTCATTGACGATAACAATATAAAACGGTCATTTTTGTTTTTGGACAACTCTTTAGGCACAACGCCCGAAAACTTTTTTATTTCTTTGATAAAATGGTTTTGGTCGGTAAAATTTTCTTCCGGAAAAAGTTTGCCTTCGGCGATGTGGTTTAACGATGCACGAAAGCGAAGTATGTTGCAATACATTTTCAACGAAATACCGAATTGCTGATTGAAATATCGATTGATTTGCCGCGCACTCCAAAACACTTTTTCCGAAAGATCTTTTACGGTTATTTGTCCTTTTGAAGCGTAGATAAATTCAAACAATTTTCTTTTTCGTTCATCAATTTCATGCGGCAAGCGTGATTGAATTTTTTGTGTTGCTTTTGCCACAAACCGTTCAAAATCTTTCAAATCATTTTCATTAAAATCCCAAAACCCGACAGGCAAAATTTTTGCATTATTGCGAATGTCTGAAATAGGTTCGCGAAAGATATATTCTATGGCGAGTAGTTTAAAACTGATGCAGAATCGAAGACTTCCTGCCTGTATCAATCCTTGTTCGTAGCGTTGTGTTTCTGCGCCTATAAGCGCGATGCAGAAAGGTTCTTCGGGCGATTTGAAGAGAAATAAGTCAATGCGTCCATCAGGTAAACCTATTATGTTTCTGTCGTTGTCTGATGTGTTGTGCAACATCCAAAAACTATCCACAAAATCTGCAAGTGATTTGTCGGGTTTAACGATTTTGTATTGCAAGTCATTATCCATCATTGGAAACTAATCTTTAGTTCTGTAACGAAGTTAAAGCAAAGCAACTTTAACCGAATATGATTGTTGTAACTGAAAACAACACACTTAAAATTTTATTGCTTTCGCCATAAAGCAGTTCCTGCAATTGCAAACAATACCACAGCCGCAGCACCTATTACATTCAGCCACAAAAAAGAAATAATGTTTAGAAAATAAATCACAACAACCAATATCTGTGTAAGAATTATGGAGCCGAAAACAACTTTCGTATTTATTTTTTTTATGTAAAAAGCTACAAGAAAAATACCGAGAATTGTTCCGTAAAATATTGAACCCAGCACATTTACGGCTTCTATCAGCGAGCCCATTTTTGATGCAAGAAATGCGACGAGTATGCAGAAGATTCCCCAAAGCAAAGTGTGTAGTTTTCCATATTTTAACCGCATTGTTTCGTCGGGTTTTTCTTTAGATAATTGTTCCTGTACATCTACTAAAGATGAAACGGCGAGCGAATGTAATGCCGCAGAAGTCGAACCCCAGTTGGCTAAAAAAATGGCGGCAAACAATAAGCCAATCAAGCCGACCGGCAGATTGTTTTTTACAAAATAAAGAAAGATATAATTTGTGTCATTGTCCTCGGGAGTAAGGCTTGCGCTGTTGATGGCTGTTTGCGTTTTTGTATGCAGCGCATTGAGTTTTGCCTGCGTATTTCTGAAAGATTGTATCGCTTCATTTTTAGAAATAGCACTGGCGCCGGAATGTCTTTGTTGCAACAAAACAGCGCTTTCATTTTGCAATTGCTTTTCAAGTTGCGTGTGTTGCGTTTCCAGCATTGCCGCTTCTTTCGGAGAATGTTTTTGTAATGCCTGCCATGCGTCGTTGTTGAAAGTCATAGGCGCGGGCTTCATCGAAAACAAAGCAAAAATCAATGCGCCAATCAGCAGGATTCCAAACTGCATCGGTATTTTTACCAATCCGTTTAACAGTAATCCCATGCGGCTGTTGGTGGTATCTTTTGCGGAAATATATCTGCCTACCTGGCTTTGGTCTGTACCAAAATATGACAATGCCAAAAAGAATCCGCCAATCAATCCGCTCCAGATATTGTACTTGTCTTTCAGGTCAAATTTTGTGTTGATAACATTCAGCTTTCCCGATTTACCTGCGAGGTAAAGTGCATCGCCAAAGCTGGTCCCATGCGGCATATTTTTCACTACCAAAAATCCTGCAAAGCTCATTGTAGCAAGGATTATAAGAAATTGCCATTTCTGAGTATGGGCTACAGCTTTGGCTCCGCCAATGTAGGTATAGATTAATAAAATGCCGCCCATCAATACATTCGTCAGGTAAATATTCCAGTGCAAAATGCTGGAAAGAATAATGCTTGGCGCATATATGCTGATGCCTGTGGATAAGCCTCTTGATAATAAAAACAGCAATGATGTAAGCACGCGCGTACGCTTATCAAAACGTTGTGCGAGATATTCGTAAGCCGTATAAACATTGAGCTTTTGAAAAATGGGAATGAACGTAACACATATCACAATCATCGCAAGCGGCATACCGAAATAGTATTGCACAAAGCGCATTCCATCGGTATAAGCCTGTCCGGGTTCGGCAATGAAAGTAATAGCGCTTGCCTGTGTCGCCATTACGCCGAAAAGCACCATATACCAACGCATTTGGTTATCGCCTTTCAAATATGATTGGCTGTTTCTTTGCTTGCGCCCGACTAAAACGCCATACAAAAGCATGACGGTCAAAGTAAGCATCATTACAATCCAGTCTATACCGCTCATGCCCAGTGTTGTGTGAATAAATAATAAAGTACAATCTGCACGGCAAGCGCCAGCACAAGCAGCGCGTACCACAGTTTCCAGTTGATAGGTTTATTGTTCAAAATAATAAATTATTTTACTCTTATTAAATCGCCGTTATCAAATCCAGCCGTCATTATCTCGATTTTTGAAAAGATAGAATTTTTGTAATTATCAGAATTGATATAGCTCTCAATTATCTTAACTGCTAAATTTTGAAAGCTTAACCAATCGTATTTATTCTTATCAATGGCAATATTTAGCCCTTTATATTCTTTTGGTTCGTAGCTTATTTCAGTTGCCCAATCATCATCCGATTCATCATAATTATTGGAACCTATTAAATAAATGCAATATCCCTTTTCCGTTTCATATAAACCGAAATTCAATGCAGTAATTGTTATATCGATTTTTTCTCTTTCGTTTAATTTATTTAGCCAATTAAAAAAATCTTTTTTTATTATTTCTTTCATCAGTTAATTATTTTCCTGCCGATAAAAAATTAAAGAACAATCTTATTGCGCCGATATTGCCTGCGGGCAACTGCCGGAAAAATACCAACGGCGTATAAATGTAATAGCCTTTGCCGTATTGCGTATAAATGGTAGAACCTTGCAACGGCGCTTCGCCCGTGTCGTGCATTTCAAACAATGGCGTGTAATGTTTGTCCCAATCAACCGCGAAATATGTGCCGCGTTCCTGCACCCAGCCTTTGAAATCGTCTTCGGTAATTTTGTTCGGATAGTTCATTAGCCTTGATTCGGGATGCAAAAGCTTTACATACGAATGCTCTTCCGTTACCCTTTTGTTGGCGATGGAAAAAGGATAAGGACCAAAATTATTCATGGTCAAATCCTGCAAATTATTGTATTGCATTACCAGCGTTCCGCCGTTTTTTACATAATTCATCAGCATTGGAAACCATGTCGGGAACTGCTTTTCAACGCTTACTACGCGCACGCCGGTAACAATGGCATCGTAAGTTGAGAGCTTGCTGCTATCCAAAATATCTGAGGCTTTCAGCACATTCACATCCAAGCCCGCTTCGTTCAAAAATTGCGGAATCAAATCGCCCGCGCCTGGAATATAACCTATTTTTTTTGCCGTAACTTTCATATCGGCATTCAGCGCCAAAGCCTTTGTTGGCGTGAAATATTGCAGCGTGGGTATGTGCGGATAAGAAATTATATGCTGCTCTTTTGCATAAGTTTTTCCATCCACAGAATAGCTTGCTTTAATGTTGATACGCTGCTCGTTTAAATTTTTTAATGCAGATTTTTTAATGGAAAAATGCAGAATATCATCTTTTGAATGAAGCGCAACATTCGAATAACTTGCCAATATTTTATTGCCGCTTTTGAACGTTAAAGTGCCGGTCGGTAAATTATTATCATTCACTGTAAAATGAAGACTCATGTTTAAAGCATCGTCATTATTATTCAAAAAATAAATCGGATGTTCAAAGCTCACATCAACCGCAGGCACTACGCGCAATTGTTCTACAACATCGCCCTTCAACGGGTCTAATTTTTTGTAAGACAATGGAATTTTTACGGGAAAAATTTGTCCGCCAATCTTCAACGTAATCAACGCATTGAGTTCAGGCGGTGCTTCGGGCAAACCGATAAGCGTATCGCTTGGAACACTGAACTGCACAGACGTTTCGGGCGATGCAGCCAGCCAGTAAGGTTGCGTGATGTGGGCATTGCCTGGTATCGTAATATTACGATTGAATGTTTCCAATATATCATTGTCCAACGTTTTGTTTACCGCTTGCTCATTGCTTAGCCATTGAATACTTTCAAGCGTTATAGGCAAGGATGAACGTGCAATCACATCTAACCTGAAAGGGTATTCATTGCCGGCAACAGCTTGCGCATGGTTGGTAACAGCTTCACCCATAAAGCCTGCGCAGGACAAAATAATTTTATTCAACAACTTCAACTTGTCTTTTACAATTGGCTTGCTTTGCTGCGTTAATAATTGCTTGCGCAAGCGCAACAGCGAAGGCAAACTTAAATCCGGGCGTGTAAGATTAAATGAATCGATGATGTTGTTCAAAGCTTCATCAATGTTTGGCAAACCAATACTTGTCCACGAAGAATCAATATCATCAAACAAAGAATTTTTTACGGGCGCGCCTTTTACCAAAGAAAAATATTCGGTGTGTGTGCCGGCAATAGACGGTGTGCCTGCGCCCTGGCTTTTGTGCATACTTCGGCTCAAGCCCGCAAGCTCATTGTACCCCATACCGAGTTCAGGATTATATTGACCAATGGTTAATTGAAACTGATTTTCATTGGTTGTATTAATGCTGCCAAAATTAAATGTATTCCAAAGCAATCTTTTCGGTTGCCATACGCTTACATATTTCAGTTGTTGCGGAAAAGCATTTTTATCGTCCGCAAGGTCAAACGCTTTTGCGGCAGCAATGGCGGAAGCCGCGTGCTGTCCGTGTCCGGCGGCGGCGGTAGGCGGGAAGCGACAAATGATTACATCGGGACGGAATTTTCTGATAATCCAAACAACATCGGAAGTAACGCTATCGACGTTCCATTGACTATAAGTATCGCGCGAGTTTTTTGAAAAGCCGAAATCGATAACGCGCGAAAAAAATTGCTTTGCGCCGTCCAGCGCGCGTGCATCCAGCATTTCGTGTGTGCGTATCAAACCAAGCGCGGCACCTTGTTCGCTGCCGATTAAATTTTGCCCGCCTTCGCCGCGATTGAGTGACAGATAAGCCGTTTCAATATTATCGCCATTCACGAGCCAAGTGAGTAAGCCGGTGTTTTCGTCGTCGGGATGCGCCGCGAGATACAGCACTTTCGGAAGATGCTTTAAAATTTTTATATCGCGGTAAATGCTTGCAGAATTTTCGGGTCTTATTTGTTGCGCATAACCGAACGCAATATGCAAAATGATAATAAAAACGAGATAAAATTTTTTTCGCATGATAACAGGAAATAAATTTGGTAAATAAAACGAAAAAGCGAAATTAATTTATTTGCGTGGAAAGAAAATGATAAATATAAACATGGATTTGTAGGATACCTTCTATTTTTAAGCCAGCTCAAAGAGAGAATGTTTATCGGGAGATTACATTCGGCAAAATAGTCGCAGCGAAGCTGCAAATGCAAAATATATACGAATGAAGATTATACTTATATCCGTTGGAAAGTCGCATGAAACCTATGTACGCGATGGTATTGAAGATTTTTACAAAAGGCTCAATAAATATTTCCCTGCAGAATGGAACATTATTGCGCCGCTGAAAAATGCAGCGTCTTTAAGCGAAACGGAATTAAAATCTAAAGAAGGGGAGCAGATTTTCTCCCAACTTCAGCAAGACGATTTTCTGGTGTTGCTGGATGAACGGGGCAAACAGTTTTCATCGCCGCAACTGGCAAATTTTATACAGCAGCGTGCCAACGAAAGCACAAAGCGGTTAGTGTTTTTAATCGGCGGTGCATTTGGTGTGAGCAACGAAATTTTTAAAAGAGCGGGTTATGTATGGAGCTTATCGAACCTTGTGTTTCCGCACATGTTGGTACGATTGATTTTAACGGAACAATTGTACCGGGCATGTACTATCTTGCGCAATGAAAAATATCATCATGTCTAACGTGATAGTTTGAAAATAAAATACGTAAATCTTAATTCGTACATGATTACTTTATTCATCATTATTGCAACTTGTATTGTATCGTTTATGGCTTTCAGCAACGGAAGCATTATTGATAAACTTATTTTTTATCCGCCGGCTGTGTCGCAGGAAAGACAATGGTATCGTTTTTTTTCCTGCGGACTGATACATGCCGATTTCGGGCATTTGATTTTTAACATGTATGCGTTTTATTCGTTCGGCAATTTTGTAGAAGATACATTCGGCGATATGTTTGGCGAGCCGACAGGTACAATTTTATACCTGATTTTATATATATCCGCATTGGCAGTTTGTTTATTACCTACATATTTTCAGAACAGGAATAATTATGCGTACAGAAGCCTTGGCGCTTCCGGCGCAGTTTCGGCAATTGTATTTGCAAGCATCATACTTAATCCTACTGCCGGCATCGGGCTGATATTTATTCCGGGTTTATCGATTCCGGCATTTATTTTCGGCATTATTTATTTGGCTGTTTCTTATTGGCTGGACAAGCGAGGCGGCGGCAATATCAACCATTCTGCGCATTTGTATGGCGGTTTGTACGGAATTATATTTCTGATTATTGCAGGAAAAATTTTTTCGCAATACGACGTAATTGCCGGATTTATTTTTCAGGTAAGAAGTTATTTACGAATGTAAAATTTATATGCAGGAAAATCATCCCGCAGATTTCTACAAAAAATCTGCGGGAAAGTCTTTTAATTATCCGTAATTCTCAGAGATTGTATTTCCTCATTTTTAAATTCAAAATGATAAGCCAGCAAAACAGGACTTCCATTAAACGAACCTGAAATTTCTGCTGATAAAATACCGCCGGATTCAGTCGCTCTGTATTCCAAAGGCTTCATTATTGTTTTGTATTTCTTGTTTGCACCTGCAATCCAGTTTTGAATTTCAGTTCTGCCGTTATGTGTTTTTCCTTCATCAAAAACGATTGCCGTTTCGGCAAAACAATTTGCGTAAGCAGCGCTGTCATAATCGCTTTGAGCTTTTATTAATGCAATAATTACGTTGGGCAAATTCATTATTTTATTTCACTATTGTCCGACTAAAATAGATAAAAAAGCGGTTCCGAAGAACCGCCCGATTAGTTAAGTTTGAGTTACCAAGCTTAAACAATAACTAATGAGTGAAATTATAAAATTTACCGGACAGCCGATATTATCGCAGATATTAAATTTAATAAGCAGTTCTTTGATAAACAAAGCAGTCAGAAAACACCAGTCCAACCGGTACTACAAGAAATTACCGGTACGTATACATTTGATAAGCCTGCTGTATGGTGTATTCAGCTATTGCAACGGTTTGCGGGAGCTGTGCGAGGGGATGTTAGCCTGTGAAGGCAAGTTGGTTCACCTGGGTTTTGATAAAGCGCCTGCGCGCAGCACGCTGTCGGATGCCAACAGCAAAAGAAGTTTTCTGGTGTTCGAAACGATTTATACCGAATTGTTACAGCAATACCACAGTTTTATCTCGGACAGCCGGTTAAGGGGCTTGAGCATCCGTAATCTGAAAATAATTGACAGCAGCACTATTCAGTTGTGTTCAGCGAATTGCTTCGTGGCGTAGGGCGCAACACTAAAGACGGGAGCCGCAAGAAAGGCGGCATCAAAGTACACACAATGATGGATGCCTTTAGCGGAGTGGCTGAGTTTGTGCGTATGACCGCCGCCCGGGAGCATGACCGTAAGTTTCTGTACGAGTTGGATTTACCTGCCAACAGTTGGCTGGTGTTCGATAAAGCCTACAATGTGTATCGTCAGTTTTTGAAATGGACGGAACAGAAAATATGGTTTGTTACCAGGATGAAGGACAATGCTGTTTTTCACGTAACCAAAGTATTGGTGGACAGAACAAAGAAAAAAAATGCAAAAGGCGTGTTGAAAGAACAATACATCACCATCGGGGTAAAAACCGGCAATGGACAGGAACAACGGCTCAAGCTAAGGCGCATCACGTTCCAGACCCAGGATGGCAAGGCATATGTGTTCATTACCAACAATTTTACTTTACCGGCTTCGCAGATAGCCACGATATACAAAAACAGGTGGATGATAGAATTGTTGTTCAAGCAAATCAAGCAGAACTTTCCGTTGCGTTACTTTTGGGGCAATAGTGTGAATGCTATTAAAATGCAGGTATATTGCGTACTAATAGCACAACTGCTGATGGTGGTCATTAGGAAGAAAGCTGCAACCAGGAAATCTTTTGCCAACATGATCACCGTTATAAGATTGCACCTGATGAGCTATGTATCGTTGTTAGAGTTTATCAAAGACACGTATAAGGCATGGAGAAAAACACACAACGCTTCTTTTGCTTTTACACCATAGAAAAAAAATCGGGGGTACTCCCCCAATTTTGAAACAATAACTTTTTATGCTGTAGTCCTTTACTATAGAGAGTTACAGCAGATTTATACCCGATTTTAGTCGGACAATAATGATTTTATTTTTAAAAATTATTAAATCGTCGGTATCGTTCCGCCGTCAATTACATATTCTGTTCCTGTTAAATAATTCGCTCTCGGCGAAACAAGAAAGCCTATCAGCTCTGCGATTTCTTCGGGCTTTGCAGGTCTTCCGAAAGGAATGCCGCCGAGTGCATCCATAATGCTTTGTACCGCTTGTTCCGTTGTGATATTCGAGCTTTGGGCAATTCGTTCAGCCATTCTTTTCGCGGAACCGGTCATTATCCATCCCGGCGAAACGGTTAAAACACGAACGCCTTTTGGCGAAACTTCGTTGGACAAACTCTTGCTGTAATTGACCAAAGCCACTTTTGCTGCGGCATACGGCAATGTAGAATCGTACAACGGCAAGCGCGCTTGGATGGATGCAATGTGAATAATCACGCCGCTTTGATGTTCGAGCATTTGCGGTAGAAAACCTCTATCCAAACGCACAGGCGCAAGCAAATTTGTTTGTATAGTCGATTCCCAATTTTCGTCTGTCAAAGCTGCAAATCCGCCGCCGGGCGTTTCCGAGCCGCCGAGATTGTTTACCAAAATATCAAGTCGATGATATTTTGTCAATACTTCATCAACTACTTTTTTCGTTCCTGCTGCCGTACTTAAATCTGCAGCAATGAAATGAAAGTTTTTGTTTGCTTCCCGCGGCTGGTTTCTTGCGGTAATGATAACCGTTGCACCTGCGTTGTATAAACGTTCCGCAATGGCTTTGCCCGTGCCTTTTGTGCCGCCTGTAACCAAAGCGATTTTGCCAAACAATTCATTATTGAAATTGAATGTTTCTTCATTTGTAAGTTGCGGAATTGTTTTAATCATTTCTTCATTCATATTTACTTGCTCTTTCATTTCTTTTAAATTTTATGCAAAATTCAGTTGTATCCATAGTTTATACAAGTACGGAAAACCTATTCATATAGGGAGAAATTTTTCCGTATGGAAGAAATAAATCGCATTGATTAACTTTGTTTCATGTACGAAAGAAAAATTCCTCTGAATCTCAATTGCGGCCTGGATTTGATAGGCGAAGTTTTGTATGGTAAATGGAAAATTCGTTTGCTGTGGTTTATCAACGAAGGACATAAACGCCCGAGCGAATTGCAACGAAAAATTCCCGATGCTTCGCGCAGAGTACTGAATATTCAATTGAAAGAACTGGAAGAACATGAACTGATTTCTAAAACTATTTATCCGCAAGTGCCGCCGAAAGTAGAATATTTTTTAACGGATTTCGGCAATTCGTTAATTCCTGTTATTGCTGTGTTAGGAGCGTGGGGCGATAGTAATGAAGAGCGATTGAGAAATGTGATTATGAAACGTGTAAATATTAATGGGAATCGAGATTAATATTACTTTTGCTGCTGCATCAAAATCATTATGCTATCCATCAATTTTCCCAAACCCGATTTTAAAATCAAAGGCAATCAAGGCGAAGAGCAAATCTTCGACGGCATCCGCAAACGCTGGCTGCGACTGACTCCTGAAGAATGGGTAAGGCAAAATTTTATTCAATATCTGATAAAAGAAAAAAAATATCCTGCGTCTTTAATTTCCGTTGAGAAAGAAATTGTGTTGGGCGAAATGAAAAAGCGTTACGATATTGTTGTCTATAAAGACACGCAGCCTTGGGTGATTGTGGAATGTAAGGAAATGAATGTTCAACTCAACGAGAAAGTGTTGAATCAATTATTGCGATACAATGCGACAATCGTTGCGCCGTATTTGATTATCACAAATGGAAAGCAAAGCTTCGGCTGGAAAATTGAGAACGGAAATTTTATTGAGATGGATGAGTTGCCTGAATGGTAAGTTGTTTTAGTCGTGTGGTAATTTTATGTAACCGTCTTTCGGCATATTTTTAATATCTTCTTCTGTTGCTTTTATGTAAGTCGCTTCATTGTAATTGGGGTCAATTGTAGAAAATTTTATAAAAATTGTATCAAGAGTAATACTTGTACTTCCATAATAAATCCTGCCTTTGTATTCAAATCTGTAATTATAATAGGGTCCACGTGTTGTATGACTTGTTGAGTGATGAGTTGAAATTGTATATCTCACATCCTTTGATAAATACTTATGTTCCATTATAGGGTCATAAACGAAAAAGTAAATAATGAGAAGTACAAACGGAGTTATAGAAACCCATAACCTTATTTTTTCTTTTCTGCTTAATCCATCTTTGCTCATTTGCATTATAAGTTGTTAGTCGCAAGTTATTAAAAAATGACAAGCCTAAAATACAATTCAATTTCTCGTCTTGAAACCCCCGTAGTTTTTTATTTATAAAAAAATTATATACTAACAGGTGTTTGTGTGGGTGCTTTGTCCTAATTTTGCGTTCGATTTATTCACGATACAAAAAGAGTATGCGAAAAACTTGGTGGAAGATTCTTACGGTCATTATTTTGTTGTACGTTGGTTCGTATGGCTTTTTGGTAAAAGTACCCTCGCTTGACGGGCGGCTGCAACAATCTATTCGCAATACGTTTTTTCACGTGCCTATGTGGATTGCTATGATGGTAATTCTCTCGGTTTCTGTAATTTATGCTATAAAATATCTGCGCTCGCAAAATCCCAAAGACGATATTTACTCATTAGAGTTTGCACGTACAGGTTTGGTGTTCAGTTTTCTCGGTTTGTTTACGGGAATGATTTGGGCAAAATACCAATGGGGCGCGGCTTGGGGAAACGACCCGAAACAATTGGGAACGGCTATCGCGATATTGATTTATTGTGCATACTTTGTATTGCGCGGCTCCATTAATGATATAGACCAACGCGGAAAAATAGGCGCGGTGTATAATATTTTTGCATTTTGTATGTTGTTCCCTACATTATATATTTTGCCGCGAATGACGGAAAGCCTGCATCCTGGCGGATTGGGCAGCGAAGGAAATCCGGGATTAAATCCGAATGATACTTCAGCTGCGTTAAAAGCTGTGATGTATCCTGCGTTCATCGGCTGGACATTGCTCGGTGTGTGGATTGCAACATTGCGTGTGCGTTATAAATTGTTGCTCGAAAAAAAATTATCTTAACTCAAAATTTTCTTTCTTGATGAATATGAAAAAGAAAACAGGATTGGCAATTGTACTTTGTTTGTTAAGCATTTTTTCTTTTGCTCAACAATCTGGCAGTACGAATACTTCCACCGATTTTATGAACAGCAACGGCAAAATATATGTGGTGCTTGCAGTTGTGTTGGTTATCTTAATCGGTCTGTTCCTGTATCTTTTTAATCTCGATAAAAAAATTTCTAAGCTGGAAAAGGAAAGTAAATAATGAGGTTGGCTTGGAATGATGTATGTTATTTTCATAAAATAACGAATGATTGCAAGTTATTATAATCAATCATTAAAAACTCACGATTCACCTCTCACTACTCACGAATTAAAATACCTAAATATTTATAACATGTCAGAACAAACAAGTTTCTTTGAAAACGTTAATAAAAGCTTCGACAAAGCAGCTAAGTTTACCAAATGGGAACAAGGCATTCTGGAACAAATCAAAGCAGCCAATTCCGTGCTGCGCATCAAATTTCCTTTAAAAAGAGACGACGGTTCGATTGAAGTAATCGAAGCATACCGTGTGCAACATTCGCATCACAAAGCGCCGTGCAAAGGCGGTATCCGTTTCAGCGAAGCCGTAAATCAGGACGAAGTAATGGCATTAGCCGCATTGATGACATACAAATGCGCGATTGTGAATGTTCCGTTCGGCGGTGGCAAAGGCGGCATCAAAATCAACCCGAAAAAGTACAGCGAATTTGAGTTGCAAAAAATCACACGCCGTTATACATCGGAATTGGTCAAGAAAAATTTTATTGGTCCGGGCATTGATGTTCCTGCACCCGACTACGGAACCGGTGCGCGCGAAATGGCGTGGATTCTCGACACATACACATCTTTACATCCGGGCGAAGTGGATGCTGCCGGTTGTGTTACGGGAAAACCCGTTACGCAAGGCGGCGTTCGCGGTCGTACCGAAGCGACGGGCTTGGGCGTTTTCTATGGTATTCGTGAAGTATGTAATACACATAAAGTAATGGACAAGCTTGGTTTGACCTTAGGCGTTGGAGAC
This sequence comes from Arachidicoccus sp. BS20, assembly GCF_001659705.1. Lineage (NCBI taxonomy): Bacteria > Pseudomonadati > Bacteroidota > Chitinophagia > Chitinophagales > Chitinophagaceae > Arachidicoccus > Arachidicoccus ginsenosidimutans. The sequence goes on from NZ_CP015971.1 coordinate 93,538, forward strand.
AAAAAAGTGATTGTGCAGGGCTTGGGAAATGTAGGTTTTCACACAGCAAAATTTTTCCGTGCATTTGGTGCAAAAGTTATTGCTATTGCAGAATACGAAGGTGCAATTTATAACGAAAACGGATTGAATGAAGAAGAGGTTTTTCAGCATAGAAAAAAGACAGGTTCTATCCTGAATTTTCCCGGTGCAACTAATATCCCTAAGAGCAGCGATGCTTTGGAACTGGAATGTGATATATTAATTCCTGCAGCTTTGGAAGGCGTAATTACTAAAGAAAATGCCGACAGAATCAAAGCAAAAATTATCGGAGAAGCGGCAAATGGTCCTTTGACGGTCGACGCTGATGAGGTTTTAAGTAAGAAAGGAATTGTGGTTGTGCCCGATATGTACCTGAATGCAGGTGGTGTTACGGTTTCTTATTTTGAATGGCTGAAAAATCTGAGCCATGTGCGTTACGGAAGAATGGAGAAGCGTTTTACCGAAAATATGAACAAACAAATTCTCGGACAAATTGAAGATATGACGGGTAAAAAAGTTGGCAGCGCAGAACGCTTACTGATTGAGCACGGCGCTGATGAAGTAGATTTGGTTTACAGCGGCTTGGAAGAAACGATGATTAGCGCCACACGCGAAATTATGGACGTTTGGGATTCTAATCCTGAAATTCCCGATATGCGCACAGCAGCGTTTATTGTTGCAATCAACAAGGTCGGAACAGCTTATGATGAGTTGGGTATTTTTCCTTAAACTCATCCATAAAAGATGTTATGCAAAGTGGCTTTACCCAAAAGCCACTTTTTTATTTCTGTGATGGCAAACCGTAATGCGTAAAAGTTGTAAAACCGAGAAACGTATTATCTATTGGAACGCCAAGCGGCGCTTGCATCTCTCTTAAAGATTTCATACTGTTTGTGCCGTAATGTTTATATGCAACCTCAACGCCCGGAAACAGTGGACTTGCAACGGAACAATAATTGCAATCTGTGCTTTGATTATATGCTTTTCTCGTAAAATCATAACCCGCACTTATCCTTTTATCAAGTGCGCTGTATAATGATGAATCATCTTGGATATCGGCAATTTCGGCAGCGTAAGTAAATCCTGTGAGTGAATATTGATAATGTACGCAATCGTGCCGCACACAAAGTTCCGGCATGGTTCCATCGCTTTCGATTACCGAAGGAAATACGGCGTAAAGCATTTTCTTGCCATCGTTATAAACCGAATCGCTATTAAGAAAAACGCCGATAGAAATTTTTGCATACCCTGCCGATACATTCCAGTTATTGTGATAATTCGGTATGCGGTTGATATAATCGTCTTTTACAAGATTCAGATAGTTTTCAAATTGCTGAATGTCTTTTTTCGACCATTTTGCGGAAACGCCTTTGGGCTTATAATACCGAACAATTTCTGCGGCGGCAACAAAAATAGGCGTTGTCCATGAAGTTTCCAGAGAAGGCTGATGTGCATTGTCCTTATGGCTGTCAATTATCTGATAATCGTGAAAATGATAAGCCCAGCCGTTCAAAATTCCAATGGCTTTCTGTGCATCATCCATATTGCCTGCGGCAGCAAATTTTAATGCAAAAGCATAGGCAAGTTCTGCATCGGAACGGATTTGTGTTTTAGACGGACTTGTATGTCCGTTGGAACCGACATACACTGTTGATGGAAACGAAGTAGGATATTTATGTGCATTGATGAAATCCAATATTTTTTGATAAGCGGCTTTTCGTTCTGCATTATTTGCACTCAGCTGCGATGCAATAAAATCAAGGTTTTCGGCAGTATTGAGAATTCCCGGATGAATAAAATGCGTGTGTGCAGGATACTTATTATTGTTATTTGCCGATGTTATAAAAGCGGAAAATATGCTTATTAGAAATACGCCTGAAGTAACTGCGAGAAATTTATTTGATAAATGTTTCATTGTAAAAGAATGAGGCTTTGAAAAATGTTGTCCAAGATAAGTAAAAAGCATAAATGAAACGTTACTGTTTTATAACTTCCTTACATTTGTCCGAAAATAATTTAGTATCAATGTCATCATTTTCAGCGAATAGTATTGTCGAATTTTTAACGCCGGTTAATTTAGCGGAACTCTCTAACGACGAGGGTTTCAGACCTACACAATTAGGGAAAACCATTGCAGCTTATGAAGAATTTTTTCCCGATATAGAAAATGCAGATTTAATTATTCTTGGAATGGGAGAGGCGCGCGGTGCGGGTTTCCCAAATGGAAATAACCGTTCTGCGGATGCGGTTCGTGCTGAGTTTTACCAATTGTTTCAATGGCATTATAATTTGAAAATTGCCGACATCGGTAATATTATTCCGGGTAAAACTTTGCAGGATAGTTATGCTGTTTTAAGAATCGTGTTATCCGAACTGCAATTGCTGAATGCGAAAGTATTGCTACTCGGCGGTTCGCACGATTTGACTTTGGCGCAATGCGATGCTTTTGCGAAGCAGGATAAAACGTATGAGCTTACGTGCGTAGATGCAAAAATGGATTTGAATGCCGATACTTCCGTGATTGCCGATAAGTTTTTGCTGGATTTATTTACCAAGTCGCCGAACCATTTGCATCATTATAATCATATTGGTTTTCAAAGTTATTTCGTGCATCCGCAAATGTTGGAAACGATTGACAAGTTACGTTTCGATTGTTTCCGCGTGGGAAAAGTGAAAGAACGATTGGAAGAAATGGAACCCCCGATTCGCAATACCGATATTTTTAGTTTTGATGTTTCTGCCATTCAAAACTGCCATGCGCCGGCAAATCTGGCTACGCCGAATGGTTTCAACGGAGAGGAAGCCTGCACACTTTTTCAGTATGCAGGATTGAGCGAAAAGATGCGCAGCATCGGCGTTTACGGCTATTATGCGCATTTGGATAAACATAATTTAACGGCAAAACAAATCAGTCATTTGATGTGGTATTTGTTAGATGGAATTTATCAGGGGAAAAATGAATCTTCTTTTGCCAATAAAACACATTTCAATGAGTTTCATTTGGCTTTTGCTGAAATGGAAACCGTTTTTCTGCAAAGCAAAAAAACCAATCGCTGGTGGATGCAACTGCCCGATGAACAATTCATTCCCTGCAGCTACGCCGATTATATTCTGGCAACGCGTAACGAAATCCCGGAACGCTGGTTAAGGGCGATTGAAAGAGGATAAAATTTTTTCAGAAAAATTTCGTTCTTATGTAAACTCGTTATATGAATCGCATCGTTTACATATTTATTTTGAGCGTTTTTATTTGCGGCATTTTTTCTGCATGCAGCAAAACGCAGGACGATGATTTTGCCAACAACGTTATTACGTACAAACAATATTTGCCGATGCAGGTTGGCGCTGTTCAGTTGTACAGATTGGATTCAACTTTGCCTACTGCTTTCGGTGCAAGCCTGACAGTTCACAGTTATCTTGCGAAAGATAGCATAGCAAGCCAAAACCTTGATGCGACAGGCGATACAACGTTTAATGTATATCGTTTTATAACCGATACTTTGCAATCCAAGGCTTGGCAATTGTCCGGCACATATCAAATTATTTATACAAAAAATACTGCCGATATAATTGATGCAAATGGCTTGCGGTTTATAAAATTAACGACACCTGTTACGACCGGTTATTCGTGGGATGGCAATCAATATTTTATTACAGGTAATAGTAGTAGTTCCAGCGATGAAAACTATGCGTATGAAGGTTGGAGTTATGTTTACGACAGCGTGAACGCTGCATATACGACAAAATACGATACGTATTCAAACAGCCTAATTGTGAATGAGGCAAATACAACGTTGGGAAATACGGGAGACTTCGACCCTTCATTATATCAACAGAAAACATACTCGCAGGAAGTGTATGCACAAAATATAGGATTGATTTTTCAAAATACATTGTTCTATATTTATCAGTCGGGCGGTATTTCTCCGGGTTTTGACCAAACGAGTTTCGGTATAAAAATGACACGAATTCAATAATTATAAAATCGCTCTAACGCTTGCCGTGCCTATGTTGATGACCTTTGTATTGCCCGGTTTTCTTCCCTGATATTGAAAATTGATTTCGATATTATTCAACAATCTTTTGGTAAAATTAATGGTCCATTGATAATTTTTTCCGGGCAATAATCCTTGTAGAATGGTATAGCTTACCGTGCTGTTTGGGTCGCCGTTGTACGAAATATTGTTGTAAGAAAACTGCATGGTAATGCTTGTATTTTGTACAGCGTTGTATTTCGTATCGAAGTTGAGCGAATTGCTTGTTTCCTTTTCGCCGCCGTAGAGCGCGGCATTTTTTTGCAAAGCATAAATATAGCTTGTGGATAATCGCCATTTTGTCCCGTTGGTGTAAGTGATGGTTGGTTGCGAACTCAACGTTTTTAAAGCAAAATTTCTGTTGGCAAACGAAGGCGATTTCAAGTCGTTTGTTCCTATTTTTTGCAGTATTTCCAATGTGTATGCTTTTGAAATATTCATGCGACCTTTGAACGACCATACATCTGTTTCAGCACTTTCTGCGCCGTAAGTTAATAGCGATTTATTATAATTAATCAACCGTGTAATATCCAGTCCCCACTTGCTGTTGAAACGGTTTAACGATAATGTATTACTGAAAATATAATTCAGGTTCAACAGCGCAGAATCCGCGACATGATTGTTGAACGGATTAAATTCAGGTCCGCCGTTCGCCACTACTTTTTTGTTGGATTGCAACGATGATTGCAAACTTAATTTGCTCAACAAAGATTGAACTTTATTTAATTGTCCGTTGCCGAATAAAACTTTCGGATTGAGGTTTAAGCTGTAATTGAGCGTGGTATAATTTGCCTTAACGAAAACATTAGTTGGGGTATAAATTTTGATGAATGTTGCTTCATCGGGAAATGCTGCTATTTCAAATTCATTCAATTGTTGGATGCCGTCGTTGTTATAGTCGTTCCAAGTGTATTGCCCTTGTCCTGCGGGAACTTGGTAAAAAGTATAGTCCATTTTTTGTTCCTGTCCGGCGCCTACATCGTACAACAAATTACCAGTGATAAACCCTTTTTTTGCATTTACAAAATATTCCAATCTGCCTAAAAAACTTTTATCCGGTTGTTGCCCGCTGATGAGCGAAGAATCATCTACAAACAATTCGCGATACGTTGCCGTGATGCGCAATTGCTGCGCCTGATTTTGCATGAAAGATGCTTGCAGATTGAAGTTTCGGCTATGGTCGGTTTCTACTAAATTTTTTCCGTAAGGCGCTTCATCTTTGCGTTGCGAATACGTAAAAGCCCAATTGTTTCGCTTGCTTTGGTCGGACTTGATATAAGCCGAAACCGTTTCAAACGCGTAGCTTGTAGGCAAAATACTATCTGCCAAATTGTTCCTTATTTCATTATGTTCCAGCGAATAATTTGCGCCTATGGAATAATTGTTCAGATGCTTAAATGTCTTACTCACATCAATCGTTGGCGTGAAATAATAACCTTTATTATCGGGCATGGAAATAGAAGTCAAACTCGCTTGTTCATTGATATTCCACCCGTTTTGCGAAGATAATTTCCCGTCGATAATATTTTTAAATCCTTTGTAACCATCGCCGCGCAAGTAAGTCGAGAATTGATAACTGAGGAAATTTTGCTGCGCATTCTGTAATATAAATTTCAGCGAACCTAATTTCTCCGATGATTGTGTGGGAACAATATCCAAACCCCAATCTCTGTAAAACTCAACAGGACGCAGCGTTTCAACGGTTTGGAAATGCGGCGTTTCAAATTCAAAAGAGCCGTCGGTTGTGAGAGAATAAGGATTATCTTTTTTCGTTTTCAGTTTATCTGTTCTAAGCAATTCAAATTTTCCCGCATAACCAATGTCGTCAGAATTTTTCGGCGAAAAAGTATTCACTCTTGTTTCGCTTGTTGCAAGCTCGGTTTTCAAAAGCGTTTTATCATCGATGTTGTATTCCGTTTTCACACTCACAACTTGTTGTTTTTTCGGCGCGACCAAAAATTCTGCAGGTTCGTAATCTCCTTGTGGCACGCCGTTTAAGGGCGCGATCCATTGGTACACTTTTCCGTTTGCGCCATTAAGCAAAGGCTCGTAATTGCCTTTGTTTGCGCCCACTTCGATGAATGATAAATTGTATTTCGCGCTGTCGGGATTGGTAGAATAAACGTAAACTGAATCGTGCTTGTTGTTCACAATCGTATCTATTTTTTTATACATAATCGCATTCGCAGAAAATGTATCAATGGAAGCAACAGGATAAAAAGCATCCTGTACGCTGTCGCCGATTTGTTTTAGAAAATTAATTTTATCGGCATCCAATGTTTGATTAATCGGCGAATTTTTTGCATCGGCATTGTTGTAGGCCGAAACGGTTAATTTGAATTTTTTACCAAACTGCGTTTCATTATTTACATACAACATTGAGTTGAGATAATTTTGGTCGGCGTACTCAAACTCAACCTGCACGCGGCTGTCGCGCGTAATCAAGTGCTTCGGCATGAAAGTAATTTGCGCAGCATTATAATCAATCGTATAATCCTGTGAAGCGCCGCGCTGCAATAATTGTCCGTCCAGATACACTTTTTCCGTTCCAGCCAAAACAATAAAATACAGTTCATTGTTATTGCCCTGCAAGCGATACGGACCTTGATTTCCTTCGGAAACATTCAGTACGTTTCTTGCAAATTTTCCTTTGGCAATAGCGCCGCTCACAGTTGTTTTATTCGTGATGTTTTCGCCGATGTTGAGCTTTTGCGTATAAGAAATTCCTTCCAGCCTTTTATAAAAACTAAGAAAATAGTTGTCGTTTGTCCGCAAGTCAATATCGCCCAAATTGATTTCCCAGTTGCGCTTGCTGAACTGTAAAAGAATGTTGTCAAAATCGTTCAGTTGTTGTGTAGTTCCTTCCGGTTGAATGGGAATATTATTGTCGGTAAGCGAAGCAAGCAAATGAATGCTGTCGCCGATGTAGCCATTCATTTGTAAATTAAAATCGGAATTAAACACCGCATCCTGATTATTGCCGAAGCTCATGCTTCGCCCGAAACTGCCGTTGTAATCAATCTTTCCGAAGTTGAACAGCGAATTATTTTCCGCTTCGTTGTTGTTGAAAATAGGAGCAATCACGCCGTTTCTGTCCGTAATAGAATCGAATGTGTAACGCGAAGCAGTTGCATTCAATCGAAAAGGAAAAACGCGGTAAGTAATTGCAACGCTGTCTTTCGGCAAAGGCTTTAACCACGTGAGTTGTGCGCGAACAAAGTCGATAAAATAAAAAGACGAATCGGCTCCAGAGACAGCAACCGAATTTGGAACGATGCTTAACGAGTCGAGCGATACAGTTCCTTTTGTTGAAATATTTTTTCTGTGTATATTGGAATGCACTTGCGCACTTACCGACAATGTGGCGCAGCATAACAACGCGAGTATCAAACAAAATTTCTGCATCAGAGTAATAACGCAAAAATATTGGTATTAATATTTTTTATGAAGAATTTAAAAACGGAGATGTTCTTCTTCTCAAAATTTTTTCTATATTAAAAAAAACTTTTTAACTTCGGCTTGTACTTGACCATATTTTGTGTAGCCATGTTTTTATCCAAACAAGCAAACTTAGTTGTAATTTTAAATAACACTCGAAACTATGAATGCTAAAATTGATAAAATGCACAGTGTGTGGAACAGCCTGCAATTATCAATCCGTAACAGAACCGGACAGCCCAATGTAAACTTTGATGAGATTCTCAGCTCTGTATTTAGCATCGGAAAGTTTTACTATTATGTAATTGACTTTTTTGATATGAGCATTTCTAATCTGAGTGCGGGTTTCGAGGAAGCCCACGGTATTTCCACAGAAAAAATCTGCCATATCAATGATGTTTTAGAACTTATTCATCCTGATGATATGGAATTTGTATCTCTGGCTGAAAAAAAATCTTTGAGCTTTATTTACGATGTTTTGGGTGTAGAAAAGTCACTTAAATATAAAGCCTCTTATAACTTTCGTTTTAAAGTGGCAGACGGTTCATATCGCTTATACAATCATCAATCGTTGATTTTGACATTGGACGAAAACAACAACTTCGTTAAATCGTTAAACATTCATACCGACATCAGCCATCTTACCTCTAAAAATAATTATAAGTGTTCGCTTATAGGACTTGCCGGAGAATCCAGTTTTTTGAATGTAGACGTAGAAGAAACTCCAAAACACATTAAAGGCAAAAACTTTTCAAAACGGGAAACAGAGATCATTCGTTTGATAGCAAAAGGACTTTCTACTAAAGAAATTTCTGAAAAACTTTTCATTTCTACCGACACCGTAAAATTTCATCGCCATAATATTTTACAAAAATCGAGCTGTATCAATGCAACAGAACTGATTGCACGAGGCGTAAGCGAAGGTTGGATATAAAAAACCAACCTTTTGGGTAGTTGTTTGGTGTCGATTAATTTTTTCACTTTGTAGAAAAATTAATCCAAGTGAAATATTTTGTTTTAACCTTTTGTATCGTTGCAAGTTCGCTTGTCGCAAAAGCACAGGCACAAACCACCACGTATTACCAGTACAGCGTATGGAAAGGGAAAAACCACGTTGCCTACGTAACTTCGGTGTACTCGTTCGATATTCCCGATTACAGAATAACTGCCAATTATTATAACGAAATCAAAGGAAAGTTTCTTAGAAGCTTAGAGATTGACGGAGTGGGAGATTGGAACGACTACTACTTTGTGGAAATGCCGGACAGCAAAAACAAATCAGAATTAGAAGAAAAGAGATTGAACTACATAGCCCGCTTAAAGCGAGACGGTTACACCGTAAAAACTTCTTATTTCTCTTGGAAACTTAAAGAATAACAAACGTATTGAAATATGAAAAATCTATTTTTAATTTTTGCTTTCGCTGCAAGCACGTTTGCTGTAAAAGCACAAGAAACAAAGCCGACAAAAGAGGAAACAATTACCTGGATTAAAGAGAAATTGGAAAAATATATTCCAGTAGCAGACGGTTTAAAAAACTTTCAAATTTTGAAAATTGATGAAACCGAGGTCATTTACAAATACACAGATACTTATTGTGATGAAAAAGTAAATTTTCCCATCTCTGATATAAAATCTGTGGAAATAGGTAACGATGGAAGTAATTATATTTTTTTTAATTCAAAATCTGTTCATCGCGCATATTGTAGTAATGGGAATTCATATTATAGTTATGTGAAAATTTATGCTGGTGAAGCAGATATTTGCACAAGGCTTGAAAAGGCGTTTAAACATTTAGCCAGTTTTGCACAGAAAAAAGAAACTTTTTAAAATATACAAATTTAATAATTAAGTTACGATGAAAAATCTATTATTAATTCTTGCTTTCGTGGCAAGCATGCTTGCTGTGAAGGCACAGGAAAATAAACCGACTTTCGGGGAGACTGTGATATGGGTAGAATCGAAGTACCAATCTCTTTCTCCGGACAATTGGTATATCAGAGTTTTAGATGATGGAATATATTACACTTGCGATAATAACTGTTCAGTTCAAGAACAGAAAGGCTGGAAGTATGTAACCGATGTAACTTATTACAAAACTGACAAAGGAGAATACGCAATAAGAGTTCCTTCTGGACAAGGGTTTTCAGAGCATTTCAGCACAGGAGAACCGATACAATCAGCACACACTTGTCTTACTTTTTATGTTAAAAAAAATACAAGCGAAATGGATGTTCAAAAACTTATAAAAGCATTGAAACACATAGCTACTTTAAAAGGTGCAAAATTGATTGATGATAATCTTTTTGGTAATTAAAAGTGGAATTTTGAGACAATCTTTTTTTATACTCATTTTTCACACTAACAACTTTGCTTGTAAAAGCTCAAATTAGTATTGATGATGTTGTTATATGAAAACAACATCGTATTGGTTACCGGCAATATTGGTAAAGCATTACAATACGAATCTTAACCAAAATTTCTGCATTAGAGTAATAACGCAAAAATATTGGTATTAATATTCTTATAGGGGACTAAATGAAAAGTAAAACGGACAGAATAATAAAATGAACTTATTTAAAATTTTTAAAATAAAACCACATAGGAACATAGAATTGTGAAGTATAGAGGAGAAGCAGGATACAGAACCACAAAGATTTTTCATCGAAGATGAAAAACTATGTTCTTCTTAACGACGCATGTTTATTTTTTATTCAATCCTATGTAATCACTATGATTCTATGTGGTTAAAAAATAAGTTTAAACAGGATTAATAAAAAAAGCAGTTGAGAAAAATCAACTGCTTTTATAGGTAAGAGAATATTTAATTTTAGCTTGAAAAACTTTTGCGAATGATATTCAGCGCACCGCCGTGTTTGAACCATTCAATTTGTTGTGCATTGTAAGTGTGCGCAACCTCGCATTGTTCTGTGCTACCATCTTTATGATGCAGCACAATAGTCAGGTTTTTATCCGGCGCAAACTCTGTCAAACCAAGAATATCAATCACATCATCTTCCTGAACTTTATCGTAATCTGCCTTGTCGATGAACGTCAAAGCGAGCATTCCTTGTTTCTTCAGATTTGTTTCGTGAATGCGCGCAAAACTTTTTACCAATACCGCGCGAACGCCCAAATGACGCGGCTCCATCGCAGCGTGTTCGCGGCTCGAACCTTCGCCATAGTTTTCATCGCCTACAACAACCGTTCCGATGCCCGCTGCTTTGTAGGCGCGTTGCGTTGCAGGAACAGGTCCGTATTCGCCAGTCAGTTCATTCTTTACAAAATCGGTTTTATCATTAAAATAATTGACTGCACCGATGAGCATATTGTTGGAAATATTGTCCAAATGCCCACGAAATTTCAACCAAGGTCCCGCCATAGAAATATGGTCGGTCGTACATTTTCCTTTCGCTTTAATCAGCAAACGCAAGCCTTTCAAATCTGTTCCTTCCCAAGGTGCGAACGGTTGCAACAATTGTAACCGATTGCTGTCCGGCGCAACGTTTACTTCAACTTTACTTCCGTCTTCTGCCGGCGCCTGATAGCCCGGGTCATCAACAGCGAAACCATTTTTGGGTAATTCATCGCCGCTTGGCGGGTCTAGTTTTACTTGTTCGCCATTTTCATTTGTCAAATAATCTGTAATTGGATTGAAAGTTAAATCGCCCGCAATAGCAAGTGCCGTAACGATTTCGGGCGAAGCCACAAATGCGAATGTATTCGGATTGCCATCTGCGCGCTTTGCAAAGTTTCTGTTGAAAGAATGAACGATGGTATTTTTCTCTTTCTTTTCAGCACCCATTCTGTCCCACATTCCGATGCAAGGTCCGCAGGCATTGGTCAAAATCTTCGCGCCTATTTCATCAAACACTTCAAGGAAACCGTCGCGGTTTACGGTGAAACGAATTTGTTCCGAACCCGGATTGATTAAGAATTCTGCTTTGGATTTCAGCTTCTTTTCGGAAACTTGCTTTGCCAAAGAAACCGCGCGCGACAAGTCTTCGTAAGAAGAGTTGGTACAAGAACCAATCAAACCAACTTCTACTTTTTCGGGCCAACCGTTTTTATCGGCAACTTCTTTCATCTTGGAAATCGGCGTAGCCAAATCCGGCGTAAAAGGTCCGTTCAAATGCGGTTCTAATTCAGACAAATTTATTTCAATGACTTCGTCAAAATATTGTTCAGGATTTGCATACACTTCGGCATCGCCGGTCAAATGTTCTTTCAGTTCATTTGCCATGTCTGCAATTTCTGCACGACCGGTTGCGCGTAAATATCTTTCCATCGACTCATCGTAGCCAAAGGTGGAAGTGGTTGCGCCAATTTCCGCACCCATGTTACAAATCGTGCCTTTGCCCGTACAGCTGATGTTGCGTGCGCCTTCGCCAAAATATTCAACAATGGCGCCTGTTCCGCCTTTCACGGTAAGTATGCCTGCAACTTTTAAGATAATATCTTTTGGCGCAGCCCAACCGTTTAATTTTCCTGTTAAATGCACGCCGATTAATTTAGGAAATTTCAATTCCCAAGGCAAGCCCGCCATTACATCGCAAGCATCTGCGCCGCCAACGCCAATCGCTATCATTCCAAGTCCGCCTGCATTTACGGTGTGCGAATCCGTACCAATCATCATGCCACCGGGAAACGCATAATTTTCCAAAACCACCTGGTGGATAATGCCCGCGCCGGGTTTCCAGAAACCGATGCCGTATTTATTAGATACCGAACTAAGAAAATCGTATACTTCTTTACTTTCGTGTTCTGCACGGTCTAAATCTATGGCTGCGCCGTCTTTTGCCACAATCAAATGGTCGCAATGAACTGTAGAAGGAACTGCAACTTTTGGGCGACCTGCCTGCATAAATTGCAGCAAAGCCATTTGCGCCGTAGCATCTTGCATGGCAACGCGGTCGGGCGAAAAATTTACATAATCAGTCGCGCGCTTGAACGCGGCTAAAGGTTGGTCGGAGTGAAGGTGTGCGTATAAAGTTTTTTCGGCAAGCGTCAATGGTTTGTTTACAACTGCACGCGCTTTGGCAATTTTGTCCGGTAATTGCGCGTACACTTTTTTAATCATCTCAATATCAAAAGGCATAACACAAAATTTTAAAATAGTGAAATATAAGGTTTGCAAATTTACTTAAAACTGATGATTATTAGTCAGTGAATTTTGTTATTTTATAATAAAGAAAACTGATGTTTAAATGAGGACGGACAAAAAAAATTGAACTAAGTTTTTAGCATACTGAAACAAAATCTTATATCTTTACGTGTAAATTTTTCAGATATGGAAAAGTTGAAAAGTTTTATCGAATGGCGGGTATTTGGCGTGTGCAACGCAATAGGAGAGCGGCTGGGTATTGCAAGCTCGCGCATCCGTTTGTGGTTTATTTATATTTCGTTTCTCACGGTAGGTTCTCCGTTGATTATTTATATGATTCTGGCATTTTGGATGAACATTAAGAAATATGTGTTTTTTGCAAAAAGAAACCCGCTGAATTATTGATTTCTTCCTGAAAATCTTTTATTTTATTTCAAACAAATTTCAATGATAAAGAAAACAAACCTTATGGCATTGTCTCTTATAGTAATGACAATGTCGATTGTGGTGTCTTGTAAAAAAGTAGTGAATGATAAAGGCGGTGGAGACGGAGATATTGATATAACGACTCCAGATGGAACAGCGCAGGATAAACTTTATGACTCTATATATCTTTATGCTCTCCAAACATATTATTGGAATACGCAATTACCAAGCTATAAAACTTTTAATCCAAGACAATATGAAAATGCTAATGACTCTTTAGGTTTGGCAAATGAGGTATATGCATTTACAAGATTCCCTAAGGATGCAAATGGCAATATATACGAACAAAAGATAAAATATGATGAACAAACCGCTGCAAATGAGCCGGATAATTCTGAGCCGAAATTTTCACAGATATATTATTCTGACAATAGTTTTGCGGGAAATGCGGGTTTTATACCATATGTTCAATTTGGTAATCAAAGGGAAGAAACAACACTGGATGGAAAAGACAGCAGTTTAGGTTTGATAGTAAGTTTTGTCCCTGCAGATTTTTCTGATGATAGTGTTAATATTATTAATGACTCAATTGTGGAAAGTTTCAAGTCGTATATGTGCGTTGTCCGTTATGTCATTAGTGGTTCGCCGGCTCAAAAAGCAGGGATTAAAAGAGGAGATATAATATCGGCTGTGGAAGGAGGAAAATATAATTTTGGGACAAGTTTGGCTCCAAATGATGGCAATATAAACTCCGTTGGTAATGCTATATATTATTCTAACTCATTGGATTTGTCGGTATATAATTCTGTTGATAGAAAAGTGTCGAATTATTCTTTGAATGCTGTCTCATATACTTTTAATCCAATATTCAAAAGTAAAGTATTGAATTACGGTAGTCATAAAATAGCATATCTCGCGTTTTTTACTTTTAGTGATTATTCAAATGCTCAACCTGTATTGGATTCTGCATTTCAGAGTTATGCAAGTCAAGGTGTAACTGATATTGTGGTTGATTTAAGATATAATGGTGGTGGTTATGTGAACACAGCTGAAACCTTGGTCAACTATCTTGCACCAACATCTGCGAACAACAATACGATGTACACCGAATATTATAATAAAACTATGGTAGATGGGAAAGCAACACTGTTGAAAAATATACCACAAGATTATAGCGATTTATCTAAAGGTAATTTATCTCAACTGAATTTTTCTCCATCTGAGCAAACCTTCCAAATACAAAAAGCTGGTGGTGTAAATTTGCAGAAAGTATATTTTATTGTAAGTAGCGGAACTGCATCTGCCAGTGAATTAGTTATTAATAGTTTAAAGCCTTATTCAACAGTTACCCAGTTGAGTGCAGATTTTTCAGATACATCTTCTTTCACTTATGGGAAACCTGTTGGCTTTTTTGAAATACGTGCAGGGAAATTTAGTATGTGGATTCCAAATTTTGAAACGAAGAATGCAAATGGAGTTGGAGGCTATTATCAAGGGTTACCTGCTACAACATACAGTGGAAGACCTTTGAAAGAGTTTGATGATATACTACACGATTTTGGAGACCCAAAAGAATACTGTTTATCTGATATGATTTACCTAATCTCTGGTGTGGACACTTATCAAACAAATGGAAAGTCATTATTCGCAAATCAAAGATCATTACCTTCAATGATATTAAAAACCAAATCCGTGGGAAATGTTTATCGCATTTCAAATATGATTGGTAAACCGAAAAGAATACTAAAATAAATGAAAATTGTTTTAGTATTTTAAATCTTACAACAGCATTAAAAAATCGGGGTCGTTTCAATTATATGAAACGACCCCGATTTTTTAATGCTAATTTCTAAAAAGAAACTATTTCTTTTTATCTGCTGCTGCTTCTTCCTGGCGCAACTGACGAGTCATTACGATAGATGCGATGGGAATACGCTTGGAGTTCATGATTTCCAATGCAGGTTCCTGTACATCTTCTACACGGATATTGCCATTCAGTTCAAGATTGGTAATATCTACTTCGATAAACTCTTTCAGATCTTTAGGCAAAGCTTTTACTTTCAACGATTTTAATTTAGTGATAAGTTTACCACCTGCTTTTACACCTGCCGAATTACCGGTAAGTTTTACAGGAATTGTAGCGATTACTTTTTTACCTTCTACAAGTTCCAGTAAATCTATATGCGTAAGTGTGTCTGTAACTCTGTCGAACTGTAAATCTTTCAGAATTGCAGGATAGGTTTTACCATCAATTTTTACTTCAGCTTTTTGAAACTCTCCGGTGTATACTAAAGGTTTAAACGCTTTAGCAGAAGCGTAAAAGTTGATCTCTTTTTCGCCGCCATAAATTACACCAGGCACATTTCCCTGAGAGCGAATTTGGCGGGTGGCTTTCTTTCCGCTTTCGGTCCTCAGTTGTCCTTCGATTGTAATTGTTTTCATTTTTTATGTTTGAATTTTAAATAAAAAACATTTTTATTTGTTTGCTCTTTCGCGTTCCCTTAATTGAGAATGGATAAACAAACTTGTAATGCTCTTGTTTTCATAAGCATTTCTTATTGCGATAGCGAACAAATCAGCGACTGACAATACTTTAATTTTGTCGGAAGATTTCTCCATCGGAATAGTATCGCACACCACCATCTCTTCCAGCACGCTATTTTCGATTGTTTCGTAAGCCTTACCGCTTAATATCGGATGCGTACACAACGCCCGAACACTCTTTGCACCTTTTTCTTTCAGCAATCCTGCGGCTTTGGTAAGTGTGCCCGCAGTATCGCAAATATCATCAATCAGCACAATATCTTTTCCTTCCACATCGCCGATAACTACCATGCTTGCGATTTCGTTGGCACGCTTGCGATGCTTATCGCAAATGACCATTTCTGCATTGAAATAGTTGGCAATTTCCCTTACACGGTTGGTACTTCCAACGTCAGGGGCGGCAAAGGTAAGATTTTTTAGCTTTAATTTCTCAATATAAGGAATAAAAATTGCGGAGCTGTCCAAATGGTCCACCGGAATGTCGAAGAATCCCTGGATCTGCGCAGCATGTAAATCCATTGTAACCACTCTGTCTGCACCGGCAGCTTCGATTAATTTTGCCACTAATTTCGCGCCGATTGCCACGCGCGGCTTATCTTTTCTATCTTGCCGTGCGAAGCCGAAATAGGGAATTACGGCGACAATTTTGTAAGCGCTGGCACGTTTTGCCGCGTCAATCATCAGCAAGAGTTCCATCAAATTGTCGGTTGGAGCGAATGTGCTTTGTACCAAAAAAACATAATCGCCGCGAATACTTTCAAGAAACACAGGCTGAAATTCGCCATCACTGAATTTTTGAATATTGATTTTCCCGAGTGGCGCACCGAAACGCTTGGCTATTTTTTGCGCCAGCTCCTGCGAACCTGTGCCGGAGAAAATCTTTACGGAAGGATTCATCATAAATAGATAATGTGGAGATTAGGCGCGAAGATAAAAATTTGAAAGAAATAGAGCGGAAATAATTTTTATATAAATTTGATTGTTGAGTTCGCAATAGCGGCAAATAGTACTCTTTATGTTTTTTACAAACAATTTGAAACAAATCAACATGGAAAAACTCTCTATTAAAAACTGGGCGGAAGATGACCGACCACGCGAAAAACTCTTACTCAAAGGCGCATCGTCATTGAGTAACGCGGAGTTGCTTGCGATTCTCATCAACAACGGAACGAGATATGCATCGGCGTTGGATTTGGGAAAATCATTATTGAACAAAGCGAACAACAGTATTCATCAACTTTCAAAACTATCTGTCAAAGAAATTTTGCAATTGAAAATAAAAGGCATTGGCGAAGCAAAAGCGGTAACGCTTGTTGCCGCATTGGAACTTAGTAATCGCCGGGATGCAGAAGCAAAATTGAAAACAAGCATTACGCAAAGCAATGAAATCGCAGCGTTTTTAAAAGCTAAATTGCAATACTTGCAGAAAGAAGTTTTTGCTGTCGTATTTCTCAACAATAGCAATAAGATAGTTCAGTTTGAAATTATCAGCGAAGGTGGCATTACAGGAACTTTGATTGATGTGCGGATTATTTTGAAAAAAGCATTACAGCACAATGCGACCAATATTATTATTTGCCACAATCATCCGAGCGGAAATTTAAAACCAAGCCGGGCAGATGTTGATATTACTCAAAAAATAAAATCCGCATCCGAAACTTTGGACATCAAATTGCTTGACCACATCATTGTTTCGGACACGGGATTTTTAAGTTTTAAAGACGAAGGATTGTTTTAATTAATTTGCCGAATAAGTCGAATTGATAAACTTCGCAACATTGTCGTGCAATTTTTTCAACGACTCAAGATGCAGGTAAACCATGTGTCCCGAATTATACCGTGCGTATTCAATATTCTTTTGCAATGAAGCAGGCATGGGCAAATGCTTCATTTCATATTCGCCTTCATAATATGGTGTTCCCAAATCAAAGTAGCCGGAATTCAGCATTACTTTTAAGCTTGGGTCTTGAATCATTGCATTTGCCAAATCGTTCATCACATTCGGAAAACCAACAAATCCTCTGCGGTGGAAATCCCAGCGACCGGTATTGCCATAATTGTGAAACTCCTGTCCTTTGCCGAACTTCAAAGTGGTACGGGCGTAACTATTAAAAGTCGCAGTAAAAGCGCCATCGATATACGAATCCATCGGGTCGTATTCGGCGCCTTCGCTTAATGGGTCAATAGCATAACCGGAAAAACGAGAATCCAGTCTTCCCGTGATTTTACTGCTGTCGCCAAGCAATGTTTGTTCAAACTGTGGACCGTTTACTCTAAGATTAGCTTTCTTGATATAATCAACAGGTAAGCCTGTATATTCATGCAACTTTTCAGCAATTTGGTTGAAAGAATTTGCATCGAGCGCTGCGCCTTGGTTTAATGCAAGCGCGTAATCATTCATCGCAAAATGCTCAACTTCTTTCAGGAACGGTTCTAATTGCGCAGGTTTATTCGGCAGCTTGTTGTGATACCAAGCCGTTGCTGCAAATGAAGGTAATACCAATTCAAATGGAAGTCCGTCTCCGGGATTTTGTCCGGTTGTTTCCGTCATAAAGCTGTATGAAAACAATTGCGACAAAAGAATAACGCCATTCAGACTGATGCCTTCGTTTTCCAAATCATTTGCCACAACAGCGGAACGGAAAGTTCCATAGCTTTCGCCGAACAAATATTTGGGCGAGTTCCATCTGTCAAATACGCTTACAAATTGTTTAATAAAAGCTGTAAATGCACGTCCGTCCTGGTCAATGCCGTAAAATTGGTCGGGAGTTCCCGCGCCGCCCATTTCTTTTGTAATGAGTTTGCTGAAACCTGTACCCGGCGCATCTATGAATACCAAATCGCTTGCATCCAGCAGGCTGTAATCGTTATTGACCGTTCGGTACGGTGCTTTGGTCCTGCCGGCTTCATTAAGGTAAACTCTTTGCGGACCCCACGCGCCCATATGCAGCCAGAGTGTGGCGCTGCCGGGACCTCCGTTGTAGATAAATGTAACCGGGCGTTTCGACGGGTCTCCGCCTTTTTTAAAATACGCCGTGTAAAATACGCTCATAGTGGGAACGTCTTCTCCGTTTTTTAAAATTAATGTTCCCGCGACAGCCTGGTAATCAATGTGTTTTCCTTCCACCGTTACCGAACCTTCCGTTACCGATTTCTGCGGTTTTTTGTAATCTATAGTTGAGCTGTCTCCTTTTCTTTCGGGTCGCGGCGCCATGCTTGAATCTCTCCTGAATGGTCTTTGTGAAAATGCAGAAAATGATAGAAGCGACATCAGCGCACCCGAAGCAATGTGTTTTGTAAATTTCATTTGCATGAGTTTTTGGATAATGATTAAAATATTTACGGAATCGATTTATAAAAAATCGCCTTTGATTGAGGCATTGAAGTTAAGATATTTTAAATATTCATTTATATTTTTGAAAACCTTTTCGGTTAATCGGATATTTTATTCGTCAAGGTCAGATTTGTGAAGCATTTTCTCTTTGTTCCCGAAGTGTTCCGAATAATTTTTCATTTTCTACTTTCTACTTTTGTGTTATTATTGCAAAATTCTGAAATAACGAAACGAATATATTTTATCAGTTATGGCAAAAAATTTATTGATAGTTGAGTCGCCTGCGAAAGCAAAAACCATTGAAAAAATTTTGGGCAAAGACTTCGAAGTTGTGAGCAGCTACGGGCATATCCGCGATTTGGACAAAGGCGATAACGGTATTGACATTGAACATAAATTTACGCCGCATTATATTGTTCCCGACGATAAAATTAAAGTTGTAAATCAATTAAAACAGCAGGCAAAAAAAGCAGGCGAAGTGTGGCTCGCATCGGATGAAGACCGTGAAGGAGAAAGCATCAGCTGGCATTTGGCGCAGGTTTTGGGGCTTGACCCGAAGACAACTAAAAGAATCGTTTTTCACGAAATTACCAAGCCTGCGATTGAACGCGCTGTGCAGAATCCGCGCACGATTGATATGAATTTGGTAGATGCGCAGCAAGCCCGTCGTGTATTGGACAGATTGGTTGGCTTTGAATTAAGTCCCGTTTTGTGGCGAAAAGTTGGTATGCAACGCAGCCTTAGCGCAGGTCGCGTGCAAAGTGTTGCCGTGCGGTTGATTGTGGAACGCGAAAGAGAAATCAATGCGTTCACAACCGAAAGTTCGTTCAAAGTTGAAGCTATTTTTCAGGCGGATGACATCAATAAAAAGAAAGTAAATTTTAAAGCGGAAAGCGGCAACAAATTTGCCGATGCAACATCCGCAGAAGCATTTTTGGAAAGTTGTAAAAACGCAACATATAAAGTAAATGATATTCAGGTAAAGCCCGCGAAACGCACGCCGTCCGCACCTTTCACGACTTCGACATTGCAGCAGGAAGCAAGCCGCAAGCTTGGTTTCGGCGTGAGCAAAACCATGATGCTGGCGCAACGTTTGTACGAAAATGGTTTCATTACTTATATGCGTACCGATTCCGTGAATTTGAGTGCAATGGCTTTGGGCGAAATTCAATCTGAAATAAAAAATTCATATGGCGAAAAATATTATCAGCCGCGCAAATTCAAAAACAAAAACGAAAGCGCACAAGAAGCGCACGAAGCCATTCGCCCGACATATATTCAAAACCACAGCATTGAAGGCTACGACGAAAAACGCTTGTACGATTTGATTTGGAAGCGCACCATTGCTTCGCAAATGAGCGACGCGGAATTTGAAAAAACAATTGCGAAAATTGATATTTCCACCAATAAAGAACAATTGACAGCAAGCGGCGAAGTAATGAAGTTTGACGGATTTCTCAAAGTGTATCTCGAAGGAAAAGACGATGAAGATGAAGACGAAAACAATGAAGGCGTATTGCCGCCGTTGCAGGTAAATCAGTCATTGGATTTTATTGAAATGACGGCAACAGAAAAATTCACTCGCCCTGCACCACGCTATACAGAAGCATCGCTGGTAAAGAAATTGGAAGAACTCGGCATCGGTCGCCCATCAACTTATGCGCCTACGATTTCTACCATTATGAAAAGAAATTATGTAGAAAAAAGCGACAAGCAAGGTACGCCGCGCGACATTCACATTCTTCATCTGGATAATAAAAATAGCATTCGCCAAAAAAAGAAAACTGAAATCACAGGCGCGGATAAAGGCAAATTAATTCCTACGGATTTGGGCATGGTAGTTACGGATTTTCTCACGCAGCATTTTAAGAATGTGATGGATTATAATTTCACTGCACGCGTGGAAGAAGAATTTGACGAAATTGCCGAAGGCAAATTGGTTTGGAATAATATGATTCATACGTTCTATGGTCCGTTCCATCAAACCATTGAAAATACATTGGAAACTGCAGAACGCGCCAAAGGCGAACGCGAACTCGGCACCGACCCTGAAAGCGGCAAAAAAGTATATGCACGCATGGGACGCTACGGCGCTATGGTGCAGATAGGCGAAGCCGATGATGAAGTAAAGCCGCGTTTTGCATCGCTCAACAAAAACCAAAGCATCGAAACTATTACGCTGGAGGAAGCATTGGATTTGTTCAAATTGCCATTCACGCTTGGCGATTATAAAGACGCAGAAGTAAGCGTAGGCGTTGGTCGTTACGGTCCTTATGTAAAATGGGGCGAAACATTTATTTCCATTCCGCGCAGCACCGACCCATTCTCGGTGGATATGGACAAAGCCCTTGAATTGATTAAAGAAAAAGAAGCAGCCGATGCGCCGATTGGCTACTACGAAAGCAAACCTGTAACCAAAGGTAAAGGGCGTTTTGGTCCGTATATCAAGTGGGAAGATTTGTTTGTAAATGTTCCTAAACGGTACGATTTCGACAACCTTTCTCAAAAAGATATTGACGAGTTGGTTTCTCAAAAAATCGAGAAAGAGGCCAACCGTTATATTCAGCAATGGGAAAGCGAAAAAATATCAATTGAAAACGGTCGCTGGGGTCCGTTTATTCGTTTCGGGAAACTGATGCTGAAGTTAGGCAAACGCGCCGACGGCGAGAAATTTACGGATGAAGATTTGAAAACCATTTCTTTGGAAGAGGTAAAGAAAATCATTGAAAGCCAGGTGCCCGGTGCGTTTGAGAAGAAAACAAAGCCGGTTAAAAAAGCAGCGAAAAAATCGCCAACGAAAAAAGTCGTTAAAAAATAAATTATATAGTTATGCAAAGAACTCACTTGTATGTACGCGCAGTAGTTATGTTATTCCTAATAACTGCTCTGACGATATTGTCGAGCAACGTAAAGGCGCAAAAATTATTTTTTGTCTTCGGGCATGTAGGCTACGCACAACCCGGCAATGGTGGTTTGATGAACGATTACAAATTTGGTTTGGGGGCGGAAGCCGGTGGCGGTATAAGAATTATTCATAAAACTTACGTTACGGGTACTATCGGTTATTCTTATTTTGCAGATGTGAAAAATGGTCCGGGGCATTTATCTTATACGCCTGTTCGTTTCGGTATTCGTCAGAATTTTTTGCCGTTAAACATCTTATTCCTTCATGCCGATGTCGGTTCCGCAAGTGTAAAAAATAATATTACCAGCGGTAACCGCTTTACGGGTTCTTTCGGCGCCGGCGTAAAATTGGGTCCTCTGGAAGGACAAATAGATTACGAATTAATCGGGAAAAAATCAGCCGACCCATCAGGAACAAATGGCTGGGTTGCGTTTAAACTCGGTTGGCGCTTCGGATTATAAATATAAAGAAAAGTAAAATGCCGGTTTTTCGGTTGAGGGCAATAAACAATATTGCTCATTGATTTTTTGTTTTAATACTTCCCGATTGTGCATCAGACTTCAACATATTTCTGTTCAAATAGATAGAACATTTCTTAATTGAAAATAAATTCGGGCTTGAAAAAAGCGTTGCAAAAAATTATGCAACGCTTTCTTTCATTAAACACAGTCAATCATCCAATCAACTAATTTTCCCGTTCCTCAGCCAATCGCTTTAAATACAAAGCTTTTGCTCGTTTAAAGCGAACGCTCCTGTTGGCTTTAAATTCATTTTTCAATAAGAAATAAAATCCAATCCAGGTTGCAAAGAAAATGATAGCGGTAAGTTTGGGTATATACATTGATGCCGCGAATGCTGCAATAGCCGCCGTTACCAATGATACTAAGAACGGTTTCACTAATTTTCTTTCCAAACAGATATCTACCACATAATAAACCGTAGGCACTACAACCAAAGTCAATAACAACGAACTCGTCAATCCGCCGATGATAACCCAAGCCATTCCCGATTTTACTTCGGAGCCCGAACCCGTCGCCAAAGCCATCGGCAACATACCGGTAATCATTGCAATGGTCGTCATCATAATCGGGCGGAAACGCTCGCGTCCTGCTTCGATTAATGCTTCTTTCAAAGGTCGTCCTTGTGCTTTTAAGTGATTGGTAAAATCGACTAAGAGAATACCGTTTTTTGCCACCAATCCCATCAACATAATTAAACCAATCATTGCGAAAATGGATAATTCCTGCTGTGTTAATGCCAATGCGAGGAATGCACCAATCATTGCCAAAGGCAACGCAAACAACACCACGAAAGGATAAATAGCGCTTTCGTACAATGCCACCATAATGAAATACACGAGCAAAATACCAATGCCTAATGCCATTAACAAGCTCGTCATAGAATCCTGCATATCTTTTTGATTGCCGATAAAATCGGCGGTTACACCCGCAGGAAATTTATACTTCGCAAACTTCGCGCGAATGCTGTCGCCGACTGTTCCGTTGGAAACGCCGATGACTGTTGCATTAATCGTAATCGAAGGCAAACGATTAGTTCTTTCCAACACCGATTCGCCAATTATTTCTTTCACTTCGGCGAATTGCGAGAGTTGAAATGATTGTCCGTTTGCGCCTGTAAAAGTCAGTCTTTTTAAATCATCGATGCTGCTTCTGTCGAAGCGGGAAAATTCCACCATAATGTCGTATTCGTTGCCATTGTATTTATATTTCGCATTGTCATTTCCGCGAAAAGCAACAGAAATAGCGTTGCCCACATCCGAAGGATTCACGCCAAAGATTGCCATCTTTTCCCTGTCCAGAGTAACATCGTATTCGGGCTTCGGATTTTTGGTAGAGAACTCAACATAATTTGTCCCGTGAACGGCTGCAACCATTTGTTTTAAAGTATCTGCAACGGTGCGAACAACTTCATGTGTCGGTCCTTTTACGGCAATCTGAATATCGGGCTGCGCTGCGTTTCCCGTAATATCGACCTGCGAAACCGAAGCTTTCACGCCCGGAATTTTTGAAATACTATCCACCATTCTTGAACCAAAATCATCGGACGAATAATTGCGTTTCGATTTATCTGTCAATTTTACATTTATTTCTGCAAGATTGCTGTTGCTCGTAGTCCCAAGCCCAGTGCTGGAATAGCCGATATTAGAAAAAACATCCACTACATCTTTTTGCCGCAATACAATTTGTTCCGCTTTTTCGGTAATCATATTGGTTTCATACAAAGATGTTTGCGGTGCCATTTCAAGCTTGATTACCAATTGTCCCTGGTCGCCTTTACTCACGAAGGTCGCGCCGATTAATCCACTTCCGAAAATGGCAAACGTAATTGCAAACAACACAACGATGATGCCGAGCAAAGAAAGCTTCGTCCATTTATTTTTCAAGAACCAGCGTAATGCGCTTGTGTAGCTGTCGCGAAATCCGTCCAACACTTTTTCAAACCAAAGATTTAATCTTCCCCACAAACTTTTTTTAGACAGATGAACCAATCTTCCGAAACGCGATGCGAGCAATGGCGTTAAAGTAAAACATACAAACAGGCTCATTAATGTAGAACATACAACCACTAAGGCAAATTCGCGCAGGATAGAACCGATTAATCCGCTTGTTAAAGCCATTGGTAAAAACACCACGACATCTACCAATGTAATTGCCATTGCGGTAAACCCAATTTCGCTGCGACCGTCTATTGTCGCGGTTTTGCGGTTCTTTCCCATTTCCATATGGCGCATAATATTTTCCAGAATCACAATGGAATCGTCCACCAAAATTCCCACAACCAACGACAACGCCATGAGTGTCATCAGGTTTAGCGACATGCCGAAAAGATACATGAAAATAAAGGTCGGAATCATGGATGATGGCAGCGCAACCAATACAAATAACGAACTGCGGACGCTGTGTAAGAAAAATAACATGACCACCGAAACGATAACAACCGCAATCATCAAATCGTCCATTACGGCATTTGCCGATTGCAGGGTGTAAGTCGATTGGTCGGTTGCAATATCAAAGTGCAAATGAATGTCTTTGTACTGCGTTTCCAAATCCTTCAATCTTTGCTGCACAAGTTTGCTCACATTTACCGCGTTGGCATCGGTTTGTTTTTGCACCTGAATACCGATGGAAGGTTTGCCGTTCATGTGATTGAGTTGAGTAGGTTCTTCAGCGCCGTCCACAACATCGGCGACATCGCTCAGGTAAACTTTACCGCCGCCGGAAGTTTGCAGCACCACCATTTTGCGCACAGCATCTACATCCTGAAACTTTGCATCAAACTTAATAGTGTATTCGCTTGCGTCGGCTTTGACTTGTCCGGCAGGCGTGGAAAGGCTTGAAGCATTGATAATTTGCGCCAACTGACCAATGCTCATGCCATAAGATTTCAGTTTATCTTGATTGACATTTACCAAAATTTGTCTTTCCGTTCCGCCGATAATTGTTACCTGTCCAACGCCTGGAACGTTGGCTATCTGTGGTTTTATCTGTTGGTCAATGATGTCATACAACGAACGCGAATCGGATGTAGAAGTAACGCTCATCATCAGAATTGGAATATCATCCGATGAAAATTTATTGATGACAGGCTTATCAACATCGGTTGGTAATTGGGAAGTAATCGCATCTACCTTGCGCTGCGCATCGCTGATGGCTTTGTCCACATCAACACCGTTCAACAAACGAATCGTGATAATTGAAGCGCCTTCCATGCTGGATGATGTTATCTGGTCAATACCTTCTAAAGATGAAACGCCGTCTTCAATTTTCTTGGTTACATTGTTCTCGATTTCATCGGCAGACGCGCCGCGATATGTGGTGTTGATGCTGATAATATTGGCATTGAATTTTGGCAGTAGGTTATAATTCAAACTTCTGTACGACATAATGCCGAACAATATCAACACCGTGAAAATCACGAGAATCAACAACGGTCTTTTGATGGCTAATTCGGTTAATTTTTTCATTACTATAAATTAAAAAGTAAAAATTATTTGTGGTTTCTCACAGAGTTCGCAAAGTAAGTGGGACACAGAGGAAATGTCTTTGTGCCTCAATTTCTCTGTGCGCACTGTGTGAAATTATTCTGTAATCGCTTTTACCAATGAACCTTCTTTCAGATTGATTTGTCCGCTTGTAATCACTTGCTCGCCTGTGTTTAAGCCGCTTTTCACTTCAATCAAATCGCCGATTTCTTTTCCTGTAACGATGTTTTTAGTGATGACTTTTCCGTTTTCAACCACATACACTTTCGGTGTTTGCATTCCTTCCAACAAAGAAGAACGTGGAATCAGAATTGCCGTTCCTGAAGATTTTCTTTCAAAATTTACATAGGCAAAAGTTCCCGCTTTTAACGGATGCGCATCACTGTTTTGTAAAGTAATTTCTACCTGGTAATTATGCGTAGCATCGCCTTTGTCGCTGATAAAATTGATGTGTCCTTTGAAAATGGTATTCGGATAAATATCCGTTGTTACCAAAACTTCCTGACCAATTTTTAAAGAATAAACATCGGCTTCGTTCACATTTACATCCGCTTTTAAACTTGATAAATCCACGATGTGTCCGAGCGAATTTCCTACTGCAACATATTCGCCGGATTCTTTTAGTTTCGTAACAATTTGTCCGTTAATCGGTGCTTTGATTTTGGTGTCGGAAAGTTGCTTGTTCAGCAAATCAATTTGGTTTACTGCATTGTCGTAATTCAACTTTGTGTTTTGTACATCCTGCAAAGTGGTTGCATTGCCCGCGTACAAAGTATCGTTACGTTTCAGGTCTTTTTCCAATTTGTTTTTGTTGGTTACCGCCTGCTCTAAATTGAGCTGTATTGCACGGTTGTCAAGACTTGCGACAACTTCGCCTTGAGAAACCCTTGTTCCCAAATTAAAGTTTACCGAAACCAATTTCCCTGCAACAATTGCATTTATATCTGCTTCTTTAAAAGGAATCAACGTGCCGACTTTTACCAAACTATCATTATAGTTTTGCAAAGCAACGGTATAAATGTTTACGGGAATTTGCAAGTTTGTAATAGGCGCAACTGCTTTCTTTTGGTCAATTTCTTTTTTATTGGATGCAAGTTTAAAAGCAATTGCCCCAAGTACCAAAACAACAAAAGCGATGATGAATATTCTTCTTAACATAAAATAAATTTTACAAAGAGTGGATGATTATAATTGTTCAAAATATTGTTTGAGTGTTCCGGCAGATTTGTGCAAATCAAGCTGTGCACGATAAAAATCAAGCAGCGATTGCAGGTAATTATTCTGTGCATCGCGGTATGAATTTTCTGCGTTCAACAATGCACTTAAATCGGAAGTTCCCTGCTGATAAGCGAGCGATGTATTATCGTATACTTCATGAGCAAGCACCATGTTGGCGCGGTTTACAGAGATGGACGAATCTGTTCTTTGCAGGGAAACAACTGAATTTTGATACTGCAAATTCTGGTTGTCTTCATTCAGCTTTAAATTGTTAATTGCGTTTTCATAATCAACGGTAGCTTCCTTGTATTGCGCGCTGCGTCTGAGTCCCGTGAAAATATTCCATGTTAATTTCAAACCGACTGCGGAATAATCATACAACTTTCCATAAGCATCACTCATGGAATTTCCGAAACCGTTCAAACCATATCTTGCATAAGCGGACAACGATGGAATTGCACCTGCTTTAATATTTTTTCTGTTGAAATCATACAAAGAAATCTGCGCTTTTTGTTGCAAATAGGGCGTTGTGGTTGCGTAATTAAATTCCGGAACGGGAGCAGTTGCGTCGGGCGTAAATTGTAGCCAGCGCGAAGTGTCGGACAATTGAATATCGGTCGATTGCGGCACGCCGATACTGTTTTTTAAAACATTATAACTATAAGATAAGTTGCTTTGCGTTGTAGCAAGTTGCGAAATCACGTTGTTTAAATTTACCTGAACCTGCATCAAATCGGCTTTTTTTGCTACGCCTTGATTAAAGCGGAGTTGAGCCACTTGCAATAATTTTTCATAACGATTTTTATCGTCAAGTTGCAATTCCAATTGTTTTTGCAAAACGATTATTTGAAAATATGCAGCCGCAATATTATAAATCAGCGATTCATCGTTTGCTTGTTTATTCAATAAAGACAATTGCTTATTTGGTTCGGAAGCTTTGATGCCAACGAGCTTTGCCTGATTATAGATTTGTTGGTCAAGTTCGCCTGTAAAGCCCGCAGCATAAGGAGTTCCGAGTTTTATAATAATGTCTCCGGAGCCGCTGCCGCTTGGTACGCCGGGGATTGTTGAGCCGTCGGAAGAAGTCATGCTTAAAACGCTGGACTGAACTTTTAAATTTCTGTCGAGGTTTCCATTGATGCTTACCTGCGGCAGATAATCGGCAAGCGCTTCATTGGCTTTTTGTTTGGATTGCTCAATATTGTTTTCCTGTATTTTTACGGAAATATGGTTTTTTAACCCGTAATTGATACATTGTTTTAACGTCATGGATTGCTGTGCGCGGCTTTGAAAAAAAGCCGATGTGAGCAAGATTATCAAACCAAAAGACTTTTGTAGCATTTCTAAAATATTTGTGGGTTCTTATTTATTAGAAAGTTGATGCAAAGTAATTTTAAGTATTTCTCAACTGAAAGGGATTTTCGATAACCGGCTGTATTCAATCGGTAAATGACGCCGGATAACCTCAAATTAGTAGATATAACAACTTTATAAAAATCAACATTGTTCGGGATTGATTCTTTCCAGCACATTCTTTAAAGTTTCGAGCAATTCTTTTCTTGCTTTTTTTGTAAGGAAAGAAAAAATTTTTTCTTCTGCTTCGTGAATCATTTGCCGTACTTGCTCTGCAACAAAATCTCCGGCATCAGTCGTTTGCACGATTGTTTTGCGCTTGTCTTCAGGATGCGCTACTATTTTAATCAGCCCTTTTTTTTCAAATACAGAAAGTGTACGCTTTACAGACGATTTATCTCTTTTTGAATAAGTGGCAATATCTTGCTGTGTCAAGTTTTCGCCAAGAAATACAGTCATTAGTACCGGAAGCTGGTCGATAGCAATCGGCATTCTTCTTTCTTTCATCATATCGTTTCCGAACTTATGTATCACTTGGCTGATGCTGTGAACATATGGTGTAAGCATCCCTTCCAATTCTTTTAAATACGGATTATTGCTCTTCATTTTAAAGGTTTAATTCCCTGCAAAAGTAAATTTTTGTTGATATATCAACAAAATATTATTTCTCATTTATTTTTTATTGAAACAATAGAAAATTCAGTTTTTATTCAGAATTGAAAATTAATCTTGCACGTTTTTATTGCTTAATGAGTTTATAAATTCAAAAAAGAGGAGGAAAGTAATTGTGCGTATGTTTTTGAAAATATATTGGAAACCGGTTTTATGGTTGTTGGTTTTTTATGTGAGTGTATGTACTGTTCTGAGAATTGCACTGCTGCTGAATCCCGTTACTACAGCGCATTTTTACTTTATCGATTATGTAAAAATTTTCGTCGGCGGTGCATTGAACGATGCGCTGATATTTGTACTTCTTGGTACACTGTT
Source organism: Arachidicoccus sp. BS20 (assembly GCF_001659705.1). NCBI lineage: Bacteria > Pseudomonadati > Bacteroidota > Chitinophagia > Chitinophagales > Chitinophagaceae > Arachidicoccus > Arachidicoccus ginsenosidimutans. Next base: position 122,902 of record NZ_CP015971.1, read on the forward strand.
ATGGTTGTATTTATTGTTTTTGTCTGATGGAAAATTTAAAAAACCTTTCGGTTATATCATCTTCGGATTGTTGGTTGCATTGCTGTGTTATCTCATTTTCTTCAACAATATTCTGAAGCAATACGGCAATGTTGTTCCGCTCATCGGAATCCTGTTTGTAAGTTTTAAAACATTGCTGTTCGGATTGATGCTGTTTTTCCCGAAATTGCGCAAACCGTTGAGAACCGTATTTTATTTCATCACGGTTTTGCTTTTTGCCGCGCTCATTTTGCTGAATGCCTTGAGCGAATATTATTTTTGGAACGAGTTTGGCGTACGCTACAATTTTATCGCGGTTGATTATTTGATTTACACCAATGAAGTCATAGGTAACATCATGGAATCTTATCCTGTTGTGCCCTTGTTTACTATGCTTGGAATTATTGCACTCGCGATAACTTTTTGGATTGTGTATAAAACGAGGGTTTTCGTTACACAATTGCCAACGTTTTTTACCAAGATAAAAATCACTGTAATATACGGCGGTGCTGCGTTTCTGAGTTTTTGGTTATTGCCTTTGTTGAGCAAAATGGGCAATACTGACAATATGTTCGCAAGCGAATTGCAATCCGATGGTGTGTATAAATTCTGTGTTGCTTTTATCGATAACGATTTGAATTATTTCAAATTTTATTCGACGATAAATCAAGCTGAAGCATTTCGATTATTAAAAAATCAGTTGCCCGGTTTGCAGGGGAAATCTACTTTGCATGAAGTAAAAGATTCGTTGCCCGAAATACACAAAAACGTGGTGTTGATAACCGTTGAAAGCCTGAGCGAAGATTATTTACAACATTATGGAAATTCAAATCATCTTACGCCGTTTCTTGATTCGCTGGCAGATGAAAGTATGTTTTTTACAAATTTGTACGCCGTCGGAAACCGCACTGTGCGCGGGCTTGAGGCTGTTACGCTTTGCATTCCGCCTGCGCCCGGCGAAAGCATTATCAAACGGAAGGGTAATGAAAATAAATTCAGCACGGGCTTTATTTTTAAGCAAAAAGGTTATCAGGTAAAATTTCTGTACGGCGGTTACAGCTATTTTGATAACATGAGAGATTTTTACGAGGGCAATGGTTATGACATTGTGGACAGAAATAATTTTGCGCCGAATGAAATTTCTTTCGCCAATATTTGGGGTGTATGCGACGAAGATATGGCAAAGAAAGCGATTAAAACAATGAACGCGGAAGCTGCGACAGGCAGGCCTTTTTTCAATCATTGGATGACGGTTAGCAATCATCGTCCGTTCACATATCCGAACGGAAAAATTGATATTCCGGGCGATGCAAAATCGCGAGAAGGCGGCGTAAAATATACTGATTATGCTTTGAGAAGATTTTTTGAAGTGAGCGAAAAGCAAGCGTGGTTCCACAATACCGTGTTTATCATTGTTGCCGACCATTGCGCGTCTTCGTCGGGCAAAACGGCTTTGCCGATGTCTAAATATCGTATTCCGTGTATTGTGTATTCGCCCGGTTTTATTGTACCGCAACAAGTTGATAAACTGATGTCGCAAATAGATATTATGCCAACTGTGATGAGTCTTTTACATTTCAGTTATTCATCAAAATTTATCGGGCAAAATGTGTTAGATGCGAATTACAAGCCGCGCGCTTTTATAGCGACTTATGAAGATATGGGCTTTGTTAAAAACGATACGCTTACGGTGCTTTCGCCTGTGCGGGAAGTGAAACAGTATCATCTTGCGCCCAAAATACTGGACAGTATTGAGCCGCAATTTCAATATCAGTATAAGGAAGTGCCAGTGAAAAATATCGATAAAAATTTGCAGAACGAAACGGTAAGCTATTATCAAACTTCGGCTTGGCTAATGCAAAACGGCAAGTTTCAAAATGATGCGAACTAACAATTAATAACGACCGCACGATTTTTTATAACTTTTTATTTTCCAAAATTTATTTGGTGGTTTCGTATTTGTAATTACCTTTGTCAAATAATAGTGAAAAGATATATAAATAAAAAAAATGTTTTCTCGCGTTACATATTATTTCGGATTTTATTTCTCTTTCTTTTTTAGAAGAAAGCGGGTTGGCTTTTGTAATTAGAAAATAAAATCTGAACAAAACCAATCCCGAAATTTTCGGGATTTTTTTATATATACGATGTATGAGTAATCAAAAAATTCAAAAACATAAAGTTGCTATTCAGGGATACGAAGGCTGTTTTCATCAGGAAGCGGCACAGCATTTTTTCGGGAAAGATGTAGAAATTGTATGTTGCGATACATTCAGGGATTTGGTAAAAGTTGCTTCACACAAGCGTGAAAGTACGGGCGGAGTAATGGCGATTGAAAATTCCATTGCCGGCAGCATCCTTCCGAATTATAATTTGTTGCAAAAAAGCAACCTCAAAATTGTGGGCGAAGTGTATATGCAAATTCGTCAAAATTTGCTGGTTAATATTGGCACAAGTTTAAGTGAACTGAAAGAAATTCATTCGCATCCGATGGCATTGCAGCAATGTTTGAAATATCTGGACGAACATAATTGGAAGCTCGTAGAAACCGAAGACACAGCGTTGAGCGCAAAGAAATTAGCGAAAAGTAAAAGTCCGTATATCGGTGTAATTGCGAGCAGACTTGCTGCGGAAATTTACGATTTGGAACTCATTGCTCCGAACATTCACACGATGAAAAACAATTATACACGCTTTTTGATTTTGAGTAGGGAAGAAGATACAGCGGAAATCGATGATGCGAACAAAGCGTCCGTTTATTTTCATACGGATAACTCGAAAGGTAGTCTGGCAAAGGTTTTGAACAAAATAAATGAAACAGATATTAATCTTAGTAAGCTGCAAAGCTTCCCGATTCCCGGCAGCGATTGGAAGTATAGTTTTCATGCAGATATGGAGTTTGACACGCGTGAACAGTTAAGCTCGGTATTGAAAAAATTAAAGCCGGTAACAGAAGAGTTGAAAGTATACGGTGTGTATAGAAAAGGGAAGAATGTGTGAGTTGGCTTATAGTTGATAGCTAATAGTTCATAGCAAGTGTTCCGGCTGTGAACTATGAACCATAAGCCATGAACTTAAAATATTAATAACAACAAAAATGGCAACGGCAAAACGTCTTGAAAATATAAAAGAATATTACTTCTCAAAAAAACTTAGAGAAGTGGATGAGCTGAACAAGCAAGGAAAAGATATTATCAATCTCGGTATCGGGAGTCCCGATTTACCGCCGCATCCTGATGTTATAAAAACTTTGCAGGAAGAAAGTGCGAAGCCGAATGTTCACGGTTATCAATCGTATAAAGGTTCGCCTGTTTTCAGAAATGCGATTGCGGATTGGTATAAAAAATGGTACAATGTTTCACTCGATGCGAATAAAGAAATTTTGCCTTTGATGGGTTCAAAAGAAGGCATCATGCACATTTGCATGACGTATCTGCAGGAAGGCGACAAAGTGCTTGTGCCGAATCCGGGTTACCCTACTTATGCAAGCAATGTTTCTTTGACCGGCGCAGAAATGCTGCCTTATTCGTTGAAAGAAGAGAATAATTATGAGCCTGATTTTGATGAATTGGAACAGCAAGATTTATCAAAAGTAAAATTGCTTTTTGCAAATTATCCGCAAATGCCGACGGGACAGGAAGCGACAATTGAGTTGTTTGAAAAGTTGGTTGCCTTTGCACGTAAGCATCATATTTTAATCATTCACGATAATCCGTACAGTTTTATTCTAAATGAAAACCCGAAAAGTATTTTGAGTGTTGAAGGCGCTTTGGATGTGGCGATTGAATTAAATTCTTTGAGCAAATCGCACAACATGGCGGGCTGGCGTTTGGGAATGTTGTTGGCGAAAGAAGAACGCATCAATGAAATTTTGCGCTTCAAAAGCAATATGGACAGCGGTATGTTTCTTCCGCTGCAACTCGCAGCAGCAAAGGCTTTGACGCTTGGTAAAGATTGGCATGACAGCGTAAACAAAGTTTATAAAGCGCGTCGTGCGAAAGTGTATGAGCTGTTGGATTTATTGGAATGCACATACCGCAAAGAGCAGGTCGGTTTGTTTATGTGGGCTAAAATTCCCGCGAAATATAAAGACGGTTATGAGTTGGCGGACGATATTTTATACAAAGCAAATGTGTTCATTACGCCGGGAGGAATTTTCGGAAGCGAAGGAAATAATTATATCAGAATAAGTCTTTGCGGAAATATGGAAAGGTTTGAAGAAGCGATTCGGCGCGTGAATCGTGATTTTGCAGGATTAAAAAGATTTGCATGATTTGAGATTCCTCACTCGTGCCTCGTTCGGAATGACGCGCACATATAATCAAAGATAGCGCTCGTCATTTCGACCGCAGGGAGAAATCTCAAAATAAAACGATAATGAATAATTCTTTAAATAAAAATATTGAAATAGCGGCTGTTATCGGTCTTGGTTTAATCGGCGGTACATTTGCGTATGCTTTGCGCGACAATAAAATCGTATCAAAAATTATCGGCGTTGAAGCAAATGAAGAACACGCAAAGAAAGCATTAGAACTTGGTCTGGTTGATGAAATTTTGCCTTTGGATGAAGCCGTGCAACAAGCTGATTTTATCATTCTTGCAACACCTGTAACCATTGCAGCAACACAGCTTCCGAAGATTTTGGAGAATGTCGATGAGCAAATCGTTATTGACTTAGGCTCTACAAAATTTGATATTATCAATTCCGTGAAAAATCATCCGAAGCGCGGAAGATATGTAGCTTCGCACCCGATGTGGGGAACTGAGTTCAGTGGTCCCGAAGCAGCGCAGCACAATGTCTTACGCGACCGAGTAAACATTATTTGCGACAAAGACGACAGCGATAAAGATGCTTTGGAATTTGTAGAAAATTTCTATCGAAAAATCGGGATGCGTTTGGTGTATATGAACGGCGAAGCGCACGATGTGCATTTGGCGTATGTTTCGCATATTTCGCATATCACGAGTTTTGCATTGGCGAACACGGTTTTGGAAAAAGAAAAAGAAGAAGATACCATTTTCAATCTCGCGAGTTCGGGTTTTGAAAGTACGGTGCGTTTGGCAAAAAGTAATTCGGCAACCTGGGTTCCCGTTTTTAAACAAAACAAAGAAAATGTGCTGGATGTGCTGAACGAATATATTTCGCAGTTGCGAAAATTCAAGTCATCTTTGGAGAAGGAAAACTGGGAATATCTGAACGAATTGATTGAAGGGTCGAATAAGATTAAGAAGATATTGAAATAATAATGAGTTTATCTATTTATAAATCGTTTGAAGATTTATCAAAGCTTAGTTATGAATATTTATATGCACAACAGGATTTGTGCGAGGATAAATATTTATTAGGTAAGCATGAAAGATATTATTACGACCAAGATACAGGATTAATTACTTTTAGTAATAATGATAAGCCTTGCATAGCATTTAAATTTGAAAACGTTGGTTCTGTTTCATACATATCAGACACATGGCTTTGGGCTTGGGCTAATGATTCTTGTTTGAAAAATGTTACGACTGAAATTCTTACTGTGAAAGAATTGGGGCAGTTAAACAATTTTGATAAACTTTATACAGATAAATGGGAAGCTGATATTTATGACGGATGGGAAATGACGGCAATTTCTGCTTATGCATTAAAATCGATTGGTGTATATCGTGTCCCAAATGATGAAGAAAATATTTTCCATTTCAAACTATTAACGGCATTAGAATTTATTGATGCAATAGAATTAAAAAAAATAAGCGATTAAAAATAATTGACCACAAGAGTGGTCGCAAATATATAAAAATAAAAATAGACAAAAAATCCGACCCGAAGGGTCGAACATAAATTTTAAATACGAACAAAACAAGCCGACGGCAAGATGCCCGAAGCAATTAAAAAAGATGTTGATTTTTGTATGAGGAAAATCAAAAATCATACATCACAAATCACAAATAAACATGATAACATTTGAAGAGTTAGGATTAGACGAGCGTTTGGTGCAGGCAGTTACGGAAATGGGGTATGTAAATCCCACGCCGATACAGGAAAAAGCGATTCCCGTTCTAATCAACGGAACAAAAGACCTCATCGGTCTTGCGCAGACAGGGACCGGAAAAACGGCGGCATTCGGTCTGCCGTTGCTGCATTTGCTCGATGCAAACGATAAGTATCCGCAGGCGTTGGTCGTTTGTCCTACGAGAGAACTATGTTTGCAAATTGTAAACGAAATAATTAGTTTTAAAAAGCATATTAAAGGATTGCAGGTCGTAGCGGTTTACGGCGGTGCATCCATTTCGTTGCAAATAAAAGATATTCGCAGAGGCGCACAGGTTGTGGTGGCAACGCCCGGAAGATTGATTGATTTAATTGAACGCAAAGCCATCAACCTCGAACAGATAAAATATGTAGTGTTGGACGAAGCCGATGAAATGCTCAATATGGGCTTTCAGGATGACATTGAATTCATCCTGCAAAACACGCCGAACCGCGATAGCACGTGGCTTTTCAGTGCAACTATGCCGAATGAAATTCGCAAAGTGAGTAAGCGCTACATGAAAGAGCCGGTTGAAATTACGGTGGGTAAAGTGAACACGGCGAACAAAAATATTGACCATCAATATTATGTTACATCAGCAATTCATCGTTACGAAACGTTAAAGCGTTTGATAGATTTTAATCCCGGTATTTACGGAATTATCTTTACACGAACCAAAGCCGAAGCGCAGGAAATTGCAGAGAAACTCACACGAGAAGGCTACGATATCGATGCCTTGCATGGCGACCTTTCGCAGCCGCAACGAGACAAAGTGATGAACCAATTCCGCGACAGAAGTTTGCAGCTCTTAATCGCTACGGACGTGGCGGCGCGCGGTATTGACGTGAAAGACATTACACACGTTATCAACTACGAGTTGCCCGACGATGTGGAAGTTTACACGCATCGCACCGGACGTACGGGGCGCGCAGGAAATACGGGCGTTGCGATTAGCATCATTCATCAGCGCGAAGCATACAAGCTCCGCCAGATTGAAAAAATTATTCAGACACAAATTAACAAAGTAGAAATTCCGTCGGGTAAAGATGTATGCCGTAAACAGTTTTTTTACTTCATGGATAAATTGTTGAAGGCGGATATTTCGCACGGCGATTATGAAACCTATGTGCCGATGCTGGAAGAAAAATTTGCCGACATTTCCAAAGAAGAAGTGCTGAAACGTGTGGCTGCTTTAGAGTTTGACCGCTTTTTGAAATACTATGAAAATGCTGGCGATTTGAATGCGCGTATTCAAGACCGCAACGAACGCAGAAGCGACGACAGAGGTCGCGGAAGAAATTCACGTGACGGCGGAAGGCGCGACAGCCGAGACTTTCAGGGCGATACCACAAGACTGTTCATCAACATCGGTACAAAAGACGGCTTTTATAAAGCGAGCTTTTTACAGTTCATTTTAGATATGAGCGATTTGAGAAAAGACGTGCTCGGAAGAATCGATATGAAAGAAATGAACAGTTGGGTAGAAATTGATAAACGAGCCGCGAATCAAATGATACGCGCTTTGGACGGCAAGAATTTTAAAGGAAGAAAAATTCGTATGAACGATGCGGACAGCGGAGGTGGAAGAAGACGATAATTATTCTGAACCATGATTTGGTTGGATTTTTGGGATTTATTGGAAAATAAAAACCATAATTACCATAGAGAAACAGCGTTCTATTTTTCAAAACAATTTGTGTAATTCGTTAAAATTCGTGTAATAAAAAACAAAAAATAAATAAAAATGGAAACATTAGATATTGCATCACAAAAAGAAAAAATTCAGCAGGTTTGGAAAAAACGCCCGTTGATAATTTCAGGTCCGTGCAGCGCGGAAACTGAAGAACAAACTATTGAAACCATTGTTGGTTTAAGCAAATTGGGAAAGATTGATGTAGTTCGCGCGGGCATTTGGAAGCCGCGTACACGTCCCGGAAGTTTTGAAGGAATCGGCACAAAAGGCTTGCCTTGGTTGCAAAAAGCAAAAGAACTCACGGGCTTGCCGATGGCGGTTGAAGTGGCAACGCCAAAGCAAGTGGAAGACGCTTTGCATTTTGGTGTCGACATTCTGTGGATTGGCGCGCGTACTACCGTGAACCCTTTCTCCGTGCAGGATGTAGCCGATGCGTTGCGCGGTGTGGACGTTCCCGTGTTAATCAAAAATCCAATCAATCCCGACCTCGAATTATGGACAGGCGCGGTTGAACGCATTGACCGTGCGGGTATTAAAGACATCGGTTTGATTCATCGTGGATTTGCAGCTTATGGCAACACGGAATACCGCAATGCACCTATGTGGCATTTGGCGATTGAGATGAAACGCCGTTATCCTGAATTGTTGTTCATCAACGACCCGTCGCACATCAGCGGTCGCAGAGATATTTTGCAGGCAGTTGCACAAAAAGCGATTGACTTGGATTACGACGGATTGATTGTGGAAACACATTGTAATCCCGACAAAGCATGGAGTGATGCGAAGCAACAAATCACGCCGGAGCAGTTCGGTAAGATGTTGGATGAAATTGTTTGGCGTAAAGAAGAACAAGCAAATATTGACCATCAGACATTGGAAAAATTCCGTCAGCAAATCAATCATTTGGATGATGAACTTGTACAGCTTTTGTCGCAAAGAATGAAGATTGCGGACAAAATCGGCGAATACAAAAAAGCAAACGGCTTAACGATTTTGCAAACAAATCGCTGGAACGAAATTTTGGAAAAAGCCATTGCAAAAGGAGAGAAAGCAGGCTTGAGCAAAGAATTTGTTACCAAATATTTTGATGCAGTTCACATGGAAAGTATTGCGCATCAGAATAAAATTATGAACGATTAGTTATTAATTAATAATTAGTAATTAAAAATTAATAATTGAGATTGTTTCGCTGCGCTCGCAATGACGGAGCACGTTTGTCGTCATTGCGAGGAGCGAGGTACGAGCGACGTGGCAATCTCTTTTAAAACTTTTAATTGTTTTGAAAAAGATAATCAAATATTCTTCCGCATCCACTACATTTTATTTCGACAGTTCATTAAGCGAGTTGCAAAACCTGTTCGATAAAAAATCGACTTTTATCATTACCGATGATAATCTGTACCATCATTATCAAAAGAAATTAAAAGGCTGGAACGTACTATTGATAGGGGCTGGCGAAGAATTTAAAAATCAGCAAACCGTTGATGAACTCATCACAAAACTGATTGAAGCCGGCGCGGACAGGAAATCGACCATCGTTGGAATTGGCGGCGGCGTGGTTACGGACATTGCGGGTTATGTGGCTTCGGTGTATATGCGCGGCGTGGATTTTGGTTTTGTACCTACGTCCATTCTTGCGATGGTCGATGCGTCGATTGGCGGCAAAAACGGTGTAGATGTTGGCGTGTATAAAAATATGGTTGGGATAATTCGTCAGCCTAAATTTTTGTTGTACGATTATTCTTTGCTCAAAACTTTGCCCGAAAGCGAATGGATTAACGGCTTTGCGGAAATCATTAAACACGCAGCAATCAAAGATGCAGCAATGTTCAAATTGCTTGAAACCAACAGCCTGAAAGACTTTCAGAAGAATAAAGAATTGCTCGGCAAGCTGATTCAACGCAATGCAATGCTCAAGGCAAAAGTTGTTCAGGAAGATGAATTTGAACAAGGCAACAGAAAACTATTAAACTTCGGTCATACGCTTGGTCATGCAATTGAAAATAAATATCAATTGCCGCATGGATTTGCGGTTGCAATCGGAATGGTTGGCGCGGCGTATTTGTCAAAAGCTATCACGGGTTTTCCTGCTTCGGAAAAATTAATCAAAGTAATTGAAACCTACGGTCTGCCTGCATTCTACGACTTTGATGGGAAAGATGCTTTGCAAAAAATGTTGTCCGATAAAAAGCGTGTGCGCGATACAATCAATTATGTTTTATTAAATAAAATAGGTCAAGCGATATACAAACCTTTGACGATTGATGAAATTGCGCCTGTGATTGAGGCAGTGGGGAAGAAGCAATAGTTTTTTGTGCTGTGCGAGGCATCCTCGCCTCGCATGATTATTTTGTTGCCTCATGGCAACTTTAAAAAGTCGGCAAGAGCCGACAGAATAGAGGTTTGAAGCGCCCTCGCTTCAAACAGCGATAAATTTATACTTTAATTTTTTTTATGCAAACGAATATTTTAGTTCCAAACGTCATCACGATTCATCCTTCAAAAATTTACGGAAGCATTGTTGCGCCTGCATCTAAGAGTTCGATGCAACGCGCGTGTGCAGCGGCTTTGGTGCGAAAAGGCATCAGTATTATTCATAATCCCGGTGTATCGAATGACGATATTGCTTCATTAAATGTTATTCAAACTTTAGGTGCAAAAGTTGAACAGTTAGAAGACGGAAGTTTAAAAATCGACAGTACAAATATTGAGTTACAAGACGAAATAGCTATCAACTTCGGCGAAAGCGGTTTGGGTACAAGAATGTTTACACCGATTGCCGCGACAACTTCTTCAACAGTAAACATTACAGGCGAAGGCAGCATTCTTTCGCGCCCGATGGATTTCTTTGATGAAATTCTTCCACAATTAAATGTGGAAATTTCTTCCAATGACGGCAAGCTACCTTTGAAAATTAAAGGTCCGTTGCAACCGAAAAATATTACGATTGAGGGCTCTTTAAGTTCTCAATTTTTGACAGGATTGTTATTAGCATTTGCAGCCTCCCTAAATCCATCCGAAGGAGGGACTTTGAAAGATGATGAAAATAATAGCGTTACTATTTCTGTGAAAAATTTAAAGAGCAAGCCATATATAGATTTGACTCTGAAAGTGATGAAAGATTTTGAATTGAATGTTCCTGAAAATAAAAATTATAACGATTTTGTTTTTTCAAACTCACGATTCACGACTCACGACTCACGCATTGATTATACTGTTGAAGGCGACTGGAGCGGCGGTGCATTTTTATTGGTTGCCGGTGCCATCGCAGGCGGCATCACAGTTTCAGGACTTGATATTCATTCAACACAAGCCGATAAAAAAATATTGGAAGCGTTGCAGGATTGCAGTTGTCAATTATCCATTCAGGAAAAACAAATTGAAGTTGCGCCTGCGAAGTTAAAAGCATTTCAGTTTGATGCAAATGATTGTCCCGATTTATTTCCGCCGTTAGTCGCGCTCGCTTCCTACTGTGAAGGCACGACTGTGATTGAAGGCGTTGAAAGATTGACACACAAAGAAAGCAACCGCGCATTGACTTTGCAGGAAGAATTTGCCAAACTCGGAATTGCAATTGTTTTGCAGGATAATTTAATGCTGGTAAAAGGTGGAACAGGCGTGCATTCTGCTGTAACACATTCGCGCCACGACCATCGCATTGCCATGGCTTGCGCGGTTGCTGCGTTACGTGCAAGCGGGGAAGTTACTATCGAGGAAGCCACCGCCGTAAAAAAATCTTATCCTAATTTTTACAATCATCTTGAACAATTGGGCGTAACTTTATCCTCATAAAAATTTACTTTATGAACTATGATGATATTGTTACACTCTTAGGAAAAGACAACGAATATTTATTTTCCTACACCTCAAAAACCATTGATAAAAGTTTGTTGCATTTGCCTTCGCCTACTTTTGTAGATGATGTTTTTGCGCCGTCAAACAGAGTTAATCAAACGCTTAGAAATCTTCAATTAATTTACAACACAGGTCGATTGGCAGGCACGGGTTATGTTTCCATTTTGCCGGTTGACCAAGGCATAGAACACAGTGCGGGCGCGAGTTTTGCGCCCAACCCGATTTATTTCGACCCTGAGAATATCGTGAAGTTGGCGATTGAAGGCGGCTGCAATGCAGTGGCGACAACCTTTGGCGCACTGGCTTCCGTATCGAGAAAATATGCGCACAAAATTCCTTTTCTGGTCAAGTTAAATCACAACGAATTGCTCACGTATCCGAATAAATTTGACCAAGTCATGTTCGGCTCGGTGCGCGATGCGTGGAATCTTGGCGCGGCGGCTGTGGGCGCAACTATTTATTTTGGTTCGGAAGAAAGCGACCGGCAAATTGTGGAAGTTGCCAAAGCGTTTGAAGAAGCGCACAGTCTCGGTATGGCGACGGTTTTGTGGTGTTACCTGCGCAACAATGCCTTCAAAAAAGACGGTAAAGATTATCATGTTTCTGCGGATTTAACGGGACAGGCAAATCATATCGGCACAACCATTCAGGCGGATATTATCAAACAAAAATTGCCGGAACTCAACGGCGGTTACGAGGCATTAAATATGGGCAATAGCAGCTATGGAAAATTTGATAAAAGAATTTATACCGAACTTTCAAATGATAATCCTATTGACCTTTGCCGCTACCAAGTGTTGAATTGTTACATGGGACGCGCGGGCTTAATCAATTCCGGCGGCGCATCTTCCGGCGACGAAAGCAAAGATTTGTTCGATGCCGTACGCACGGCGGTTATCAATAAACGCGCGGGCGGAACAGGTTTGATTTCGGGAAGAAAATCTTTCCAAAAGCCTATGAAAGACGGCGTTGCATTGCTGAATGCGATTCAGGATGTTTATCTTGAAACTAAAATTGATGTGGCGTAGTTTTCAATTAAGAATTTGTAATTAATAATCGGTGCATGAAGTGTTCACAGATTCATGTGCATAACACACGTATAAATATGGCAAAATCAAAATCATCTAAAACTAAAAAACAAGAAATAAAAATCAAAACACTGTTTACCGACATCGGCGGCGTATTATTAAACAATGGTTGGGACAGAAAGAAACGTGCAGCCGCAGTTGAAAAATTCAAATTAGATGCGGAAGAATTGCAAGAGCGTCATCACTTAACTTTCGATACTTATGAAGAAGGAAAAATTTCTTTGGATGAATATTTAGACAGAGTGGTGTTTTACGAAAAGCGCAGCTTCAGCAGAAAAGCGTTTAAAGAATTTATGTTCAAATCTTCATCGGCATATCCCGAAATGATTGACCTTTTCAAATCATTAAAAAAGAAGTATGGTTTTCACATCGCAGTTGTAAGCAACGAAGGACGTGAGCTGAACGATTATCGTATCAAAACTTTCGGCTTGGATGAGTTTGTCGATTTTTTTATTTCATCGAGCTTTGTACATTTGAGAAAGCCCGATGCAGATATTTTCAAATTGGCGTTGGACATTGCACAACATTCGCCCGAAGAAGTGTTGTTTATCGATGACAGGCCAATGTTTGTGCAAGTTGCAGAGCGTTTGGGCATTAAAGGTATTGTGCATAAAAATTATGAAGATACCAAGAAGCAATTAGCGGAATATGGTTGGAAATAACAATCGTATTTTAATTCTAAAAGTATTATAGTGTTTACAATTTGGGATAATGTTTGCCGTCATTCCCGCGCAGGCGGGAATCTCTTGGCAATTACTTTTTTGAGATGCCGAAACGAGTTCGGCATGACGTGTAATCGCTTTCATTTTTAAAATATCATGTTATAACTAAATGAATAGTTTCGGTCGCATATTTAAAGTTGCCGTTTTCGGCGAGTCGCACGGCGAAAGCGTAGGAATCAATATTGACGGTATTCCTGCGGGATTGCCTTTGTCTGTTGAAGATTTTTTGGAAGATATGGAGCGTCGTAAAGGCGGCAAACAAAAAGGTGCAACGCCGCGTCAGGAAGAAGATTTGCCGATTTTCAAAAGCGGTATTTTTAATGGATATACCACAGGCGCGCCCATCACAATTTTGTTTGAAAATAAAAACACGCGCTCCGAAGATTATCAAAAGCATCGTTCGCATCCGCGCCCGGGTCACGCCGATTTTGTAGCACACGAAAAATATGGCGGCTTTGAAGATTTTCGCGGCGGCGGGCATTTCAGTGCAAGATTGACGGCAGGAATTGTAGCTGCGGGCGTGATTGCAAAAAAATTATTGGGCAAAGAAATTTCCATTCATGCGGAAGTAACGGAAATAGGCGGCGACAAAGATCTGGAAAGAGGTTTGCAAAAAGCCATTGATAAAAAAGATAGCGTTGGCGGATTGATTGAATGCCGTGTTCAAGGCTTACCGATTGGTTTGGGTGAACCGTTTTTCGATAGTGTAGAATCGGCTTTGGCACACGCTGCGTTTGCGATTCCTGCAGTAAAAGGCGTGGAGTTCGGCGCTGGTTTCGCGGCTGCAAAAATGTTTGGCTTGGAACACAACGATGCGATTGAAAACGCTGAAGGAAAAACCAAAACCAACAATGCAGGCGGTATTGTCGGCGGCATTACAAATGGAAATGAATTGGTTTACAGAATTGCTGTAAAGCCTACCTCATCTACGCCGCAGCCGCAACAGACGTGGAATTGGGACAAAAATATCGTGGATGAATTTTCTGTAAAAGGTCGCCACGATTTGTGCGTGGCATTGCGTGCACCCGTGATTCTGGAAGCGATGACGGCGATTGTGTTACTGGATTTTATGATGCTGGAAAATAAGATTGAGAGGGTTTATAAGAAGTAATTCTATTTAGAAATTATTTTGTTATGCGCGGCATCTTTGCCGCGCATTTTTATTTTATCTCAACACATACTGTTTAAGTATTTCAATTGTTTGATTTTAGCTATTTTTTGTTTGATTTTTTTCGATTGGTTTTCTCATTGCTTTTTAACTTTGAAATGATAATTCAAATCATTTTACAATTAAAATATCTTAATTAACCCAAGTTGCGGGTTATGGTATAAAAAGCGAAGAGCATCGAATAAAATAATAGTTTTGAGTTACCACACTTAAAACGGTATTTATCGATGCTCAACGGGGATAAAGTTATAAGAATATTTTGTTTGGTAGATGATTTATTAAAAGGAATTGGTCATCAGGAAGATGTACGTTGTCGAGTAAGCGATAGCGAAGTGATAACAACGGCAATCGTAGCGGCTCTTTATTTGGGGGGACATCATGATAATGCGAGAGGTTTTATGCAAATGACGGGCATGTGTCCTCAGATGTTGGACAAAAGCAGATACAACAGGCGTTTGCACAGATTAGAGCCATTGTTGTGCAGTATGTTTTTTCAGCTTGGCGGGTATTTGAAAGACATCAGCGGAGCAAGCAGTTATGTGATAGATTCCTTTCCTGTAGCGGTTTGCGACAATATAAGAATATCGCGCAGCAAGATGCTGAAAGGCAAACAATGGCGTGGCAGGCAAAGCAGTATGCGCAGATATTTTTACGGAGTAAAGGTGCAAGTGCTGACAACAGCGAAAGGCATACCGGTTGAATTTGGTTTTGTTCCCGGCAGTGAGAGCGATGTGCAGGCATTGAAAAAGCTGCCGTTAAGCGTAGCGCCTGAAAGTTGTATTTACGGCGATGCCGCTTATACGGATTACACCATCGAAGATGATATGTTGGAAGCAGAGAACATTCATTTAATGATTGGCAGGAAGTCCAACAGCAAAAGAAAGGATGAACCTTGGGTAAGATTTTTGAAAGAACACAGCAGAAAAAGAATTGAAACAACATTCAGCGAAATCAAAAATCTGTTCCTTAGAAAGATTCACGCTGTAACTTTTAAAGGTTTTTTACTGAAAATATTGATGTTTATTTTCGCTTATACCTTGAATAGACTTACTGATTAAATAGCAACTTGAATTAATTATGGAGTATAGACAATTAGGCGCATCGGGTTTGCAGGTTCCGGTGTTGTGTTTTGGTACGGCAACGTTTGGTGGCGGAAATGATTTTTTCAAAGCTTGGGGAAATACGCAGTTAGACGAAGCAAAAAGATTAATCAATATTTGTCTGGACGCGGGCGTTAATTTCTTTGACACGGCAAATGTATATTCACGTGGCTTATCTGAAGAAATTTTGGGAAAAGCCATTGAGGATGTTCGCAACCGTGTATTGATTTCAACCAAAGCAACTTTTCCTATGAGTGATGAGCCAAACGATTTCGGCTCTTCCCGTTATCATTTAATTCAGCAATGTGAAAACAGTTTGCGCAGATTGAATATCGACCATATCGACGTATATCACTTGCATGGCTTTGACGGAAGAACGCCTGTCGAGGAAACTTTGCGCGCATTGGATGATTTGATTACAAGCGGCAAAATTCGTTACATCGCTTGTTCCAATTTTTCGGGCTGGCATTTGATGAAGTCTTTATCGGTTTCTGAAAGATACGGTTGGGCGCGTTATGTGGCGCATCAGGCTTTGTATAATTTGTATGACAGAGAATTTGAATGGGAATTAATGCCGTTGGGCATTGACCAAAAAGTGAGCACGTTGGTTTGGAGTCCTTTGTCATCGGGACGTTTGGGTGGACGATATAAAAGAAATAATCCTGTTCCGCAGGACAATCGCATTAATCAAGGTGGTGCTCATGGTCCGGCAACGGATTTTGAACGGTTGTACAACATTGTGGATATGTTGGAAGAAGTTGCCGGAGAAGTTGGCAAAACGATTCCTCAAGTAGCATTAAACTGGCTTTTGCAACGTCCGACAATAGCAAGTTTAATTATCGGTGCGCGAAACGAAGAACAGTTGAAACAAAATCTCGAAGTTGTCGGCTGGAATTTATCTGTCGAACAAATCAAACGTTTGGATACGGCGAGCGAGCAAACAGTACTTTATCCTTATTGGCATCAGCGGCAAAATACAACGCTGAATCCTTTGCCTAAATTTTATTAGGGAGACAACATTAAAAGCAAGACATGAAAACGTCTTGCTTTTAATGTTTAGCATCATATCAACGGCAACTCATTTGTTGTTGAATTTTCATTTCTTTA
This sequence comes from Arachidicoccus sp. BS20, assembly GCF_001659705.1. Lineage (NCBI taxonomy): Bacteria > Pseudomonadati > Bacteroidota > Chitinophagia > Chitinophagales > Chitinophagaceae > Arachidicoccus > Arachidicoccus ginsenosidimutans. The sequence continues at coordinate 139,673 of NZ_CP015971.1, forward strand.
TTCAGCACTATATATTCCAACAATAATACTTCGTTATATGTCGGCGAAGTAAATCCGTAGTTGATATATGATATCCGCATCATGCTTCTTTTTACCATATTCGGATATTGGGAACCGGCTCTTGCCTGAAAGAAAAAGAACGGTTTTTTAAGATGCGTAACTGCGTAATACAAAGCCGAAATATCTTCAGTCGGTATAGGTTTCTCGCCAAGTCTGAGCAAAGATGTTTGCAGTATCAGTTTATACATTACGTTGTTTGTTTCGGCTAAGCGTGTATAAATATCATTTATAATCTGCTTGCGGTAAGGCTCAAGTTCAGCAATATAAAACGTGCCCATTAGCCGGCTGATGTGATACAGAATAATTTCAGGATAGTAATAATAGGGCGAGCAATACGCAGCGTCGTTGAGATATGTTTTTCGACGGAGTAAATCTGCTAAAATATATACTGTTGCAGAGTCAACAGCGGAATAGGGTAATTGGTATTTATTTACAAAATAAAGCACGTTGCAGAATACACTAAGGTCAAAATCTACACGCATTTTAGGTCCCAGCCATGTAGAGTAAGTCGGTATATGTTTATATTTTTTGTAAAAGCTATTGACCGTTCGTCCACGGCGAGTGTTAGCAAAACTTTCAAAGATGGCTTTCGCCAGTTCCGCTGTGCTGTCCGGTGCATTCATGCTGAGTAATAAGATTGATGTATCGTCAATGTCTTCCGAAGAAGCGGCGTTGCTTGCAATTTTTTTTGAGAAGATAATAGAGTGGAGCATTACTTCGCCATTATTTTGCCGGAAATAATAGTAAGGCAATCCTTTTTTATTTTTATAATGGGGATAAGCATTTTCTGAATTGTGAAGCAGTTGCTCGACAAGCATTTGCTGCTTGTGGGACAAAAAAGGAAGTATGCCTCTTAATGTAAAATTGATGGTTCCTGTAAAAAAAATAGAATTGTCCCGCGTTGTTCTTTGGGGAAATCCAAAGCAGCGGCGCAATGTAGGATACATACCTTTAAAGCCGTCCGCATTATCGTTTTTCATTTGCATAGTTTCAAGGTCTTTAAGTATCCGCAGAACGATGCTGTCTGCCGGAGATGCCGCGCGGAGTATCCGGATGTTTGAAAACAGCATTAAAACACTCAGCAGCAAAGAAATTGCATGCTTTGGTCTCATTGCCAGTTTTTTTGGTATGAAAAATCAGTTATGTAATTGGTACGTGTACCGAAACCATTTTACAAGGTTGGACATTTTAGCACGGTCGCATATCAATTCTTTGCGGCTGCAATTTTTTAAGATAAACTTCCCGCCATGTTTTTCCTGTATCGATACAAATTGTTCCAAAGCTACGAAAGTAAGTGTAAGCATAACATTTATTCTGAAGAAAAAGCTGCGGATGTTTTTTTTCGGAAAGGGAAGCGACAATATTTTATCGCAAAGTGTGTTGTATTGCTCTGTAAAATAAGTATGCAGTTCAACAATGTTGGTATAGCAAGCCGGCAGCGTGATAATGGATTTTTCCCTGTCTTTGTATGTGTCAAAAATATCGTTGCTCAATTGCAGAAGGCTTCCCGTGTCATATATTATTTGTAGAATTGTATCGTCTTTTGGTAAGTCCAGTACGCTGTAATAAAACAATAAAGATGTTCCGCCTTTTTTGGCAGTAATAGTTTTCACTTCGTCGCGACTGATGCTGGAAAGTTCCTGTTTCCTTGATAAAATTTGGGCAGCAAAAACTTTTTCCGAAATGTCGTTGAAGAATGAAATATCTTTTACATTGCTTTTTATTTCTTTTCCATATTTGATAAAAGCCTCTTGCATTAATGTGTGGGGAGTTGCCTCAAATGGGTTTTCCATCATCAGCCGGATACGTTCGTCCGGCAGATTTTCAATGTCAAAAAAGTCATCGAAAAATGGTGTAATAATACCTTGCAATGTTTGAAGCCGAAGTTCTGTCGGCTGTAAATCTCTGCCGAACAGGCGGCAAAAACTTTTCCCCAGGACTACTGGAACAAATACAGCGTAATAGTCGAAAATTTTTTGTTGTGTCAGTTTGGAAAATGCCGTATTGTATTGCTTTTCCAGTGCAGCCAGCTCAGGTTCTATGACAGCTTTGAGATAAGCAATCTGCTGCTTTCTTTCCGAAGCTAACGGAACTATTTCCCTGAAACTGAAAAATGGACTCATGCTGCAAAATTAAAACCGGAAACCATTGCTATAATTAATGGGAGTAACTTTATGAATTTAGCCTGCTGATACCGGCTTTCGCCTGCTGGTCTATATTATTCTGAAAATCGTGTCCTTTCATGCTTAGGCATTGATTATACATTTTGATTGCTTCTTCTTTTTTGCCTGCTTGTTCATACATAAAACCCAACTGTAAAGCAGAGCGTGCCGCATAATGTTCTTTTCTGTTTTTACCCATATTTATAGTTGTTTGGTAGTAATAAATAGCTTTATCATTCATGCCCAATTCGTCATAGGCTCTTGCCGTTTGAAAATAATATTCCAGTTGGTCGGTAACAGTAGGCAATGTTTTGGGATTATATCCGTTCAGCACTTCTAAGGCGCGATTGTAATAGCCGCCGTCTATCAGGTAGCGTGCTTTTAGCACAGGCGCGGCAGTCCATGCATTATTGTTGGCAAAGCGTACTGCCTGCTTATCGGAATCGGTATTGGCGTTTCCTTCGTTTTTGATTTGCCTGCGACAATAACTTGCTTTCTGAAGATTATCCTGCAAATAATAGCTTTGTGCCATTTGCATATAAGCGTCTTTTATGAACGATGGAGTTTTGGTTCTGCCAATATACTTTTGAAAATATGCCGGTGCGTTGTTTTCCAGCTTAGTCAATAGCGCATAACCCATTTCATAATCAAATATCGGCAACAGGTTGTATGCATCTGTATTCTGTATAGATTGTAAAGTTGCCAGCGCTACGTCGGTTTTGTGATAGTTGAGCGCAATGTTTATTCTTACAAAAGCATTCAGCGGATAGCCGTCGATAGGAAAATTGCGACTGTTAACATATCTCCATACGTCTTCCTGTTTGTGTTGAAGATAAAAACGCAGATAACAAGATGCCAATATTGCTTCGTACCGGAATAAATCGGTTGATGTCGTAGAGCCGATAAATGTGGTAAGTTTGGCTATGCCTACATTTACATTGCCTTTCATTCCCAATACAGAAGCCAGCCATTTATATTCATCGGGAATTGTGCCAATGACGGTTTCGCAAATGCCAAGAAAATATTTGTTGTACACAAATGAAGGAAATGCTTTTTGGTTGTCCTTAGCCAGCAGGTAAGCCTTACGGAAATAAATGGCTGCTCTGTATTGCTCGCCGGCACGGGCATATACCATAGCCCAATGCATATACATACCGCTTTTGCAGGCTCTGTACCACGGAGAATTTTTATCGCCTTTTTCAATTAAGGAAATTCTCTTGTCAAGATTGGGTTTGAGCCGGTCAAATTGTTCTTCGTCGCCATTCATCAATAATGTGATGCAATCCTGATAATCGCTAAGAAAAACAGCCATCAGGTTATCGGGATGTGCAGCCTCTTCCTGTTTTATGAGTAAACTTGCTTCCGTCAGGTGCAGCGATAGAAATTCTTTATATGCTCTGCCGCATTGCTCATTATAATCGAAAACATAGGATGCAGCACGTCCTTGCCATGCAGTAAATACAACTATCATCAATAATAAAAAACGCTTTGCGGAAACAGTAAGGTTGAGCAAGAACATAAGAATAACTTTTAGAGTGTTTTGTACCGTTTGCAAAATAAGTATTTCGCCCGATAAGCAGCAAAGAACGAGCGTTAAAAGTGTGGCGGATACTTGTGAGATAGTTGTAAAATATGTAGTTGATGTATGTATATTTTACAAATAATTAATCTAAAATTCAAAAGCCCGCCAAAATCTTGACAGGCTTTTTTACAAACAAAATCCAAATCCTAAAACTTCAAAACTATCTTTTGTGTTGTTGCTGTACTTAAAGCATTTGTTTGAATATGAATTATTCCATGCTTATCGTTTGCATCGAAAGAGAATGAATTTATTTTCTTGCCGTTGAGGTAAACGGCTTTCGGCGTTTTATTACCATGAACCAACAATGTGTAATAACGCTGCAAATATTTTCCGTTATAATTTCCTTTGGCAGCATTAATGGTAATGCTTGTTGCATCGCTCGCAACGCTTGATTCTATTAGGGTTCGAGCAAATCCGCCTTTTTGGTAATCGCGTGTAATGCCGTCATCTTCATACATATTGAAAGACGATTTTCCCGAAGGATAAATGTCCAACGTTAAAGTATCTGCTCTTCTTTCCGCATCATAATTCATTGCAGGATAGAGCGGAATAATCGCACCCGTTTTTACGAATACAGGCAACTTGTCCAAAGGTGCATCAAAGTGGCGCAACCATTGATTGCCGTTGTATTTATCGCCCGTAAAATAATCGAACCATTCACCTTTTGGCAGATAAATGCTGTCGCGTGTTTCGCCTGCTTCATACACCGGCGCAACCAACAGCGATGAACCATACATAAACTGATATTGTGTAGCTGTTCCCCACGTAACAGAATCTTTCGGAAATTCCAATACCATGCCGCGAACCGCCGGAACGCCCGTCTCATGCGCATCTGCGCAGAGTGTGTACATATAAGGCGTCATGCGCATTTTCAGTTCAAGATATTTTCTGTTGATAGATGTATAAGGCTCGCCGTAAATATATGGCTGCTTATCTTTCTTTGCCCAGCCGCTCATAACCATAAATACAGGCGTAAAAGATTTCCATTCAAGGTCGCGTACATACGTGGTATCTTTTCCGCCGAAAATACCGTCCACATCGCCTGTTGCATAATTAAATCCGGATAAGCCGGAACCAATCACAGTTGGGATATGAAAACGAATATATTCCCAGTTTCCGCCGTATTGGTCGCCGCTCCAAATGGTTGAATAACGCTGCGTTCCTGCCCAGCCCATCACGCTCCAGATAAAGCCGCGTGCATTAGAATTGTTTTCGATTCCTTCATAAGCTGTGCGACATCCGTCCAATCCGAATTTGTAGCCGGGACCAACCCAGGCCACATCGAGCTTACACAATCTTGTTCCGTATTGCCCGACTTCTTTTGCAATTTGTTCAACGCCGTTGCCCGTCCACAAGCCTGTCCAGAAGCCGCGCTTGTGTAATTCTTTTACGGTTGAATCCAAATCGGTGTAGCCGCAACCGTAACCGTCGTTTGGCAAAATCCATCCGCGGGGCATATTGTTCTCAATATATTTGTCGGCAACTATGTTAATAACATCCGGTGTAGTTCCGTTATGACCTGTGGTGTGAGAGCCAACATTCATCTGCTGGTTGGATTTTTTTGCGCCGCGATTATAACAGTTGGCGTCTCCCAAACTCAAGCCCCAACGCGGAATCATAAATGGACGACCTGTTGTTTCCGTGTATTCGTTTAAAATATTTTTCAACGATGGTCCGTAAAAATAAAAGCAATCAAAACGGTTTTCATTGTGCGAAAAACTGAGTGTGTCGAGGAACGCATATTTGCCAATATCAAATGTATTTCTGAATGCGCCGTAACCCGCCGTACTCATATAAAACGGTGCAGGATTAGCGCGTCCGCCATCATCCCAGCCGCCGCCTTTTTCAATCAGAATTGTTTTTCCGCGATGCGAAAAATATCCGTTCTGCATACCGCCGCCGTAAAAATATTCATTGGGCTGGCGAACCATTGTCTGAATGGTGTGTGCACCAAATTGCAACGATTTGCTTTCCTGCCATATTTCTTTGGTATTTGTTTTATCGTACAAACCGAAACGCAAGGGATTTTTGTAAGCACGAACAACGCAGTCGGGAGTTTGAAATTTGTAATAATCGCCTGCATCGGAAAAATTTACCTGCGGATTTTTGATGGAATAATCCACCACAATTTCGCTGTCCGCGGGATTGGTAAACTCGCCGTCGGGCGTGAGCCACAAACGAAAAATATCGTTGGAATAAAAAATGAGTTTGATTTTTGAAGGACCCGATGTAAAAGTAAATTCATGTGCATTGTCTTTCTTGAAAGCAGAAATATTTCCGATAGATGATTCTTTTGCATTCAATGTGAGCCAAAGCTCGTTGTTATCTTTTCGTTCATCATTATCCAAATTGGTTTTAAAGTGAACTTTGTGAACAGGCTTGTTGGTCAAATCCATCGCCGGAAAAGTTACATCAACCGTTTCGCCCGACTTAAGCGGATGTGTACTTGCATCAACAGTTGCACTTAGTTCTTTATCATCAACATTTGCCTTTACGGTAAAATTGCTGGAGATAGTTTCACTTCCCGTATTTTTTAGTTGTACAACTAACCGGTCATTCTTTTTAAAATCGTTATCTTCTTCGCTGTGTGAAAGCAGACGCGTAATCGCAACATCGTTTTGATATGCCTCGGCAAGTTCAATATCATCAATCATCCAATACCAACTATAATAACCGCGCCAGTAAAAACGCAACATGACATTCGTCTGATGCGCGGCGTATTGCGAAATATTGATTTCTTCTTTCAACGGTACAAGCATATCGGTAGATGCAGGTTCCTTTTCCATCACGTTTATATCGTGCCAGGTTTTTCCGCTGTCTGTGCTGATGCCGACATACAAGCCTGCATTTTTTTCTGCATTAAAATTGTTGTAGCGAAATGTTTGCTGGAATTTTAAAACAACAGAATTTTTATCGGCACAATTGATTGCGGTTGTTTGTATATACGCATCTGGATATTCATGTTTCTTTACCCAAGATGCTTGGTCTTCATCCACCAAATAACCCGGCTGATAAGTCAAATACGCGCCACGGCTTTTGGATGCAATTGGCGGTGCTTGCTGCTGATATTGGTACGAACCGGGAAACGGCTGGTCAGTTACAATCCACTCTGCACCTTTGTTATATTCATCCACATTTTTCCATCCGTCGGGCAATTTTCCCGATTTAAAATTTTCGCTCCAGAAAACTTTTGAATCTTTCGGCTGATTATTTTGTGCAAAAAGAGAACCTGTTAAAACCGCTGCGCATAATGCAATTGAAAATTTTTTGTGCATGATAATTTTGAGATATGAGAAATGAAATTTGTAAAAGACAAATTTAAAAGAATAGATAAACGAAAGTTGATTTGGCGCGGTTTTGTGAGGAAACGTTTGCGTAAATTCTATATAGCAGCTTCTTTGTTATATCTGCTTCTATATTCCAATGGAGACAATCCTGTGATTTTGCGAAACACTTCGCGAAATGCTTTTGCATCTGAATAGCCGACTTCATACATTACTTCGCCAATGTTTTTACGGCTGGATTCAAAGGCTTTTTTTGCAGCTTCTATTTTTACCCTTTGCGCATATTCTAAAGGCGTATTGCCTGTAGCCTTAATAAATCTTCTGTCAAAGTTCCGTCTACCGATGGCGAGTTGAGAAGACAGGTTTTCAAAAGATATTTTTTCGTCAATATGGTTTTCGATAAAAAGTTGTGCTTTCTTCACTATTTCATCGTCATGCTGTTTTTGACCTTTGAATATAATAAATGCCGACTGGCTTTGCCTGTCCATTTCAATCTGAAATACTTTAGAACAAAAGATTGCAGTTTGCCTGTCGAAATATTTTTCTACCAGATAAATAATCAGGTTGAGAAAAGAATATGCGCCGCCATTTGTATAAATGCCGCCTTCATCGGTAATCAATTTGTCGGTTTGTAAATGGACTTTGGGAAACATGCTTTTGAAATTATCTGCAGCAGACCAATGTGTAGAACAGGTTTTCTCGTTCAGCAAACCGGACGAAGCAAGCAAAAAAGCGCCGGTGCAGATGCTTGCCACTTCTGCACCGTTTTTGTATTGTTGTTCAATCCATTCAATCAACGGCTTGTTTATCTTTACTGTTTGCTGATAATTGTGATTTAGAGATGGAATAACGATAAGATTAGTTTTAGCTATACGGGAAATATTTGTGTGCGGATTTACCGTAAACAAACCGTCATAAAAATCAACCTTTTTTGAAATGCCGGCTAATTCTATTTTATACAATTCTCTCTTATTATTTTCTTTCCAATACGCATTGGCTCGTGTAAATATCTTGTATGCGCCTACGATGCTGCTTAAATTATTCTGCCCGTCAGGAACCAATATGGTTATATGTTTCATTAATTTTCTTTTTACAAAAATAAAAAATTGCACTGTCCAAATCAACCCTTTAAAAAGTCTTTTTTACACACTCATAAAGTAATACTTGGATAATAGCTTTGCCATATTAACCATACAGTATTATTTAATGAAAGCAGTTAAAAATTTTATTTACGCATTTGAAACTTCAAAGACGTCCGAGGAAGTTTTTCAATTATTATTGAATGTTGAAAAATGGTGGTTCGGTTTGTACGAAGAAACGATAAACGGCGCAAGCCAAAAACTGAATGATGAATTTACTTTCCATGCAGGCGGCGGTGCTCATTATTCAAAACAAAAATTAATGGAGCTTGTTCCCAATGCAAAAATTGTTTGGCTTGTTACAGATAGTAAATTCACTTTTGTCGGCGATGAAAAAGAGTGGGTTGGTACTAAAATTTGTTTTGATATTATTCCCGAAGGAAAAAAGACTAAAGTTGTTTTTACTCATGAAGGCTTAACGCCCGAAATGGAATGTTACAAAGATTGTTCTTTCGGCTGGACGAGTTATTTGGACAAACTGAAAAGAGAATTACAATAATATTCATCACTTTAAATTGAAAATAAAATGACAGTACAACAAGTTGCAGCACGGTTTAATGAACTTGCAAAAGAAGAAAAATGGTTTGACATCCAGGACGAACTTTTTGCAGAAAATGTGAAAAGCATTGACCCTGAAAATTCTCCATATCTCGGCTATGCAGAAGGTAAAGCGAATGTTCGCAAGAAAGGCGAAGATTGGGTAAAGCGTATCACAGCAGGGCATCATTTTCATACGACAGAACCTGTGATGGCAGGCAATTATTTTGCTGTTGGAAGAGAAATGGATTTTACCGTTGATGGTTTTGGAAGAATACAGATTAATGAAATAATGCTGTACGAAGTGAAAGACGGGAAAATTATTTCGGAACAGTTTTTTTATTAAAGAGATGCGATAGTCACAGATGAACAGATAAGTTTATTGCCACGAATGCACCAATGAATACGAAATATTAATCTGTATAACAATAAAGGAACAATTCATTTGTGCATCTGTGGCAATTTATTAATAAACTGAAAATTTAGTTAAGCCCACAAACTCTTTCATTCTCGTTTCAATATCTTGTTTTGTAATACTGCGCAATCTTTCTGTTCCTAATTTTTCCACGCAAAAACTTGCCGTAACCGAACCCATGATAATGGCTGTTTTCATACTTTCAAAAGAAATATCGTCTGTTTTTGCAAGATGACCGATGAAGCCTCCGGCAAAAGCATCGCCTGCACCTGTCGGGTCAAAAACATCTTCCAAAGGAAGGGCAGGAGCGAAGAACACCTCTTTATCATAAAAGAGCAATGCGCCGTGTTCGCCTTTTTTAATCACGAGATACTTTGGTCCCATTGTCAATATTTTTTTCGCGGCTTTTACGAGAGAATATTCATTGGCAAGCTGCCGCGCTTCGCCATCGTTGATGACGAGAATGTCAATCATCGTAAGCACTTCGAGCAAATCGTGCAGCGCAATTTCCATCCAGAAATTCATTGTGTCGAGCAAGATTAATTTCGGTCTTTGCTTCAATTGCTGAATGACGGATTTTTGAATTGCAGGTGCAACATTTCCCAAAAATAAATAATCGGTATTCTGATAACTTTCGGGCAATACGGGATTGAAATCTGCAAGTACGTTCAGGTCTGTAATCAAAGTATCGCGTGAGTTCATATCAAGATGATATCTCCCGCTCCAGAAAAAAGAAAGTTTGTCTTTTACTATCTCAACGCCTTCGGTGTGGATGCCTAAATTGTTCAATTCAGTTAATACTTCCGTCGGAAAATCGTAGCCGACAATTGATACCTGGTTAATATTGTTGGTAAAATTGCTTGCAGCAAACGCACCGTATGTGGCAGAGCCGCCAATGGTTTTATCAGTTTTGGCAAACGGAGTTTCGATTGCGTCGAAAGCCATTGTGCCGACAATTGTTAATGCCATATTTTGTTAAAAAGGTTTAAAATAATAAACTGCGCAAACCTATTACTTTTACGGTAAATGTAGCGTAAATATCCCGAAGTAATTTAAAGAATACAGTATAATGTTATAATTTATTTATACAACGATTGTTTGTAACTGTTTTTGCATAATTTTACGGCATTCAGCATTATAAAAGCTATTCAAATTGAAACCAGGCGTTTAATAATTTTTATCATTGGAAGAATTGCGAGGTTTCCTCTGTCTGATTTCGGTCGGACTGGTATTAGGCAAATTAAAAACAATAAAAATATACGAATGAAAAAGTATATCGTTCTGTTCGGCACAGTACTTACAATGGCTTTTGCGGCTTGCGGCGGAGGCAATAGTTCAGCCAAAGACGCATCGGGTACGGCAACTTCTACTGCCGATGACATTTCTAAAAATTCGGATTACAAGAAAGGTTTGGATTTAATTTCAAAAAGTGATTGTCTCACTTGTCATAATGTAACAGGGCAGGGAACCGGACCTGCATACACCGATGTGGCAAATAAATATGACAGCACAGACATCGATATGCTGGCAAAAAAAATCATCAGCGGTGGGAGCGGGCATTGGGGAACCGTACCCATGGTGCCGCATCCGACTTTATCGCTGGACGATGCAAAGCAAATAGTAAAATATATTCTGTTGTTGAAGAGTAAATAAGATGCGTATAAAAATTAATTTATTGGTTGCAGCTGCATTCTGTTTTGTATTCAGCAGTTTTACGAATGAAAATGTTTTGCTGTCGTATAAAACAAATTTTGACAATGAGTTGAAAGATTGGACTGCAACATTCAAAAATTTTAATTTGGAAAAATTTGAAATCGCATCCACGGTTAAGTTGCACGATGCGAGTGCGCTTAACACCAGTGATTCAGGATTTGTCAATTACATCGGGCTGCTCAAGCCTGTACTTTATTTTTCGGATAATAAACAAAGGTTTGTTGATATTTACGGCTATGAGCTGAATATGGAAAAGAAAGATGATAAAATCGCATCTGATAATTCCGGAGAGCAACAAATAATCTTGTACGATTTGCAGAAAAAAAGTGAACGGAAAATTTTGTTCTGTGGCATTTCATCGCAAATTCAGGACGTGGTATGGCAATCTGATGCTAAATTAATTTTAGTGGGACGGAACGTTGAAACTAAAAAAATAGTCCGTCCTTTGATTTATTTGGTCGATTTGGCTAAACAACAAATAACTTTGTACCGAACTAAGGATAAAGATTGCATTGAAACGAGTGCTTACACTTCATCTAAGTTAAAAAATCTGCATTATTCCGAAGATTGAGATGATGGAATTTTCCCATGAATATTTTATGCAGCAAGCCTTGCGCGAAGCACAAAAAGCGTTTGATGCGGACGAAGTTCCCATTGGCGCAATTGTTGTTCTAAATAATAGAATTATTGCGCGGGGACATAATCAGGTTGAATTGTTAAACGACCCCACGGCGCACGCAGAAGTATTGGCAATTACAACAGCCTGCAATGCTTTGTCCGCAAAATACCTGCCCGATGCGGCTTTATACGTAACCGTTGAACCCTGCCTCATGTGTTGCGGCGCATTGTACTGGAGCAAAATCGGGAAAATTATTTATGGTGCATCCGATGAAAAGAACGGGTTTAAAAAATATGTGGCGCAACAACCTTTTCATCCAAAAACAGAAGTCGTTGCCGGTGTTTTGGAAAATGAATGCGCTGCATTGATGAAATCTTTTTTTAGAAATAAGCGTTAAGTTTTCATAATCAATTGTTCATAAAAAAATTATGCAGTAAATTAGCAAGCCAATTGAAAAATGCGGCTTGATGTAATTTTTCAAAATCAATCTATTTATAAATTAAAATTTATCAGTTATGGCATTTACATTACCGGCATTACCTTATGCCTTCGACGCTCTGGAACCTTACATTGACGCACAAACTATGCAGATTCATCACGGTAAGCACCATCAGGCTTATGTGGACAATCTCAACAAAGCCATTGCAGGTACAGACAATGAAAATAAAACTTTGGACGAAATCGTAAAGGTCGCAGGAAGTATTTCGCCCGCAGTCCGCAACAATGGCGGCGGACATTGGAATCACTCATTTTTTTGGAATATTCTTGCAGTAAATAACGGAGCAACGCCAACAGGCGAACTGGCTGAAGCAATCGATGCAACATTCGGTTCGTTTGACGCGTTTAAAGAAAAATTCAATGCAGCAGGCGCTACGCGCTTCGGCAGCGGTTGGGCTTGGCTTATTGTGAAGGACGGAAAATTAGAAGTAACTTCTACACCCAATCAGGATAATCCTTTGATGGATGTTGCAGAAGTAAAAGGTACGCCAATTCTCGGCGTAGATGTGTGGGAACACGCATATTACCTGAAATACCAAAACCGTCGTCCTGAATATCTGGGCGCATTTTGGAATGTGGTTAATTGGACAAAAGTAGCAGAGTTGTACGCTGCGGCTAAATAATTAGTTTATTTTCGCAAGGTGTAAGGAATTTCTCTTTACACCTTTTTATTTTATTCAATAATTTACTTACAGATGAAAACGAATGACAAACGAACTTTCGTCTGACTATTAAAAACAAATAAAACTAAACAGATGAAAAAATTTTTATTTGCCATTTTGCCATTGGCAGTGTTGGCGTCCTGCGGTGCAAGTAAAGAGAGAAAATTGCTTGTGGTTGCAAGCGGGGAAATTACAGTTAGTGCCAATACCATTTCCATCGGAGACACTTCCGGTGGCGCATCCAATCAGGAAATAGATTTGAAAGATGCTTCTCAGGGAACTTTTAGTGTTACCAACAATGGCGTTAAGTCTTCAGTGACAGTGCCTGCGGAAGCCGGTTATTATATTTACAATGCCGGTACAAATGCGGTTTACGGAAGCCAGTTGATTGAAGGTAAAGATTATAATGTAAGTCATGAATTGGACCTGGACGAACAAAAGGCAATGATAGACAGTTTAACGAAAGTTTTAGCGGGAACTAATATTTCTGCTGCCAATAAAAATTATTTAATCAATCCCGGACAAATCGTAAAACTGAATGATGATGTTGCTCATACGCAAGTATTTGCACCATTTCAGCCGTTGGGCGATATTGCGGAGGCGAGCGATGGTAAGCCTACGGTTTTGTATAAATTTTATTCCAAAGACGAGTTGCAGACGCGCTTGAAAGATGTGGAAGATTCTTATAACGCACAGCCTCAGTAGTTCGGGGAAAGAAGTACTTATAAAAAAACCGTTGAAAATTTTCAACGGTTTTTTTATAAGTATAAATATATACCGATTAGCAATATTCTTCAAACGCTTGAATCAGATGTCCTGCAATCAATTGTGCGGGGCGACCTTCAATCATGTGGCGTTCAACCATGTGTACCAATTGTCCGTCTTTAAACAAGGCAATTGCGGGAGACGACGGCGGATAAGGCAATAAATGCTCACGTAAAGTCTTAACTGCATCTACATCGAAGCCTGCAAATGTTGTAGTTAAATGATTCGGTTTTTTCTCTGCATTCAACACAGCCATCAATACACCGGGACGCGCACTGCCTGCCGAGCAACCGCATACGGAATTTACCATTACCAAAGTAGTGCCTTCCTGCTTCAATGCGTTTTCTACTTCTTCGGGCGTTTGCAAATCTTCAAAACCGTGGTCGGTCAGTTCAGCCTTCATCGGCGATACTATTTCTTCAGGATACATATTTTTCGTTTTTTATTTTTTAAATAATACACAAAGTTAGTAACTAATTTGGTTTCTGAACCACGATTTGGGATGAATTTAAGGATTTGATAGAACGCAGATTTTACGATAATGATGATTCAATTAAGATTTGAATTTATCTTAAAGCATCGTAAAAATCATAAATAATCAGCGTTCGGTTAATTCGTGCAAATCGTAAAAATTAGCGTAATAGGTAAAGTCATTTTGTCTTTTAAAAATCTCTGAAAGTGACAGTATGACTGTGTTTCAGGGATTTTCATTGACGGATTGTCCTGAAAAATCGATTGGTTTATTATTTGGACAAACAGAAATCGTAAATCAATTACTTAAAAACTTAAAACTTAATAATTATGACACTCGTAAAAAGAAACTACAACAATGGTTGGAACAATTTGTTCGACGACTTTTTCGGCGGAATTGCCAATGCAAATTTTGCAAAAGATTTAAACGTGCCGCCCGTAAACATTCAGGAAAATAATGATGCCTTTGTGGTAGATGTTGTTGCTCCGGGTTTACAAAAGCAAGATTTTAAGCTGAATGTGAAAGATGGTTTATTGACCATTTCTTACGAAAAAGCAGAAGAACAGGAAACGAAAGCCGAAAAATTGCACAGGCAAGAATATGCGTTCAGAAGCTTCAAACGCACATTTACTTTGGATGAAAAAATCAATAGCGACGAAATTTCAGCCAAATACGAAAACGGTATTTTGCAAATTATACTTCCCAAAAAAGAAGAAGTGAAAGTGCTGCCGAAAGAAATAAGTGTACTTTAAGATGAATATAGAGTGAGTTAATCCTTTTAGCCAACATTGAATAAAATCCCGCACGGCGCGGGATTTTTTATTTCATAAAAACCGATGGTTTTAGTCATAGGTTGTTATAAAATCGTGGAGTATCTTTGTCGCATGACGAAATTTGCACACGACGATGTAAAACCATTTCAGCAAAGCGTACTGGAAAAGAAAGAACAGGTAGCTGAAATGTTTAATGATATTGCTACCAAATACGATTTTCTCAACCGGTTTTTAAGCGCAGGTATTGATGTAAGCTGGCGCAAAAAAGCCATAAAAAGGTTAGAAAATATTGCTCCTCAAAAAATACTTGATGTGGCAACGGGCACAGCAGACGTAGCTTTGATGCTTAATAAAATGTTGCAACCTGAGCAAATCGTTGGCATCGATATTTCCGAAGGAATGTTGAAAATAGGCAGGGAAAAAATTGAGAAAGCCGGATTAACCAATAAAATAATTTTGCAAAAAGGCGACAGCGAAAACCTACCTTTTGATGATAATAGTTTTGACGCAGTCACAGTAGCGTTTGGAGTGCGCAATTTTCAAAATCTGGAAAAAGGCGTTGCCGAAATGTGGCGCGTATTACGTCCAAACGGTAAGTTGATTGTACTTGAATTTTCGCGCCCGAAACAAAAGTTGTTCAAGAGTTTTTACCGTTTTTATATGAATGTAGTAACGCCGAATGCAGGAAAAATTTTTTCCAAAAACAAAGATGCATATCAATATTTGAATGAGTCGGTATCAAAATTTCCTGAAAGGGATGAGTTTGTCAAAGTATTAAATGGCACGAAATTCAAAAATACATTGTATAAGCCGCTTACAATGGGTATTTGTTGTATTTACGAAGGTAAAAAATAGTGATAATTTTTATAAAATTGAAATGTTGGTCGAATTTTTGCAAGTTTTTTCAATTATATAAAATAAATTTGCACTTTGTATCAATCTATCTATGGAGTTAAGTTATCAATGACTAAGGGTAAAGAACCAAATCAAACTGGTTTCACTATTAAAGTAAGTAAATCTGTTGAAAAAAATAATTTCGGTAATATTGTTGAAGAACTTATAACCGAGAAAGGGAAACGTATTGGCTCAAAAATTTTCTCATCTGTATCTACAGTGAAGTTTCATATCTCTGACGACAAGACTAAATTGCATGTTTACAATGCCACCCGCGTTATAAAAATTCTTAACAGCCGGGGTAAACTGATATTGATACAAACTGCACCTAAGAATGGCGAGCCGGCTGTCTTCGACATCCAAAAACTAAAGCGAGGCGCTACTTATTTTATAGAAGCTTCGGACGAGCAGCTTACGTTTATAAAGCCATAAAATAATCCCGCGGATTGCGCTGCCAATAGTAAATTTTATCTTTGTTTCCCCATAATTTATTTTGAACAAAACAGACATTTTATCTGCTATGTGAAGCATTATTTCTTCGTGTTAATGAATGCTAAATATTTAGCAAATTCATAATTCATTATAATTCAGCTCATTAGGAAGAAAATATTTTTTTTAAACGAAATAATCTATTACTTTTGTAGGCGAGGGGCAGAAAATGATAATGAATTTATGCTCTTGGATTCCGGAATGAGGCTATGAAAAATATATGTTGAGAGCTTAAACTGTTTACATTAATTGCTGTTGATTAACACCGGAAGAGCTCTTATTAACCTGACAGATTTGTCGAACATTTTTTACTGATTTTATCTTTTCATTTCTATTTTGTTATATTATCTTTTTATGTTTGATAAATTAAACATACTCACACGTATAATCGAGAAAATCAAACGTTTCCCGGTTACTTTTGAAAGCATGAGGGAATGGATAAAATATGAGAATATAGAGATTTCCGACCGCACGCTTTATCGTTATCTTAAAGAAGCTGAAGAATTGAGAATGAATGATGGTCGCATCATTACTATTGAAGGCGATTTTAATAAAAAAACCTGGAAATTTGAATACGACAACAGTGTTAATGAACTTAAAGAAAACGATATTGTAAGTTTTTTGCTGCTGAAAGGATTTTTACCAAACGCGATTGCAAAACACCGTCAACAGCACATCGACAAAATTGAAGAGGTTTTGTTTAAGGCACAAAGTAAGAGCAAGTTTGAATATCATTTAGAAACGCTTCGAAAAAGTATTGCAGCCCACGCTTTTGGAGAATATGATTATACCGGACAGCATATTGAATACATTGGCGGTTTTGTATGGGCTATGCAGCACTCCAGAAAAGTGCGGTTGAATATATCCGGCGACAATGAAACGTTTATCGGCGTGCCCATGCAATTGCTCCTGCATAAAGGGGCAGTATATTTAATGTCCCTGGACGATACTTCGGGCAATAAGCTCAGAACTGTGAATTTGAAGGACGTGAACCAGTTTGAAATACTTACCATACCTTTTGATATCAGGAAATATGAGCAGCAATATAATCTTGAATTAAATAAAAGATTTGGAGTTGAAGATAATATCGATGAAAATGAATATGACATTGTTCTACAGTTTCCGTCGAAGTCAGGAACTATTGTTTGTAATCACTTTTGGCACGTTTCGCAAGAAACAATTCGTCTGCCCGATGGTAAATGGGAAATGCGGCTGTCATGCGGCATTAACAATGAATTAATCAACTGGCTGATTGAGTTAAACGAAACCGTAGAAATATTGCAACCAAAAATATTGCTGGATAAAACTTTAGAACGTATTGATAAAGGATTGTCGCATATCCGCAATCAGAGTCTGAAAGGCGGCATATGAACATATTAGTACGATTAAATTAAAACACTACTTGATTTTTGAAGAGGGGACAAATTTGTTCCCTTTTTTATTTTCCAAACTAAAGAAATAGTTTGTCTGCAAATATTCTCTCTTTTTGCTCTACAGGTATTCTAAATTATTTGATACGTTGTATAAACAAACGATTGCGCTGTATCTAACCTTTTGTTTATCAACTAAAGGTTATCATATTCTACTGCTTATTAGCATTGTCAGAATCTGACAATCGTCCTGATAATTTTACTCTCGGAATTGAATTTAAACCTTAATCCAAAAATCTTGTAAACTATGAAAACTAATTTACTCTTGTTTCAAAAAGTGCTTTGCAGTACGTTGGTAGCTGGAACGCTGCTTGTATCCGGCAAAGCAATTGCCCAAACAACCGCATCGCAGCGCGTTTACGCCACATCTCAAACATCTGCAACAAGTGGGCTACCTACACCCACTATAACAGATGCGGCTAAGGCGGTTAACAATGACCCCTTTGATGCATCAACGCTTTCGCTCAGTTCGTCAAGTGGGATATCTGTTCTGCCTTCTGTAACACAGTATTTAAAATTTACCAATCAGGTACCTGCAAATACTGTCGTAACTATCAAGTTGACATTGCCCGCCGGGCTGATTAATGTAGCCGGGTTAATAGGTAGTTTAGAAGTAGGTACATATACAACTTCCATATTAGGAAACAGCACTAAATCGAAATATACTTCAAGTACATTACTAAGCGTACTGGGAGGTTCCGGTACAGTTGAAGTAAGTTTTACGGATGCGAGCGCATTTGCCGGAGTGTATGTAAAACTCAGCGGGCTTGCGTCTCTGGGTCAAGTGATTGCAACGAGCGTACAGGTGTATGATGCTTATTATATTGACCCAACTATAACAGTTAGCGGAGCGCCAACTCCGGTAGATGTGCTTTCCGGTTCGCAGGGTGATTTAACAGGAGCTTTAGGCACAGTTACCAACGACAGCCTTGCTATTGATGGAGATGATAATACAGCAGCCACGCTTTCAGCCGTTGCAAATGTAGCTTCTTCAGAGTATTTGACCGCTATTTTGAACAAACCGGCTGAAGCTGGTGACAGTATTCAGTTGGTAATTGATAATCCTAATGGAGGATTGCTTAATCTTTCTTTGATTAGCGGCTTAACGGTGCAACCATATAATGGCAGCACTGCTGTAGGTTCTCCTATTACTTTGGACGGTTCTATAATAAGTGTACAACTTTTACCCGGCTCTTCATCAAAGAACGTAATCACAGTAATACCCACTGATGCAACTCAAAGTTTTGACCGTATAAAAATCAGCTATGGTGGACTTGCAGATGTTTCTTCTCTTTTAGGAAATGGAACATTGAATGTTTATGAAGTGGGGGCGGTTACGCCTGCGCCTGTTGTAAGTTCAAGCACGCAATATGTATATTCGGGAAGCACATTCAGTCTGAGTGCAACACCCAATGCTGCCGGCGACCCTGTTGTTTGGAAAGATGCAGACGGTAATACGGTTTCTCCGACCGATATTACTGCCCCGACTGTTACAGGTACAACTAATTTGCAATACTATGCTGTGTCATCAAGAGACGGAGATACTACGCAATCCGCCGTCGCACAGGTAACTGTAGTAGATTTACCTGCCGGTACAGCACACGAACCTGTAACTGCGCTTACAACGACAGATAATTATTCCGATAATGTAATAGTAACACCGTCTTCGGATGCAGCCTCGGCATTGCCAAATACTCCGGATTATGTTTATACTATTTCGGACGGAGCTTTACCTGACGGATTAACACTAAACAGTGACGGAACAATCACCGGCGAGAATCCTACCGTGGGTACATATAGCTTTACCGTACATGTAGTAGATGCGGCTAATGGTAATATGGTGGTTGGAGATTATCCTTATACATTTACTGTTACTGAAGCCGGGGCATTGCCTGTTACATTACAGCCGGGCTCGTTTAAAGCATCTTTGGACGGCGGTAAAAATGTATTGCTGCAATGGACTACACTTACAGAAATCAATGAAGCTAGTTTTGAAATACAAAGTTCTGTTGACGGTGCGCAGTTCACTACAATCGGCTCTGTAAAGGCTGTTGGCAATTCAACAAAACCACAGACATATACATTCACAGATAAAACTGCATCCGGACTTACTTATTACAGACTTGCAGAAATAGATAACGCTAAAAATACGGTATATAGCGAAGTCATCAGCATTAATGGTAAGCAAAAAACTGTAACTGTAAGTCCGAATCCTGCAACAACATTTATTACAGTTAGTGGCGATGTAAAAACCGTTACAGTTTACGATGTAGCAGGACGCTCGGTATTGACTGCATCACAAGCACGTGTGGATGTTTCCAGCTTATCATCAGGAATTTACTTCGTAAAAGTTCAGGAAAAAGATGGAAGCGTTGTAAAAGGAAAATTTATAAAGAAATAGAATAAGCAGGCTCTTATTATTCCAACATGAACATGGTTCGAAACGCCTTATCCCAAAAGGATAGGGCGTTTTTTATAATATTTGTGATGAGGCAAAGTTCAAGGGCTAAATCCTTTTATATGAAAGAGGGCTGCCTGAAGAAAATCTTAACTTTGGATATAGCTTTGCAAATGGTCAATTGTTTCTTTCTGGTCTTCAATGATGAGCTTCAAAATATCGCCGATAGAAACCATGCCGATGGTCATTCCGTTTTCCCTAACCGGCAAATGACGGAAATGGTTTTCAGTCATCAGTTTCATACACTTATCTACTGATTCTGAAGGAGCAATGGTTACAGGATTTTTCGTCATCACATCTCCAATCGCGGTTTCGCGCGATGTGCGACCTTGCAGCACAATTTTACGCGCATAATCTCTTTCTGTAAAAATACCCAAAAGCTCACTATCATTTGTTATTAATAATGCGCTGATGTTTTTTTCCATCATCAATTGCAATGCATCGTACACGGATGTCTCTTTGCTTACCGAGAAAATAACCTTAGGCTTTTGAGCAAGAATGGAATGAACTGTTTTCATATGTTTTATTTTTTAGAGGTGGATAGGAAATGGATAGTAAATCGAATTTTCGAAAGAATAAATTTAGGATAAAAAATTGAACTTTTATTTATTTTTCCATTCATTTATTTTGAAAGACGTTATTATCGAATCTTTATTGAAAGTAAAAACCAAATCCTTTCCATAGTCCGGGTCAATTACATCGTAATGTAAATCAATAGTGTAAATAAGAGAGTCAGAACTTCTAAATTCGGCTTGTCCCAAAAGACTAATCAATTCAGGATATTTAAGACCAATTAGTTTATGGTTTGTAGTTAAATCTTCCAGCATATCTTTGCGGTAGTATGGAACTCCTGCATCTATCTCATTCCATTTTTTTCTGTTAAATGGAATATTGCTGCAACTAAATAATAACAACGAGACGATTATAAATAAAGGTGCTTTCATTATCAAATTATCACATCTTCAAATTTTCAAATTATCCTCACACCTTCACATAAATCTTCTTTTTGTCCATCCAAAACACAATAAGCCACATGAAAATAATAAAGCAGATTGCGTACATCAACGAGCTGTTATACTCGTTTGATAAAACCGGTTTGCATACATGAACATAAAACCAGCTCAGCGGATTTAAGTAGCTCGGTTGCCCGTTTGAAACACCGTTCGGAATGCGAATAAGCCAAAGAAAACGCGGCAGCAATCCGCTCAAAACAAAGATGAACAAAGGGTTTTTGCCAAATACGTTAAAGAATTTATCCAACCAGAAACGTTTATTTTTCAGTTCGATAAAATAAATAATTACGGCAAGAATGACCAGCGCCATGCCTGAAGTATAAATTACAAAAGTACTTGTCCATATTTTTTTCGCAATGGGAAAAAACTGCCCGAAAAACGCACCGATGAACAACATAATAGCGCCTGCAACAAAAAGCTGCGTAACCATTTCGAACGTTTTTCCCTTTTCCCGGATAAATTTTCCGGCGAGATAACCAATAATTATCTGTACAACCGGCGCCGCAGAACTTGCAATACCTTCCGGGTCAAAAGGAATACCCTCGCCGTGGTACATATGATTGATACCGAGTACCGGAATATCAACCTGCGAAGTGCCAAACCAGCCTGTAATGCTGTATGGGTCGCCGTTTGCGCCAAGCGTGTAACACAGCAACCAATAACCGACAAGAATAATTATACTAATGATAATTGCCGTTTTCGTCTTAAAAAAATAAATAATTAACGATGCAAAAAAGTAGGCTACCGCAATGCGCTGTAACACGCCGAAGATGCGCACGTGTTCCCAGGTTTTTCCTACAAGCGAATTGTCTTTCCATTGTACAAAAGGAAACCAGTTTAGAAATAAACCAATGGCAAAAATCAATAAAGAACGCTGAATCACTTTTCTTAGAAACGCCGGAGTTCCCGCTTCGCGCAAGCGTGGAATTACAAATGCCATGGCATTGCCAACAACGAACAGAAAGAACGGAAACACCAAATCGGTAGGCGTGCAACCTGTCCATTTTGCATGGTCGAGCGGTGCGTAAATGTGGTCCCAATCGCCCGGATTGTTTACCAAAATCATCAGGCAAACGGTTAATCCGCGAAATACATCAAGTGAATAAAAGCGTTCTTTCATTTTAGCATTAATTATTTATTAAAGATAAGTTTATTTTCAAAATTGATAAAATGAGATTCCCCCTGCGCGGGAAATGTAAATTCGGCGAAGCCAATAATGTGGCAGACATCTTCTGTTTTTGTCGAGGTTTCATCATCGGGCAAATCCTATAAGCATTTAATATCATGGTTCAGACATAATAAATTTTAAATTTCGCATAATGCCTTTGTATTTGCTGCGTTTGAGTGGCGAGTGTTTGAAAATTTGCCTGAAGCCGTCTTCAGTCAAGTCGCTCCAATCTTTTTCCGTGAAGTTTAATATTTCTGCAATTGGCTTAAAAGCCTCGTCGTTCGTGGGTTTGCTGAAACGATTCCACGGACAAACGTCTTGACACACATCGCAGCCGAATAACCAATTATCAAACTTAGGTCTCATGTCATCGGGCAATAACGCATCTTTTAGTTCAATGGTAAAATAGCTGATGCACTTGCTTCCGTCCACAACTTTGTTCGGCAAAATTGCATCTGTAGGGCATTCATCGATACAGCGTGTACAGGTGCCGCAAAAATCTTTTGCAAGCGGTGCATCATATTCTAACTCAACATCAACAATTAATGTTGCGATAAAATAAAATGAACCTGCGCCTTTATTAATCAGCATTCCGTTTTTGCCGAGCCAGCCAAGTCCGCTTTTCTCTGCCCAGGCTCTTTCCAAAACAGGAGCGCTATCCACAAATCCGCGACCCTGAAATTCGCCAAACGAAGCTTTTAGTCTGTCTAAAAAAACATTCAACTGTACTTTAATTGTTTCATGATAATCATTTCCGTAAGCGTATTTGGAAACTTTTGGTGCATCAGTATTTTGTGAAGTTTCGGGATAATAATTTTTTAGTAAAGTAATCACGGATTTGGCATTCGGAACAAGTTTGGTCGGGTCGGTGCGCAGCTCGAAATATTTTTCCATGTAATGCATTGTTCCATGCATTCCTTTGTTGAGCCACGCCTCGAGGCGGCGCGCATCTTCGCCGAGCTTTGCTGCTTTGGCAATGCCGCAAAATTCAAAGCCGCATTCTTGTGCGGTTTGCTTTACAAAATGTGTGCGTTGAGCCTTGTTCAAGAAAGATTATTTTGGCAAAAATATTTGAAAAATTTCGTCCGGAGTCAAGCTCTATTTTTTTCACAAAGAAAAATCTATGGGAAATATTAATTTTGAACAAAACTTTCGACAATGAAATACTTATTTTTAATAATTACATCTTTGGTTTTTATTTCCTGCAGCGGCGATAATTATCCGAATGCCGATAATGAATTGACTGCAACGCAAAGCTTTCTGGATGCGTGCATGAAAGGCGATTTCAAACAGGCAAATTTTTATATGAAGCAAGACTCAGAAAACGCTGCGGACCTGAATAAAATGAAAGAGGCATATTATAAAAATACCGCCGACCAGCGGCAAGAGTACCGTTCCGCAAGTATCATAGTAGAGGATAACGAAACCGTTGATACAAATACAAAGATTATTACTTACAAAAATTCATACGACAAAATCGACAGAAAAATAAAAGCCATAAATAATAACGGCGATTGGAAAATTGATTTGAAATACACTTTCAGCGGGAATTTGTAGAGCAGAAAATTGCTCCTTGTAAATATTGACTATAATATTAGTTATTGCTTCGGCTCAAGCGACGTAGCGCTTTTTTCCATCTCAACCGGGTAGAAAGTGAATTTGTAAATTTCCGTTTTGCCATTGCTTGCAACTGGCAGATACAGCTTGAAAATGTCAACGCCAAGAAGCCCCATTATCCAGTCTGTATTTTCGGAATTGCTTTGGTCATGTTCGGGATAAAAATCTGTTGCAAGCCATTTGTTTCCATTATTTTTGATATAATCAACAGGTGTTATAAATCCCTCTAATGCCTGTCCTGCCCGCATTTCGGAATGGGGGACAGGCAAGTCTTTATTTTCAAAAGAAACAGTCGATGGAATTACTTTTGAGGAGTCGCCCTGAACTACAATGTACGCTTTGTCCCAAATAATTTTTATGGAAGAAGATGAATTATTGACGATGTTATAATTTACACGAATGTATTCCGGAGTAAAACTTGCCGTGAAAATATTATTGGAATAAGTTGTAGGATGCTTACGCGACGAGTGTTCACGTATCGAAAATTTATATTTATAACAATGCCCGTTCATTGCAGCTATCATGCTTTGCGATGCAATACATGAGGCTAATGCAAATGAAACAATAATGGACAATATTGCGAAGCGGAATTGTGTATTGGTGCGGAGTTCCATTAAATGTGTTTATTTTTTCCCTTGTTCTTCTTCCATGCGCATTTGCTTCACATCCTGCAAGAATTGCGAAGCGAAAATAAATTTGTTCAGCATTTCGTCTTTGCTGTAAATAATGTCGTGCTTTGTGCCTTCCCAGCGTTTCAAACCGTCGTACATATACACGATATGGTCGCCTATTTCCATTACGCTGTTCATGTCGTGCGTAATCACAATGGTCGTCATATTGTATTCTTCCGTGATTTCCTGAATGAGTTTGTCAATCAGCAGAGACGTTTGCGGGTCGAGACCCGAGTTGGGCTCATCGCAAAAAAGATATTTCGGATTCAACACAATGGCACGTGCAATACCCACGCGCTTTTTCATGCCGCCGCTGATTTCGGCTGGGAATTTTTTAAACGAATCTTCTTTTAAGTTTACCCTGTTTAATACTTCGTCTGCACGCTTCTTTTTTTCGCTGTACGAAAGGTTGGTAAACATATCCAACGGAAACATTACATTTTGTTCTACCGTCATAGAATCGAACAATGCCGAACCTTGAAACAGCATTCCGATTTTTTGACGTAAGGCTTTTACTTCGTATTTATTCATCAGCATCATATCTTCGCCTTCGTACAAAACTTCGCCTTCATCGGGTGTAAACAAACCAACAATACATTTGGTCAAAACGGTTTTGCCGCTTCCGCTCGTTCCGATAATCAGGTTGCATTTTCCGGCTTCCAAAATCATCGAAACGCCTTTAATGATGGGCTTTCCGTCAAAACCTTTTTTTACGTTTTTTAGTTCAATCATATCTATAAATGAATGATATAATTCAATTATTATTTCTTAGAATTCTTTTCTTTTAATACAATTGGTAAATCCTTTTTATAACTCTCACTCAACTTATAATTGTTTAAAACATTTAGTTTGGATAGATTATTTAGTTTACTGATGCTCGTTGGCAAATATTCTAAATCATTATTAAATAAATTTAAGCTGTGAAGCTTTGATAAATTACCAATATTCTTGGGCAATGTTTTGAGTCCACAATGGCTTGCATTAAGACTAACTAAAGAAGTCAAGTTACAAATTTCGTCTGGAAGTGAACCAATATTATTGGAATGTATGTCTAATGAAACAAGATGCTTTAAATTCCCAATTTCTTTTGGAATCGTTTTTAATTGGTTGGAAAATATCCAAAGCGTATCTAAATTAGTCAAGTCGCCAATTTCTGCCGGAAGTTCTTTCAGTTCCGTTAAACAAATTCTGATATATCTTAATCGTTTTAACTTCCCAATTTCCGGTGGTATTTTATTTAATGAAAATGCTTTACCTAAGTCTAACGATTCAAGATTAGTAAGATTGCCAATTTCTGCCGGAAGCTCGGTAACGCTGTTTTTGCTACAATTGAATGCAGTTATTCCTGTTAAATAACCGATACCGGTCAAATTTGATAATTCTTCGAATGCACCGCAGTTAAACTCTCCTGTAATATTTCCAATCTCTTTAATGGTAACACTATCTGCCAGCGTTTTATTTAGCCTGCTTGCAACAAGTTCTGCAAGTGTTGTATCTGGAAAAATTTTTAGAAAATTTACGGGTTTATTTTGCTCCAATAAATTAACATGATTATCGCGTAAATTGTCAGAATTTACAAGCATACCTTTTTGAGTAATACCTTGCTGAGCAACGACCAATAATAAAAATGAGAATAAAAAATGAATGTATTTCTTATTATTCATGATTCATAAATTTAGGATAGCGAAATTAAATTACTTCCACCTGATTCCTCAACAAATCTTCAAATGTATCGCGCTTTCTAATCAGTTTCGCTTCGTTGTTGATAACCAGAACTTCCGCAGGTTTGAGGCGCGAATTAAAGTTGCTGCTCATCTCAAAACCGTAAGCGCCGGCATTGTAAAAACACAATAAATCGCCCTCGTGCGTTTCTGCAATTTTTCTGTCCCAAGCAAAAGTATCTGTTTCACAAATATTGCCCACAACCGTGTAAATTCTCTCGGTCGCTTTGGGATTGGTAATATTTTCCACGCGATGGTAGGCATCGTAAAACATTGGGCGAATCAAATGATTAAAGCCCGAATCAACGCCCACGAAAACTGTTGCTGTTGTTTGTTTAATCACATTTGCACGCACCACAAAGTAACCAGCTTCACTTACCAGATATTTTCCCGGTTCAAACCAAATTTGTAACTTTTTGCCAATCTCTTTCTCAAATTTTTCAAATGCTTCGCCTACCTTTTTACCAAGCGTTTTTACATCGGTTTCGATGTCCGTTTCTTCATAAGGAACTTTGAAGCCGCTGCCTAAATCGATAAATTCCAGTTGCTCGAAATGCCGCGCCAAATCAAGCATTACATCAAGCGCGGACAGGAAAAGATTAATGTCTTTTATTTCGCTTCCCGTATGAATGTGCAAACCGCGCACGTGCAATTTTGTGGTTTTAATAATGCGTTCAATATGCCGCATCTGATGAATGGAAATGCCGAATTTGCTATCAACATGACCGGTGGAAATTTTATAATTTCCGCCCGCCATAATGTGCGGATTCAAGCGAATACTGATAGGATAGGAGCTTCCGTATTTATTGCCGAATCTTTCTAAAATAGAAATATTATCAATGTTGATATTTACGCCCAATTCTTTGCCTGCTTCCACTTCGGAAAAATCCACGCTGTTGGGTGTGAACATGATTTGCTGCGGCTCGAAGCCTGCGAGCAATCCGAGTTTCACTTCGTTGATGCTGACACAATCCAAATCCGTTCCCAGGTTTTTCATCAGCTTGAGAATATTGATATTGGTCAAGGCTTTACACGCATAAAAGAAACGTGTATCGGTTTTCTTAAAAGCATTTTTCAGCTTGCTGTATTGCTCTTCAATTTTTTCTGTATGATAAATATAAACAGGTGTGCCATATTCTTTTGCGATGGCGCACAGTTGCTCGTGTGAAAGTTGTTGCATATATTATTGATAAATCTTTGAATGCACGAAAATAAGAAACCTTTCTTTGATTTGTGAAGTATGGTTTTCGATTTATGATTTGCGATAAAAAGCCGTTCACAATTGGAACGGCTTTCGGATTAAAATGAGTTTTTTATTTTTATAAAATCACGACTCCGACACCAACCTGAAATTGCTGGTTTTTCCATTTATCGGAATTAGCAACATCGCTTACGTTAGACACGCCGATGTTGTATCTGCCGTAAACTTTAAGCTTGTTGAGATTGAGTTGTGCGCCGAGTGCGATAGCTACATCGCCGCCTTTGAAAGCATCCTTTCCGTTTTGTACAAGGCTGTTGTTTTTGTTCATCAAAATACCAAATTGCGGACCTGCCTGCAAACTCAATATCTTAACCGGTTTAACGCTTAATAAAACCGGAATACTTAAATAATTCAGATGTCCTTTTTTTGCCTGGTTTAAAACATCGCCGGCATCTGTGTTGTCCTGTTCCGTAGTTGTAGTTCCTGTTTGGTTAAATAAAACTTCCGGCTGAATACCCACTATATCGCCGCCAATGTAAGCAAAAGCGCCGGCGTGAATGCCGAATTTGTAGCCGTCTTTAAAAGACTGTCCGTCAATTTTCCCAAAAGTTCCGCCGGCTTTTAGACCTAATTCAAAGGACTGAGCCTGCGCAAATGCAGCAAACACGAATATTGCCGCGACTGATAAAAAGATTTTTTTCATAACAAATATTTTTGTTTCATTTAATAATGAGCAATGAACGTACCAAAGATAATTATAATGATGAGATAAATATTTTGCAATCGTTCTTTATGCCGATTTCAGAAAATAATATTTTACTTTGAAAAATAAATTTTTGCTCAAAAATGGATGAAAAGATTATAATACGAAACGCCGAAATACATGATTTGCCGTATATTCTCGCAATCATGAACGATGCAGTTTTGAACACAACGGCTATTTATGATTATTATGAAAGAGATATGAAATATGTAGAAAACTGGTTCGTGGATATGCAGAAAAAAGCTATGCCGGTTTTAGCCTGTGAAATAAACGGCGTTTGCGTGGGTTATGGTTGTTATTCCATTTTTCGACCAAAAGACGGTTATCGTTTTTGTGTGGAACATTCGGTTTATGTGGACGAAAATTTTCGCGGGAAAAAAGTAGGAACGAAACTTTTAGAAGCACTTATAGAGAAAGCAAAGGAAGAAAAATATCATACTATGATTGCGGGAATAGATGCCGAAAACCTTTCCAGCATTGCATTTCACAGGAAATACGGCTTTGCCGAAGTCGGATATCTTAAAGAAGTCGGATATAAATTTGACCGTTGGCTGGATTTGGTCTTTATGGAAAAAGTTTTATGAAACAAGTTGACATTGCAATGAAATACGATGTGTGAACTTTCTACATATAGTTTAGTGAAGCATCTTTATTAAATATTCCGATATATTAAATACATGGTCCAATGTTACGGCGGTAACACCTATAATAAGCACGCTGGTTAATTTTAATGTAAATGATTTTACAAGTTTTTTATCTTTTATGTTTTTCCATACTATCGGAAAATCAATCATTGCACTGGACATGGATGATATAATTGCCGTACTACCTGCAATGCTGGCAGATATCTGTCCATGCATTGCCATCGTTGCCGCCGCAGCAGTAGTGCTTGCACTACTTACCAAGCCGCCGAAAAAACCGGTAACAATCATGCCTGAGCCGCCTAATGCCCGTGTAATGAGTGTTCCTCCCACTTGTATCAGTATGAATAAAAGACCGAAGGAAACGATTTTTTTGCCGGATATGGGAGATGTCAGTTTTATAACAACTTCAGTTTCTTCAAATTTCTTTGATGCGTGATAGTCTCTCCAAATCCAGAGAGCTGCCATACATGACATTGCCAATAACGGAAGCAATGTGGCTGTAAGCGACAGTGGTACAAATATGGCAGCCAGTACCATATTTCTTGTAAACATGGAAATATTTATAATGCTTGACAACATTGTGATGCGTGAAGGTGTGCCGGCTTCCTTAACACGAGTAGTCATTTCAGCAATCGTAGCCGTGCTGTTAATAAGTCCGCCGAATACTGCGCCTAAGTATAATCCTTTCGAGCTGAAGACTTTTAAGAAAATATAATTTAAAAAACCAATGCCTGCAATAGCTATTATGCTAATCCATGCATCACACGGATTAAACAATTGCCATGGGTCAATATAGCGGTTGGGAAGTAAAGGGTATATCACAAAGCCTATAAGTCCCATGATAATTGCACTTCTGATTTCAGACGTTTCCAACCCCCCCGCAAACCTACTTAGTTCTGTTTTCCAAGCCAACAGCATGGTAATAATAATAGTGGCGGCAACAGGTGTAAAAATGTGTCCTAAACCGATTAATACACCACAAATATAGCAGGCTATCATGGCTGCTGAAGTTGTGATTTCTGTATTGCGTTCCGCAAGAAAACTTCTTATGTTGGACAATAGCACTAACAGTAGTATGCCAATTAAGCCGGCAACAACGATAGACTCATTAATTTGAGCCGAAAGCATACCTATTAAGGATACAATAGAAAAAGTACGAATGCCTGCTTCTTTATGTGACCAATTTCTTTCTAACCCTATCAGCATTCCTATACCAACAGCAACGGCCATTTTTAAAGCAATATCCCCTACATTAAAATGTAAAAAATGTTCTTCCAATATTGATGGTTTATGATTGTGTAATTATGTGCGGATATGTTCAAAGATATTTTATATTTTTTTATTAAAAAAACGAAGCCAAAAAGTAGAATAGCAATTGTTCTGTATTTATACTGATATTAAGATTTGCAGGCAGTTATAGCTATTTCATAAAAATGTCGTTGTAGAATTTTCTAAAATAAGATTTCATTGTTATGTCGCAATTCATACGGCTCTTCATCTTTTTTAAAAATCTTTGCCGATAAATTTCCTTCCAAAGAAATTCTTTTATCAATTATTCTTATCCAGCTTCCTTCGCGCAAGCCTACGACAGGAATATTGTTGAAAGATAAAAATTCTTTGATGCGCGTTTCTCTTGTTTCGCCCATGTGCTTTGATTGTGCATCGGCATCTGTAAAATGCGGATTGATATTAAACGGGACTAAGCCCATTGTTTCAAACGAGGACGGATAAACAATCGGCATATCATTTGTCGTTTGCATATTGATGCCGCCGATATTGGAACCCGCGCTGCAACCCAAGTAGGACTTTCCTTTCAGCACTTCCTCTTTCAAAACTTGCATCAGATTATTTTCGTGCAATTGCTTTACCAGAACAAATGTATTGCCGCCGCCAGTGAAAAACCCTTGTGCATTCTTAATAGCTTCGATGGGATTATCAAACTCATGCAAACCTTTTGCACGGATGTTTATTGTTTCAAAAAAAGATTGTGCTTTTGCCGTGTATTCATCATGCGAAATGCCGCCCGGACGTGCATACGGAATGAAAATAATTTCATCAATTTCTTTGTATAATTCAATGATTTCTTTTTTCAGATATTCGAGATAACCGCTTCCGTAAATGGTAGATGTGCTTGCAAGAATGATATTCATAGTTTTTATTTACGCAGTATAAAAAATGCGCCTCAAAATTATTGAAGCGCAGTTATTTAGTTTAGAAAATACAAATTTTATTTTTCAGAGCTATCCGGTGCAGTAGGCAATGGCGGAAGTGTATCATCGGATGGCATTTGCACTGAATCTTGCTGTGGACCCATTTCTTCCATTGCTTTTTGCATCGTTGCCTGAAGGTCAATTTTCCATTCTCCTTTTTCTTTTTTCAGAATGAAGGTTTGCGTTTGCACTTTCGTTCCCATTATTTCATGCGGGAAAGTTAATGTAATATCCACGCTGTACGTTGAGTCATTAATTTTCTTTTCATTTGACGCCTTTACGGTTTCCTGTTTCAAAAAGGCTTGAATGGAATCCGGCAGCTGACCGTTCTTTATGGTACCTTCAATCTGGCTGAAAAAGCCTTCACTCTCTGCTGTAACTGCGCTTTTGGCAGATGTAAAGTCTTGTGTATTCATCGCTTTGGCAAATTTTTCTGCAACGCTTGACGGAGTAGAGGCTTGCTTGCACGAGAAAATTGTAACAACTGAAAGGAATACAAAAAAGCCTAAGATTGCTCGTTTCATTAGAAATATTTTTGTGAATGAATCATGCAAACTTAGGCTTAATTTTTTAGAGCGTACTTTCTTTTTCCGATTTTTTGTGCGTGTAAAAGCGATGTTCTTCTTCAGTAATTTCGTCGGCTTTGTTGTACGCTTTGATAATTTGTTTTACCAAACGATGCCTTACCACATCTTCTTCATTCAGTTCGATGTGTCCGATGCCGTCGATATTTTTCAAAATAGAAACCGCTTTCCACAAGCCGCTCCGCTGGTTTTTGGGCAAATCGATTTGCGTAGGGTCGCCTGTGATAATAGCTTTCGCATTTGCACCAATTCGTGTCAAAAACATTTTCAATTGTAAATCATTGGCGTTCTGCGATTCATCCAGAATGATGAAAGCATTGTCCAGCGTGCGTCCACGCATATAAGCAAGCGGCGCAATTTCAATGGTGCGCGTACTCATATAATAACCGAGCTTGTCCGCAGGAATCATATCATCCAGCGCATCGTATAAAGGACGCAGATACGGGTCGATTTTTTCTTTCAAATCGCCGGGCAAAAAGCCAAGACTTTCGCCTGCTTCTACCGCCGGGCGCGTAAGAATAATTTTCTTGACCAGTTTGTTTTTCAATGCCCGCACAGCAATGGCAACAGCCGTATAAGTTTTACCGGTTCCTGCCGGACCGATGGCAAAAACAATATCATTTTTATCGGCAGAAGCAACCATTGCTTTCTGGTTGGCTGTACGCGCACGAATAGTTTTTCCGTTTGGTCCAAACACGAGTACATCATTCGGATGTTTTTCAAGAAAATTATCCACTTTTCCTTCATCAATGCTCCCGAGAATTTCCTCAAAATAGCTGTCGCTAAGGTCGCCGCTGCGTTCCATGTACTGAAGCATCAGGTTGATTTTTTCTTTGGCTTCTTCTACATATTCGGGTGCGCCGCTCAGTTTTATTTGCGTACCGCGGGAAAGAATTTTAAGTAATGGAAAGCGTTTCTTGAGAAGATTCAGTTTGGCATTGTTTACTCCGAAGAATTCAATTGGGTTGAGCGTGTTTAGTTCGATAATAGTGTCTGTCAATTTGATTAGTATTTAAAGTGATTAAATATAAATGACCTTTCTTAGCTAATTTACGAAGTAAGTATTTCTGTTTACAAATTTAGTTATCAACAGATGTTTATTACTTATTGAAGAATGATGAATTATAAATGTTGAATTGTTTTGATAAATAGAACGCAGATTATTTATGAGAGTTATAATAAATCCTTGCAATCTTCAAAATCATACAAATCACGGTTCCGACTAAAAAAGCGCATATCTTTTGGACACGCGCTTTTTAAATTTTTACTGAATAAAAGAATTATGCAGTCGCTGCGGTCGGGTCTTCCGGCTCAGGGGCATCGTCTTTTTTACCGAATAAATTTTTAAGATAATTTTCTGCGTCAGCCCAGTGTTCCTTTAAAGATTCCGAACCTTTGGACGAAAGCTCTGAAAAATAATCGTGCGCTTTATCAAAAGTAGTAGAAGCTTCATCTTTCAGCTTACTTGCTTTGTCTTTTAAATTTTGCGCCAGTTTTTCTTTGTCTTCATCGGTCATGGATGAATATTTCAACGCGGCTGCACCTGCCGCAGCGCCCAACAAAAATGTGGCTATGTGTTTTGCATCTACTCCCATGGTTGATAATTTTTAGTTTGAAGATATAAATATACGAATTAAAAACTATGCCAAAAAATTTAGGGATGTTAAAAAATGATGATGAATACATTTCTTAGATTAGTGAATCAGAATATCAAATGTTTCCTACATTCGCCGTCCGAAAAATTTGAAAAGAAGATGATAGAATTTGCACAAGTAATTGCACAGAAGTTGAACATACGCCCCGCGCAAGCGGAAGCTGTTTTGAATTTGTTGGCGGAAGGCAGCACGATACCGTTTATTGCGCGCTACCGCAAAGACAAAACAGGCGCGCTCGACGAAGTTCAGATACAACAAATACAGGACGAAGCAAAGTTTTTAAAAGAGTTTACCGAGCGTAAAGCATTCATTGAAAAAACGATTGAAGAGCAAGGAAAAATGACGGAAGCCTTGCAGGAAAAAATTAATAATGTAACTACGCTTGCCGAACTTGAAGATATTTATTTGCCATACAAACCGAAGCGAAAAACCAAAGCGCAAACGGCAAAAGAAAACGGGCTGGAACCTTTGTCTGCATTGCTCTTGGAACAAACGAACATTGATGTAAATACAGAAGCGGAAAAATATTTCAATGAAAAAATTACGACTGTAGAACAAGCGTTGCAAGGTGCGCGTGACATTATCGCGGAAACAATAAATGAAGATGCACTGGTGCGTGCAAAAATGCGTAAGCTGTTTGAAGACGAAGCGACTTTGCAGAGTTCGGTAATTGCAGAAAAAGAAACGGAAGGAGCGAAGTACAAAGATTATTTTGATTTTTCCGAGTTGGTTTCCAAAGTGCCGTCGCATCGTGTGTTGGCGGTATTGCGCGGTTTTATGGAAGGAGTTTTGCGCATGAGCATTTCGCCGGAAGAAGAATTTGCTTTGCAAAAAATAGAAGAGTTGTATGTGAAAAATTCTTTGAACGGTTCTGTTGAGCAAGTAAAAAAAGCAATCAAAGAATCATACAGAAGATTGTTGCAGCCGAGTTTGGAAACAGAATTTCGTGCGCAGTTGAAACAAAATGCCGATGAGGAAGCGATTAATGTATTTGCCGAAAACCTTCGCCAGCTCTTGCTTTCATCGCCTTTAGGAAGTAAACGAATTTTGGCAATTGACCCCGGTTATCGTACAGGTTGCAAAGTTGTAGTCTTAGATGAAAAAGGCGAATTGCAAACAACCGATTTGATTTTTGTTCATGAAAAAAATCATAGAATTGTAGACGCGGAAAACACCATTAAAAAATTAGTTCAGCAATACCAAACAGAAGTCTTTGCTATCGGCGACGGAACTGCGGGACGCGAAACGGAACAGTTTATCAAGTCATTGCAACTGAACTTGCCTGTATTTTTAGTGAATGAAGACGGCGCATCTGTTTACTCCGCTTCGGAAACGGCGCGTGAAGAATTTCCCGATTACGATGTTACGGTTCGCGGCTCGGTAAGCATCGGCAGAAGATTGATGGATCCTTTGGCGGAGTTGGTAAAAATCGACCCGAAAAGCATCGGCGTGGGACAGTATCAGCACGATGTAAATCAATTCCGTTTGAAAGAAAAATTAGACCAAACTGTGGTAAGTTGTGTGAATGCAGTTGGTGTCAATCTGAATACGGCGAGCAAACATTTATTGAGCTATGTGAGCGGCATCGGTCCTTCGCTGGCAGAAAATATTATCAAGCAAAGAAGTGAACTCGGCAGGTTTGAAACGCGGGAACAATTATTAAAAGTTCCTCGTTTGGGCGGAAAAGCATTCGAGCAATGCGCAGGATTTTTAAGAATTAAAAACGGAACAAATCCTTTGGACGAAAGCGCCGTGCATCCCGAAGCATACAAAGTGGTTGAACAAATGGCAAGCGATTTGTCGGTTGATATAAAAGCGTTAATCGGCAATGAAAAATTAATCAATGAAATTCCTGTCAAGAAATATGTTTCCGAAAGTTTCGGCGAGCATACAATTAAAGATATTCTCAACGAGTTGAAGAAACCCGGACTTGACCCACGCAGCGAACTGGAGCAATTTGAATACGCAAATATTTATAAAATTGAAGACGTTTCCGTTGGTATGATTGTTCCCGGAATTGTTACGAACATCACGCGGTTCGGGGCTTTCGTGGATATTGGCGTAAAGCAGGACGGATTGGTTCACGTTTCAGAAATTTCGCATCAATACATTACCGACCCGAATGAAGCATTAAAGCTGAACGATAAAGTGCAGGTAAAAGTTCTGGAAGTCGATATTAATCGCAAACGCATTGCATTGTCGATTAAACAGGCGAATGAAAATGCCACGCCGCAAAAAAGAGGCGGCAATCATCAGCATAAAAAACAAGCTCCGCAACAAGATGTTTCATCTATGAACATGAATGACGCGCTGAGTTTGTTGAAGAAGAAATTCGGGAAATAAAGATTATATCAGCTTCTTTTGTGGAAGTATTTTATTCCTCATGAAAATACTTCCACACTTTTTGCGCTTTGCTGCCGCCGATTTCCGCGGTCAATTCTCTTTCGGTTAATTGCTTTATCTGGTTGATGGAGCGGAAACGCTTCAACAACTGTTCTGCTGTGGCTTTGCCGATACCGGTAATTTCTTCCAGTTCATTTTTAAAAGTTCCTTTCGAGCGTTTATCACGATGAAATGTAATGCCAAAATGATGTACTTCGTCGCGGATGCGGCGAACGAGCTTTAATGATTCACTGTCCCACGAAAGTTTCAAAGATTGGCTGTCGCCCGGAAAAAATATTTCTTCTTCATTTTTTGCAAGCCCCACAACGGTCATTTTACCGACAAGGCTTAATTCCTTAATCGCTTCCATTGCAGAACTCAATTGCCCTTTGCCACCGTCGATAATCACGAGTTGCGGAAGCGGTTTTTCTTCGCGTTGCAGTCGGCTGTAACGCCGATGTACAGCTTCTTTCATGGTTGCAAAGTCATTGATGCCTTCAACAGTTTTCACATTGAAATGACGATAATCTTTTTTGCTCGGCACGCCGTTTTTAAAACAAACCATCGCCGACACAGGATATGAACCTTGGAAATTTGAATTGTCAAAACATTCGATATGTGCAGGTAATGCAGGTAAAGACAAATCTTCCTGCAACTGTTTCAGTACTTTTTGTTTATCGTTTTCGGTTTGCTCTTCCAGGCGCAACATTTTTTTCTTGCGCAATTCTTCTTTAAAATAATTCACGTTTTTTTCCGACAGTTCCAGCAACTTCTTTTTATCGCCGCCTTTCGGAATTGTGATGGTTATTGAGTTATCGGGAAATTCAATTGGTTTTGAAACAATAATTTCTTTTGAAAAACTATTGAACTGCTCGCGCAAATTTGCGATAGCAAACAACAAAATATCTTCTTCTGTTTCTTCGATTTGTGCTTGTAATTCTACTGTGTGTGTATGAATGATTGTCCCGTTTTCGACCATTAAATAATTTACATAAGCCGTTTCGTGTTCCTTTGAAATGCTGAATACGTCAAGGTTTCCAAGATGCGCGCTCACAATTACAGACTTCGACTGATAACTTTCTAATGCAACAATTTTCTGCCTGATTAATTCGGCTTTTTCAAATTGTAAATTGGCTGCAAAGTCTTGCATTTCTTTTTTAAAATGATTCATCAACGGCGACAAATTTCCTTTCACAATTTGCCGGATTTGCTGAATGGATTCTGCATAATCTTCTTCGCTTTGAAAGCCTTCGCACGGACCTTTACAATTTCCCAAATGATATTCCAAACACACTTTAAACTTGCCGCGTTCGATATTATATTTTGTCAAATTCAATTTGCAAGTGCGCAACGGAATGTTCTCTTTTATAAAATCAAGAATCTCGCGCACACGCCATACAGCCGTAAACGGACCGATATATTCCGAGCCGTCTTTCAGTTTTCTTCTTGTGAGGAACACGCGTGGGAAAGGTTCTTTTTTGATGACGATGAAAGGATAAGTTTTATCGTCTTTCAGCATGATGTTGTACTTCGGTTGGAATTGTTTGATTAAAGAATTTTCCAACAGAAAAGCGTCTTGTTCCGTGTCCACAATCGTGAACTCAATGCGTGCAATACGTTGAACCAATTCATACGTTTTAAAATTGCTCACGGTCTTGTTGAAGTACGAACTTACGCGCTTGCGCAAATGCTTTGCCTTGCCCACGTAAATAAGTGTGCCTGCATCGTCAAAATATTTATAAATGCCCGGATGATTGGGAATCGTGTGTGAGATTTGTTGAAATTCCTGAGACGTCATTGATGCAAAGTTAAGAGGAAAGTCAATAACGTCATTTAGTCAAAAAGTCAATAGTGTGGAAGCTGGTTCAAACTTTATCCTTTGTTTTTGTGGTTCAACTTTCCACTTCCAACGGTAAGCTCACAAAGAAAGTGGTTCCTTCGCCTTCATCGCTTTCAAACCAAATTTGTCCGCCGGCTTTTTCTACAATGCCTTTACAAATCGCAAGTCCCAAGCCTGTTCCCGAAGATTTTGTGGTAAAGTTCGGTTCAAAAATTTTGCTCGCCTGTTGTACGGAAATTCCTTGTCCGTTGTCCTGAACGCTTATTAAAACGTTGTTGTCCACCCGCAATTCTTTAATGTGAATTTCTGCGGTTTGTTTGGCTTCGGTTGCCTCGATAGCGTTTTTAATCAGGTTGGTAAACACACGGTTTATTTGGACTTTATCTGCATAAATGAGCAAAGGTTCATCTGTTTTTTCAAAGCTGATGTTTACTTCATCATTTGCATTATTCAGCATAACCAATGAAGCCAGCATTTCGCTCAGATTGAATGTTTCGGGATTTACATTGTGAATATTGGCAAACTGAGAAAAATCGCTTGCAATGCGCGCCAATTGGTCAATTTGCTCAATCAGCAATGTTGGTATTCTTTGTGATAAATCGCGAATGTTCGCTGTTTCGTTATGTGCCGAACGTTGCAGAAATTGCAAACTTAATTTCATCGGCGTAAGCGGATTTTTGATTTCGTGCGCCACCTGCCGCGCCATTTCTTTCCATGCGCCTTCACGCTCGCTTTGTGCCAATGCCTTAATACTTTCGTTCAGCTTTTGCACCATGATGTTGTATTCTTTCACAAGGTCGCCAATCTCATCGTTGCGTTTCCAATCGAGTGCTTTATTTTCGATGCCCACATTGATTTTACTCATTTCTTCTTTGATGTAAGAAAATGATTTGGTAATGCGCAACGTAAGCAATGCGGCAATCGCTCCCGCAAGCAAAAATATCAAAGCATTCAAATTGATAACCGTAACCATGAAGCTCGAAATCTCTTGCTGCAACTCGCTTTGCGAATGAAGGAACGGAATATTGAGATAGCCGAAAGCATTTTTATTCCTGTCGTACAAAGGCACGTAACCACTCAGATATTGAAACTTACCAATGGTTTCTTCCTGTAAATAATTGATACGATGCTTATAGCGCATTTGATAATACGCATCGGGCTGCATTTTGTTGCTGACAATATTTTGATTGTATATGTAGGGCTGCGACGATGCCTGCAATGTGCCGTTTTTGTCGTATAAATTTACCTCATCGTTGTTCAGGTTTGCAAGTTCAATTACGCGTTTTTCCACCAAATCGCTGCTATAAAAATTATCCAATTCATCGGGCGTTTGCAATGTTAAAGGAAGCTCTGTCTTCAGACTTTCCTGAATTTCATTTGCCAGCACTTGCAGGTTTTGCGTAAGAACTTCCTGGTTGCTTTTATCAAACCGCATAATGAAAAACGAAATGGTGGAAATACCGATAACGATAAAAGAAAACAGGCTGATAAAAATAATGGTCGCATGAATCTGAAAGCGAATTTTAAACTCAAATGCTTGTTTAATAATGTCCCATCTGAATCTCGACTGGATAACAAAGCCGATAATTTTAAACAAAACAATCAGCACTACAAAAGACAAAAACAAATAAGCAAACAGCGTGATGCTTGCAATGAAATTATTGTTTTTTTCTGCAAGAACTACCACGAGATTGTTGCCCGGATTATACCAAAGTTCTTTTGCCTTACTTGATTTTAATTCTCTGAAATCCCCGACCGGCGGCGCTTGTGCAACGCTGATGGAATCCGAGAAATCATAATCGTTACTGCTTGAAGAGAGCGTTCTGTTTTTATAAACGGCATAAGAATAATCGGGATTTTGGTTATCGGACAACAATGAACTTCCATGCAGCAACTCAGTAGGAAACGGGCTGTTGATAAAGCGTTTAGGGTTAATGACGATAAACAAATACCCGATAAGCGTATTCGATTTTTCGGAAATTACTTTCTTGCGATAGATGTAATTAAAAACGCTGTTTTCCGTGGGATAAGTGTATAAACCCGAAACGCTCCCTTGTTTACCAATGCTGCCAATCATTGCATTAAGTGCGTCGAACGATGTGGAATCTTTGTTGTATAAAGGTTGTTGTAAACTGTCGTAAGTGTATATCGCAGATTCGTACTTATTTAAAAAACCGCGAAAGGTATTGGTAAGCAAACTGTCTTTGATAAACGAGTTTTCTTCGGGCGAATAAAAACGTGAAAAACTTTCGTCAAAAGAGAAATTGGAAAGGTCATTGATTTCCATTTTCAACAAGTTTTCGCCTTCATTATCTGCCTGCATGGCAATATCGACAGCTGTTCTTTTCCGCTCTTCAAACTCTTTGCTGTTGGTTGTTCTTATAACAACTGTAACAGATGCCGCAAAGAACATCAGCCAAAACAAAAAGTACGGCGAACTGATAATAGGCGATGCAATATCTTCTTTTCTGTAATGCAAAATAATGCAATACAAAATCAACCAGACAACCGTAGCCAACTGCATAAAAATAATGCCCGATGTGTGTTGTATGCTGATGATAAATAATGCAGATGCAACTACGATGGCAATTTTCCAAAGCAGGTCATAACCCGCGTTGATGGCAGACAGAAACAGAAAATATGATAGGTTGAAGTAACTTAAAATAATAAATGTAAGAACGATAAATGCTATAACTGTGTAAAAATTCAAATGAAAAAAATCTGTAACGTTCAAAGGTATTCTTGAGTCTAAAACGAGGCTGCAAACAATGTTCAGCATGTTCAGCGTGAAGAATGCAAATAAAAACAAGGCAATTGCACCAAATATTTTTTTATACCTGATGAATATTGGCGGAATATCTTCCGGTACAACATCTTTGTGGCGGTACTTGATGAAAAATACGACCCAGAAAAACAGCAAGACATTGATAAGCAAATCGCCCAGCGAGGAGTTGAGCATACTTGATGCGTAAATCAGCGGCGAGAATAATTCGTAGTTGCGAAAGTCAAACGGGATGGGTAACGAGTAAGTGATTACGCGTAGCAATACAATTGTTATCATCAACCAGAAAGTGCCTACATAGAAACCATTGACGATAGTTACCTCATTGATAATGCTGTGTATGAAAATCAGTATAAAAATCGTAGCGGCAATTTTTAAAATTGCTGACCAAGTGTTGGGATAATTGCCCGCGCTTCCCGGAATTTCACTTATTTTAAAAACCACTTTTCCGCGTGAATTATAGACCGGATAACCTTTTCCGCTGTTGTCGATAAAGTAGCGGTTGTCGAGCAAAGACGAATTGGCAAACGAGTTGGTAAAATATTTATTCTCGATAAAGTATTTCCATTTAATAGGAACAAGCGCTGCAACAATATATTTTTTTCCCTGATAAGAAACTGTTTTTTTCAGCAGTTCAAAAAATCCGTTTGTGCCGTCGAAAGGGTAGAAGCCGTCGTTCTTTGCTAAGTCTGAAGCATTCAGCGTCATGTTGAATGTACTCCAATATTTTTCGGTAACAATGCCGGAATCTGAAACATTAAATATAAACAATCCGAAATCTGCATCGTTTATTTTTAAAGAAGATTTATCGGCGCTGTTATCCAGCAAAACGGCAATGCTGTTTCGGTCTGTCGTTATTTTTTCAAAGCTGTTTTCTCTTTCCGACAGATAAGATTCAAAGCTGCTTTTAACTTTCGCCGGCGTGGAATTGAATGCCCAGTAATTACTGATGACAAAGGAAATGGTAAACAGCCACGCAGCTATAATCAAAAGATAGCCGTGATTGAAAATGGTTTTGCGGAATGTATCTGAAAACTTTATCCCTGTCATTAATCTTTATTGCGGGTTTGCGCTTTTGCTTTGTTCCAAAGTTCATCCATTTCATCAAGCGACATTTCTGTAAGCGATTGATTATTGTCGCCTGCATAAGTTTCCATCAGCTGAAATCGTTTGATGAATTTTCGATTGCATTTTTCCAAAGCTGCGTCTGCATCTATGTTCAAAAATCGTGCGTAGTTTATCAAACTAAAAAATACATCGCCAAATTCTTCTTCTGTTTCTTGCGCATTGCCTGTATTTTCGGCTTGTTTCAGCTCGTTCAATTCTTCTTCTACTTTTTCCCAGACTTGTGTTTTGTTTTCCCATTCAAAGCCTACTTGCTTTGCTTTTTCCTGAATGCGCGCCGCTTTGGCAATCGACGGTAATGCAGCCGGAACGCCGCTTAGTACAGATTTTTTTCCTTCTTTTTCGAGTTTTATTTTTTGCCAGTTTCTTTTTACGTCGGCTTCATTTTCCACTACTACGTTGCCGTAAATATGCGGATGGCGTTTAATCATTTTTTCGGTAATGGTTTCCAAAACATCAACGAAAGAGAAGTGGGTTTGTTCTGAACCTATTTTGGAATAGAATAATAAATGCAGCATCAAATCGCCGAGTTCTTCTTTTATTTCCTGCCAGTTTTCTTTGTCGATAGCATCTGCAAGTTCATACGTTTCTTCAATTGTCATGGTGCGCAGCGTGTGGATGGTTTGTTTTTTGTCCCAAGGACATTGTGCGCGCAACTCGTCCATAATTTGTACAAGACGCAAAAATTTTTCGGATAAAATATTATTGTTCATTGATAATGGTTTCTTTGCAAGTAAAGATACCGAGTGTTTACATTTTTTTGGAAAATGTGTTGAGTTTGTTTGTGTAAAATAAATTACACAAGAATTAATGGTAAGGTTTTGAAACGCTATATAAGCTAATAAGGTTGAGGGGGCTTGTTCGTCTATTGTTACTAAGGTAAGGAAATGTTTTTTGTATTTGAACGAGCCATAAATTTCGATATTTTTATGTGAGTAAGAACTTGTTAAAATTAATTGAAAACTAACGATGCTGAAGGTTTATGTAGCCACAGAGTAAGCAGAGATTTGCACAGAGTTTAAAGAGATTTTCTTCGTTCCCTCTGTGAATTGCTCCGATAACTCTGTGGTTAAAGAAAAAAGACAATTAACTTAAACAGCTCCTAAAGAAATACGATTAAATTTGTTGTAAGAATCGAATGAAAAAAAACTTATGACCTTAGTATCGAATCAGCATTCTTAGCCACATAACCTTATAAAAAAACGAACATGAAAATAGAATACAATAACCTTTACACGCATTTTATCCTGATAACTCAGTGCCGACTTCCTTTAATAACTGAAAAGAATAGAGAGCGAATTGAAAAATATATTACGGGAATAGTGAACAACAATAATTCAAAACTATATAGCATTTATGCAAATCCAGAACACATACATTTTCTTGTGTCTCGTTCTCCTAAAATATCCGAAGAAGTGTTGGCAACGATTGTAGCAGACAGTTCTGCAAAATTTATAAATGACAATAAATTGAGTGTCGGTGTATTCTCATGGCAACAATCTGCTTCTGCGTTTTCCATTTCCAAAACAGATATAGATAAAGTTTGCAAATACATTCTCAATCAGCCGGAACATCATAAGAAACTTAGCTTTGCAGAAGAGTATGATAAGTTTATGAAACATTATCAAAAAACGTTAAAGTGGGATATAAGCTAATAAGGTTGCTAGGCTTATGTAACTTTGGTTATTAAGGTTATTATTGATATTATAATAAAAGATTTGGCGTCGCCAAATCTTTTAATTTCGGAATCACTAAAGCGGCTCTCTTTCGATTACTCTCCCGATTTCCATCCGAACGGAATGAGGGCTAATTA
Organism: Arachidicoccus sp. BS20; assembly: GCF_001659705.1. Classification (NCBI taxonomy): domain Bacteria; kingdom Pseudomonadati; phylum Bacteroidota; class Chitinophagia; order Chitinophagales; family Chitinophagaceae; genus Arachidicoccus; species Arachidicoccus ginsenosidimutans. The sequence continues at coordinate 182,814 of NZ_CP015971.1, forward strand.
CTAAGATGCCTTTCGCTTGATGCAAATGTATAGCAAAATGAAATAAGCAATGCAACCTTAGTGATAAAATGGTTTCTATGATGCACAGCCTTATTTCCTTATTACTGAAAAATGCCGGAATGAGATGATATAAGTTAATAAAGTTTGGATATATTATGTGGCTTTTGTTACTAAGGTTATTGTACAATAAAAAAGTTTGACATTGCCAAACGTTAGTAATAAGATTGCGTATAAAACTATGACCTTATTATCTTATCAATTTACTTAAACTGCTCCGCCAAAATCTTTACCATTACAATCAATTGGCCCGTGTGCCGCATTGTATGCTCCGCAGCATGAATACAAAGTCCGATAACGGTTGAAGGCAATGCTGCTCTGCCTACACCACGCTTTTCGGTTAATATATTTTCAGGAAGATTTTTTAAGCGTTCTATTGTTTGTTCAATACGCAGTGTAACCATGTTCACTAAGAAAATCGTTGTGCTTTCGTCAACGGTTTCTTCACTTTTTAAATATGAAAATTGTTCTTGTGAAAGTTGTTTTGCTTCGGCGTAAGTAAGCAATCTGTCGAGAAAGCCTGCAATATGTTTTAAATGAAACCCGACAGAGGCACAGCCGGCAGGCTTTTCCCATAACAAATTATCAGGAAAATTTTGCAACGCATTTTCTATTTCTTCTCTTGCCTGCAACAATGCATCTGCAACGGGTTGTAGCAAAGGAGACAAGCCATTTGTTTTATTCCCACGCAGCCAAACCTCTCTTTTGTTTTCCATGTGATAAATTGATTTGTACGCTGCTAAGTTATTTTAAAAATTTCCCCGAATCGTTGTTAGTGTGCATAAATATTTTAAACAAATGTTTGATTAATTTAAACAATTGTTTAATTTTGCGGCGTGAAATTAAAAAGGGAAGTCGAATTATGACGGACAAAAAAACTCATATCGTAAATGTAGCTGTTGAATTGTTTTCGCAAAACGGCTTTGAAGGTACGTCTATGCGCGACTTAGCAAGTACAGCGGGCGTAAACATTGCGATGATTAATTACTATTTCGGTACTAAAGAAAAATTGTTCGAAACAATTGTTGAAAGCCGCGCTAATCTTCATAGAGAAGTTTTGGAAAATGTTTTGAACGACAAAAAACTTTCTTCCATTCAGAAAATAGATAAGGTTGTTGATTACCAGGTAGAAAAAGTGTTGGAAGACCGCCATTTTCATAAAGTATTGCAGGCAGAAGTGATGCTGAATAAACGTCCGGACCTGAATCAGGCTATCGGAAATATATTTAAAAGGAACTCCTGGGTTACACGGGCAATTCTTGAAGAAGGTGTTAAATGCGGGGAATTCAGAAAAGTAGAACCCGGTTTGGTCATCTCTACGATTTATGGCACAGTACGTCATGTGTTTTTGTCAAGAACATTATGCCATGTGGTTTTTGAAGACCTTGATGATAATACTGACCCGTTTACCGACCCAAAAATAAGGAAGAAAGTCGCGGATTATCTGAAGCAGTTGATGCGAGCGTATTTGTTGAAAAAATAAGAACATTATGTTTTTATTAAAAACGATTTGCCTTAGAATAATGTACGCTTGCCGAAATAGATTTGACAAGAATTATTTGAGAGTGGTAGTTTTATAAATCTATGAGCTTGTCGGGATGAAAAATGCTATCAAATTAGACTAAAATAAATATAAATAATAACGAATGAAGCAATTATTAAAAAAATGTAGATTACTTCTTGTGGTGGTAGTGCTGGCTGCACCTGTGTTTGCATTTGCACAGCAAACCGACACGACCCTTGACTTAAGGGGAGCCATACAGCTTAGCCTGAATAACAGCAAGCAATTAAAGCTTTCTTCTGCAAAAGTAGAACAGGCGCTTGCAAGCGTATCCGAAGCAAAAAATAATCAACTACCCGATTTGAAAGTTTCGGGCGCATATTATTATCTTACGAAACCGCATATCAATATTTCGCCGGATTTGTCGAGCAATGATGATGACGATAACAGCAGCGACGATAGTAACTCCGGTTCTTCGTTTCCCAATGTGCATCAGGCTGTGTATGGGATGCTTACTGCAAGTTTGCCAATATTCGCAGGCGGAAAAATTACCAACGGGATAAAGTCCGCACAGTATCTCGCAGAAGCGGCAAAGCTCGATGCCGGCAACGATAAAGAAGAAGTAATTCAAAATACAATTGAAGCATACAACAATCTGTACAAAGCAATTGCTACGGTAAAGCTGGTGCAGGAAAATCTGGCAACAGCAAAGCAACGCGTGAAAGATTTTCAAAGTATGGAAGCCAACGGTATTGTCGCACGCAACGATTTGATGAAAGTTGAATTGCAGGAAAGCAATGTAGAACTCGCATTGCTGGATGCAGAAAACAACCGCAAAATTGCCAACTATAATTTTAACATCATGCTTGGCTTGAACGACAGTACGGTTATCGGTATTGACTCCAGCGACATCGACAACGACGAAAATGTACCAAGTCTTTCAGATTTGGAAAATCTGGCTCGTTCCAATCGATTTGATTATCTCGCTTTGTTGGACAGACAGCAGGCTGCCGAATACAATACCAAAGTTGTAAAAGGTAATCAATATCCGTCTTTGGCATTTGCCGGCGGTTACATGGCAGCAGATATTCCAAAAGCATTATCGTTGTATAACGTGGTAAATGTTGGAGTAAGCGTGAGCTACGACATCGGTTCTTTGTATAAAAATAATGCAAAGGTGCGTCAGGCAAAAGCCGAAGAAAAAATACTTGCTATCAGCAGGGATAAACTGAATGATGATATTCATACGCAAATTTATACGGCTTACAATAATTATTTTGAAGCGTTGAAAAAGATAGATGTGTATAAAGTAGCCATTGCGCAAGCCGAAGAAAATTATCGCATTACCAAAAACAAATACGATAATTCACTCGAAACTACAACCAATTTGCTGGATGCAGATGTGGCTTTGCTTCAGGCAAAAATCAATTATGAATATGCCCGCGCCGATGCAGCGGTTGTGTACAACAAAATATACGAAACCGTCGGAACGCTTAATAAAAAATTCAACAATCTTCAGTAATTATCCGGGAAAAATAAAATATTAATTAAAAAAATTAAAGCAATAAAAATGTCAAATACCGAACACACAGAACAAAAAGCAAAGAAAAAATCAAACCCGTTGTTTGCAATTATTTTCGGGATACTTGTAATTGCAGGTATTATTTTCGGCATCGTTACTTATTTGCATTCGCAAAAGCATCAGGAAACCGATGATGCACAAATAAGCAGCGACATCAGTCCTGTGATTCCGCGCGTTGCAGGCTATATCAAAGAAGTGCACGTAAAAGACCATCAGTATGTACACAAAGGCGATACGCTTGTAGTGCTTGACGAACGCGATTTGAAAATCGCTTTGGAAAATGCACAAGCGGCACTCACTTCCGCAGAAAGTAATGTAAGCGTTGCAGGTGCGGGTGTTGGCGTTGCACAAAGCAATATCGTTAGTTCAAAGTCAAGTATTGAAACTATCGATGCGCAAATTGAAGAAGCAAAAGTAAATCTATGGCGCGCGAGTAATGACTTTGAACGTTATAGCAATTTGATTAAAGACCATTCCATTACACAACAGCAATTTGAACAAGCCCAGGCAGCGAAAGAAATTGCAGAAAGACAATTAGGTGTATTGCAGGCACAGAAAGCAGCTGCACAGAAGCAAGTTGCGGCTGTAGCTTCACAAAAGAATGTTTCTTCTAATCAGGTTACAGCTGCGCAGGCAAGAATTAAAGAAGCGCAGGCGGCAGTCGATGCGGCTGAATTGAATTTGTCTTATGCAGTAGTTACTGCGCAAGTGGATGGACAAGTTGGAACTGTGAACTTGCAATTGGGCCAATATGTGCAAGCAGGACAAGCATTGTTCGACATTGTTCCGAATAACGAAAGATGGGTAATTGCCAACTTTAAAGAAACGCAATTGACCAAAATAAGAACAGGTCAAACTGCCGAAATCAAAGTAGATGCGTTTCCCGATTTGGATTTGAAAGGCACGGTAAGTTCCATTTCTCCGGCAACAGGTGCGAAGATGTCTTTAATTCCGCCGGACAACGCTTCGGGCAACTTTATTAAAGTTGTACAGCGCGTGCCGGTAAGAATTGATTTTACCAATGTAAGTGATTCAATCCGCAACTTATTAAGCTCCGGCATGAATGTAGAAGTGGATGTGCATCTTACGAATGATTAGTAATTAAAATTTGTTCATTTACATTTTTGATAATGAAAAACGTTTAATTACTAATTATTAATTACTAATTTTTAATTGAAAGAAATGGCTACGGCTCTACAACAAGATTCATTGGTCGAGTATGGAATGCGGCGCGTACTGATTACTATTACAGCCGTTCTTGCAGCTCTGCTTGAAGTGATAGATACAACGATTGTCAACGTGGCGCTCAACGACATGAAAGGGAATCTGGGCGCGACTTTGAGCGAAATTGGTTGGGTGGTTACTTCATATGCAATCGGCAATGTTATCATTATTCCGATGACGAGCTGGCTGTCGCAACAGTTTGGACGGCGCAATTATTATGCAGCATCGATTATTGTATTTACGCTGTGTTCCTTTCTCTGCGGCAACGCACACTCACTCGGAGAATTGATTTTGTTCCGGTTTTTACAAGGCGCTGCGGGCGGTGCATTACTGGTAACTTCGCAAACAATAATTACGGAATCCTTTCCTGCCGAAAAGCGTGGAATGGCACAGGCTATTTATGGTTTGGGGGTAATAGTTGGTCCTACTTTGGGTCCGCCATTGGGTGGTTATTTAACAGAAACGTATAGCTGGCCCTACATTTTTTATGTAAATATTCCTGTTGGTATCGCGGCTGCAATAATGACTATCAGGTATGTGCGCAGTCCCAAATTCGGCGAGAAGAAAAAAGCGAAAGAAGTGGATTGGTTTGGGATTGTGTTTCTTGCAGCAGCAGTCGGATGTTTACAATTTGTGTTGGAAAAAGGACAGGAAGAAGACTGGTTCAGTAGCGAGCTTATTTTGATTGCATCTATTATTTCAGCAGTAAGTTTTTATTTCTTCATCTGGCGCGAGATGGTTGCAAAATCGCCAATCGTAAATTTGCGTGTACTGAAAGATAATAATTTAAAAATAGGGACAATACTGACCTTTATACTTGGTTTCGGACTGTATGGTTCTACATTTATTGTTCCGTTATTCTTACAGAATATCTTAGGATGGTCGGCTTACCAGGCAGGATTAATCATGGTGCCATCGTCCGTTGTAACCGCTTTGATGATGCCTGTGGTAGGACAGCTTTTACAACGGGGTGTGAAGCAGCAACTGCTGGTTGCCATTGGGTTTGTAGGCTTTTTTTGTTACAGTTTATGGGGCTACAAAATACTCACTCCATTCACAGGGTTTAATAATTTCTTCTGGATGTTAATGTTACGAGGCTTTGCACTCAGTCTGATGTTTATTCCGATTACTACGCTTGCATTGTCCACACTTAGTGGAAGAGCAATTGGCGAAGGTGCGGCGTTTACAGGTATGGCGCGCCAGCTTGGCGGCTCGGTGGGAGTTGCAATTATTACAACATTTTTGACATGGCAGGGGGAAAAGCACAGTACAAATTTGGTGGGTAATTTGACGAATAACAGCGTGGTATTTCAGCAACGCTACAACAGCATGGTAGGTTTGTTCACGTCTAAAGGCTTGGCGCTGAATCAGGCGAAGCAAGCGGCTTATGAAGCAGTGTTTGGACAAGTGATAAAACAATCAACAATATTGTCATATATGGACGCATTTTTATACATCGGATTGATGTTTATGATTTGTGTGCCGTTTGTGCTAATGGTTAAGAGTAGAGGCAAAGTGAATCTGAGCGCGGCGGCACATTAAAATTTTGGATTATGGTATGAATGGGTAAACGGCAATTCGTAAGAGTTGCCGTTTTTTTATTTTTTATATTTGTTGTGGCGAAAGCAGAAGAAATTACGTTTTGATAATAAAATGATTGTTATGAAAAAGATGATTTTAATTTTATTGATGGCTTCAATATTTGTTGTCGCTTGTAAGAAAAATTCTGAGGAAAAACTCAATAGATTATCGGGAACTTGGGAATTGATAGAATCTAATTCTCCAAAAACAATGTATGCTCAGGGTGCAGGAAATAAGACAATATTTACAACTTCATCATATAAAGATTACCGACAAAACAAACTTGTTGATAGTGGAAGTTATGCTATAACCAATAGTTCTACAGACAGCTTAGGACAGTGGAATGGAAATATTTCTATGAATACTTTGCCATGTTACTTTTACGTACGGAAAGATACTTTAGAGATTGATGCACCTGGTATTATTTTTACAAATGCAGTCTATATAAAAATAGACGATTGATTATATCCATTGCGTTATCGCATAAATTATCAATCCCACTAAACCGCCGACCAGTGTGCCGTTGATACGGATGAACTGCAAATCTTTTCCTACTTCCAGTTCGAGTTTATGACTTAGTTCGTTGCCTTCCCAATTGCCTACCGTATTGCTGATTAAATCGCCTACGTTGTTCACATTTTTCAGAAAAAGTTTATAAGCATTCAAGCGGAACCATGCATCAATATTCTTGCGCATGGTTTCATCGTTTTTTAAATTTTGGGCAAAAGAAAGAATATTTTTATCCAGATAAGTTAAGAGTTTCGAGCCATCGTACGATAGTTCAATCAGCAAGATAAACTTGATACTGTTCCACATATCGGTCGCATACTTCTGAATATTGTCTTTGGATAGCAAACCCTCTTTCAGTTTATTCAGCTCGTTTTTCCATTTGTCTTCTTCGCGCAGTTGCTGAATGAACTTATATAATTGCTGGGTTAGTTCTTTGCGAATGGAGTGATTAGGGTCTTGTTCAATTTCGTGCAAATAGTTGGCAATGCCCACCGTTATGCGGTTTGCAAGCATATTGTCCACAAAGCCGGGAACCAAAATGCCGCTTTCTTTTTTCACACGAGCACGCACCAGATCTTCATTTTCTGCAACATAATATTTCGCTTTGTTAAGTACATAATCCAATATTTTTTCATGTTCTTTTTTGTCGGCAACATATTGCAATGCCGATGCAAGCACTTTGTTGATTTCGACTTTGTTCAGTAATTCTTCGCCTTTCTGCGCAATGAAACCTGACACCGCAGCATCGTCAATTTTTTGTAGAATATTGTTGATGATTTTTGTGATTTCGGTAAGCAACATTTTGCGGTTCTTTTCTTTCTCTAACCAGTCCGCTGCATAGCCGGAAACCTGAATTTTACTGATATACGGACGAATGGTTTGCGGGCTGAGAAAATTTTCCACTACAAATTTTCCAAGATTATCGCCGATACTTTTTTTCCTTTCTTCAATCAGATTGGTATGTGGAATTTTCAATCCCAGCGGATGATGAAACAACGCCGTAACGGCAAACCAATCTGCCAGAGCGCCCACCATTGCAGCTTCGGAAAACGCTTTTACATAACCGAGCCATGATACTGAATTTTTTCGCAATAATATTTCTGAAGTGATATAAATCAACGCCATTACCACAAAAAATGTAGTGGCGATGACTTTATGTTTTTTGAGTTGCACGGATTTGTAATCTGTTGTTGTGTTCATACGTGCCAAAGATAATGAAGCCTGATGATTTATGTATTTGCAGAATACTTATTAGAACGGGTGGGATTCATGAAATTAACTCTTTAAATGTTTCAAGAGAAATAACGTTTTAACAGCAGGAAAATTAAGAGATTTCAACAAATTAAATCCTCTCTTGTGTGAGCATATAGGTTGCATTTGAGGCAATGTAACCATCGGCAAATTTATTATCATCTTTATCTTTTAGCAAATTCTATTTATAATAAACGTGTGTGTAATGCACATTAGGCAATTTCGAACGAGGCGCGAGTAAGAAATCTCCATATGGTATTTCGATTTATAAAATTTAAATGGGCTCTAAATCTCAAAAAAATTCCCGAATTCGTAAGTGGATATTCCGCATTTCGTAAATCGTTGTATAGTGTTGGAGGTATTTTTGCGCCCTAAAAATGAAAATAAATGGGAAAATTAACGACACTACTTCTTTTTTTGATTTCATGTATTTCACTGAATGCCCAAACGGGATTCTTAAAAGGTAAGGCTTTATCAAAAGACCACAAGGCAGCTGTAGGGGTAACTGCTAATTTAGCGGAAACTCCTTTTACTGCAATGACTGATAATGAAGGTGTGTTTGTTATAAAAGCTCCCGCAGGTAGCTATAAATTACTTGTTAGCCAAGTAGGAACAAGAGTAAAAGAGATAAACGTAAATATTCCTGACGGAGATACTGCTTTTATTCCGGATATTATTATGGAAGAAACAGCGCATAGCCTTTCTGAAGTAAATGTAATAGGCAGCAAAAACCCGTTTGGCGATAAACAATCTTCTTATGTTGCACGTATGCCGTTGAGTAATATGGAGAATCCCCAAACCTATACATTAATACCTCAGACTTTGCTTGCTCAGCAAATTGTTACGAATTATCAAGATGTCTTCAAAAATATATCCGGTTCAGGTGTCGCATCTACAGCTACCAATGGAAGGGTTACTATGACCTCAAGAGGATTTAAGGTTTGGAGCGTAGTCACAGACGGTGTATCGGGCTATACTATGACAGATATAGACCCGGCAAATATAGAGCGGGTAGAAGTTATAAAAGGACCTGCCGGTGTATTATTTGGTGGAGGCGCAGGTGGAGGTGTTACTTCTTTCGGTGGTATTACAAATATTGTTACTAAAAGACCTTATAATTCTTTTGGCGGAAATATAAGCTATACTGCAGGAAGCTACGGTCTCAACAGGCTTACCTTTGATGTGAATACTCCTCTAAATGCAGACCGAACTGTGCTTTTCCGTATGAATGCTGCAAGAAACGATGATAAGTCATCGCAAGATGCAGGTTTTACTAAAAGTACGTTTTTGGCTCCCTCTTTGTATTATCAGGTAAACAGCAGAGTATCCTTGAATGTGGATGCCGAGTTCTATGACAGAAACGCCACAAGCCCTTATTGGTTTACACCATATAAGAAAACGGCTTTCAAAGACGCTCGGGATTTGCCTTTAAATTATAACCTGTCTTTTACCAATAATGATGTATTCTATCATGCGCAACAACTGAATGTTCGTGCTCAGATTAATACGGTCATCAAAAAAAATTGGCGTTCACAAACTTCTTTTGTACGTACGACCAATGATATTAGTGGACCGCAGCAATCGCTTGTCGGTATTACGGACTCTACTTTGACAAGACAAATCAATGCGGGCCCTTTAAATTATAATACGCTTCAGATACAACAGAATTTTACCGGAGACTGGCATATCGGTTCCATGCGAAACAGGTTAGTATTAGGGTTGGACTATTTTGATTATGCTACTAATTCCAATGCTGCTACAATTACTGTGGATACGGTAAACTTTTTAAACCCCGGAAGCAATTACGGTAATTTTAATATGGCTCTCGTAAATCAAAAACTGGCAACGGCAACATATAAAATGTCCAATGCATCGCAAAAATCATACAGTGCCTATTTCTCTGATGTTTTAAATATTACTGAGAGATTGGATGTTATGGCTGCGCTTCGTGTGGACAGGTTTCAGGATGAGGGAACCAAAAATGTGACTACAGGCGCCGTTGACGGAAAATACGGGCAAACGGCATTGTCTCCTAAATTCGGTCTTGTCTATCAACCTTTGCTGAATAAAATATCATTGTTTGCCAATTATATGAACGGCTTTAATAATGTCGGTGGAGTTGATTATGAAGGAAAGACGTTTAAGCCGGAATCGGGCAACCAATGGGAAAGTGGTGCTAAATTCAATTTGATACACGGGCTTCTTGTGAGTACAATCAGCTATTATCATATAAAAGTATATAATGTCCTAAGAACTGATTTGGAACATAACGGTTATCATATTCAAGACGGTACACAATTGAGCCGAGGCGTGGAATTTGAGTTGAACGCCAATCCGCTTCGCGGGTGGAATCTGTTAGCCGGCTATGCTTATAACCACAGCGAATATTTGAAAGCCGATGAAGGATTGACAGGTACGCGACCAGACGGTTCGGGTCCGGTGCATACAGCCAACCTTTGGACAAGCTATACGATTCATGGCGGTATTACAGACGGTTTGGGCTTTGGTTTTGGCGGTGTGTATGGAAGTGACTTGGAAAATCTGAAACATCTTACAGGGTTTAAAGTCCCATCTTATACAATAGTTGATGCCACGATATTCTACGACCGTCCGGTTTACCGCATTGGTATCAAAGTGAATAACTTGGGAAATCAGCAGTATTGGAACAATAGGCTTCAATTGCAGCCAATGAGGAATGTGGCTGTTAATCTTACATTGCATATATAGTTGCAAATACACATACCAACAGAAAAATGTATCATGCTATTTAAGAATGTCCTTTCGTCAATTTGATTATAGATTATTAAAAAATAAAAATATGAAAACAACAGCCGTATTTAAAAATTTGCTTCTTTTAACCGTTTTGGTTTGCTTGTTTCAAGGTGCATCCGCTCATTATTTATGGATTGAGTTGCCTTCAGCCGGGCTGAAACAAAATGTGGCGGCAGATATAAAAATATATTTTGGTCAGCTTGATGAAGGAAGACGGGAGACGAAAGGGCAGCGCTTAGATGAAGTTAAACACGTACAATTATATGTAGTCTGTCCGGATGGTAAAAAAGAACAATTATCATTAACAGAAGAAGATAGTTTTTATTTGGCACGCTTTACACCGCAACAGACAGGACGTTATGCATTTTGCGCCGCAGATACTTTGGAAAATGTTGCTGATTGGAGAAAATATAATATAGGAATTGTTCGCTTAGGCTTTTTTTCTACGGCATTTGCAGCAGTAGGAAAAATTTCGTCGGATATATCAACCGGCAATTATAATGATTTATGTTTTGTAGAAAAAACAAAAGGCTGGAACAACCAACAGCCTGTTTACCAATTGTTTTTTAAGGGTAAAGTTCTTAAAAATACAAAAGTGAATATATCTGCTGAAAATGAATGGACACGGAGTATTAAGACTGATGCTAACGGTAAATTCTCTTTTGTTCCGTTATGGACGGGACATTATGTAATAGATTTTATTTACACAGACAAAACACTAGGAACATATCAGGGAAAAAGTTTTGAAGCGGTTCGTAGCAGGGCTACAATACATTATTTCAAAGCGGAATATAAAGATAAATCGTGATGTATTTGTAAGATAATTGATAGAATCAGGTACGAGATTTTTCCCCTTAATTGAGAATTATCATTTCTGATGTTTCCAACGGATTATGATGATTTGTAATTTGGTTAAAATGCTTGCACTTATCTCAAAGGAGGATTGAGATAAATATGTTACAAATGCAATAAAATAGGCAAGGTGGATAATATTACGTTTAAAAGAAACTGTATTTTCATTAACGGCTAAAGAAATCTTTTTCATCCTGCGTTTGCTGAATGCCATAAATATTTTCCCAAAATGGTGTTGTGTAATTTTTGCCTAATGATTGCAAAGTTTCGTACCAATGATATGTTTTTTTGTCTTTTGATTTTGGAATTTCTTTATTGGATATCTGTGTATTTGTTACAATAATTGCTTCATCTGCCTGATATTCAAAAGGCTTGAAAGACGTTAAAAACCGAGAAGTCTCATTTTTAATTTGGGTTACATATACTGAATTTAAAAGCAAGTTATCGTCCTTTTTTTCATACTTGAAAATTTCTTCATTGTTTATCCAATATTGTTTATTTGCTAAATTACTTGCAGCCGGTTTTCCTATCTGTGAAGGCAAAAGTTTTAATTGTATTTCCCTGATAAGAGAGTCTTTTTTATTAACAAACCAAGTCATTAAATTTTGCGTTCGCGATGTTTGTTTGCCAATCGGTTGAAATGATATTTTCAATAAACTGTCAGAACTATTGATTATACGAATACGATAATTTTTTGCTATATCCGGTTTTTTATCATTTATGAAAACATAGTATTTAAACAAGGCAGAATAAGAAAAATCCCTGTCTATATGTTCAAATACTTTTAGCTTGCCTACAACTTTTTCGTCTGTGCTGTCAATTTTTTTCAGGCTTCGCGATGCCGATAAATAGGTGTTGTTTTTATTAAGATTAAAATCCGTTTCTACAAGCGCATCGGAATAATATTTTATTTTCCCGCCGATTTTTATAAAGTCTTTGAAATAATAATTGTAGGTGCAATATGGCGGCAACGCTTGTTTTGTTTTAGCAATAATTCTCCTGACTAATTCATATTTATCTTCATTAGAAATAACTACATCCTGCAAATTGTGTGAAGATTGATTAATGAAAATAGTATCATTTTTTATCAATGATGAAGCAAGAATTTCCTTGGTATCATAACCGATATATTCAACAGAAAGCTTATCGTTGGAAGAAGTTGTATTTAATTCAAAATAGCCTTTTCCATTGGTAATAGTTGCTTTATTGGTCGAAATATTGCGAACTGTCGCGGCAACGAGTGTTTCGCCGTTTTTGTTGTAAACATAGCTGGAAATTTGTTGGGCGAAAATTTTGATACAAAAGAACGAGAAAATTGCCACAAATAAAGATTTCTTCATGTAAACTGGTTTTACCAAAATTATTCTCAAATGTAATAATTTGAGATAATAAAAAAACGCCGTCAATATTTTACTGACGACGTTTTCAAACATACATTTTACTAAAAAACTATCCTTTCAATTTCTTTTTCAAGCTCTTTGGAATTGCCTTTTTATTTACCAAAATAGATGTGGTTTTGTATTGAACATACGCTTTTGATACATACAAAAATCCTTTGTACTGATTGGTTTCGCCCCAGGAATTTTTTACGATGTAAAATTCTTTTCCGTCCTGGTCTTTTGCCAAACCTACGATGTGCATTCCGTGGTCGTCGGTTGTAGTTAAATTGTCCAATCCGGCTTGACGAACTTCGGGCGTAATAGTCATTTCATCTCTACTGCCGTTGAAGATGGCTGCTTTCTCGTCGCGGGTTAATCTTTTGCCTTCGAGCGACGATGCATTTGCCGGAACGAAAGCCACACCAAACGGTGCCCAATTGAAATATGGTTCAGATACATCGGCGCCCCACGCAACCGTATAGCCTTTTTTCAAAGCATTGTCAATGACATCTGTCAAATCGGTAGGCGTTACATTGTAATCGTATACAAATGCCCAATCGTCTGAACACTCCATCAATGCTTTTTTGTAATAAGGAGCGGTGGTTTCAGAGATAAACTCTTCATAATTATCAGGGTCAAGACCTACGACTTCCTTTGCAAAGGTTTGCGGTGTGTAAGACTTGCCTTCATAAGTAAATGTTTTTGGAACGGCGCCGAGACTGTCGTCCAGCACTTTTTGGAATTGGGCTTTCCATGCTGCCGGGTCAATAGCTCCGTGAGCCTTTGAAACAGAATCAATAATGCCTTTCAACAACTTTTGCATTCCATCAAAGTGGTTGATTTTTTTACCGTTTACCAAACCGGAATAATTGGCTTCGGGAATGGTGCCGTATTTTGCGTACATATTAATTACGTCATGCGGTTCGCCGCCGTCGCCCCAACCGATAGCGCCTTGAAAACGCACATACCTGTCAGCCTTGTCCGTATATTGATTGCGTGCAGTATAGATAGGCGAAAGGGGCAACGGCTTTTTGCCGGCTTTGATCATTTCTGATTCGAGAAATGAATTGGTGGAATAGCTCCAGCAAGTTCCCGATGAACCTTGGTTTTCAATCGGAGTTGTGGAAAGGTCAATTACATTGGTAAAGTGAAATCCTTGCTTAGTATTGTCGCCTGCAGTTTCGCTTGCTTTTTTAACTAAATTGTCTTGTGCATTCGCAACGCTTAAAATTGCCGTAAGCGCAAATGCAGAAAGAAAAATTTTCTTCATTTTTTATTTTTTGATTAAAACAGTTTAATGACAAGTCCAAAGATATGTGTTCGACTTTAATTTTTAGAACGAATTTGATAAACGGCAAATATTTATTTTGATTTTATGTGTTTGTTTAGCTCATCGAAGCTCAGGTCAAGGATTTTGTATTCGTTGTTGGGATTGTTAATGGAAAAATGCCACCATTCCGTTGAAAGCTGCGTGAAACCATATTTGTTCATTACGTCTTTCAGCAATTTTCGGTTGTGTAAAACATTGTCGGGAAGATTCATAAAATCGCTGTGTGCCGTATCGGTAAAATTGTCAAAACCTGTGGGCATCTGTAATGGTTTCCCGTCTTGTAAATTATATAAAGTAATGTCCACGGCAACGCCTTTGTTGTGCCCGCTTCCAAATTTAGGATCGGCGGCATAACGTGCATCCGGAACCACTTGCCACATTTTTTCAGTTATGGAATAAGGTCGGTAGCCATCGAATAATAAAATGCCAAAGCCTTGTGTTTTTAAGTCTTTCGCGGCTTGTGCCAATGCTTTTGCTGTTGCCAGCAGCGCGTAGGGCTTTGGATTTTTATACAAAATTGTGTGTGTGAAATTGTGTTTGGTTGCATACACAAAATCCGTTTTCAAATGCGGAACATAATCTGTAAGCAACACTAATTGCTCATTCGGATTGTTATCAATTGCTTTTTGATAAGTGTGAACATCATTGATAATCTCTAACCCGTATTTATTTTTTGTGTATGTTTGAGCGTTGAGCCGAACATTTGTGCCGCACGAAAAAACAAAAATCAATAACGGTAGAAAAACACTTTTTTTGTCCATGCCATAAAGATAAAAATTATTGATACAATGAATTGTAAACTTTTTTTATTGCTTGTTATATTGTTTTCTGTACAAATAGTTTTTGCACAGAAGAAGCCGACAAATGTAAAGATTATTCATACCGACAGCAGCAAGATTGTTTACGGCAGAGCATCGTTTTACAGCAAAAGCCTGGAAGGAACAAGAACGGCAATGGGCGGAAGATATCATCACGAAAAAATGACGGCGGCGAGTAATTTTTTCAAGCTTGGAACCTGGGTGCGCGTTACAAGAATAGCAACAGGAAAATCGGTAATTGTATATATTAATGACAGAACGCATCCGTCAATGGCGAAAAGAGGAAGAGTCGTCGATTTGTCAAGAGCCGCAGCCATTGCGTTAAAAATTATCAGCGCCGGTGTTGTAAAAGTGAAGGTGGAAAGTGTGGATGAAGGAACGGTGGAATAATCATTATCTTTTGTATTTTTGTTTAAATGTTTACAAATGATACACGAAAAAAACTTGAGAATATCATTAACGGAATTGTCATTAAAGAACAAAAAGATACTTGCACAACAATCAGAAATCTCTTATGCGCAAGCTTTGAAACAAGTAAAACTGTTAAAAGAGACTTCGAAAGTAAAGCCATCGATAAAGAAAAGTGTATAGCATATTCATAGGCTGAAACACTTGCTAATTTTCCCGCAAATAACCAATAACATCTTCATTTCCTTTAGCAACTCCTTATTTTTGCACGGACTTTAATAACGTACAAATGAAATCCATAGCAGTTTCTTTATTCATTTTATTAGCGGCTTCATGCCAAAATGCAAACAAGCAATCTTCGTCAAATACAGACAGTACAAGTGTTCCGGCGAACGACCCGGCTGCAATTAATTATAGCGTGATTAATATGTATCCGCACGATTCTTCGGCTTTTACCGAAGGTTTTTTTCTGAGAGACGGAAAAATTTACGAAAGTACAGGCTTGAAAGGACACAGCGAAATATTGATTTACGATTTGGCTTCCGGCAGGGTGGATAAGAAAATAGCAATCCCGTCGCAGTACTTCGGCGAAGGAATTAATATCATCAATAACCAATTGTTTCAACTAACGTGGACTTCGCACAAAGTATTTGTGTACGACTTGCCAAACCTGAATAAAGTGAAAGAACTCAATTGGCCTTACGAAGGCTGGGGCATGACGAACGATGGAAAAAATCTCATCATCAGTACCGGCAGCAGCAATTTGTATTATGTGAATCCTGCGGATTTCAGCATTGTGAAAACCGTGAACGTTACAGGACAATACGGACCTTTATCAAACATCAACGAGTTGGAATATGTTGATGGATTTATCTATGCCAATGTTTGGCAGACCGATAATATTGTGAAGATTAACCCGAACAGCGGAAAGGTTGTAGGACAGATGGATTTGACCAACATTCGCCAGAAAAACGGCGTGCCTGCAACCGGCGATGTATTAAACGGAATTGCGTATGATTCCACAAAAAATACGTTGTTGATTACAGGAAAAGACTGGACAAAGATTTTTGAGTTGAAGTTGAATTGACCATGGTTTTGGATGATTTATAGGATTATTAAGAATTGAGTAAAATAGGAAAACCTTTGCGCGTCATTGCGAGCGAGTGAGGAACGAACGACGAAGTAATCTTATTTCCTTTTATGGAATTTGAATAGAAACTGCATCTTATTATAAAACGCTTCAATGAAAAATCTGGTACTAATATGTTGTATTGGTTTGCTTGTCGTGAGTTGTAAGAAAAATAAAAAGCCTTTATTTGATATGTTTGAATTTAGTTTTGATGGTTATGGGACAAGTGCGTTTAGTTTAAAGTTTACTCAAAGTGATACCATTTTTATTAAAGAATATTTTTCGTATTATAATTATGATACTTCAAAAAATAATAAAACTTATTTCGCATTGCTGTCAAACAATCAAAGAAAAACTTTGGACAGTTTTATCAATAAAACAGATTTTCAAAAATTTGATTCTTCTTATGATGAACAATATACTGATGGAATAATGTACAGGTTTTATTTTCAAAAAGACAGTGTGCAAAAAATAATTAATGTTCGCAGCCATCATGTGCCGAAAGAATTAGATACTTTATACAAATGGATTTATTTTACAAAAGGCAGTTTGCCGTTGCATCAGATTGATTCAACAATAATTTTTCATCACACGGAAGGATTTGAACCTTTGTCCATTCCGATTGAATTAAAGAAATTTACTGTTCCAAAAGTTGTGAATTAAATCTTCATCTTTCCCAAAATCTTTTTTCCTTTGCGGTTTAACTGATTAAACGAATAATGCAAATCCCCTGTACAGACAGAGAGTTATTTATTTTTAAAAAGATTGCTGCGGTGGCGCAGGAAACGGCAACGCCTGCGTACATCATCGGCGGCTTTGTGCGCGATAAAATCCTTGGTAGAAACACCAAAGATGCGGACATTGTGTGCCTCGGCGACGGCATTGCATTTGCCGAAAAAATTGCGGAGCGTTTCAATCCCAAACCGAACGTAACCGTATTTAAAAATTTCGGTACGGCGCAAATAAAATTGCCCGATATTGAAATTGAAATCGTAGGCGCGCGCAAAGAAAGTTATCGCAGCGAAAGCCGCAAACCTACTGTGTTTGCGGGCAGTTTGCAAGACGACCAAAACCGAAGAGATTTTACCATTAATGCGCTTTCCATCAGCCTGAATAAAAATGATTTCGGCGAGTTGATTGACCCGTTCAACGGCATTCGTGATTTGCAATTAAAAATCATCCGCACGCCGCTTGAACCTGAAACTACTTTCAGCGACGACCCTTTGCGTATGTTGCGCGCCATTCGTTTTGCAACGCAATTGAATTTTACCATTGAAGAAAAAACCTTCAACGCGATTGTTGCGGAAAAAGAAAGAATCAACATTATTTCCAAAGAACGTATTGCCGATGAACTCAACAAAATCATGCTGTCGAAGAAGCCATCGATTGGTTGGGATTTGTTGTTCAAAAGCGGATTACTGCAAATTATTTTTCCGCAAATGGCGGCGCTTGCAGGTGCAGAAAATGTAGAAGGAGTGGGGCACAAAGATAATTTTTATCATACCATTCAGGTCATCGATAATATTTCGCAAAAGACACAAAACCTTTGGCTGCGCTGGGCAGCGTTGCTGCACGACATTGGCAAACCGCCGACAAAAAAATTTGAGAAAGGTCATGGCTGGACTTTTCACGGACATGAAATTGTGGGTGCGAAAATGACACCGAAAATATTTGCGCAGCTCAAATTGCCACTCAACGAAAAGATGAAATATGTGCAGAAGCTTGTAGCGTTGCATATGCGTCCTGCGTTTCTTTCCAAAGACGAAATTACGGACAGCGCCATTCGCCGTTTGTTGTTCGACGCCGGCGAAGATGCCGATGATTTAATGACGTTGTGCGAAGCCGACATTACGAGCAAAAATCCCAACAAGGTACGCCGTTATTTGCAGAATTTTGAACTTGTGCGTAAGCGAATGATTGAAGTGGAAGAAAGCGATAAGCTGCGCAACTGGCAACCGCCGATTTCAGGGCAATTGATTATGGAAACATTCAATCTGCAACCGAGTAAAGAAGTCGGTATTATCAAAGATTTTATCCGCGAAAGTATTTTGGACGGCATTATTCCGAATAATTATGAAGCAGCTTATCAACTCATGTTGCAAAAGGCAAACGAGTTGGGATTAAAGGCGGTTTCTGAATAAATTAATTACCTTGCTAAACGAATGAGTTGGTGCAAAAATGCAGCAACTGAAAATATTAGTTATTCAATAACTGCAAAGAATTCAAATAACGCATGAAGTTTGCGGTTCAACAATTATTAATTTTTAATTGCTAATTCTTAATTATAATGGCTATTCTTAAATTTCGTGTTTACCCCGAAGACGATTCAAGTGTTTACCGCGACATTGTGATTAAACACACGCAAAATTTTCATCAGTTGCACGAAACTATTTTATCGGCTTTCGGCTTTGATGCGAAGCACGAAGCAACTTTTTACAGAAGCAACGAAGCTTGGCAGCGCGGCAGGGAAATTTCTTTGAAAAAATATGATAAAACGTATCGCGCCGAACCTTTGTTGATGGCTGAAACGCCCGTCGGAAGTGAGATTCGGGATACTAATCAACATTTTATTTATGAATATGATTTTACAAAAAACTGGATTTTCTTTTTGGAACTGATTAATGTAACCAAAGAAGAAAGTTCAAAGATTGTTTATCCAAGTGTAAGCCGCACGGAAGGAATCGGACCGCAGCAGCATGGAACAAAAAGTGTGTTGGATAACCAGTTTATGGACGTGGAAGAGAAGTATGATTTGAACAAAGATTCCGATGGCTTTGGCGAAGAAGGCGATGAATCTTCCGATGAAAATAATGAAGAAGATGTTGTGGATGAAGATGAGTTTTGATATAAATTTATTATGAAAGTTAGTAATCGAAATTATAATGCGGCATCGTTAGACTATGAAATTATACCTAATGAAACTATAATCTATTTTTCAAAATCAAAATCAATTGTCGGCTTGGTTTTAAATGGTATTGTTTTGGTTGGCGGCGTTTTTTGTGTTCTTAAAAAAGAAAATGTTTTAATTGGACTTATTATTGTTTTAATTGGTGGATATTTTTGTTTTAAAAAATTAAGAGAATTATTTTTAAAGAAAGAACCACAGATAATTTTGAATAATGAAGGACTTCAAACAGCGACTACTTTATTTTACGAATGGTCGCAAATACAAAAAGAAGAAGTTGTGAGAGAAGGTGTTAAATATGTTCGTTCTTATCTGAATTATAATTTCCCAAATGGCAAAGAGCATTTTAATATAGATGACCTAAATACAACTACAAAAGAATTGAATGATTTATTAGTTGTATATTGGAAAAGAAGCCAAAATAAACATTAAATCTTTCGCTCTGGTTCGTGTCCTCACGAACCAATTTTATTTTGGTGCGTGCGACACGCACCAAGGCGTATAAAATCATTGAACATAAACGTTAAATCTTCCTTAGACGTCATTCTTCCACTCAATTTCTTCTACCTTTATCAAAAGAAATTTACGGTGCATACGATAGAACCATTTTTTAATTGGCGGCATTTATATACTTCGGAAGACGATGTGCGTTCGCCGTTTTTCGGGCGAGAATACAGCGAGTTCGAATTTTCACAGACGATATACAATTTTTATATTCATCCGCAATGGGACGAGTTTGGAAGCAAAACTTTGTACTGCAAAATTTTGTATGCCGATTATGAAATGCAGTTCGCCATCATTGAATTGATAGGAGAGTGGAACGATGCGATTGAAAACGATGTGATGACGCTAAAGTATGATTTGGCGGACATTTTGACGAATGAAGGCATTACGCATTTTATTTTTATCGGCGAGAATGTGTTGAATTTTCATTACGGCGGAAAGGATTATTACGAAGAATGGTACGAAGAAATTGCGGACGAAGATGGCTGGCTTGTGATGCTCGATTTGTCTGTAGCTGCGCAACAGGAATTTAAAAAATACAAGCTGCAATATTTTATAGAACTCATGGAAATTGAGGATTGGCGCGTGTACAAGCCGCATCATCTTTTTCAGAAGATTGATGATACGATTTCAAAACGATTGCAATAAAAGAAAATATGTAACTTTAAGATGAAAAAAAACGCTTGTATATGCAGGAACGATTGTTACAATTCATCTGGCAGTTTCAATATTTTAATACGAAAAATTTACAAACGACCAACGCTGAAAACCTTGTCATTCTTGATGTTGGGCAACTCAACAAGAATCAGGGAGCGGATTTTTTAGAAGCGAAAATAAAAGTAGGCAACACCATTCTCGCCGGAAATATTGAGCTGCACATTAAATCTTCCGATTGGTTTTTACACAAGCATGATGATGATAAAAATTATCAAAACATCATTCTCCACGTTGTTTGGGAAGATGATAAACAAATTCCAAATGCAAAATTTCCGACTTTGGAATTGCAATCTCTGGTTGCATCTTCGATGCTGAAAAATTACGAAATATTAATGAACTCAAGTATTTTCGTGCCATGCGAAAAATATTTGCCTGCGATTTCTTCACTTCAATGGACGGTTTGGAAAGACAGATTGTTGGTTGAAAGGTTGGAAAGAAAATCTTATGAAATAGAACAATTGTTGCAGCAAACAAAGCAGGATTGGAGCGAAGTTTTTTGGCGAATGCTCGCAAAAAGTTTCGGCTCAAAAACAAATGCAGATGTATTTTTTCAAATGGCGAGTTCTTTGCCGTTGAATATTTTAGCCAAGCATAAAAATCAACTCAATACGCTGGAAGCCTTGCTGTTTGGTCAATGCGGCTTGTTGGAAGATGATGTTGAAAATGATTATGCGAAGATGTTGCAAAGAGAATACCGGTATCTCGCAAAAAAATATTCGCTGAAACATATTGAAAAACAACCTGCGTTTTTACGAATGCGCCCGCAAAATTTTCCTACCATTCGATTGGCACAATTGGCTTCACTCATTCATCAATCCAATCATCTGTTTTCAAAAATGAAAGAAGCAGAAAGCTACAACTCTTTGAAATCAATGCTTTTGGTAAAAGCAAATGATTATTGGAATGAGCATTTTACTCTGAAAGATGAAAATCATAATTTAAAACCTAAACAATTAGGTAAATCAATGATTGATATTATTATCATCAACACAATTGTTTCACTTGTATTCATTTACGGAAAAATCAACAACCAAGATGTTTACAAAGACAAAGCCTTACGTTGGTTGTCGGAAATAAAATCGGAAGAAAACAATATTATTCAATCGTGGCGAAATGTAGGCGTAGCTTGTATTTCAGCATTTGATAGTCAGGCGTTACTGGAACTGAAAAATAATTATTGCAACGAAAAAAAATGTCTGGATTGTACAGTCGGCAACGGCATTTTAAAGAAATAAAAAATCCGAAAACTGATATTCGTTTTCGGATTTTTATAATCGAATGGTTTTGATTAAACACCTTGCTTGCGCACAAATATGGTTTTAATCATGATACTTTGCCCTTCAATTTTTCCCTCGATATAGCCTGTATCATTTGCATCAAGACGAATATTTTTTACTACAGTTCCCAAACGCGCATTCACGGTAGAGCCTTTTACATCCAGTGATTTTGTAAGTACAACAGTATCGCCGTTGTTCAAAACAGCGCCGTTGGCATCTCTGTGCAAATCAACGTTTGCATCGTTTTCATGGTCGCCGGTTGCTTTTGCCCAATCCAAAATTGCATCATCAAGATAGAGCATATCAAGATTGTCCGCAGCCCAGCTCTCGTTGCGCAATCTGTTCAGCATTCGCCACGCAACCACTTGAACGGCAGTCGTTTCGCTCCACATGGAAGTTGTAAGGCATTGCCAGTGATTGCTGTCAAGTTCTTCTTTCTTTTCGATTTGCGCAAGACATTTGTCACAGATATAAATTTCCCTGTCGGAAATATTATCGGCTGTCGGTGGAACATCATATATGTTCAAATTGCCTGTTGCTGCACACAGTTCGCAAGCGTTGTTGCTGCGTTCTTGTAATTGTGTAAGATTCATGTTTTTATTATTCAGGCTGCAAATGTGTGGTTATTTTTGGTTTGCGCAAAATGAGATTTTATGTAAACGAAAAATTATTCTTTCTGATCTCTTATTTTCTTATAAATTTTAATCGCACTCATCAAAATAATAATAAAGATGACAAGTCCGATCAATCCGTAAACCAAGCCAAGTGCGCTTTTCACGACAGCCAGGAAAACAATCGCAAATAAAAATATCGTTGCTACTTCGTTCCATACACGCAATTGTTGCGATGTATATTTGAAGATGCCTTTAACTTGTTGTTTGAAAATAATGTGCAGCGAAATGAAGTAGAGATATAGAAAAACAACAAAAATCAATTTGATGAAAAGCCATGCCGGTAAAGTAAAATCGTACTTTTCAAACCAAATTAATGGACCTAAAATCAATGTAATAATTGCAGAAGGAAATGTGATGCCATACCATAAGCGTTTCATCATTATGGTAAATTGTTCATGTAATATTTTTTGCGCGGCGTCCTCTTTTTCGTTGGCTTCGGTGTTGTAAATAAACAGCCGCGGCATATAAAACATTCCCGCAAACCACGTAACAATAAAGATGATATGTAAAGCGATTATGTAATTGTACATCGTGAACAAATTACGAATTTAACCATTAAGGTATGAAGAAAATTAAGCCTTAATGCGTCTTAATTTCTTAATGTTTTATTGAATTTCATTTATCAATTCCACCAAAGCATTAACCCAAAGTTCATTTGTATTCATGCAAGGAATATATTCATAGGATTCGCCGCCGCTCGCCAAAAAATCTTCCCTGCCGCGCATATCAATTTCTTCCAAAGTCTCTAAACAATCGCTCACAAACGACGGACAAACGACGACTAACTTTTTAATTCCTTCGTTTGGCATTTTGGGCAAACGCTCTTGTGTATTGGGTTGCAGCCAAGGGTCGCGTCCCAAGCGCGACTGATAGCTGATTTGCCATTGCGACTTTTTCAAGCCCAATTTTTCCGCAACCAATTTACTCGTTTGCATTACCTGATAACGATAACAAGTTGCCTGCGCTTCGGGATTTTCACAACAGTTTTCGGTTGATAATAAATCGTGCTTGCTATTTGTTTTGTCGGTTTTATAAATATGTCGTTCAGGTATGCCATGATAGCTGAACAAGAGTTGGTCAAAATCGTTTTGCAGATGCGGCCTCATATTTTCCGCCAAGGCATTGATATATGCAGGATGGTTGTAAAAAGGCGGAACAGTTTTTAGTTGGAAAGAATAATGATTTTTTGCATGAATTTCTTTCATGTATTCGACTGCCGTTTCGTAGCTGCTCATTGCATAATGCGGGTACAACGGAACTAAAATTACTTCTTCTAAATCAGGATTTTGTTGGAGCAAATTTTCATAAGCCGTTGTTGGAGCCGGATTGCCGTAACGCATCGCAACCTCAATGTTTTCGGGCATTTTGACTTGCAAGGCTTTTTGTAAATTCTTTGTAATGACTACTAAAGGCGAACCGTCTTTTGTCCAAATCTTTTGATACGCTTCTGCAGATTTTGCTGCACGAAACGGAACGATAATGCCGCGCACCAATAGTGTTCTCAACCAAAAAGGTTTGTCAATCACGCGCTCATCCATCAAAAATTCGGTAAGATATTTTTTTAAATCTTTTACACTTGTAGAATCGGGCGAACCTAAGTTCATTAAAATAATACCGCGCTTTGCCATCACAAATTTTTAAGTGGTGCAAAGGTAAAGCAATTCAAACTGTATTGTTGGGTTTAATGTGTCAGTGGTGTGTCAATTGTCGTTATAGCCGTGTTCCAGTCTCGATTCTTTTTTATAGAAATCGTTTTCAGTTCCATACTCTGAATTATCTTTCTCTTTAAAATAAAGGTAAAGTGTACACTCGGTAATTTCTATATTCTCATACCTTATCCATTCCCTCATATTCTCAAGTGTAATGGGAAAGCGTTGTATTTTCTCTATTAGGTGTGTAAGCAAGTTAAACATTACAGTGTTGATTGATAGGTAAGTAAAACCATTTATTGTTCAGAATACCGTGAAAATATAGACAGAACAAATATATAGATAAATTCAGAAATAACCATATAGGGTTATAATGATGTTTTGCATATATGTGAAATTGGCTTTAATGAACAAAACCCTATTCAATAAGCACTTGGGATTTTTTATAAAATCTAAAAGACAACAACTGCAAATGTCTCAATCAGACTTAGCTGCCAAACTTGAAAATAACTTTCAAAATATTTCCCGATTGGAAAGAGGCGAGATATCGCCGACATTGTTTTGGCTTTTTAAACTTGCCGAAGCCTTTGAAGAAGAGCCAAGTGAATTGATTGCAGAATTTGAGAAATATGTTGCAAAGCAGAAAGGTTAAACTTTGTATCTTTCCGTCATGGAATTTTTAACCCAGGAAAATACAACATTTGCTTTGGCTGCGGCTTTTGTCAATCACACCAACCGTCATCTATTTTTGACGGGGAAAGCAGGTACGGGTAAAACCACCTTCTTAAAATACATTAAAGAACATTGTAACAAAAAGCTCGCAGTTGCAGCACCTACGGGCGTTGCTGCCATTAATGCGGGCGGCGTTACTATTCATTCTTTGTTTCAATTGCCATTTGGAACTTACGTGCCGACCTTACAAAATGTATATCCTTCGCAAGAAAATCAAAATGTGTACAACAAACAACAATTACTTTCCAAGCTAAGAATCCGTTACACAAAACAGCAGTTGTTGAGGGAACTTGAACTGTTGATAATCGATGAAGTCTCTATGGTGCGCAGCGACACGCTGGATGCGATTGATGAAGTGCTACGCCATGTTCGACAAAGACCGAGAATTCCTTTCGGCGGTGTGCAAATGCTGTATATCGGCGATTTGTTCCAGTTGCCGCCTGTGGTACAAAATCATGAAACAAAATTACTGGGCGAATATTATCAAAGCTCTTTTTTCTTTGATGCGCTTGCGTTGAAAACCGTGCCGCCGCTGTATTTGGAACTGAAAAAAGTTTATCGCCAAAGCAACGAGCAGTTTATACAATTGCTCAATCGCGTAAGAAATAATGAAGTGAATGACGAAGATTTGCAACAGATAAATTCATTTTACAACCCGCAATTTTATCCCGATAAAGAAGAAAATTATATCACGCTTACGTCGCACAATGCGATTGCAGACCGCATCAATCAACAAGCGTTGAAAGACTTGCCCGGTAAGCTGCATTCCTTTGAAGCTGTGGTAGAGCGCGACTTTCCGGAACGAATGTTCCCGATGGAAAAAACTTTGTATTTGAAAGAAGGCGCGCAAATTATGTTCATCAAGAATGATAAAGGCGAAGACAGAAAATTTTATAACGGAAAGATTGGTATTGTTGATTCTATCAAAGACAAAGAAATAAAAATCCGGTTTAAAGATGAAGATGAATTGCTTGAACTGAAACCCGAAAAATGGCAACACATTCAATACAATTACAATAATGATACCGATAAAATAGATGAAGACGAATTGGGAACTTTTTCGCAATATCCCGTGCGTTTGGCTTGGGCAATTACGATTCATAAAAGTCAGGGTTTAACCTTTGACAAAGCTGTAATTGACGCGGGTGCTTCCTTTGCGGCGGGACAAGTGTATGTCGCACTCAGCCGTTTGCGCAGTCTGGATGGATTGGTATTGCGCTCAAAAATTTTTCCTTCGGCGATTCATACCAATCAGTCTGTTTTGAATTTTTCTTCTCGGCAAACAGAAGAAGACGCCTTGCAGGATGAGTTGATTGGTGCACAAAAAGAGTTCGTTCATCAATCCATAATCAAAGTATTTGAATGGGAAAAATTGTGCGTGTTGTTGAAAGATTATATTGAAGATAATGAAAGTGATTTGTTTCACGATGAGGCGGATTTTGTAACGCAGTTGAAATCGGCTTATACAAAAATTGTTCAGCAAAAAACGACGGCAGAGAAATTTGTAAGACAGTTGGATAATCTGCTGCAAACCGCAGAAACAGAAGGTTACGAACAACTACATTCGCGTGCAAAATCGGCTTGCGAATGGTTTGGCGAAGTGTTGGCGAAAGAAATTATTCAGCCTTTAAATACACAATTGGAAGTATTAAAAAACAGAAAACGTACCAAAAAATTACAAACGCAATTACTTAATTTAATCATTCCTTTTGAAAGAAGAAAACAGGAATTACAGCAATCTGTAACGCTTACGGAAACTATGTGCAAATCTTCCAACGTTTCGGATTGGCTGCAATCTTTGCAAACAAAAAATGAAATGGTTCAATACATTCTCGAAGAGAAAAAATTATCTGTAGCCAAAGTGCCGAAAGGCATGACCAAGCAAATCAGTTTGGAAATGTATCTCGCGGGAAAAAGCATCGAGGAGATTGCGCAGGAACGAAATCTCGTGAGAGGCACGGTTGAAGGACATTTGATGGAATTTGTCCCAACGGGGGAAGTGGATATTTCTGTTTTTGTTACAGAAAATGAATTGAAAGAATTAGAAAAATTTATGAAGGAAAAGCCTGAATTGTCTTCATCTCAAATATTTTCATCATTCAACGAGAAATATAGTTATACGCAAATAAGAGCCGTAAGGTTGCGGTTACAGAGCGGGGGTGAAGAAGAAAAAATATAGCCGCTTTGGAGTAAAGCGGCTGTATTAATTGTATAATTACAATTGCCTCATTTATTTTTTTAAGTACCCATAATATTCTTCATCTGTCGCACAATCCCACCAAACAGGCATACTCCAAATATTCGGGTCTGCGGCATGTGGGTTTAAAGCAAGTGTGTTTATAGAGTTGTAATTTAATTCGTAGGTTGGTGGCAACTCCCAACGACGCATCCAATACCTTGGGTCTGTTTTGGTAGTGCCTGTTAATTGAGCTGTACCTGAAAACAACGGACCTCTGTCAAAACCTGGATAGATAACTCCAAAGCTACCTATATCCCCGGCACTAAAGTCAAATCGACGCATATCGTTCCAATTTTCAATACTGCAGCCCATAGCTATATATTTTTGAAGCATAATGTCTGACATTGTCAAACTACCTGCACTTTGTGCAACTGCATTGCTTGACAAATAATTATTAATATCAACTTGGTCCATTGGTGACATATCCGGATTGGGAGTTTGGGCAGTTGCATGTAAGCCATAAGTTCCATCCCATTCTGTTAGTTTGGCTTGCATCATATCCATGTCGGCTTTGATACCTTCTTTATACGCTATAAAAGCATCGCCGTTATTCCCCTTTCTCATATCAACTTCGGCTTTGATAAAGCACATTTCATGGTATGTCAAAATCTCTTGGTCTGAAACAGGACGAACCTGATATGAACCTGTAGATGTAACTGCGCCTGCTGTCCCTGCTGCCGTTGAAGAATAATAGAAAAGGTCTGTTGCGCTTAATCCACCTGTTGCAAGAGCCTTACTGCATAGATTTACATAAACAGTATCTCCTGCGTATTGATAATTGTTACTTGCTACATATTTGGCTCCCGCCGGATAAGTTACCCTTACATAATTACCGCTATCTGCATAGTCTTTCCCTTCAACTTTTCCAGCAGCTGCTAAAGTTGCAACAAAATTAGCGTGGTCGGTCGCATTGGTAATTTGGTATATTTCATTTACCGGAGCAGTGGCAAAGCTTTCTAATGCAATAGTGTTACCTCCTTTTACCAATCGGGTAGAAGGTCCATAAGAATCTACCCCAATTGAACGAAGCCATGTATAGGAGCTTACTTTCCCATTGCCATCAAGTTTTATATTAGACATGGTGGCAGGTACAATTTTACTCATTCTTGGGTCAACTACTCCTGAGCCTCGCATATTCGTCAATAGATTATAATAGTATTGAGAAATACGCTGGGTAGTTCCATATGCTGCATAATCAAAGTTGCCATTTGTAACCACCGGGTCGCCTTCTAAATAATCCGTTACAGTACTGTTGTTATAGCATGGACCTACGACATTGTCAGCAATAGATTGAGGCCCTTTGGACAAGAAATATAAAACAGAATCTGCATTAAACAAATCTGACTTCTTCGATAGTTTAAGCATGTAACGAGCTTTTAAACCATAGCAAAATTTTATCCATTTACTGACATCGCCACCGTTCCACATATCGCCAAGCGAAAGTGCCGGAGCGCCGGCTTCTTGTGTTTTACTAAATAAGTTAATAGCTTCATCCAATTTTGACATACATCCATTAAAAATAGTTTTGCCATCATCAGGTTTTGGGCTTGGGTTGCCGGTTCCTGCTTCTGTGTAAGGCATTTCGCCATATAAATCCAACATTTCCATATAACCTAATGCAGAGAATACATCTGCAGCAGCCATATAATAGTAGGCGCCTTGCTTCTGAGCAGAATTATATAAATCGACAACATCAGAAGATACTTCTACAAACCATGTTTGGTAAGAAGTGGTTGAAATAGCACTTGAGCATTGCCATGTTGTGGTAAACGAATTTGGAGTAGCAGAACTACTGTAATACACTCCTGCATAACAAGCCGTACGATAATTAGTAACTCCCGCTGTGTATTGATAAAACTTTTGAATCCAAGGCAAACGGTTCTGAATTAATACACTTTGATTATTTGGATTGTCCGGATCTGTATTAACATCCAGCCACTTCTTACACGAAGCGATACCTAATACAAGAACACAGCTCAATAAAACATATTTAAAATTTTTCATAATTTTATGTTTCGTGTTAAATTAAAAAGTAAGATTTATTCCAAATGTAAAACTCGCAACAGCAGGAACTCCCAAATAATCAATGCCGGTAGATCCTGAACCTCCAGTTCCACCTCCTGCACTTACTTCGGGATCCATTCCTTTATAATTTGTCCATGTGAATAGATTGGTGCCTGTTGCTGTGGCGGAAAGCCCTTTAATAACTTTTTGTCCTTTCAAGAAATCTGAGAAATCATACGTTAGTGATACAGAGCGCAGTTTTAGCCAATTTACAGAAGTAATAAAATTCATTGAATTGGCCGCATAATTTGACCAATACTCATGAATCATTTCTCTACCATCATGAGTAGTTGTACCAATAGTATAGGTTTCGTCGGCATTGTATGTTTGGGTAAAAGGATCTCCCGTTTGACTGTTTACTCCTGTTACTGTTACAGATTGTCTGTCATTCAATGTAGTTAATTTGCTTAAGCCGTTTACAACCAATGCATACTCTGTACCGTTAAATACGTCGCCTCCTTTGCGGATGTCAAGAAGGAATGACAGGCTCAAATTTTTATATGTAAAAGTATTGTTGAAACCGCCAATGAAATCCGGTTCCCGGTTACCAACTATTGGATTGTTTGTATTAAGTTTATACAAGCCACTATTAGGATCAACTTGATAAGCTCCATTTGGCATTTCATTTCCGTTAGCGTCAGTTTGTCTCAAATATGTTTGTCCCGTCAGTCCAAGAAAATATCCGCCATTGGGAATAGACGCACCTTTGACTGTTCCAAACTGAGCGTCTGTTGCATAAAAATAGGGCATACCCGGAATGAACGCTCCTAATCTACCTTTGTTATAGGAGAAGTTTAATACAAAATCCCATTCGAAATCTTTGTGAACTACCGGTTTAGCATTAAGCGCTATTTCCATACCTTTATTAATTACCGAACCGGAATTAAGTGTACTGAAAATAAACCCGCCAGATTGAGCTAAACGTGGTTGCCCAATCTGATTATGTGTTTTACCATAATAATATGTATAATCCAAACCAATGCGGTCGTGGAAAAATCTAAACTCTCCTCCAATTTCCCACGATTCTTGAATTTCGGGTATTAAATAAGCATTGCCGGAATAATACTGATTCCCGATTCCTATGAAATCGCCGTAACTAATTGGTGGATTTACGTAAGTATTTGTAGCATAAGGGTCTGTGTCTTTACCAACTCTTGCCCAGCTTCCTCGTATTTTACCGAAAGAAAGGACATCACTCTTGGGCAATAATTCAGTAAATACAAAGGAGCCGCTAATAGAAGGATAAAAATAGGACTGATGCTCTATAGGAAGAGTAGATGCCCAGTCATTTCGCCCGGTTGCCGTCAGGTAGGCAATATCTTTGTATGATACACCTACTTCGCCAAAAGTCCCGACTAAACGTTTTCTCTTTGTTGCATCTTTAAACTGTTGATTTGCGGTTGCTATATTATTAAAGCTGATTGTACCAGCAGTAATAAAGTCATAACCCCACATATTTTGACTTAATGTTTCTGTGTTTTCCGTAGAAGTGCCCAACATTAAGTGTGTGTCAAAATCTCCGAATGTTTTGTGGAGATTAGTCATCACGGTAGTTGTTATAAATGTATAGTTATAATTGTCTTTACTTAACCGTCCATTTTGATACACAGGAGCTAAAGCCGAACCTGGAGCAATATAAGTATAATCACTTGTTGTATATTGGTCGTAACCTAACCGTCCTATAACATCCCACCAGGAAGCAATTTTGAAGGTGCCGTTTACTCCGCCGGTAAATCGCTTGGTTTGTGAGGTTAATTTATCTTCATGAATAATCCAATAAGGATTGTCTATGTCGTTTTCTAATGAGATAAGTCCGGCATATATCTGATGTTGTGTACCATCTGGGTTTATGTAATTTCTTATATCGTATGTTGTGGGAAAAGTATATAATGACTGCATACTTCCCACTCCGCTGCCGTATAATCCTGCTGTGGTCAAAGTTCTGTTAGTTTTAGCAACAGAATAAGCGACATTGGCATCCAAAGTCAAACGTCCATATTTCTGCTCGCCGTTAAAACGGAAAGTTGTTTTATCGTATTTTGTATCGGGAACAATACCTGTTTGGTCGAAATTAGAACCGGACAGAAAAAAGGAACCGTTTTTATTTCCGCCAGATACATTTACGTTATTATCATATACGACTCCGTTGTGGAAGAAATTCCCAATATTATCATAAATGGTACTGTCGGCAGGAATTTTGTCCCCCCATGAACTATATGAAGTGGAGGTTAAAACGCCATTAGTGGAATAGGTACCAGGACCAAATTCTGTTTGAACTTCCGGTAATTTATCTGCCCATGATGTGCTTATTTTACTATTAGCACTTACACTTGTAAAGCCTTCTTTACCCTTTTTTGTTGTGATAACGATAACGCCATCAGCTGCCCTTGAGCCATACAGCGCAGCAGCGGCCGCACCTTTTAAAACCGACAGGCTTTCGATATCTTCCGGATTAATATCCATCACACGATTTGAATAGGTTGTATTGCTGCGTGACAAGCCATCTGTGGCCGTGTTACCTGTAACTGTAGTTGAATTGTCATAAATAACACCGTCAATAACGAATAGCGGCTGGTTAGGTCTGCCTTCTGAAGTGGAAGTCCCCCCTCGAATAGTTATAGATGCTCCTGCACCTGCCGAGCCGCTGAATTGTGTAACATTAACACCGGGTACTTTACCTGCTAAGGAGTTAACAATATTAGTACTTTTATTTTTCATCAATTCTCCGGCGCTTAAATCAGAGACCGAATATCCCAAGGCTCTTCGCTCTTTTTTAATACCCATTGCGGTTACTACTACATCCGTGTTTTCCGCATCAAATTCATTTCTTGCCAAAATCACGGTCATGAAATCGGCAGATGCAGGCAGCTTCACGCTGCGATATCCTTGGTAAGAAAAAATTAACGGCATGCCCGCTTCGGCTTTAATGCTAAAGCTACCATCTTCTGCGGTAATGCCCAGGGTTTTTCCCGCTTCATTTTTGATAGATGTCAGTGCCAGACCTTTGTTGCCGGCAGAATCGACAACTTTACCATTAATGGTAATCGTTTGGGCATGCGCCCAAACGATTACACAGCTACTTACAATAAAAAGTAAAATACGCTTTGTTAGGAATTTTCTCATATAAATAAAATTTATGCTACACGTTTCTTTAAGCTATAATTAAAAAATAGAAAAACTTTGAAAGCACATAACACATCATATCACTATCCGGCACCTTTAGTGTGAGCACAAGGCATTATTTGTTTACACCAAGCTTGTGCAGCAGCATTATCATGTTCCCCATCTTGACATGGTTTTCTCCACAGTAACAACAAATAACAATGTTTTTTAGAAAGCAGATTGTTAATAATTTGACTAACAGATTTCTCGTTCTTAACTTTTCGTTTGTTCAGTCGCAAAAACAATGTTAATAAACACATTGCATAATTACGAAATAATTTTAACAAATCGTGCAAAAAGTAGCAAAAAATTAAAAAAAAAATTTACATTGAATTAAAACCTGCATAAAACTGCACTGTTTTAAATGATTTCGACACCCTTGTTTTTATATTTTTTTAAGCGTTGGTCGTCAGGCGGAAGCTCTGTAATTAATATACTAATGTCATTCATATCGCAAACTTTAAGATGCTGTACACTGCCGAGCTTTTCTGAAATGGCGAGTGCAATTGTTTTTCGGGAGCTTCTCATAATAGCCTTCTTTATTTCGATACTTTCCCACTCGAGGTCGGTAATGCCCGCATCGGCATCGATGCTGTTTGTTCCTATAAAAGAATAATCGGCGCTGATGCTTTTAAGGCTTTCTGCAGCTTCAATATCAACTGCCATTTGAATGGTTTTGGACAATTTATTGCCGATAAAAATTACTTCAATAGCCGGATGATTCAACAAAGCCAAAGCTGTGGGGATGCTTGGTGTAATAAATGTGGCGCTCAAGTTTTCCGGCAATGCTTTTACCAATTCCCTTATGGTGGTACCGCCGCCGAGAATAATGAACATTCCGTCTTTGATAAGAGATGCAGCCTTATGTGCAATAATCTTTTTTTCGGGAAGGGAGTAAATATTCTTATTATTTAGCGTTACCTGAAATGCTTTTGATAAAGCGCCGCCATGTACTTTAGTTAGTTTGCCTTCGCTGTCAAGTTCCTGTAAGTCGCGTCGAATAGTATCTTCGCTCACATCCAGCTGGGTACTTAAATCGGACGATAAAATTTTGTTGTGAATATTTATTTGCTGAATTATATACGCCTGCCGTTCTTTTTTGAGCATAGGACTGATTTTAATGTGCTAAATTAAAAGAAATAATTTTTAAATATTGCTGCATATCATTTTCGTACGCGTTCTTTGTGTCAAATTTTACTTGACGAATAATAATGAAACCGGCATTAATCAGACTAAACATTGCAGTTTTTCTTTGGGGTTTTACCGGCGTTTTGGGACGAGCCATCAATCTCAATGAGGGGTGGATTGTGTGGTGGCGGTTGTTGCTGACGGTAATTTCGATGTGGCTGTTTTTTTTCTTTTTAAAAAAGATAGAAAAAATAAAACTTAAATCTTTTTTGGCTGTTGGCGGCATAGGTGTTTTGCTCGCTCTGCATTGGCTCTGCTTTTACGGAAGTATCAAATACAGCAATGTATCTATCGCTCTTACGTGCTTGTCCTCATCGGCGTTTATTTCGGCAATCTTGGAACCCTTGTTTTTCAGAAAAAAAATAAGTTCGCGCGAGCTATTGTATGGTGCCCTTACCATCATTGGAATTGGCTTGGTGTATATTGGTAACGTGCATTTTACCGTAGGTATTTATATTGGCTTAATGGCAATGTTGCTGAACGTTCTGGTTTCTGTTTTCAGTAAGAAGATTGTGGATGATTATAAACCTGAAACTTTTGTGTTGTACGAATTAACAGGCGGTTTAATAGGATTGAGCTTGCTGATGCCCTTTTACAATCATCTTTTTCCGGTGGCAAATATTTTTCCGCAAAAATTCGATTGGTTGTGGCTGATGATACTGGCTTGGCTTTGTACTATTTTTACATTTGTGCTTTACACGCAATCGCTCAAATTTGTAAGCGCTTTTACGGCAAATATTACGCTTACTTTAGAGCCTGTTTACGGAATTATTTTAGCGTTCATTCTTTACAAAGAAAATAAAGATTTATCAAGCATTTTTTACATTGGTTTTCTGTGCATTCTTTTGGCAGTAATTCTGCAAACCCGCACAATTACAAGGAAGCCAAAAGATAAAATGATTCAGGAATAATCCATTTTTTATGTCCGGTTTTTCAAAGAAATTATTGCATTGGCACAAGTATTTTAACCAACGGCAAATGCCTTGGAAAGGAGAGAAGAATCCTTATAAAATCTGGCTGAGTGAAGTGATTCTACAACAAACAAGAGTAGAGCAAGGTTGGAATTATTACGAAAAATTTATTCAAAGATATCCTGCAATCTGCGATTTGGCAAACGCCGAAGATGCGGATGTTTTTAAGCTTTGGGAAGGTTTGGGTTATTACAATCGTTGTAAAAATTTATTATTCACAGCTCGCTTTATTTGCAACGAACTGAATGGAATTTTTCCGAAAAATTATGAAGAAGTTTTAGCGCTCAAAGGTGTTGGAAATTACACGGCATCAGCAATTTGCTCGTTTGCATATAACCAGCCTTACGCTGTTGTTGACGGAAATGTGTTCCGTGTTTTATCTCGCATTTACGGAGTGGAAAAAGCAATTGATTCTACTGAAGGGAAAAATATATTTACCCAACTTGCGCAGGAAAATTTAGACAAAAAAGAAGCGGCTTTATACAATCAGGCAATCATGGATTTTGGGGCGACGGTTTGTAAACCTGCAAATCCACAGTGTGCAACTTGCGTGATGAAAGAAATTTGTGTAGCGCATAATAATGGCTTAGTCAATCAATTGCCTGTAAAAGAAAAAGTATTGACCAAAAAGACACGTAATTTTACATGGTTTGTTTTGTCTGTAAAGAATGAAATATTTATCCACAAGCGTACGCACAATGACATTTGGCAAAATCTCAATGAATTTTATTTATTGGAAACCGATGAAAAAAATAATTGGAATAATGAAAAGGTAAGTGAATTTGTCAATAATCAATTTTCTATAAACCCTTTATCCATCAATATTTCAAAAGAGTTTACACAACAACTTACGCATCAGAAAATAAAAGCGGTTTTTATTGAAGTTAAATTGAAAACTAAACCTTCATCGCTGAAAAGCGGCGAATGGATTACCAAAAATAATATTCCGTTTTTTGCCTTCCCGAAAATTGTGAATGATTATTTGTCTATGTAAAATATTTTTCTCTACCTTTGAACTGTAATAAAAATTGTTACAGTTATGTCCAATGTAAAATTTTCCACTTATTTGCACATTCTCACTTTGCTGTATATACAGAAAGAAAATTATCTTTCTTCCGACTTTATTGCTTCGAGCATAAATGTTCATCCCGTATTGATTCGAAAAGCCATCGGCGAGTTGAAAAAGAATGGTTTTATCGAAAGTAAGGAAGGAAAGTCGGGCGGAAGTAAATTAGCCAAGAAAGCCGGAAAGACTGCGCTTTCGGCAATTTATAAATTAGTTTCTGATGTTCCGGCTTTAGGAAAAAACAATACGCCGAATCCTGAATGTTTGGTGGGAAAACAAATCAACAAGCATTTAGATAAACTGAATGATGAAGTGGAAAAAGCAGTTTACAAACAATTAGAAAAAACGACTCTATCGGGTTTTGCAAAACAGTTTAAATAAACTGTAACAAAAAATATTACAATTATCGGCTAATCTAAAAAAAATCAAATTATGAAAGTTGCATTAATCGGTACGACAGGCTTTGTGGGCAAAGCCATTCTAAATGAATTATTATCCAGAAATCACGAAGTATTGGGCATTGCACGCAAGCCGGAAGATGTAAAAGAATCCAATCCGAATTTAATATTGGACAGTTTGGATGTAAATGATGAAGACGCTTTAGCGGAAGGATTGAAAAATTATGATGCTGTTATCAGCGCATTCAACGCGGGCTGGACAAATCCGAATTTCTATGACGACTTTATCAAAGGTTCAAAAGCAATTGAAGCAGGTGTTGAAAAGTCCGGCGTTAAAAGGTTGATTGTGATTGGCGGCGCAGGAAGTTTGTATGTCGGCAATGTTCAGTTGGTGGACACGCCGCAGTTTCCGAAAGAATATTATACAGGCGCATCTGCTGCGAGAGATTATCTCAATATTTTGAAAGAGAACACTGTTTTGGATTGGACGTTTTTTAGTCCGGCAATTGAAATGAACCCTCAGGTTTCGGGAACGCGAACAGGAAAATATCGCATTGGCTTGGAGAATCCCGTGTTTGACGAAAACAGCAGGAGCGTGCTCTCGGTAGAGGATTTGGCGGTTGCGATTGTGGACGAACTGGAAAATCCAAAGCATATAAAACAGCGTTTTACGGCGGCATATTAAGCGACAGGTTTTTAGACATAAATTTTTCTTTTTATTTTGATACTTTCGTGTTACCTTTGCAAGTCTATGTACATTGAACTTTTGGGTTTTTCTAAGATTTTTGCTGCTGACTTATTGGGCAAGATATAAAATTCTGTGCTGTAATTCATTGGAAATAAATGAGTTGCAGCTTTTTATTTTCTGCTCTGCTGCAAGAAGAATCAAAGGAAAAACTCCAAAAACTTAACTTTCAAATTTGAAATTTTAATATGGCAATCAAAAAAGACAACCGTACGAAGTCTAACTTTTCCAAAATTACCATTGGACTGGCTTCGCCCGACAGTATTCTTGAGCGCAGCTACGGCGAAGTGCTGAAGCCCGAAACCATTAACTATCGTACTTACAAGCCCGAACGCGACGGTTTGTTCTGCGAAAGAATTTTCGGACCTGTTAAAGATTATGAATGTGCCTGCGGAAAGTATAAGCGTATCCGTTACAAAGGCATCGTGTGCGATCGTTGTGGTGTGGAAGTGACTGAAAAGAAAGTTCGTCGCGAGCGTATGGGACACATTAAATTGGTTGTACCTATCGTACACATTTGGTATTTCAAGAGCTTGCCGAACAAGATTGGCTATTTGTTGGGAATGAGTTCTAAAAAACTCGAAACCATTGTTTATTATGAAAGATATGCTGTAATTCAGCCGGGCGTGCGTGCCGATAAAGGTTTGCAGGTAGGCGATTTGCTTACGGAAGAAGAATATCTCGACATTCTTGATACATTGCCGAAAGATAATCAGTATTTGCCAAATGAAGACCCGCAAAAATTTGTTGCCAAAATGGGTGCAGAAGCGGTTTCCGATTTGTTGGCTTTGCTCGATTTGGATTCTTTGAGCTTTGATTTACGCAATGCTGCTGCCAACGAAACTTCGCAGCAACGCCGTGCAGATGCTTTGAAAAGATTGAGTGTTGTGGAATCTTTCCGCGATGCTTCTACACGCATTACCAATCGTCCTGAATGGATGGTAATGCAATATATTCCCGTGATTCCGCCGGAATTGCGTCCTCTGGTTCCTTTGGATGGCGGTCGTTTTGCATCGTCTGATTTGAACGATTTGTATCGTCGTGTGATTATCCGTAACAATCGTTTGAAAAGGTTAATGGAAATCAAAGCGCCCGAAGTAATCCTGCGTAACGAAAAACGTATGTTGCAGGAAGCTGTAGATTCTTTGTTTGACAACTCAAGAAAATCCAACGCCGTAAAAGCTGAAGGTGGTCGTGCATTGAAATCTTTGAGCGACGTACTGAAAGGTAAGCAAGGACGTTTCCGTCAAAACCTCTTAGGTAAACGTGTGGATTATTCAGGTCGTTCCGTGATCGTGGTTGGTCCTGAAATGAAAATGCACGAATGCGGTTTACCTAAAGATATGGCTGCGGAACTGTTCAAACCATTTATCATCCGCAAGCTAATTGAAAGAGGTATCGTAAAAACGGTAAAATCTGCTAAAAAATTAGTTGACAAAAAAGAAGCAATCATATGGGATATTTTGGAAAATATTCTGAAAGGTCATCCCGTAATGCTCAACCGCGCTCCAACGTTGCATCGCTTGTCTATTCAGGCATTTCAGCCGAAAATGATTGAAGGTAAAGCCATTCAGTTGCATCCGTTGGTAACCGCTGCGTTCAACGCCGACTTTGACGGCGACCAGATGGCGGTTCACGTTCCGTTGAGCAGTGCTGCAATTTTGGAAGCACAATTATTAATGTTAGCTTCTCACAACATTCTGAATCCGCAAAACGGTACGCCAATCACGCTGCCATCTCAGGATATGGTGTTGGGCTTGTATTATATAACCAAAGGCAAAAAATCTACCGAAACCGAAACGGTTAAGGGCGAAGGCAAAGCCTTTTACAGCGCCGATGAAGTGATTATCGCGTTGAACGAAGGTCGTGCAGATTTACATGCTAATATTAAAGTAAAGGCAAATGTCCGTCAGAAAGACGGAACATTGAAAAATGAATTGATTGAGACAACTGTTGGTCGTGTATTGTTTAACCAATTTGTACCGAAAGAGGTTGGCTACATCAATGCTTTATTAACAAAGAAAAGCCTTCGTGAAATCATCGGCGATATTATTAAAATTACCGATGTTCCTGCAACGGCTAAGTTCCTGGACGACATTAAGCAACTTGGATTCCGTATGGCGTTCAAAGGTGGTTTGTCGTTCTCTATCAATGATTTGATTATTCCTGACACAAGAAGTGAGTTGCTCGAACGTGCGAAAGACGAAGTGGATGAAGTTTGGGAAAACTACAACATGGGGTTGATTACGAACAATGAGCGTTACAATCAGGTAATTGATATTTGGTCTCGTGTGGATACTCGCCTTACCGAAACGCTTATTCGTGAAATGCAAACCGACAAGCAAGGCTTCAACTCTGTTTACATGATGTTGGATTCCGGTGCGCGTGGTTCTAAACAGCAGGTTAAGCAGCTCGCCGGTATCAGAGGTTTGATGGCGAAACCAAGAAAATCGGGCAGCACGGGTTCTGAAATTATCGAAAACCCAATCTTGTCTAATTTCAAAGGCGGTTTGAACGTATTGGATTATTTCATTTCAACACACGGTGCGCGTAAAGGTCTGGCGGACACCGCGTTGAAAACAGCCGATGCGGGTTACTTAACTCGTCGTTTGGTGGACGTAGCGCAAGACGTGGTAATTACCGAAGAAGATTGCGGAACATTGCGCGGCATTGCAACATCAGCATTGAAAGACAATGAAGACATTATTTCGCCGCTTTCCGATAGAATCGAAGGTAGAACTTCTATTCACGATGTCTATCATCCGGTAACGAATGAGCTTATCATTAAAGCAGGCGAAGAAATTACATACGATAAAGCAATTGAAATAGAAGAGGCAGGTGTTGATACCGTCGAAATCCGCTCAGTATTGACTTGTGAAGCGAAACGTGGTGTATGTGTGAAGTGCTACGGCAAAAACCTGGCAACAGGTTACATGGCGCAGCGTGGCGATTCTGTTGGTATTATTGCTGCACAATCTATTGGCGAACCGGGCACACAGCTTACGTTGCGTACATTCCACGTGGGTGGTATCGCAGGTTCTTCTTCTGTAGAGTCTTCATTGACTTCCAAATTCGACGGTACTATTCAGTTTGACGGTTTGCGTACCGTTTCTACAGAAAATAATGAAGGCGACAAAGTAGAAATCGTTATAGGTCGTACAGGCGAAATTCGTATTTCCGACGTGGCGAATGACAGATTGCTTACTACGTTGAACATTCCTTACGGTTCAACACTGAACGTGAAGAACGGGCAGAAAATTAAGAAAGGCGAAGTGATTTGTACTTGGGATCCGTTCAATAATGTAATAGTTGCTGAGCAAGCCGGTACGGTTGAATTTGAGAGTATTATCGATGGTATTACTTTCCGTGAAGAAGCCGATGAACAAACCGGACACCGCGAAAAAGTAATTATCGAAACAAAAGATAAAACAAAGCTTCCTGCAATTATTATCAGCGGAAGCAAAGATTCCAAAAGTTACAACTTGCCTACGGGAAGTCGCTTAGCGGCAGATGAAGGCGATAAAGTGAAAGCCGGACAGGTAATCGTGAAGATTCCGCGTACTTTGCGTAAAGGCGGCGATATCACAGGGGGCTTGCCGCGCGTAACGGAATTGTTCGAAGCGCGTAATCCAAGCAACCCGGCAATTGTTGCGGAAATCGACGGTGTGGTAACATTTGGAAATATCAAGCGTGGTAACCGTGAGATTATTGTTGAAGCGAAAGACGGTATTGTGAAGAAATACCTGGTTCCTTTGACTCGCCAGATTTTGGTACAGGACGGCGACTTCGTTAAAGCCGGTGCGGCATTGTCCGACGGACAAATTGCTCCGTTTGATATTCTTGCCATCAAAGGACCTTTCGCAGTTCAGGAATATGTGGTAAATGAAATTCAGGAAGTATATCGTTTGCAAGGTGTAAAAATCAACGATAAACACATTGAAGTAATTGTTCGTCAGATGATGAAAAAGGTTGAAATTGTTGATGCGGGCGATACTCGTTTCTTGGAAAATGATTTGGAAGACCGCTACGATTTTAACGAAGAAAATGACAGAATATTTGACAAGAAAGTTGTTACCGATGCGGGCGACAGTGCCAAATTCAAAGCCGGTCAAATTGTTAGCGTGCGTGAACTGAGAGAAGAAAACTCTTTGCTCCGTCGTAACGACCAAAAACTGGTAGAAGTGCGCGACGCAAAACCTGCAACTGCACAGCCGGTATTGTTAGGTATTACCAAAGCGTCTTTGGGCGTACCAAGCTGGATTTCTGCTGCATCGTTCCAGGAAACAACCAAAGTGTTGAGTTCTGCTGCAATTCAAGGAAAATCAGATAACATGGTCGGCTTAAAAGAAAACGTAATTACAGGTCATCTGATTCCGGCAGGTACAGGCTTGCGTGACTTTGAAAATCTGGTTGTTGGCAGTAAGGAAGAATATGAACTACTGGCTACTACACGTGAAGCAATGGCATTCGACGAAGATGAATAAACCTTTGGGTTATATCAAATACAAAAACGGAAAGCAAACAAAATGCTTTCCGTTTTTTATTTTAAAGTTTAATGCTTTAATTAACATTTGCACGGATATATTTTTTTATCTTTCGGTCGTAAAAGTTTTTCCATAAAAAATAGAATATGAACAAATACCTGATTTCATCTAATGTAGTATTGATTATTGCAGTTATTGTATTGTTTTGTTTGCATTTCAGTAAAAAAGAACAGCCTGCACAAACTCCTGCAATTGCTGCAAATGGTACGGCGGGGGCTCAATCCAATTTTAAATTCGGTTACTTTGAATTAGATTCTCTGGATAACAACTATAAATATGAACAAGATGTGAAGGATGAATTGGTGGCAAAAGATAATCAAATTGAAAAACAAATAAATAATCTGCAAAACGAGGTGCGCGACAAATATAATGAACTTCAGAAAAAAGGTCCCACACTTAGTCAAGCAGAACAGGTACAGTACACAAACGAATTGAATGAACTTGGTCAGCAGAATCAAACTAAAGCTGAAAATTTGCGGAAATCATTTGGCATGGAAAGTGATGCCAAATTGCAACAGGTAAAAAAGAGAATACAGAATTATCTCAAAATTTATGCAAAAGAGAAAGGGTATAAATACATTATAGGAACGAGTGAGGCAGACCCGTCATTTTACTTTAAAGATTCAACCCAGGATATTACCGAAGAACTTTTGAGAAACCTGAATCAGCAGTACACGGATAGTTTGAAAAATGTGAAAAAATAAAGGAACCATCATTGAAATGAAGTTCCGTGTTAAAGTACGTGAATGAAAAATACGAATATAACATTCGTGTTAAATTTTTGAGCAGGTAAAATAAGAAAATAGCTTTTTTAGACTCTTGTACATAATACGACTTGGTCAGGTAAGAACTTTTTCTCAATATTCTATATTTCTGATAAAACTGTTAGAACTTTATGTCTCGCATATTCGGCATTTGTTATATCGAATCTGTGCTAATATGTGTTTTTATAATGAAATAGATGTCAAATTAAATAAAAAGCTTGTCATAAAATCCCTCACTTTTTACGCGCCTTTATACCCAATGATAACCTTCCCCATAATATAACCTAAAAATAATTATTTGTTAATATGGAAAAAAAATTTCTTACTTTTACCCAAGAGAAATCTGATTCATTTTTCCGTGTTTATTTATGAAACATACAGTGATGCGCAGCTTGTTGAGTTGCTGAATGCAGACGATGAGGCGGCTTTCACGGCGCTGTACCATCGATATGCGTTACGTCTTTTTGCTGATGTCGTCAAGCTGGTAAAGAATGAAGATCGGGCGCAGGAAATTTTGCAGGAAGTATTTATTAAAGTATGGCTGGCACGCGACCGTATCGACAGTGAAAAATCTTTTCGGTCTTATGTTTTCAAGATTGCCGAAAACCAGGTATTCGGATTTTTCCGCACAGCCGCCCGAGACAAAAAGCTGATGGAGGAACTAAAGGTTTCCGCTTCCGAATATTTTATGCCTTCCGAACCCGATACGGAAAATGCCGAGAGTAAAGATGCGATTCTACGGGAAGTCATCGACCGCCTGCCGCCGCAACAAAAAAAAGTGCTCACACTCTGCAAACTGGAAGGCAAATCCTACAAAGAAGTCGGTGAAGAACTCGGATTATCCGTTTCTACCGTTAAGAACCA
This sequence comes from Arachidicoccus sp. BS20, assembly GCF_001659705.1. Lineage (NCBI taxonomy): Bacteria > Pseudomonadati > Bacteroidota > Chitinophagia > Chitinophagales > Chitinophagaceae > Arachidicoccus > Arachidicoccus ginsenosidimutans. Next base: position 225,671 of record NZ_CP015971.1, read on the forward strand.
TATTGTCAAAGGCACCCAGACTGTACGCGAGCATATTTTCAACCACCCCGACATATCCACCGGCGTGCTGCTGTTTTTTATCTTTTTAAACCGTTGAATTTATCTATTCATTTTCAATCTGTTACAAATAAAATAAAAAAATGTTTGAAAAAAGTTGATTTTTGAGTAGGCCGAAATTGTGTCCCGAGCATATTAGCTTTAAACGGAAAATTCTGAAAAACCAATTTCGTCTTCAATTTTTATTCCGACGTTATCTCAACGGGCAATGTCGCCCGGAAGAAGTGGCGGAGCTTTTGCGTCATTTCAACCTGGCTGATGACGAAGAGAAACTGCGCTGCCTGATTGCCGACGAACTAGTACCGTACAGCGCCATTCCGGAAGATAAAAAGGAACACTGGCAAGGCAGGGTCAATAATGCGCTGGAAAACATCCGACAGCAAATCAACGCACCCAAAATCATCCCGCTGTATAAGCGCGTTGGGGTACGCATAGCCGTAGTCGTATTAATCGCTATCGGCATTAGCTCTACGTTGCTTGTCCGTCATTATTATGGTCAATCCGTCCAAATCGCAACGAATACTCCGTTGTCGAACAAAACGGATTTTACAAAATACTTAAAGTTATCCGACGGCAGCACGGTCATTGTCAAGGCTGGCAGCGAACTGATTTACCCGCAAAGTTTTTCGGGCAATACGCGTGATGTAACCCTTAACGGAGAAGCCTATTTCGATATTCATCACGATGCAGCACATCCGTTCATCATTCATACGGGAAAGATTACTACCACAGTGTTAGGTACGGCTTTCGATATCAATGCCTCGATAGATAAAGTAACGGTAACAGTTACTCGCGGAAGGGTAAAAGTGGCAGACCAAAAGAAAGTGTTGGCGGTACTCGCGCCCAACCAACAGGTGGTATATGACGTAAAAAAAGCCGCAGTGGAAGATATAAATGTGCAGGCAGCGAAAAGCCTTGCCTGGGCGAAACTGGGAATGAGTTTTGACGGGGCGAAGTTCGGCAATATCATTCGTGCCATGGAGAAGCGCTATCAAACGCATATCCGTTTTGCCAACCCTGCATTGGAAAACTGTCTTATTTCCGCTACGTTCAGCGGAACTGAATCTTTGGAAGAAGTTATCTCCGTGTTGTGCATCGCTCGTGACGCCACTTATATGATAAAAAACGGCGATGTGGTCATTGACGGACGGGGATGCAACTGATACAATATTTATTCAACCATAAACTCAACTGTTATGCGACAAGAAACATGAACCGTAAAAGAAAAAAGCCCCTCCCGCCGTGGAAAGCTTTGAGGGGTTGTGACTTAAAACCTTATTGACTAAACTTTTAAATCAATTGCAAGATATGCAAAAAATACTTGCGTTTATCCATCTACCTAAAACGAGATTTATGATGAAGGTGAATTGCCTCGCCTTCCTGTTTTTTTTCTTGAGTATCCAACTCCTTTTTGCTTCTGGCACTAAGGCGCAGGATGTGACAGCAGTTAAAATAACAATGGCGCTGCACGACGTGTCGCTTAAAACAGCCCTCAATGGCATAGGCGAAGCTTCAGGTTTCAAGATGATATTTCCTACCGACATTGTCGAAAAATACAAGGGCATTAGCCTTTCCAAAGAAACGCATACCGTTGCGCAGATATTGGAATTGGTACTGCAAAATACCAATTTGGATTTCAGGCAGATGGGCCAAAGTATTGTATTGTTTAAGAAACAAAAAGATAGTAGTAACAAAGTCAATGTTCCCATGCGTGCTATTGCTACACTAATGGCACCGAACAGTGATATTCGGATTCATGTTACCGACTCAATCGGTAAGCCTTTGGAAGGAGCTACTGTGTCAGTAGCCGGAACGCCGGGTGTCGGACAAACCGACCAAAACGGCGATATAACTTTGATTGATGTGCCACCCGCATCCTCTATTATTATTTCTTATGTGGGATATAATTCCGTAGTTATCAAAGTCGGGAAACAAAAAAACATATCCATACAATTACATCTAAAAACAGAGAATCTTGCAGATGTAACCTCATTCAGTAACGGCTACCAGCAGATTTCCAAAGAAAGGGCAACAGGTTCTTATACTTCCATAAGCGCTGCGGAGTTGTCGAAAATTCCGATTCCGAATGTTTTGCAGAGAATAGAAGGTCTTGTGCCGGGCGTTAAGGTAGATGTAATGGCGGGCGACAGAAGTTTCGACTATGCCAATACCCAGCTTGCTATCAGCGGCGGTACGAGAACTGTCGGTACAAACGATTACAATGTTACCATTCGTGGCACCTCTACTTTGCAAGGTGAGAAATTTCCTTTGGTTGTGGTAGATGGCGTTATATCGGATTTGGACATATCGTCGTTCAACCCGGACGATATTGAAAATATTACTTTTCTGAAAGATGCTGCGGCATCTTCTATTTATGGCATCCGTGCAGCAAACGGTGTTATTGTAATTACAACCAAGAAAGGCAGAGCTACTGAGCCGAAAATATCGTTCAATACAAGCATCAATTTTGCCGGTAAGCCCGATGTATCTTACCTGCGGATGATGAACTCGGCGCAGGAACTGGATTACGAGAAAGAACTGGTAGACAGAGGCTTTATCATGTCTTACAATTTTGACCCGTCAATGTATTCGTACAGCTATTATCCACATCAGGGAGCAGTGCTGGCATATCAGCTGAAAAACGGCGCTATTACACAAAGCGCTTATGATGCGGCTGTGGACTCAATGAGTAAGCTGAGCAATCTTTCGCAGATTTCGAAATATCTTTTACAGCCCGCATCAAGTCAAAGCTACAACCTTTCTGTAAACGGCGGCACCAAAAGTTCTACCTATTATTATTCGGCATCATACAGCAAGGAATTGCCGAATGAAAAAAGAACAAGTGGGCAAAGGCTAACACTTACTATGAATAACAGTTGGACATTGTTCAAAATAGCAACACTTTCGACTAACATTAAAGGAATATTCTTTAATTATAAGAATGACGGAATATCTTATCAAACGCTTTTCAGACCCGGTAGTAATGTCTTGCTTCCTTACGAAATGCTCGCCGATGCTAACGGAAACGGCATAGGATATTACAGAACAAATCCGGATTATGCGGCTTCGCTGTTGGCATCATCGTCCAATTACAAAGATTGGAGATACAATTATCTGGATGAATTGAACAACAACAATAATATACAAAAAGACAATAGTTATACCGCCAATGTTCAGTTGGAAGTGCCTGTTTTCAATGGACTAAAAGCGTCGGCTTTATACTCCAATGAAAGAACATTCAGCAATTCGCGCGTTTACTATGACCCACAGACTTATTATTTCCGCAATATGATTAATACGATGTACAACCCTTCTACGGATGTGCAGTATGCAGGGCAACAGTTTTACATCAGTAGCGGCGGCATATATTCTCTTACAAATACAACGGTAAATAACTATGTTGCCAGAGGGCAGTTATCGTACAACAGAATGTTTAAAGAAAAGCATGAAGTGAATGCAATTGGCGGTATAGAATTTCGGCAAACACAGGAAGGGCAAGGCAGCTATACATTGTACGGCTATAATACGCAAACCGGCATTTCTACTGCAATGAACTACGGTTCCGGCGCTTATGTTAATGCAATAGGCTATTCCTCATCGATAGCGGGCGCGCCGTCGCAGTACGACAAGCGAAGAAGATATCTTTCTTACTTCGGCAATGCGTCTTATACCTACGACAGCAAATATACTTTGTCGGGAAGCGTGCGCTATGATGATTACAACAATTTCGGCTTGGACAGAAAATACAGGGCTACACCACTGTGGTCTTCAGGTTTGAAATGGGATATTTATAAAGAAGGTTTTATGAAATCCGTAAAGTGGGTGGATGCTTTGTCGTTAAGAGCTACTTACGGCGTTGAGGGTAATATTTCTACAACCATCTATCCTTTCACGTATATTTCGGCAGCGAGCAATGATGGAACAACAGGGCTGCCCGCTTCAGGCGTTTATTCTCTTGCCGACCCTGAACTGAAATGGGAAAAAACATCCGTAACCAATATTGGGCTGGACTTTTCGCTCTTTAACAGGGTGCTTTCGGGTAATGTAGATGTGTATGTTAAAAGAGGACGAGACTTGCTGTATTCATTCCCTATCAATGCCGCTTATGCCGGAACTATCGGCAGCTATTATCTTACACGTAATGCAAGCAGCATGAACGGGCATGGCGTAGATGCAAGCCTTCGGGCAAATATTGTCCGCAGAAAAGATTGGGACTGGAGTACAGGATTGGTTTTCTCGTATAATACCAATAAAATTATAGATAAGAATTTTGATACGTCGGCAATTACATCATCCTACAAATCTTATACGCCTACACAAATATCTAATGTAAACGGCTTTCCCTCAAATGAGCTGTTTGTATTCAGAAATGCAGGGCTTGATTCCATGGGTTCAACATTGGTGTATGATGCCGCAGGGGATAAGATTGCCTATAACGGTAATGTTTATTTCAAAGACCTGAAAGCGGCAGGGCGCAAAAATGCACCGTACTTCGGCAGTTGGAATACGACTTTACGATATAAGAATTTTTCGCTTTATGTATTGGCAACTTACCAATTCGGCGGCGTATTCCTAAGACCAACGATAAACAATTATATCACATCCTATTATTCGCTCAACTACGATGTAAATGCCGACATAGCTAAAAGATGGAAGCAATCCGGCGATGAAAATAAAACAAATGTTCCGGGCTTGAACGGGACTGCAACGCAGGTAAATTACAGCCTTATCCGTTATATGTATTCCGATGCCAATGTATTATCGTCTGACTATATACGCCTGAGAGAAATATCTCTTAGCTATTCACTGCCTTCTTCCATTCTGCCTAAAAATATAGTTAAAGGAATAAGTATTTCGGCAACAGTACGAAATCTCGGTATGATATGGAAAGCCAATGACCAGGGTTACGACCCCGATTTTCCGTCAAGTCCGGGATACAGTTACAGCTTGCCGCCGGCAAAATCTTACACTTTTTCTCTGAATGCTAATTTTTAAAATTATTTGATAATGAATAACAAGAAATTTTTGAACTATCACATATACTTATTCGCAATAGTCGTTTTGGTAGCTGCGACAGGCTGCGAAAAGTATGTAAATATCAAAACACAAGGCATTAATGTTCCGGGCGAATATTCCAATTATCGTGATTTGTTGAACAATACTTCCACTTTTGAAAGAGTGGGCGCAGCCATCAGTGATTACGCGTCCGATGATATACAATTTAAGGACAGTTCATCGGAAGTAAATACCATGCTGTCAAGCGATTACTATGCGTGGTCTATCAACAGTTACAGGTGGCTGGATGTAATTTATTCTCCAACAAGCGCCTATTATTATCAGGATGATAACTGGAACAATATGTATAATGTGATTACCAATGCAAATATTGTGCTTACAGAGCTTCCATCAGTTACGGACAGTTCGGAATCTGCAAAAAACGAATTGCTTGCAGAAGCTTTGGTGCATAGGGCTGATGCGTATTTTAATCTTGTTCAGACATATTCTAAGCCTTACAATGCGTCAACAGCAAGCACAGATTTAGGTGTTCCATTAATTTTGAAAGAAACAACCACGCAGTCATTGAAAAGAGCAAGCGTTGAACAAACATACAGTCAAATTATTACAGATTTAAAAACGGCTTTGCCCAATTTGCCCACAACGCAGCAGTTTACGACATTACCATCGAAAGCATCGGCTTATGGCGAGTTGGCACGCGTTTATTTGTATATGGCAGATTATACGAATGCTAATGCGTATGCCGACAGCGCTTTGGCGCTCAACAGTTCTTTAAATGATTTAAGTACAGTTTCAGGGGCTATTTCAAGTGCAAATTATCCGGTAAGAAAAAACGACCCTGAAATTTTATTATCCAAAGTAGTTATTCAGGGAATTGCCTATTCGTCCACAGCCATGCGCTTGAGCGATACGTTGCTGAAAGAGCTGGGTACGAAAGATTTGCGTTATCAGTTATTTACAAAAGATGGAACAACCGTTATTTATGATGCTACAGACACGGCAAGCAGGTATTTTACAAAAGATATGTCTTTGGGCGAAGCGCGCAACATTGGTCCCAGCGTGCCGGAAATGATGCTGATAAAAGCGGAATACTATGCTCGCAATAACCTGCCTGCTGATGCTATGACATGGGTAAACAAGCTGCGTGTAAAAAGATTTAAAGCGGCAGATTATGTTGCACTCACAGCAAGCGGCGCGGACGATGCGTTGAAAATAGTAATACAAGAACGCGACAGAGAATTTTTCTGCCGCAACATTCGTTGGTGGGATATGCGCCGTCTGAAAGACGACAGCCGCTTCGCGGAAACGCTCACACGTGTAATTAATGGACAAACGTACACGCTTGCTCCGACAAGCAACCGCTATGTGTTTCCTATTGCGGCATGGAATCTTCAGTTGAATCCAGAAATTGAGCCGAACCCGTAATTAATTAAGAATTGCCAAGTTGAGATTTCTTCCTTTAGTCGAAATAACAATGTTGGCGTTTTCTTGTTCATCAAAAATTGATGATGAATAAAAATTGAAATCTGTGTGTCGTCATTTCGAAGGAGGAACGACCGAGAAATCTCAGAAATTGTTTAAGTTAATTGTAAAAAATGAATAATGAACATTGCAAATTCTATGTTCTGTGAGGAACATTGGATTGGTAGTCGATGCAAAATGATGAATCAAGCGCTCCGAAGAAACGCATGATTAGCTTAAAATACATTTTCTACCAGACAAATGTTCCTAATGGAATAAAATGCAGCTCTAAATTGCTCGTTACAAAAATTATTTTAATTAACTTAAACAGCCCCTCAATCCAAATAATAAGTAAATATAAAATGAAATTTAAGCATAGTTTTTTATCTCTCGCAGCGTTTGGGTTATTAAGTCTTCAATCAAATGCGCAAAGCACACAAGGTCGGTTACAAATAGAATCGCCAAAAATCTTTCCCGGCGATACGGTTGCAATGATTTATCATGTTGATACCGCGCAATTCAAAGCAGGACAACAAATTTATTTAAGAGCGTACATTTTTGATACATCTTATCATTGGTCGCTTATGGAGACGAAAATGCCCAAAATGTCGCGCGATTCTTTCCTGATAAAATTAAAATTTCCCGCTCCGCAAAATGCGGGATTGATTGCCTTTGCTATGACGAACAAAGCAGCCGATACTGTTGATAATAACAATGATATAGGATATTATATCATGTGCGGAAGCAGGAATAATATGTTTGAAGCCGGCGCGGAAGCGGGCTATGGACTGATGCGTGCGCCGCGCTACGGCTATGGTGTGCCGGAGTATTTCAAAAATTTTTCCATCAGCGACACGGCTGTATATATGTGGCTGAGCAACGAAATAATAAGGCATCACGAATCGGCTGGTCGTTTAGTATTGCCGTATGCAGAAGCCATTTCCGGGTATAAGCACGAAAATGCAATTCCAGAATTAAGACGCGCGGTTAATTATCTGGTTGGTAAGGAAGCAAGCGATGAAAATTATTTTAAAGCGTGGATAATTGCCAAGCAAAATTTGAAAGATACCGCATTGGCGGATTCTATTCACAATATCGCCATGCAGCAATACCCAAACGGCTTGATGAAGAAAAAAAAGGATTATCAGTACCTGCAATCGCTTCGCAAACCCGAGGATGTGATTGTTGCGGCGAGCGCTTTTTTGAAAGCATATCCATATCATACAACTGATGAAAACACCGACAAAATGCTGAACGTCAGCTATACGTTTGTTTATTGGCAATTGGCAGCCTGTTACATTGCTTTAGGAAAAAAAACGGATGCTTTAAAGCTTGTTGATGAAATGCCGTTTGACAATTTACCTGAAGTGTATTACAAGCTTGTTGAAATTCCTTATGCTGATTGGAAAACGCTACCTGCCGACAGTGCCTTGTATTTCTCACAGCCGATTTTTTCACGATGGAATTATTTTTTGCAAAACAAGCCGCACGAATATTGGTATATGAGTTCGGGCGAATGGAATGTGTTTGTCAATAAAATGACGTTGAGAGATAAAGTTATACAAGCACGAATATTGTTGGAAAACAATAAAATAAATGATGCGCTTAAAATGGCAACCGATGCGCAAGAACAAATGCAATACAGTTCTGCCGACCTGAACCAAACGCAGGCAACACTTTTTGAAAAACTGAAAAAGAAAGATGTGCTGCACAATCTTTTAGTAGAAAGCGTTCGGCATAATCAGGCGACTTCCGGTATCCTCGAAATGCTGCGCAAAGAATATGTTGTGCAGCATAAAAGTGATGCAGGTTTTGACAATTATGTTGAAAGCCTTAAAGATACGCATACCATGGAATTGCTGCGTGAAGAAGTGCGCAAGTCTGCCGTGAACATAACGGCTGCGCCATTCTCGCTGCAAGACCAACATGGTAAAACAATTTCTTTAAACGAGTTAAAAGGCAAAACGGTGGTGCTGGATTTTTGGGCTACCTGGTGCGCGCCGTGCAAGGCATCTTTTTCCGGAATGAATATGGCAAAAGAATATTTTAAGAACGATAAAGATGTGCTGTTCTTTTTCATAGATACGCAGGAAACAAAGCCGGATTACAAAAAGCAAACGGTTGAATACGTGAAATCCAAAGGCTTCGATTTTCATATTCTGTATGATACTACAAGCGGTGTGTATCAAAAATATGCATCATTAATACATATATCGGGCATTCCTTTTAAAGTGATTATCGACGGCAATGGGCAAATACGTAATACCAATGTAGGCTATAAAGGCAGTCCCACAGGGTTAAAAGATGAAATTGTGGAAATGGTAAAAGCGGCGAAAGAAAAATCTTTTACAACTAATTAGAAATGAAAACAATTAAACTTATCGGAATAATACTGTGTCCATTTATTTTCTCAATTTCCTTTGCCCAAAACGCATTACCCTACAAGCAAGACAGTGTTTTGTTTTATAATCGGGATTCAAGCATTCGTTACGGCGCAACTATAACAATGCCTTTGCACGGCAAAAATTTTACGGCAATCGTCTTGGTTTCCGGTACGGGAAAGCAAGACCGAGACGGCTCAATGGCAGGGCATCCGATATTTTCGCAAATCGCGGATTACCTTACCCGGAAAGGCTTTGCCGTGCTGCGTATGGATGACAGAGGCGTAGGACAGACAACCGGAAAATACGAAGATGCTACGACCGAAGACTTTGCAAATGATGCGCTTGTTGCTTTGCATTATTTGCAAAAATATAAAAACATTAATCCGCACAAAATAGGACTGCTTGGACATAGCGAAGGCGGCGCAGCCATTTCTATTGCTGCCGCAAAATCAAAAGATGTGGCTTTTCTTATAAGTATTGCGGGCTTGGCAATGAACGGATTGGATGCATTGATTAAACAAAATGAAGACCTTGTTAATCACTCGGTATTGAGCGATACAAATAAAGTCCGTTCCAATGAAATTGATAAGCTCATGTTTATTACTGCTTATGAATATGCCGATTCGGCAAACATGAAAGATAAACTGAACGAAACTTATGACAATTGGAAGAAAAGAGATGATGCTTATTTCAATACATTAAACGTTAAGTTTGACCATTTTAGATTTCCCGTTTACAGTTACATTCAGTCGGCAACAACACCTTGGTATCGTTATTTTATCCGTTACAATGCGCAACTGATTCTTAGTCATATAAAAGTTCCTGTGCTTGCGCTCAACGGCGATAAAGATCTAATGGTTTCTCCGGACAATCTGAAAAATTGGGAAAATTATTTATCAGAAGGTGGTAATAAAAATGTTACTACGGTTTTATTGCCCGGACTAAACCATTTGTTTCTTCATTGTGAAACCTGTCAAATAAATGAATATGGCAGTCTGCATGAAGGTTTTTCATTAGAAGCACTGAATATTATAGATGGGTGGTTAAAAGCGCTTCTCTATCGATCAGATACCCCGCCGACGAAACAAAATAACTTGCATTAAGACACCTGTCAGTAGAAGATAATGACCAAGGATGTATCCTTTGAAATACTTGGAATGTATCATTGTGCCACGTGTTGAAGTAATAAATTTGTTTCAGGATTTTCTTGCAGAAAATTTTATTCAAAATGAATATTTAAACCAACAGATTCGTGAAGCAGCCGCGGTCGGAGGAGATATTATGAACGCAGAAAATACGCAGAAGTCATTAAGAGTTTCTATTACGGAAAAGTTGTTGAATAAAACGAAACACTTACTATCGAAAAATTGACAAACAAGCTGCTTTATTTGACGAGCCGACAGAAGAAGCCGAAACTTCAAAAAGAAATATTGTTACAATGGAAAAACAAATCAAAATTCTGATTGAGCATTTAGAATTCCGCTATGGAAATGCGGCATTCAATTATACCGATAGCAAAACAAGCACAACGCTTGAATTTGAAATTGAGAATATTGAGCTAAGACCGGAATTTGAGGTGCTGAAACCATATTTTGTAAAAGTGTCGAAATCCAAAAACATTTCGGTAGAAATATTTGCAGAATTTGAAAATGGGGCTTTTTATCTGATGAGACAAAATATGTAACTAAAAAATCGGGACCATGTTGACTCGATTTTTTAGTTATATTTTGTGATACAGTATCGCGTATAGAGAAAATTGAACCTCGTGGCGATTTAATCTTTAATCATGCTGTTCAATATTTTCACACTCTCGCGGATATACACATCTTTGGAGACGTTTTTAATCCAGTTTTGATACATCCCTTGTTCCGCCTTATTTGAATTTTTATAAAATTTATTATAATCGGTTTGGGAAGCTGTTACGGATAACGGAGTAACAGAGGCGGCAGCTTCTCCGGCTATATCCTGTAACTTCTGAACGCTTGACAGATTTTTCCTGTATTGTACTAAGTCCAAACTGACCGGCATATTTCTATTTGTTTTTTGCAGGTTATTGACTGCAATTATAGATTTGAAAACCGGATTATTGTCCACTGATTTTTGTGCTTCGGACAGAATGTTCTTCATGTTATAAGCCGGTTGCCATGGCGTGTAGGCTGCCGATGCAATTTCATCCCAAGCTAAAGCATTCCGATTGTCCTTTTCCTGTTTGTGCAGCGCTTCATATAAATCCGGTATTACAATGTCGGGCGATACGCCTTTCAGTTGCGTAGAGCCGCCGTTGATGCGATAGAACTTTCCTATCGTTAGTTTTAATTCGCCATATTCCGGCAAATGATTTGAGCCTGTTTTGCCAAGTGGTAATTGCATTTGCGCCGTACCTTTTCCATAAGTAGTGGTACTGCCGATAATGATAGCGCGATGATAATTCTGCATAGCACCTGCAAATATTTCTGCTGCCGATGCGGTCATTTCATTTACCATTACAGTCATTGGTCCGGAATATAATAAACCGGAAGAATCTGTATTATAGTCCGGCACAATTTGTCTCTGTTTTTTGCCATTTGTGTATAGCTGCAATTGTAATGCGGGTCCTTGTGGAACAAAAAAGCCTATCATTTTAGCAGCGTCTGCTACCGAGCCGCCGGGGTTGTTGCGCAGGTCGATAATCAGTCCGTCAATGTTTTCGGTTTTTAGTTTTTCAATTTCTTTCTTTACATCTGTAGAGCACTGTACACCTGCATTTGAACCGAGATTGGCATAAAATTCCGGCAGATATATATACCCGATTTTTTTATTATTGTCCCGGATGATGAGGCTTTTGGCTGAAGCCTGTTCTACATTTACTTTTTGTCTTGTAAGGCTTACTTCCTGTACCAAGCCGTTTGATGCTTTTCTGATAGCAAGTTTTACAGTGGTGCCTTCTGCGCCATGTACCATTTTGATAATGTCAATCATTGAGTAACCGGAAATGTCTTTCATCGGTTCATTGCCTTCGCCTATTTTCAAGATAGCATCTCCTACATCTATTTTTTTGCTTTTCCATGCAGCTCCGCCGACAATAATTCCCGTGATAACCGGTTGCCCGTCTTTCAGGTTCGGGTCTAATTGAACACCTATGCCGTAAAAACTGTTGGTTAAAGATTCCTGAAAGCTACGCTCTTCTATCGGAGAAAAGTAATCAGTGTGCGGGTCGGTCTCGTGCGCGATGGCATTTACAAAAAGACTGAATTGCGCCATAGTGTTAAATGCTTCTGCATTAAACCTGCTTTCAAAGTAGCGGTCATAAAATGCTTTCACGCTGTTGCGGGCTTCTTTTTCCAGTTCGGCATTTGATTTTTTACTGATATTATCCGTTGGTTTGGCTTTTTCTTTTTGTGTAAGCAAATTGCTGTAAGCCAAAAGTGTCCTGTATTTTAGCCGTTGCCGCCATGCCTGTATGTCGGCTGCTTCATCGGCGGGATAATGCAGGCTGTCGGTTAATGGTTGGTACAGCTCATCTTTGGAAAAATTAAATGGCTTGGATAATATTTCTGTGTAGAGCTCCTTTAGTTTTGTCCTTCTTTTTTTGAAAATAACAATCGCTGCGGGATAAAAATCCATCGGCGCATTGCCTTCAATTTCATCGTCAATGGTTGTCCGGTATTTGCTCAAGGAATCAATATCGGATTGCAGGAAAATATTTTTTTCGCCGTCCAGTTGTGTGAGGAAATTATCGAATACTTTTTCGGAAAAAGCATCATCAAAAGGTTTGGGGGAATAATGCTTTTGTTGAATCATTTTCCCGATGCTTACCAGCAGTTGCTGTTGTTGCGCCAATGTATCGTTTGTATTGGCAGCAGGTGTTTGAGAGAATAATGCAGGCGCGGGCAAAAGTAATGCGCCTGCAAGGAGTTGTTTAATGTTCATTTTTCTTAGTTAAAATAATTTGTGCCGGTTACTTTTTAAATATCTCTGCCAGCTTGCTTTCCAAAGCATCGCCGCGTAGGTTTTTTGCTATGATAACACCATTCGGGTCGATAAGAAAATTTTGCGGAATGGCAGTTACCATATACAATTGGGCTGCGGCATTTTCCCAACCTTTGAGGTCAGAAACTTCCGTCCATGTAAGACCGTCTTTTTTAATGGCTGCGAGCCATGCGTTTTTGGTTGAAGTGCCATCGAGGGAAACGCCGAGAATATTAAAGCCTTTGTCTTTGTATTCATTATAAGCTTTTACTACATTCGGATTTTCGGCGCGGCAAGGCGCGCACCAGCTTGCCCAAAAATCGACCAGCACATATTTGCCTTTAAAAGAAGAAAGGCTTACCGGATTGCCATTTACATCATTCTCCGTAAAGTCGGGGGCTTTAATGCCCACAGGCACTTTTTCTTCAGCAGCTTTTTGTTGAGCTTCCTTGGCTTCTGCTATTGCTTTGGCTCTTTCTTTATTCTTTGCCACTAAACTGTCTATTTGCTTCGCCAATATAGTTTGCCGTGCCGGTGCGGGAATATTCTGTGCCAATGTATCCTGCATGGCAGGCGTGACATAGCCGGTAGATACCAATGTGTAAGTGAGATAAGGCGCTATTTCCGAGTTGGGATTTTTGCGTACATACACAATCAGGCTTTCCAGCGAGGATGACAGCAAATGATAAAATTTTTGCATGGTTGCCTGCTTAAAAGCTGCGTCTGTTTTAAAACTGTCTGATGTCATTTCTTTATTAACTTCTACTGACAGTTTGCGATTTTCAGTAAGAATGCTATCATATTCATTTTGAGTTTTTGAACCGTTGCCTGTAACGGTTATTTGGTTAAAAGAACCATCGGATACAATATTCAATTCTCCTTTATCCAAAATCAATTGGGCTATGCTTTTTGCATCTTTAAAATCGGGCGGATTATTGAGGCTCAATTGCGCACCTACGGCTTTTTCAGTAATACCGGTAATTTGATATTTGCCGTTTTGTACCATGGCGCTGTCCGTAGGCTTATGCAAAAAAGGTGCGTAGATAAGATAGACCTTGGAAGGAATATCTGTCATATTTTTAAACGAACCGTAAATAGTAAACGGAACCTGTTGCGCCTTTGCGGCGAACATAACACATATAATCCCGATACCTGCTGAACATATCCTTTTCATTCTTTTTTGTTTTATTATGTTTTTTAAAATAATGCTTTGTTTTTTGATTCCTGCATTTTTAAACCATTAAGGGAGTTTAGGTGCATTAAGACTTAATTTTCTTAATGCCTTAATGTTTTATGAGATTGCCGCCTGTGCGGCAATGACGGTGCAGGCGTTTTCCGATTCTTCATTACCCCAACATTTTAAAGAACTTCTTGTTTTGTTGCCGTGGTGCGGACGAATGCAGCCACGACATATTGTTTCTGTACTTACTCTTTACTCCTGGTAACCCGGTGTTTGCGTCAGATTCGGGTCTTCCTGAATGTCTTTGGTAGGGATGGGCCACCATTGCTCGAAGGATTGCCAACTGCTACCTTTTTGCGGAGATACTACGTTCATTACTTTATCTAAATTGCCCGTTCTTCGTAGGTCGAAGAAGCGATGCCCGCATTCTGTAAAGAGCTCTACCTGCCGCTCGTGCAGTATGGCAGTGAGTAGAGCGCTTTGAGATGATGCCGTGGTGTTCGGTAAGCCCGCTCTTGTTCTTACCATATCCAAATCTTCTTTTGCGCCTTCAAGATTATTGTTGTAAGCGCGCGCTTCCGCACGAATCAGGTATTGTTCTGCAAGGCGAAGCGGCACAAGATATTCTGTTGAAACGGCTGTTATGTTTGTACGTACCTTATATTTATAAGCATAATAATAAACTGCGGTAGAAGTAGTAGAACTATCCACCCAGTTTACACGTCTTTGGTCGCCCGGTTCAAAAGCACTAAGCAGGTTGCTGCTTAATACACCATTTACCTGAGATGCCTGCGGCGTAGTATCGGCAATAACAATATACGCAGGGGCATCCGGAACAACATTGATTAGGTGCGATGGGTCAAGCCCCCAAATCATTTCTTTACTGGTGCTAAGAAAAACATTGTTCAAAGATGATTCAAGTTGGTAACCGGAATTGCTGATAACGCTGTCCGCCTGTGCTTCCGCATCCTTATAATCCTTAGTATAGAGATATACTCTTGCGAGCATGGCAGTTGCCGTCGCTTTGTTGGGACGCGCCCGGTCAGTGGTTTGGTTGCCGTTCAGGTCAATATAATCATCGGTCAATAAAGACTGCGCCTGCTTTAAATCGGAGATAATTTGCTTATACACATCGGCGGCAGGATTTCGGCTTAATGTATTGTTAGTAGTATATAGCGAAGTAGTTGCCAGCGGCACGTCGCCATAGAGATTCGTCAGATAAAAATACAGGAAGCCGCGAAGGAAATAAGCCTCGCCGAGCCATTGGTTTTTGTGCAGCAGGCTCGAATCTGTTGTGATGCCTTCGATGGCGCGGTTCACGGAATAAATACGGTTATAAATCCCTGTCCACATACCACCTGTATTATCGCTTACAACCGTATTCAGATACAAAGGCTGTATAGCTGTATTGTTGGCGCTTGCTTCATACGTTAGTTCGTCGGTATAAAGCCCGGAGTATTGTCCAATGCTGCCGTTGCCGGAAAGAACATCAGAGGTTATAATCTGGCTATATACATTGTTGAGTGCGGCAACAACGGAAGCATCGTTGGTAAAGACCGCCACTCCGGCTATATTATTGGTAGGTAACGGAATGCTCAGGAATTTTTTACACCCCGAACCGATGATTGTAATAATTGCAAGTATCCAAAACAGCCTGCGGAAAGAAAAGGTAATTTTATTTTGTACTTTTTTCATAATAGTTCAGTTTAAAAAGTGATGTTTAAGCCGCCGGTAAAAATGCGTAATGGCGGCATCAGGTTCGGGCTCAGGTTTTCGGGGTCGAGACCACCATATTTTGAAATGGTCAGCAGGTTTTGCCCGGAAGCATATACCTGCAATCTTGAAATACCTGCTTTTTTCAGCCACTTCGGCGGGAAAGTGTAGGCAATATTTGCATTGCTTAACCTTACGAAAGCTGCATTGCTGTATGCGCCTGTGCTAAAACGGAAATTATTCTGGGAAGTTAAGGCGAGTACACTTTGACTGGCTCCCTGAAGGGTAGCTTTATCGCCCGGTTTTTGCCACATTTCTTTATATGCTTCAGTCGTAATATTCTGATTAAAGTAGCCGGGTTGGTATGGTAAAGAGCCGGCGTAGGTAGGACCGTCTTCATCTACAAAGTAAAACATGAAACTGAGTGAGAGTCCTTTGTAGCTGAATGTATTTTCAAACCCACCATAGAATTTGGGCCCAAGATTCTTAAATACAGTTCGGTCTTTAGTTTGGTCCAATTGCGCCCCTGACCCGTAAGAGAAAGGACCCGAGTCTCCGGCAGCATTGGTAAAAATATATTGACCGGTTTGGGAATCTACGCTGTCATATTTATACAGCAGTATACCGGTAGTCGGCTTCCCGATTTGGTAGCTAAAATTCTGTAACTGCGCTAAGCCCGGAAAAGAAACGAGCTTGCTTTTCGGGATAGTCATATTCAACATAGTTCGCCATGAAAAGTTTTTTGACTCGATATTTTTAGTAGATAAGCTAAACTCAATTCCGTAAGTACGGATAACCGCCGGCGAGTTTTTGGGAAATTGACTAAACCCTGTAACTGTTGAAATCGGCTGTTGTATCAACTGGTTGGATGTTTTCCTGTTGTTAAAGTCCCCGTCAAGCGTAATACGGTCTTTTAGAAACTGGAGCGTAAGCCCCACTTCACTTTCCTTATTACTTTCCCATTGAAGATTGGGGTTGGCAATTCTGGTCGGACTCAACCCTTGAGAACCCTGGTAAGAGTTAGAATTTAACGTGTAAATATCAACAAACTGATAATCGCCAATACCATCACCGCCTACTGTTCCATAGTTAGCTCTCAATTTGGCAAAATCAATAAATGATATATTGTTTTTAAACCATTTTTCGTCGCTGATAATCCATATGCCACCAATGGAACCGAAGTTGCCGAATTGCTTGTCGGAACCAAAACGGGTGGAGCCGTCGCGCCTACCATTGAGGTTGAGGATATATTTATTGTCGTAGGTATAGTTGATAACTCCAAAATAACCCGCATACCTGTTGGGCGTAAGGTTATAATATTCGGAGGTATTGACTTGTGCGGCAGAAGCCGGGTTGTACATCAAAGCATCGCTTAAGAAACCCGAGCCGGTAAGATAGTGATTGTCCGTAGAGCGGTCTTGTAAAGTACCGCCTGCTGTAATGTTCAGTCTGCCTTTGGCACCGCCCAATAATGTGGTATAGTTCACATTCGGCTCAAGGGTAAGCGTGTGAATGGTATAATAATTCAGTACACTGTTTACCTCGCTGGTGCTGAACCCGGTAGGGTTGAAGTATTCCGAAGGAAAGCCCCTGAACTCTTTTGCCGATAACAGGTTATAGCCGCCGGTTAAGTGAATGGTTAAGCCTTTTACGGGAACATAATTAAAAGACAGATTGGCTAAGAGATTGTTAGTGGTATTATGATATTGTTCGAATAAAGATTTAGCGGGATTATCAAATCCGTCAATGTCCCAGTTAAGCTTGCCGTCAGCAAATAGCGACGGTGCATTGGGCGCCAGATTAATGGAAGCATTTGTAAAGTCGAATGGCACCATGGTATTGACATCGGTAGAAAAATTTCCGGAGAAATCGACTGTCAGTTTTTTATCCGGTGTGGTGCTTCTGATATCGTAATTCATACCGCCGCTTCTGTCGTGTCCTTTGCCGCGCTGCACACTTTGCAAGTCATTGTAAAAAGCGCCTATAATGAAATTCAGGTTCTGTGTGCCGCCTGAATAAGTAGCATTTAATTTAGTAGTCATGGCATTGGTACCGGAAAAATATTTTTGCCAATCGGTATATTTTGTCGTGTCCCATTCGGTTAAATCATACGTTGGGAAAAGACTATTCAGCGCCGGATTAATGGCGCCGTATATTGCAGCGAGCGGATTATTGCCATTCGCGGAGTCATTGAGAAAGGCTTCCCGCCTCATATTGAGATATTGCTGTGTGTTGAGCAACTTGGGTGCAGAACCTCTTGCGGATATACCTGAATAAGTATTGAGATTTAATTTAGGCTTACCGGCACTCCCGTGTTTAGTGGTAATAATGACTACGCCATAGGCGCCTCGCGAGCCATAAATAGCCGTAGCATCCGCACCTTCCAGCACATTGATACTTTCAATTTGCGAAGGGTCAAGATAATTCAACGCATTGCCACCCTGCAAAGGATTGTTGCTTTGAGAAACGCCTGTTACGTTTGTTTTATATAATGGTAAAGTGCCACTTCCATAAGAACCCCCATTACTGCCGCCAGCCGGATAAGCCACACCATCAATCACATATAACGGAGACTGGTCGTCAATTGTGCTTCTTCCGCGAATGGTTACATTAAATGCACCACCGGGTGTACCGGTAAGTTGCTGTATAAACATACCCGGCACCCTGCCTTGTATAGCCTGCAATACATTGGGTACAGGATTTTTTTCTATATCCTTTGCAGTAACAGTGTATGCCGTGCCTGTGTTATAGCGCATACTTGTTTTGCTGTATGCCATTGTTTGTACTACGTCCAGTTCGTTGTCGGACGGACGGAGCATTACATTGATAAAATCGGATGTTTTTACCTTGAGCTTTTTTGTGCCAAAACCTGTATATGAAACTTCTATTTCTAATTGAGCATCTTTGATGCCCGATAAGTGAAACAGACCTTCCGTATTGGTAAGCGTGCCATAGTGTTTATTCGCAATAATGACAGTAGCATTAGCTAACGGTTCTCCAGCTTCGTTGGTTACTTTACCGTTCAAGTCATTGGATTGAGAAGTTATTATTTGGCTTACAACTTTTCCATTGCTTGAAATAGCTTCAGGCTTTCGAATGACAATAATGATTTTGTTTTTGACCGTGTATGTTATGGGTTGCTCGTTGAACACGGTACTTAAAAACTTTAACAGCTCCATATGTTTAGCGTCAATAGTAACCGGATTTGCTGTGTTTAACAGCGTTGGCGAAGCAATAAACTGGTATCCGGTTTGTTGTGAGACTTGCTTTAATACTACGGCAAGTTTCTCTTCTTTCACATTCAGGCTTACTTCCTGGCTAAAGACTCTGCTGCCGCACAGGAGAAAAATTAGTGTAAAAGAAACCCCAATAAATTTAGCAAAGCGGCGTTTTTTGTATGCAAGGTGCCGCCCATGCCTTGCGTAAGCATAGTTAAACTTCATATTTTATTAAAGTTTTGGAGTTTTTAAATATTCATAATCATCAAGAATTAGTCTTCAATTTTAGAACACTATCTTTGCCGCATGCATTCGGAGAGACTTGTTTTAATTTTTTGAAAACCTTTATGTCTAAGCTTAGTTCGCAATTTTTAAATTGTTATTCAGTTTTTCCGGCAATTACCGTAATGGTTCTGCCTTCTACTTTGAAATGAACTTCATTTGTTGTTTGAATAGCTTCGAGAATATCGCCTATATTTTCTCTTTTAGATAATAATCCTTCAAAGTGCACATTGTCCACATTTCCTTGGTATTGAACAGATATATCGTACCACCTGGCTATTTGCCGCATGATGTATTTAATATCCCTGTTATTGAAAATAAAGTTGCCGTTAAGCCAAGCCAATGTTTCCGATGTATCAGCCTGACGAACATTTAAAGCTGTATTATTGGCACGTAATATCGCTTGTTGTCCCGGGTGTATAATCACTTGTTTCGAGCTGTCGTTTAAGGCAGATACCCGAACCAATCCATGTATTAGTGTCGTACGTTCGGCAGATTCATCATTGTATGCCATCACATTAAATCCTGTGCCGAGCACGCGGACTTTTGTTTTTGATGTATGTACAATAAAAGGCTTTTTTTCGTTATGGATTACTTCAAAATACGCTTCGCCTGTAAGTTCAACATCGCGCTCGCTGCCGTTAAATGCGGTAGGATATTTTAGCGAAGATGCTGAATTGAGCCACACTTGCGTGCCATCGGGAAGAGTAACTTTAAAGCGTCGTCCGCGAGGTGTCTCCAGCATATTGTATGTAACAGCATTTGTTGTTTGTTCATCGGCTGGATTATTGATATAAGCAATTGCTCCGTTCCGATTAACAATTGTCATATTTCCTTGAGACGTGATGCTTCCTTGTCCGGCACTATCCAATAATATTTTTGTGCCGTTACTCAATGTAAGTATAGCGCCATTATGACCGGGCACAATAGCGCTCGCAGCTAATTGCAGTTTAGTTTTGGTATCTCGTTTTTGTATAAATAAATATCCGCTTAGTGATAAAAGTAAAAAGACTGCTGCCGCAGCAGCCCACCTGTATGCAGGCTGCACAGCTTTTTTGTTGGTTGCCGAGTTGTTTTCATCGGAATGAATGCGTTGTAGTATTTTTCTTTCTATCCGTACGGAAAGATGCTGTTTGTTTTCTTGTGGAAGTGTCTCCAAAATGTCTGCTTCCTGTTCATAATGTGCATAATATTTTTCCAAGAAAGCTATTTCTTCGGTGGTCGCGTGACCGTCAAGAAATTTCTTTATCAGCTTTTGTAATTGTTTTTTATGCAATATTGAACTCATTTTTTCCCTTATGCTTGTATATGTACCCAAAACGGAAAATTAGCCCAAAGAAAAATGAAGTTTTTTTTAAGT
Source organism: Arachidicoccus sp. BS20 (assembly GCF_001659705.1). Classification (NCBI taxonomy): domain Bacteria; kingdom Pseudomonadati; phylum Bacteroidota; class Chitinophagia; order Chitinophagales; family Chitinophagaceae; genus Arachidicoccus; species Arachidicoccus ginsenosidimutans. Next base: position 246,290 of record NZ_CP015971.1, read on the forward strand.
TTTATGCAAATGGCAATAAGAAAGAAAATATGTATTTTTAAATAATATGTTCAATAGGAGAGTGAACTTGGGCTTACATAAGCATAACAGAAAGAAATTGGGAAAGCTTTATGCGAAATGATTCGAGAGAAGTACCTAACTGGTTACGAACAGTTTTGGGAGAAAGGTTCAGTCGTTTGGCTATTTCCGGGGAACTCAGATTTTCAAAATAATGCAGTTGAAAAATCTCTCTCCTTTTGGCGGGGAGTGTTTCCATCCAGGAATCAATAAGTGCAGCAAATTCTTTGTATTTTATACCCGCATCTGCATGATAAGTCGGAGAACCCATTTGTTCGAACAATTCAAAAAATGCCGCGCCGGTGTTTTTTCTTGTTACGATTTTATAAACTTGATATTGCACGGCAGTGCGTAGATAGCCGGGAAGATTGGAGATAATTGTTTGTTTGCGCCGTATCCACAAATCCGTAAACACATCCTGCACAATCTGCTCGCACAGTTCATGGTCTTTCAGCCGTTTGTAAGCGGTATTGTACAGCAATTCCCAATAACGGTAATACAATGAAGTAAAAGCGACCTCATCGTCGGAGCGCATTGCGTGTACCAACTCTTCGTCCGTATATGTCAGGTAATCAGGCACTATTATCGTTTCTAAATTTTGGCGTAAATTTAATGGTAATTTAACAGATATATCCAAAAATAAATTTTCAATCCTTTTTGTGAAACAACAGAATCTTCAAAAATCCTAAGATTTAAAGACGTTGTGCCGGTGTAGCACAACCGGAAATATAAATGGAAATTTCTTTTTGTTTTCATGAAATGAGCCATAAGAACTTTGCATACCCAAAGCGATGATTATTTATGGCGAAACGGAGTTTGGCGAAGCCAATTCCATCTGACAATTAAAAAATAAACAGATGAAATGCCCATAAGTATTTTACATACCCAAAGCGATGATTATTTAGAGGCATTCTATGTGGCAATTAAAAAAAATAAAAAATAAACACATGAAAAAAATATTCTTATTTTTAAGAAAAATTACAACACCAAATTCAGCCCGAAACGATGCAGGAATTTTATCACAAATGGTATTCGCCTATCATTGGTAAAGACATGGAAATGCTTGTATTCGGGCATTCCGGACGACCGGTTATTTTATTCCCGACTTCGCAAGGTAAATATTATGAAGCAAAAGACAGGGGGTTGATTCAGTCGGTAGAATGGTTTATCGATAACGGTTTTGTGAAAATTTATTGCGTCGATAGTATTGATTCATGGAGCTGGTACAATAAAAATGTTCATCCTGCGACACGTGCATATAACCACACTTTATACGACAGGTACATTGCCGAAGAAGTGTTGCCACTTGCATTACACGAAACAGGCTGGCATACGGCAACCGTTGCCGGGTGTAGCTTTGGCGGCTATCATGCAGCGAACTTCGCGTTCCGGCATCCTGAAAAAAATCATGCGATGATTTCAATGAGTGGCGTATTCGACATTAAATCGCAGGTAGATAATCATTATGACGATAATGTTTATTTCAACAATCCTGTTGATTATTTACCGAATGATGATAACGGCGCTTTGTGGCAATTGCAAATTATTTTGGGAACTTCTTATGCCGATATTTGTTACACACAAAATGTGAGACTGTCCGAAATTTTATCAAAGAAAAATATCAATTACCGGCTGGATATTCGCGGTAATGCGCCGCACGACTGGAATATGTGGCTTGAGATGTTTCCGCATTATTTATCTGTTTTATAAAATTTACCGACATAAAAGAACATCATGAAAAACTCAAAAAAAATCGGAATACTCTTTGGCAAAGAGAATACTTTTCCGCAGGCATTCATTGATAAAGTAAATGAATTGGCAAACGGTAAATTTATTGCCGAAGCAGTCAAAATCAACAAAGCTGTTCAGGGCGAAGCTACTGATTACGCTGTGATTATCGACAGAATTTCACAAGACGTGCCGTTCTATCGTGCGTATTTGAAAAATGCTGCACTGAATGGAACGGCTGTTATCAACAATCCGTTTTGGTGGAGCGCCGACGAGAAATTTTTTAATAATTGCCTTGCCACGAAAATCGGTGTGGAAGTGCCGAAAACCGTGATTCTTCCGTCATATCAGCTGCCCGATGATACATCAGAAGAATCGTTCAGGAATCTTGCCTATCCGTTGGATTGGGAAAGCATTTTTGACTATGTGAAGTTTCCCGCATACATGAAGCCTTTTGCCGGCGGCGGTTGGAAATCGGTGTATCGGTTGGAAAATAAAGAAGATTTTTTTGATAAGCATAAAGAAACCGCTCAACTCGTAATGTTGTTGCAGGAAGAAATTGTTTTTGAAGAATATTACCGTTGCTATTGTATTGGCGGAAAGTATGTAAAGATAATGCCTTATGAGCCGCGAAATCCTTTTCACTTGCGGTATTCAGCGAATTTCAATCCGTCAGAAGAATTGTACAAAAAATTAGAAAATGATGTATTAACACTTAATCAATATCTCGGTTATGATTTTAATACGGTTGAGTTGGCTGTAAGAAACGGCGTTCCTTATGCTATTGATTTTTGTAATCCCGCACCTGATGCTGACAGAAATTCTGTAGGCGAGGAAAACTTTAACTGGGTGGTGGAATATGCAGCAAAGTTTGCGCTCGAAAAGGCATCGGCTTTTGAACCGGGAAAAGACAATCTTACCTGGGGGAAATATTTGCAAAGCGCTGTCGCGATGCAGGCGTTAAAATAAGATAGTTATCGGTTATCTGTTTATTCGTTTTCAGGATTAAATAACAGACAATCGACAACAGATAACAAATGACAAATAACACATAATAACAGTTGGTATGAATTTCCAACAATTTACCATCGGTATTGAGGAAGAATATATGATTGTAAATCCCGAAACACGGGAGCTTACGTCGCATCAAAACAGAATCGTAGAGCAGGCAGAAAAAGATTTGCTGAACGATAAAGTGAAGGCGGAGCTGCATCAGGCAGTCGTAGAAGTCGGCACGTCTATTTGTCAAAATGCAGAGGAAGCGTACCACGATGTGCGCTTGCTGAGAGAAACAATAGCAAAATATGCAAACGCCGAGGGCTTGCGAGTGGGTGCGTCGGCAACACATCCTTTTTCGCTTTGGCAAACACAATCCATTACCGAAAACCCGCGCTACCACGAGATTGTAAATGAAATGCAAGATGCAGCGCGTTCCAATTTAATCTTTGGTTTGCACGTACATATCGGCATGGCTACGCGCGAAATGGCAATACATATCGCTAATTCTGTCCGGTATTTTTTGCCGCATATTTACGCACTTTCGACTAATTCGCCTTTTTGGGAAGCTCGCAACACGGGTTTTAAATCGTATCGTTCAAAAGTGTTTGATAAGTTTCCGCGCACAGGTATTCCCGATTTTTTTGAATCAATTGAAGAATACGATAATTATATCAAAGTACTGATTAAAACAAAGTGCATTGACAATGCGAAAAAAATCTGGTGGGATTTGCGTGTGCATCCGCATTACAATACCATTGAATTTCGTATTTGCGATGTAATGCTTACGACTGATGAAACTATTGCTGTCGCTGCATTGTTTCAGGCTGTGTGTGCAAAATTGTACAAGTTGCGCATGCAAAACATGAACTACATGATTTATAAACGTTCTTTCATCAATGAAAATAAATGGCGCGCATCGCGTTACGGTATTGACGCATTGCTGATTGATTTCGGTAAAGAGGAGGAAGTACACACAAAACTTCTGATTGGCGAGTTGCTCGATTTTATTGACGACATAGTGGATGACTTGGGTTCGCGAAGCGCAATCAATTATGTTCCGAAGATTTTAGAACACGGCACCGGTGCAGACAGGCAGCTTGCTGTATTCCATGACACACATGACTTTCGTGCAGTAGTTGACTTTGTGTGCGACCAGTTTTTGAAATAAAATTATCTTTGCAGCATGATTAATGAGCAAGGAACACGCATCGCGGTTCTTGATATGAACAATGGGTTTAAAAATCAGGGATTACGTTGCATTTTGGAAATTCTGAAAAAATATGAAGCGGAAAAAGACACTCCTTTTCATGTTGTAGTATTTGACGTACGCCAAAAAGATGAAGTGCCCGATACTTCATTTGATGTGTATATTTCGAGTGGAGGTCCGGGCTCTCCGTTTGATGAAGAAGGTTGGTTGTGGGAACAAAAATTTTTCGCACTCATCAACCGCTTGTATAACCATAATCTAACTGCGAACGACGAACATAAAAAACACGTATTTTTTATTTGCCATTCATTTCAACTCGCTTGCCGTTTTTTTAAAGCGGGAAAAGTTTGTAAAAGAAAGTCCACTTCGTTCGGAGTATTCCCGATTCATAAAACACATGAAGGATTGAGCGAGCCGCTTTTTAAAAGTCTATCCAATCCGTTTTATGGCGTTGATAGCCGCGATTATCAGGTAATTGAACCAAATCTTGAACGTTTAAATACGATGGGGGCAAGCATTTTGGCGATTGAAAAAGAGCGTCCGCATGTGCCCTTGGAAAGAGCAATGATGGCAATTCGTTTTTCTCCGGAAATGATTGGCACGCAGTTTCATCCCGAAGCGGATGCGATGAGTATGCGCGAACATTTGTTGCAAGACATCAACAAAGAGCGCGTTATCAATGAGCATGGAGAGGAAAAATACTATGATATGCTGGACAAGCTGGAAGACGAAGACAAAATCCTGCTCACGCAAAAAATTATTCTTCCGGCATTTCTCGATGAAGCGCTGAAAAGTCGTGTAACTGCAAGTAACGTTTAACAAAATATTTTTCGGAAGAACTTAAACTTTGTTTGACAGAAATGTTCTTATTTATGTTTTGCATTAATCGATAACAATTAAAAATTAAAACATGAAATGAGCCCATAAGAACTTTGCATACCCAAAGAGATGATTATTTGGCGAAACGGAGTCAATTCCATCTGACCATTAAAAACAATTAAAAAATAAACAGATGAAAAACATTTTAAAGCGATATAAAGTATTTATTGTGCTAGTACTTGTTGCAATGTGCATGAGTTCCTGCTATGTCGATTATCCGTATGGAAACGGTTATTCTCATGGGTATTACGGCAGACATCATTACCACAGACCACCCCATTATCATCATTATTACGGTTATTAAGAAATAAAAAAAAGTCCCGTCGAAAATTAATTTCAGCGAGACTTATGTTTTACATTATACCATACACACAGCACAGCGTTTCTGCTATTTCTTCATTTCTTTTGCCCAACTGTCTTTCAGTCCGACAGTTCTGTTGAATACAGGCTTTTCGGGTGTTGACATTTTATCTTTTACAAAATATCCTTTACGCATAAACTGATACGCCTTGTTTTCTTCGTCTTCTAATAACGCAGGTTCGGCAAACGCCGTTGAAATCTGTAAAGAATTTGGATTGAGATAATCAGTGTATTCTCCTTCAATATTGTCCATATCTTCGGCAGTAAATAATCTGTCGTATAACCGCAACTCAATCGGTTTTGCATATTTGGCACTTACCCAATGTAATGTACCTTTTACTTTAATGCCCGAAGTATCGTTGCCACTTTTACTTTCGGGAATATATGTACAATGAATTTCGGTAATATTGCCATTTTCATCTTTTACAAAATTGTCGCAACGTACCAGATATGCATATTTCAGACGAACCATTTGTCCCGGTGCAAGACGGAAAAATTTCTTCGGCGGTTCTTCCATAAAGTCTTCGCGCTCGATAAAAATTTCTTTTGTAAATATGACATTTCTTGTTCCTGAATTTTCTTCCTCAGGATTATTCTCGCCTTCCAAAATTTCTTCTTGTTCTTCATGATAATTTGTAATGATGACCTTCAACGGGTCAAACACAACCATTCTGCGCCAAGCCGTTTTATTCAAATCTTCTCTTACAAAAAATTCCAGCAAACTCAAATCAATCAGGTTGTCGCGTTTAGCCACGCCGATGCGTTCACAAAAGTCACGGATAGCTTTGGATGTATAACCTCTGCGGCGCATTCCTGAAATTGTGGGCATTCGCGGGTCGTCCCAGCTTTCAACAATCTTATCGTTGACAAGTTTTAATAATTTGCGTTTACTCATCACGGTGTAGGTCATGTTGAGCCGCGCAAATTCGTATTGATGAGAAGGGAAAATTTCCAGTTTTTCAATCAGCCAATCGTACAACGGACGGTGCGGAACAAATTCCAGTGTGCAAATGGAATGTGTAATGTTTTCGATGCTGTCGCTTTGTCCGTGCGCAAAATCGTACATCGGGTAAATACACCACGTATTGCCCGTGCGATGATGCTCCGCATGTTTGATGCGATATAAAATCGGGTCGCGCAGCAACATATTCGGAGAAGCCATATCAATTTTTGCACGCAACACTTTTTCGCCGTCTTTATATTTTCCTGCACGCATTTCTTCAAACAAATGAAGATTTTCTTCCACGTTTCTTTCGCGGTATTTATTGCCAACGCCAGCGGTTGTAGGCGTTCCTTTTTGTTGTGCAATTTCCTCGCTTGTGCTGTCATCAACGTATGCAAGCCCTTTTTTGATAAGGTTTACAGCGAACTGATATAATTGTTCAAAGTAGTCGGATGCATATAATTCCTGTGCCCAGCCAAAGCCTAACCATTTAATATCTTCCTTAATACTATCGACATATTCGGTTTCCTCTTTTTCGGGATTGGTATCGTCAAAACGAAGATTGGTTTTGCCGCCGTATTTCTGTGCCAAACCGAAATTTAAGCAAATGCTTTTGGCATGCCCCATGTGTAAATAGCCATTCGGCTCGGGTGGGAAGCGCGTAAGAATGGATTTGTATTTTCCTTCCTGTAAATCGTTTTCTACAATTTCTTCGATGAAGTTCAGTGATTTTTCTTCGCTCATTCTGTGTTGTTTCTGTAAAATTAAAAATACTAAAAAGGTAGCAATTGCTCGCTACCTCTATATCTTGTTTTTTGAATTACGAATCAAAGATAGCCCAAAATTTTCAACATACTTTGTGCTGTTTGCTCTTTTGCATACACCCAATCTTCTAACGCACCGTTTTTGTCGTATTCAACAATCACGTGCTTTGGCGAAGGAATGAGGCAGTGCTTAATACCGCCGTAGCCGCTTATCTGGTCTTGATATGCACCTGTATGAAAAAAACCAACATACAAAGGCTTTTTATTTTCGGGGTCGTCAGAATCTATGGATTTAGTTTTGGGAAGAAAAACTTCGTTAATATGCTCTTCCGAGTCATAATAATCGTGTCCGTCGCAGGTAATTCCCCCAAGCACTACACGCTGATATTCGTTGTCCCATTTATTAATCGGCAGCATTAAAAATTTTTCGCCGATGCCCCAGGTGTCAGGCAGAGTTGTGATGAAAGACGAATCAATCATGTACCACGTTTCACGGTCGTTTTGCTCTTTTTCTCCAATGACACTGTAAATATGCGCCATGCTTTCGCCAACCGTGAAGCTGCCAAATTCCGTATAAATATTGGGCATCGGCACTTTTGTTTTTTTGCACGCAGCTTTAATATTTCCGACAATTTCGTTTATCATAAACTGATAATCGTACTCAAATGCCAGCGAATGTTTTATGGGAAAACCACCGCCGATATTGATGCTGTCAAGTTCGGGACAAATTTTTCTTAACTGGCAATAAAGGTTGATGGCTTTATTCAATTCCGACCAATAATAAATATCGTCTTTAATTCCTTTATTTAAAAATATATGCAGCATTTTGAGCTGATATTTTTCTTCATTGCCCTCAATTTCATCCACATAAAATTCCAAAATATCACGAGCTTTAATGCCAAGTCTTGACGTATAAAAAGGAAACGTAGGTTCCTCTTCGGCAGCAATGCGAATGCCTATATTGAAAGGCTCTTTGGTTCTTATGCTGCGCTTGTACATATGCAGTTCGTCTTTATTGTCCAACACAGGAATTACATTTTTGAAACCGGCGTTGATTAATTTGGAGATGCTTGAAGTATATGCTTTAGGCTTGAATCCGTTGCAGATAATGGAAATATCCTTTGTGATTTTTTTCTTCTTATACAACTGGTTGATGATGTCAATATCATAAGCAGACGATGTTTCCAAGTGAATATCATGCTTCAGTGCTTCTTCAACTACAAAAGAAAAATGCGAGCTTTTGGTACAATAGGTATAAAAATATTCGCCTTCGTATTTATGCTTTTTAAAAGCATTTCTAAAATAGTCTTTTGCGCGGTTGATATTGATACCAATTTTCGGCAAGAATGTAAGTTTCAGCGGTGTTCCGTGTTTTTCAATAATTGGTTTTAAATCTAAACCATTAAACTCTAAATATCCGTTTTCGTTCAAATCAATTCCTTCCTGCGGGAAGTGAAATGTTTGTTTCACGAGGTCGGTATACGAATTATTCATTCTGTAAAATGATTAATTGTGTGCTTAAAAATTTTGAAGCACAAATGTATGGGAAAATATGAATTATGATTTATGAAATTTTGTGATGAATTCTTTATTAATCTATTGCCGCAGATACACGGATGAAAATATATGTGTGCATCTGTCGTTTAATAAATAGGTACAAAAAAATCCTTGCAGTTTTTTCTGCAAGGATTTATGGTTTTCAATATAAAACTAATTAATTAGTTAAACTTCTTCGCATCTTCGAGAAACTTAGCCAATCCGATGTCTGTCAAAGGATGTTTCAACAAACCTAAAATCGGCTCAAGCGGCGAAGTGATTACATCTGCACCTGCTTCCGCACATTGAATAATGTGATTGGAGCTGCGGATTGATGCTGCCAAAATTTCGGTTTCATAACCTTGAATGGAATAAATTTCAGCAATTTGTTCAATCAGTTGAATACCTTCCCAACCACTGTCGTCAATACGACCGATGAATGGCGAAACATAAGCGGCACCTGCTTTTGCTGCAAGAATTGCTTGTCCGGCAGAAAACACCAATGTACAGTTTGTACGGATGCCGTTGTCGGTAAACCATTTTATAGCTTTAACGCCTTCTTTAATCATCGGAACTTTTACCACAATATTTTTATGAAGAGCTGCCAGCTTCTGACCTTCTTCGATAATGCCTTTAAAATCGGTGGAAACAACTTCTGCACTGATGTCTCCGTTTGTTACAATTTCGCAGATTGTTTTATAATGCTGATATACAGCTTCCTGTCCTTTAATGCCTACTTTCGCCATCAAAGAAGGATTAGTCGTAACACCATCCAAAATGCCCAAATCGTTTGCTTCTTTAATTTGTTCCAAATCTGCCGTGTCGATAAAGAATTTCATTTTTGTAGATTTATTTAATTTTTAATAATAAGAAATCTCAATTAAGAAAAGAAACCTGTGTTTCAATTTCGAGACAAAGTTAAATATAAAAAATAAAAAGATGTGGTAAATTGGCAGAGAAGTAACAGAAAAATAAAAGGCAGGCTTATTACATCGCACCGCTACAACCACCTACTCTTGCTACCTTCCGGTCCTGGGAGGTTTCAGCAGGAGCTGGTCGTGTAAGACCTGCCGGGTGCAAATGTAAAAGATTTATATTAACTGCCAAATTTTTGGTAAGCAAATAAAAACCCGCTTGCGCAATTGCAAACGGGTCCAATAAGTTGTTCGAGCATATCGAGACAGACTAAAAATCCTTTTTAGCCACGCCATCGGCAATTGCTTTCAACGCAGTTGCTTCGCCTAAGATAGCGCTCATTTTATTGCCCTTCCCATCATTTCCTTTGGCAATATAGCCGCCTCTTGCTGTTTTTGAAATTACCGCATCGTGCATGGGTACATCTTTTTCCTTTGTTTTCAAGCAATAAGCCTTAATAAATTTTGAAGTGTCCATCATTTCCTTTTTTAAATTAAAAAATACTGATTGTCAGAATATGCATATAAAAGCGCAATTTCTTAAATCGCAATAAATGTACCATTTTTCCTGACAAAATCTTTATTTGGGAATTGATTTTCTTTTGAAAGTAAATAAAAATTAATGGCACAAAAGTTTTGTTAAATATAAAATTGTATTATTTTTGACAAAATCAATTGCGTATCGAATAAATTTTACTCTGAATATTTTTATTAATAATACCGCATAGCCTGCGGTGCAACAAAGACTTAGAGTAAAATTATGAGAACCTACACAACCTACAATGATACGCAACTTGTCTTATCTTTTCAAGACGGTGATGTAACAGCTTTGTCAACATTGATAGAGCGGTACAAAGACAAAATCTATTCGTCTATTTTTTTCCTTGTTAAAAACAAAAGTCTCGCCGAAGATATCTTTCAAGATACGTTTATTCGTGTGATAGATACTTTGCGCTCGCGCCGCTACAATGAGGAAGGAAAAGTACTTCCGTGGATTATGCGCATTGCGCACAACCTGTGTGTTGACCACTTCCGAAAAATAAAGCGGATGCCTGTAATCACAAGCGACCAATCGGATATTCGCGATATTTTTGAATCGACGGGCGTAAATAATTATGAGAATGCCGAAAAGGAAATTATACGGCAGGAAACAAATGCTACGCTTACCGATATGCTGTACCGCTTGCCGGAAACGCAGCGCGATGTAATCATTCTGCGGCACTTTGCCGATTTGAGCTTTAAAGAAATTGCGCGCATTACCAATTGCAGCATCAATACAGCGTTGGGAAGAATGCGTTACGGATTGCTGAACCTGCGCAAGATGATGGAAGAAAACAGCGTGTCTTTATAAAATTTTGTAGGTATAATAATGGTCGTTTTCGAAAGCTCAAACATGAAAAATGCACAAGCGGAAGCTTGTGCATTCTTTTTCTTTTGGATCAAGATTAATTGTTGAGTGCCACAACTAATTCTTTGAACAAGCTTGTGAGCTTTGGTTCTGCTGCATTGGCAGCTTCCAAAACTTCTTCGTGGGTAATCACATTGTTATCTTCACGGATTCCCAAGTCAGTTACCACGCTTATCGCAAAAACTTTCATGCCCGCATGAACGGCTACAATAGTTTCCTGCACAGTGCTCATACCTACAACATCGCCGCCAATAGCTTTGATTAAGCGATACTCGGCATGTGTTTCAAATGTTGGTCCGGTAACGGCTGTATAAACGCCTTCGTGCAAATGAAGTTGCAGTTTTTCGCCGATGCTTTTTGCAAGAGTAATTATTTTTTTATCATAAGGTTCGCTCATGTCCGGAAAGCGAACACCGAGTCCTTTTTCGTTTTTTCCAATCAAAGGATTGTGTGTAAAAAAGCTGATATGGTCGTTGATAATCATTAAATCGCCCACTTTATAATCGGGATTTACCGAGCCGGCAGCATTGGACAAAAGAATGGTTTCGATGCCCAAAAATTTCATCACACGAATAGGATAGGAGACTTGTGCTGATGTGTAGCCTTCGTAAAAATGAAAGCGACCCGCCATTGCCAAAACTGTTACACCATTGAGTTTGCCGAAAATAAGTTTGCCGGAATGACCTTCTACCGTACTTACAGGAAAGTGTGGAATATCGCTGTACGGAATGGATTGTTCAACTTCTATTTCTGTTGCGAGATTGCCCAAACCACTACCCAAAACAATACCGATTTTGGGATTGGCTGTACTTGCCGATTGAATGTATTTTGCCGACTCGTTTAATTGCTCAATTAATGATGACATATAAGATTTTCGCTTTTTGCAAATGTAAAAGAATGAATGAATAAAAACCGTATGTGGATAAATAAAGAAAGCCGATGGACAAATGTTCTTCGGCTTTTTGTATGATTTGTTTGTGAAAAATTAAAACGGTAAATCATCCACAACATCATCCGGCGCGGCATCGGGAACAAAGTTGTCCGGCGCATTGTTTATTGCAGTTTGCGCAAGACTTCCTGCTGCTTCCAAACGCCACGCATCAAGATTGGTAATATAATTTTCACGTCCGTCTTTGCTCCATTTCGTTCCTTTTAAGTTGAAAGAAACTTTTATATCGTCGCCTATGTTGAACTTATCGGGCAAAGCCGTTTTGTCCTGCACGCATTGAAATTTCACATAATTATTAATAATTCTTCCGCCTATATCATCTGATTTTTCTATAACAAATTCTCTTGTTTTAAACGTTTCGGTGCGTTGTACAGTGTCGTATTTTGCTACTAATTTTCCTGTTACTTCGTAAGACATTTTTTTATTTATTTAATGATTTAAAATATGCAAATGTGCAAATCAGCAAATATGCAAATAATGCTTGTGTTTTTTATCTTTTCAATAATTTGCATATTTGCATATTATCTGATTTGCTAATTATTCTTCCTTCTTTCGATTTCTTTTTTAATCAATGAAAGCTCCCGGCTTGTTTGTCCTTTCACGCTGCTGTTTTCCTGCGCGCGCCGCATGAGATAAGGAACAATATCGCGTATAGGACCGAACGGAACATACTTGCTTACGGAATATCCGTCTTTCGCCAGGTTGAAAGTCATGTTGTCACTCATGCCGTACAATTGTGAAAAATGTACATGCGGATGATGATGCGATAATCCTTTGGAATGCAGTTGTTCTGCGGCTTTCAGCGCACTTTGTTCATTATGCGTAGCTACTACAAATGCAATGTTATCAATATTTTCAAAGCAATAATCCAGTGCAAGATTATAATCTTTATCGGTTGCTTCCTTGTTTTTTTGAATAGGCGAGGCATAATTCATTGCAGTTGCGCGCGTACGTTCCTTTTCCATATATGCGCCGCGAACGAGTTTCGCTCCGAGAATAAAACTTTGTTCTTTGGCAATTTTATGCGACATTTTTAAAAAATCCAGTCTGTCGTGGCGATAGAGCTGGATAGTGTTATATACAAGCGCTTTGTTTTTATTATAAATTGCCATCATTTCCATCGTAATGTGGTCAATCGGGTCTTGAATCCAACTTTCTTCCGCATCTACCAATACGCCGATTCCGGTTTCTTCGGCAACGTCGCAAATTCTTTTCATGCGCGCGCGAACTCTTTCCCATTCAGCGCTTTCAGCTTCGCTATCGTGTACGCCGCTGCGCAGGCGCGGCGCTTCGTTTAATTTTTCCAGCAAAGCAAATCTCGCCAAACCGGTAACTTTAATCGCAATTACCGGAATATTTTTTTGAGATGCGGCAAAGCGGATTACGCGGATAAATTCTTCCGTGGCGTGTTCAAAATTTTCTTCCGATTCTTTGCCTTCAACGCCGTAATCGAGAATGACGTCCACGTTGTATTTATCGAGCATTTGGCAAACTGTTGCTGTTTCTTCCAGTGTTTCACCGCCTACAAACTGTTTAAAAATTGTTTTGCGAATCAAGCCGTCAATCGGTAATCCTGTTTTTACCAAAAACGGTGTAAACCTTGTGCCGAGCGCAGTAAGCGCGGGATAATTCATGGTAGAAAATAACCGTTTGGCAGATTTTAATTCTTTGTCGGATTTGTACGCAAAAGCAACTTTGGTATTGTTAAAAGAAACGCTCATGTCTGGAATAATTTGTGCGCAAATATCTGATAATTGAATTTAACTGTCAAATGATTTGTTGCATGGAAATTCTCTTTTAAGGAGATAAAATAATTTGCCTTGTAAAATATTTGTTGAATAACTTCGCGCCGCAGTTCCTTTAAGAAAAAATAATAATTAAAATGGCAAATAGATTTTTCAAACTCGCGTTGTGTTTCCTTACGTTTTTATTACTGACCAATTTTTCCTATGCGCAATCGGACGATGCTACACAATTTTCCATTCATTTGAAAAAAGATAAAAAGAAAAGAAATCCCGGAAGCAAAGGAACAATTTACGGCTCGTGGGGCTATAATAAAGAATGGTACACGCCAAGTAATATTCATATTGACCAGCCTTCGCTCGGCAATAATTATACTTTGAGAAATGTGTATGCAGGCGATAAACCCGGATGGAATAAAGGCTTGTTTAACAAGGCTTTGTCGATTCCGCAATACAACTATCGTTTGGGATATTTTTTCAAAGATAATTGGGCTGTCGAAATCAATTTCGACCATACAAAATATGTGGTAGCAAACGACCAATTGCTACATGCAGTAGGAACCATGAACGGGCAAAAAGTAGATACTTTTATCGATAACAGAAAGGGGTTTATTCGCTGGCAACTTAATAATGGCGCAAACTTTTTGTTGTTCAACCTTGTGCGCCGAACGCATATCACGGATTTTAATACCGACTGGTTTGATGCTTCCGCATTTTTCAAAGGCGGCATAGGCGTTGTAATTCCACATGTACAAAACACGATTGACGGGCATTCGAATCATGCCGATTTTCAGTTTGGCGGGTTCAATCAAGGCGTAGAAGCCACAGTACGTGCAACATTCTTTAATCATGTGTATCTTGAATATTGTAACAAGTTAGACCTTGCCGAATATTCGCATCTGCATATTTACGAAGGGGAAGCAAGACAATTGTTCGGTACCTACGAGATGATTTTAAATATCGGCGTAAGCGTTCCGTTAAAATAATGGTAGAAAATACAAGGCAAAGTGTTTGAATAAAATTTCCTTATATCTTTATCAATATGAGGTGTAAAGCTGTCGGCTTATTTCTAATACTAATCTTGTCAAATGCTATCTTTTAATTCGTTTGAAAAATCTTATGGCAACAACACAATTCTGGAAATTGATAATTTCATTTTCGATGCCGGCATTTATTGGCTGAAAGGCGCGAATGGTTCCGGAAAAAGTACATTAATCAAAGCTATTGCCGGTTTGCTTTCTTATAAAGGCAATATTTTTTTTAAAGAATATAATTTAAAAAAGAATGGTGTCGCATACAGGCAAAAAATAAATTTTGCAGATGCAGAACCGTTGTTCCCCGATTATCTTACGGGCGAAGATTTGGTTCAGCTATTTTTGAGAGCCAAAGGCGGAAATATTCGCGGCATTCGCGATTTTTCAGAAGAAATAGGCATTGCCGAATATTTGCAAAATTCAATCGGAACATATTCAAGTGGTATGCTCAAAAAACTTTCATTAGCGCTTGCTCTTACTGGCAATCCTTCACTGATTTTGCTGGACGAGCCGTTCATAACGCTCGATTCCGCCTCATTGCAAATATTACAGAACAGAATTGAAAAACTCTACAAAGACAAAGGAATCAGCTTTATATTTTCGTCGCATCAATCCGTAAACTTAGAAAATAGTTTTTTGGCAAAGGAAATTCTTATCAATAACAAAACAATCCAAATACTTTATTGATGGGCATTTCAGTACCATTAGCTTTAAGGAAGATATTTGTTCACGGTTTTTATCGTGTACACGCAGGAATGCTTGTGTTTTTATTTACTGCTGTTTTAAGCTGCTGTTTTTTTGTAAATACTTTGGGCGAATTGCCGCCGGGAAGTTATTTCTTCTGGCATTATGTAATTACGATTACTTTGGTAAGCAACCCTGTTATGATGCTGGTATTTTTTGTTTTGTGCATGTTTTACGCTTTTAAGAATTTACAGTTCATAGATGCAGAGTTGCAAAAATCAAATAACCGGTTTTTGTTTTACAGTATGAATGCCTTAAAGAAAAAAGAGCATTTTAAAGTGTGGTTCGTTATCCAATTGTATGTTTTTCTTCCACTTATTATTTACACTTCGTTTTCTGTAATCATAGGCTTTTTTACACGTCATTATTTTACGCCGTTTCTTTTTGTTATTTACATTTTATTGCTCGCTGCCTGTTGTGCAATGTTTATTGTAAAAAACCTGAATAACGTTGGTAAACGAGAAAAAAGTACTGTATCAAATCTGCTGTTTAAAAAGTGGCATAAACCCTTTTTTACGTTATACACTTATCATGTTCTGCACAGATTGAAAGGAACTTATGTTGTTACAAAAATTATTTCTGCGCTTATCATTCTAACATTGTTTTATAATTACCCCGATTTGAAAGAGGATATTAAAACCTCCTGCCTTATCGTAACACTTATTGTTATAGCGCATTCGGTTATCATTTTTCAGGAACAGATTTTTAATAATAAATATCTGTTGTTTTCCTATAATTTTCCTTATTCCAAAACGAAATTATTTTTTGCCTTCATCATTAATTATTTGTTGATTTTATTCCCGGAAATATTCTGGTTTTTCATTTATTTTTCTATCGGGAATGCTTTGCTGCTCTTGTTTTTTGCATTGTCTGTTCTTTTGTTGTTAAGAAGCATTTCTTACGCTTCGGATATTAAATTACAGGCTTTTTTAAAAGTTGTTTTTCTAATGCTTGCGATTATTTTTCTGGTAATAATTTATGGCTTTTTCCTGCTTGTTCCGCCGGTTTGTTTTGTGCTTGCGTTCATCATTTTTCGTACAAATTATTTTTACAAAAGTGTTGAATAAAAAATTTATTCTTTCATATACATTTTTCAATTAGTTTTGCCGCCGTAAACAAAATTCCTCGGGGTGCTTTCTTCGGAAGGCTGAGATTATACCCGTAAAACCTGAACAGGGTAATGCCTGCGAAGGGAAGGCTGCAAAGCATTTCTACAACTTTGCAGAAACTTTCTCCGCATCATACTCGTTCTTAATTTTTAAAAAAATTATGCAACGGATTTTATTGTCTTTCGTGTTGGCATTGGTTGCCAACGTACTTTTTGCACAGGTAAGTTTTAACGGAAAAATTTTAAATGAACAGCAGCAGCCTTTGGCAAATGCAACGGTTCTTTTGAAAAATGTTTCAACGAAACAAGTATTAAAAACGACAAGTAACGATGATGGTTTTTTCTCCTTTTCTTCCCTGAAAGAATATACAAAATGGAAACTCAATATTTCTTATACCGGGAAAAATATTTATGCAACGAATATTTTAGTCAATAGCTCAAATATTGATGAAACCTATGTTTTAAACGATTCGCAACAAGAGCTTGAACCGCTGGAAGTGCGTGCTGTGCGTGCGAGCGACAAATCGCCTTTTACAAAAACAAATATTTCCGCAGCAGAAATCGAAAAAAATAATTTAGGAAAAGACTTGCCTTTTCTCTTAAATCAAACACCGAATGTTGTGGTTAATTCCGATGCAGGCAACGGCATTGGCTACACGGGGATTACCATTCGCGGTTCAGATGCAACGCGCACCAACGTTACGATTAACGGTATTCCAAACAACGATGCAGAAGACCAGGGCGTGTATTTTATAGATATGCCCGATTTGGCTTCTTCGGTTGGTTCTATACAAATTCAGCGCGGCGTAGGTTCTTCTACAAACGGCGCGGGCGCTTTTGGCGCAACCGTAAATTTGAGTACCAATGAAGTGCATGACAGCGCTTATGCAACATTCAGCAACAGTTACGGTTCGTTCAATACATGGAAAAATACTGTTGCCGCAGGTTCAGGGTTGGTTGATGGCAAATTCACGGCTGACGTGCGTTTGAGCAATATATCAAGCGACGGATATATCGACAGGGCAAAGAGTAATCTTCAATCTTTATTTTTCTCAACGGCATATATCGGAAAGAAAACAACCGTGCGGTTTAATTTTATTACAGGCAAAGAAAAAACGTATCAAGCCTGGGA
Organism: Arachidicoccus sp. BS20; assembly: GCF_001659705.1. Taxonomy (NCBI): domain Bacteria; kingdom Pseudomonadati; phylum Bacteroidota; class Chitinophagia; order Chitinophagales; family Chitinophagaceae; genus Arachidicoccus; species Arachidicoccus ginsenosidimutans. Next base: position 263,794 of record NZ_CP015971.1, read on the forward strand.
CGGCGTTTCCGAAGATATTTTGCCAACGGACAGAACTTACAATGAACTTGGCTACATCAACGATTCTACTTTTTATAAAAACGAAACGGATAATTATTGGCAGTCGCATTACCAGCTTTTTATTACCCATCGGTTTAACGAGAAACTTAGTTTTAACCTTACTTCTTTTCTCGTGCATGGTTACGGATATTACGAAGAATATAAAACGGATGCAGATTATTCATCTTACGGAATCCCTTATCCTGTCTCAGTTTCTGGCGATACAACTTATTCAACGGATTTGGTCAGGCAAAAATGGTTGAAGAATAATTTTTACGGACAAACATTTTCTCTTCAATATAAAAATACAAATGATGAACTCACTTTCGGCGGTGCGTGGACAAACTACGATGGACAACATTACGGCAATGTAATTTGGGCGCAAAACGGCGGCGTTGCAAATGATTATGAATATTACAATGTGCCTGCGTACAAATACGATAAAAGTATTTACTTGAAATGGCTGCACACATTTGACGAATATTGGAATTTGTATGCCGATGTTCAATACAGAAATGTATGGTATCATATTTACGGATTTGAGGATGACCCGGAATTAATCAGAAAAAGCAAGTTTAATTTTGTTAATCCAAAAGCAGGAATATCCTATACAAGAAACGGCTACAATGCTTATCTGTCCTACGCTTTGGCGAATAAAGAACCGAGCAGAGATGATTATGAAGCAGGCTTGGATAATCAGCCAAAACCTGAAAAGCTACACGATTTTGAATTGGGTGCAGAAAAAAAAGCAGCAAAATATAATTGGGGAATTAATCTCTATTATATGTTGTACAAAGACCAATTGGTATTAACAGGCAAGCTGAATGACGTAGGCGCAGCAACGCGCATCAATGTGCCGAACAGTTATCGCGCGGGCATTGAACTGCAAGGCGGATATGTATTCTCGAATTGGCTGAATGCCGCAGCCAACCTGAGTTTCAGCAGAAATAAGATAAAAGATTTCACGGCATATTACAATGCTTACGATGCAGATTGGAACGAATTGCCGCAGGTTGCAGAGCAGCATCACAACACAGATATTGCGCTTTCGCCGAGCGTTGTAGGAGCAGGAACAATTAATATTTTGCCTTTTAAAAATCTGGAATTGAGTTTAATAAGCAAATATGTCGGCCGCAGGTATATGGATAATACACAGAATAGCAGCAGGATCGTGGCGGCATATTATAATCAGGATGCACGAATTATTTATACAATAAAAACTAATTTCTTTAAAGAGTTAAGCATCATTGGGTCGGTGTACAATGTGTTTAATACAAAGTATAACTCTATCGGTTACACATATCCTGAATATGAAAAAGGTAAAGTAAACAATTGGAATTATTTCTTCCCGATGGCGGGAACGAATTATATGGTAGGAGTGAATATAAAGTTATAAGGCTTATCTATGAAAAAGAAGAAGGCGAGTACAATTGTATTCGCCTTTGTTTTATATCGCAGGTTCTTGCTGGCTCAGGCAATGAAAGCTTCCCAAGCCCCAAATAATTTCCGTAGAATCTATGCCTACAACTTTTCTCGTAGGAAAATATTGCTGAATAATTTGCAATGCTTCATCATCTTGTTTGCAACGATAAGTTGGAACAATGATGAACTTATTGGCAATATAAAAATTTGCGTAGGATGCAGGCAGACGCTGATTTTCCCAAATAACGGCATCTGGCATTGGCAGCTCAACAATGTTTAATTGTTTACCGTTCAGCAAGCGCATTTGTTGCAGTTGTTTTAAATTGTTCTGCAATAAACTAAAATTTTCGTCGCTCTTATTTTTTTCAACAACAGTCAAAACGGTGTCTTCATTTACGAAGCGGATAGTGTCGTCAATATGTCCGTCTGTATCGTCGCCTACAATGCCTTCGTCTACCCAAAGAATTTGTTCAACACCGTAATAATTTACCAGATATTCTTCAATCTCTTTTTGCGTCAAATGCGGGTTGCGGTTTGGATTGAGCAAACACGAAGTTGAAGTAAGCAACGTTCCTTTTCCGTTAAATTCCACAGAGCCGCCTTCCATCACAATGCCGGGATAAAAAACAGGAATGTTATAATCTTTCGCAATTAACGTAGGAATCACGTCGTCCAAATCGTACGGCGGATATTTATTTCCCCATGCGTTATAATTCCAATCAACAATTGCTTTTTTATTTTCTTTTTGATTGATGATAAACGCAGGACCATGGTCGCGGCACCACGCATCATTTGTCGGATGAATGAAAAATTCTACTTGCGATAAATCAACGCCCGCTTTCTCGAAATGCCCGACTGCAAAGGCTTTCATTGCTTCATCGTTTACATTAATACAAACTTTTTCGCTTTGCGAAAGTAATTTTACAAACTCGGAATAATACGGATAAACCTTATCGATTTTTCCGGGCCAGCTTTCTTCTTTGTGTGGAAAGCTCAGCCATGTTGCGGAATGTTTTTCAAATTCAGCAGGGAAAAAATAACCTAATTCTTTGGGAGTCGGATTCATGTAGAAATAGTCAGTGTTCAATAATTAATAATCGATATTCAATTTGGCAGCCAAACTTGTGTGATTGTTGGTAATGAATTTTATAAAATAATTTTGCTCTATTTGCGAAAAGAAAATGTACCAACTTGTGTGTTCGTTAGCTTTATACGTCAAATATTTTTCGCCGTATTGTTGAAGTTCGACAGGCGTGTTTTTTGCTGGAAAAGTTGCAATATTTTCTTCTATAAAACTTTTTATTTTAAGCACATATTCTTCTGCACTATCCATAAACCCAAAGTATTCTTGTTTAAAGAGAACATCCATTAAATCATTAAAATAAATTCTTACTTCGGGCAAGTAAATAATTATTTTTTCCATGGCCATGCCCTGATATGTTCTATAACGTTATTAAAAAATTCTTCGCCGGAAATACCGACTTCCTGCCAATACACAACCTTTTCTTTATCGGACAATGTTGCTTCGTAAGCCGCATCGTACTTAGGTTTGTTGCTTTCTTTCATTATGCGAGCAACCTTTTCCAAAGTACTTTTATCTTCCAAATTGATGAGCCATTTAGCGATTTCCAATTTATCTATTTCAACAATTGTGTCCATAAACTTTGTTTTTGTAAAGTTACAAAATTACTCATCAATAAATCTTTTCGTAATCGGCTGATAGCTGTCAATTCTTCTATCTCTTAAAAAGGGCCAATGCGTGCGATAATGGTCTGTTTTTTTTGTATCAATTTCCACAACGGTCGTTTCTTCATTATCGTGAGAAGCTTTGTAGATAAGGCTTCCGAAAGGATTGCTTACAAAACTTCCGCCCCAGAATTTCATCAATCCGTCTTGTTCAAAACCGACGCGGTTCACACTTACAACATGAACGCCGTTGGCAACAGCGTGGCTGCGCTGAATGGTTTGCCAGGCGTTGTATTGTTCTTCATTCGTGGCTTCGTCTTGCGAAGTTGCCCAACCGATTGCCGTAGGATAGAAGAGAATTTCTGCGCCCATTAAAGCTGTGATGCGCGCCGCTTCGGGATACCATTGGTCCCAACAAATTAACACGCCGATTTTTGCAAACTTTGTTTGAAAGATTTTATAGCCCAAATCGCCCGGCGTGAAATAAAATTTTTCATAAAAAGCAGGGTCGTCGGGAATGTGCATTTTTCGGTATTTGCCGAGATAAGTTCCGTCGGCATCCAAAACGGCTGTCGTGTTGTGATACAAACCTTCAGCACGTTTTTCAAACAGCGAAGCGATAATCACAACACCTAATTCTTTTGCAACTTCACTCAAGGCATCTGTCGAAGATCCGGGAATTGCTTCTGCCAATTTGAAGTTCTCGTAATCTTCCACATCGCAGAAATATAACGAAGTGAATAACTCCTGCAAACACACGATTTGCGCGCTTTTTGCAGCAGCTTCTCTTACTTTTTCAATTGCTTTTTGCAGGTTCGCCGCTTTGTCTTTAACGCAGGACATTTGCACCAAACCAACTTGTACTTTTGCCATTTTTCTTACCGAATTTTGAACGGCAAAATTAGTGAAAATATACGAGGCGTGGAGCGGGATTTTGTTTGTTAATTGTAAAGTAAAATAGGAATAATATTATGCCGTTGTTGTATCTTTTGACCGACGGCAAAAATTATTTGTTAAAGAGAACTCCAAAGGCAAAGGTCTTCTATCACTTATAATAACCTTTTTATCTTAAAGTTCTCTACGATATTATTATATTCTTCATTTGTAATAACATCTCTATCTAAGAGCCACCGAAGCTGGTTCATAAATATTTCTTCTTTTGTAAAGTCATCAAATTGCGTATATTTTTCTTTCAAATATTCTTTTGATACCCTCACAATCTGTGAGATAAAATTTAATACCTCTTGCTCATTTGGAATTGCCCTATAAAAAACTAAATTGATTTGTCCGCCCGTTAAATAAATATCGTCCTGATGCTGTTTTAAAAAATTGGTAAGAATTAGGATTAAAAAAATTACATAGAAAATAATCAAAGTTCTCACGTCAATATTATGCTCCCATAATTCAGCTACGGTAAGAATCATGGGTAATGCGATGCAAACCCATAAAAATATTTTACCTGCCATAACATTATCAGCTTGATAATGAATATTAAAACCAATTCTATCAAGTTTGGCTTCGTATTTATTAATCTTCCGAACAGACTTAGTTTCGACAATAATTTTATCTGAATACAAGAAAAATTTCCTGTAATTAAATCCTCTTTTTTGGATAAACTCTTTTATCATAATAAAATATTCTTTGCCAAATATAATCAACGCTTATCAATAAAATCATCATTCATAAATCTCAATTCCCAATTTCCCCTACCTTAGCCCCATGGAAAAAAAACTCTTTTTGCTGGATGCGATGGCGTTGATTTATCGTGCGTATTATGCGCTCATCCGCAATCCGCGCGTTACTTCTACAGGTAAAAATACCAATGCACAATTCGGTTTTACCAATACTTTGCTGGAGCTGCTGAATAAGTACAAACCCACGCACATGGCGGTGTGTTTCGATACGCACGCGCCCACAGAACGCCACACCGATTTTGAACATTATAAAGCCAACCGACAGGAAGCGCCCGAAGATTTGCTCGCGTCCATTCCCGACATCAAAGAGATTATTCGCGGCTTCAATATTCCCGTGATTGAGAGCGACGGTTATGAAGCTGATGATATTATCGGTACGCTTGCTTGGGAAGCGGCGGATGCGGGTTACAAAGTGTTCATGGTTACGCCAGACAAAGATTACGGACAGCTTTTGACCAAGCCGAATGTGTTTATCTACAAGCCTGCATACATGGGCAACAAGGAAGAAATTTTGACGGCAGAAAAGATTTGTGAAAAATGGAATATTGAGCGTGTAGAACAAGTAATTGACATTCTCGGATTGATGGGCGATGCGGTGGATAATATTCCCGGCATTGCCGGCGTGGGCGAAAAAACGGCGGCGAAATTGTTGAAAGAATACGGCACGCTGGAAAATGTTTTGGACAATGCGGATAATATCAAAGGCGCATTGGGAGAGAAGGTACGCGCGGGAAAAGAGAATGCAATTTTATCTAAAAAGTTGGCTACGATTATCACAGATGTCCCTGTAAAATTTCACGAAGAAGATTTTTGCGTAAGCGATTACAACAAAGAGGCATTGGCTGAAATCTTCTCACAGCTTGAGTTTCGGACCTTAGGTAAAAGAATTTTGGGTGACAGTTTTACCATTGCCGCACCTGAAAATATACAAACAGATTTATTCGGCAACGCCGTTGAAACAAAATCAAATAATAAAAAAACTACGAAAAATTTCGTAGAAGAAGCACAAGTTGAAACAGTATCTTCTTTCAAAACAATTAATGATACGCCGCATAAATACGAGGTTGTTGATACGGAAGAAAAAATAAAATCATTAATCAAAAATCTTTCATCTCACAAAGAAATTTGTTTTGATACGGAAACAACAGGCACAGACCCGAACAATGTGGAATTGGTCGGACTCAGTTTTTCGGTAAAGAAACACGAAGCCTTTTATGTGCCTATTTCTGCCAACCAAGAAGAAGCGCAGCAGCAACTCGATTTGTTCGATGAATTGTTTAATAATGAAAATATTCTGTGGGTCGGGCAAAACATTAAGTACGATTTAATTGTCATCAAATGGTATGGTAAACAACTCGCGGGAAACATCTTTGATACGATGGTGGCGCATTATGTGATTGAGCCGGAAGGCAGGCGCGGAATGGATTTACTGAGCGAAAAATATTTGCATTACACACCTGTTCACATCGAAGAACTAATTGGGAAAAAAGGAAAAAATCAAGGCAATATGCGCGACGTGGAAATTCCGAAAGTCGCGGAGTATGCCGGCGAAGATGCCGATATTACCTTGCAACTGAAAGAAGCTTTTGAACCATTGATAAAAGAAAATGAGGTTGAAAAAGTGTTTAATGAATCGGATATTCCTTTAGTCAAAGTGCTTGCTAACATGGAGTTTGAGGGCATTAAGATTGACGTTGATTTTTTGAAAAATTATTCCGTTGTCCTGGAAAAAGATGCGAAAGTTTTTGAGGATAATGTGTATGAAGCGGCAGGCGTAAAATTCAATTTGGCATCGCCTAAACAATTGGGCGAAATATTGTTTGAGAAACTAAAACTCGATCCGAAAGCCAAGAAAACCAAGACAGGACAATACGCGACAGGCGAAGACGTATTGACGAAACTTGCCGTGCAGCACAAGATTGCAGATGATATTCTTGCGTTCCGTGAACTCACAAAATTGAAAAATACTTATGTGGACACATTACCGCAATTGATTAATCCGAAAACGGGCAGAGTGCATACTTCGTACAATCAAACGCTGGTGGTTACTGGGCGTTTAAGCAGCAACAATCCGAATTTGCAAAATATTCCCGTGCGCACGGAACGCGGAAAAGAAATACGCAAAGCATTTATTCCGCGCGATGAAAATCATGTGTTGATGAGCGCCGATTATTCGCAAATCGAGCTGCGCGTGGTGGCTGCCATCAGTGGCGATAAAAACATGGGCGATGCGTTTCGCAGCGGAGAAGACATTCATGCTGCAACAGCTGCAAAGGTCTACGGCGTGGGCGTTGCAGAAGTTACGAAAGAACAACGATACAAAGCAAAGAGCGTGAACTTCGGCATCATTTACGGGCAAGGCGCTTTCGGTCTGGCACAAAATCTCGGCATCAGCCGTACCGAAGCAAAAGAAATTATTGATAATTATAAAACCGAATTTTCCGGCATTGCCAAATACATGGAAGACTCGGTTGCTTTTGCGCAAAAGCATGGTTATGTTGAAACGTTGCTCGGTCGTAAAGCGCATATCCGCGATATTAATTCCGCTAATTTTACAGTGCGCGGTTTTGCGGAACGCATTGCCATTAACGCGCCTATTCAGGGCTCGGCAGCGGACATGATTAAGCTCGCGATGATTAAGATTGACAAGGCTTTCAGCGAAAAGAAGCTCCAGTCTAAAATGATTTTGCAGGTGCATGATGAATTGGTTTTCGACGTTGTAAAAGATGAAATTGAAGAAGTGAAAGAAGCTGTTTTATACAATATGCGCAACGCGTTGCTTTTGCCCAATGATGTTCCTGTGGAAGCGGAAGTGGGCATTGGAAATAATTGGTTGGAGGCGCATTAGTTCAATTTGAAAATTGGATGATTTGAGAATTTGAAAATGAAATTGCGTATCATAAAATAATGAATATAGTCATCAAATTGGCTACGTTGAAACGTCATGCCGAACTTGTTTTGGCATCTGAACATAAAGCATAAATTAGTAAAACCACATAGACTCATAGTTTTATGCCTGTGATTCCATGTGGTTAAATTCAGATTGACGCTTGTGCAGAAATGACGAGCATAGATTTTAGTTGTTATTCAATCGCCACTAATTTTAAAGAATCTGGATTTTATATATCATTTGTTTGCGAACTTTGAAATCAATATTTTCAAATTCACAAATTCTCTCATTTTCAAATTAATTCAATGCCCCTTTTCCGCGACCTGCTCGATATGATTTATCCGCGTTATTGCGTGGGCTGCGATGCATTGCTGGAAAATGAAGAAGTGCTTTGCGTAGAATGCATGGATGAATTACCCTACACAGATTTTTTCCAAACGGATGATAATCCTGTAAAAGAAATTTTCTTCGGAAGAATAAAGGTCGAACACGCGGGAAGTTTACTGTTTTATGAAAAAGATTCCTTAGTACAGCGGTTGATTTTTGATTTGAAATATAAAAGCAATAAAAACGCCGGAACGCTGCTGGGCGCTTTGTTGGCAAATAATCTTCGACATTTAGACTGGCTCAAAGAAATTGACATGATTCTGCCTTTGCCGTTGCACAAAAAACGCGAGCAGCAGCGCGGATACAACCAGGCAATTATAATAGGCGAGCAACTGTCGGAAGAATTAGAAATTCCGATGAACACAAAAGTGCTTGAACGTACTGTTCACACCGAAACACAAACACATAAAACACGCGAACTGCGTTGGCAATCGATGCAGCATATTTTTAAGACCAAAGATAATAATATTTTACAGGGAAAACACGTTTTACTAATCGATGATGTTTTGACAACCGGTGCAACACTTGAAGTTTGCGGCAGCGAAATTTTGAAAGTACAAGATACAAAGCTGAGTATCGCAACTGCGGCGTATGCAATTGAATAAAATGAGAGTATGTTTACGTGTCATTGTAGCCTTTGCTGTAATCCCAAAAAATAAACGAATGAAAAAATATATCATGCTGTTTTGTTTGAGCTGCTTGTTATTGGCGGCTTGCGACAAACAAAATTTCTCATCAAGTCCTGATGCATATTTGTATGTACAATTGCCGTTCGGCGGTGATACGCTTTCATTCGATACGGTATTTACTTCGGTTGGTTCTGTTACGCAGCGGTTCAAAATTTTTAACCCTAATAAAGAAGGTATTCATATTGATGAAATAAAGTTATCGGGTGGAAGCAATTCTTATTTTAAAATCAATGTAAACGGAAATGCCGGAACAGATTTTCAAAATATCGATTTGGCAGGCGGCGACAGCCTGTATGTGTTTGTTGCCGTGAACATTAATCCGAATGATGTATCCAATCCTTTTGTGGTTAGCGATAGTATTGGTTATTCCTACAACGGACATCAGCAATTTGTCCAGTTGCAGGCTTACGGACAGAATGCTGTTTTTATGAATGCACAAACAATCAATCACGATACTGTCTGGAAAAATAAATTACCGATTGTCCTGCTTGGAAATACCACGGTTGTAAGTAATACAACACTGACGATTGAGAAGGGAACGAAAATTTATTGCCATGCAAACACCATCTTTGAAGTGGACGGCAAATTAATTGCCAACGGAGAACGTGATACGGCAAGCAGAATTGTATTTACCAATGACAGGCTTGATTATAATTATAATGAAATGACCAACCAGTGGCGCGGCATTAATTTTGGTGCGTCAAGCAAAGGGAATGTGTTGAACAATGTGACCGTTAAGAATGCTTTTGTTGGCATTGCTGATACAATGAAAGCTTCCCCTGAATCCATATCACGACTGATTTTAAACGGATGTATATTAACCAATCATGATTATGCGGCTTTGTACTTGCGTAACTCCAACGTAAGCGCGACAAACTGTTTGATTACAAATTCAAATGTTCAGGTTGTATTGGAAAATGGTGGCAGCTATTCTTTCAACTATTGCACACTTGCCGGTTATGGCAATGATTATGTAATTCATAATAATCCTTCTTTGGTTATTGAGAATAATGCTGAAACCGCCGCTGCATCTGTATTGCAGGCGACTTTTATTAACTGTATCATTTACGGCGATGATAACCAGGCTGATGAAATTAAAACAGATGAACAGGGTGGGGCAAACTTTTCTTTAAAATTCGGATATGGTTTGTATAAGGCAGGTTCGACTCTTTCGGGGATTACTTTTTCTAACAGTATTCAGAATGCCGACCCGCAATTTTTGAATATCGATAACCAAAAAAATGAATACGATTTTCGTTTGCAATCAACTTCGCCCGCCATAGGTACAGCCGCACCAAATGCAGTAAAGACGGACATTTTGGGACAACAGCGCGATGTACAAAAAACGACAGTCGGTTGCTATGAATTTAAAAATTAGAATGATAATTTACTCCCAACTCTTTATAGATTTATACAAACGCGATATAAATAAAGGCAATAAAGGGCTTTAAGGTTTTAAGAATTGCATAACTTTTTATTGCTTTAATTTTGGAGAAACAAAATCCATTTCACAAATGAAAAAATTATTTCTCTTCGGAGTTGTGCTTATTACATTAATAAGCCTCTCTTCATTTACAAAAATAACGGTTATGCACGGACACAAAAAATCGATTTACGATTTTAAAATTGAATCGCTCGATGGCGGAAAAATTGATTTTTCAAAGTTTAAAGGCAAGTATATTTTGGTGGTAAACACTGCATCGCATTGCGGTTTTACGCCGCAGTACAAAGGCTTGGAACAGTTGTATAAAGATTATGGAAACAAGCTCGTGATTGTAGGTTTTCCATCCGCAGATTTTGCCGACCAGGAGTTTCACGATAACGATTCCATCAGCGCTTTTTGTCAGAAAAATTACGGCGTTACTTTCCCTTTGACCACGCGCGTTGATGTGAAAGGAAAAAACATTACGCCTGTGTTTGCATACTTGACACAGAAGTCTGAAAACGGTGTTTTAGATGCAACCATCAGTTGGAACTTCAACAAATTTTTGATTGACCCGAAAGGCAATTTGTTGCAGCATTTCGATTCAAAAGTTACACCTGAAAGCGATGAGATTGTACATTATTTGAAATGATTTTTTTAGAATGATTATTTAAAACTAATTATTTAGTTTTTATTTTTCTTTCTTTGTAATTAAATTAATTATTTAGTTGCTAAAAATTTAAAATAATTTTTCATACGCTGAAATCCTCACTACAAGGGAGTTTCAGCGTTTTTTCTTTGGAATTGAAAATATGATTTGAAAAAATTTTTCTAAAAAAATTTGGAAACTTCAAAAAAATAATTTCATCTTTGCCCTGCAAAAGAAAAAATTTCATCACTCATCATGCAACGCAAGTCGCTACATAAAGAATTGGCATATTGGTTTAGTCCGATGACGGATTATTCCTATTGCGGGGCATATTGTGCTGTTGAGTAAAGTTGAAAAAACTTAGTTCAATCATATTAGAAGCCTCGCATTTTTGCGAGGCTTTTTTATTTTTACATGAAAGAAAATATTATAAAAAAAATAATGCAACAACAGAAACGACATACACGATTTACGATGTGCATTGAGTCGACTTTATCAGTGCAAAGCCTTTGGTGTGCGCCGTTGTGCAGAAGTATTGTGTGCATAGAAAAGTATGATGGTAATTGCATTCATCCGCGACCGGAAGATATCCGTACATAGAACAATCATGTTTTATGGAAACAGAGAAAACCGGTCGCAAAAAACGACCGGTTTTTTTATGCTCAAAAAAATGAAAAAAGGAGGAACAAAATATGAACAACAATTTTTTGATTAAGACATTGGTAAAACATTTTGGCGAAGCCAGAACCATTAAAATGCTGAATTTGATGCAGAGGAGAAGCATCAACAAAAAAGCGAAAAGATACAGGGCGGAATTGCGACTTGAATAAATTTTTATAAGAATTTTTCTTTTGTAGTGACACATGATGAAAGGCGGCAAGGTATCGACCCTTGCTGCACATATTGTTGGGTGGTGCAATGGCAAGCATATCAGTTTTTGACACTGACGATATTGGTTCGAGTCCAATCTCAACAACAAAAAATGTTGGCTTTAGCTTATGTGGTAAAGCGCCACTCTGTGAAAGTGAGGAACAGGGTTCAAATCCCGAAGTCAACCGATAAAATTGGCTTATAGTTTAACGGATAAAAATACTGCGCTACGAACGCAGAGATGAAAGTTCGAATCTTTCTAAGCCGGCGAAATTGGCTTGTAGCTCAATGGTAAGAGCAGTTGCCTTATACGCAAAAGGTTAGCAGTTCAAATCTGCTCAAGCCAACAAAACAGATGGATAGTTTAAGGGAAAAATATCCTGCCTCTAATGGGAAGATGAAAGTTCGAGTCTTTCTTCATCTGCAAAATTGTGGTTTGGAGTAACGGCAACTCGAAGGTCTCATAAGCCTTAGATGCAAGTTCGAATCTTGCAGCCGCAACAAATATGATGGCTTAGCTCAATTGGTTAAGAGCAGTATCCTGATACGATACAGGTTGAAAGTTCAAGTCTTTCAGTCATCACTATTGCGACTCAATTCAAAGGAAGAAATTCATCCTTACATGGTGAAAGTTGTTGGTTCGAATCCGACAGTCGCAACGCAACATTGGTCCGTAGCTCAAATGGTAGCAGCGCTTGACTTTTAATCAAGAGGATATGAGTTCAAATCTCATCGGACCAACAAAAAGGATGAATAGCTCAACGGCAGAGCAGCGCTTTGTTAAAGCGTTGGTTGAAAGTTCAAATCTTTCTTTATCCGCAAAGTGTCGTGCTGGCAGACATGGCGTATGCATTCGACTGCAAATCGAAAGAAAGAGGTTCGAGTCCTCTGCACGACTCAAAATGAAATAATGTGAGTGCGCCAACGCGGGAGAGTTGGACTTGTCTGTAAAACAAGTGCATTGCGCTGAATAAGTTCGAATCTTATCACTCACACAATGGAGAGTTGGCAGAGTGGTTAATTGCAATTGTCTGCTAAACAATTGTCGTTTATTCGGCGCAGTGGTTCGAATCCACTACTCTCCGCATGGCGCTTTGGCAGAGATGGTCTATGCACCGGACCGAAAATCCGGCAAAGAAGGTTCGAGTCCTTTGGGCGCCACTGCTAATGCGGGTTTGGTGCAATGGTAAGCATTTCAGTCTCCAAAACTGAAGATGAAAGTTCGAGTCTTTCAGCCCGTGCGACACATATTTTTAAATGAAGTATTATGCAACAATGGAGAAAATTCAACGGCGAAATTATTCCTCGACCGATTGAAGAAGAAATAAAACAAGCGTTGATGAAAGAACGCGATGCAGGCAACAAAATGCGTGTGTGCATTGGCACGGACAGCCAGGTAAAAAACAGGCGTGTGGAATTTGCTACCGTAATTGTTTTTGTGCGCGAAGGCAAAGGCGGTTTTATGTACATCCGCAACGAAACCGTGCAACGCAAAATGCCTGTAAAACAACGTATGCTGGAAGAGGTGCAACGCAGCATTGACGCTGCTTACAGCTTGTGCCAGCTGTTTATTGCTTTTAATGTAGAAATGGAGATTCATGCAGATATTAATACCAATCCGAACTTTAAAAGCAACACCGCATTAAAAGAAGCAATGGGTTATATTTGGGGAATGGGTTTTGCTTTCAAAGCCAAGCCGCACGCTTTTGCCAGTTCAAGTTGCGCCGATAAAATGGTGCATTAATAATAGGGAATATTGAAATTATTCTCCTAAGATTCGCTCTTGAAATGGGATAGATAGATTTTGCTGTGAATTGTTCTTTACAATCTTTGTTTAAGAGCAACCCAAGCGAATATGGGTTGCTCTTTTATTTTTTATAACTACTCATTTTTATCCACAATATCTCTTATCATTTTTCTTATCTCCAAACTCACGGCATTACTCTTCTTAGGAGTGGTAAATGTAAAAATAATACCCGCGATATGATGTTTTGAGTCTTGCCAGGGATGCGTGCCGAACAATCCCGGACTGCTGGTTTCCACTACATTTCCCGCGCTGTCCAGAACATCCATCCAGTTGCCGATACCATACCTTACCGGCGATACCTGCGGCGAAGTCAGCGGATTGGAAGGATAAGGCGTTGTCTGTATTTCCGCGCCGTGCGTTTCGTCCTGCTCCATCAGATTGACGGCATTTTCGCTTAATACGCGATTGTTGTTATACATTCCTTTATTGACTATCATTTCAAGAAAATGGATATAATCGTTTGCAGTTGTGGCTACACCGCCTGCCAGCAAGGGATTTTCCGTACTCATTTTTCTATAGTCCGCCTGCATGTCGCAAGGAATGCCTATTTTTTCATTGAACAATTCCTGCCACGATTTTCCCGATACAATTTCTGCTATTCGTCCGCCAATTTGCATACTCGTGCTTCCGTAATTAAAGGCAGCTCCGGGCGCATTTATTAATGGTTCATACACTGCGATAGAATCCACAACTTGTTCGAGTGAGAGGTCTTTTCGGTATTCATATTTTGATGATAAATCGTCTGCGCCGATGTCTCCTTCAAAGCCGGCAGTATGCGAAAACAACTGGCGTATAGTAATGTTGCCTTTATGGTATTGTGTGAATATGGGCAGATATTTGCCCACGGTATCATCCAATGATAATTTTCCTTCATCCACCAGCGACATGATGACTGCCCCCGACAACCATTTTGAGGCTGATGCAATAGGCAGTTTTCTGTCCGCCCTCAATCCTAACTGCTGCTTATAAATTAATTGTCCGTCCTGCATTACAAGCACGGCAACATGATTATTGTATGCAGGTAAATTATCGACAAGATATTGGTCAACGGAAGAAAAATCATACTTTCCTGTTGAGCCTGCGGGCGGTTTAAGTGTGTCATCTTTATTGCTACAAGAGGTTATCAATAAAGCCATATAAGAGATGTAAATAAGTATCCTATTCATTTTTTTTTTTGAGTGTTTTGTAAATTAATGTTTATGGAATGTATTTACTTTTTTCGTGCTTTGTAAGCTTCTTTCATTTTTTCTCTGTTGGCAGCTTTATTCTTCTCAAATGCCTGATATTGTTCGCTTGTAAGAATTTGTTTCAGTTGTTTATCCCTGTTATTAGCGATGGATTTCATCTTTTTGAGTTTGGCAAACCGTCCGCCGCCGGAAGATTGTAACGCTTGCAATTGACTGATAAAATTCTGGTTAATCGCATATACCTCGCTATATTGTTTATCGGTAAGGGAAAGTTCCGTTTTCATTTTATCCGTCAGCTTTTTCGTTGCTGTTGAATCTTGCTGGGCGAAAGTTTGAATGCCGATGAGCAGGCAAAATGAGAAAAGCAAATTTCTGAGGATGGTATTCTTTTTCATAAAAAAATTTAATTAATGAATGTTGAGAATTTAAGTTTATTGTTGATGTCTGTTGGCTCTGTTTACTTTAAAAGTATTGCGGCGATTTATTCTATTAGATTCAATAGTTTCATTTTTAACTGAGTTGTTTGTCTTGGCAGTATTTCGCCTGTTCTGAGCGTTTGCTTGATAAGTTGCCTTTACTTCGTCTTTGGACAATACACCGTCTGCAGTAGCCGCTTGTCTGTTATTTTTATTTGTCTGATAGGTTGCCACGTTATTATTATGAATGGCAATATTGGCGTTGTGAATATTTTGAGCATTCGCTTGCCTTTTCGCTTGTCTGTTGGCACGATTGGTTTTAAATGTTTGTGCGTTGGCAGAAATGCTTAACAATACTGCGGCGCCCATGCTTAAAATAATTGTTGTTTTCATTTTTTTTATTTTTTAAGATGAATGAATAAGAATAATTAATAAACCCTGCGTACAACTACTGTTCTTCTGCGCACAATTACCGGCGCAGGATGCACTATCACAGGACGTGCGACTACAACAGGATGTACGATTGGACGAACCACAACAGGTTTTGGTGCTACAACTACTGCGGGTTTTACCACAACCGCCGGACGAGGTGCAACTACTACGGGCGCAGGCAATGGAGTAGTTGCTACCACAGGTCCCATTTTAACTGCAACTCTTGGTGCAACTATAACAGGGCGATGAATGACTACAACAGTTTGCGCGTGAAGCCCGGTTGCTGCAATTAGCACGATTAAGGATAAGATTACTTTTTTCATTTTAAATAGCTTTTTATGATTAATAAATTAATGAACACAAATTTGACTATCTGTTTTCTATCGAGTTATTCAGCTGCCGCCGAAGCTGACAAACAAAGGGTTGAACTATCCTTTGTATTTCATTTTCCCTCTGAATAAATCTGCAAAGCCCTTGAACACAAGCACAAAAGGATTGTTGCTGATGAAGCCTGTGGTAATGCCATAACGAGGCTTTTCGGTTTCGGGCTGATAGGTTTTAAAAATCCTGTCCCAAATCATCAGCACACCGCCAAAGTTTTTATCTATATAAATAGGATTGCTGCCGTGATGAACTCTGTGAGCGGAAGGCGTATCAATAATGCCTTCTATTTTCCCAAGTTTACCAATCAATTCTGTGTGCATGAAGAACTGATACACCAAGTTCAACGCATAACTTCCTGCAATAAATTCCGGTGAAAATCCGATGAATGCCAACGGCAGAAAGAACACCGGACTTATCAATGCGCTGAACCAATTCAAGCGATAAGATACGCTCAGATTCATATACGGACTGCTGTGATGAATAAGATGAAACGCCCACATCGGTTTCCATACGTGCGAAACGCGATGAAACCAGTAATAGATAAAATCGGCAAGGACGAAACAACCAATGAACGACCCAATATTATTTTCAATACGAAAAACCGAATGACGGGATGCAATACTCAATACAAAAAGCTGGTAGCCTGCAAACACATACTTCGACAACTGGAAACCCGCGAAAATAAAGAGATTGGCAAAAGTGTCTTTAATGCCGTAAGCCTTTTTATCCTTACGCCAGCTCCAGATAATTTCAGCCGTAATCAATAATAAAAGAAAACCGTAAATGATAAATTTGTGAGAATGCCTTTCCACGATACTTTGTTTTTAAATGATAACACAAAGGTTGCGCAACTATTTAAAGACAAAAACAACAGAACCTGTGAGGCTGAAAAAACGAGGGTTGAAATTATTGATTCATCCACTCCTTAAATTCCGATGCGCGGGCTTTGCTGACCAAAACTTTTTCTTCGGGCGAAGGATTGATAACCAGCAACAATCTTCCGTTGAAATAAAATTCTACTTCTTTAATCGCGCTTCTTTGAACAATGTATTGCCTGTTGGCACGGAAGAAATTTTGCGGGTTTAACTGCTGTTGCAATTCTTCCAATGTGAAGTCCACAATCAGTTTGCGCTTGTCGTGCAGCACAGCGTGCGTTACTTCATTGGTCGTGTAGAAATAGGCAATATCATTGGTCGCAACCGGAATTAATTTTTCCCTGTAATGCACCAGAAAAGATTGCTTGTATTGCGTTTGTTTTAACTCTTTCAGCAAGTGACTAATATTTTCGTTTCCCTGCGAAGCATCAAATTTTGTAAGCGTTTTGAACTTGTTTAAAGCCACTTGCAAATCTTTTTTATCAAAAGGTTTAAGAATATAATCGATACCGTTGCTTTTAAAAGCGGCAAGTGCGTATTCGTCGTAAGCCGTTACAAAAATGACCGGCGCAGTAATTTTTGTTTTATTAAAAATATCGAAAGACAAGCCGTCACTCAAACGAATGTCCATAAAAACCAAATCGTAATTTCCGGTGTTTTCTTCAAACCATTTCGCCCCAAACTCAGTATTGGCAATAGTTTCCAGCAATTGCACTTTTTCGATTTCATTCAGCATGAAATGTAAGTTGCGTGCAATCGCAGGCTCGTCTTCAACAATTACAATGCGTATCATTTTTTCAACGGAAGTTTTACAGTAAAAAATGTATCTGTTTTTATAATGGTAATTTCTTCGTGCAACAATATGCGGAAGCGTTCGTTCAAATTTGTCAAGCCAATGCCCGTGCCGCTTTCCGGAAACGCTTTCGGTTGAAGATTGTTGGCAATAATTAATTCATCATTACCCACACTCATGGTTACGAGCAAAGGTTTTTCGTTGGTCGCAATGTTGTGCTTTAAAGCGTTTTCAATTAAAGGCAGTAAACTTGTTTGCGGCAATTGTTTGTTGTAAAAATTTTTCGGGATATTATTGATTAGCCGGAAAGAATTTTCCATGCGCATAGTCGTCAGTTCAATGTATGAATTTAGTTTTTCCAATTCTTCTCCAAGCGTTACCAAATGCTGATTTTTATTACTTAAAGAGTAACGGAAAATCTTTGATAAATGCGAAACAAAATCCTGTGCTTTTGCAGGATTTTCGCGTATTACAGCCGACAAACTGCTTAATGTGTTAAACAAAAAATGCGGGTTGATTTGCTGTTTCAAAATCTCCAGTTCCATCTGCGTATTGATGTTGCGCAGTTGTTCATTTTCTTTCTCTTTCTGTGCAGCATAATATAAAGCTGAAATGATTTTTAATTCAACAAGAATAAAAAACAAGGTAATTGTAAGGCGAAACAAATAACCGTTGAACCAAAAGAATTTACTATGTACAAACAAGCGGCTGATGCCGCCGCCAATAAACGTAAACAGCAATAAAAGCCCGATGTTGCTAAGCAAGAGAGCACCGTTTTTAAAGAGTGCAAGATTGCTTTTAAAGGAATGAATATATTTTTTATTGGCGTAAAAAATACTCATACAAAAGCCAAATTCAACAATCAATCGCACTACCCATTCGTTCCAATTAAAAGGAATTAAAATGCTGCGCAGGCTATTGCTTTGCTGCCGCAGCAATTGCGGTAAACACATGACAGCCGTGATAAAGAGCGCGCTGTACACAATTACTTTTAAAGTCAAAGGCTGCTTCATATTATAAAGTAAAGTTCCGTTATTTTGGTTGTATAACGGAAAAGAGGAACGGCAAAGCTGCAAAATAGGGGAGTGAAATGTTTACTGATTTTTATAACATACAGAATTATTATAGCCATGATATTTTTAAATGTTTCAACCATCTTTTAAAATCTTTAGACTTTATAACAAAAAAATATTTTTTGTTGCTACAAAACTGACGTTCGTACCGTACCTTTGTGGCGTCAATTACTTTACGAGTAACTAATAACGTGATATGAGTTTCAAGCAAGTCTTTATCTCGCCTGTCGGCAGAAAAATTACGATGGGTCTTACCGGAATTTTCTTAATTCTTTTTTTAATTGTACACGTTGGTTTGAATTTATGCGTTTTTGGCGGGGAAGATATGTTCAATTCCGCTGCGCATTTTATGGGTGGATTTTGGGTGCCGCGCGTGTTGGAAATCGGATTGTTCGTTTTTCTTTTAACACATATTGTTCAAGGGTTGATGTTGGAAATGAGCAATCGTGCAAAACGCGGTGTTGGTTACCGGGTAAATTACGGCAATCGCGGCAGCAAATGGTACAGCCGCAGTATGGGTTTGCTGGGGACAATTATCTTGTTGTTCCTGATTTTACACTTGTCGGATTTTTGGTTTCCCAATCGTATTCATCAGCATTTTTTATTGGACGGCGAAATTAACCTGTACGAAAAAATGCAAGATACTTTTAGTAATCTCGTAGTTGTTATAGCGTATATTATCGGATGTATTGCTTTGGCGTATCATTTGCTGCACGGCTTTCAAAGCGCGTTTCGTTCAATCGGTGTTTACAATAAAAAATGGCTCGCTTTGTTGAAGTGCATCGGGACAGGGTTTTCTATAATTGTTCCGTTGTTATTTGCTTTGATACCGGTAAGTTTTTATCTCGGCTGGATATAAAAAATAATTTGAAAATTTGAAAATGTGTTAATTTGAAAATTGATTTCATTTTTTCACTTTTAAATTTTTGAATGATGAGAAACGATAAAGAAAATGTGATTGTTGAGAAGACTATTAATTTTTCTCTTTCAATCATCAAATATTGCGAAGTTCTTGAACAAGACAGAAAATATGTAATTGCAAAACAGCTTTTGCGTTCCGCAACTTCAATCGGCGCCAATGTTTTGAAGCGCAAAATGCAGAAAGTAAAAATGACTTCATTCATAAGATGAAGATTGCGGCAAAAGAAGCAAGCGAAACATTGTATTGGTTGATTTTGTGTGAAAGGAGTGAGTCGTACAAATTTGATAAGCAACTTAGAAATGATTTAGAAGAAATCACAAGAATACTTTCTAAAAGTATTGCTTCATCAAAAACGGGAATTAAAAATTTTCTCTGGTTTCTTGGCTTTGCATTTTCAAATCTTCAAATCTTCAAATTGATTCATTGATATATGTTAGATTCAAAAATACCCGCAGGAAAGTTAGAAGATAAATGGACCGAATACAAAGGTCATTGCAAGCTCGTAAATCCTGCTAACAAGCGCAAACTTGAAGTAATTGTTGTTGGCACAGGACTCGCGGGAGCAAGCGCTGCTGCGGCTCTGGGCGAATTGGGTTATAAAGTAAAAGCATTTTGTTTTCAGGATAGTCCGCGCCGTGCGCACTCGATTGCGGCACAAGGCGGCATCAATGCGGCGAAGAATTATCAGAACGACGGCGACTCTACTTTTCGTCTTTTTTATGATACTATCAAAGGCGGCGACTACCGTTCGCGTGAAGCGAATGTTTATCGTCTCGCAGAAGTAAGTGCCAATATTATTGACCAATGCGTGGCGCAGGGCGTGCCTTTTGCACGCGAATATGGTGGACTTTTAAGCAACCGTTCTTTCGGCGGTGTGCAGGTGCAACGCACTTTTTATGCTGCGGGACAAACAGGACAGCAACTTTTGTTAGGTGCATACAGCGCATTGGAAAGGCAAGTGGCTTTAGGCACCGTAAAAGTTTACGACCGACATGAAATGTTGGACGTAGTAAAGATAGACGGCAAAGCGCGCGGCATCATTGCACGTGATTTGATTTCGGGAAAATTGGAAAGACATTTCGGTCATGCCGTGTTGATTTGCAGCGGTGGTTACGGCAACGTTTTTTATCTTTCCACCAACGCGATGGGCAGCAATGTAACCGCTGCTTGGAAAGCGCACAAGCAAGGCGCATACTTTGGCAATCCTTGTTATACACAAATTCATCCGACTTGTATTCCTGTTTCCGGCGACCATCAAAGTAAGCTGACTTTGATGAGTGAGAGCTTGAGAAATGATGGAAGAATCTGGGTGCCGAAACAAAAAAATGATACGCGGAAACCAAGCGATATTCCAGAAGATGAAAGAGATTATTATTTGGAAAGACGTTATCCTGCATTCGGCAATCTTGTGCCGCGCGACGTGGCTTCACGCGCTGCGAAAGAGCGATGCGATGCTGGTTATGGCGTAGGAACATCGAAGCAAGCGGTGTATCTGGATTTTGCGGAAGCCATTACTCGTTACGGAAAAACGGAGTGCAACAAACACGGTATCGAAAATCCTTCGGCGGAAGAAATCCGTCATCACGGGTTGGAAGTGGTAAAAGAAAAATACGGTAATCTTTTTGATATGTACGCTAAGATTACGGGCGAAAATCCTTACGAAGTGCCGATGCGTATTTATCCTGCGGTGCATTACACAATGGGCGGGCTTTGGGTAGATTATGAGCTGATGACTTCCGTGAAAGGCTTGTATTGCTTGGGCGAAGCCAATTTCAGCGACCATGGCGCAAACCGCCTCGGTGCGAGCGCTTTAATGCAAGGTTTGGCAGACGGATACTTTGTGATTCCTTATACTTTAGGGAATTATTTGGCAGATGAAATTTATAGCGCAGCTATTCCCACAACGCACGAAGCATTTGCTCAAGCCGAGCAAAATGTTGCGGAAAGATTGGAGAAACTGATGAGCATTCAGGGCAGCGAAACGGTGGAAAGCCTACACAAACGCCTCGGAAAAATCATGTGGGAAAAATGTGGCATGGCGCGCAACGAACAAGGTTTGAAAGAAGCGATTGAAGAAATACGCGCGTTGAAAAAAGAGTTTTGGAGCAACGTAAAAATTCCGGGAAGCATCAATGAATTTAACACGGAATTGGATAAAGCCGGTCGCGTTGCAGACTTTATTGAATTGGGCGAATTAATGTGTTTGGATGCTTTGAACCGTGCAGAAAGTTGCGGCGGACATTTCCGCGAAGAATCGCAAACGCCCGACGGCGAAGCCCTGCGCCACGACGATGAATTTATGTATGTGTCCGCATGGGAATATAAAGGGCACAACGGTAATAATATCGAATGGGAATTGCACAAAGAAGAACTAAATTACGAAGTGATTAAACCGACACAGAGGAATTATAAGTAATTTGAAAATTTGAGAATGTGTTAATTTGAAAATGATTTTTCAAGTTATCCAAGTTCATTGGTTCTGCATTTTCAAATCTTCAAATTTTCAAATTAAGAAATTACAGTTATGCAACACTATACAATGAATCTGACATTAAAAGTTTGGCGTCAGAAGAATGCAAATACACAGGGCGATTTCCAGACATACAAGGTCGAAAACATTTCTTCCGAAATGTCTTTCCTTGAAATGTTTGACGTACTGAATGAAAGATTAATTTCGGAAGGACAAGAACCGATTGCATTTGACCACGACTGCCGCGAAGGTATTTGCGGAATGTGTTCAATGGTTATCGATGGAAAGCCGCACGGTCCCTGGGCGCAGAACACAACTTGCCAGTTGCACATGAGAGCGTTCAAAGACGGCGATACGATTGTTGTAGAACCTTGGCGTGCAAAGGCTTTTCCGGTGGTTAAAGATTTGGTGGTGGACAGAACTTCGTTCGACAGAATTATTCAGGCTGGCGGATATGTTTCCGTGAATACAGGTAACGCGCAGGATGCCAACAATTTGCCGATTGAGAAAAAAGCCGCTGATGAAGCGTTTGCTGCTGCGGCTTGCATTGGTTGTGGTGCGTGCGTTGCAGCTTGTAAAAACAGTTCTGCTTTATTATTCACGAGCGCAAAAGTTTCGCAGTTGTCTTTGTTGCCGCAGGGCGCGCCCGAACGCAAAACGCGCGTACTTGATATGGTTGCTCAAATGGAAAAAGAAGGCTTTGGTGCTTGTACGTCCACAGGAGCGTGTGAAGCAACCTGCCCGAAAGGAATTTCCATTACCAATATTGCAAGGCTTAACAAAGAATATTTGTGGGCAAGTTTGACGGCGGAATAAAAAATTTACATAAGAGAGAAAAGGTCGCATTCATTGTGCGACCTTTTTATTTTTTTCAAAAAATACAATTTCTAAAAAGGTATAGTTTTTGCCACCGGATAGTTTGTTACATTTGTAAAGAATAAAACGGTCTTACCTATGAAACTGAAATATTTTTCCCTTGCAGTTATTTCTTCAATAACAATCATGAGTTGCGCTACCAACGCCATTACGGGACGCAAACAATTAAGCCTTGTCTCCGACGGCGAAATGGAATCTATGGCACTTACGCAATACAAAGATTTCTTGAATGAGAATAAAGTTGTTCCTGCAACTACTGCCGATGCGACAATGGTTAAAAGAGTTGGGCAACGCATTGCTGTCGCTATTACAAAATATTATGCTTCCAAAGGGCAGAGCAACGCGCTGAATGGATATAAGTGGGAATTTAATTTAGTGCAAAGCAAAGAAGTAAATGCCTGGTGTATGCCCGGCGGAAAAGTGGTTGTTTATACAGGATTACTTCCTGTAACAAAAGATGAAGCGTCATTGGCAATTGTACTGGGGCATGAGATTACGCACGCAGTTGCAGGA
This sequence comes from Arachidicoccus sp. BS20, assembly GCF_001659705.1. Lineage (NCBI taxonomy): Bacteria > Pseudomonadati > Bacteroidota > Chitinophagia > Chitinophagales > Chitinophagaceae > Arachidicoccus > Arachidicoccus ginsenosidimutans. The sequence goes on from NZ_CP015971.1 coordinate 287,291, forward strand.
CACGGAAAAGAAAGATACAGTCAGGAATTATTGGCGCAAGGATTACAATCAGTTGGCGGTGCGGCTTTAGGTACAAATCCGAAGGCGGTATCTATTTTTAATTCGGTATATGCGCCGAGCGCGCAGGTGGGTGTGTTGTTGCCCAATTCGAGAAAGCAGGAATTAGAAGCCGACCATTACGGATTAATCTTCGCGGCAATGGCTGGTTACGACCCGCGCGTGGCTGTTCCCTTTTGGCAAAGAATGGCTGCTCTGGGAGCAAACGGACAGAAACCGCCCGCCATGCTGAGCGACCATCCGAGTGACGCACAGCGTATTGCAGCCATTCAGCAATTGATGCCGGAGGCGTTAAAATATTATCAGGGGAATAAATAGAATATGAAATATTTTTTTATTATTATCTTTTTATAGAGTTCAATATTAGTTCGAGGTCAAGAAAATTATTTCTCAATTAAAAAAATTGATTCTATCGTAAAGATTATTGATACAACATCAATCTTTGAAAGTTTGATTGCTGATGGCGGCATCCAATGAGAAAAAAATTATATAGAAAGACATAATAGAAAAGAAAACGAGAATAAAATCATTGCAAGCGGAAAATATTATTTCCGGAATAATACCTTGATTTATAAAGAAGAAAAAGGAACTCCAACAAAAAAGCCTGAAGCATTTTTGCAACAGGCTCAATTTTTTATAAAGAATTTAAACCAATAAAAATCTTTATGCTTTGGATATAATATGCACATCCTGTTGTGGAAACGGAATAGAAATGCCTGCGTTGTCAAGTGCTTCTTTACATGATATAATCAATTGCTCGCGCATTTTCCAGAAGTTTTCTGTGGTAGTGCTTACCCTTATGGAAAGGTTTACGGCGCTGTCGCCGAGTGTTGTTACGACTATTTCCGGTGCGGGTTCTTTGAACGCATATTCATTTTTCGAAACAGTTTCCAGCAAAAGCTCTTTAGCAGTTCGCAGATTGGCATCGTAGGCGACGCCAATATCAATCCATGTGCGACGCGTGCCAAGCACAGAATAATTAATAATGCTGCTGTTGGAAAGTCCGCCGTTGGGAACTACTACAAGCTGGTTTTGCGGCGTGATTAATTTAGTGTTGAAAATATCAATTTCCTTAACTGTTCCCGCTTCGCCGCTTTTACTCTCGATGTAATCGCCCACGCGAAAAGGCTTTAACGTGAGAATTAAAACACCACCGGCAAAATTGGAAAGAGAACCTTGTAAAGATAAACCTATGGCTAAACCTGCCGCACCGATGGCTGCCACAAACGCCGACGTTTGTATTCCGAGTTGCGTAATTACAATAACGAACAAAAGAATGTTGAGCGTCCAACGGATAAGATTGGTCAAAAATTTGCGCAGCGATACTTCTACATTGCTTTTTTCAAAAGCTTTTTGCAGCACTTTCATAATACCTTTTATCAACCATGAGCCAACGAAATAAATGATGATGCTGGAAATAAGCGCGCCTGCAATTTTGGGCAGCCATACCGAAACTGCCGACGAGAATTTACTCCAGTAACTTTCTATATTTGTGGGATTAATGTCTTTGGGATTTAAAACTTGCGAAATAGATGAAAATATGTACATAACTAAAAATATAGATTGCGGACAAAGGTACAGTTTATGAAATAGCCGTCAAACGCACTCGGACATACTTAACGTTATTTTTAATGTCAAAAATTATAACAAAAAGGCTGCATTTCGCAGCCTTATGATATTTTAAAATTTTGCGCTAACGCCCGTATAATTCTGCGGTGTAATAGCTTTCAGCTCTTTTTTAATTTCTGCCGAAACTTTTAGTTTGCCGATAAAACCGTGCATATCTTTTTTCGTGATGGATGCTTTGCCGCGTGTTAAATCTTTCAACGCTTCATAAGGATTCGGATAATTTTCCCTGCGCAAAATAGTTTGAATAGCTTCTGCGACCACAGCCCAGTTATGTTCCAAATCTTCATTCAGTTTGGTTTCGTTCAGCAACAATTTTCCTAAGCCCTTCTGGATGGAATTAATGGCAATAATGGTATGTGCAACAGGCACGCCGAGCGTGCGCAAAACGGTTGAATCTGTTAAGTCTCTTTGTAAACGGCTAATGGGCAATTTCGCTGAAAGATGCTCCAGCGCTGCATTTGCGATGCCGAGATTACCTTCCGCATTTTCAAAATCAATCGGATTTACTTTGTGCGGCATTGCCGAAGAACCTACTTCGCCTGCCTTTGTTTTTTGCTTGAAATATTCCATCGACACATACGTCCAAATATCGCGGCACAGGTCAATTAAAATATTGTTCAGTCGTTTAATTGTATCGAAATGCGCGGCAAGATTATCGTAATGTTCAATTTGCGTAGTGAACTGCATTCGCTGCAATTCCAATCTTTCTTCCACGAATTCGTTGCCGAGTTTTACCCAATCTTTTTTGGGGAATGCAATGTTGTGTGCATTAAAATTTCCTGTTGCACCACCAAATTTTGCCGCATAAGGAATGAATGAAAACAATGAAATCTGGTTGTTCAGCCTTTCTACAAATACCATCAATTCTTTTCCCAAAATTGTTGGAGATGCAGGCTGCCCGTGTGTTTTGGCGAGCATGGGAATATTTTTCCATTGTGTTGCCAAAGCATATAAATCGTTTTGCAGATTAATCAGCGCGGGCAAATATTCGTGTTCCATGCAATGTTTCCAACTCAAAGGAATCGATGTATTGTTAATATCCTGCGAAGTCAATCCGAAATGAATCCATTCTTTTACCGACGAAAGATTTAGTTTATCCAATTCTTCTTTCAAAAAATATTCAACGGCTTTTACATCGTGGTTTGTAGTGCGCTCGATTTCTTTAATGCGGTTTGCATTGTCCAGACTAAATTCAGCGGCAATGTTTCTTAGCTTGTTTTTTGCAGAAGCATTCAGCGTGAAAAACTTCTTATCGGCAAGAAAAATAAAATATTCTACCTCTACATATACGCGGTATTTTATCAATGCAAATTCAGAAAAATATTCGCTCAAATGTGCGACCTGACTACGATAGCGACCGTCGATAGGAGAGATGGCGGTAAGTGGGGAAAGCTCCATTATTTGTTATCTGTTATTTGTTATCTGTTATGAGTTATTGGTTTTCCGTTATTTGTTAAACAACCGATAACCGACAACTGATAACATTGTATCATATATCTTTGCACGCAAAAGTAATTAAAATTGAAGAAGATAAAAGTTGCGGCGGTTAGTTATTTGAATACCAAACCATTATTATACGGAATTAAGAAAGATGCTGCGCTGATGCAGCAAATGGAATTGCTCGAAGATTTTCCTTCAAAAATTGGTAAAATGCTGGTGGACGATGAAGTGGATGTGGGTTTGATTCCTGTGGCGTATATTTCTCAGTTAAAAGAATGGCACATTATTTCCGATTACGGAATTGGTTCAGTAGGACCTGTGGAAACGGTTTGTTTGTTCAGCGATGTTCCTGTGGAACAAATTGATAAAGTGTTATTGGATTACCAAAGTTTTTCTTCCGTAAATCTTTGCAAAGTATTGCTGAAAAATTATTGGAAAAAAGAAGTGGTGTACGAGCAGGCATCCGAAAATTATATCAACGAAATTGGCGGAACAACTGCCGGCGTTATCATCGGCGACAGGGTGTTTGAACAAAAATCTGTGGCACAACCAAAGAAATTTATTTACGATTTGGCGGAAGAATGGACGTATTTTACCGAGCTGCCGTTTTTAATGGCAGCATGGATTTCCAATAAAGAACTGCCAAAAGATTTTGTTGAAAAATTTAATGCCGCAAACAAAGTGGGTTTGGAAAATATTGATGCCGTGATTGCCGAAAACCCTTACAGCATCTACGATTTGCATACTTACTTTACACAAAACATAGATTATATAATTGATGAAAATAAGTTGAAAGCAATGGACTTATTTTTAAAATACATGAGCGAATTATAATTGCTATTTGAAAAACGATGGAAGAAGAAAAAGTCTATAAAATTATCAGTTGGGTATTGATGCCGTTTACGGTTTTGGTTGGATTGTCCGGCGTTGGACTATTACTCACAGCGTTGTTGTATCCGCCCGCATTTATGTCTGCCATATTTGTAGTGGGTGTGGTCGTATATACAATTATTTCGCAGCGGTTTTTCAAAAGGAATATTTGCAGAAATGCAAAAGCTAAAATGTCTGTCCAGCTGTGGATTAGAGTAAGTGCATTCTTTGTTATCGGCTACATTATGGAAACCGTGCAGCAGGGAATAGAAATGCTCAGCTTTGATAAAGACTCCCTGAAACAAGCGCTTCAAAGCGAGATAAGCCAAGTGCAGTCGATACTTCATCAGTCGTCCTTGCCTGTATTTTCAGTTGATATGCTGTACAATTTTTCGCGCGGCATTACCATTGCCTTTCTTGTTTATGCACTTTTGCTGTTGTTGCATTTGCTGTTGAGTTTTTTGTTTTTAAAAAGGTACAGATATCTGTTCGAGAAGCAATAAGAATGTTGATTTCTTAGTTACTTATCCCGAATTTATTCACATTAACAAAAAAATAGAAACGCTATTCCTATTTTAGCCTCAAACCATTTTTGTATGAGCTTTTTATTGCAGGTAGCAGATTCGGCAGTTGTTCATAGTGCGCAAACGGCGCAGCAGGCTGTTCAGAAAATATCGCTTTGGGGATTATTGGGCAAAGGCGGTGTGTTAATGTATCCTTTGTACATCTTGTTACTGCTGGCTGTTTTCATATTTTTTGAAAGGCTGCTTGCGATTAAAAAAGCGTCGAAGACCGAGGCGAATTTTATGAACATGATTCGCGACAATGTTTTATCAGGGAATATAACAGCCGCAAAAAGTCTGGCAAAAAATACCGATACACCCATTGCGAGAATTATAAACAAAGGTTTGAAAAGAATAGGCAAGCCGATTGATGTAATCGAAAAAAGCATGGAAAGTGTAGGGCGGCAGGAATTGTATAAAATGGAGCGCAACCTCAATATTCTGTCGCTTGTAGCGGGCATTGCACCAATGTTTGGTTTTTTAGGAACAATTGTGGGAATGGTGCAGTTGTTTTACGAAATCAACAGCACAGGGCAGTTTGAACTGAGCACGATTGCAGGCGGTATTTATGTAAAAATGATTACTTCGGGAACAGGTTTGGTTATCGGTTTAATTGCATACATTATGCACAATTATCTCGCGACGCAGGTAGATAAAACGGCGAACAAAATGGAAATTGCTTCCACAGAGTTTGTTGATATTTTGCAAGAACCGACTAAATAATTTAACTTGAAAATTTGATGATGTGATTATTTGAAAATGAATTTCATCACTCAAGACTCACATTTCACAACTCACGATACATGAACATACGAAGAAGACTGAAAGACAGACCGGAAGTTTATACAGGTTCGTTGAACGATATTTTGTTCATCCTGTTGCTGTTTTTCCTTATCGTATCTACATTGGCAAATCCGAATGTGATTAAGGTAAATAATCCCAAAGGTCAAAAAGACACCAAAGCAAAACAAAACATTGTTGTTTCCATTGATAAAGACCAGAAAATTTACATTGGACAAAATCCTGTTACAGATATCAACCAGTTGGACACTTTATTAATTACGGAAGTAAACAAGCTGCGCAGCAATATTACCGATACTCCTTCTGTTGTGATTAACGCCGATACGATTTCTTATTACGGCGAAGTTTTCAAAATTATGCAGTCCGCAAAGCGTGCCGGAGCAAGGGTGGTAGCCAATGTCCAGTAATTAGAGACTACCGGAAACGGGACTCCTAAATTCCATTTTCCTATTCGTGTCGGAAACTTCTTTCTTCTATATTCTAACTTCTGTTTTCGTAGAATAAAAATTTTCATTATTTTACGCTTTAATTTATTAATTTCAATCTTAAAACAGAGCCCGTGAATTTGTTTGACACCATATTCAACATTGCCACTCCGCAGGTGGTTCATTTGGATGCCGCCGATTCTCAGATTGCGGCTATTCTCGGAATTTTGCTTTTAATATTATTTGTGTTTGCTTTTGCTGTATCGGGTTCACAAATGGCTTTCTTTTCTTTCGGAATTAAAGACATTAACATTATTAAAACCAAAACACAACCATCGTATAAACGCATTCTCGATTTACTGGAACGTCCGCAGGAGCTGCTTTTCGCTTTGCAGATTGCAAATTGGTTTTTATACCTCGCCATTATTTTTACATCAAGCTATCTTATAGACCATTTAGTCATAACGGGTATAAGTTTCTGGGGAATGTTGCTGTTGAAAGTAGTTGCAATTTTTGTTCCGATATTTTTGATAGGCGAAACTTTGCCAAAGGCTTACGCTGCACAGGAAAACGTACGATTTGCCAAAGACTTCGGTGTGCTTACCGAAATCGTATATTATTTTTTCCGGCGTATTGCAGGCTGGATGCTGCTTTCGTCCAACTCACTGGAAGCTTCCATATTTAAGCGCGATACAAGTTCTTATTACAACGTAGAGCTGGACAATGCAATCGGTATTACGCACCGTGATGCATCGGAAGAAGAAAAAAGAATATTGCAAGGTGTGCTGAAGTTCAACAAAGTAACCGTAAAGCAGGTAATGAAATCGCGGCTTGATGTTTCGGGAATTGATTATAGCCTAACATTTCCGCAAGTGATGAAACGCTTACAGGAACTGAAATATACACGTTTACCGGTGTACGAAAACAATTTGGATAAAATGGTAGGTTTGGTCAATATCAAAGATTTCATTCCGCTGATAGGGGAGAAAGACAATTACGATTGGCACAAACATATTTCCACCGTTTACTTTGTGCACGAGCAAAAAATGGCAGGTGAACTGCTGGAAGAATTTCAGGAAAAACATTTACGTTTTGCCGTAGTTGTGGATGAATTTGGCGGCACAAGCGGCATTGTAACTTTACAGGATATTCAGGAAGAAATCATCGGCGAAATAAAAGATGAACGTGATATTGAAAACGAAACCTATAAAAAAATCGACGATTACAATTATATCTTCGACGGAAAAGTAATGATTAACGATGTTTGCCGAATTATCGGTATTCCGTCCGACACTTTTGATGTAGTGAAAGGCGACAGCGATTCGCTTGCGGGATTGGTACTTGAGTTAGCAGGCGAAATTCCGCAAGTAGGACAGATAATTAATTGCGGCGACTTTAATTTTTCCGTAGAAGAAATCAATAAAAACCGCTTGCAAAAAATTCGCGTGATGATTGATTTGGAAGATTGACCATGATTTGTGGGATTTATATGATTTGCATGAAAATGGAAATTGAATATTAAATATGAAAACGCTCGCACGTCATTCCGAACTTGTGTCGAATCTCAATAAAATTATAATTAATGTTGTCTTATACAAAAATCATCTTTTTCATTTTTCTCATAGCCGTTGTCAGTTGCAAAAACAATTCATCAGAATCCACTGAAATCAATGCTTCTGACGTTCCGCTTATCAATTATTCAGTTGTCAATATTTTCCCGCACGATACTGCTTTGTTTACCGAAGGTCTCACATTTCGCGATGGAAAATTGTATGAAAGTTCCGGCGCACCGGATGAAATTCCTTATACAAATTCCGTTGTGGGAACAGATGATTTGCAAACCGGAAAATTCGATAAGAAAATTTCTATTGATAAAACCAAATATTTCGGAGAAGGAATTGTGTTTTTAGGCAACAAACTATATCAGCTTACTTATACCAATCAAATCGGTTTTATTTACGATGCAAAATCATTCAAAAAAATAGATTCATTCAATCTTCCGAATAGAGAAGGTTGGGCTTTTACAACCGACGGTAAATATTTGATTATGGATGATAGTTCTAATCATTTAACGTATCTCAATCCATCAAACTTCAAGCCTGCCAAAGTCTTGAATGTTACACGAAACGGAGTTGCACAAGACAGTTTGAACGAATTGGAATTTATCAAGGGATATATCTATGCCAACATTTGGTATAGAAACGAGATTGTAAAAATTGATACTTCCGACGGAAAGATTGTTGGTAAATTAGATTTAAGTTCTCTTGTCAATGAAGCATTAATGAAACATCCCGATGCGAATGTCTTAAACGGAATTGCCTATGATTCTGTAAATGATAAAATTTATGTTACAGGCAAATTGTGGCAGAATATTTATCAGATAAACTTTCCGCATTAATCTTTATATTTGGTATTTAACCCTGAAGCCTATGTTAGTCAAAACCTTTGGCAGCGCGGTTTACGGCGTGGACGCAATTACAATTACGATTGAAGTGAACGTGAGTGAAGGACAACATTATTTTGTTGTCGGCTTGCCAGATAGCGCCGTAAAAGAAAGTATGCAGCGCGTTGAAAGTGCTATTAAGACCAACAATTTCTATATGCCGCGCACGAAAATCGTAGTCAATCTCGCGCCGGCCGATATTAAAAAATCCGGCTCTGCATTTGATTTGCCTATTGCAATCGGCGTGTTGGGCGCGAGTGAACAAATTGAAAATATCGATTTGCTTTCGCAATATATTATGATGGGCGAATTGAGTTTGGACGGAACAATTCAACCCATTAAAGGCGCACTGCCGATTGCGATACAAGCCCGCAAAGAAAATTTCAAAGGATTGATTGTTCCGAAGCAAAATGCGCGCGAAGCAGCTATCGTTAATAATATTGAAGTGTTCGGCATTTCGCATATAAACGAAGTGATTGGATTCTTAAATGGGAAAATTAGTTTAACGCCCGAAGTTGAAAACACACGAGAAACTTTTTACGATGCGCAATATGATTTTGATATTGATTTCAGCGATGTAAAAGGGCAGGAAAATATTAAACGCGCATTGGAAATCGCCGCCGCAGGCGGACACAATGCTATTCTCATTGGTCCGCCCGGCGCGGGGAAAACGATGCTCGCAAAAAGATTGCCCACGATTCTTCCGCCGCTTACTTTGCACGAAGCATTGGAAACGACAAAGATTCACAGCGTTTCGGGGAAGTTGCCGGCAAACAGTTCATTGGTCAGTCGTCGCCCGTATCGCTCGCCGCACGCGACTATCAGTGATGTTGCGTTGGTTGGCGGTGGCGGCATTCCGCAGCCCGGCGAAATTTCGCTGGCGCACAACGGCGTACTGTTTTTGGATGAATTGCCGGAATTCAAACGCACAGCTTTGGAAACCATGCGCCAACCAATGGAAGACAGAAAAGTGGTCGTTTCCCGTGCGAAACAAACGCTGGAATTTCCTGCGAATTTTATGTTGATTGCATCGATGAATCCTTGTCCCTGCGGCTATTACAATCATCCTGAAAAAGAATGTACTTGTCCGCCCGGCGCAGTACAAAAATACCTGAACAAGATTTCAGGTCCTTTGCTTGACAGAATTGATTTGCACGTGGAAGTTACGCCTGTTTCGTATAATGAATTGAGCAGTAAAACAGAAAGTGAAACTTCAGCCGTGATTCGTGAAAGAGTGTTGAAAGCGAGAAATATTCAAACACAGCGATACAAAGATTTGCAAGGAATCCACGCCAACGCCCAAATGACTACCAAGCTGATGCAGGAATATTGTGCCATCAGCAATGCGGGTGCAGCTTTGCTGAAACGCGCAATTGAACGGTTGAATTTAAGTGCGCGCGCTTACGATAGAATCTTGAAAGTAAGCCGCACTATTGCCGACCTTGAAGGCAGCGAAGAAGTCCGTCCCGAATTTTTGGCAGAAGCCATCCAATACAGAAGTTTGGATAGGGAAGGTTGGGGTGGTTAAAAAAACTTCAACATTTATGCAATTTCATTCATTGTTGCATCTTTTTATAAAACCGTTTTATGAAAAAGATATTTATGCAAGTTGTTTCAATGTTGATGATTGTTTCCTGTCATGCGCAAAGTAATCCACCATCGCATAAAGATTCGTTGGCTTATATAAATGCAACAAAAGAATTTTACAGGCAATATATTTTGCAAAAGAAAAGTATATCAACAAAGCAGGTTATAAAGCTTAGTGTGGAAGATGAACCTGTTATGGTAAACAAAGAAGATGTTTCCGGCAAAACAAAAACGAAAATTGATTCTATCTTAAAACTGCCGCATCTTTCTTTAATTACAAAATGGACAAAAACGCTGTTACCGGATGTTTCAACGATTATTTCCAGAGGCAGCATTAGCAATATTTTCCAAGACAATACAAAAGGCTGGAATTATTTTTATAAGCAATATGGTTACGGATATTATAGTTTTTCAGCGCCTGTTTTTTTCAACAATTATTCTTCTTGTTTGGTCTATATTACGCATCATTGTGGCTGGCTTTGCGGAGACGGCGGGCTGTATTTGTATGGAAAAAAGAAAGACAAATGGCAACTCGTAACAACTTATTATCACTGGATTAGTTAAAAACTCCGTGAAAGATTCACTTCACGGAGCTTTTATCTGTATTAAGATTCTTTTACTTCAAATAACTTCTCAAGAACCAAGCCCACTGTTCATGCTGTTTTAGCAAGCCTGTGAGAAAATCCGCCGAACCTGTATCTTTATACTTGTCTTCAAACTCATCAATCTCGTTGCGCACGTAACGGATAATGGTTTCGTGGTCGTCCAACAGGTTTTTTAACTGTGTATTTTGGTCGTTGGTATAATCGCCTTCGAGCAGATTGGTTTGCTTTAAAAAATCTTCCAGGCGACCTTGCGCATAATGCCCGATTTTGCGGATTCTTTCTGCAACTTCATCAATGGTTTCTGCAAGCTCTGTATATAATCTTTCGTAGAACAAGTGCATTTCCATGAAGTTTGAACCCTCGACGTTCCAATGATAGTTGCGCGTTTTCGCATACAAAACTTGTTCGTCTGCAAGCAACTTTTGCAGGCTGTTCGCAACTGCTTGTCTGTTTTTATCGGATATACCGATTTCAATATTAAGACCTTTGGATTTTGTTGTAGTCGCTGCTTTGAGCGTTCCATTTGTTTTCATGAAATTATTTTTTAAGTGAAGAATATTGTAGCCAAGCGTTTTCTTTTATCTCTACAAATGTAGATAAATATTTTCAAGCAAAAGATGAGTTTCGTCATATTGCAGGTTAAAACATTGTAAAGAAAAATCGCCGCAAATGCATGGATAAAAGCCTTTTTGTGCACCTACGGCGAAGTAAAAATCTGTAAATAAAAAAATTATTCTTCCGCCAGGAAAGGATATTTATAATCTGTCGGTGGAACGAAAGTTTCTTTAATTGTTCTTGCGCTCAGCCAACGATATAAATTCAATGCGCTACCCGCTTTATCATTCGTTCCCGAAGCGCGCGCGCCGCCGAATGGTTGCTGACCAACAACTGCGCCCGTTGGTTTGTCATTTACATAGAAATTGCCTGCTGCATGGCGTAACTTATCTGTTGCAAGAGCAATCGCTTCGCGGTCTTGCGAAATAATTGCGCCTGTTAAAGCGTAAGGCGAAGTGCTATTTACGGTTTCCAGAATTTCTTCAAATTTATTTTCGTCATACACATAAACCGTTAATACAGGACCGAAAATTTCTTCGCACATAGTTACATATTTCGGGTCTTTTGCTTCGATGACTGTCGGCTGAATAAAATAACCTTCGCTCTTATCATAAGTTCCGCCAACAAGGATTTTCGCTTTCTTATCTTTCTTCGCATTATCAATGTAGCGCGCAATTTTATCAAAGCTTCTTTCGTCAATTACGGCATTCACAAAATTGGTAAAATCTTCTACCGGGCCAACTTTAAAAGTCTTGATGGCTGCGATTAATTTTTCTTTGATTTTATCTGCCAGATTCGAAGGGATGTATGCACGTGAAGCCGCCGAACATTTTTGTCCCTGGTATTCAAATGCGCCGCGTGCCAATGCCGTAACTGCAACATCCACATCGGCAGATTTATGAATCAATACAAAATCTTTTCCGCCTGTTTCGCCCACGATTCTTGGGAAAGACTTGTATTTACTGATGTTCGTGCCAATCTCTTTCCATATATGATTGAACACCGCAGACGAACCCGTGAAATGAATACCCGCAAAATCGGGATGCGAAAAACATACATTTCCCAAAGCATCTCCGGGAACATAAATTAAATTAATAACGCCATCGGGCAAACCCGCTTCTTTGAAAATGCGCATCACAAGTTGTGCTGCATAAACCTGCGTATCTGCCGGTTTCCACACAACCACATTGCCGCACATTGCAGCGCTTGACGGTAAGTTGGCAGAAATCGCCGTGAAATTGAACGGCGTAATCGCCAACACAAATCCTTCGAGCGAACGCCATTCCGTACGGTTATGAATGCCTGCCGCAGTTGCGGGTGGTTGCTGCTGGTAAATCTCGTTTAAGAAATGAACATTGAAACGCAGGAAGTCAATTAACTCGCAAGCGCTGTCTATCTCAGCCTGATAAGCATTTTTGCTTTGGCAAAGCATGGTTGCTGCATTCAGCTGCGCACGGTATTTTGTAGAAATTAAATCTGCTGCTTTCAAAAAAATGTGCGCCCTGTCTTCCCAAGGCATTGTTTCCCAACTTGCTTTTGCTTTCAAAGCCGTGTCAATCGCCTGCTGCACGTGCTTTTCATCGCCCATGTGGAAAGTGCCGAGCAAATGTTTTATTTCGTGCGGCGGACGAATTTCTACTTTGTTATTCGTTTTTACAGCTTTTCCGCCGATGTATAAAGGAATGTCGATGGGCTTTTTCTTTGCTTCTGCAATTGCTTTTTTTAAGGCAATTTTTTCCGGCGAACCCGGCGCGTAATTTAATACCGGTTCATTCGCGGGTTGCTTGTAATTGAAATATCCGATGCTCATTTTTATGAATTGATAATTAGTAATTAAAAATTAAGAATTAAAGAACGATGTTTAAAGAGGCATTATTAAGAAGTTAATCAATTAAAAATTAATCATTTTCATTATCAGGATTTGTAACTGAACACCCGACAATTATTAACTACTAATTTTTAATTATTAATTGACTTATGCTTGCGCGGTAGGTCCGCCGAAGTTTAAAGGAATCTGCACTTCTTCCAAATCGCGGATGTCGCCATTTTCCTGTTCGTAACGTTCAATATTTTCGGACAATGCGCGCATCAAACGTTTGGCGTGCATTGGCGTTAGAATAATGCGTGATTTTACTTTGCTCTTTGGAACGCCGGGCATTACATTGATGAAATCCACAATGAATTCTGCATGACTGTGCGTGATAATCGCGAGGTTGGCATAATTGCCTTCAGCAACTTCTTCCGTGATTTCGATGTTCAACTGATTTGGCGGTAACGGCTGATTTTCGTTAGACATTCTGTTTTATTTTAAGTGGAGCAAAGTTAGGGAATTCCGCTTTACATAAGCATTGTTCATTCTACTCTTACGCTGGCAATAATTTTAAAATAAATTGTATAACTTTATTCTCATGGAAAAGAAAATAAGCCAAAAGAAGCACGCAACTAAAGAAAAATCATCAACAGCTAAGAAGCCAAAACTTATAATATTGATGAATTGAATGCGTATGCAGAAGAATATTTTAAAACGCACGAATTACCTGAACATTTAAAGGCTGTAACAGGCTCGATAAAAGCAGGCAATAAAACCGTTAAACAATTAATGTTAGAGTAGTTTGAAAACGCCGGCAAGAATTTTTTTAGATGTAAATATTTTGTTTGATGTTGTAAATAGCCAATCGGAAAAACATCAAATCACTAAATTAGTAATTGCTATTTTAGAGAAAGGGAACTACATTTTATATGCTTCGCCAACAAGTTTCGCGATTAATTTTTATCTGATAGGCAAGAAATATAGAAGCATAATGAAGGCAAAAGAAGTAATTCTGTTGTTGTATAAAAATATAAAATTTTCAAGAGAAGATTATATCATCATGGAAAAAGTAGTGCAATCTGATTTTGAAGGTTTAGAAGATGCCATGTAATATTTCTCTGCTCAAGATGCGGGCGTGGACTGCGTTATAACCAATAATCAAATTGATTTCCCGAAGAAAGGTGTTCCTGTTTATTCGATAGAAAACTTCTTTTATCGCTTTCTTTATCATTGATAACTCACTACCAATTTCACGGCTTTCTTTGTTGCATCCAAAACCTTGAAACGCTCGTCAATTCTCATCCCTACAATCCATACAATGCGTTTGTTCGATTCAATTATCCACACATTTTCTTTTTGAGAGAGAGATAATTTTTGGTCGATGAAAAAGCGCGACAATTTTTTCTTTTTCTTCATTCCTAAAGGATAAAAATAATCGCCTTGCTTCCATTTACGCAGCAACAGCGGGAAAGTAATTTCTTTTGCATCAAGCAAAGCAATGTCCGGATTTTTATCAATCTCAATCTTTCCTTCTACGAAAGATTTCGTAATTATTCCATTGGCAAAAACAATCTTTTTATCGCCTTCTTCAATCAGAATTTGTTGCGAAGAAATCGTTTGCAAAGTTGTAATGACTAAATGCGCACGATTCTTAAAAGTTTTGTGTGTCGAAGAATCAATGTGAGAACCTGAATCTGCATTCAATAACTTCATTACTTCAGGAATCTGCGCTTGTGAAAAAGAAAAATCTTTCAGTATTTCCCAAAGCAAAGTTTGTTGTGCAGGCAACTTTTGCAAGAGCAAAACAGGAATAAAAAATTCATTGCCTTTTTGTTGCAACAGTTTTTTCTTATTCGCCTCAACTGCCTGTGAATACAGCATTTCAGCTTCTTTGAAGCGCTGAATGTTATCCAATAAATTATTTTCAACTTTTGGAAAGTATTCTTGAATTTTCGGCAAAAAATTCAACCTGAAAAAGTTGCGTGTATATTTTTCGGATTGATTGGAACTATCTTCAATCCAAGTCAAACTATTTTCTTCGGCATACAGTTTTATGTCTTCTCTTTTTGCAAACAACAACGGACGGATAATATTCCCGATGCGTTCGGGAATGCCATGCAAACCACTTATTCCTGTGCCGCGAAAAAAGTTAAACAACAACGTTTCGATACTATCATTTGCATGATGTGCCGTTACAATAAATTTATTTTGCAATGTTGCAGGAAAAATATTTTCGTCTTTCAGCAATGCTGAAAACCAATTGTAGCGCAGGTTTCGTGCAGTTTCTTCAATCGATGTTTTTTGCACTTGCGCAATTTTTTGTGTATCAAAATGCCGGGTAAAAAGTTGCTTTTGATATTTTTCGGCAAGACTTGTTACAAATGCTTCATCGCGATTACTCTCTTCGCCGCGCAAGTGAAAATTGCAATGTGCAATTGCAAAAGCAAATTCTGCTTTTGCAAATAAATCTAACAACACAACGCTATCCAAACCGCCACTTACAGCCAACAAGAACTTCGTATGCTTTTTTGAAACATACGGAAATGCTTGCTGTATGCGGGTTTGAAAGGTTTGTAGGTTCATTTGTAGGAACGAGGATTTAGGATGATTTACGGGAATATTGTTTATTGAATATTATTTGATAATTGCGCTTTTGCAGGAATATCTTCAGTCATGTTTATTTTCCAATTTTCTAATCATCAATTTATTCTCGATATCCCAATATTTTATTCTTATTCTTTCATCATCAGATACGCTTTGATAAAAGGCTGCAAATCGCCGTCCAGCACCGCTTCAGGATTGTGAACTTTATAGCCTGTACGATGGTCGGTAACGCGCCTATCGTCTAAAACGTAACTTCTAATTTGGCTGCCCCATTCGATATTTTTTTTGTTGGCATTGGCAGCATTTTTCAGTTCTTCGCGCTTGCGCAATTCTTCTTCGTACAAACGGCTGCGCAGCATTTGCATGGCGCGCTCGCGATTGCCAAGCTGTGTGCGGTCGGTCTGGCTCATGACTACAATACCTGTGGGGATATGCGTAAGCATTACTTTGGTTTCCACCTTGTTCACGTTTTGCCCGCCTGCGCCGCCGCTGCGTGCTGTTTCCATTTTAACGTCTGCATCTTTGATTTCAATTTCAATAGTATCATCCACCAACGGATAAACGTACACTGATGCAAACGAAGTTTGCCGTTTGCCTTGTGCATTGAATGGCGAAGGACGCACGAGGCGATGCACGCCGCTTTCAGCTTTCAAAAAGCCATAAGCAAAGTTGCCCTCAAATTCTAATGTGGCAGATTTGATGCCCGCAACTTCGCCTTCCTGATAGTCGATTTCGGTAACTTTCCAGCCTTGCTTTTCGCCGTACATTCTGTACATACGTAACAGCATTTCCGCCCAGTCCTGACTTTCCGTTCCGCCCGCACCGGACGTGATTTGCAGCACGGCAGGCATCTCATCTTCTGGCTGATTTAAAGTGCTTTTAAACTCGGCGTCTTCTATTTTTTCGATTGCCGAATCATAGGCGCTCTTTGTTTCTTCTTCTGTTGCATCGCCACTTTTCCAAAACTCGAACAGTACGGCAAAATCTTCCACCGAAGATTCTACATCGCCGTACAATTTTAACCAATTTTCATTGGTCTGAATATCCTTCATGGTTTGTGTAGCGCGCGCGTTGTCATCCCAAAAACCTGCGGAAACAGAGAGTTTTCGGTCGCTTTCTACTTTTTGTGTTCGGTTCTCGACGTCAAAGAAACCTCCTCAGGACAAGCACACGGTCCCTTATATCTTTTAATTGTTCTGTTGTCATGGCGCGAAGATAAGGAATTGTAAAAACTGACAATCGTTTCGCTTGCCGGCTATTTATTTTTGGCGCACAAATTCATTTTTATACCTTCGCTTTCTCAATAATTAAAATGATTTATGGCAACAGAATCAAAGAAGCAGGACGCATTGTTGTATCACAGTAAAGGTCGTCCGGGAAAAATTGAAGTAGTTCCAACCAAAGAAGCCAAAACACAAAGAGATTTATCGCTTGCATACAGTCCCGGCGTAGCCGAACCTTGCATGGAAATTTACCGCAACAAAGAGGATGCTTACAAATACACGGCAAAAGGAAATCTCGTTGCCGTTATCAGTAATGGTACGGCTGTATTGGGTTTGGGCGATATTGGCGCAGACGCGGGCAAGCCTGTGATGGAAGGAAAAGGCGTGTTGTTCAAAATATTTGCAGACATTGATGTGTTCGATATTGAGATAAATGAGAAAGACCCGGAAAAGTTTGTACAAATTGTCAAGTCGCTCGAACCGACTTTCGGGGGAATCAACCTTGAAGATATTAAAGCACCCGAATGTTTTTATATCGAAAAACATTTGAAAGAACAATTGAATATTCCTGTGATGCACGACGACCAGCACGGCACGGCAATCATCAGTGGTGCCGCTTTGCTGAATGCGCTGGAAATTCAGGAAAAGAAATTGGAAGATGTAAAATTCGTGATTAGCGGCGCGGGTGCAGCGGCAATGGCTTGTGTGCAAATTTATGTTGCGCTTGGCGCGAAGTATAGCAACTTCACAATGTTTGATATAAATGGCGTGCTGCACAAAGGCAGAACAGATTTGGATGAAATAAAACAAAAATTTGCCGTTGCCGAGTCAACAACTTTGGCGGAAGCAATGAACGGCGCGGATGTGTTTGTTGGTTTAAGTGCACCGAATTTGGTATCAAAAGATATGATTCAGTCAATGGCTGCAAAACCCATTGTTTTTGCGATGGCAAATCCAACGCCCGAAATCAGTTATGACGATGCAAAGTCTGTCCGTGATGATATTATTATGGCAACGGGACGAAGCGATTATCCTAACATGGTAAACAATGTGTTGGGTTTCCCATACATTTTCCGCGGCGCGTTGGATGTACGTGCAACGCAAATCAACGAAGCCATGAAACTCGCTGCTGTCAAGGCTTTGGCGGAATTGGCTAAGACACCCGTTCCCGATATTGTTACCTTGGCATACTTGCAAAAGAATATTGTTTTCGGTCCCGATTATATTATTCCCAAACCGCTCGACCCGCGCTTGCTCGCGACTGTTGCACCGGCTGTTGCAAAAGCTGCAATAGAAAGCGGCGTAGCTAAAAAGCCGATTACAGACTGGGAGGCTTACACGGTTGAACTGAACAAACGTCTTGGTTTGGACAATCAGGTTATTCGCGCCATTAACGGAAGGGTGCGTCAAAATCCGAAGCGCATTGTTTTTGCGGAAGCGGATAATCAAAAGATTCTGAAAGCCGCATCAGTCGTGTATGAAGAAGGAATCGGTTATCCTATTTTGCTTGGCGCAAAAGAAAAGATTGAAGCGATTGCAAAAGAAAACGGTTTGAATATTGAAGACTTGCCGATTATTGACCCGCGCTCGTCCGATTTGACTGAAACCAAAGCAAAATACGCAGAGATTTTATTTAAAAAACGCCAGCGCAAAGGACTAAATCATTATGAAAGCAAAAAGCTGATAAACGACCGGAATTATTTCGGTTGCATGATGGTGGAAACAGGCGAAGCCGATGCGATGATTTCGGGACTGACAAAAAATTACGCCGATGCTATTCGTCCTGCATTGCAAGTGATTGGCGTAGAAGAAGGCGTGAAAAAAATCGCGGGAATGTATTTGTTGCTGACAAAAAAGGGTCCATTATTTCTTGCCGATACAACCATTAATTTTAATCCGACTGCGGAAGAACTTGCAGAGATAACTTTAATGGCTGCAAAAGAAGTAGGCAACTTTAATATTACGCCGAGAATTGCCATGCTGAGTTACAGTAATTTCGGCAGCAATCCTTCGGCAGAAGCGAAGTTGGTTGCGGAAGCTACGCGCATCGTAAAACAAAAAAATCCTTCATTGATTGTTGATGGAGAAATGCAGGCTTGGCTGCCTTTCAATAAAGAAGTTTTAAAGGAAAACTATGGCTTTAGTTCATTGGTTGACCAAGATGTAAACACACTGATTTTCCCGAATCTTACCGCCGGCAACGTAGCTTATAATCTGCTGAAAGAAGTGGGCGATGCGGATTTAATTGGTCCTATTTTACTTGGATTAAAGAAACCGGTTCATGTATTGCAGTTGGGAAGCTCCGTGCGGAATATTATTAATATGGCAAACATTGCTGTGCTGGATGCGCAACTCAAATGCTGTGGACATGGAAAAGAGGCTTTGATTAAATCTCCATACTGGAGAAAGCTGAGAGAAGCAAATAAGCTCATTTAGTCCATATTTCAGCGCTATTTTAAAGGTTGATAAAAATTTTTATCAACCTTTATTTTTGTCCAACACCTCGCTTATACGACTGTTGTGGATGAACAAATAATCGCCATCGTACCCCCCCCTCAAATTATTAACAACTGTTAATTTGTTTTCTGTTAATCCGTACGGCACATAGCCGATTCCTTCGAGCAATTCAAACACTTTGTCTTTATGTGTTCCCCAAGTTTCGATTTGAATTGTGGGTTTATGTTTGATTAAAATTTCTTTTACTTCGGGCAGCACATATTCTTCGTAACCTTCGATGTCGCATTTGAGATAATCCAGTCGTGGTAAGTCTTTCAGTAGTTCACTGCCTTTACGCATTTCTACCTCGAAAGTGTAATTATCGTTTGCGTTATAGGTTTCGTTTACCGGAACGTGCGCCAAACCTGTGCGTAAATATCCGTTCATTTTTGGCACAACCATTTCAATGGTTTTTTCTTCCGTTCCCAAAGCGTAATTGTAAAGTGTACAGTTTTTCTTGCTTTTCAAGCCCCAGGATAATGTCGCGAAAAACGGTTTGACAGGTTCGATGCAAATTACTTTTCCTCTTTTGCCCACAAGCCTTGAAAATATTTTGGCGAAGTAACCGAGATTTGCGCCAAAGTCCACGACATAATCGCCTTCGTTGACAAGGTTTTTTACGAAGTAATTGAATTTATATGCTTCATCATTTTTCAATAATCCTGCATCGTATAAAACAAAAAAACTTTTGTGCAACAATTTTAGATAAGCATTTTGTCCCAGAGATTTGTATAAAATGCTTTTAACTAATTTCTTCATTATTCAATCACATTTTTAAAACTTCCGACTTGTCAATGGATTTATTTTTATAGAACAACAATCCAATCATCATTATTAAAGTCGTGCCCAAGATAATGTAAAACAAAATACCGTCGTTGAAAGATTTTAATTTGAAGGAATCGGGAATCTGGTAAAACAATAAAATCGTTACCAAGCCGCGTGGTATAAAAATAACTTCGGGATAAATACTGCCTTTGAACAAATATTTAAGATAAAGAAAACGAGCAATTACCAATGCTGCAATAATGATAGAACCAATCAGTAAAACTTCGGAGTGCATGATTACTTTAATGTCAATCGAGAACCCGAAAATGAGAAAGAAAAATGTGCGGATTAAAAACGAAGTTTCTGCTGTAATGGATTGCAGATACTTATTTATTTCATCTACTTCTTCCAGAGGAAACCATCGGTTCATATACGGAATGCGCAGCAAATCCCAGTTTTTCATCATCAATCCAAATATCAGAATTACCAGTAACGCCGGCAGTCCCAGCATTTCGCCGCCCTCATACAGCAGCAATAAAAGTGCAAATATCAGAAAGAATTTTACCGTAACGGGCGAGCGCGCCATAATAAGAAAAAGCAATGCAGAAAATAGCAGCGATAAAATAATTGCAAAAATAATATTGATAAAAAATCCACTCATGGCATGCAGCGTTACTATTTCCGAGCCGAGGCAATAATTAAAAACAAGAATGCCGAGAATATCGGAAAAAGACGCTTCGTAAATCAAAAATTCTTTCTTGGTTTCAGACAAATTCTGAATGCTTGGTATCACGATGGCGCTGCTCATAATCGAAAGCGGAATGGCATACACAATACATTTTATGGGTACTTCGTGCAACCAGAATATCAGCACGCAACTAATGCATGCGACCGACAAGAGAAAAATAAAAATTGCCGCAAAAATGGAATTTCGGATTAGTGGAATTTTACTTTTTCCCAAACGAAGGTCAAGTCCGGCTTCCAATACAATCATTACCAAACCTACTGCGCCAAGTATTGCCGTAATTTTTTCGGGAATATTTAAACCCCAATTGTATTTGTCCGACAGGTAGCGAAAAACGATTCCTGCAATCAGCAAAAGCAGTACTGACGGCACTTTGATAAAGTTCGATAAAATCGAAAACAGGTATGAACCTATCACGATTAAGCTGAAAATAATGACTATTGTGCCTACCGATAAATTGCCCATGCAGTATTGTTTTCCCGATGAATAAATAAAGTTCTTTAAAACCAACCACATAGAAACATAGCTTTTATAAAGATGAACGAAGCGAAAATAAAAGTTGCACAAAAGTTTTCATCGAAGATGAAAAGGCTATGATTTCCTTTTGTTTCTATTCTTAAGAAAATAAGTCCTCGCTTCTTAGAAATTTTCTATTGTATCTATGTGGTTACAAAACCCTAATTGTTACTTCTTTTCCAGCCAACGCCATCTTGGGCGGTGCGGAAGAATGTTGAAATTTTTATGAATAAATTTTTGGATAAAATCCATGCCGTCATCAATGCTGTCTGTCCAAAAAATCAGGTCAATATCTTCCCGCGCAATGGTACCTTCATCAGCCATTGTATGCATCATTCCTACGAGTTTTTCGTAGTATTTTTTGCCGAATAGAATTACAGGATATTTGTCTGTTGACTTCGTTTGAATCAGCGTGATGATTTCAAAAAACTCATCCATCGTACCAAATCCTCCCGGCATAATAATGAATGCATAAGAATGCTTTACCAGCATTACTTTTCTTGTAAAAAAGTATTCAAAAATTACGGACGTCGTAAGGTACAGATTCTCGTGTTGCTCGTGCGGAAGTACGATGTTCATACCGATTGAACGTCCTTTTGCTTCAAATGCGCCTTTATTAGCAGCTTCCATAATGCCCGGTCCGCCGCCTGTGATGGTGGTAAAATTCATTTGCGCAATGCGCTTGCCAAATTCTCTTGCCGCTTCATAATATTCGCTGCCTATTGGCGTGCGCGCCGAACCAAAAACCGTGATTCCGGGACCGATGTTGTGCAGCTTATAATTGTTGTACATGAAACTGTAGCCAACTTTAAGTGCAAACCATATTTCTTTAATGCCGCGCTTCGGTCCGTCAAGATACAGGGGTGTTTTCTTAGGAATTTTTTTTGTGTTCATACTCTTCAAATAACGAATGTCAAAATTCAAATATAAACACAAACCATTGGATAATGCATTTGTCGAACGATTAATTTAATTTTAAGAAACAGGAAATGATATAAATCTCAGTAAGATAAATGGAGCGGAAAACGAGGTTCGAACTCGCGACCTCAGGTTTGGGAAACCTGCGCTCTGCCAACTGAGCTACTTCCGCAATGTGAAAACAAACCGACATGAAATTTTTTATATCAAAATTACACAAAGGATATGAAAAATTTCATCAAAGATTCCTCTTGATTAAAAAGCAATAAGAAATACAAGAGAAATTTATACATCTTCACATATTTATCACACGCCAACTCCTCTTTTTTCTAATAGCGTATCTTAGCAACCTCTAATCAATGAAAAGTGAATATGACCGCAGAACAACAACGATTAACAGCAAATGCGCAAACCGATATGCCTTTGGAACGATGGGGACCTTATCTCTCCGAAAGGCAGTGGGGAACCGTGCGTGAAGATTACAGCGAGAACGGCGATGCCTGGAATTATTTTTCTTTTGCCCATGCCGATAAACGTGCGTATCGCTGGGGCGAAGACGGGCTTGCAGGCATCAGCGATATGTTTCAAAACCTTTGCTTTTGTGTGGCTTTATGGAACGGAAAAGATGATATTTTAAAAGAAAGATTATTTGGACTTGGCAACTACCAAGGCAATCATGGCGAAGATGTGAAAGAATTGTATTATTATTTGGACAATATTCCTTCGCATTATTATATGCACTATCTATACAAATATCCGCAGCAAAAATTTCCGTATGAACAACTTATTGAAGAAAATAAAAACCGTTCAACGCTTGACCCTGAATATGAAATTTTAGATACGGGAATTTTTGATAATAATGAATATTTTGATGTCAATATTGTTTATGCAAAATATGGCAAAAACGACATTGGTATAAAAATAGAAATCGTAAACCGTTCGGCAGACTCTGCGCAGCTAAAGGTATTACCCACATTATGGTTTTATAATCGCTGGCAATATGATGAAAATATTCAGAAGCCGATGTTGACTGAACTAAACAATAATTCTGTCCATGCTTCGCATCCAAGACTGGGCGATTATTATTTTTATTTTCCAGACACAGAAGAAAGATTTTACACGGACAATGAAACAAATTATACCGGTATCACGATGCAGATAGACGAGAATATTTTTACCAAAGACGCTATTCAGCGGGCTGTTATTCACAATGAAAATGCAGACGCTTTGAAAGTGCGGAAACAGGGTACAAAATTCTCTCCAGTATATGATTTGTCTTTTAACGGGCATGAAGCAAAGACATTATATTTACGATTGTCCAAAGAGAAAATGGATGAACCTTTTCTTCAGGGTTCGGAATATATTTTCGATTTAAGAAAAAAAGAAGCTGACGAATTTTACAGCACCATCATTCCGCAACATTTGTCAGACGATATAAAAAATATTCAGCGGCAGGCATTTGCGGGGTTGCTTTGGAACAAGCAATATTACCATTTCGATATTGAAAAATGGCTGGCTAAAGGCGACGGCATTGTAGCCAATAATGATGCCCGGCAAAAAGGTCGGAACTGGGATTGGCAACACCTCAAAAATCAGGATATAATTCTGATGCCCGACAAGTGGGAATATCCTTGGTATGCCGCGTGGGATCTGGCTTTCCACTGTATTGCAATGGCACGGATTGATGTGGTTTTTGCGAAGCATCAACTGTCGCTTATCATGCGCGAATGGTACATGAAACCCGATGGACAGCTGCCTGCTTATGAATGGAGTTTCAGCGATGTAAATCCTCCGTTACAGGCTTGGTCGGCATTGCAGATTTATCAGATTGAGAAACAACAAAAAGGTGAAGGCGATGTTCATTTTCTTAAAAAGGTTTTTCAAAAATTACTCATCAATTTTACCTGGTGGATTAATCGAAAAGACCCGAACGGCAACAATATTTTTGAAGGCGGATTTTTGGGGTTGGATAATATCGGTGTATTCAATCGCAATATGCCGTTGCACAGCAACGTTCAGCTTGAGCAAGCCGACGGTACAAGCTGGATGGGTATGTATGCCCTCAATATGATGGATATAGCGTTGGAAATTGCCTTGCACGACGATTCGTTTGAAGACATGGCAACCAAGTTTTTCGAGCACTTTGTGCTGATTGCCGAAGCCTTGAACGAACTCGGAATGTGGAATGAAGATGATAAATTTTATTACGACACGCTTGCCGTGAAAGGTGCTCCGCCGCTGCATTTGCGCATACAAAGCATTGTTGGTTTGACCACAATGTTTGCCGTTTCCGTAATTAAAAAACAACCGTTGAAACGGTTGAAAGATTTTACAAAACGCATCAGCTGGTTTGAAGATTACCGTAAAGAAAACGGCAAGTTTTGGCCCAACGAAGAAAAACATGGCAGCGATAAAATTTTGTTGTCCATGATTCCGAAAGAGCGGCTTGTTTATTTATTGCAGCGAGTGCTGAACGAAAATGAGTTTCTTAGTGATGGCGGTATTCGCGGACTTTCAAAGTATCATGAAGCACATCCTTACCAGGTTACGATTGATGGTATTGATTACAGTATTCAGTATGACCCGGCAGATGCAACTTCCGATTTTTTTGGCGGCAACAGCAACTGGCGCGGACCTATTTGGCTGCCGATAAATTATTTATTAATTCAAAGTTTATTGAAGTACGGACAGTTTTACGGCGACAGCTTAAAGGTCGAATTTCCTGCGGGTTCGGGCAATGAATTGAACCTGCTCGATGTTGCAACAGAATTGACGAAGCGTGTTATCAGTCTTTTTGTGAAAGATGAAAACGGCAGAAGAATACTGAATGGAAAAGAGTACGATTGGTTTTATGAAAAGCCTGAGAATACTGATTTGGTGCTGTTTTACGAATATTTCAACGGCGACAGCGGACGTGGTTTAGGCGCGAGCCATCAAACAGGCTGGACGGCGCTGGTTGCGGAATTGATGTTGCAGATTCATTATAAGTTATAGAATAGATTCCAACGTAAAGTTTTAAACAAAATTTTATGCAACAGCATGAAAATCCATGGACAATTATTTCTTCAAAAAATATTTATGATAATCCATGGCTCAATCTCACGGAATATAAAGTCATTAATCCTTCAGGCGGCGGCGGTATTTACGGCAAAGTGCATTTTAAAAACCGTGCAATCGGTATTGTTGCATTGGACAATGAAAACAATATTTTTCTCGTAGGGCAGTATCGTTTTCCTACCGAACGTTACAGTTGGGAATTGCCCGAAGGTGGCGGCGCGTTGGATGAGGAACCGCTGAAAGCCGCGCAGCGAGAGCTTTTGGAAGAAACAGGACTCGTTGCAAATGATTGGCAAGAGCTGATGCGAATGGAACTTTCCAATTCCGTAACGGACGAAGAAGCGATTGTTTATCTTGCAAAAAACTTGACGCAACACGAAGCCAAACCCGAAGAAACAGAAGATTTGCAAACCATAAAATTGCCTTTTGAAGAGGTTCTCACAAAAGTAATGAACGGCGGAATCACAGACAGTATTACGGTTGCCGCGATTCTGAAGTTGAAAGTATTAGGATACTGAATTGAGAACACAAGACGGAAATCAACTTTGATTTTCTTTCGGTATAAACAACGTTTGAGTAGGGTAAGCGAAGCCGATGTTGCGTTCAGAAAATTCGCGGAAAATGGCGAAATTTATTTTTTGCAATATATCCATGTATTGATTATAATCGCCGGTAAGTACATAAAATACTACTTCGTATTTTAGGCTGTATGCGCCGTAGCTTGCAAAATGCGCCCGGTCGAATGTTACATTTTCCTGCGTCCCGACTATGCTTTTCAAAAGGCTTGGAATTTCTTCCACGACATCGGGCGGGGTCTCGTACACCACGTCTATCTGAAACAACACGCGTCTCTGTTGCATCTTTTTATAATTATGAACGCGCGAGTCTGTAAGGTCTTTGTTGGAAAAAACGACTTCTTCGCCGCTAAGGCTTTGCAGTCTTGTAGTTTTTATGCCAATATGATTGACCGTTCCCATTTTATCATCGACAATAATGAAGTCGCCAATCTCAAACGGACGGTCGAAAAAAATCACGAAATAGCAAAATAAATCGCTCAGTATATTTTGCGAAGCCAACGCAATGGCAACACCGCCGATTCCCAATCCGGTAATGACCGTAGTTACGTTATATCCAAAATTATCCAAGAGAAAAATTGCCGCAATGCTCCACAATACAATATTGATAATGATGAGCATTCCCCTGATTTCTTTGCTGCGCGATTCTTCGTAATTATTGTGTTGCAGGTAAAAATGTAAGCCGTATTCGATTAGCATGGTAACGAGCCGCAAAAGATAAAACGTAATTACCACAATCATGATGTTGTGGATAGCGGTTTCGGCTTTTGCAGGAAAATTGAGATAGTTCAATGCCATATAAACGACAAAAATATACAGCGCCGGAACGGCTGTTTTTTCAAGTGCTTTTACAATAAAATCGTCGATAGTAACAGCAGTACGTTCGGCAATTTTTTTCAACCTTGTAAGAACAATGCTTTTTAAGATTCTGATACATAAAAAGCCAATGATAACAATAGCTAATGTTATAACATAATCTTTGACTGTATTACCTCCAAAAGTGTGATTCAAGTAATCATTCATAAATAAAAAATATTTCTTCGGAAATACGATTCCGGTAGTTAATTGAATGCAGCTACATTCTGTGAAAAAATGCCGCAGATAAGTGAAACGGCTTGTAATGGAGTTGTAAAGATAAGAAAAATTGGCAAGCCGGAAAAACAGCTGACCCTTTAATGAAGCAATCTTGGTTTAAATTTTTGTTATCAAACGCTTATCTTAGCTTGTTTGGAATAGATTCCAACAATTTAATTCTGCCTTTCAGTTTACGTTCTTCAGCATTGAAATTGAGCCAATGAAATTTCTTCAAACCAATCTTATTAAACGTTCCTTTCTTCATGATTTTCACAATCGGGTTGCCGTACCAAAACTGATAAATGACGGTTGGCGTACCTGAAACAGTCATCACATAAATATCGGGATTTTTTTGTTGCAGCTTTGCCAAATCACCCGATTGTACGCGCCCTTTCGCCAACACTTTATCAATAAAACCTTTGGTGGAAGCAGGCATACTTTCCCACCAAACCGGAAAGATGAAAATGATTTTATCTGCTGTTATTAATCGTTGAAA
The DNA here is from genome assembly GCF_001659705.1 of Arachidicoccus sp. BS20. Classification (NCBI taxonomy): domain Bacteria; kingdom Pseudomonadati; phylum Bacteroidota; class Chitinophagia; order Chitinophagales; family Chitinophagaceae; genus Arachidicoccus; species Arachidicoccus ginsenosidimutans. The sequence goes on from NZ_CP015971.1 coordinate 314,545, forward strand.
ATAATCATCAGTTTGTTGGTCAATAAACGGTTGTGTGCGCCATGCGACAAGGTCTTCACGCGACATTACAGGATTAAAATTATCGGCTCGTAAATCAATCAAATCAACTTCGCCGCCGCGCGCTTCGATAGTTTCCTTAACCTTTTTATAAACAGCCGCAGAAAAGGAACGATTGTGTGGTTCATTTTCGGATGCCTGTATTCCGTAAGGATGGTCGAAGATGATGGCTGCTTTCATTTGCTTATTTTTTGTTGCACAAAATTCGGCAGTTGTTCGCGTTGGAGCGATAACATTTGTTATCAAATCATCCGGAATTATTTGATTGGATATTTGGGGATTCCTAATTGTTTACATATTGCCCAACAAGTAAGTTTGTTAATAGCGGGGTGGCGCGGCACAGAAGTTTGCTTTGAATTTTTCTCCCATATTTCGTGTTTGTTGCCTTGTCTCAACAAGGAACATCCATTGGTTTTTAAATGACGGATAAAGTCTTTGTACTTTATCATAACATTAAGCGTGAATGAGCAAATTAGATTGCATTACAGTGCGTGTCCGGGAAGAGCGCACGCGCGAACCGGCAGGTTTTTGCTGATACATTTTTACAAATTCCATAAAGGCGTCAATGGCATTTTCAATCGCCTCTTCTTTTGTTTTTCCCTGCGAAATGACGTGAGGGTATTCCTTTATTTGCGAAGCATAATAACCGCTTTCTTTATCGTAATCCAAAATAAAAGTTACCGGAATTGAATGAGATTTTTTCATACAGCAAATGTAAATATTTTTTGTTTGTTTTTTATTATTCCCCTTTCGCCATCTTACTTTTTATCCTGCTTAAATGAACTTTTGTAATACCGAGATAAGACGCGATATAATGTTGCGGCACACGCTGTATAATTTGCGGATTATCATTTATTAAATTCAAATAACGTTGCTGCGGCGTATCTTTTATAAATGATAAAAAGTGTTTCATGTAATTAAAGGTGCGTTCAAATATAGCGTCGATAAAGGCTTCGCGAAGCGCAGGAATGTTTTTTATTTCTTCAAAAATTTTATTGAAATCTTTTTTATGAATGTACCACAATACACATGGTTCAATAGTTTCAAGCGTTACAAGGCTCGGAATATTTTTTAGGAAACTTTCAATGGAAGAAACGGTGTTGTGCTCAAAGAAGAATTGAAATGTAATGTCTTTTCCGTCGTTGTTGAACCAGACACGCACGCAACCTTTTTCAATCAGAAATAATTTTCTGGCAATCTCGCCTTCTCTCAAAAGTATGGTTTTGGCAGGCGTTTCCATGCGCTTGAAATAACTTGTAAAGTCGTTCCATTGCGTGTCGTCGATGGGGAATTTATTTTTGAATTGGGAGAACATTTATTGAAGGTATGAAAAGTTACAATTCAGTTCCGAGTCTCAATTCCTCTGCCTTCTCTGTGAGAAATTTTATACAACTTCATCCACTCAATCAACCCATAACTTGCAATGATAAACAGAATACCGTATTCAATCGAAATAAAACGAACTCCTTTTATTGCATAAACAAACACGCAGATAAAATCGACCAACACCCAAAGCGCCCAGTTTTCCAAAATCCGTTTTGCGAGCAGTGCGTTGGCTACAATACTACACACGGCAACAAATGTATCTATGAACGGAAACGCTGCAGGAACAGGAAATATTTTGGGCAATAAATGATGAATGTTTTTGACAATAAAACCGAAAATAATTGTAGAGATAATAATGATAAAAGTCAGTGTCCATCGCTGTTTCGGAGAAAGCAATGCAACCGGTTTGTCCTCTTGCCGGTGCTTGCTCCATTGTATCCAGCCGTAAATGCTGATGCAGAAAAAATAGATTTGCAAAAACATATCGGAATACAATCGCACCTGGTAAAAAATAATGAAGAATAAAATGATATTGACCAGCCCGACAGCCCAATTCCAGATGTTTTCACGCGCGCCGAGCCACACGCACAACAATCCGAAGATGGTACCGAAACATTCGATGTAGCTTAAGTTGTAGCCGAAAATGGTTACAAGTGTATTGTTGATGTCGAAGAAATTCAAAGCTGTATTGTTGCGTGTTGAATGTGTAAAAATGCTTTGCCTAAATGTTCCATCAAATCGTGTGCAATCAAGGCTTCCTGCGAATTTTCTTTGGCGGCAATATCGCCCGAAAGCCCGTGCAGATACACACCGAGCTTTGCCGCATTTTCAGAAGAATATCCTTGCGCCAACAAACTTGTAATGATGCCTGTAAGTACGTCGCCGCTGCCCGCAGTTGCCATGCCTGCATTTCCTGTGAGGTTGTAAAAACATTTCCCTTGAGGCGTGCAAACTGCCGTTCGATGCCCTTTCAGCACGATGATAATGTTATGTTCTTTTGCTTTTTGTATAGCCAAATCCGTTTGTTCCAAAGAAGAATTTGCTTTGCCAAATAATCTTTCAAATTCTTTCGGGTGCGGTGTAAGGACGGAGTTTGCAGGAACTAAAGACAATAATTTTTCTTTGTTTTGCGAAATAATATTCAACGCATCAGCATCAATTACTAAGGGGTTTTTATAATTATTTAAAAATGTTTCCATCGCTTTTGCAGAAACATCATTTGTTCCAAATCCTTGTCCCATACCAATTACAGCATTTTCCTCTGCAACTATTTTTTCTACAAAATCTTTTCCCGCATTTTCAAACATAGCTTCGGGGACGAAAGTTTGCAATACGTTGTAACCGCATTCCGGCGCTTGCACAAAAACTTTACCCGCGCCCGCGCGTAATGCGGCTTTCGCGCTCAAAGCCACCGCACCGATTTTGCCGTAACTTCCGCCAACTAAAACTGCCGTACCGAAAGTTCCTTTATGACTGAATGGATTTCTTGGTTTGTACAAAGCATGAATATCGTTGATGCCGGTTGCATAAAAATCGCTTGAGGTTTCTTCTTCAAAAATTTTACTTAAGCCAATATCGAGTATTTTAATCTTGCCCGCAAACTTCGCTGTTTCAGGATGCAGAAAACTTCTTTTATACGTTTGAAAACTTAACGTATAATCTGCTGAAAAGCATGTAGCATCAACGTTTAAGAGCGTATCGGTAAATAATCCTGACGGAATATCAATAGAAATTTTTGTGTTGGATAATTTGTTTAACGCTTCAATTTGTTCCGCAAATTCTCCTTCCAGATTTCTGTTTAAACCTGTTCCGAAAATAGCATCAACAATAATTGCATCGCCTGGAATATTATTCAAATCAATCTCGTTCCAATGCAGAATATTTTGCGGTGCGTATTCCTGCAACAATTTTAAATTGATAGAAGCATCGTTTGAAAATTCTTTTTCAGGGTTTAATAAAACGGCTTTCGCGTCATAAGTTTCTTCAATCAGCAATCTTGTTAAAGCCAAACCGTCGCCACCGTTGTTGCCATTGCCGCAAACAATATAAATCGTTTTTTCTTCGGAATAATTATTTTTAATCCATGTCAGACACGCATGGGCAGCGCGTTCCATCAATTCGTGTGAAGAAATGTTTTGCTCCGCAATAGTTGCAGCATCCCATTGTTTGATTTTTGCAGAAGAAAATATTTTCATGGTAAGATTTTGGTTTCACACAGAGAACACAAAGAAAATAAGGCACAGAGGATATGATATTTACTATGCAAAAATTTATATGCGAAAGGCAAAACTGGCATCTATTTTTCTCTGTATCTCAGTTACTCCGTGCGCCCTATGAGAAATTATTTATTAAAAACTTCTTTTAAAAAATCCAACATATATTGCCATGAGCGTTTATCGGAACTTGCATTGTAAGCCACGCCTTTGCTCATATCGTTGCCCGCCGTTTTATCCGTGAAAGAATGAACCGTATGTCCGAAATACATCATTTGATAATCCGCATTGCGCGCTTCCATTTCGTTGCGAATATCAATATCTGCATTTTTCGGTTGCGTTGGGTCATCGTTTCCGTGAAGAATTAAAACTTTAGGTTTTATCGCAGAAGTCGCGCCTGTCGGGTCTTTCAGCAAACCGCCATGGAAAGAAACGATACCTTTAATTGCCAGATTGCTTCGCGCAGCTTCAATTGCACCGAAGCCGCCGAAGCAATAGCCAATCACAACAATGTTATTTGGGTCTGCACCTTGTTTGATAATTTCATCAATTGCGGCTTGTATGCGCGCAATGTAAATTGTATAATCATCCACTTCATATTGATGTGCCAGTTTGCCTGCTTCGCTTGCATTTGCCGGACGAACTCCTTTGCCGTAAACGTCCGCGGCAAGCGCGTAATAACCAAGCGCGCTCAATCTGTCTGCCGTGTTTTTCTCGTGGTCGGTCAAACCCATCCATGCGTGTAAAATTACGATGCCCGGCGCTTTTCCCGCTTTTGCAGGTTTTCTTAAATAGCCTTGAAGTTCGGAGTTGCCTTGCTTATAAATAATGTCGTGTGCATTGTTTTGCGCACAAGCGCAGAACGAAAATAACAGGAAAGAAACGATGATGAGTGATTGTAACTTTTTCATACAAAAGATTTTTGATGATGCAAGTTACAATGTCTGGGCGAGGATTTGGATAGATTTTCAGGATTAAATTAATGTCATGCAAGTAAGTATGACAATAATCAACACATTGCCTATTCTGCATCATTTTATTGCCTTGCAATGCGTAAGACCTTTGTGCTGTCATTAAAAATTTCAATTATGAAAAAGCTATTTATCACAACAGTTTTGCTGATTATGGGTGTTAAATTATTTGCACAAAAACAAGGCGAATGGCGCATAAGGCTGTGCGGCACTTATGTTGTGCCTGACGCGAGCGCAACCATATCAACAATTGGAGGCAGCGTGGATATTTCAAAATCGGTTATTCCTGAATTGGACTTTACTTATTTTTTGGTGGACAGAGTTTCGGCGAACCTTATTTTGGGAACGACCAAAAATAAAGTTACGGCAACCAATACGTCGCTCGGCGATGTTCCGCTCGGACACGTTTGGTTGTTGCCGCCGACGCTTACATTTTTGTATCATCAGCCATTGGGCAATGGCATTTTGCCCTACATTGGTGCAGGTGTGAATTATACTATTTTTTACAGCAAGTCGTTCGACGCACCTGTTACCGACATCAGCTATAAAAACCGTTTTGGTTTTGCAACGCAAATCGGTAGCGATTTTGACATCAGTAAAAAATGGTTTATCAATATAGATGCGAAAAAGATTTGGTTAAAAACAAAGAATACCGTGCAAGCCGCCGGTGCGACGGTGTATTCAAATACTAAAATTAATCCGTGGCTTTTCAGCCTTGGAGTAGGAGTTAAGCTTTAATGAAATAAGCCACAGCAATTTTGCATATTCAAAGCAATGATTATTTATGGTAAAACGGAGTTCGGTGAAGCCAATTCCATGTGGCAATTAAAATAATAATAAAAATAGACACATGAAACGGGCGCGGTAAGTTAATTTTATCGCGCCTTTATTTTATGTGAAACGCGGCGAAATTTTCTACTTTTGCCTAATGCAATTTCAAGTTCCCATTAACATAAAGCCGGTTGAAAACGGCATTTCGTATAAAGATAAAATCTTACTTACGGGTTCGTGTTTTACAGAGCATATCGGCAATCATTTGCAATCAGTAAAATTTGATGTGCTGCAAAATCCAAATGGTATTTTGTTTGACTCGCAAAGTGTTTGCAACAGTTTGATTTCTTATATGGAAAATAAGAGATACTCGGAAAATGATTTGTTTTACCTGAACGAAGCGTGGCACAGCTGGGCGCATCACAGTCGTTTTTCCGCCGTTACAAAAGAAGAAGCGCTTGAAAAAATAAATGCTTCGCAAGCCAATGCTCATGCATATTTGCGCGAATGCGACTGGCTGATTATTACGTTGGGTTCTTCATTTTCTTACATGTTAGCCGAGAACCAGAACTTTGTTGCCAATTGCCATAAAGCGCCTGCGCAGACTTTTGAAAAACATATGAACACAATTGATGAAACCATTACCGCATTGGACGGAATGTTGTATCGTTTGTTTAGGTTTAATCCGAAAGCGAAAGTGTTGTTTACGGTAAGTCCTGTGCGGCATATCCGCGACGGCGTTGTGGAAAATAATCGAAGCAAGGCAAGATTGTTGGAAGCCGTGCATCATTTGGTGGACAAGTTCGACAAACTGTATTATTTTCCTGCATACGAATTGGTCATTGATGTGCTGCGCGATTATCGTTTTTACGATATTGATTTGGTACATCCGAATTATGCGGCTACGCAATTTGTCTTAGAGAAATTCTCTGAAACGCTGATGGACAGTGATACACGGGAGTTGATGGGAACGATTCGCAAGATTGTGATTGCCAAAAATCACAAGCCTTTCAACCCGCAATCTTCGCAGCATAAAAATTTTTTGGAAACATATTACCGGCAAACATTGGCATTGCAGGAACAATATCCACATATTCATTTTGACAAAGAGTTGAAATACTTTGGAAGTTAGCCTTTGCTTTTTTGCAGAGAAGTTTTTATACCTCGAAGTTTTTATATTTTATCCAATTCATGTCTTGTAAGTTCATTTTCTGTGTTGCCGGTGTTCAAAGTTGCTGCCGGTTCAAAAAGCATAATCCATGCTTCGCCTTCTGCAACAGGTCTATGTTCTGTGCCTCTCGGAACGATTAAAAATTCGTTCTTGTTAACCACGATGGTTTTATCGCGGAGTTCCATTTTTAAAACACCTTCCACTACAAAAAAGAACTCGTCTTCGTGCTCATGCTTGTGCCAAACAAATTCGTCTTTAAACTTGGCGAGCTTCACAAGCTGACCATTTAATTCGCCAACAATTTTTGGAGACCAATGCTCCGAAAAGAGAGATAATTTTTCGTTGAGATTTACTTTTTCCATTTTATCGTTTGTTTTCATTTTTAATTTATTCTTCGGTATTCCAAAGGCGTCATGCCGGTTTTCTGCTTGAACAAGCGACTGAAATATTGCGGATATTCAAAGCCTAGTGCGTAGGCAATTTCACTTACAGTACTGTTGGAATTGAGTAGCCGTTTTTTCGCAAATTCCACAATGTGGATTTGGATATATTCTTTAGTGGTTTTGCCTGTTTCCTTTTTCAAAAGGTCTGTGAGATAGCCTGAAGACAGATACATTTTATCGGCAAAATAAGCAACATCGGGCAAGCCGTTGTATTCGTATGAGGAAAAATAATCCGAAACCAATTGTTCAAACCGGGAAATTAAATCGTTGTTCAGTTTCTTGCGCGTAATAAATTGCCGTCCGTAAAACCGTTGCGAATAATTCAAAAGCTGCTCAATGCCGGTAACAATTACATCCTGACTGTACCTGTCGATGCTGCCGTAATATTCTTTTTGTATATTTTCCACAATGGACAAAATGATTTTCTTTTCATCGTCCGAAAGATGCAATGCTTCACTTACGTTGTAGGAGAAAAAGCCGAAGTTCTCAATTTTAGCGCCAAGCGGACAACTCACAATTAAATCTGAATGAAAAAATATGCCGTAGCCTTTGTATTCAGTTTCGGCGGTGGGTTTTTGGATACTGAAAACCTGTCCCGGAGCCATGAACATCATTGTACCTTCCTCAAAATCATATTGATTTCTGCCATACTGAAATCCCTGAAGAGGAACTTCTTTTATGCCGATAAAATAGAGGTTCAATATAAAACTTGACTGGTAAATATCCGCTATGGGATTGACTTTTGAAAAGTCCACAACCGACACCAAAGGGTGTTTTGGATTTTCGTATCCCAACAATTGATGCAACTGTTTTATCGATTTTATTTCTTCAAAAGTTTTCATTTTTCTATGCTCCGAATTGTCTTCTTAATAAAAAGTGGCGGTCGGTGCTTGGCAAAAACTTACTCATCCAATACATCATTTTTCCATCTGTTCCCACCACAAATTTAAACCTTGGTCTTCTTTTATTCAGGATTTTAACAATGGTCGCAGCTACCTTTCCGGGCTTGGAAGCCATCTTTTCGCCAAACTGTTCTGATGCTTTTATCATTGTTACCAACCCTTTTTTATAGTAAGGCGGGTTGGCTGGTGTAAGATTTGCCAGTGATTTGTTTACGTCGCTTTTCAACTTTGTCATAAAGTCGGTTTTAATACCGCCCGGAAGAATGCAGGACACGGCAATATTTTGTTTTCTGAATTCAAACCTCAACGATTCGCTCAAGCCGATAACTGCAAATTTGGAAGCATGATAAAAACTTTCCCACGGCAAACCTATTGCGCCGCCAATAGATGAAAGATTAATAATTTTGGCATTATTACTTCCTGCCGCTTTACGAAGTAAAGGCAGAAAAGTTTGCATCATCTTATACATCCCGAAAAAATTGACTTCCATCAAGTATCTCGCGTTTTCTTCTTTTGTGTTTTCAAACGGGTCTATATAATTAATGCCTGCATTATTGATGAGCGCATACAATCCTGAGTCTTTACAAATAGATGATGCAAGAGCAAACAGAGATTCAATATGTTCCGGTTTGGCTACGTCCAAAATTACCGGATGGATATTGGAGGCTTCTGTGGAAATACGCTGCGCATCCTGCTCATTTCTCACACCGGCAAATACATAATATCCTTGCTGAGCGAGCATTATTGCCGTAACTTTTCCAATACCCGTTGAGGCTCCCGTGATTACAACATAGCGGAAATTGTTCTTCATTTTTTACAAACTTTGATTATGGCGCAAAGTTCTGCTATACGGTGGATGTGAAGTGTATATAAAATCGGGACAATTGTATAATTTTCACGGTGTATATACTTTTTTAAACGTTTTTTGTAAAAATAAAAAAAATATAAAAAATCAAACAATTGGTATAATTTTGCTTTTATGAAAAAATCAGCTATGCAAAAGACAGAAACGATAGAGAATTTTTACCAGCGCAATTTTAAATCCATTCCGCAGGATTTAAAAAAAGAATTAGGGCATTTTAATGTGTTTCGTATCGATGATTTTTTGTGCGGAAAAACAACGCCTACGACATACAGCCGGAAGGATTTTTATAAAATAAAATTAGCTGTCGGGAATTTCCGCTGCAACTATGCCGACAAAACAATCGAAATAAATGGCAGCGCATTATTATTTGCCAATCCCTTGATTCCTTACCAATGGGAAAACCTGAGCGATGGACACGCAGGCTATTTCTGCATTTTTACCGAAGCGTTTTTTAATCATTTCGGCAACATAAAAGATTATCCTGTTTTTAGTCCGAATGACACGCCGATATTTTTGCTGAATAAAAAAGAAGTGAAAGAAATCACGGATATTTATTTGCGTATGGAAGAAGAAATTAAGTCCGACTATACATTTAAATACGATGTATTGCGTACGCTTGTTTTTGAATTAATTCACAAAGCCATGAAGCTGAAACCCGCAACAGTTCAGCTTTTTAGAGGTTCAAATGCCAATACGCGCATCGCTTCTTTGTTTGCAGAATTATTGGAATTGCAGTTTCCGATTGAATCGCCACAGCAGTATATGAAACTTCGCAGCCCGCAGGAATTTGCGGAGCATTTGTCTGTTCATGTCAATCATTTGAACCGCGCCTTAAAGGATGCAACGGGTAAGACAACTTCGCAATGTATTGCCGAACGTGTGATGCAGGAAGCTAAAGTTTTATTAAAACATACCGATTGGAATGTTTCTGAAATTGCCAACTGTCTTGGATTTGAAGAGCCTTCGCATTTCATCGGTTTCTTCAGAAAGACCATTGGACAAACGCCACGCACTTACCGGTTGGAAGAAACTGTTGAGTAAAAAGTGCAGGATAAAAACGCGAGTGGAATAAAGGGTGTATAATGTAAAATATACAACAATAGAAAAGTTGTTCTTCTTCGTCGAAACACCGGGAAATCTATTGTTTTTTGTATTTCTGTATAGTTTATTATTTCGGGAAAGTCTAATAAGCAACTTCCGTTTATATTTGCCGCGTGAAAAAATTCTTTTGGCGATTATTTAAAATTTTCATCCGGCTGTTTGTGCTATCAACTGTTTATGGAATCCTCTGTAAATGGCTGATGCCGCCAATTACCGTTACACAACTGAGTAGTTTTGTTACAGGCGACGGATTAAAAAGAGATTATGTTTCATGGGATAAAATTTCTTCAAACGTAAAGCTGGCGGCGATTGCAAGCGAAGATCAATTATTTCCGGACCATAACGGCTTTGACTGGAAGGCTTTGAAAAAAAGCCTGAACTCGACCTCCAGGAAACGCATACACGGCGCGGCGGCAAGTACGATTAGTCAGCAAACGGCGAAAAATGTGTTTCTTTGGCAAGGTGAAGGCGTGATGAAATACGTGCGTAAAGCGCCCGAATTTTATTATACAATGCTCTGTGAATTGGTCTGGGGAAAGAAAAGAATATTGGAAGTTTATTTGAATACAATTGAAATGGGCAAAGGTATTTACGGTATAGAAGCTGCATCACAACAGTATTTTCATAAATCGGCAAAGAATTTATCGCGCAGGGAAGCAGCAATGATAATCGCTTGTTTGCCCAATCCGAAAAAGTTTACGGTTGTGCCCGAAAGTAAATTTGTCGCATGGAAAACCAACTGGATTTTAAAACAAATGAATAATATTCAGAACGATGATGATATTCGTTCAATCATAAAATAATTCTTTTATAAACTATGAAAACAGTCGCACTCATTCCAGCGCGTTACGCAGCCACACGTTTTCCCGCCAAGCTGATGCAGGTGCTGGGCAATAAAACCGTGATTCGTCATACTTACGACAATGTAAAAGCAACAGGCTTGTTTGATGAAGTGATTGTGGCAACCGACAGCGAAATTATTTTTAAAGAAATAACCGACAACGGCGGCATTGCAAAAATGACTTTCGGAAATCACGAAAGCGGCAGCGACAGAATTGCCGAGGTAGCGCGCGATATGAATGTGGATGTAATTGTAAATGTGCAGGGCGACACGCCGTTTGTCAATCAAGAATCTTTGCAGGAAATTATTGATTTATTTAAAGATAAAAATGTACAGGTTGCCAGCATGATGCAGGAATTAAAAGAAGAACAATTCATCAGCGACCCGAATTATGTAAAAGTGGTCGTGGACAAAAAAATGAACTCACTTATGTTCAGCCGTTCGGTCATTCCTTATCCGCGCAGCAAAGACGAAAAAATTAGTTATTACGAGCATATCGGCGTGTATGCTTTTCGTAAACAGGCTTTGCTCGACTTTACTAATTGGGAAATGACACCTTTGGAACGCGCCGAAAAGATTGAATGTTTGCGTTATCTCGAAAATGGTATTGCTTTAAAAATGATTATCGTGAATGGAGTAGGAGTGGAAATAGATACGCCCGAAGATTTGCAACGTGCAAGCATATCTTTTTCTGAAAATATTTAACAACAAAAAATTAAACTTAATTTTAAATTATTGTCTTAATAATAAGTAACTTGGTATTGAAGTTGCTGATATAACTTATCAAACAAAGTAAAAAATTAGCCATGAAATGAGCCATAAGAACTTTGGATACCCAAAGAAATGATTATTTATGGCGAAACGGAGTTCGGCGAAGCCAATTCCATCTGACCATTAAAAACAATTAAAAAATAAACAGATGAAATGCCCATAAGTATTTTACATACTCAAAGCGATGATTATTTTGGGCATTCCATGTGGCAAATAAAAAAAGTAAAAAAATAAACACATGAAAAAGTTTTTCAAAATAATGGCAGGAGCTTTTGCTGTTGCACTTATTTCCACCGGTTGCGACACGATGATGTACGCACAAACAGACAACGGTTATAACGATTACAGTTACGATAATGGTTATGGCGACGGCACTTATGATTACAGCCAGAATACTTATGCGCCGCAGGATAATGAACCACAAATTACATTCGATGATTTCTATACTCAACTTTCTCCTTACGGAAGCTGGGTAAGTCTTTCGCCTTACGGACGGGTTTGGGTTGCAGGCATTCGTAATTTTCAACCTTATTCTACTAATGGTTATTGGTCATATACCAATTACGGCTGGACCTGGGTTTCCAATTATCCTTGGGGCTGGGCGCCATTCCATTACGGACGATGGGGTTACAGCGATGCTTACGGATGGTTTTGGATTCCTGGTTATGCTTGGGGACCGGCTTGGGTAGCCTGGAGTTCAAATTCAGATATGTATGGTTGGGCACCATTAGGTCCCGGTATGAGCTTGAATGTAAATATTTCCATTGGTTCATTCCCTGCAAATTACTGGACGTTTATGCCGGGCAGATATATGGGTAGAAATAACATTTCCAACTATTATGTAAACCGTTCAAGAAACGTAACCATTATTAATAATCACACAACCATTATTAATAATTACGGCAATATGGGTTCTAAAGGTAATAGGCATTATTCAATGGGACCGCGTGCTACGGACGTTCAGCGTTATACAGGACGTACAATCCAACAGACAAAAGTTGTAACCGTACGAGACAGTAAAAGTGTAGGAGTGAGCAACAATGAATTGCGCGTTTATCGCCCGGCAGTAAGAAGTGCAAATACGAGTACAAACAGAAGAACGACAACGCCGTCTAATAACGTTCAACAGCAAAACAGAACGGCTCCGGTTCGTACACAGACAAACACAAATCCGTCAAGGGCATATCGTCCTGTGCAGCAACAAACGCAGCAGCAGCGTTCTCAGCCTGCAAGAACAACGCAACCTGTACAACAACGTACAACAACTACGCCGCAAACAAGAACGGTAACGCCCGTTCCGCTGAATAAAAATGCCGCTCCGCAAACAAGACGGCAAATTCGTGAGGCAACAAGGCAAAGCCGTACACAAACAAAAACAACAACTCATTCAAGAGGCAGATAACTCGAAACTCTATTCACGTAAAGAAAATCCCGAACCTTGCGATTCGGGATTTTCTTTTTTATATAAACTAATTGTAACTTCGCTGCGCAAAAGGCAGATTTGTTTATTGTTCAGCCTTTAAAGAACTAATAAACGTTGAGTGATTTCTAACTAAATTTCCCCCAAACGTTTTATTGGTTTTCACAAAAATGATGGATAAGAAATTATTCATTATTGATTGTTTACTTTTAATTTTTTGAAGATGGATATAAGAAAAGAATTGGAAAAACGCATCCTCGTCATCGATGGTGCCATGGGAACGATGATTCAACGGTATAAATTGCAGGAAGAAGATTATCGTGGCGCGCGTTTCAAAGACTGGCATAAAGATGTAAAAGGAAACAATGATTTGCTCAGCATTACACAGCCTAAAATCATTCAGGAAATCCATAAACAATATCTCGAAGCAGGCGCAGATATTATCGAAACAAATACGTTCAGCAGCACTTCTATTGCACAAGCAGATTATGATATGCAGTCATTGGCTTATGAACTAAATGTCGCTTCAGCAAAATGTGCAAGAGCAGCGATTGATGATTTTTTTTCCTCCCCGAAAGGGGAAGGGCGGGAGAGTGCTTTCATAGCCGGCGCTATCGGTCCTTTAAATAAAACCTTATCGCTTTCTCCTGATGTAAACAATCCGGGTTATCGCGCTGTAACTTTTGATGAAGTCGCAAACGCTTACTACGAACAGGTTTCAGGGCTTGTGGATGGCGGCGTTGATTTGCTGTTAATTGAAACAATCTTTGATACTTTAAATGCGAAAGCAGCTATTTATGCTATTAAAAAATACTTCCGCGAAACGGGCAAACCAGAATTGCCGATAATGATTTCAGGAACGATTACCGATGCTTCGGGAAGAACTTTAAGCGGACAAACACTGGAAGCGTTTTATGTTTCGATAAGCCATGCAAATCCTTTGAGCGTTGGCTTGAACTGTGCGCTTGGCGCAGCTGAAATGCGTCCGCACATTGCGGAGTTAAGCGAGTTGGCAAGTTGTTTTACATCGGCATATCCCAATGCAGGTTTGCCGAATGCAATGGGCGAATACGATGAGCAACCGCATGAAACCGCGCATTTTCTCGAAGATTGGGCAGAGCAGGGTTTTGTAAATATCGTCGGCGGATGTTGCGGTACAACGCCTGAACACATCAAACATATTGCAGATGCAGTGAAGGATTTGAAGCCGAGAAAGTTGCCGGTAATAGAAGAATTAATCAGCCGCTAAGACGCGAAGTCGCAAAGATGCACAAAGAAGAAAAAGAACATATTGAGTGGTTGGGAAAACAAATCGTTGACATTGCTTATCATTTGCATAAGGCATTAGGTCCGGGTTTGCTTGAAAAAGTCTATGAGGCTTGCTTTTGTTATGAATTAGGCAAAAGGAGCATTCCTTTTGTTACACAAAAAAGAGTGGCTATTGTTTATGATAATATTGAATTTGATGAAGCGTTGCGTCTTGATATTTTGGTTGATGACAGAGTGATTATTGAATTAAAAGCGCAGGAAAATTTCCATCCTGTTTGGGAAGCTCAGTTGTTGAGCTATTTAAGATTGTCTAATAAACATTTAGGATACATTATCAATTTTACAGTTCCGTTGATTAAAGATGGCATTAAGCGAATGATACTTTCTTAGTGTATCTTTCTGTCTTTGCGCCTTAGCGGCAAATATAAAATATGAGCGAAATAAAACCATACTTATACTTATCCGGTCTTGAACCCTTAATCATTCGTCCCGAATCGAATTTTATCAATATCGGCGAACGCACGAATGTTACGGGTTCCAAGAAATTTGCGCGGTTGATTCGTGAAGAAAAATACGAAGAAGCATTGAGCGTTGCGCGTGAGCAAATCGAAAATGGCGCACAGGTTATCGACATCAATATGGACGATGCTTTGCTCGACGGCGAGCAGGCAATGACTACTTTTTTAAATCTCGTACAAGCCGAACCTGAGATCGCGAAAATTCCCATCATGATTGATTCTTCCAAGTTTCACATTATCGAAGCGGGACTGAAATGCGTGCAGGGCAAGTGCATCGTCAATTCCATTTCCATGAAAGAAGGCGTGGGAAAATTTATCGAACAAGCGCATATTTGCCGCAGCTTCGGCGCGGCGGTTGTCGTTATGGCTTTTGACGAAAACGGTCAGGCAGATACTTTGCAAAGGCGCGTAGATATTTGCTCTAAGGCATACGAAATTTTGACGAAGCAAATCGGTTTTCCGCCGCAGGATATTATTTTCGACCTCAACATTTTCGCGGTAGCGACTGGTTTGGAAGAACATAATAATTACGCAGTTGATTTTATCGAAGCCTGTAAAATCATCAAGCAAAAATATCCTTTGGTAAAAATCAGCGGCGGCGTCAGCAATTTATCTTTTTCTTTCAGAGGAAACGAAACCGTGCGCGAAGCCATGCACAGCGTGTTTTTATATTATGCAACAAAAGCGGGCATGGACATGGGTATCGTGAACGCGGGACAGTTGGTTGTGTATGATGAAATTGAACCGAAGTTGCGTGAACTGTGCGAAGATGTAATTCTCAATCGCAACAATGATAACAACGAAGCAACAGAAAAATTAATTGCTTTTGCAGAAACCGTAAAGTCTAAAGGAAAAGAAATTAAAAAAGATGAAGCCTGGCGCAAAGCCACGGTGGAAGAGCGTTTGAAGCACGCACTTGTAAACGGCATCACGAATTATATTGATGAAGATACTTTAGAAGCCCTGCAAAAATATCCCAAGCCTTTGGATGTGATTGAAGGTCCGTTAATGGCGGGAATGGATGTTGTCGGCAATTTATTCGGAAGCGGAAAAATGTTTTTGCCGCAAGTTGTGAAAAGCGCCAGAGTGATGAAAAAATCGGTTGCAATTATTACGCCATACATTGAAGCCGAAAAGCAGGAAGCATCGAACGCGCCGACAATTTTGCTTGCGACAGTTAAGGGCGACGTGCACGATATTGGAAAGAATATTGTCGGCGTTGTGTTGGGCTGCAATGGTTATGAAGTAATTGATTTGGGCGTGATGGTTCCTACGGATAAAATCTTGGAAACTGCTGAAAAAGAAAAAGTAGATATTGTAGGACTGAGCGGATTGATTACGCCGTCTTTGGACGAAATGGTAAACGTGGCGCGTGAGATGAAACGCCGCAATATGCAATTGCCTTTGCTGATTGGCGGCGCAACTACTTCGCGTATGCACACCGCGGTAAAAATTGCACCCGAATATGAACACGGTGTGGTGCATTGCCTGGATGCTTCGCGCAGCGTAACGGTTGTGGGTTCGTTATTAAATGCAACGCAGAAAGAAATTTTTCTGAAAGAAACGAAAGATGAATACACTAAACTAAAAACGCAGTTTGAGAATAAAAAACCTGTAAAACAATTTATTTCTTTTAAAGATGCGCAGGCAAATGCTGTAAAAATTGACTGGCAAAATTATCAACCAATTCAGCCGAGTTTTATAGGTACGAAAGTTTTCATAGATTATGATTTAAAAGAAATTCGTGAGTATATCGATTGGAAACCATTTTTCATCAGTTGGGAATTACATAGCAATTCTCCGAACATTTTGACGGATAATGTTGTAGGTAAGGAAGCCACAAAATTATTCAACGAAGCCAATGCAATGTTAGATAAAATTATCGAAGAAAATTGGCTGAAAGCCAATGGCGTCGTGGGTTTTATGCACGCAGAAAAAGTTGCGCCCGACTCTGTTGATGTATATTTTGATAAAGAAAAAACAAGGCTCGAATTTTTAAGACAACAAATTAAAAAAGCAAAAGACCAGCCGAATTTATCTCTTGCAGATTTTCTCCCCCCTTCGGGGGGCAGGGGGGCTTTGGGTGCTTTTGCAGTAACCATTCAAGGCATTGAAAAGCACATCGAGCGTTTTGTTGCCGAGCATGATGATTATAATAAAATTATGCTGCAAGCGCTGAGCGACAGACTTGTCGAGGCGTTTGCAGAATTATTACATAAAAAAGTACGCGAAGATTTTTGGGGTTATGCAAAAGATGAAGACTTGTCAAATGAAGATTTGATTAAAGAAAAATACGTTGGCATTCGCCCTGCGCCGGGCTATCCTGCATGTCCCGACCACACGGAAAAATACAAACTGTTCGACTTGTTGAACGTTACCGAAAACATTGGCATTGAGCTTACCGAATCTTTGGCAATGTATCCTGCATCGAGCGTTTGCGGCTGGTATTTTTCACATCCCGAAAGTAAATATTTCGGCGTGGGAAAAATTTCACAAGACCAATACGAAGATTATAAGCAACGCAAAAACTGGGATGATGAAACGGCGCAAAAATGGTTAAGACCTAGTATGGAATAATAATTGAAAATGCCTCGCAAAAAGAAACCGAAACGCAAAAGTAAATTCTGGAAAATATTCGCTTGTGTTATAGGAGTGATGGGCATATTGGCGATTGCTCAATATGTTTATAAAGCTCATAACGACAAAGTTGCGCATTTTGTTTATTACAACGATTTCGGTATTGATATGCCGGATAATTTTCCCATTCACGGCATTGATGTAAGCACGCATCAGGACAAAATCGATTGGGCAAAAGTAAAAGCGATGCAATCGCAAAATATCAAAATTGGTTTTGTGTTTATCAAAGCAACCGAAGGCTTGTCAAATGTCGATAAAGCATTTCAATACAATTGGTCAAGTGCTTACGCTGCGGGCATTCCTCGTGGTGCATATCATTTTTTCATTGCAGGGAAAAGCGGCGTGTTGCAGGCGCAGAATTTTATCAAAAATGTTCGACTAACTTCGGGCGATTTGCCGCCTGTTGTAGACATTGAGGAGCTGTACAAATCTTCTCCCAAAGTCGTCCGCGGTGAGCTGCACAATTATCTTTCAACGATTGAAAATTATTACCATATAAAACCTGTCATTTATTCTTATGCGACGTTTTATAACGATTATCTGGACGGCGAATTTGACGATTATCCTTTGTGGGTAGCACATTATTTTGAAGAGCATAAACCGCGCATAAAACGGCATTGGAATTTTTGGCAGCACAGTGAAAATGGTCATGTTTACGGCATTCGTGAGCACGTCGATTTCAGCGTTTTCAATGGCGACAGTGCAGCCTTTAAAAATTTTCTTCTTCCTTAGCCTGTAAATCTCCTGAAATGCCTGATATTACTGACTTTCAGACGTTCGTATTTTCTTTTATTTTAATTAGTAAATTGGTTGATTTTTCGGGTATTTTTTCGTAATTTCGCTACACTTTTTTCAAACATAAAAACGAGGGTTTCAAATAAAATTATGAGTCAGGAAAATCTGGACGAAAACATTCAACCAACGCAAAATAAAACCTATGGCGCCGATAGTATTCAGGTATTGGAAGGATTGGAAGCCGTACGAAAAAGACCCGCGATGTACATTGGCGATGTGGGCGTAAAAGGGTTGCATCATCTGGTGTACGAAGTGGTTGATAACTCGATTGACGAAGCGCTTGCCGGCTATTGCAAAAATATTGAAGTAGTTATTCATGAAGATAATTCCGTTTCTGTTGAAGACGACGGGCGCGGTATTCCTACGGGCATCAATACAAAAGAACAAAAGAGTGCGCTCGAAATTGTAATGACGGTTTTGCACGCTGGTGGCAAGTTCGATAAAGATTCGTACAAAGTTTCCGGCGGTTTGCATGGCGTGGGTGTGAGTTGTGTGAACGCGCTGAGTACGCACATGCACACAACGGTATTTCGTGAAGGAAAAATATTTGAGCAGGAATATAAAATCGGTATTCCTCAATATGCTGTTCGCGAAGTGGGAACTTCCGATAAACACGGAACACGGCAGCATTTTTGGCCCGATAATACCATTTTTCAAACAACGGTTTATCAAAAAGATATTCTGGAAAATCGTTTGAGGGAATTGGCTTATCTGAATAAAAAGGTGCGCATTATTTTTAAAGATTTGCGTGAAAAAGATGCGGACGGAAACGTTTATATAAAAGAATATTACAGTGAAGGCGGCATTGTTGAATTTCTGGAAATGCTCGACAGCCATGCAAAACGCACGCCGATAATTGCAAACAGTTTGTATGTAGAAGGATATGATGAACCTTCAAATGTTACGGTGGACGTGGCTTTGAGCTATAACGATGATTTTAAAGAACACATTTATTCTTACGTCAATAATATCAACACGATTGAAGGCGGAACGCATGTAACCGGCTTTCGCCAGGCATTGACGCGCGTGTTTAAAAGCTATGGCGACAAGCAAGGCTTGTTTGAAAAAGCAAAAGTTACCGTTGAGGGCGATGACTTCCGCGAAGGTTTGAGCGCCATTATTTCGGTAAAAGTTCCCGAACCGCAATTTGAAGGACAAACAAAAACAAAGCTCGGCAACAGCGAAGTGAGCGGCGTAGTGCAAACAACCGTAGCCCGCGTGTTGGAAGCATATTTAGAAGAAAATCCGAAAGAGGCAAAAAACATTATCCAGAAAGTGGTGCTTGCTGCACAGGCTCGTGTCGCGGCAAAAAAAGCGCGCGATATGGTGCAACGTAAATCTGTTTTAAGCGGAAGCGGATTACCCGGAAAACTTGCCGATTGCAGCGAACGCGATGCGGAAAAATGCGAACTTTTTTTGGTCGAAGGGGATTCCGCAGGCGGAACGGCAAAGCAAGGTCGCGACAGAAGCTATCAGGCGATTCTTCCTTTGCGTGGAAAGATTTTGAACGTGGAAAAAGCGATGGAGCATAAGATTTATGAGAATGAAGAAATCCGCAACATCTTTACGGCAATGGGTGTAACCATCGGTACGCCGGAAGACCCGAAAGCATTGAATTTGTCGAAGCTTCGTTATCATAAACTCATCATTATGACCGATGCCGATGTGGACGGAAGCCATATTGCTACCTTGATTCTTACTTTTGTTTTCCGTTATATGAAAGAATTGGTAATGCAAGGTTATGTGTACATTGCGCAACCGCCATTGTATTTGGTAAAAAAAGGTAAAGAACAAGAATACGCATATAACGAAGAGCAACGGAAAAATCTAATCGTTAAACTCGGTGGCGGAAAAGAAGACAGTGTAAACATTCAGCGTTACAAAGGTCTTGGCGAAATGAATGCGGAGCAATTGTGGGAAACAACCATGGACCCCACGCGCCGCACGTTAAAGAAAGTAACTATTGAAAACCTGGCAGCGGTAGATGAAACTTTTGCCATGCTCATGGGCGATGATGTACCGCCGCGCCGGGCGTTTATTGAAGAAAACGCGACATACGCAAGAATTGATATTTAAGAACAATTTCTACAAATAAAAACAGCCGGCGAATTTTTACCACCGGCTGTTTTTATTTGTACATTCTTTATGCTTACGCATTTCTGCCGATGCAATTCAAGTCGGTAAAGGCTTCTTCCAAACGCTTTACAAAACTTTCTTCGCCTTTTCGCAGCCATACGCGCGGGTCGTAATATTTTTTGTTTGGAGCATCTGCACCTTCAGGATTACCCAATTGTCCTTGCAAATACGCTTCATTCTTTTTGTAATAACCAAAAATTCCATCGGCAAATGCCCACTGCATATCTGTATCAATATTCATTTTTACAACACCATAATTCAGTGATTCCGCAATCTTTTCTTTCTCCGAGCCGCTGCCGCCGTGGAATACAAAAGATACAGGTTTAGCATCTTTTGCCAAGCCTAATTTTTCCGAAATATAAATCTGACTGTTCTTTAAAATTTCAGGATGCAGGGCTACATTTCCGGGTTTGTACACACCGTGAACATTGCCGAATGCCGCTGCAATGGTAAATAAATTTCCTATTTTGCTCAATGCCTCATAAGCTTCAAATACTTCTTCGGGTTGTGTGTAGAGTTTTGAATTGTCCACGCCGGAATTGTCCACGCCGTCTTCTTCGCCGCCGGTTACGCCCAGTTCGATTTCGAGGCACATACCGAGCGGTTGCATTCTTTTATAAAAAGCAACGGATGTTTCGAGGTTTTCATGCAAGGGTTCTTCACTTAGGTCGAGCATGTGTGAGCTAAACAAAGGCTGTCCTTTTTCTTTTTTATATTGTTCGCCTTCGGTAATCAGTCCATCCACCCAGGGTAACCATTTTTTCGCAGCATGGTCGGTATGCAATATAACCGGCACGCCATAATATTTTGCTACATTATGCACATGAAGCGCGCCGCTTACTGCACCATAAATATTTGCCTGGTAATTATCGTTCGGCATTCCTTTGCCGGCTACAAATTGAGCGCCGCCATTGCTAAACTGAACAATAACCGGGGAGTTTACTTTTGCCGCCGTTTCCAATACGGCGTTAATTGAATTGGTGCCGATTGTATTTACGGCAGGTATTGCGTAGCCGTTTTGTTTTGCATCGTTGAACAAGTCGATTAGTTCTTCGCCATGTAAAACGCCTGCTCTGTATTTTGCCATTGTTTTTTGTTTAATGAATCACAGAAAATAATTTGCGGGCAGCAAAATACGATTGTTTTATTACAATAGGACAGTTTTTGATTAAAAACAAATAGATGGCTAACAAGAACGTCCGGAGATTTTCATTCCGACAGCTGTCTATTAATATTGTCAATTTTTATTTTTCTTATTTCCTCTAATCATTTTTATAATAATAGGGGCAGTTGTAATGACTACTAATCCGATGACGATTACTTCCAGGTGTTCCGTTAATTCAAAACCGTATTTTTTACGGATGAACCTGTCAAGATAATGACCACCTGCAAGCATCAACGCCGTCCACGTAAAAGAACCGATGATGTTGTATAACATAAATTTCTTTCTGTCCATTTCTACAATGCCTGCAACGATGGGAGCGAAGGTGCGTACAATTGGCAGAAAGCGCGCAAATATAATGGCGCCGCCACCACGCTCTTCAAAGAAATTATGCGCCTGAACCAAATGCTTTTGCTTGAAATACCAGGTATCTTTTTTGTGAAACAATAACGGTCCGCTCTTTTTGCCAAACCAATAACCGACCATATTGCCAAGTACGCCGGCAATAAAGATTATGATAATCAGTTCAAATAAATTCAGGTGTGTATTGCCGGTATCAATCGCCGAAGAGCGAATTAAATCTTCGCTGAAAATGCCTGCAACAAACAGCAGCGAATCGCCCGGCAAAAAAAAGCCGATAAACAATCCTGTTTCTGCAAAAATGATGAACGCAATTATCCATGCGCTTGCGGGAAGATGTACATAAAAATCCGGATTTAAAAGTTGTTTCCAATCAAAACTGATTAAAACGGCGTCTATTGTCTGCATTCGTTAGTTATTATTGCCCAAATATAAAAATAAAAAACATTGTGTTTCATTTAAAAGAAATTATTAACCAAACATCTTGTTATTTGGATTAACTTCGCCCGATGTTCACGGGAATTATTGAAACCACGGGAAAAATTGTTGATATAATATCGCATGGAACCAATAAATCTTTTTGGCTCCAAAGTTCCATTGTAAACGAATTGAAGATTGACCAAAGTGTTTCTCACGACGGCGTTTGTCTGACAATTGAAGCTATTGAAAACGACAAATATAAAGTTACCGCCATTGAAGAAACTTTGAAAAAAACCAATCTTGCTACATGGCGCAGAAACGGCGAGGTAAATATTGAACGTTGTATGCAGATGAACGGTCGGCTTGACGGACATATTGTACAAGGTCATGTAGATGCAACCGCAAAATGTGTAGAATTAAAAACGCTTGAAGGCAGTTGGGAATATACATTTGAATATCCGGAAACATTTGCTTCGCTGTTGATTGAAAAAGGCTCTGTTGCTGTAAACGGAACAAGCCTTACTTGCTTTAATGTTACAAAAAATACCTTCACTGTTGCTATTATTCCATATACATACGAACATACAAGTATCAAGCAGGTAAAGCCTGAAAGTATTGTAAATATTGAGTTTGATGTGATTGGAAAATATATTCAACGCTTTGAATCTTTAAAATAAAATTAAACGGATAATACGATGTCGGAATTTTCTATGGGCGATGCGATGAAAAATTTTCTTCAAAAAAGTCGGTTAAAAAATGGTCTTAAAACGGCTCAGCTTGAAGACGTATGGCGCGAAATTGTGGGTGAAGTAATCGCAAAATATACCGATAAAATTCAAATCATCAATC
Source organism: Arachidicoccus sp. BS20 (assembly GCF_001659705.1). Taxonomy (NCBI): domain Bacteria; kingdom Pseudomonadati; phylum Bacteroidota; class Chitinophagia; order Chitinophagales; family Chitinophagaceae; genus Arachidicoccus; species Arachidicoccus ginsenosidimutans. The sequence goes on from NZ_CP015971.1 coordinate 337,543, forward strand.
AGAAGTTGTTTATCCGTACATCCAATGGTCCGCTTAAAAACGAACTTCTGTATCAGCGCTCCCAAATCATTGAACGTATCAATGAAAAAATGGGAAGAGACACTATTACAGAAGTTGTAATTAATTGAGAAAACCTTCTCTGAAACCGACATGAAATTTTTTGTATCAAAATTACTCAAAGGATATGAAAAATTTCGTCAAAGGTTCCTCTTGAACAAAAAACAAGAGAAATTTACACAGTTTCGTCTTCAACAGGAGCGTGTTCCGCTTCTTTAATTGCTTCGATAATTTCTGCGCGGTGCGCATCTGTATCGTGCAAATGACTGGTAGCGACTACCTGTCCGTTAGACGCTTTTACGTTGAAGAAAAATTTTCCGTTAGACGATTCCTTCTTCTCAATATGCGCCTCAATCAACGCATTTTTCTTTACAGACTCGACGCCGTTTTTTACCGCGGCGTGCGTAGTATAGCCTTCGCTACCGAGCAGAATTTTTCCACTGTCATCTTTCAGGCTAAACTGAAATTCTCCGTTTGTTCTTTTTGAAATCACAAATTTTGCCATGATTCAATCGTTTTTTAAGGTTTGATAAATTTGTGAGTAAGATATAAACTTATTTTTATTTGTTAGTTATTTGCCCAAAATCTTAACAATAAAATTATTTGATTGTTTTAGTTTCCACTATTGAACATTTTATTACTGCGGTTATTTTCTCTTTTTTAGTTGAAATACATTTCCTTCGAGGTCTGTTCCATCGCAAAGCCAAAAATCATAATTTTCAAAAGTTTTGATTTCTCTCATCGGAATATTTTTCTCCAAGAAATTTTTTCTGGCGGCTTCTATATTTTCATCTATTTCAAAAACCATTTTTGTATTATTATCGAACTGATGATTCTCATCAATTTGTTTCAAATATTTTTCTCCGATTTTGTGGAATCCGATATTCGTATTTCCTGCATTCAATAAGACCCAAATGTCATCCTGTTCTATAACTTTTAAATTGAAATTTTCCACATAAAAATCCCGAAGAAGTTTAATGTTTCTAACATAAAGAATTATTGTATCGAATACAGTCTTCATTTGTGTAATTTATTTTTTTAAAGACATATTATAATGCGTTTTTTACATCAACTTTTCCATTTCTTTATTCACAAAATCCATCAAGGTTTTAATATGCGTAGGAGAGAAGTCGAACTTCAATCCTGCGGCGTTGAAAAGTTCGGGTAAAGTCTTTGTGCCGCCGAGACTTAATGCGTTGATATAGTTTTGTAAAGCCTGTTGCGGATTTTGCTGGTATTGCATCCACAAACCGATGGCGCCAAGCTGCGCAATGCCGTATTCGATATAATAAAACGGCACTTCAAACAAATGCAATTGCCGTTGCCAACCGTAAGCGCGATATTCTTCAAGCCCTGTAAAATCAATGGTTTCGGTAGAAAATTCATTTAAAATGCGCAGCCAGTTTTCTTTTCTTTCGTCCAACGTATGTGCCGGATTTTCATACACCCAATGTTGGAATTTATCGATAGTTGCAATCCAAGGGAAGATGGTAATTACACGTTCTAACTGATGGATTTTTGCGCGTTTCAATTCTTCTTCATTATCAAAAAAAACATTCCAATAATTCATCGTAAACAGCTCCATAGACATACTTGCGACTTCCGCAATTTCCATAGGATATTCTTTAAACGCGCTTAGTTCCAAAGGATGCGCGAGAAAAGAATGAATGGCGTGTCCGCCTTCGTGAACCATCGTGGTTACGTCGCTCATTTGCCCCGCAGCATTCATAAAGATAAACGGCGCGCCGCTTTCCGCAAGCGGACAATTATATCCGCCCGGCGCTTTACCTTTGCGGCTGTCTAAATCAAAATGATGTAATTCCTGCATTTTGCGCAAACAATCCGCAAAAAACGGATTGAGTTGCTCAAAACATTGTTCCGATTTTTGCAACAGTTCATCGCCTTTTTCAAAAGGATGCAAAGGCTTTACGCCTTCAGGTTCGGCTTCTGTATCCCAAGGTTTCAACACATCCAAACCGAGCTTTTCTTTTTTATATAAATTGATTTTTTCTACCAAAGGCAATACATTTTGTTTTACCGCATCGTGAAATTGAAAACAATCTTCTTTGGTGTAATCGAATCTTCCGAGTTCCACAAATTTGTAATCGCGGTAATTGCTGAAACCTGCATTCTGCGCCACTTTCGTGCGTTTTTCAATTAATTCGGAATACAAATTATTCAACGCATCTTTGTCTTCCAATCTTCTGTTTTGGATTTTGAAATAAACCTCTTCGCGCAGTTTACGGTCGGGATTTTCAAAGAATTTTGCAGCTTGTTGTAAAGTGTATTCTTGTCCGTTTACTTCCACCGTCATCTTGCCGGCGATGGCGCCATATTGTTGTTGGAGCACGCTCAATTCTGCCTGCAAAGGAATATTCGCTTCGCGGAAAAGCTCGATACTTTTCTTTACGCTGCGCAGGTAAGTAAAATATTTTTCTTCATCTAATTCTTTTACAAAAGGCGAATCAATCAATTTGCGATTCAATAAATCGGCGTAAGGTTGCAGCTTCGGTTGTATTTCCATGCAGAAATACGTGAACGCTTCTTCCAAAGATTTATCCGTAGTATCGCAAGTCATCTTAATTTGCCGCCAGCACGCATCTTCGCTCACAACGGCTTCCACTTCGCTCACGTCTTTCAGCCAATGTTCCAAATCGGCTTTAGAATTAATTGCTCTTTCCGCCAAATTTTTAAAATAGGGTTCTAAAGTTTCCCAAGTGGTAACGGTAAAATCTTCGGGTAAAAAATGTCTTTTCAGTTTTTGAATATCTGCTGTCATGTTTATGAAAATTTATTTTAGATAGCCACATATGCACAGATAAATTTCATTCGTGCATTTGTCGCAATGTCGTGTAAAAGTAAAATAAAAACGCGCAGGCTAAAGCATTTTAACAAGGCTTTTCCTGCGCATTTGACTTGCCATAAATACACTGACAAAAATTTATCGGCGCATATGTGGCAATTTTATTCTTCTTCTGTTTTTTTCTTTTTCGGAGCGGCTTTTTTCTTTGGTTTTGCTTCTGCTTCTTCAACAGGTTTTTCTTCTGCTACTGCCTCAGCTTCTGCCTTTAATTCTTCATTTGCCGGCAAACTAAAATCTATGTTATTCGCAGAAAGAATGCCGTACCAGCGAATCATTTTTTTCATATCGCTTGCATACACACGCTCGAAATCCATATCGGGATAAACCTTTTGCAGATATGCTTTTACGGCATTTGCATCTTTGTAATCGGGCAATTTTTCCGATGAATTTTTAATGGCGTTAAACACATCTACGAGATTCACATTGTCGCGCACTGTAAATACTTCAATGCTTTCCAAATGTGAAAACTGGTGGCTGCGCGATGAAATGAACTTTGTGGTTTTATCTTCCAACGAACGTACAATTGCACCGTCGGCTTTGCTGCCAACCAATTCAAACAATCCGCCTAAGCCCGTTACAGAAATTATTTTGTTGTATTCCATTTATACTTTTATTTTAAGGGTGCGAAAGTAAACAGTTAATTATATAAAGCCAAATTTAAAAAACTTGAATTTATTGAATAAAAACATATCAAAAGAACATCATCAGGAAGCGGCTCGACCATCGAAAAAAAAGATGCTTTATCCGGTAAAACCTGCGCTGCGCACATATTTGGAGCGGTATGGTCGCGAAGTAGATTTACCTGTAACCTACAACGATTTGATTCATTTCACATATGCAAGACCATTGCTTGATGCAAAGGGAAATGAAACGGCTTGGGAACAAGTGAGCTACGATTATCGTGAATGGGAATTTCTGAAAGAGGGTTTGGTAAAGTGTTATGCGATGCTGAAAACAGAAGGCGATTTCAGTTTTTCATCAAACTTAAATGTGGAACGAATTGACTTTTGCAGCTTTGGCAACAGCCAGCCTTTTCGTATAAAAATAGTGAATGTTTTCAACGGAAATTACGACCATTTTTATATCAAGAAAGCCGATGCAAACCGCGTGTATGGCTTGGAACTGGAACATTTGCTTTCATCGTCGCGCATTGTTTTTTTAACGTGTAATCAAACCTTGATTGAAGAACATATCGCGGGCATTCCGGGCGACATTTTTATCAAAGATTATTTGCATAAACCTGAAACAAATGTGCTGCGTTTGTTGAAGTCTTTTGTAAAATTTAATGAGTCGAGTTTTGTGCGATTGCTTGGCGATATGCGTTCTTATAATTTTGTTGTGGACATTACGCCGGACATTGAGGGAACGCAATATTATATCCGTGCGATTGATTTTGACCAACAGACTTATGAAGGAAAAATGCGTTTGTATATGCCGCAGTTTGCAAAAGAAAATTTTGATATTGTGGAAATGGCAATGAAGCATTTGGATTCCGAATCTATCAAGCAATATCAGGCGGAAGAGCGTTCGCGTTTGGTGTACAGGATTACAACGGAACGTTACAGAATGAAAGAATTGATGGACGTAATGTTGAAAGACGAAATTTCAACACCGGAAAAGATTTATCAACTTAAGTTTGAGTTGGCTGATTATTGGAAAAATCCGTCTTTCTTAAAAGCAAAAACAATGGGCGCCATTTTGAAAATTCAAATGAAACAAGTGTTGCTGCCAAATCTGAATATGGTGCTGAAAGCCACGAGACACAAGACTTTGCGAAGAAATTTCTTTTAGAGGAAAATTAATTTTGATGCAGCAATTCTTTTGCAAGATTAATAAATTGTTCTGCAATCTTTTTATGATTAAATTCTTGTGCAATGAGGTTATATCCATTTTCAGAAATTGATTTTTTAAGAGTGGCATTGGTTTTTAAAGCAAGAATATTTTCAGCAATGGATGCTCTATTTGCTTCGCATAAAACAATATTTTTTTTATCGGAAAATATTTCACGAATGCCTTGCGTGTCTTTTGTAACGATTGCTTTTTGCATTGCAGCGTAATGATAAATTTTATTCGGAATAACCAAATCGGTTTTCAGCGAATCGCCAAAGATGCCCAAAGCAATATCAAAGTTGTCGATTTCATTTGCCAGTTCGTCTTCTTTTATCCAACCGGTAAACTCAACATTGTCAAGTCGATATTCATTCAATGCGAGATGTTTGATACGTTCAAATTCAAATCCGCTGCCGATTAATTTGAAATAAATATCTTTTTGTTCGAACAATAATTTTGCTGCTTCAACAATTTTTTCAGCACCCTGCAACGGAACAAAAGAGCCGTAAAAGCCAACAATAAAGCGACTTTCGGAAGATTTTTGTTCGTTTTTTTTTGGAAAATATTCATCCGTATTTACACCTACGCGGAGCACGTGTAGTTTTTTTTCAGCAATGCCGATTGTGGAATGATAATAATTTTTATGCGCTTCCGTATCGCACAAAACAATGTTTGCTGCTTGCATGGAAAGTTTGTCTTTAAGAAAATTTTTGAGCGCGCGCGGCGAATTTTTTGAAATGGTTTTATAATCAAAAACTTTGCTCAAATACCGTGAAATCAAAGGGTCGAAGATGATTGGCTTTTTTGTAAACAAGCGAATCAACGGAACATCCAAATGCGTAAACGAAGGCATGAAAATAACGTCTGCCTCTTTGCTTAATTTTCTAAAACGAAAAGGATTAAAGCGTAACCTATTTGAATAGTTATAAAACGAAATATTTATTTCAGGAAAATATTTCAGTCCGTCAATAATGATTTTTGTGCGGTTATAATCAGGGTCAAATTTTCCTGCAAATAAAATATTCATGATTTATTCGGAAAGATAATTCAATAATTGTTGCTCGATTTTTTCAACCGAAAAATTTTCCAAAATATATTCAAAACCCTTGTCGCCAAGGGATTTCAGCAAAGTTTGGTTGTTGTATAGCTCAATAATTTTATCACTAAATTCTTCCACATTATTTACTTCGGTTAAAAAACCTGTTTCGTTGTTTACAACCAATTCGGGATTGCTGCTTGTATTAAATGCAACGATTGCTTTTTTGCAAAGCGAAGCTTCCGCCAAAACATAACCGAAACCTTCCCACAAAGAGGAAAGCAAAAATATATCGCAACACATCAACACGTCTTTTACATTCTTTAAAAAGCCTGTAAAGATAACTTCCTGCGAAACGTTTTTTTCTTGCACATAGTTTTTCAGTTCTTCTTCCAAACGTCCGTCGCCAGTGATGTACAGCCGAAATGGAACATTTTTTTCTTTCAATTTTCCCGCAATGTCAATTAAAAATTTTTGATTCTTTTGCTTTACCAATCTTCCGATATTTGCCAGAACCAATTCATCTTTTTCTTTTTCATAAACCGGCGAAGAATTTCTTTCAATAAATTCTTTTGTATCAATCGGGTTGTATATCACTTTTATTTTTTCCGAAGGAAAAAGGTTTGGATTATTTTGTAGAACAGTTTGTTTTGTTGCTTCCGAATTTGCCAAAACATTCGTCAGAATATTTTTAAAATAATAGCGGTTGATGAAATGATTTTTTAAAGGAATGGCGCTGCCTCTGCGGTAAATAATTCTTTCAACTTTCGCACGCTTAGCAGCAATTCCTGCAAGTTTCAAATCTTCTGAAAGGTTGATGACAACTATGTTTACGGAATGTTGTAGAAAAATATTTTTGAGTTTTTTTATTTTTGAAAAATTGAGATAAGAAAGATTTCCAACTTCCATTTCACTACATTCAATTCCTTTCGGAAGCCTTTGTTGCAAAGCGCTTCCGGGACTTGTAATTACCAAAACGCGGCAACCGTTTTTATGCATCAGCATAGCAGCATCATAATGCCATTTTTCGCCGCCGCCCCAGGCATTTGCAGAATTAAAAAAACATATTGTTCCTTGATTTGACATTTTGACAATTAGTGTTTAATTGTTTGCTGATACAAATTCATTACTTGTTTTGCAATTACATCGTCGTTAAAACGCTGCGCGTATTTATAACCGTTTTCAACGGTTTGTTGATATAAATTTTCATTGTTCATCAAAAGATTGGCTTTTTCAGCCAGCATTTTTTCATCAAAAGTATCAATGTAAAAACTGGAATTTCCGCCTGCTTCGGGAAAGCAACTTCCTTTGCTTGTAATTACAGGAACTTTGCTGTACAATGCTTCAATAATCGGAATGCCAAATCCTTCAAACACAGATGGATAAAGGAATACAGACGATGATTGATAAATAATTGCAAGCTCTTGCATCGAAACATTTTTTAAAAATTGTACACGGTTTTCCAAATTATTTTCATGCAAATATTGCTTTACTTTTTCGGTATATTTTGTTTCTTTTCCGATAACAACTAAGGGCAAATCGTGATGTTTCAAACTTTTTGCAATTGTCAATAAATTTTTTCTTTCTTCAATCGTACCAACGTTCAGCAGAAATTTTTCGGGAAGATGGAATTTATTCTTCACGGCAATTTTTTCTTCGCCGGAATAAAATTTTTTAAATGCCTGATGGCAGCCTTGATAAATTACTTTAATTTTTTCTCCGGGAATATTTAAAAATTCAATCAAATCATTCTTCGTTTGCTCGCTGATGGCGATCACAAAATTTGCCGCGTGCGCCGCTTGTTTTATTTTTTTTGTATGAATAAAAGTTTCGACTTTCCCGTACCATTCAGGATAGCGGAGAAAAATTAAATCGTGGATGGTTACAATGCTTGGAATGCCTGTATTTTCAATACTTTCAGGCAATTCGTTGCTCAAACCGTGAAACAAATCGAGCTTGTCTTTTTTCAATTGTTTTACGATTGCCGAGCGCCGCCAATAAGACGAAAAGCGTTTACCAAAATTGGTTTCGGGATAATGAATGGAGATATTTTTTTCTTCTGTAATGCGATTGATTTTTCCTTGCTTTGGATTGTATAAGAGATAATGATTTTCGGGATACTTTTCGCTCAAAATCCTTATCAAATCGCGGCTGTAATTGCCCAATCCCGAAGCGTTGTGAAAAATTCTTTTTGCGTCAAAGCCAATGCGCATATTCTTGTTTTGACAAAAGTAATTTGAAAAGTTCATAGTTCATGGCTTATATTCATTGCCGTTGTTTACTTTTGATTTTAGTTATGAAAATAGAACCCAAAAGATTATCATACAAGCATAAGAACAGCAAAATCTTGTACTACGCGCAAAATTATTTCAGACAAATAATTCCTGCGGGCTATTATCAACCGAAGTTGAAAGCAATATTAGACTCTTTTAATTTGCTCGATGATGATAATAAGAAGAAAATATTGGCAAGAGTAAATTATTATAACAAACTGGAGAAAACAACAAATTTATCAGCCGCCCAAAAGCTCTCGGATTTGTCGTTAAAAGCATTTACAAAAGATGGACACAGGAGTTATTATTTCGATTTTTACGAATATGGCAGGTATTTTAATCAAGATTTAAAAGGACATTTTTTATTCGGCGATATTACCAAAATTCCGGACGAGCCTGCGATTGTAAAAAGCAGACCTGTTGCGGGTTTCAACGAAAATTCAATTTTGTTTAAGTTGAACAAAATGCGGCATTTTATGTTTGTTAAAAACGATAAGAAACAGTTTGCTGAAAAGAAAAGTCTATTGGTTTGGCGTGGCAATGTGAACCTCAAACAACCGCACCGAATCCGTTTTATGGAAAGGTATTTCGGGCATCCGATGTGTAATATCGGAAAAGTAAATGATAACCAGTTGAACGCAGAATGGAAGGTCGGCAGAATGACGATTGATGAGCAACTTGAATACAAATTTATTCTGAGTCTGGAAGGAAACGATGTGGCTACAAATCTCAAATGGATAATGTCGTCCAACTCTTTAGCCGTGATGCCGAAGCCGAAATTTGAAACCTGGTTTATGGAAGGAATGCTCGTTCCGGATAAACATTATGTTTTAATCAACGATGATTTTTCCGATTTGGAAGAGAAGTTAAATTATTACATCAATCATCCAATAGACGCGGAAGAGATTATAAAAAACGCTAACAATTTTATTGCGCAGTTTAAAAATAAGCGGATGGAAAATTTGATTTCTCTGATGGTTTTAGATAAATATTTTAGTATAACAAATTAACCCGCAAATTATTGACCGGTTCAATTTTCAATCTTGAAAAAATAGGAAGGAGATGGGCTTTGAGCATATACGGTGTAAAACATTCTTTGACATTTAAAAGATTGCATACAATTTAACATAATATAAATTATAGGAAATCTATATGATTATTTTTTCAGACTAAATAAACTATCAACAAATTCATGCTTATCAAAGATTAGCAGGTCATCAACTTTTTCGCCAACGCCAATGTATTTAACCGGAATTTTCATTTGGTGTGCAATTGCCAACACTACGCCGCCTTTTGCTGTTCCATCTAATTTTGTGATAGTCAATGAATTTATATTTGTTGCCTGCATAAATTGTTTGGCTTGTTCCAAGGCATTTTGTCCAGTGGAACCATCGAGCACCAACATAATTTCGTGTGGTGCATCGGGAATTACTTTCTGGATTACACGCTTGATTTTGGTCAATTCATCCATCAGATGAACTTTATTGTGTAAACGTCCCGCTGTGTCAATAATTGCAATATCGGCTTTACGCGCCAAGGCGCTTTGCACGGTGTCGAATGCAACTGATGCCGGGTCGCTGCCCATCGGTTGCTTTACAATGGGTACACCGATGCGTTCGCTCCAGATAGTCAACTGGTCAACAGCGGCTGCACGAAAGGTATCTGCCGCACCTAAAATTACCTCATTGCCTGCGGCTTTATATTTTGATGCAATCTTTCCGATACTGGTCGTTTTTCCTACGCCGTTCACTCCTACAACTAATAATATATATGGTTTTTTAGTATGTGATAAATCGAAGTTTTTATAAATATCATTTGGAGAATCTACAAGAATATCTTCTATTTCATCTTGAAGTAATAAATTCAATTCACTGGTATTCAAATATTTATCTTTATAAACTCTTTCCTGGACTTTGTTCACAATTTCTAAAGTTGTATCGACTCCCACATCTGCAGTAATCAATGCATCTTCAAGATTGTCAAGCACCTCTTCGTCAATGGTAGATTTTCCGGCAACTGCTTTGGAAATTTTTGAGAGAAAACTCTCCTTCGTTTTCTCCAATCCTTGATCTAAAGCCTGCTTTTCTTTTTTGCCGAATAAATTTCCAAAAAAACTCATAATATATTGATTATAAAATAGTTGATAAATATCATTTTCTCCAAATGTCAGGATTTGTTCTCCACTCAAGCAAGGTTGCTTCTTCTTCGGGTTTGACAATTGATTTTTCAATTGCCAAACTGATTAATGCCGGGTAATTTGTCAAAGAATAATAAGGAACGCCGGCATTTGCAAATGCATCCACAGCTTTTTTAAAATCGTAATTAAAAATTGAAATAACTGATATAACTTCCACATTATTAGTTTGTAATGCAGATACTGCTTCCAAACTGCTTAACCCCGTTGAAATTAAATCTTCTATCATCACAACTTTTTGTCCGGCAGCGTAAACACCTTCAATCTGGTTACCCATTCCGTGTGCCTTAGGTTTTGAACGAACATACATGAATGGCAATTTTAATTGGTCGGCAATTAATGCCCCCCAGGGAATACCTGCAGTTGCCACACCTGCAATAGCTTCTGCTTCCGGATATTTTTCAAAGACCACGTTACACAGCTCACTTTTTACGAAATCCCGGATAAAAGGAAATGAAAGCAGCTTGCGGTTGTCGCAATAAATAGGGCTTTTCCAACCGCTCGCCCACGTAAACGGATTCTCTACATTCAATTTTACGGCACCGGCTTGTAATAACTTTTCGGCAATGACTTTTTCGTTAGATGATGACATATTGACTTTTAAAATTCTTCACAAAGATAAATTATAATTTCCGCCCCCTATCCTATCTTTTAATAAATTTGCCTGTAAAATTTTATCCGGTGGAAAAATCAATTATTGTAGCTGCGGGCGGCTTGGTGTTTAACGGAAATAATGAATTGCTGATGATTTTTCGTCGGGGTTTCTGGGATTTGCCTAAAGGGAAACTTGACGAAGGCGAGGCGATTGAATCATGTGCCTTGCGTGAAGTTGAAGAAGAAACCGGATTGACTAATATACAGTTAGAAGAATTGATTGGTATTACATACCACGATTATTTTGACAAGTGGACGAACAGAGATGTGCGGAAAGAGACGCATTGGTTTAAAATGTTCGTTTCAGGCTCGCCGGAACTCACTCCGCAGACAGAAGAAGATATTGAAAAAGCAGAATGGGCAACAACTGAAGAGGTTGCCGCCCATTTGCAAAACAGTTATCCGAATATTGTTGAGATTGTGAACAAATCGGATTTTGTAAGTTAGCCATGAATGCACGGATTTTTACTGATAATTTATTCGTGTATATATCTGTGTCATTTTTTATTGCATATTATGGAATACTTTATTTACGTCATCGTCCTGTTCCAGGCGGTCAATCAGTTTACTGATTTCTTCGGCTTGTTCATCAGTAACCGGAACAGTAACCGTTGGAATCCATTCCAGCTCTGCGCTGATAGGCGTAATATTTTTGTCTTCCAGCGCTTTTTGCAAACTGCCAAAATCGGCAAACGCACAACGTAAAACCAGGATGGCATTTTCATTATCATCAACACTTTCGCCAAGCTCTTCCAAACCGGCATCGATGAGTTCGAGTTCAAGTTCATCTGCATTCACGCCTTCTGGATTCAGTTTGAATGTTCCCATTTTTTTAAACTGGAAACTTACACTTCCGTTGGTACCCAAGGAACCACCGCCTTTATTGAAATGCGAGCGCACATTAGCGACCGTGCGCGTAGGATTGTCTGTTGCTGTTTCTACCAGGATGGCTACGCCATGTGGTCCGTAACCTTCATATAAATGCTCTTCATAATTCTCCGTATCTTTTCCTAATGCTTTTTTAATGGCAGCCTCTACCCTGTCCTTCGGCATATTCACGCTCTTGGCATTTTGGATGCAACGACGCAGCGCAGGATTTGTGTCCGGGTTGCCGCCACCGGCTTTTACCGCGATATTAATTTCTTTTCCGATGCGCGTAAACTGCTTGGACATTCTGTCCCAACGCGCAAACATGGTCGCTTTTCTTACCTCAAATATTCTTCCCATAAAAATATAAATTGTGCCGCAAAAGTAAGGGTTATGAAGGAATAATGATGAACGATAAATTGTGAATTTTAAATGAGCATTTTTATCGCTTTGTTATTTGTTGCCGGGATTTAATATAGCTATAAGCTTAATTGTTGGTTCTTACGCTATAGCTATTTGCTTGTATAACCGGCTTATACCGGCATTATGCAGCGGTTATACTGCTACTAATTATAAGGTAAGTCCGCATTTAATACGCACTTGATACGCATTTAATGCGGACTTGATATGGATTCATTTTAAAGATTATCAACAAAACAAAAGCCCCGCAGAGCGAGGCTTTTGAGTGAATATTCACGTGCATTGTTTTAGAAAGAATAACGTAAACCGATTTGCATATTCCAACGAGACAGGTAGTCAGAATAAGCCCAAGGCTTGCCTGTATATTGGTCATCTCCAAAAACCATCTTTGCCAGGAAAAGCTATGTCTCCTCTTTCGTTATCTCTTGTAAGACTCCCATACTCATATACCATGTCAGATGTAAATGATGCAACAGTTAATGCTTGCTGTCCAGATGAAATTGTTATTTGATTTAATTGCTTATTACCACCGGAAGGATAATCTCCTAAATAATAAGTTACAGTTTTAGGACTGGCAAGCGTATAGGGAATAGTGCAGGCTGCGTCAGAAAATAATCCAATATCATAATGTCCTTCAATGTGAATTGTTTCATTAGCTGCATCAGCATCATCACTATAATCGTCTTGATAGTATATAATTTTTGCAAATGGGGGACCATAGAGGTTTTTTGCACTTACAATATCTCCTTGAGACAATACAGTATTATTAGTAGTAAAAAAAGGTTGATTGTCGGACTTTCTGACCATTGTCGGACTATTATTAGCAGAAAATGCGTATGAATCATATAACATTACAGAAGACCAATCAAAAGTTCCAAGGTTTGCACCCGGCTCTCCCAATTGAGCATACGTTTCAAACTGAGACAATTCTCCACTTTCAATATTCTGTGTGTAAATTATGATGTAATTATCCCTGTCTGTTCTTGATTGTTCATGATAAAAACCAATACTATGTCCAATTTCATGAATAATGGTCGTAGTATTAAATTGCCCATCGTTCAAATATAAAAACTGTTGCCCTCCTAACATTCCGATACCTTCGGACTCTCCACCATAATTTTGATTATATACTTTTTGGATTTTTATATAGTTTGGTTGATTTGTACGAGAAACAAATGTAATACCGGTATTAGTTGACCAATTATTTAATGCCGCATTAATCATTTGTAAATCATTATTGGAGAAACCAGTTGTTATAGTATAATATACAATCCCATTAGGCCAATAATTATCTATATCTGTCGTATAAGCACTTCTCGGCTGTGTGGGTAAACTATCCTCAAGAGCCTTTAGTGAATCAAATGTTTGCTCATCAAAAGCAACATCATCAAACCAAAAATATAAATCTCCCTTTTTGACCACTTTGATGTCTTTTCCATTAAACTTAATTGTATATTCGTTCAACACATTTGTACCTGTTGTTGAAGAACTCTCATTTAAGTCGTTTTTTGAACAAGAATTAATGGAAAATAAGAAGAATAATACAAGAAATGTGTAAATACATTTAATTGATAGCTTTTTCATAGACATTAAGTTTTTATAGTGTTTTTAAATTTATCTCCGAAATTATTCATTTTACTACGCAAAAAATAGGATTAATAAAAAGTTAACACAATCATAATAATCAACATATTTATAATTATGTGCCTAAAAAAAAGTTCCATCTTCAAATGCTCTATAATAGCTTTTACTTTTTTTTGTTCTAAAACAACAGCTCAAAAATATTTAAAAAAAAAACTGAAAATTGAATTTGGAACTAATTATAGTGTAGATAATTTTAAATGGTCTATCGCGGGAAATCAACAAGGAAAAAATCCAAACGTACTTTCCGAAATTACCTATAAATCAATAAAACGATTTGGAATTGCTATGAATTTACATTACAATATTACCAATCAATTCTTTTTTAATGTAACGCTGAATCATCTCTATACGATAAATGGGCAAGTAACCGATATTGACTATGCAGGAGATAACAGAACATATCCTAATTCACAACTTTTATTTAAGAGTAAAAAAGGAAAAGAAAATATGTTTAATCCCTATATAGACTATCTCATACTAAAAGATAAAAAAATAAATCTGGTAATCGGAATCGGATATAATGTAACAAAAAATTCATACTATTTTACAAGTGAGCAAGCATCTGATATAAAAACCATTTACTATCCTACATGGCAAGCTGCACAACTGCATACTATGTTAACATCACATCTATTTAATAAGTTTGCTATTGAATTAAGAATTAATGAAAGTTATTTGTTCTATCACGCAACCGCTAATTGGTTATTAAGAACCGATTTTAACCACCCCAAAAGCTTTACCGACAAGGCGCAAGGATATGGAACAGATTTGGATTTAGAATTTAAATATTGTTTATTCAAACATATTACGATAAATCTTTCAGGAATTTATTCTAATTGGAAAACAAACGCTGGCATTGATGTGTTATATCTAAGTAATGGAAGTAATACAAGAACGAAAATGAACGGAGCATACAGAACAGTAAAGGGTTTATTCATATCCGGTTGTTACTCGTTCTAAAACAAAAGCCCCGCAAAGCGAGGCTTTTGAGTGAATATTCACGTGCATTGTTTTAGAAAGAATAACGTAAACCTAACTGCATTTGCCATGTACTACTGATTGACCTATTATCCTGATATGGTTGAGTTATCAATCGTGGAGTATATGTTTTTCCGCCATCAGTAGAAACACTTTGAGTATATAATGTATAAACTGGATGACCTGTCGCGTCAAAGTATTTGAATGTGAGAGGAGATGTTGTAACAGTACTCTTATACACCCCCCATTTAGAATTCAACAAATTAGCAAAATTCAAAATAGTTAAACTAAATTGTAAGTCGTGGCGTGTTTTTCCTGCCTTAATAAAGAAGTCTTGCAAGAAAGTGAAATCAACTTGATTGTACCAAGGTAAGAATGCTGCATTACGTCCTGCAATTTGACCTCTATGGCTTCTCAAATAAGGACTATTATTAATAAACTCTTCAAACGCTTCTTTCTGTTGTGCCGGAGTAAAAGTTACACCTCCAGTCGTATAAGAGGCAAAGTTCATTTCTTCCTGTGATTTCGGTATATACATCAAATCGTAAGATTTGCCGTCATTGTTAATATCGTTATATACAGTATACGATATATTTCCTTGTGCACCTCCTGAATAATACAGAGAGAATGTTGATGCGAGATGTTTGGCGTATTCCATACGATATGAAGCATTTGCTGTTACGCGATGCGGAGTCATGTATTGAGAATTACCCATTTCTATACTATTGCCAGTTCCTGCTGTTGGATTGTATGTCCATAATGAATTAGCTTGCGCGCTTGCCAAACCTGTTATGCTTTTAGCGATTGTGCGCACATAAGCTAATGAACCATAAAAGCCATTACTGAATGATTTGCTGATTTGTGCCGTAAATGTAGCAGAATAGCCTTTGCTTGAATTTTCCAAAGTATAAGCAGAGAAACCACCATTATAATATTTATTGTACGAAGAAGTATATCTTGGTCTTGTATAATCTCCTTCATAATAGACACTATCAGCAGGTTTCAAGTTAGAGTTTCTAACAAATAATGCGTATAAGTCCTTTGTAAAAGTCGCTTCAACTGTTGCGGTAAATCCATTTCCAAATTTTTTATCCACCGCTAAATCAGATGTCCATACCATCGGGAAGCGAAAGTTCTTATCAATCAAGGCGAAATAACCTGTCGGAATTACCGGTGTGCCACTCAAAGCTTGATTTGGCGTTGGCGTAAACAGATTGCTGTACGCAGTTGGGTCTGGGTTAAACTTGATATTCTTCAATACATTCGGGTCTGTAATACGTCCTCCGAATTGTACGACACCTGCATTACTTGGCATATTTGTCAACCATACCAATGGAAAACGCCCTGTAAATAACCCTGTACCACCACGAACAACTAAAGAATGATCGTGCAATACATCCCATCTAAAACTCACACGAGGAGAAAAAACTACCGGAGAGGAAGGCCATTTACTTGTTGAGTAATGAACAAAATCTCCATTGGCGTTAGGCAAAAATAAAGTATCGATAGAAGAGTTACCAATAGGATTACCCAAATAATTTACTTTATCAGCTCTGATACCTGCTGTAAGTTTAAAGTTGTTGCTTACATTGATTTCATCCTGCACATATAAACCCCATTGCCCGGTTTTAAGATTCGCAGAATAAGGATTGGGCGTGCCCGGCAATAACGAATATGTCCAAGCATAATAAGCTGGAGCTGCATCATTCAAGAAATCATCTAAAGAATTGTATGCATAATAACTTGCAGCACCCGGCATAAACATATTACCCAAATATTGGTGTTCATAGCTGATACCCGCTGTAATAGTATGTTTACCTGCATAAATGGTTAAGTTATCCAGGACTGAAGTAATATTATTGATAACATCATTGTTCTGCGTAAAGGGGTCTGTACCTAAACTGATGTAATTTTGACCATTTCCATTAAAGATATCAACAGTCGGAAAAAATTGCCCGTTTGGCGTTATACGTGTATCACGGTTTCTTGTAATGGTAAATAAGAATTGGTTGGATACCTTTGAGGAGAAACGGCTATTCAACTCAGCGGAATAAGTTTTAACTAAATGTTTAAATCCATAGTTAGAATTGAAGAATGCCATAGAGTTATTGCTATAGCGACTGTTGGGTAATGAGCCAACAGTACCCGTTCTACCTGTAACTGTGAAACCTCCACCATTCGGAATACTTCCACCATTGAGTAAATTCCAATCATTTTGGTTATTGAAATTGGTGTATTTCAAAGTTAATTTATTATTCACATCAATATTCCAGTCAATCTTAGCTAAGATTTTCCAGTCGTGTCCGGCAAATGGCGGAGTGCTTTGGTAAGACCCCGGGTCGTAACCGAAATTCGTTGTTACATAATCATACACTTTTTGCATATCGGCAACAGTTGTTTGGGATTCCGTTCCTGTTCCATTGCCTCCAGTAGGATAATATGCTGGACCTGGTTTTGAACTCTTTTCATATTCGCCATTTACAAAGAAAAACAATTTGTTTTTGATAATGGGACCACCAATTGAACCTCCATATATTTTATTGCTATTCTTAGCCAAATCGCCTAAATCGTAAGAACCTACTTTTTTACCATTAAAATTTTGATTTGTAGTAAAAGCATAAGCCGTACCATGAAATTCGTTTGTACCACTTTTAGTCGCGGCATTAATTGCAGCACCCGTGAATCCTGCCTGGCGAACATCGAACGGAGTTGTTGCAACAGAAATCTGTTCAAACGCGTCCAAAGATATTGGCGAACGACCACCGCCCGGTAAAGGATCATTGCTTAATCCAAAGTTATTATTCAAGTTTACACCATCAACTTTTAAATTGTTATAACGTCCATCTCTACCCCCGAAATTATTTCCGCTGGCTTGTGGTGTTAAACGAGTAAAGTCTGTAATACTTCTTGAAATAGTCGGCATTGTACTTAATTCACGAGTGCCAATTACAGTCGTAGGTCCCAGTTTTTCCACTAACGCTTTTTTAGCAGTTGCAGATACTGTTACAGTCTGCATATCGCTTGAAGCTTCAGCTAAAGTAATTGATACATCATAAGGCTCGCCTAACCTAAGATTAATATCGTTTATTGTTTGAGAAGCATAACCTACATATTGCACTGTTACAGTATAAGGTCCACCAATCCTTAAACCCGGCAAAGTAAACAGCCCTTTGTCGTTCGAAATAGCTTTATAAACAGTTCCGGATGGTGTGTGCGTAGCCGTAACTGTAGCTCCTCCCAATGGCTGTCCTTCTGGGGTTGAAATTTTACCGGTAATAGTACTGGTTGTAACCTGTGCCATGGCAAATGCGGGCAGCAGGAAGAGGATTAAAATTGTAAAAATCTTTCTTAATTGCATAGTTAATGATTTTAATTAGTTGCAAAGAAAATAATTCACTCCAAGAAAATCAGTTTGTTTGTCTTTTGTTAATGATTAAATAATATTGCAAATAACGTGTTAATAACTGATATTTACAATATCTATACTAACATAATTATTCCACAGTTATGCACATTTATTCAAAAAATAATCACATTAGTCTTGTTTTTTAGTAGGGTATGTATATATTTGCCATCCAATAATTTTTTAATCTTAAAATAAATTTTAAAATATGTCAATTAAATTAGGCGATACAGCGCCAAACTTCCAGGCAAAAACATCCATCGGAGATATTGATTTTTACGAATTTTTAGGCGATAGCTGGGGTATTTTATTTTCGCATCCTGCCGACTATACGCCCGTTTGTACAACAGAATTAGGCAAAACAGCTTCTTTAAAATCTGAGTTTGAAAAGCGCGGCACCAAAGTTTTAGCACTGAGCGTGGATAGTGTGGAGCATCACAGAGGTTGGATTAACGATATTAATGAAACGCAAAACACAAGTGTTGAATTTCCGATTATTGCAGATGAAGATAGAAAAGTATCTGATTTGTACGATTTTATTCATCCGAATGCTTCCGCAACAGCAACGGTTCGCTCTTTGCTGATTATAGGACCGGACAAAAAAGTAAAACTGATTATCACTTACCCTGCATCAACCGGAAGAAACTTTACCGAAGTTTTGCGTGTGCTTGATTCGCTGCAACTGACGGCAAATTATAGTGTAGCCACACCTGCAGACTGGAAAGAAGGCGAAGATGTGATTATTACGCCAAACATCCCGACTGATGAAGCTTATACACGCTTTCCGAAAGGGGTAAATGTTGTGAAACCGTATTTGCGTTACACACCACAACCGAATAAATAATGTCGAACCATGATTTAAAAGATTGAGAAGACGATGATTATCCTGTTGCTCACATTACTTAAATCATGGTTTTATTTTTCTTAGTTAGTTATTACATTGTACTTGCGGCTCCGATTTCTATCGGGGCTTTTTGTTTATATAAGCCGCAGATGCACATATAAATTTTATCTGTGCAAAGATGTTAAGCATTATTCTTCCGCAATTGTTGCAATGTAGCTGTAAAATCCTTTGGCAGCGGGGCTTCGAGCGAATATTGTTCGCCGTTAAGTGTAAAATTTATTTTGTAAGAATGCAAAGCCAATCGTGCCATTAAAGGTTTTTCTTCATCCTGATTTTTAGAAAGGTTAAATTTTCTTTTAATGGAAGAAAGCAACAAAAATTTGCCGTCGCCGTACAATTCATCGCCTACCAATGAATGTCCGAGACACTGCGTATGTACACGAATCTGGTGCGTACGTCCCGTATGAATCTGAAACTGAACCAAAGAATAATTTTTAAACGTCTCTATGGTTTCATAATCGGTAACCGAAGGTTTGCCTTTTGCATTCGTCGCCATCAAACCTTTTTTTGAAGGGTGTTCTATAACAGGTGCACTTATTGTTCCCGAAGACGGATACAAAGTTCCATTCAGCAAACCGATGTAAAATTTCTCTACTTCACGTCCTTCAAATAATTGCGAAAGTTGTTTGTGCGTTTCGGCATTTTTTGCAAAAATGATTAAGCCGCTTGTGAATTTATCAATGCGATGGACAATAAATATTGCGCCGTATTTTTCCAAGAGTAAATCTTTTAGCGAAACTTCCGATTGTGTGCGGTCGGGAATGCTTAACATCCCGGAAGGTTTATTAATCGCAATAAAATTTTCGTTTTCAAAAATAATGTCTAACTTCATTCAAACTAATTTGCTTTATATTTTAAGGTTGATGATGATTTGAAAATAATAAAAACCTCTGCGTCATCATTTCGACGATAGGAGAAATCTCAATAAACAAATTACCAATATTGTACTTCAACCCATAAATCTATATAAATACTACCGCCTCGTTTCATGTCAAAACGTTCTAAGTATTAAAATATTAAACTGAGATTTCTCCCTGCGGTCGAAATGACGGTACTCACGTTTTCATTGTTTTGTAAATCACTACAATATCGAGAATTAAAATATTATTTGGCTTTGCCGAACCCAATCTCGACCGCAGGGAGAAATTTCAAAAAAATTATTTCTATTCTACTTTTGTTTTTGATTTTTTACCTAAAGAAGCATTCATATATTTCAGCAAGCGTACCTCTTTTTCTGCGAGATAGCGCCACTTGCCGCGCTCTACATTTTTCTTAGTCAAATTGGCAAACATTACCCTGTCCAATTTTTTCACTTCATAACCGAGATGCTCAAAAATACGGCGAACAATGCGGTTGCGACCGCTGTGAATTTCAACGCCTACAATACTTTTATCTTTTGTATCTGCATAACCAACAGCATCTGCTTTAATAAAACCGTCTTCCAACTCAATGCCATTTGCAATAGCTTCCGCGTGTTCCTTTGTCAAAGGTTTGTTTAAGCCGACTTCATAAATCTTTTTTATCTGAAACGATGGATGTGTGAGCTTTTGTGCGAGTTCGCCATCGTTGGTTAAAAGCAAAACGCCGGTAGTATTTCTGTCTAAACGCCCCACAGGATAAATGCCGTTGATATCATTTATCCCTTTCAATAAATCGAGAACGGTTTTGCGACCTTTCTCGTCTTTGGTGGTGGTAATGTGGTCTTTCGGTTTGTTCAATAAAATGTAAACTAATTTTTTTTGCAAATGAACGGGCTTGCCTTTCAACTCAATTTTATCCTTTTCCGAAACTTTAAACGCAGGCTCGTACACAACATCGCCATTTACTTTTACGTGTCCGAATTTTACCAGTTCGGCAGCTTCTCTTCTGCTCGACACGCCGGAATGTGCGATGAATTTATTCAAAGGCATTTCTTCTTTTTTGCCTTCATCTTCTTTTACAAAGCGTTCGTTTTTTACACCGTAATTTTTGGTTTTTCTGAAATCTCCTTTCTTTTCAAATCTTGATGAATCGGTCTTTTCAGAAGATGGAGATTTGGCGAAAGTGTTGTTTTTTCTTTTATCGGAAAATTTATTACTGCGTTTATTATCGTTTTGATAATTATTTTTATTCTGAGAAGTGTTCGTTGGTTCTATATTTTCGCCGCGCAGTTTTGCTGCTTTTATTCTGCGGCGCTCCTCTCCTTCCGCACGCATTTCGGCTTTTATTTTTCTTTTCTCCTGACGAAACTCTTCCTTGATTTTTGCAGGAGATTTAGGATTGATGAATTTTTCAAAAGCTTGTTTGCTCATTGTATTATTTGTGATTTTAGTTCATATTGAACCCTTTCAGGGTTCTGTACCTATTTTGTTTCTGTTTTTCTCTCTCCCCGAATTGCATTCGGGGTTATTGATATTTAAGCCCTTCGGGCTTGCTTTGTTTTTATACTGCTATATTTTATTATCAATTTATTCAGTTGCAAAGTGTATCGAAGATTATTGATGTGTAAACTCTTCGGGCTTGCTTTGTTTTTATACTGCTATATTTTTATTATCAATTTATTCAGTTGCAAAGTGTATCGAAGATTATTGATGTGTAAACTCTTCGTGCTTGCTTTGTTTTTATGCTGCTATATTTTATTATCAATTTATTCAGTTGCAAAGTGTATCGAAGATTATTGATGCGTAAACTCTTCGGGCTTGCTTTGTTTTATTCTTCAATATTTATCTGCTTGTGTTCTCCTATTCAAATTGTATTCCGAGTTATTGATGTTTTATACCTTCAAATCTGAGAAAATACTGAAAGGATTAATTTCAATAACTCTTCTGTTTTGTTTCGCTCCCGAATTGCTTTTGGGCTTACTTTATTCTATTCCTCAATTTTTTACTACTTGTTGTTTTCTCACTTTAAAGCATATATGAGATTACTAATGTTTAAGTCCAGCAAGTCAGAGAAAATCCTGAAAGGATTTAATTTCAATAACTCTGTATGAAATGCAGAGAACTTACGAAACGCAGAGAAAGAACACCCAACCACGAAGTGGTTGAACAATCTACTACAACAAATATTTTTCATCAAACTCAATATTATGCTCGTTTAAAAGTTCTTTATATTCTTCAACAAACGTTTTCTTTCGATGATGTTCTTCCTGATTCTTTACATAGTTGATAAGATTTTCTTTTGCTTCAACGGAGTAAGTAAAAGCGCCATAACCATCCTGCCAGCCGGTAAAATCCGGAAAAAGATTTTTACTTTTTATGTAATCGGTACTTGCTAATTTTATGTTTTTTACTAAATCTGCCAAAGCAACAGACGGATGAAGATGTGTTACAATATGCAAGTGATTTTCAATTCCGCCAATTTGATATAAATGACAATTTTTATTTTTTAAAATGCCCCAAATATATTTGTACAATTCTTTACGGTTTTCGGCATTCAGCGTTGCCTCCCTGTTTTTTGTACTATAAACAATTTGATATAATATCTGAGTATATGTACTCATATTATTTTTCTGATTACTGAATTGAGTTATCCTTTGTTTGCCAACTGTCCGCAGGCTGCATCAATGTCTTTTCCCCGGCTGCGGCGCAAGCGTGCATTCACTTTGTGCGATTCAAGATAGTTCATAAATGCTTCAACTCTTTCATCTGTGGGCTTGGAAAATTTACTCGCATCAATCGGATTGTATTCGATTAAATTGACCAAATCCGCAGGCACACGGCGATAAACTTTTACCAGTTCTTCCGCATCTTTCAGACTGTCGTTAAAGTTCTGAAACAGAATGTATTCAAAGGTCACAGGCTGTTTTGTTTTTTTGTAATAATAATTTAGTGCATCCACTAAAGAATTAATATTGTTACTTTCATTAATCGGCATTATCTCGTTACGCTTCGTATCATTCGCAGCGTGTAGCGAAAGCGCGAGTTTGAATTTTGCATTATCATCGCCGAGCTTCTTAATCATTTTTGCAACGCCTGCGGTTGAAACCGTGATGCGGCGCGGGCTCATAGCTAATCCGTCTTCCGAAGAAATACGTTCAACTGCTTTCATCACATTGGTATAATTGAGCAACGGTTCGCCCATTCCCATGAAAACAATGTTGGATAATTTTTGTTGGTATTCTTTCAGGCTTTGCTGATTAATGAGAACAACCTGGTCGTAAATTTCGTCGTAAGTGAGATTACGCTTGCGCTCCATATAACCTGTTGCACAAAATTTACAAGTTAAACTACAGCCGATTTGCGAAGAAACGCAAGCGGTTTTTCTTTCGTCGGTAGGAATTAAAACACCTTCAACCAAATGTTTATCGAAAGTTCTGAAGCGGCTTTTAATGGTTCCATCCGAACTTTTTTGCAAAGTGTCTATGGCAATTGCAGGGAAAGAAAAATGGTCCGACAAATATTTGCGAAGGTCTTTGCTCAGGTTCGACATATCGTCAAACGAGCTTGCGCCTTTTTGCCAAATCCACTCGTGGACTTGTTTTGCGCGGAATTTCTTTTCGCCATGACTAACGAAATAACTTTCCAACTCCGATAAATTCAAATGCCTGATGTTTTGCTTGGGCGATTCCATTTTGCAAAGATAACCATGATTTGGAGATTTTACGGATTAGTTATAAAGCCGAAGATATACAGATAATTTTTAATCTGTACATCTGTGGTTAAAATTCATCTGACAAAGTTCAGACAGCCAAACCAATATGTACATCTATATCGGGGTTTTGACGGAGATAACTAACCAGTTCATCGTTCATGGCAATGCCTTTTTCAATCGTGTACAGGTTCACGGACATTTCCTCGTCGGCATCGAACACTTTAAACTTCAACGCTGTATTGCCTGCATTTTTCTTTGAATTTTCCGCGAAAAATTCTACCATACTTTCGCTCAAAGCCTGCAAGGCAATCGCTACGTCAATCGATTTTGTAAATGCTGTTTTCACACTATCGAGCGACATAATATTGGTTACATTAAAGTCGAATGATTCCTGATTATAACGTTGTTTGAAAAATCCTGTGAGCGACAATGTCAATCCTTTTTCAAGATAACTTTTGTACTTAATATAATCGTCGCGCCAAAGCGCAATTTCTGTTTTGCCCGAAAAATCTTCAATAGTCAGAATGCCGAAATCTTTTCCGGTTTTTGTCGTGCGGTGCTGTGCATCAATGACCAGACCAGCGATGCGGATAACGTTGCCGCCTTTGTTTTTAATTTCATTGTTATCTTTCAACTCGTTGAAATCACTGATTTGCATAAAGCCGTAATGCTGCATTTCAAATTTGTAATTGTCCAGCGGATGTCCGCTGATATAAATGCCCGTTACTTCTTTTTCATTTTCCAATTTTTCAATCAGGCTCCACTCCTGTGACGGAAGAATCTTCGGCGTGGCAACTTCGGGCATTCCCATATCGCCGAACAAACTGTTCGCAGTATTCTCCTGGCTTGTCTGGTAAACGTTGCCAAACTTAATAATACGTTCCAGATTGTTTGTTGTTTCGCCGGGCTGTACGGCAAAGAACTGTGCGCGGTGCATATTTTCAAAACAATCGAAAGCGCCCGAATATACAAGGCTTTCAATAGATTTTTTATTCACTGTTCTTTGGTTCACACGCTTGATAAAATCGAAGATATCTTTGAACGCGCCGTTCTTATTTCTTTCTTCCAGAATGCTTTCAATAGCCGCATCGCCCACGCCTTTTAAGCCGCCGAAACCGAAACGTATTTCGCCTTTTTTGTTCGGCGAAAAACCTTTGTGCGATTCATTGATGTCGCAGCCAAGCACTTTGATGCCCATGCGTTTGCACTCTTCCATGAAGAAAGTGAGCTTTTCAATAGCGCCCGCGTGGTTCAGTACGGCAGCCATGTATTCGCTTGGATAATGCGCTTTCAAATACGCCGTTTGATACGCCACAAAAGCATAGCATGTAGAGTGCGATTTGTTGAAAGCATATTGCGCAAATGCTTCCCAGTCCGCCCATATTTTTTCAAGTTTATCCTGCGGATGTCCCTTCTTGGTTGCGCCCTCGATAAACTGCGCTTTCATTTTGTTCAGCACGGCAATTTGCTTTTTACCCATCGCTTTACGCAGCACGTCGGCATCGCCTTTGGAAAATCCTGCGAGCTTTTGCGACAGCAGCATTACCTGTTCCTGATAAACCGTAATACCGTACGTATCCGCCAGATATTCTTCCATTTCCGGCAGGTCGTATTCGATTTTTTCGATGCCGTGTTTTCTTTTGATGAAGTTTGGAATGTATGCCAAGGGACCGGGACGATACAACGCATTCATCGCAATCAAATCGGCGAAAACGTCGGGCTTTAAATCGCGCAGATGCTTTTGCATTCCGGCGCTTTCAAACTGGAACGTCGCATTGGTTTCGCCGCGCTGATACAGCTGATATGTTTTTTCATCATCCAAAGGAATATCGTCTATGACGATATCATCGCCATGATTTTGTTTGATAAGCTGCAACGCCGTTTTGATAATGGACAGATTTTTCAAACCCAAAAAGTCCATCTTGATAACGCCGGCTTCTTCAATGCTGCTGCCTTCGATTTGTGTAACCCACAAGTCGGAATCTTTCGCTGTTGCAACAGGAATTAACTCCGTTAAATCTTTCGGCGCAATGATGATGCCTGCCGCGTGAATGCCCGTATTGCGCACGCTTCCTTCGAGCCTTTCCGCTTCGTGCAACACCGCCGCGCGCATATCATTGCCATCATAAATTTCGCGCAGCTTCTTAATGTTTTCCACATCTTCGGGCATATAGCCTTCTTTGTCTTCCAAAGATTTTTCGCCGTCTTTCGCTTCTTTGTTTGTAATGGGTGCTTTCAACACTCGACCTAACTGTGTTCCGGGCTTATCGGGCACGAGCTTTGCCAAAGCATTCGCATCAGCCAATGGCAAATCCATTACGCGCGCCACGTCTTTAATGGACATTTTTGCCGCCATCGTGCCATACGTGATGATTTGCGCTACCTGTTGCTTGGAATATTTTTGCACTACATAATCAATCACTCTTTGCCTGCCTTCATCGTCAAAATCCGTGTCGATATCGGGCATGGATTTACGGTCCGGGTTCAGGAATCTTTCAAACAGCAAATTATATTTTATCGGGTCGATGTTGGTAATACCAATGCAATATGCCACCGCGCTTCCTGCGGCAGAACCGCGTCCCGGACCAATGAATACGCCCATATCGCGACCGGCTTTGATAAAATCGCTTACAATCAAAAAGTAACCCGCAAAGCCCATTGTCTTAATCGTGAACAATTCAAAATCGATACGTTCTTTTATTTCATCGGTTAAATCAACATATCTTTTTCTTGCGCCTTCATACGTGAGATGATGCAGGTAATTCCATTGATTAATATTGTCGTCGTTTGTGGTTTTAAATTCCTGCGGAATGGGAAACGCGGGCAGTAAAATATCTTTCTTCAAATTCAGTACTTCAATCTTGTCAACGATTTGCTGCGTGTTTTCGAGCGACTGCGGAATGTCTTGGAAAAGCTTTTCCATTTCATTCGTTGTCTTAAAATAAAATTCATTGTTGGGAAATTTAAACCGGCGGTTTTTTACCAGTGCATCATCGTTTACAAAATCGTCAAAACCGGGTGTCGTTTGCTTTTCTCCTGTATTGATGCAGAGCAAAATATCGTGCGCGTTTGCATCGTCTTTGTCGGTGTAATGACTGTCGTTGGTACAAATAACAGGCACATTGTATTTCTTCGCAAACTTCAGCAATACTTCGTTCACTTTGTTTTGCTCTTCCATGTGGTGGCGTTGCAGTTCCACGTAATAATCCTCGCCGAACAAGTCAAGCCACCACTTAAATTCCTTTTCCGCTTCTTCTTCTCCTTTAGTTAAAATCGCCTGCGGAACACTCGCACCGATGCAACAAGTAGTCGCAATCAATCCTTCGTGGTATTGCTGAATCAGGCTTTTGTCCACGCGGGGATATTTGCTGTACATTCCTTCGATAAAACCGAGCGACGTAAGCTTGACGAGATTTTTGTAACCCAATTCATTTTTCGCCAACAAAATTTGATGATAACGTTTATCTTTTTTATCCTTAGAAAAAGTCTTTTGAAAACGGTCTTCCACTACATACAATTCGCAGCCGACAACAGGTTTTATTTTCGGTTCAAGAATATCTTTTCCGTTGGCATCTTTGCCCACGACTTTTGTGTTTTTCCAAGCCTGTGCCACAAACTCAAATGCGCCGAACATATTGCCGTGGTCAGTCAATGCAACGGCGTTCATACCGTCTTTTTCAGCTTTTTTATAAAGGCTTCCGATGGATGCAGCGCCGTCTAACAAAGAATATTGCGAATGAACGTGAAGATGCGAAAACTGGGGCATATATAAACCGTGATTTGTATGATTTAATGATTTACAAGAACCAACAAATTTCGTAAAAAACGGGCGGAAAGAAAAGTGAAAGTTATCCACGAAGTGAGACTTGCTGTGTGAAGCGTCTTCGCTTCACACGATTATTTTATTGCCTCGTGGCAATTTGTCGGCAGAGCCGACAGAATAAAAATGTGCGGCGAGGACTCCGCACATAGCGAAAGATTTTTTGCAACAAAATACCACAGAGCAAACAATGTCGCCCTGTGGTAAAAGTGAAATCGGAACAAACGAACTAAAATTTCACGGTAAAGCTTGCAGAGAATCTTCTCGGCATTTGCGGAATGGTTGTTCCCCAGCCTACCCAATATTGTTTATTGGTAAGATTATCCACTTTGCAGGTAATATTATATTTCTTTTTGTCGTATGAAAGCGAAGCATTTAATGTAGTAAATGACGGCAATACATAATAATCATCCAAATCATTAATCACTGCATTTTCACTTGCATAGTTGCCGCCGAAGCCCAAGCCTAAACCTTGCAGCGTTCCTGTTTGCACACGATAGCTTAGCCAAGCGTTTGCCAAATTTTTCGGACCTGCGGAGCTTGGACGAAAGCCGTCGAGCGCCGTACTAATTTTTTCATATTTACTGTTGTTATACGCATAGCCTGCAATAATGTTGAAGCCCGCAAAAGGATTTGCCGTAACCTGCGCTTCCAAACCTTTGCTGTATTGCGTGCCATTTTGCACCTGATAAGTCGGTCTGTCCGGAGCATCGCTGCGAACAACATTACTTACCTTGATGTCATAATAGCTAATGCTGCCGCTTAATTTTCCGTTGAACGCATCGGCTTTAACACCGCCTTCCCATTGGTTGGCGTGTTGTGGTTTAAAAACGCTGGTGCTTCCATCGGGTTGTTGCACAGGCGCCACATTGGTAAAACCATTCATGTAATTACCAAACAAAGACACTTTATCTTTCACGATTTGATATACCAAACCGAATTTCGGCGAAAATGCATTTTGATGATAACCGCCTGTTGCCTCTTCCGTAATCACGCTTTTTTGCCCTTTGTAATCATAATAATCCCAACGTACGCTTGCCATTGCAAGTAATCTGTCTGTAACGTTCAAAACATTCTGCACATAGGCGCTGTAAGTATTTGTAAGAATGCTTCCCGTTTGTATAAAAGGAACATCCAGCAATGCATTTTGCAATGTTGTATTGCTTAGTTTCACATATTCAACTCCTGGGTTAGCAAGGCTCAATTTATCAAATGCCAGACTGCCATAGCTTGCCTTTGTAGTAACGCTATATACTTCTGCGCCAATTAACGTACGGTTTCTCAAGCTCCCGATATGAAAATCGCCGTTGATATTTTCCTGAATATCCGTGGTATATTTTTTATAATAATCATAATAGGTTGCATTACGAATAAGAGAGTCATTGCCGGCAAGCACAGACATATAAGCGTTGCCCCCACTTTCAGCACTGCTGAGATAAGTAAAGTTGGTACGCGATACCCATTGCTTGGAGAATTGATGTGTTAATGTTGTAAAAAGTTTTGCCTGCTTTGGCTTAAGAACAAGCCCATTGCCAATAAATCTTCTGTGCCAGTCTATATTGACATCTTTTGGGCTGCGTACACCGGTTTTATACGAACCATCTATGAAAATGCGATAAAAGCTATTGGCACGTTCATTTTGATACTCGCCTTCTAATTCAAGCGTGTTTTTATCATCGATTTTGTATGTCAAAGAGGGTGCAACAAATTCATAGGAAGCAAAGCCTGCATCTTGCCAGGACCCTTCATGATGAATGGCGCCATTCAAGCGGAACAGCAATGTTTTGTCCGCATTCAACGGTGTATTCACGTCCACCGTAAAACGGCTTAATCCATAGCCGCCCCAAGTGTAGCCTGCTTCTCCTTTGAAGGTATCAAAAGGTTTTTTGGTAACAATGTTGAACAGCCCGCCATAACTGATGAGCGAACTTCCGTATAATGCGCCGGAAGGACCTTTGATGGCTTCGATGCTTTCGATATTGGAGACATCAATATTGCCATCTCCGCCAATGCCCACCACGCCGTTTCTTAAAAACGATTGGGTAGGGAAACCGCGCGAAGTAACCGAACCGCCTGCCGTGTTATTTTCCAATTGCATGATAACGCCGGGAATATTTTTCAATGCATCGGAATAAGTAACAATTTGCTGGTCTTTCAGCAACGCACTTGTAACGGTTGTATATACCTGCGGATTCTCCAAATTTTTCAGCGGCATCTTCGCTACATCGTTGCTCGTACCCGCATGATATTTCGCTTGCTGTGTGTTTACAATAACATCCTGTAATTGTTGTGAAGTAATATTAATCGTAAAATTTTCTTCAGTTGTTTCTCCTGTGGAAACGATAATTTCTTTTTCCTGCATAGCAATGCCTATGGAAGAAATTTTTAAAACATAATGCCCCGGCGCGAGCTTGTTAATAATATACCTACCATTATTGTCTGAAACAGCGCCGCGTTTCAGTTGTTCGATTTGGATGGTAATGCTTGATGCAGGCTTGTTATCGCTTGTTGTAATAATTCCTCTAACAGCGCCGCCGGCACTTTGCGCAAACATGATTTCCGGAGTCAAAAGCAGGCATAAAACAGACGAAATAAACAGTAAACTTAAATGCTTCATAAATGAGTATATTTTTTTGTGTGCGAAATTATTTTCACATTTACCAATGCTCTTTACGAAATCGGGAAAAACTATTTACGAGATGCGGAAAATTTCAAACAAAAAATCCTATAAGACCTGAAATCTTATAGGATTGCTATTACCAAACCATGAAAATTATTCCGAGTCCATCGTCATAATATCTCTGTCAAAAAGATACAAGCCGCTTTTGTCTTCGCCTATCAGTTCAAGTTTATCGTTACATTCACGGGCAAGTCTTTCTTCTTCTATCTGTTCGTTCACATACCATTGCAGAAAATTATGCGTAGCATAATCCTTCTCGGACAAGGCGATATCTACAAGATTGTTGATGCTTTCGCTTACTTTCACTTCATGCTCAAACAATATTTCAAATGCTTTTTTCAGTGAAACAAAAGTAAGTGTCGGCTGTTCTAACTTAGGAACAACTGCAAAACCGCCTCTTTCGTTAATATAATGAATCAGTTTCAGCATATGCATACGCTCTTCGTCGCTATGACGGAAAAAGAATTGCGTTACACCTTTTAATCCGGGTTGGATTTCTGCCCAGCTTCCCATTGCAAGATAAGCTTGCGACGATTGCGCTTCCATCAGCACTTGTTTGTTCAGCGCTTCTTTCATAGTTTGTGATAACATGGCTTTTGATTTTAATTTCAGAAATATTTGGTATCGCTCAGAAAAAAGTAAAATATCGCGTTTTACTAAAAACAAATACAGTATCATAATTGCGTCTGACTATATTTTCACTTTCGTATAAAAAAGCCTGCCATTTGTTATAGCCCCTATTTTGTTTTTGTAAAATCGCCTTCTATGATAATCTTTTTTAAATCGGGCAATATGTATTCTATGTGTGTAACTTGTACGGGAATAACCATCCGGTTAAAAACCGTTTCCATAGTATCGCCAAGCCATTTGGGTATGCGGGGTATAACTAATCATTTTTAATAGGTCTTTTGTAAAAACATTTTTTTAAATTAGCAGTACAAACTCTGTATCTCCGAAACAAATAGTTCTGCATCATTAATTTGCAATATATGTCCGCTGTTTTCTGCTTTTACAAGGCGGCTGTTGGATGAAAGTTTTAATAAATCAAGCTGAACTTTTTCTGTCAATTGGCGTAATTCGTTTTTTAATCCGGCATTTTTAATTTTTGCATATCGTATTTCAGATGTACCGGTAATTATGGTTAATGGTATATTTCCAAAGGAATTATATTCTTCGGCATCTTTAAAATTGTGCCTGTCGTTTTTCAGTTCTTCCAATACTTTATTGCACGACCTGTAAAAGAAATTTTTTTCCATGCGGTGCAGCCTGTGCCTGACAGGTATTTCCGGCGACAAGGGTATAAAAGAAAATAAAATCCGGTAGATGCCTGTTTGCACTAAAAATTTAATGAGCTGGTGTGGTGGTATTTTCAAAGTTTTTAGGAGTTCCGGCGAAGCCATTTCTATTTGTTTAGGATGTGCGGCTTCCGCAAAAACAATTCCGGCAATATCGTATTCGTGCCGCTTGATAAACGGTCTTAAATATATTCCTGCCATTGAATGTCCTACTAAAATGTATGGCTTGGGGCAGTGTGTATTTTCTAAAAGCAATTCGCGTTCTTTAGAAACATGGTCATTTGTAACCGTTTTTCCCGTTGCTTCGCTCAGCATAATGCCGTTGCGGTCATAAGAAATGGTTACTGCATTTTGTGATATGGCTTCCTGTATTTCGTGCCAGATGGCATGGCTGCTTCCCATGCCGGACTGGAACACCACAGTGCAGTTTCCTTTGCCTTTCTTTACATAATGCAACTTTTTCCCGTCAATATCTGCAAAGGTTTTTCTTTTAAATATTTTTCTTTCCAGCTTTCTTCTGGAGTATTGCTCAAACAGGAAACCTGCGAATAACAACAAGGTAAAAACGCCAATAACCCACAGGAGAATCAGAAGCAAAAATACAATCATAAAAGTTTTTTTATCCGGGTTGTTTTTTTGTATAAATTTCTCTTGCTTTCATGGGCGAGATGCCGTGTGTTTTTTTGAAAGCGATACTGAAATTGGATGTATTTTGGTATCCTAAATTCATGCCTATTTCCTGTATAGACATATTTGTATCCATTAAATATTTTTTTGCCTGATGCATTCTGAGGTCTTGCATATAACCAAAAACAGTATTATCAAATAAGATTTTAAAGCCGGCTTTGAGTTTTGTTTGGTTGATGCCTACCTGATGAGCCAATTCTATAATGGTACAAGGTCTGTCCAGGTTTGCTTTAATTAATGAGGCTGCCCAATGGATTTTATCCTTGTCCACGGCGTTTAGCATGTAATCTTCTTTTTTATTCTCAGCATTGTTATAAAGCAACGCAATGAGTTCATATGTTTTAGATTCAAAGTAAATCCTTCTTACCAGTCCTTCATAAGTGCAGCTTTTTATATCTTGTATCACGTTAAAAATATCAGCACTTATTCCGATATCGCTTGGGCTGAGTTTGCCGCTGATATTTTTATGGATTTTTGCCAGGAAATTATCCATAATGCCAGATTCGCCCGCGTAACCGTCCAGCATTGAGAGCGGAAGATGAATATCGAACGTATTGTAATTCACATTTTCGGAGAGATGGATTTTCGCTTCATTTTGTTCGGCAGGTAAAAAAGCGATATTAGAAGACATTGTAGCAACTGTATGTTCTACGTTAGCATCATCGTGATATACAATGGGCATAGCGGATAAATTACATTGGATTTCCAGTAATGGAGATGTTCCTTTTCCTAAAATCGTTACATCTCCGTTCATAAGGTAATCGGCTTCTAATATGAACAGGTTGCTGTCCAAAGTCTGCTTGCGAAAATGCGCATCTCCCTTAGGTGTGATAACCTTCATACTGTTTATATCGCTGTTATTATCCGCATTTTGTTTCCCGGCAACAGAAACAAAATGATTAAAGTCATCGCCCGTCATTACATATTGCATAATACTTCCTTTTTCATAATAAATACTTCCATAATCATAAATGAATAAACGTGGCGAAATATACTTTCGCAACCACGAAAATAAACCATACAATATAGATATGTAAAGTGTTCACCCAAACAATGTAAAAAAATTCCCGATTTCGTAAACAAATAAATACGCACAGGAATAAAATGGGTTTTGAAAACACAGCATATCCAATTATTTGAACAAATAGTATGTCTTATAAATGTAAATATTACATATTCACGATAACCACTTTGTTTGCTTATATATCAGGCATGGCGCAAACGGATGTTTACCATATTTCGGGAAAAGTATTTAGCCAACATAAGTTTCCGGTTATTGCTGCCTCTGTCCGTTTTCCCGAACTAAAGAAAAATATTGTTACCGATTCTTCCGGCAGGTTCTCACTTTCAGATATGCCGGCAGGCACTTATACAATTATTATTTCGGCAACAGGCTACATCACGTTGAAAAGCAAAATTGTAGTAACGAAGCGTGCCCAGAATTTTTCTTTCCTGTTAAAAACCCGTACCGCTTTACTTAATGATGTATCTGTGTTCGGATATTCACGTATTAAATCGTTGAATAGACAAGCCTATAACGTAACTGCCATAGATGCACAAAAACTGCAAAATACGGTAACAGACGTGGCACATGTTTTGGACCATGTTCCCGGAGCGCGTCTGCGGGAAACGGGAGGCTTGGGATCAGACTATGATTTTTCCATCAGCGGATTTTCCGGTAACAGGATAAAATTTTTCCTGGATGGCATTCCGATGGAAAGTTTCGGACCATCGTTTCAAATCAACAATATACCCGTCAATCTTGCAGAGCGGATAGAAGTGTACAAAGGTGTAGTGCCTGTATGGCTGGGCGGCGATGCATTGGGCGGCGCAGTAAATATTGTTACAAACAACAGGCTTAAAAATTATCTGGATGTATCCTATTCCTACGGCTCTTTTAATACGCACAGAACGAATATCAATGCAGGCTACACTTCAAAAAAAGGCTTTACGGTAAGGTTAAACGCTTTTCAGAATTATTCAGATAACGATTATAAAGTTACCGTGGATGCCGCCGATATACACACGGGGCAATATTACCGAGATACAACGGTCAAGCGGTTCCACGATAAATATCACAACGAAACAGCAATTGCACAAATAGGCTTTACGGATAAAAAATGGACAGACCAATTACTGTTCGGCATCACATTAGGACAATATTATAAACAAATACAAACCGGCGCACGCAGCACGGCGGTATTCGGCGCATGGTTTACCAAAGGCAACATTATAATGCCTGCACTGAAATATGCCAAAAAGAACTTTATAACAAAGGGATTGGATGTAACTTTCAATGCCGATTATAATCTCGGGCAAGACCAAAGTATTGATACCATACACGCCCGCTACAATTGGTTAGGCGATTCCATCACCTACCTTGGAAAAGGCGGTGAAAGCTGGTACAGCCTGTATAAATACAGGAATCATAACGGAAGCGCATCGCTTTCGGCAAAGTATTCTATCAATGGCAGGCAGAACATTGCTTTTGATAATGTCTTCAGCTATTTCAACAGAAAAGGCGCCAACCTGGTATCACCAAATCCTTTGGTGGACAATATCCCGCAGAAGACTGAAAAAAATATATTAGGCGCAAGTTATCAATATCATATCCCCGGTAAATTCAATATTACCGTATTCGGAAAATATTTTTATCAGCATGCAAGTAC
The DNA here is from genome assembly GCF_001659705.1 of Arachidicoccus sp. BS20. Lineage (NCBI taxonomy): Bacteria > Pseudomonadati > Bacteroidota > Chitinophagia > Chitinophagales > Chitinophagaceae > Arachidicoccus > Arachidicoccus ginsenosidimutans. Next base: position 372,389 of record NZ_CP015971.1, read on the forward strand.
TACGCTTATCCAAACCGATTATAATAATCCCGGCGATACCGTTTATAACAAAACAGGACTCAACAGAAACAAGCCGGGCTACGGCGTTGCAGCAACTTATTTTATTCAGCCGCAGCTTCAACTAAAATTTTCTTACGAAAAAACATACCGGATGCCGGAAAGCGAAGACCTCTTCGGAGACATCATCAACAAAGACGGCAACTGGAATTTAAAACCGGAACGAAGCAATAATATCAACCTGGGACTGGGTTACAATTTAAACTTAGATAAGCATCATTTTTACTTTAGCGGTACGGGAATATATTACTATGCTAAAGATTTTATCTATTATAACCCGCTCGGGCCAAACCCGAATAAATTGTATCCCGACAACCTGTACAATGTATCCAATTTGGGGTTGGAATCCGAAATAAGATATTCTTACCAACAGATTTTTGTTGCCGGAATAAACGTTACTTACCAAAATTTGAGGGATAGAAATAAATACCGTACAGACCTTCCGGACATTCCCAGCATTACCTACAAAGAACGCATTCCCAATATTCCTTATTTATTCGGTAATGTCCATGCGGCGCTTTATTTTCCAAATATTTTTTCCGGCGCCGGTAAGCTGACCATCGGCTACAACATGATGTATGTGCACAATTTCTATTTGTACTGGGCAAGCGAAGGCGCGGCAGATACAAAACGCATGATTCCTACACAAATATCGCACGATGTAAGCATCGTTTACACATTTAAAAACGGCAGGTATAATACCGCAATTGAATGTAAAAACATTATCGGTGAAAAGTTATACGATAATTATAGCCTGCAAAAACCGGGACGGTCATTCAGTATAAAACTCAGATATTTTATCGGTCAATAATTCTTTTTTCAAAAAACAAAATCAAATAAATATGACAAAATCAAAGTTTGTAATCTTAGTATCATCAGCGCTTTTATTATTAAGCGCGTGCAGCAAAAAAGACGTATCCGGTAATCAGTCCGGCGGAAACGGCGGCGGGGATTCAACCGTCATTGAGCAACCGAAAGACAGCATATTTGTATTAACCACTGCAAGCTCCCCCTCCGGCGCTGAGGTAATTAATACCGCCGAAACGTTAGATTCGGGTGTATTAAACACGCAAGGAACGGGGATAGAGCAAGACGGCGCCACACACAATTACATCGTCAACGGAGATTATTTTATCAGCTTCTTGTTCGGGCAAAGCAATCCGGGCGCCGTAACGGCATACAAAGCCGATGCATCTAAGCAATTGGTAACAGCTACCGATTTCCAAACGGAATCCATGACCATGTTCGGCAACGCAGGCGATGAAGTTCTGATGGTAAAAAACGCCTGGCAGCCGGAAGAACAATATACACAATGGTACAGGCTCGATACAAAAAGTATGGAAATTGTAGCGCAAGGACAAATTGATGCAGAAGCATTGGCTGCCAACGGGCAAAAAGCATTCTTTACCGATATTAAAAAAGTGGGCGATAAAATTTTCGCTTCGTTCATCAGCGTGGAAAGCGGACTGAATTTTGAAACACAATATCCCGATAGTAACTGGATTGCCGTGTACAACTATCCCGATATGACGTTGGATAAGGTAATCCGCGACGGGCGTACCGGCTCTATAGGAACTTATTGGGTAAGAGGCATGGACGTGGATGAAAACGGCGACACGTATGTTTTCGGTACAAAACTGGACTGGGATATGTCGGGCAAATACAGCACGGCAACACCTGTCGGAATTATGAAAATTAAAAGCGGTACCACGGAATACGACCCAACGTTTTTCTTCAATATCACTTCCGCTTCCGGCGGAGAATACGTTTGGCGCAAAGATTATCTGGGTAAAGGATATTTCTTATTGACTATGGTTCCGCAACCGTATGTATATGCCGTACAATTGTATTTATATCCCATGTTGATGGGCGGTATTAAATATGCCGTAGTAAATGTTTATGACGGCTCTTTCAAATGGGTAACCGGCACGCCGGAAGCCACTGACATCCAATTTACCAGCGGTTCATATTCTTATTCCGCATTGGACGGAACAGGATATGCGGCTATTTATTATACTGATGCCGGTAAGGCAAAATCGACTGTTTTTAAATTCGATGCAGCAACTGCAACCGCAACGCCCGGGCTTACCACAGACGGCAATGCTATCATTACAGGTATCAGCAGGTTGCCCGTAGCAGCGGAGTAGCCCCCTTCTTGGAGTGTACAGTTCCCCGTTGTTCAAAAAAAATAGCGGAATGTGAGGTAAGAAGAATAACGAATTATCCAGACTATATTTAATTTACTTGTTTATTGTACAGCCGCTTTACTCCAAAGCGGCTATTTTTTCTTCTTCACTCCTGCTCTGTAACCACAACCTTACGGCTATTATTTGTGTATGACTATATTTTTCATTGAATGACGAAAATATTTGAGATGAAGATAATTCAGGCTTTTTCTTCATAAATTTTTCTAATTCTTTCAATTCATTTTCCGTAACAAAAACAGAAATATCCACTTCCCCGGTTGGGACAAATTCCATCAAATGCCCTTCAACCGTGCCTCTCACGAGATTGCGTTCCTGCGCAATTTCGTCGATGCGTTTTCACACGAGATACATTTCCAAACTGATTTGCTTGGTCATACCTTTCGGAACTTTGGCTACAGCTAATTTTTTACAGCAATGGATAGTACCCACGCCTATTTGAAAATAGTAAATGCCTCACCCAATTTTGCAAGCGTAGTCAAAGGTAGTGATACATTCAATATTCTTGTAAACGGGCAAATATAAACGACACTTCTTTCAGCTATAATAGCACATTTCCAAGAGCATTTACCATTCTTTATAAAGGAGATATATACCAGACAGGGACGAAAGGTATTTCAATGTCAAGTTACATTCAGTAATATATACAAACTTATGTACCGAAATGCGGAAATTTTTATATTCAGGGGGTACATTTGCAGAGTGCAGGCAAAAAATTATTATCAAATTCTGGGCGTTTCTCCTACGGCTTCTTCTGCCGAAATTAAAGGTGCATACAGAAAGTTAGCGCTTCGTTTTCATCCGGATAAAAATGTGGGCAATACCTCGACCAATGCAGCTTTCACAGAAATCAACGAAGCATATTCCATACTTTCGGACGAAAAAAAACGTGCAGCCTATCATCGGGAGAATTTTGGAAATTTTATTGCGAAAAAGGAAGATGCACATTTGAATATAACACCTCAATTTATCTGTGAAAAAATAGTAGAAATACGTAAAAGTCTTGAACATACCGACCCTTATCGTATGGACAAACCTTCGCTGCTGCTCCAATTGAAACAACTTTTCTCCGCATATCATTTAGCGATTTTGAAAAAGGAAAATAATATTGCACTGAACAACTCTATCATCGATGAAACGCTTACCATACTTGCATTTCTGCCGGCGGAACAACAAAAAATTATTACCGACTGGTTTAAAGATATTCCTCAAAACCGGGAAGAAAAAATCAATGCTTTTTTGAAGAAACAACAAAGCGTTTTCTTTTGGGAGAAATATAAATTATTGTTTGTACTGGCGGCTACCGTTGTGGTTTGCTTAGTTGTATATTTAGTCATCAGATAACAAAACTACTTCATCGTGCCCACTGTTTTCTTTCCAATACACTTTTACTTTTTGCGATTGGTAAGTGTCGATAGCACGACCAATATAATTTGCCTGAATAGGAAGTTGTCGGGAAAACCTTCTGTCAATCAACACGCAAAGTTCTACGTTTGAAGGGCGACCGAAATCAAGCAAAGCATCAAGCGCAGCCCGAATGGTACGACCTGTCCACAAGACATCATCAATCAGTATCACAGATTTTTTTTCGATGCTGAAAGGGATATCCGTTTCATTTGCCACATGCAGGTTGTTGCGGATATCATCGCGGTAAAATGTAATATCAAGCTTGCCGTAAGCAATTTTTTCGGTCGGAACAATTTGCTCCAGCTCATCCACAATTCTATTGCTCAGAAAAACACCGCGCGGCTGCAGCCCAATGATGACGGCACTTTCAAGCCCCAAATGATTTTCAATTATCTGGTGCGCCAATCGTTTTATTGTTAAATCCACCTGCTGCGGGGTTAATATAGATTTTGCATTGCTACTCATTATCACTTCAACAAAAGATTAGTAATTTGTAAACAAAAATACTTGAAGCGAATCAATTACATTCGCGTTTTACAAATTAATTTAAAATGAAGAAACCTTTTATTATTGTTACGGCAACTCTGTTTGCAGCTGCAGCAAAGGCGCAAGTACATAAAACTGTTACGCATTCGACGGTCCATTCCAAGACAACTATGCAACAACCGGTTCGTCTTGCGAATTTTGACGATACTGTAAGCTACGCTTTAGGTTTGAGCATTGGCAAGTTTTACCAGCAACAGGGGATCAAAAATCTTAACACGACATTATTGTCCAGGGGTATTAAAACCGCAATGGGCAAGGATTCTGCATTATTTACCGATGAGCAGGTGGGCGATATTCTGATGAGTTCTGCACAGCGCGCGGCAGAGGAAAAAGCGTCAAAAGCAAAGCATGAGGGCGAAGTTTTTTTAGCAAAAAATAAAACCAATCCGGGCGTTGTTACTTTGCCCGACGGCATTGAATATGAAGTGTTGCAAAAAGGAACCGGTACAATACCGGCAGATACAAGCAATGTGAAAGTTAATTACGTAGGAACATTGCTGGACGGAACAGAATTTGACAATTCTTATAAGCGCGGAGAACCGCTTGATATGGATGTAACACGCGTTATCAAAGGATGGACAGAGGTACTGAAGCTGATGCCTGTAGGCAGTAAATGGCGTGTGTGGATTCCTTCCGATTTGGCATATGGCGACCGTGGCGCCGGCGAAATGATTCCACCGGGAGCCACATTGCAGTTTGATATAGAACTGTTGGGCATCAATAAATAATCTTCAAAAAAAATTGAGACAAGATACTTTCTTACGAAGCATCTTGTCTCAACATGAACTATATAAAAAATATTTGGAGTAATTCATTTTATACAAATTACGAATCATTCCAAATAAGCTTATATCTTCTTAAACACCACACTTGCATTGTGCCCGCCGAAACCGAAAGCATTGCTCATGGCTGTATTGATTTCTTTTTCAAAAGGCTGATTAATCACGATATTAATGTTACCCGGTATTTTTTCGTCAAGGTGTTCTACATTAATTGTCGGCGGAATAATATTATGATTGATTGACTTGATAGCAATAATCGCTTCAATTGCTCCCGCCGCGCCCAACAAATGTCCCGTCATGGATTTCGTTCCGCTGATATGCAAATGTTGCGTATGTCCGCCAAATGCTTTTTGTACCGCGTTCAATTCACTAATGTCGCCAATCGGTGTGGACGTTGCATGAGGGTTGAGATAATCCAGTTCGTCAGGATTCAACTGCGCTTCTTTCAGCGAAAGTTCCATCGCTTTTGCCGCGCCAATTCCTTCGGGATGCGGCGATGTGAGATGATATGCATCTGCCGTCATAGCTGCGCCTACAAGCTCTGCATAAATTTTTGCGCCGCGTTTTTTCGCGTGTTCATATTCTTCCAGAATCAACGCGCCGGCGCCCTCGCCCATGACAAAACCATCGCGGTCTTTATCAAACGGACGGCTTGCGTGTTGCGGGTCGTCATTGCGCGTGGACATGGCTTTCATCGCAGAAAATCCACCGACAGACGCAGGCGTTACCGGCGCTTCGGAACCGCCGGTAATAAACACTTTCGCTTTGCCCAAACGGATATAGTTAAACGCATCCATAATCGCAGTGTTAGACGTAGCGCACGCAGAAACCGGAGCATAGTTGATGCCTTGCAAACCATACTTCATCGAAATCATTCCGGGCGCAAGATTGACAATCAGCTTGGGAACAAAAAACGGATTGAAACGCGGATTGTAATTTCCTTCAACATAGTTTGTAACTTCCTGCTCAAACGTTTCCATGCCGCCCTGCCCCACACCCCAGATTACACCGATATCAAAAGGATCTTCTTTGGAAACGTCTAAGCCTGAATCATTCATCGCTTCGGCTGCTGCATACAAAGCATATTGCGAAAACAAGTCGGAGCGCTTGATTTCGTTTCTGTCCAAATACTTTTCGGGCGTAAAGCCTTTTACTTCGCAGGCAAGTTTTGTGCGGAACAATCCCGCATCGAAACGCGTTATCAAACCTGCGCCGCTTGTGCCTTTCAGCGCATTTTCCCAGAAGGTGTTTACGTCGTTTCCGATTGGCGTAACCGCGCCCAAACCTGTGATTACAACTCTTGTCATTTTATTGATTCGATTTTCAAAAGGTGCAAAAATACATTTCTGCAATCATATATGAATTTTCTTACAGAAGAATTTATATCATCTTTCCGCAACAGCAAAACCGACTGTTTCGCGATATAGTTGCGGCGAAACATCAGCATTGGTTTTGAAGAAACGGCTGAAATAATATTCATCGTTATAACCCAATTCGTATGCAATTTCTTTTACGGTTTTTGAAGTAAGATATAATTCTCGTTTTGCTTCAATTACGATGCGTTCCGAAATCAATTCCGTTAATGTTTTATTGAAATGCGCTTTGGTAATTCTTGCCAATGCTTTCGCTGAAATGTGCAGCATATCTGCATAATCGCCTGCTGAATGTTTTGTCTTGAAATTGTTTTCAATTGCATCTTTCAGGTTTTGCAATATAAAAGGTTGTTCATTATCCGCAACGTTCGTTGCCGCATCAGGCTGCTGTTCTACTTTGATTCTTGACAAATGAATTAACAGGATTTTTAATTGCGAAACCAACAATTCATATTGTGCCAACGCATCATTTCGAACTTCATCTTTAAGCTGTGCAACAATCGTAGCTAACAGCAATTCCTGTGTTGCATCAAGCTTTAGATAAGGCGGATTGTAAATATTGTTAAACAAAACGCCGTTGCAGGCAACTTCGTTTTGATGCTTGTGAATACAGAAAAAATCCGGATGAAATTGAATGGCAAAACCTTTAAGACCTTGTTCCGTTGCAAACATAAAAGGCTGATAAGGCGAAAAGGCAAACACTGAATTTGCCTGCAATTCATATGTCGTAAAATCGGCTCTTACTTCGCCCGCACCTTGCTTTACAAAGATTAATGAAAAATAATTGTTGCGCTGAATATGGTCAAAATGTTCATTACTTTCAAAATCAAAAATCTTGAAGGCAAGGTTGCCGTTTTGCGGATTGATTAATGTGTAATTGTTGTGTTCAAACATTTTTTCAAAATGGTTTCAAGACCCTGAATGTTTTCTTTTCAAGGTCTTAAATATAAAAAGATTGTCAGTTATACTATACCTTTCTTAAAAATAGGCGCATTTTTTCAATAATATCTTCGCCATCTTCTTCTAACGCAAAATGTCCTGTTTCATAATAATGATACTCAATATTTTTTACGTCTTTCTTATACGCCTCTGCCCCCTCTACAGGAAAAAAAGCATCGTTCTTTCCCCACACAATCAACACCGATGGCTGATACTTATGCAAATATTCATGCCATTCAGGATAAAGTTTTACATTATTCCTATAATCATAAAATAAATCAAGATTGATTTTGTGTGCATTGGGGCGCGAAAGCCTGTAATAATCCAGTTCCCAGTTATCTGGATTTATCGTTTCGGGGTTTCGTGTACCGTGCGTGTATTGCCATTTTAATCCCTCTAAACTAAACGCATCAAGCAATGCATTCCTTTCAGCCACGCCATTAGATGAATCCCAAAGCTTTTTTATTCCCTCCCAGGCTTTGCCTAATCCTTCCTTATAAGCGTTTCCGTTCTGGCTGATAATTGCCGTTACTTTTTCGGGATGAGCTGTTGCAATCCTAAACCCAATTGGCGCACCGTAATCCTGTATCATCAGGCAGTAACTCTCCAAATTAAAACTTTGCACAAAGGCATCCATTATTTTGCCTAAATTATCGAAAGAATATTCAAAAATTTCTTCTGACGTAAAATCGCTTACCCCAAAACCTGGATAGTCGGGAGCAATTAAATGAAACTCATCATTTAAAGTTCTCAAAACTTTTCTGTATTGATGACTTGACGCAGGAAAGCCATGCAGTAGAAAAATAGTTGGTTTGTCCCAAGAACCTGCTTCGCGATAAAAGATATTGATACCGCTAATGTTTTTTGTTTTATAAGAAATTGAATTACTCATTTTTTACTCAATTTTATTTGATAATTATAATTTTCGTTCCGATGCTGCAATTTCCAAATCATTAATACTTGCAAAACGCTTGTGCATCAAACCGTTTTTGTCAAATTCCCAAAGCTCGTTTCCGTAGCTTCTGAACCATTGTCCTGCATTGTTATGCCACTCGTACTCAAACATAACTGCAATTCTGTTTTCGCGAAAACCCCATAATTCTTTTCTCAGTTTATAGTCCAATTCCTTTTCCCACTTGCGTTTCAGAAAATCTTTTATGGCTTCTCGTCCGTTTATAAATTCAGTTCGGTTGCGCCATTCAGAGTTTTCGGTATAAGCCAAACAAACCACTTCGGGATTGCGTGTGTTCCATGCATCTTCCGCCAACTGAACTTTTTGTAAAGCGGTTTCTAAAGTAAACGGCGGCAATAATAGCTTTCGCTGATTCATTAATTAAGTTTTTAAAACATCAGGCCACGAATGCACAAATATCTTTAATTCTTCGTTCAGATTTATTCCTGCATTCGTGGCATTTAATTTTTAATTTGTCAACGCTTTTGCCAAAGGAAAATCAATCGGTGTGCCTGCGATGTTGTTCACATAATTGGTAACCGTAATGTCTGCAATCGCCAGAACTACATCAATCACGCTCGCCTTTGTATAGCCTGCATTCAGAAAGTTATCAAGAGTTGTTTCACTCACGCGCCCCTTGGTAATTGCTGCTTCTTTTGCAAACTTTGCCAAAGCATCTAATTTGCTGTCAAATGAAACTTCGCCTTTTCTGATTTCGAAAGTTTGCTCTTCGCTGAAACCGTTGAGTTTACCGATTGCTGTGTGTGCTGCCAAACAATAATCACAACCATTTACTTCGCTTACCGAAAGGTTAACTACTTCTTTTTCTTTCTTGCTCAAGGAACTTTTTGCGTTGGAAAAGTTAAGATATGTTTCCAATGCTTTATCGCTGTATGCGATGGTTGCGAAGGCGTTTGGAACAAAGCCAAGTCCTTTTTTGAGGTTGTCAAAAATTGCCTGATTGTTTGCCGATACATCTTCTCTTTGCGGAACTGCAAATTTTGTGTTTGTCATTGTCTTTAAAATTTAATTTGTTTATGTCGTTATTGACAATGCAAAGTTGCGGCAGTAATGCACGCCCGAAAATGGACTGACAACGCTTGTTGATGGATAATTTTCCCGCTGACCTAAAGATTTTTTATCCTAATTGATTTAATGCAGCAAATGCGGCTTTTGATGAAGAAAAAAATCCGTTATACAACGCTATTCCTTGTCCAACAGGAATTTCGTAGTTGTCGGTTTCCAGACCTTGCAATAACCCTTCGGCGACTTCAACCGGCGATATTCCATTTTGCTTTCCGCCGAGTTCGGTAGTAAGTTCCGTATCAACCAAAGGCGGCAATAATTCAAACACTTTAATGTTTGTGTTTTTTAGCTCGTGGCGTAAAATCTGCGTATAAAAACGGAGCGCCGCTTTGCTGTCGGAATAAGTAGGAATAATCAACCATGGAGTTAATGCGACCACAGAAGTAACATTTACTATTGCTGCTTCAGGTTGTTTTCTCAATACGGGCAAAAGTTTTTCAACTAATCGAAGCGGAGCAAAATAATTGGTCATAAATTCAGCTAATGCTATTGAATAAACATCAGGAGATTCGGAAACCTTATGTGAATTTCCAATACCTGCGTTATTGATAAGCACACTTAAATCGCCGTATTTATTCTTTATTTCATCAACAAGACGATTCACATCGTTTTCGTCTGTAATATCGGCTTGGATGGCAACAGTATTCTTTAGTTTAGAAGCTGCCGCGTCCAGCTTTTGTTTGTTTCTTCCCGCGATAATTATATTATTATCCGCGCTTAATAATTTGGCTGTTTCAAAACCAATTCCTGAGCCTCCTCCGGTGATGAGGATTGTTTTGTTTTTAATGTTCATTTTTGTTTGATTTTTATTGTGAAAATTTATTGTTAATGCGTTTGGTAATTTATGAATTGTTTCCTTCGTGTTATTCAACCAACTCAATCAGTTTTTTGTTTTTCATTTTCGATAGACGATTTAAAGAAATGAAATGAGTAAACCCTGACAACGGAACTCCAAAAAGCGGAATCATTATGAGTGGCAATTGAACGATAGGAAGCATTTGGTTGTCGCCGGTTATCGTTAATGTAATTCCCGCTCCAACTGCAATTATGAAGTCTAATAATCCTATAACATCGAAAATATAATAGTTCAATTTTGTGTGTCCGAATATAAAAATTGCCAATGCCAAAAAGCCTGAAATAATATCGCCGTAAGCGGCGCAGTTGATAAACGTTTGCGACAACATTCCGCTGTATGAAAGAAAAATCCAGCCTGCAAAAATTCGCCATGTGTGAAACAGTGCAATAGCCTTTAATGGTATAGAATTACTGAAATTTTTGAAAGTTTGATTATATTGATAAATTATAATCAAACTTGTCAAAATGATGATTACAGTTACTCCGAAAAAAAGTCGTGGTATGTGTGTAAAAAACCGATAATAACCCAGAAAAAAACTTGCTATTCCCCAAATCGCAACACCAATAGCAACTCTTTTTTCAAGATTAAATTGCAGAACTGCATTTGATTGTTTTTCCAAAATATTCAAATCATTGTTGCTTTGATTAACGTTTTGTGTATTTACTGTGATATTCATTTTTGTTTGATTAGTGAATTAAAAAATAAAAACTTGTTTAATGGTCAGCCGATACAATCAAGATTTTCTTGTTCTTCTTTTTGCCGACAAAGAATAATAGCAACGGTATTGCCAAAATAAAAATCAACCCTATCAATTGATAACTGTCTAAATAACCAATGAAAGACGATTGCTTTTCCACCACTTTTTCCATAAGTCCAACCGCTCTTTGTTTGGCTTCAAGCATAGGCGAACCTTTACTCATAAACATAGAAGTATAAGCGTGTAATCTGTCGGTCATCAATATATTATCATTACGAATATTGGATATTAAATCCACACGGTGCTGTTGCACTCTGTGTGCGGCATAAGTGTTGATAATGGAAATGCCGAACGAGCCCCCAAGTTGCCGCATCATGTTGTTGATAGCCGTTCCCTGCGGCATATCTTTCGCCTGTAATGCAGACACAGCAAGGGTTGCAAGCGGAACAGTCAGCAACGCCATGCCGATAGCACGAAAAATTAAACTCATAGAAATTGCTCCAAATGATATAGCCAGATTCGCCTGCGACATTGACCAGTTGAAATAAATAAAGCATATAAAACCAAGCAACACAATCAATGCAGGCGGCACTCCGCGCTGTAGTAATCTGCCTGTAATAATCAATGCAAACACCGCCGTAATCGCACCGGGCAATAATAATAATCCCGATTGCGTAGGACTGAAACCAAGAAAGCGTTGCGCTACAATCGGCGTGAGATAAATGGACGTAAACATTCCCATGCCTGTAACAAATGTGAGCGCAGCAGAAATGCTCAACGACGGATATTTCAGTATGGATAATTTTACGACAGGATGCTCCGTTGTGAGTTCTCTGTAAACAAATAAAATCAAAGACATTACAGCGGCAACAGTGAGTACGGTAATGTATGTTGCAGCGAACCAATCGTCCGTTTCGCCGCGCTCCAGCACGGTTTGCAAAGAACCTATACCAATGATTAATAAAATAATTCCCGCCCAGTCAATCTTCTTAACCTTTTGTCTTGTAGGCGATTCGGGCAATAATTTGTAACAGGAAATTGCTGTGAGCAAACCAATAGGAATATTGATATAAAAAATCCACCTCCACGAAAAATTGTCCGTAATGTAGCCGCCTAATGTCGGTCCAATTGTTGGTCCGATAAAAACACCTATGCCGAACAATGCGCTTGCGACATTCTGCTTTTCCTTCGGAAACGCTTCGTACACAACCATTGCAGAAACAGACAAGAGTGCGCCACCGCCAACGCCTTGCAAGAAACGAAATGCAACCAATTCCCAAATGTTGCCGGCATTGCCACACATGAAAGAGCAAAATGTAAACAGAATAATCGAACCGATATAATAATTTCTCCGCCCAAGGTTATTTACCAAAAAGCTCGTCATTGGAATGATGATTACATTCGCAATGCCATAAGCCGTAACTACCCACGAAGTATCCTCCAGCGTTGAGCCAAGATTTCCGCTCATATAATTAAGCGCAACATTCACAATGGAAGTGTCAATCAATTCCATGATTGCCGCCGCAATTACCGTAATAATGAGTAGTTTTCTTTTCATTTTATTTAGATGAGATACTTGTTTTTATAAAATATACCGATTGGTATATTTTTGAAGAAAAAATATCGAATAATTAGTTTACAAAAATATATTGTATAAAAACAGGCATTATTTGTCGAGGGAATAAAATATACCAATCGGTATATTTTTGATTAAAAAATTTTTATTTACTCAGTTCATTGTCAATAATAGCATTCATGCGTTCTGCTGCAATGCTTAGATATTTCGCATCATTCATTATTTTGGAATACAGAACGCCGCCTTCCCAAATCATAAAAATACTATCAGCAATATCCGATGCAGAAGCCTTTTTATCAAATTCATTGTTTGCCTGACCTTGTTCTATCAGAATTCTAAGATTTTTTACGAATTGCTTGATAGTCTTGCGAACTTCTGCACGCAAAAACACCAAATGATCGTCAGCTTCGACAGAAGCGTTTAACATGGGACAACCACCTCGTTCTAACACACTATTCCAATTTTGCGCATACATAACAGCAAGGGATTTTAAGGCTTCTTTCGCAGAAGTTGCTGATTCCATCGCAGCTTTTATTCTTCGCGCAGCAACAATGCAATTGTGTTGAAAAGCCGCAACAGCCAATTCGTTCTTATCCGAAAAATTGCCGTATATCGCACCTTTCGTGAGTTTGGTAACTTCCTGCACATCGCTCAAAGAAGTATTTTCGTACCCTTTTTTATTAAAAATAGGCGCCGTTGTTTCTATAATAAACTGTCGTGTTTGTTCTGCCTTTGTCATAGCTCATTTTTTAAATCCGATGCAAAGATAATAAAATATACCAATCGGTATATTTTATTTTTTCGAAATAACATCTGTATAAGAAAAATTATTGATTTTCTCAAAGCATATTAAGTATTCCGTTGTTCTACTTGCGCCTTTTCAAAAGAGAAACAGGTGTCAGCTTAGGCCATCTAAAAACAATATTTGAATTAGAAAACTTTCGGAGTAGCGTAGCGGGAAATAAAAAAGGAACATGACATTGAAATCATGTTCCTTTTTACTGTTTAAGTGTGCTTAGCTTATTTTTTCAAAGAATCAGCAGCAGCTTTAACGGTAGAATCAACTTTAGATGCAGTTGTATCAATTGCAGCTTTTGCAGAATCAGCAGTTGCAGAAACTGTAGAATCAACAGCAGCTGCAGTAGAATCTGCAGCAGAAGTTGTAGATGCACCACCGCAAGAAGTCAATGCGAAACCTAAGCCTAAAACAGCAACAAATAATAACTTTTTCATTTTCGTTTAATTTTAATTTTTATAAAAATTTCAATAGTTAATCCGAAAAATTGAAAAAGGTAACCCGGAAAATTCCTTTTTTTTGAAAAAAGTTTTTTAAGATATTTTTTGGGTTACTTTTACGCATTTTGAAGAATTAAAAGTGGATTTGTGAAATCAGGAGCTACAGAACAACAACTTTTAGACGGTTTGGCAAAGGGCGACAGGCAGGCGATTGAGGTTATTTATGAAAATAATTTCAATACAATTTTGTCTCTCATTATCAATAATAACGGCTCCTACGACGATGCAAAAGATATTTTTCAGGAAGCGTTAGTAATATTGTACGAGAAAGTACAAACAGGAAATTTTCAATTGTCGAGCCGGATAAAAACGTATTTGTACGCTGTTTCCCGCAAGTTATGGTTGAAAAAACTACAGTTGCAGGGACGATATTATATTTCGTCAGATGTAGATTTGGAAGAGCATATTTTTACAACCGAAGACGCGGATGATGCACGGCAAAAAGATGCGGATTTTTCTATCATGGAAAATGCTTTAAACAAACTGGGCGAACCTTGCAAAAGCCTGCTTGAAGCATTTTATATACAGAAAAAAGGAATGAGCGAACTGGCAGAAATGTTTGGCTACACCAATACAGACAATGCCAAGACTCAGAAATATAAATGTTTGATGCGACTGAAAAAACTATTCTTCGCTCAATACAAAAAATAGGATACAGATATGAGTGACTTTTATTTAATCGAATCCCTCGAACGATATGTCAACGGCGAAATGCTGCCCGAAGAAAAACAATACTTCGAGCAGATGCGTGCAAGCAATCCGGAAATTGATAAAATGCTTGCTGAGCATAAAATATTTATGCAAACATTATCTTCCTACGCAGAAAGAAAAAATTTCAGACAGGAACTGAATGCTGTTCATAATGATTTGTCGGTAAACGGCGCTATCTGCGGTGCAGAGAATGAAACAGACGGCAAAACAATTTCATTGTGGCAACGGTATAGAAAAACAACAGCCATTGCCGCTTGTATTGCAGGTGTAACAGCCCTCGTTATCAGCGGCTTGATTTCTTTATTTTCTCCTAATAACAATAAAATAGAATTGCTGAGCAATACTACAGAGCAACTTCAGAAAAATCAAGCTTATTTATCGAGCAAAATAAAAGAAGTAACCAAAATGCCGGCTGATGCCGTTATTAAAAGCGGCGGGTCTGCTTTTCTGATTGACGGCAATGGATTTTTGATTACCAATGCGCACGTATTAAAAGGCTCCGGTGCGGTTGTTGTAAATCACGAAGGACATGAATTCAGTACCTCTATTATGTATGTGGATGAGGCAAGAGATTTGGCTGTTTTAAAAATTACAGATAAAGATTACAATCCTGTAAAATATCTTCCTTACGGCATTAAAACAACCGAAGAAGATATGGGGAAAAATGTATTTACATTCGGTTATCCGAGTAACGATATTGCGTACAACAGAGGTTATATAAGCTCGCTGAAAGGGTATGAAGGCGACACTTCAACTATTTCCGTTTCTTTATTGGCAAACCCCGGCAATTCCGGCGGTCCTGTTTTCAACGAAAGTGGCGATGTGATAGGCGTCTTAGGCGCTCGTGAAGCAAATACCCAGGGAGTAACTTTTGTAATCAAATCTAAAGAGATATACCGTATGCTCAGCGACTGGCGCAAAACATCGGACAGCGCTTACGATGTTAAAGTAACACCATTGAGAAAAAATAATAACGCGAGAGCGAACCGTACAGAGCTCATCAAGAAATTGGAGAACTATGTGTACAATGTAAAAGCGTATAATTGATATTTTCATCGGTCAGCGTATTCCTGTCAGGTTGCACCTCTATAGCGCCCGCATCCACCTTAATGGCAAGAACATTTTCACGAATTTTGCAGTAATTTCATGAATATTTGCACTGTTATTTCGTTAAATTAGAGGCAGCTATTTTTAAACATCCATAATTGCTCGGTTTCTTTTTAATTATATCCATATTCTTTAAGATGCGTATCGTTGTCTCTCCATTTCGGGCGAACTTTTACGAATAGTTCAAGAAATATTTTTTGCTCTAAAAACTGCTCAATATCTGCGCGAGCCGATGTTCCTATTTTTTTAATCATCTTTCCACTTTCGCCAATGAGTATGATTTTTTGTGTTTCGCGCTGCACAATAATATCCGCCTGAATTTTTACCAACGTATTTTTTTCTTTAAATTCATTTACAAGAATCGCTGTGTGATAAGGAATTTCATCGCCGAAAAATTGATAAATTTTTTCACGAATCATTTCGCCTACGAAAAATTTTACCGGCAAATCCGTCAATTCATCTTCGCTGTAAAAAGGAAAACCTTCGGGTAAGAGTTCAATAATTACGTTGATTAATCCACTAAAATCTTTCTGCGACAATGCCGAGATGGCAATTGTTTTTTTACAATAATTTTTCGATTGAAAATATTTTTCGGCTTCATCAATGCGTTCTTTTGTTACGCCATCAATTTTATTCAAGACTATTATGCAAGGGACTTTTAGCTTTAACGAACTAAACAATTCGTCATTTTCTCTCCAGTCATCGTTTATATCAACCATCAGCAAACCTACATCCGCATCTTCCAACGCGCTCTTGACGGCGCTCATCATTTTTTCGTGCAGTTTGTATTTCGGTTCTATGATTCCGGGCGTATCGGAAAAGATAATTTGGTATTCATTTTCTTTCGTCAGAAAACCTTTGATGCGATGCCTTGTCGTCTGCACTTTGTTGGACACAATTGCCAGTTTCTCTCCCAACAAAGCATTGAGCAACGTACTTTTTCCCGCATTGGGTTTTCCGAAAATATTGACAAATCCTGATTTCATAAATTATTCTAAAGTGTGTAAAGATAAAAAGATAAACACAATGTTATTTTAAATTTAAAGCGCCCATAACGAATGTTCTTTAGAGTTTTGTATTGTGAAAGCTATCTAACTTTGCAATGCAATTCATCTAATTTTATGCTTGGCGCAACTGTTTCAAAGTCTGATTATAAAAGTATTCAACTAAAGATAATCAACTATGTATTATTTACCTTTTTAGGGTATGTCTGCATTGGTTTGCCTTTGGCAATTCTTCCGATATTTATTACAAAAAACTTAGGTTACAGTGCGCTTGTTGCCGGCGTTGTGATTAGTCTGCAATATGCTACGACTTTTGTTACACGTGGTATTTCGGGCAATATGATTGACAAATACGGACCAAAACTTTCCGTGTATATCAGTATGATATGTTTTATGCTGAATGGTATTTTGCTATATGCGGTTTATTTGTTAAGAGCAAATCCGTCGTTAAGCCTCATTACCTTAGTAGTCGTAAGGTTGATTACCGGTTGCGGCGAAGGTTTTATAGGCGCCTCTCCTATTGCCTGGGCAATGATGATTGTAGGACAGAAACATACTGCAACAGTAATTTCATACAATGGCATTGCATCGTATGGCGCGTTAGCTGTGGGAGCGCCGCTTGGCGTTTTACTAAATGAACAATTCGGTTTAAACGCTGTCTCAATACTGATTCTGTTAATAGCTGTTTTCGGATTTTTTCTTGCTACTAAAAAAGAAAAAATTGTTTCGGCAAAACAAGATAATAATGCTTCGCACGTTCCGTTTTTTTCTGTGCTGCGGAAAGTTGCGCCTTATGGCATTTGTTTAATGCTTGCAGGACTTGGGTTTGGAACAATTTCTAATTTCATTACATTGTATTATGACCATTTTCATTGGGCAAATGCGGCGCTTTGTCTTTCTGTTTTCAGTATTTTATTTATTGTAGGAAGGTTGTTTTTCTCCAATGCCATTAATCAACACGGCGGTATCAAAGTTGCCCTTGCCTGTCTTATTTGCGAAACAGTGGGTTTGTTTTTATTGGCAATCATTCATCATCCTTATTTTGCATTGTTAGGAGCGTCGGTTACCGGCTTTGGATTTTCGTTGGTATTTCCGGCGCTTGGCGTGGAAGCTGTAAAATTATTTTCTGCTGAACGTAGTGGAGCGGCTTTAGCCGCTTACGGATTGTTTATCGATATTTCGCTCGGCATTACAGGACCTTTAATTGGCGGTGTTATAGAAGGTTTTGGCATTGCATCTATGTTCACATTCTGTACAGGGATTGTATTTATCGGGCTTTTACTTTGTGCATCGCTCAATAAAAAAGCGGCTAAAGTTTTAGCCGCCTGAAATTTTACACTCGTCATTTTATTTACTACATTCTTCCAATAAGCCTTCTGCCTCTTCCCTGCCCCATCTCGGCGAAAAATCCATTGACGGTTTTTCATTGTTAAATAAGTCCACAGATTTCTGAAACAAAGGTTTTGCGGCGGCTTTTCCACCGCCGAAACTTTCGGGCGTATGATAAACAGTTTCGCCTTTCATAAAGTAAATACGCGGATTTGTCGAGTCTTGAGCAATCGCTTGCTCGTAGTATTTTTCCATCGCAACACCGCTCGTTTGCCAGCGCGTTTGCGGGTCAACGGTCATTTCCATTACTTCATTATAATAATGCAGAACACTCAGCTCAGCATTTTTTTGGATAGCTTCGGCTTTTGCCAATAAAGAATCAATCTTTTGTCCGGTTGCATCTTTATCAACAGTTTTGTCTTCACTTTCACCTCTTAGTTGCGACAATGCTGCAAAATAATAAGGCTGCCACAAAGTTTTTTCGGCATTACCGATTCTTTCAAAAGCTGCGGAAACACTTAAATAATCATTAAACGTTTTTGCATTTTTTAATAACTCCAAATTGCTTTTCATTGCGCCAATATATTTCGGCGACTGTGCCTGAACGGCTGAAATACTGATAAACAGTAGTGTTGAGAAAATTAACTTTTTCATTTTTTAACGGGGATTTTGAATGATTAAATTGATTATTAATTGGATTTTACTTTGCTGTTGAATATTGATTATTAATCATTGTGTATTGAATATTTTTAAAGATTATCATTAATAATTTGCTGCGACCTGTCCACACCGAACGTGAAAAATATTCCCAAGAAAAATTGTTGCCGCGTCGCAGGCAACACGGCTTGTCTGTACGAACCGTCGTAAGAATAATTGTAAGAATAAATTTGCTTAAAGTCGAACAAATTTTTTACCGTACCTACGATAATGATATTCGTTTTCGCATTCTTCTTTCCGAATGTCGGCAAATAATCTACGCTGAAACCTACATCGTTCAGGGTTTGCGTCTTGCCTTGATGCTCCAGGTTGTATGTTCCGTTTTGTTGCGGCGCAAAATAATAATACGGTCTGCCTGTTGAAAAAGTATAGGTCAAATTAAATTCCGTTTTAATCGGCAGTACAAAAGATTTTGCCACAACGGACAATGTGTGCGGCGTAATAAAATCGGGTTGTATAGATTGATAATAATTCAAAAAATTTCTTTTAGAATCAATGTAAGAATAGCTAATCCAATACTCAAAACCCTTAATCGTTTTTTGGTCTTTCCAAAATAAATCGACGCCTTTCGCATAACCGTTACCATTATTGTTATAAGTAAAATTAGCATCGGGCAACGCAATTGTTTTTATCAAATCGTCATACTTTTTATAGTATGCTTCTACACGAAATAATTGATTAATTGTACTTCTTTGATAGTTCAAAATATAATGCGTCGCTTGTGTAAATTTCAAGTCGGGATTATACATTAAATAGACCCCGTCCGGCTTTTGGTAAAAAATTCCGTATGCGGCAGATACTTGTCCATTGTCGCCAACACGATACGCCAAACTCGCTCGTGGCGCCACTTTCGACTGATTCATCAAAGATGAAAGTTCGCCGCGCGCGCCAAGTTTCATCATAAAATCGTGTGTGAAGTACACATCCGTTTCTGCAAACAACGCACCGTAATTATCTTTAAAATTAAGCGGATAATTGTTGTACGTCAAACGCGAATTTGTATAATCATATTCACCGCCGAAACGCACCGCGTCTAAATGGCTAAACTTCTTTTCAAACACCAAACGCGATTGCAAATTATCCGTCG
This sequence comes from Arachidicoccus sp. BS20, assembly GCF_001659705.1. Taxonomy (NCBI): domain Bacteria; kingdom Pseudomonadati; phylum Bacteroidota; class Chitinophagia; order Chitinophagales; family Chitinophagaceae; genus Arachidicoccus; species Arachidicoccus ginsenosidimutans. The sequence continues at coordinate 392,115 of NZ_CP015971.1, forward strand.
GTTGGTGCAATGCCACTTTTTTTATATTCATCCAATACACGCTCGAATCAAACGCTTTCGGCATATTGTTTTTATCAACAATCGAAACATTAATTTTATCGGCATTAATCGTAAAGCTGTTTGCCCAAATCATTTTCCAGCTGTTACCCAAGTTTTGTGTATAATTGAAATTATTATACCAATTGGTATTTTTCACATTGTATTGGTCTTTCAAATAAAGGCTGTCCACATCAGGCTTGCGCATTCCCGAAGCGTTGTAACCGAAAGCCGTGTAAAACTTAAACATTCCGCCATGCTTCGTTTTTTTATGATAATAAAAATGTCCGGTTTGATAACGCGGCACATCGTAAATTTCATACTCCGAATGAACCACATCGAGATAAGGTTTCACATTCACAAAATTATAATTCACACCCCAAGCTGAAGTTTTATCTTTCGATAATTGTTGTGTTTGTGCCACCAGATAAACCAAAGGCGAAGCGTCGATTTCGTACTGCGTTTTTTCAGGAAAATCATTACTGTTCATTAATAATACGGAAGAAAGCGCGTCGCCGTACAAAGCCGAATAACCGCCGGTTGCAAACATTGTTCCGCTAAATAAATTCGGGTCGAAACGCCCGCGCTGCATTATTTGCGGTGCTCCTCTAAAGTACGGATTTGAGATAACCGCACCGTCCATATACTGCGCTGTTTCGCCCGCCGTGCCACCATGCACAAACAATCCTTCCTGCTCTCCTACTTGCTGAACACCCGGCAGTGTGCGCATTGCGGTGGAAATATCGCCGTTGGTTGCTGTGGTTAAAATATCGAGTGAGGTCATTACAACACCTTTTTTATTGTCGCCTGCGGAAAATGAACCTGCGCTCACGGTAACAGCATTCAGTTCATTGAACGATTCTTTTAGTACAGCATTTATGTTTATAGTTTCATTGCCGATATTGACAACTTTTTCAAAAGGCTCATAACCCGTAAAAGTGATTTGTATTGTGTCAATTCCTTTGTCAGTTGTAGTGAAAGAAAAATTTCCTGCACTGTCAGTGATTGTGCCGTCGTAACCATTTTTAATGGCGATGCCTGCGTTGCGAATCGGTTTCATTTTACTGTCTTTTACCCAACCTTTGATGATGGTTTGGGAAAATGACATTGTTGATGAAACAATAAAAATAATAATGAGCGATATTTTTTTCATAGAAAGAAAAAGCAATTTTTAAACTTTATGCTAAATAAAATTGATTAAAATTATTCAACAACACCTTTCCGTTCAGTCAACATTAACTTTCGGTAAAACATCATTTTTTCGGCTTTAAATAATCCTTCAAAGCGTCCACATAATCGTCAAACGCCTTAATGCCTTTCTTCGTGATTTTACAGGTCGTCAATGGATATTTTCCTTTAAAAGATTTTTTCAGCGTAATGTATTCTGCTTCGGCAAGTTTCTGCAACTGTACGCTGAGATTACCTGATGTTGCGCCCGTTTTTTCTTTTATTTCTCCGAACTCTGCTTCCGTTGCACCTACCAACAAGCTGATGATTGCGAGTCGCAGCTCCGAATGTAACAGAGGGTCTAACGCTTTAAACATTCGCTTCTTTTTTTGCTTTCTTCCACAATAAATATCCGGGAACAAGATACCCTAAAAACATAACGGCAATAGCTACAAGCAATGTATCCGTGCCGCGAGGCAACAACACATCGGCAATCGCTCCGAGCCAAAACACAACCGCGCCTGCATACAACGACCAGAATTTATAAATGCCGCCCGACGTGAACATACACAATCCCAATATGCAGTAAATAAATGGTGGCATATCTACTTTTAAGTGAACACAAAGAAATCCAAGAACGAGGTAACTTATACCAAAACTGATCCACAACTTTCCGTTGATGGAATCAAGCTTGGAAAACCTTCTTTCTTTAGGCGCAATTACTGCGTAATACAACGCCGTAACTATCATGCCGATAGCAATAGCCATCATCCATACATAGCCGGAAATGTTATGACCGGCCACATCTGAACAATAATCTACAATACAAGCAATGATAATCAATGCGCCCCAAAACAGAAATGCAAAACCATTATTGTAAAAGCGGTTTCTTGTATCAGCAAGCATTTTCTCAATGATTTGCAGGCTTTCTTCAGGCGAGATATTTTTTTCTTCCATGATTTTGTTTTTATAAATATGACACAAAAATAAAGTAGTTTACAATATAAACCAAATTTATTTAAAAAACGAAATATCTACCAAAGGGAGAAGTCTCAAAGAATATTTTTCTTTTGCGAATAAATCAGCCCGAAGAAACCAACGAGAAAGAAAGCAATCAGTACCAAAATTGAATAACGCATATTGCCTGTGAGTTGCTGGATAAATCCGAAACTGAAGGTTCCAATCACAATTCCGATTTTTTCCGACACATCATAAAAGCTGAAAAACGAAGCAGTGTCTTTGGTTTCGGGCATCAGTTTGGAATACGTGGAACGACTTAAAGATTGAATGCCGCCCATAACAATTCCTACAAGCGTTGCAACGATATAAAAGCCTGTTGCCGTTTGTATAAAATACGCCATCGCGCAAACGCCAATCCACACCAAAACTACGAACGACAAGACTTTTAGGTTGCCGAAGCGTTCCGATAATTTCGCCATTAAATATGAGCCGGCAATGGCAACCAACTGAATAATTAAAATACAGGTTATCAACTGCGAGGCTTGCAATTGTAGCACCTGGCTTCCGAATAAAGTTGCTGCGAGCATCACGGTTTGTACGCCCATGCTGTAAAAGAAAAAGGCAAATAAATATCTTTTTAATACAGGTAAATGTTTGAGTTGTTGCCAAACTTTTTTTAATTCGACAAAGCCTTTGTTGAATAATGTTACTTCCGTTTTATTGGTTTTTACTTTCGGTAAAACAGCAAAAGTAATCTGCGCAAACCCAAGCCACCACAAGCCTACAAGTAAAAACGACAACCGTGAAGCAAAGCCTTCGTCCATACCAAAAGGCTTCGTCAATACAAAAACAAAACAAATTAATTGTAAAATTACACTGCCGATATATCCGTAAGCAAAACCTTTCGCGCTCACATTATCTTGTTCTTTTTCAGGCGCAATTTCCGGCAGATATGCGTTGTAAAAAACAAGACTTCCGCAATAACCAATCGCAGCTAAAATGCAACAGATAATTCCCAAATTCAATCTTGTTTTTGTAAAGAAAAACAGCACGCAGCAAGCCAGCGAACCGAGATAACAAAAGAACTGCATGAAGCGTTTTTTGTTTCCTCTTCCATCGGCAACGGAAGAGAGCATCGGCGATAAAATCGCAATAATCAAATAAGCTGTTGCGATGGCATAATTATACAAAGCACCGCTTTCAAATTTTGTCCCAAGAAAAGAAACCGAATGGCTAAAAGCCTTACCATTACTGTCTTTCAATGTAGTAATGGCATCGTAATAAACAGGGAAAATAGTAGAAGTAATTACGAGATTGTACGCGCTGTTTGCCCAGTCGTACATTGCCCAGCCGTTAATAATTTTTTTAGAAGAAGTTGTTTTGTTCATTAAACCATTTGCAAACTATGCCCTGAAAAAATGAAGATTAAAATTACAATTCCTACAATGATGCGATACACGCCAAATGCCTGAAATCCGTGTTTGGATACAAAATTGATAAACGATTTTATAGCAATAATTGCCACAACAAATCCAACTAAATTTCCTACGCCCAACAATCCTAATTCGTGCGAAGAAACGCGATAACCTTGTTTGTAAAAATCAAATAATTTTTTTGCCGTTGCGCCGAACATAGTTGGCACAGCAAGAAAGAAAGAAAATTCCGCTGCCGCTTTCTTTGTAAGTTTTTGCTGCATTCCGCCAATGATGCTTGCTGCGCTTCGGCTTACGCCCGGAATCATAGCCAAACATTGCCAAATGCCAATGACAAACGCTTTCGGATAAGGAACTTTATCGGCACTTTCTACCGTGGGATTTTTAAATACTTTATCAATAAACAACAATACAATACCGCCGACCAACAGTGCAACAGCAACGACTTCGATGCTTCCCAAAAACGCATCTATTTTTTTACTAAACAATACGCCGAGTATCGCGGCGGGAATGAATGCAACAATCAATCTGTAATAAAAGTCCAGCGACTTTAAAAATCTTTTGAAGTACAAAACAATTACGGAAAGTATTGTCCCAAGCTGAATAGCAACAATGAACAATTGTACGAATTGATTGCTTGTATCAAGTCCGAGCAGTGTGCTTCCGATAATCAAATGTCCTGTGGACGAAACAGGTAAAAACTCCGTCAATCCTTCGATGATACCGAGAATGAGCGCTTGTAAATAGTTCATGTATTGAATTAAATTTTCACAATAATATTATCAAATTATCACATCGTCAAATTATCAAATTAATAATCGATATTTAGTTTCAGTTTGTCTTTCAGCAATTTCAACGCAGGATTTTTTTCTGCCATTATTTCAAATCTTTGACGACTGTTCAATACAGGTTTTACATCTTCCGGCTCTTCATCGGACTGCGAAAATTCGATTTGAAAATTCAGCATCCGGTTTTTAAACAGCGCGCAGATTTTTTCCATAACAAACAATCTTTCCAATTCAATCTGTTTTTTCTGCACTGTTGTATGAACGAATATTTTAAAATTTTCGTCGTCCACAATCATTAATTCTGCAGCGCGAAAAGTCATTGCGGCAGCATGTTTATTTTGCTGTAGCAGTTCGTCGGAATACGCCAGCCACGTACTCTGTAACCGGCACAGTTCAAGCGGTTCGGGATTTTCAACTTCCGTTACATCATATTCTTTGCCCACTTTCGCTTTAATTGCATCCAGTAAAGTCTGTTTGGAAACAGGCGATTGTACTCGTGTCGAAATTTGTGGTTTTGCTTTCGGCAAAGGATTTTGTGCGACAGTTTTTTTCTCTTCAACAATCGGTTTCACATCTTCTTTTGTCGTAGTTTTTCCGGGAGTTTCTTTTGCTATATACAATCTCGCAGAAGTGTCTTTCGGAGCCTGCGGCTGCGCAATGATTTGCAAAGGCTCGATTTTCTTTTCGCGAAAAGCTACCGGTCCGTCAATCCGCTTTTTTTTTATAACAACTCCATTCTCGGAAGCTAATTCTATGGCTTGTTGTAAAAAATTCAGTTTGATTAATGCCATTTCTACGTGCAACCTTTTGTTGCGCGCTTGCTTGTAATTGATTTCCGCTTCGTTCAAAATATTCAACGCACTTACCAACAATGAAGCCGAAACTTTCTTCGCAAAGTCCAAATATTTCTGTTGCAAACCTTCCACAACATCCAGTAAACTTGCGGCTTTTGAATCCTGGCAAACCAATAAATTCCTGATAAATTCCGCAAAGCCGTTTAGTACCATGTCGCCTTCAAAGCCTTTTCGGTTGATTTCGTCGTACAACAACATTAATCCTGCCAAATCCTGTTGCAGTAAGCATTCCAGCATTTTGAAATAATAATCTTCATCCAGAATATTCAGGTTATCAATTGTATTTTGGTACGTTAATTTTCCATCGGTAAAACTGACGATTTTATCCAGAATGCTTAACGCATCGCGCATACAGCCTTCACTCTTTTGCGCAATTACTTGCAGCGCAGCTTTCTCGGCATTGAGATGTTCGTTCTCAACAATTTCTTCGAGATGTTCAACCGTATCGTTATTGGTAATTCTTTTAAAATCGAAGATTTGACAACGGCTCAAAATCGTGGGAAGAATTTTATGTTTTTCCGTAGTTGCCAAAATAAAAATCGCATAGCCCGGTGGTTCTTCCAGAGTTTTCAGAAAAGCATTGAATGCGCTTGCGCTCAGCATGTGAACTTCGTCCACAATATATACTTTGTATTTCCCCGCCTGCGGCGCAAAACGTACTTGCTCGACAAGCGCGCGAATGTCATCCACAGAGTTATTGCTCGCGGCGTCTAATTCGTGAATATTTAAAGATGCACCATCGTTGAAACTCACGCACGACGGGCATTTGTCGCAAGCTTCGCCATTCGGCTGAAGGTTTTCGCAGTTGATTGTTTTTGCCAAAATACGTGCGCAGGTGGTTTTGCCCACGCCGCGCGGACCGCAGAACAAAAATGCGTGCGCCAACTGATGATTCTTAATCGCGTTTTTTAAAGTTGTTGTGATATGTTTTTGCCCCACAACCGTGTCGAAAGTTTGCGGGCGATATTTTCGTGCCGATACTACAAAATTGTCCATACGAGTTGCAAGATAATCATTTCTTATTTGTGATTTTGGATTTAAGATTGATGATTTGAAAGTGTGGATAAAAAGGGTTTTCCAAACATTTTTTTATACTTTTTCCGAACACTTTTATTACAACCTTAGTAATAATCAAATTACTGATGAATTTCACCTTATTACATTATTTTTTACTTGCAATAAAGCGTAATAAGGTATTTTCTCAAAGGCTGTTTATGTTACTAAGGTTTATACATATTTGTTGTGTATTTGATTGCGTCAAACTTCGTTTTGCAGTTAAATACACAACGGTTTTTAGTTTTTTCTTTTGAAAGAATTAAATGTAAATTTGTTATCGAAAAATTGAATGAATTATGACAACAACAACTATTCGGCAGAAACTGCATCAATATATAGATACAGGCGATGGCAAGCTTTTGAAACTTTTGTATGCGCTTGCAAAAGAGTATAGTGAAGACGATGATTTTGAATATACTTTTTCAGAAGAAGAAATTCGCGAGTTTGATAATCGCCGACAAAAAAGACTGAACGGCGAAAGCAAATTATATAATTGGGAAGAAGCAAAAAGTATTATCACAAGAAAACAGGAATAATGTATCAAGTTGTTCTACAGTCCGAAGCCATATCGGATATGCAAGATGCTTATGATTGGTATGAAGAACAAAGAACCGGTTTAGGAAATGAGTTCGTGGAAGAAGTAGAAATATCTTTAGAAAAAATCAGTGAGCATCCCGAATATTACAGTTATGTCAATGATATTTACAGACGGATTAAAACCAACAGATTTCCATATTTGATTATTTACGAAATCGAAAACAATACCGTTTTTGTCAATAGCATTATGCACGGAATGAGAAATTCAAAATATTAATGTATGTCCGCAACAATTCATAAACAAACACTCCAATTTCTCACAGCGTTAAAAAAGCACAACGACCGCGATTGGTTTCATGCCAACAAAGAAAAGTATGATTTAGCGAAGGGAAATTTTCATCAGTTTGTAGATGCAATGCTCAAAGAACTGGGAAAGTTTGAACCATACATTGCAGAACTGAATGCAAAAGATTGCGTGTTCCGCATCAATCGCGACATTCGTTTTTCAAAAGACAAATCGCCGTACAAAACCAATTTCGGCGCGCTGCTTTCCGGCAAAATGAATATGGCAAAATCCGCGTATTATTTGCACATCGAGCCGAACGGTTCTTTTCTCGCAGGCGGCATTCATTTACCCGAACCGAAAGTTTTAAAAGCAATCAGGCAGGAAATTGTATATAATTCGGAAGCATTTTCCAATATCATCAATGAGAAAATTTTTAAAAAATATTACGCGCTTGAGAATGAAAAATTATCCAAAGTTCCGCAAGGTTTTGATAAAGAACATCCTTTGGCAGAATACCTGAAACACAAGGAAATGATTGCCATTCATTATGTAAAAGATGAAGATGTTCTTTCCGAAAAATTTCTTTCTTATGCCGCGAATGCGTTGAAAGCATTACAACCTTTTAATCATTTTTTGAACGATGCAATAAGTGATGTTTCATGATGCGTACTCTATTTATTTTATTATTTTTCTGCGCAAACATTTGCCACTCACAAACTTCATCCTTAATCGCTAATGGCAGCAGATGCTATGAAATTACAGCATCCTTTATATCAAAAAATAAAGTAATTGCTGTATGGATGGGAGCAAGACCTTCAAAAACCATATTTGATACACAACACACAGGCGATTTTTGTGTGGCATATTCCGTATCAAATGATTTTGGTAAAACATGGCAATCCAAGAAGATTATTGACAAAGCAGGCACACTTATTATAGGAAATCCCACTTTGACAACCGATTCTTTAGGTAACACGTTTTTGGCATTGATGCGCGTTGATAGTAGTTTCTTTTCAAGCGATATTGCGGTTTATAAACTTAATAATACAACTAACGAATTTGCATTAACCTCAATCCCTGTACATTCCGACAACACACTTTTGGACTAGCCCGCAATAAGTTTTCACAAAGGAATATGTTATTTATCTTATGTTCAATACAATAAAATGCTGGACACAGGTTTTGTACAAATACAGACTTCTAAAGACGATTGTAAAACTTGGTCAGCTCAATATTCGCCGTCAATCAACAGAAATACTATTTTTTTAGGCGCATCACTAAATAATTCGGAAAATGGATTATTATTTTCCGTAGGCTCGTATTGGAAAGGCAATATTTATTTTACAAATAATTTAAACGAGGATAATATCAAACCAATTGCACAAATATCTGATTCGCTTATAAGCGCAATGACGGTTCTTGCAAACAACAAAGAAAATATTGCAATCGGTTGGCAAAAACCGCATCATATAAATGAGCTGTATATCAGTTACAGTAACAATAAAGGTAAGAATTGGAGTGCGCCGATATTACTTGCAAAACATGGCGCATTATTGACTATTAACTTTGACAAAAAGGATAATTTACGTTGTATCTATGACGATTTTGAGAACAATCATTTCTCCGTAATACATGAAATTATTTCTTTTACTAAAGGAAATATAAACCGAACAAAAAGATTCATTAAAGTTCCAACCGAAGAACATTACAAAGATTATATTGGTGCATTTCAACAAATAATTTATTCATCAGACAATAAAAAAGGTTTAGCATTTTGGATAGATTTTTCTGACAACAATAAGTTGTATTGCACTCCTATCTAAACTCTTAATCTACATTATTGGAAACACCTCTCTGCCCGTCGCATCTTTGCATTCAAAAAAGGAAAATACGATATGGCAAAGACAATCTTACATAAAGCCGACACAAGAGGGCACGCCAATCACGGTTGGCTCAACAGTTATCACACATTCAGTTTTGCGAATTATTATAATCCCGAAAGAGTACACTTCGGCGTGCTCCGCGTATTGAACGACGATACGGTTTCTCAGGGAATGGGCTTCGGCGCGCATCCGCACGAAAATATGGAAATTATCAGCATTCCGCTCGAAGGCGATTTGGAACATAAGGACAGCATGGGCAACACAGCCGTTATCCGCAAAGGCGATATTCAGGCAATGAGTGCAGGAACCGGAATTTATCACAGCGAATACAACAGGAATAAAGACGAACAGGTAAAATTTTTACAAATATGGATTTTCCCCAACAAGGAAAATGTAACGCCGCGTTATGACCAAATTACGCTGAACGCTGACGACAGATATAATAAATTGCAACAAATCCTCTCTCCTAATGCCGGCGATGAAGGCGTATGGATTCATCAGGATGCATGGTTTCACATGGGGAAATTTGACAGAGGTTTTTCAGCCGAATACAAATTGAAAAAGCATGGCAACGGCATTTACGCATTTGTAATTAAAGGAGATTTTTCTGTTAATGGAAACGTGTTAAACGAAAGAGACGGGTTGGGAATTTGGGATACAGACAAAATCGATATTACGGCAAATGCGCAAGACGCGGAAATTCTGTTAATGGAAGTTCCGATGAACTTAAATTAAAAATACCTACAACCGAATGAGATAGCCGATGATTCTTGAAATCATCGGTTTTTTATTTTCTTTTCTCGCAGAAGACGCTGATTAAAAACACGTAGATATTCGCTGATTTTTCTGTGCGAATCTGCGAAACAAATCTGCGTTCATCTGCGGGAAAATCTTACAAAATGTCAATCATTTTCACTCCCACATGACATTATTCAACTTTTTTAATATCTGAAATCAACAAACCTTTACCAAACTGTCATTTTTGCATAGCAATTACCTGTGGCACAATGATTGACTATTTGTTAGAAAATCTTTTTAAAAAATTAAATATCAATATACAATGGGAAAAATTATAGGAATTGACTTAGGAACAACCAACAGCTGCGTTGCCGTAATGGAAGGTAACGAACCTGTGGTAATTGCCAACGACGAGGGGCGCCGTACCACGCCGTCGGTCGTGGCATTTTTGAAAAACGGCGAGCGTAAAGTGGGCGATCCCGCAAAGCGCCAGGCGATTACCAATCCGCAAAACACCATCATGAGTGTAAAGCGTTTTATGGGTCGCAAGTTTGATGAAGTTGGCAACGAAATCACGCATTTCAGCTACAAAGTAGTGAAAGGCGACAACAATACCGTGCGCGTGGATATTGACGGTCGTCAATATACGCCGCAGGAAATTTCCGCAATGGTTTTACAGAAAATGAAAAAAACGGCGGAAGATTATTTGGGGCAGGAAGTAACAGAAGCCGTGATTACGGTTCCTGCATACTTCAACGATGCACAACGCCAGGCAACGAAAGAAGCAGGCGAAATCGCAGGTTTAAATGTGCGCAGAATAGTGAATGAACCCACAGCCGCAGCGTTGGCTTACGGTTTGGACAAAGGCGGTAAGGAACATAAAATTGCCGTGTTCGATTTGGGCGGAGGTACATTCGATATTTCCATCTTGGATTTGGGCGACGGTGTGTTTGAAGTAAAATCAACCAACGGCGATACGCATCTTGGCGGCGATGATTTTGATAAAGTAATTATGGATTGGCTCGCTGACGAATTTAAAAGCGATGAGGGCATTGACCTGCGCAAAGACCCGATGGCTTTGCAACGTTTGAAAGAAGCAGCGGAAAAAGCAAAAGTCGAATTGTCCTCTTCTACCGAAACGGAAATCAATTTGCCTTACATCACGGCAGTTGATGGCGTGCCTAAACACTTAGTGAAAAAACTAAGCCGTGCCAAATTTGAGCAATTGAGCGACAGTCTTTTTGAAAGATGTTTGAAACCTTGTGAAGCTGCGTTGAAAGATGCAGGTTACAGCACAAGCGATATTGACGAAGTAATTCTTGTCGGTGGTTCTACTCGTATTCCGAAAGTACAGGAAATTGTAGAAAAATTCTTCGGTAAGAAACCGCATAAAGGTGTGAATCCCGATGAAGTAGTTGCAATTGGTGCAGCTATTCAGGGCGCAGTTTTAACAGGCGAAGTGAAAGATGTATTGTTGCTGGACGTTACGCCTTTGACTTTAGGTATCGAAACAATGGGCAGCGTAATGACGCCTATGATTCCTGCGAACACAACTATTCCGTCAAAGAAAACGGAAGTATTTTCAACAGCAAGCGACAATCAACCGGGCGTACAAATTCATATTCTGCAAGGCGAACGTTCTATGGCGAAAGACAATAAAAGTTTGGGCGTATTTAACTTAGACGGCATTCCGCCTGCACCGCGCGGCGTTCCGCAAATCGAAGTAACTTTTGATATTGACGCCAACGGTATTTTGCACGTAAGCGCGAAAGACAAAGGCACAGGCAAGGAACAAAAAATCCGTATTGAAGCAGGTAGCGGTTTGAGCAAAGATGAAATCGAAAAGATGAAAGCGGAAGCTAAAGCCAACGAATCTGCCGATAAAGCTGAACGCGAAAAAGTAGATAAACTGAACCAAGCCGACAGCCTGATTTTCCAAACGGAAAAACAACTGAAAGAGTTTGGCGATAAAATTCCTGCGGATAAAAAAGGCGCTATCGAAACTGCGTTGAACAACTTGAAAGAAGCGCACAAATCGCAGAATATTGCATCTGTTGATACATCTCTCGAAGCGTTGAATGCCGCATGGACAGCCGCAAGCGAAGACATTTACAAAGCGCAGCAAGACGGCGGGGATGCTTCTGCAAACGCAACGACAGACACCGGTTCTTCTCAACAAAGCAGCGGCGATAATGTAACCGATGCAGAGTTTGAAGAAGTGAAGTAAGTTTGAAATAAGAAATATTAAATGAAAAGCGGGTTGAAATTTCAACTCGCTTTTTTGTATTTTTATACCAAACTAAAACAAAAAAATGGACACAACACTCATTACCACAAGCACAACTTTGGAAGGCTATAATGTGGTAAAACAATTAGGGCTTGTACGCGGCATCACAGTTCGTTCGAGAAGCGTGTTCGGAAATTTTGCAGGCGGCATTCAAAGTCTGTTTGGCGGAAAGCTTAGTGTTTTCACGGAACTCTGCGAAAAAACAAGAGAAGAAGCCTTGGACTTAATGATTGAACACGCACGGCAATTAGGCGCCAATGCCGTTATCAATATGCGCTACGATGCCAACGAAGTAATGAATGGAATTACCGAAGTGCTTGCGTATGGAACGGCTGTTGTGGTTGAAGAAGTGAAATAAGATTTAGAAAAATTACTATTGAGTCGTTTATTATTTATTGGAACTCTGCCGACTTCATACCTTTTTAACCTGCCGGTTTCATGCAGTCTGTTTCTGTTGTTGCAATTCATAATTCATTCGTATCTTGCTTATTCATAATCTTTATAATCATGAGTGAGCAAATGCCGCCGTACGAAGAACAATATTTTATCGATACATCCAAGCCTGTATGGAACTATTCTTTGTTTACAGATGATGATATAAAATCTTATCAATACGGTACGCATTGCAGACTGTATAAGTTATTTGGAAATAAACAAATTACTGTCCTTAACACGCCGGGAACATATTTTGCTGTATGGGCGCCAAATGCCCGATACGTCTCGGTTATAGGAGATTTTAACCATTGGAATAAAGATGCCCACAAATTAATTGTTCGTCAGGATTCTTCCGGTATTTGGGAAGGATTTATTCCGAATGTTGCAGTGGACGAATTGTACAAATACTGCATCATTACCGCAGATAATGAAACGCTTTACAAAGCCGACCCTTTTGCTAACTTTGCAGAGAAACGTCCTAAAACGGCATCTATTACTCATACCTTAAATTACAATTGGCAGGACGATTTATGGATGAAGAAAAGAAAGAAAATCAATGCGCTCAATGCACCATTTTCCATATATGAAGTGCATCTTGCGAGTTGGATGCGACCCGATAAATACAACGAAGAATCGTACAATACCTATCTCAACATGATTGATTTGCTTGTGCCTTATGTGAAAGAATTGGGGTTTACGCATGTTGAGTTTATGCCTGTGATGGAACATCCTTTTGACGGAAGCTGGGGTTATCAGGGAACAGGATTTTTTGCCGCTACAAGCCGCTTCGGCAAACCTGAAGATTTAATGAAACTAATTGATACGTTGCATAACGAAAATATTGGTGTAATTCTCGATTGGGTGCCTTCGCATTTTCCTGCAGATGCTCACGGACTCTACCGTTTCGACGGCGAACACACTTATGAATATGCCGATATGCGCAAGGGATTTCATCCCGACTGGAACTCGTATATTTTCAATTATTCACGTGGCGAGGTACGTAGTTTTTTGTTGAGCAGCGCCCACTTTTGGTGCGACCGTTTTCATGCGGACGGGATACGTGTGGATGCCGTGAGTTCCGTACTGCGACTGGATTACAGCCGGGAAGAAGGGCAATGGGAAGCTAATATTCATGGCGGCAACGGCAATCTTGAGGCAATTGATTTTATAAAGCTGCTGAACGAAACTTTATACCGGGATTTCCCCGATATACAAACTATTGCAGAAGAATCTACTGACTGGTCTAAAATAAGCAAACCAACATTTGAAGGAGGCATGGGTTTCGGTATGAAATGGATGATGGGCTGGATGCACGATACGCTGAAATATTTTAAACGCGAGCCGGTTTATCGTCCGTATCATCAGAATGATATTACGTTCAGCATGGCGTATTTTTATGATGAAAATTTTATGCTGCCTTTGAGCCACGACGAAGTCGTTCATGGTAAAAGCCCGATGCTCTACAAAATGCCCGGCGATGATTGGCAGAAGTTTGCCAACCTTCGTTTGTTGTATTCATATATGTTTCTGCATCCTGGGGCAAAGTTGTTGTTTATGGGCAATGAATTTGCAGCTACCGGGGAATGGAATTATAAGAGCGAACTGCAATGGGATTTGCTAATGTGGCAAAGTCATCAGGGCATGAAAGAGTGTGTAAAAGCGCTAAACAAATTGTACCGGGAAGAAAATGCTTTGTACGAAAAACAATTTGAACACGATGGCTTTGAATGGATAGACTTAAAGCATGAAAGCGAGGCTGTGCTTGCATTTAAGCGCAAAGGCTTGAAAGCCAAAGACGATATTTTGGTTATTTTAAATATGCTTCCCGAAGTGCGTTGGAATTGGAAAATTAATGTTTTCGGAAAAACAAAATGGACAGAAATTTTCAATAGCGACAGTCAACTTTTTTGGGGAACTGATGAAGTATATAATCCCAATATTGACATGCAGGAAATAGATAAAGCCGCAAAATATTTTGAACTGAATGTACATTTGCCGGCGTTGAGTGCGGTTGTGTTGAAGTGATAAGAACAACACGGCATCCGTCATTTCAACATAAGGAGAAATCTCAAAGACATTGAAAGTTAATTATTAAAAATGAAAAAACTCTTCTTTATTCTTACCACTATTTTATTAGTTTATGGTTGCACTTCGCATCATAAGTACACTAATCCTCATGTATTAATTACAACAAAACTCGGCGATATTGAAGTGGAATTATATCCAAAACAAGCGCCTAAAACCGTTGCCGCATTTTTGTCTTATGTTGATTCCGGATTGTATAGCAGCTCAAATTTTTATCGTGTATTGAACAGAGATAATCAGCCGTCCAATGCTTCGAAAGTAGAATTAATACAAGGCGGCATCTGGCAAACCAATCCTGCGAAATATGCAACACTCAAAGGCATTCCGCACGAAAGCACCAAGAAAACAGGGATTCTGCATAAAAACGGCACAATTTCTTTGGCACGTGAAGAGCCCGGCACGGCAACTTCGGAATTTTTTATCTGCATCGGCGACCAGCCGGGTTACGATTCCGGCGGTGTGAATAATCCTGACAAACTGGGTTATGCAGCATTCGGTCGTGTGGTAAAAGGGATGGATATTGTATTGCAGATTTATAACAGGAATGAGAATAATCAATACTTTGATCCGCCGATTCCGATTTATAGCATTAAGCATTTATAATCTTTGCTTCATCGCTTCATACAACGAAATACCTGTGGCAACAGAAACATTCAGCGAATCGAAATCGCTTTTCATGGGAATGGAAAATTTCTCGTCCGCAGCTTTTGAAATATAAGATTGAACACCGTTTTCTTCGCCGCCCATTACAATGCAGCAAGGTTCGGTAAAATCAATTTCAAATATTTTTTTCGAGGCATTCATTTCGCTCGTAAAAACTTTGATGCCGTTCAGATGCAGGTCATCAACGGCTTTCAGCAAACTGTTCACACGGCAAATCTGAATTTTTTCCAACGCGCCTGCGCTGCTTTTTACCGCGTCTTCGTGCAACGCGCCTACGCCTTTATCGGGAATGATAATCGCATGGACACCTGTACAGAGCGCACTCCGTGCAATCGCGCCAATGTTACGCACGTCCGTAACGCCATCGAGCATCAATAATAACGGAACTTCGCCATTGCCGTTAATCCAATCAATCACTTGCTGCAAATCCTGATAAATAACCGATGACTTAAACGCAACTACACCCTGATGATTGATATTGGTTAATTGGTTCAGCTTTTCATTTGGCACATATTGAATAGGAATATTGAGCTGTTTTGCTTTGTTGCGAATGTCATTAATGACATCGCCCGAAGCATTTTTAAAGAGCAATATTTTATCGATGTTATCGCCGCTGCGCAAGGCTTCCAGCAAAGGATTGCGCCCCGCGATAATGTTTTTCTTGGATTGATAATTGTTGGTACTTTTCTTAAAAGACATTGATTGAATTGATATAAAGTTGTTACACAAAATTGCACTAAGCAAATGCAAAGTTACATAAAGAATTCACTGCATAACTCCGTGAAAAAACTTTATAAACCTCTACGGATTAATTCTCTTTAACTAAACACAAAATTTTCTTCCGCTTTTGCAACGCTTCCATATTTCAGCAGCAATTCTTTCGCCTTTTGGTAATCATCAATATTGAGATTATTCATGAGCATTCTTGTTCCTCTGTCGATTAGTTTTTCATTCGTCAGTTGCATATTTACCATTTGATTGTCGTGAACTTTGTTCAGGCGAATCATGGTAATGGTAGAAATCATATTCAGCACCAATTTTTGCGCAGTTCCGCTTTTCAATCTTGTACTTCCCGTCAAAAACTCCGCGCCTACAATTACTTCGACCGGATAGTCCGAAACCTGTGCCACATAAGCATTTGCGTTGCAAGTAATGCAGCCTGTGGCAATATTATTTTGTTTGCAATTTTCCAAGGCACCCAACACGTAAGGTGCGCCGCCGCTTGCGGTAAGCCCGATTACGAAATCTTTCGTAGATATTTTTTCATTCAGCAAATCCTGCCAGCCTTGTTCATAATCATCTTCTGCGTTTTCAACGGCATGGCGCAAAGCCGTTTCGCCACCGGCAATAATGCCGTTTATCAAATCTTCAGGTACGCCAAAAGTTGGCGGGCATTCGCTCGCATCCAACACACCAAGACGTCCGCTGGTGCCTGCACCGATATAAAACAAGCGACCGCCGAGCTGCAATTTTTCAACTACTGCATTGATTAGTTTTTCTATCTGCGGAATGGCTTTTTGTACAGCTTTCGGCACGCATTCATCTTCTTTATTCATTCCCTCAAGCAAATCTTTCACGGGCATTTTTTCCAGGTGCCTGTACGGCGATGGTTGTTCTGTAACTCTGACATAATCTTGCATAATCCTGCATTTAATTTATATATTCTCCGCAAAATTACGCAAAATTTGCTCTCCTACTTCCGCACTTTTTTCAGGATGAAACTGAACGCCGTAAAAATTGTTTTTGTGCAAAGCTGTACTGTACGGCTGCACATAATCGGCAGTTGCAATAGTATGCTCACCTAAAGCAGCAGCGTAACTGTGTACGAGATACACATAACTGTTTTCCTGTACGCCCGCAAACAACGGCGATTGCAAATTATAAATATTGTTCCAACCAATCTGTGGAACTTTCAGCAGCCTCACCCCGTCCCTCTCCAAAGGAGAGGGTGAAAATAGCTTCACATCTTCATCAAAAATGCCCAAGCATCGCGCATCGTTTTCTTCGCTGTGGCGGCACATCAGTTGCATTCCCAGACAAATACCCAATACGGGTTGTTGCAGGTTTTTGATGAGCGTATCAAGATTACGCTCGCGCAAATATTTCATGGCGCTGCTCGCCTCGCCCACGCCGGGAAAAATCACTTTGTCGGCGGATAAAATTTCGTTCTCGTCATCCGTAACTTTTGCCGAAAAACCAATGCGCTCCAAAGCATATAAAACCGATTGAATGTTGCCTGCGTTGTATTTGATGATTGCGATGTTCATGTGAATAATTATTAATTAAAAATTGTTTAAGGCTTAAAATATTTGAAAACCTTTGCACGTTCCGAACTTGTTGCGGAATCTAAATACCTGAAATAAAATAGATACCGAAATAAATTCTTGCGACTTAAATTAATTATTTTATAAAAAGATTATCAAAATTTTCGCTGTGTGAAGCGTCTTCGCTTCACACGATTATTCTATCGCTTCATAGCGATTTCAAGGCAACACCGATTGCAAAAATTCTTTCGTAGCCGTTTCAATATCATCTGCATTTTGTAATGCTTTGATATACGCACTTCCGATAATTGCGCCGTTGGAATATTTGCAAACCGATTGAAAAGTTACTTTGTCCTTCACGCCGAAACCCGTTAAAATCGGGCATTTCAGCGAATACGACTGCAAGCGTTGCAAATATTTTTCAACATCTTCAAAGCTTTTATCTTTTCCTGTTGTGGACGAAGAAGAAACGGCGTACAAAAATCCGGAACTCAATTCGTCCAGTTTTTTCACGCGCTCTTCTGAAGTTTCGGGCGTAACGAGAAAGATAAAATCCAATCCGTATTTTTTCATGATTGCGCTGTACTCTTTCTCAAAGCTTATTTGCGGCATATCAGGCAAAATCAATCCGTCAATTCCGATAGCCGAAACATCTGCACAAAATTTTTCAAAACCGTATTGCAACACAGGATTTAAGTAACCCATCAGTACAACAGGCACAGAAATATCTCCTCTGAAATTTTTTAATTGCTCCAACAAGACTTTTATCGTCATGCCGTTTTTCAGAGCCACACTCCCACTCTGCTGAATTACTTCGCCGTCCGCCAAAGGGTCACTGTACGGCATTCCCAATTCTATTAAATCGGCGCCGTTGTTTTGCAACGCTTTCATTACTTCCAACGTGCTGTTTAACTTCGGGAAACCTGCAGTACAATAGACATTCAGCACGTTTTTGTTTTTATTGTCGAATAAGTTTTTTATTCTGCTCATTTATTTATTTTTTCAAAATTAAATCGCCTGAGGCGATAGAATAATCGTGTGAAGCGAGGACGCTTCACACAGCTATATCCTCATACACTTTTTTGGGTTTATAATTTCTTCCTCAAATTTTCTTTTACATGACCAAACCATTCATCTTTTAAAATGCTCAACACAATTGTATCACGTCTTCCATGTTCCATTGTTTTGTGGCTTCGCAAAACACCTTCAACTACACAACCAATGCTTTTCATCGCTGCGATACTTTTTTCATTTGTGTTATCTGCTTCAAACTGAACGCGCTCCATTTCCATTTCTTCAAAAGCAAATTGTAACAACAAATATTTGCAATGCTTGTTCAATCCTGTTCCCTGAAAGTTCTTTCCATACCATGTAGAACCGATTGAAGTTGATTTGTGTAAAAATGAAATATCATAAAATCTTGTGCTGCCTGCATATTCGTTTTTCGCTTTATCAAAAACAACAAACGGATAATGAATTTTATTCTCTCTTGATAATATAGCCATATCAACATATTTTTTCAGATTCTCTTCGCCCGCTGCACCTGCATTAATCGGCGAATACTTCCAAAGCTCAGGTTCGTTCAAAGAAAATACACGTAAATGCTCGTCATCAGTGACTTTTAACGGACGAAGCAGAACTCGTTTGTCTTCTAAAACGTAATCTTTATTAAAATCGAAACTTAACAATTCTTAATTCTTAATTACTAATTATCCCATCGCTTTCATATAGGTATCCATATCCTTATCGCCTCTGCCGCTCAAACAAACTACAACAACATCTTCTTTTTTCAAATCCAGTTTCTTCAGTCCTGCCAATGCGTGCGAACTTTCCAGCGCAGGAATAATGCCTTCCAACCTTGTTAAATTAAATGCTGCTTCCAACGCTTCGTCATCAGTTGCACTTAAAAATATTCCTCTTTTGCTTTCAAACAAATGCGCGTGCAAAGGACCAATACCCGGATAATCCAAACCTGCGGAAATGCTGTGCGGTTCTACCACTTGCCCGTCTTCGGTTTGCATTACAATACTTTTACTGCCATGCAAAACGCCAAGCGTTCCAAGCTGTGTCGTAGCTGCGCTCATACCTGAATTTACGCCGTGTCCCGCTGCTTCAATGGCAACAAGTTTCACGCTTTCTTCATTCAGATAATGATAAAAAGTTCCTGCCGCATTGCTGCCGCCACCAACGCAGGCAACTAAATAATTAGGCAATTCACTATTTGTTTTTTCTTTTAACTGCTTTCTTATTTCTTCGCTGATGACGCTTTGAAAACGCGCCACCATATCGGGATAAGGATGCGGACCAACAACACTTCCGATTACATAATGCGTGTCCGCAGGATTGTTAATCCAATCGCGGATAGCCTCATTGGTGGCGTCTTTCAGCGTTTGGCTTCCGCTTTTTGCAGGAACGACTTTTGCGCCGAGCATCTTCATTCTCGCTACATTCGGCGCTTGTCTTTCTATATCAATCGCACCCATGTACACGATACATTCCAAACCTTTTAACGCACAAACTGTTGCCGTTGCCACGCCGTGTTGTCCCGCACCTGTCTCGGCAATAATGCGTTTTTTGCCTAATCGTTGTGCCAATAAAACTTGTCCGATGGCGTTGTTGATTTTGTGCGCGCCCGTATGATTGAGGTCTTCTCTTTTTAAATAAGTTGTTGCGCCGATTTGTTCGCTTAATCTTTCCGCCAAATACAACGGCGACGGACGACCGACGTAATCCTTTAATAAATATTGAAATTCTTTCTGAAAAGAATCTTCGTACATTATCTCAAGATATTTCGATTTTAATTCTTCCACATTCGGATACAGCATCTCGGGAATGTACGCTCCGCCGAAGTTTCCGTAATATCCGTTTTCGTCTATTTCTATTTTACTCATTGAATTTTTATTTTTTAAAAGCTGAACATATCATCCATAAATTCGCTGATTCGTTGCTGCCTTTGCTGATATTCATCAAGCGTTCTGCCGATAATTGTTTCAAACGTTTGATACAATGTCATCAACGAAAATGAAACATCGCCATCATAATCTTTGATTATTTTTTTACTGCCGTCTGTATAATAAATTGTCGTTACAATCGGCAACTTTTCATCTTGTATTGATGAATTATAAACGGTGCTATCGCCTCTCAACGGAATGCTGCGCATCAAAGAATCAACGCTTCCCCACAACGCGGTTGTCATTCTCGCCTTAAAAGTTGACGGCGTTTTAGAATCGGGCTGCATAATGCTGATAACCACGTTTGCATATTTTTCATTCAACTTCTCAACACTCAACTCTTTGTATGTATCAGGCTGAAAATCCTTTACCAGATAATCAATTTTTTGTATATTTTTTTCATATAAATATTGCGAGTAATTCACAAAATTATCCAGCATATTGTGATAGCGCAACGTATCAATTTTCAAAGGCAGCTTTAACGCTGCGTCTGCATCGGGCTGCCAACGATAAACTTTCAAATAATTGACAGTGTCGCTTGGAAGCACGTCAAAATACGAAGGAAATTTATCCAATTGGTCATCTATCAGATTCAGTTCCACATAACCGTTTCCACGTTGCGAAAGAAACACCAGCAGTTTGAAAGTGCTTGTATTCCAGTCTTTCGGGCGACGAGCGATATATCCGTTCACGATTAAATCGGGCTTTCCATCGCCGTTCACATCTGCCTTTTGCCAACTCGTGTGCTGCATATTTTCTTCAACGGAAGCGACTTGCTGTGTACTTAAATTATAGTAACTTTTCCATTCTGTTCCATCCGTTAAATAAAAATGATTCCATTGCGGCGCATTGTCTTTATCATAATTTTCCTGCTTCACATACGCTAAAACATCTGCATCGGAATTGACTTGCTGAACAGTTATATTCTGTGAATGAGCATAAATATTTTCTACTAAAAAAATTATGCTAAAGAAAATCTTCTTCATTAAACTAAGTTTTTAATTTCTTGCAGAAACTTTTCGGTTTTCGGAATATTTTTTACGCCGGGAGAAACCTCAAACCTGCTGTTTATGTCCAACGAAAATAAATGTTTTCCCGCATCCGTTTTTGTTAAAGAATGAATCGCTTCAATATCGTTTTCGTCAATGCCGCCACTCAAAAAATACGGTTTACTGATGAACGAATTTTGCAAAATATTCCAGTCAAATTTCTTTCCTGTACCGCCATAATTTTTGGACGAAGTGTCGAACATAAAATAATCTGCAACATCAGAATAATCCTTTATTTTTTGTTCCAAATCTTCGGCGTCTTTCACGCCAAATGCTTTAATCACAGGCTTTTCAGAAGAAATAATTTTTACAAATTCCGGCGATTCATCACCGTGAAGCTGCACTACATCAAGCCTGCAATTTTTTATTTTTAGAAAAATTTCTTCTGCCGAAGCATTTACAAACACACCGACATTTTTAAAATTTCTATTGATATTTTTTATTTCATTTTCCGATAAATGATTCAACACATAGCGTGGCGATTTTTCGTAAAAAATAAAGCCGACGAAATCTGCGTTTAAATCGTTCAACGCATTTATTTGTTCAACTTGCGTCATGCCACAGACTTTAATTTTCATAATCAAATTTTTATTTTGGTCGGCAGAGCCGACAGAATAAAACTGCGCGGCGAAGACGCCACACAGAGCATCCACATTTTAGCTTTCTATTACTTTTAATTGTTGAACATAATTCTTAAATGCTTCGCCCGGGTTTTCATGTTTCATAAAATTTTCGCCAATTAAAAATCCTTTGAAACCCGCGCTGCGCAACTGTTTTACCACTTCCACATTATCAATGCCGCTTTCCGCAATTGCTAATTTATCTTTCGGCAATTTGTTGAGTAAACGAATGGAATTTTCAATGTCCACTTCAAATGTTTTTAAGTTGCGGTTGTTCACGCCAACGAAATCCACTTCGTCGCAAACGCACGCCAATTCATCATCTCCGTGAATTTCGAGCAACACTTCCAAATCCAGTTGCTTTGCATAAGTTGCCAATTCTTTCACACGTTGCGGATTTAAACAAGCTGCAATCAACAAGATAACATCCGCGCCGTTTGCACACGCTTCAAGAATCTGGTATTCATCAATCATAAAATCTTTTCGCAAAATCGGAATATTATTCTGTCTTGCCATTTTCAAATCTTCCAACGAACCGCCAAAGAAATCTTTGTCCGTCAAAACTGACAAACAACTTGCACCGTTTTCAGTATAAGCCTTTGTTACATCTTCAACTTTTGCATTGGCATTGATAATACCTTTCGATGGCGAACGGCGTTTAAATTCCGCGATAATGCCTGTTTTATTTTTATCTGTCAAAGATGCTTTCAAAGAAAAAGGCGTTCGCTGAAACATTGATGAACGCTGCAATTCAGCCTCACTCACTTTTTGCTTTGCTTCGGCAACTTCTTCAATTTTTCGTTTGACTATTTTTTCTAAAATGTTTTTCACACACTAAATTTTTATTACACGAATTTTATCAAATTACACGAATTTAAACCTCGATGATTCACGGAGTATATTTCATAAAATATTTCAGTTCATCTTCTTTCCAGACTTTAAAATTCATTCTTTTATATAAATTAATCGCGCCTGTATTGAGTTTCAACACTTCTAATGAAACTGTTTTATTTTGTTTAAAAATTTCACTCAATAAATATGTTCCGATTCCCTTTTTCTGAAAATCAGTTGTGATAAAAAGGCTGCCGATAAAAATCTCATCTTCGTTTTCTTTCGTCTGGATAAATCCTGCAACTTCATTTTCAAACAGAATAAATTTTACTTCTTTATACGAAGTATTTTCTTTTAAAAACTGTCGTTGAAAATTTTCTTCCCATCCCCAAACCAGCTCCACATAAGGCTTTATGGAATTTTCTTTGATTTGATACATCAAATCATAATCGTCTTCTGTCGCGTTTCTCAAACTTATTTTATCATTCATTTTGTTTTCCAATTAATCCCAAAAATCAACCCAAATCCTCGTTCAGACTTATTAACTTCTGTAAACATTGATGCGCTTTTCCGCTTTCCAGGCTATCCACCGCCGCACTAAAAGCGTCATCATAAGTTGTATATTTTCCCGTACAATGCAGCGCCATCGCGGCATTTGCCAGTACAACGGAATTTTGCGCCCAGCTTCCTTTGCCATTGATAATTTTTTTAAACAAACCCGAGGCTTCTTCCAAAGTGTTGCCGCCGAAAATATCCTGCGCATCCACTTGCCGTTTTCCCAACTGTTCCGGCGTGGCAATGTATTCGCCTTTATCGGATAAAACTTTGGTGTCGCTCGTCAAAGAAATTTCGTCATAACCATCCAAACTATGCACAATCGTAAACGCTTTGCCGCTTTGCTGCAACAGATAATTATACAAACGCGCCATTTCCAAATTATAAACGCCCAGCAACTGAAACTTAGGTCCGGCGGGATTTACAAGCGGACCGAGCATATTGAAAAATGTTCGCAATCCAAGATTTTTTCTAATCGGCGCAACAGTTTTTAATGCCGGATGAAACGCAGGCGCATGCAAAAAACAAATATTTGCTTCATCCAATTCTTTCTTCAGCAACGCTTCATCAGACTTGAATTTGTAACCCAATTGTTCCATTACATTCGACGAACCGGAAATCGAAGATGCGCCGTAGTTTCCATGCTTTGCAACTTTTTGCCCTGTGCCTGCAACAATAAAACAAGCCAACGTTGAAATGTTGAAAGTGTTTTTTCCGTCGCCACCTGTGCCGACAATATCGATTAAATCATTGCCTAAATCAATCTTTACGGAAAGCTCCAAAAGTGCGTCAGTAAAGCCTTGCAGCTCGTCAATGGTAATGCTGCGCATAAGAAACACCGTAACAAACGACGTAATTTCATACTCGTTGTACAAGCTTTTGGAAATATTGATTAAGGCTTCTTTTGCCTGCTCGCGCGAAAGTGTTTTATAGTCGAATAAATATTGTAATAACTTTTTCATCTGTATATTTTTAAAGTTGATGGTGTTTTGTAGAACAATTAAAACGTTTGCCGTCATGCCGAATTTATTTCGGCATCTCAAACGATAAAACAATAAGATGCTGAAACAAGTTCAGCATGACGTGCAAGCGTGTCCATATTTCATTTTCGCGTTCAATTATTAATTACTAATTTTTAATTCTTAATTATTTAGAAAGCCAATTCTCCAAAATCCTCACTCCATCAGGTGTCAGCACACTTTCAGGATGAAACTGCACCCCTTGCACATCGTACGTTTTATGTTGCAGCGCCATGATGAAACCTTGTTCATCAACAGCCGTAATATCCAACACATCCGCAAGGAAATTTTTATTGCTCACTACCCAACTGTGATATCGACCAATCGTAAACTCATCGCTTAAACCCTTGAACAGCGGGCTTTTTACGGAAGTTTGTTTACAAGTTGTTGCTACGCCATGAAAAACATCCGTGAGATTTTCAAGTGTTGCGCCAAATGCTTCACCAATTGCCTGTTCGCCCAAACACACGCCGAGTATAGATTTTGTGGGCGCATATTCCTTAATCACATCCAACAAAATTCCCGCTTCATTCGGAATGCCCGGACCGGGCGATAAAATTATTTTATCGTATTTATTTACTTCTTCCAAAGCAATTTTATCGTTGCGGAACACATCTACTTTTTGTTGCAGAATGCGCTCGACAATATGTACTAAATTGTAGGTAAATGAATCGTAATTATCTAAAACTAAAACACGCATTTAATTATGATTTATGAATTTTGAATTTTGTTGAGATTTCTCCTGTCGTCGAAATGACGTTGCGAACATTTTAATTGTTTTACAAATCATCACGATAGATTTAAAAAGTCAAAGACTGCGCCGTCATTCCGAACGAAGTGAGGAATCTCATTATTAATAATTATTAATTGACTGCGCTTGCACCAGCGCTTGTTTCAACGCACCAAGCTTGTTATGCACTTCCTGCAACTCGCTTTGCGGATTGGACTTTGCAACAATGCCCGCGCCTGCCTGATAATACAAAGTATTATTCTTGCTCAAAAAACTTCTTATCATAATCGCATGATTAAAGCTGCCGTCAAAGCCAACAAAACCAATTGTTCCGGCGTAATAGCTGCGTGAATCTTTTTCGTATTCATCAATTAATTGCATAGCTTTATATTTAGGCGCGCCACTTAAAGTTCCCGCAGGAAAAGTGTTTGCGAGCAACACAAAAGGATTTGCATTCTCTTTCACATCGCCAGAAACTTCGCTCACAATATGCAGCACGTGCGAGAAAGCATGAATTTGTTTGTAATAATTCAGGTGCACATTTTCACAATTTCGGCTTAAATCATTTCGCGCCAAATCCACGAGCATCGTGTGTTCCGCAATTTCTTTCGGGTCTTGCAACAACGCTTCGCCTGCTTTTTCATCTTCTATTTCGTTGCCCGTTTTTTTATACGTTCCCGCAATCGGATGAACGATAGATTTTCCGTCGCGGACAATCAGTTGCGATTCAGGACTTGAACCCAACAATTTATAATCGCCGTAATCAAAATAAAACAAATAAGGCGAAGGATTGATGCTGCGCAACGTGCGGTAAACATTAAAATCGTCGCCCGTAAATTTTTGTTGAAACCTGCGGCTCAGCACTATTTGAAACACATCGCCGCGCAAACAACTTTTAATTCCCTTCTGCACCATTTCGATATATTCGTCATCGGTTTTGTTGGAACTTTCTTTGCCTTGCAATGCAAACGGAAACGACGGAACATCTTTATTGTTAATCAACGTTTCCACCAAATCAAGTTCACTGTCCAATCCGTTTATTTTGTTTTCGCAAATAAACATTTCGCTTTTGAAATGATTAATCACAATCACGTATTGATACAAGCGATAACGCATCAAAGGAATTTCGCGCTCCGGTTCATTATTCGCATGATTGATTTTTATGGTATCAAAAAACTGAACGGCGTTGTAGGAAACATAACCAAACAAGCCTTGCGCAAGTTTCACGAGCTTATTATCCGCGGGCTGCACATCGTATTGCTGCATATAATTCCACAACAAATCCGGCACTTCTAAATGACTTCTCACTTCCTGTTTTTCAGGCTTGCGGTTTGGATATTTCAATTCGATTGCACCTAAATTTTTCACTTCAATACCGCCGATTGCATTAATCCCGATAATGGAACGGCTGTTTTCCGACGAGCCATACTCTGCGCTTTCCAGCAGAACCGTATCGCGGAATTTATCGCGCAGGCGCAGGTAAATTCCTACAGGTGTATAAATATCTGACAATACTTTTTTGTATGTTGTTTCAATCTTGACCATGATTTTATGCGATTTTTCTTATAATACTGATTTTATATAATTGGTTTGAATTTGTTGTTATACAAGCGTTTCCATTCAAGGCTGTTCGCCCCGAAATTGATAAGCAAACCGACTTCTAAATTAAATGCTTCCAAATAATTTTTTCCTTGCGCAAGATGTGCCGATTCTAATTTGCCAAACGCTTTTAATTCAACGCTGATAATATTTTCCACTAAAAAATCAACTCTTCTGTCTCCAACTTTTACGCTTTTATAAAATACAGGCATACTTACTTCTCTCCCGAAATTTATATTCATTAAATTAAACTCCACTTCCAAAGACCGTTGATAAACGATTTCAGGAAAACCATTCCCTGATGCATTGTGAACATTCATTGCAGCCTTGATAATTTTTTCTGTTATGTCGCTATACTTATACTCCATTTTATTTTCAGTAAAATCAGAAAAATCGTTTAAAATCAAGATAAACAAAAAGCCCCGGCGAATTTATCGCCGAGGCTTGAATATTTTTTGTTACCCGATTTTCATTTTTCTATAAACAAAGTGCTATTCAAACATACCCGACGCAGAGTTTGCTTGCCACCACCAATGAATATTTACTTTGTTTATCAACATGGTGCGAAGATAAAATGTTTTTTGAAATGGAGAAAAATATTTTTGAAGAAACACATAAAACAACATTCAAATAAAGACACTGTCGATGATAATTAAAACATATTTTTTATAGGCTTTTTATTTTTTTCACTTTAATTCTATACTTTTAAAACCTTAATTAACGTTGGTTATCCTATTAGAATAATTTGTATTATATTAAAAACGTTTATGTCAAAAAACAAATATTTGTTCCCTTTCATTTTGGTTACTTCCCTGTTTTTCTTTTGGGGATTTATTCACAATCTTGACCCTGTTTTAATTCCGCATTTGCGCAGGTCGTTCAGCCTTACAACGGTTGAGGCATCTTTGGTAGATTCATCCATTTTCATTGCATATTTTTTAATGGCAATTCCTGCAGGATTAATCATTAAAAAATACGGATACAAAAAAGGTATTCTCACGGGACTTTGCTTTTTCGCTGTCGGATGTTTTTTGTTTGTGCCTGCCGCGAATACGATGCAATATCCTTTCTTTCTCGGCGCATTGTTTGTGGTTGCTTGCGGACTCGCAACTTTGGAAACCGTTGCAAATCCTTATGTAACATTGTTGGGCAAACCCGAAACTTCTGTACAACGGTTGAACTTTGCGCATTTCTTCAACGGCTTGGCGGCGTTCATTGCGCCTACGGTTGGCGGCTGGCTTATTCTTTCGCCCAATCCTAAATCCGATGCAGAACTCGCAGCGATGACTGTTGATGCGCGTCATGCTTATTTATTGTCAGAAACATCAACAGTAAAATTGCCTTATATTATTTTAGGAAGCGTGATATTGTTGATTGCAATTGTATTCTTTTTTTCCAAACTACCCGACAAAAAAGAAAGCGATGAAAAAGAAAAGGCAGGCTTCTTTCATGCGTTTAAACACAAGCATTTGACATGGGCTGTGGTGGCGCAATTCTTTTATATAGGCGCACAGATTTGCATCTTCAGCTTATTGATTTTGTATGCCGATAAAGTTGTTGGTATAACTGAAAAACAAGCTTCTTATTATGCAAGCATTGCCGGATTATTATTTATGCTCGGCAGACTTGCAGGCACATTTTTTATGCAGTTTATTGCGCCGCCAAAATTGTTGCGCATTTATGCTGCAATATGTTTGTTGCTGACTCTTGAATTAATTTTCGGGAAAGGAATAGCAACCATGTACGCAATGCTCGGCATAACATTTTTTATGTCGATTATGTTCCCCACAATATTTGCATTGGGTATCGATGGCTTGGGCGTTGATTCCAAAGCCGGTTCAAGCTTGCTCGTAATGTCGATTGTCGGCGGCGCATTGTTGCCGCCCGTGCTCGGTTTTATTGCAGATAAATCGGGCAATTTTCAATACGGTTATGTTGTGCCTTTGATATGTTTCGTTGTTGTACTTTTGTTCGCAACGATTGGTTATAAAAGAAAAGGCGTTGATGATAACGCTGTAAAAATTACTTCAACAGGACATTAAATTATGAACAGAAAATATGTACTCGCGCTCGACTTGAAAGACGATGAGCAACTGATAAAAGAATACGAAGCGTATCACAAAAACATTTGGAAAGAAATACGTGAAAGCATTGTAAACAGTGGCATTGAGCAAATGGAAATTTTTCGCACAGGCAACAGATTGATGATGATTATGGAAGTGAATAATGATTTTTCTTTTGAAAAAAAATCCCAGGCCGATGCAGCAAACGAAAAAGTACAGGAATGGGAAAAACTGATGTGGAAATTTCAACAGCCGTTGCCTTTTGCAAAGAACGGCGAAAAGTGGATGCTGATGGAAAAGATATTTTGTCTGAACCATGATTTATAGGGTTAAAAGATTTTCAGGAAAATAAATAGAACGCAGATGACACGGATTTTGTATGATTATTTAAGATAATGAAAATCATAATTCAATCATCAGCATCATAAAAAATCAGCGTTCTATTCATTTGTATGATAAAAATTTTTGAACCACAACGACACAAAGGAACACAAAGTTTTGCATCTTCGCTTCTTTGTGTCTTTGCGAAAACAGATAACAAATAACCGATAACAGAAAACAAAAATTAATAAATATGAGTTTCTCTTTAACAGGAAAAAATGCAATCGTAACAGGCGCGGGAAGCGGCATCGGAAAAGCGACGGCGCTCACATTCGGCAAAGCAGGCGCGAATGTTTTTGTTGCAGATTTAAACAAAGAAAATGCGGAAGCAACCGTGAATGAAATACAACAGGCAGGCGGCAATGCAACAGCAATTATTGTGAACGTAACCGCGCAAAGCGAGGTACAGCAAGCGTTCCAGCCAATCGGCACGATTGATATTTTGGTAAACAGCGCAGGCGTTTCGCACATCGGGAAACTGGAAACCACAACCGAAGCAGACTTTGATAAAGTGTACAGCGTGAATGTAAAAGGTGTTTACAACTCCATGTTCGCCGCCATTCCGTTGATGAAAAAAGGCAGCGTGATTTTGAACCTCGCATCTATCGCATCAAGCGTGGGCATTCCCGACAGGTTTGCTTATAGCATGAGCAAAGGCGCGGTATTGGCCATGACATTAAGTGTCGCGAAAGATTATCTTGCACAGGGCATTCGCTGCAATTGCATCTCGCCCGCGCGCGTGCATACACCTTTTGTCGATGGTTTTCTGGCAAAAAATTATCCGGGCAAAGAAGCGGAAATGTTTGAAAAATTATCCAAAACACAACCTATTGGCCGTATGGCAAAACCGGAAGAAATTGCCAACCTGATTTTGTATTTGTGCAGTGATGAAGCAGGCTTTATCACAGGTTGCGATTACCCGATTGACGGCGGATTTATTAGGTTGAATAATTAGATTTTTCACGCAACGAGGTAATGAAAAGCAAAGAACGCAACGAGATTATATTTGTTCTCTTGACTTTTTTATACGAAGTAAAATGAAGAATCATGAACATGCTTGCACGTCATTCTGAACTTGTTTCGGAATCTAAAATATGCTGAATTAAATCGTACAAGAGATGCTGAAATAAATTAGAATACGGCTAAAGTTTTCATGTTTTCAAGCGTTTTTAATTTTATTTAAATATCAAATTTTCCAATGGCAAATATCAAACTCATATTATGAAACCAAAAATTATCATCACGCTATTCTGTGCTATCGCATTTGTATCAGTACTCAAAGCGCAGGAATCCGATAATGGCAAACAGCTTTGGGCAAAGTCTGTCATCAACCAAAAAGCGCCTAAATTAGTCGTAGAGAAATGGCTGACCAAAAAGCCTGGTACAAAAGGCAAATTTATTATTATAGATTTTTGGGCTACCTGGTGCCCGCCATGCAGAAAGTTTATACCCATTCTCAACGACATTAGTAAAAAGCATAAAGATAAGCTGGTGGCTATTGGTATTTCCGATGAGCCGGCCGAAAAAGTGGAATCATTAAAAGGTACAAAACCCGTTTACTACGAAGCTATCGACACGAAAAAAACGATGTCTGATGAATTGGAAATAAAAGGTATTCCGCATGTGATATTAATAGACCCGAAAGGCATTGTTCGCTGGGAAGGGTTTCCTTTGCTGGACGGGCACGAATTGACTGACAGCGTTGTTACGGCGCTGATTAAGAAATATCAATAAATCATGAAACTCATCCGTTAAAGACAATTTTTTATTAAAATAGCATTGTTATGAGTACCATCAAACTTTTTGAAAGTAAAAAGATACGCTCTGTTTGGGACGAAGCAGGTGAGAAATGGTATTTCGTAGTCGAAGACGTTGTTGCTATATTAACCGACAGTAAAGACCCCAAACAATACATAAAACGTATGCGACAACGAGATGCAGAACTCGGCAAAGGGTGGGTACAATTTGTACCTACCCTTCCGGTGGACACCGCAGGCGGTAAGCAAAAAATGGGCTGTGCCGATACCAAAGGTCTCCTGCGCATCATTCAATCTATTCCATCGCCTAAAGCGGAACCGTTTAAACTTTGGCTGGCACAAGTAGGCTCCGACAGGTTAGATGAAATTGAAAACCCGGAATTAGCTACGCAACGCACCAGGGAACTTTACAAACTAAAAGGTTATACCGATGACTGGATTGAGAAGCGTATGCGCAGTATTGCCATTCGTGAGGAACTGACGGATGAGTGGAAAAAACATGACGTTAAGGAGCAAGTAGAATACGCTATACTGACGGCAGAAATATCGAAAGCAACTTTTGGGCTTACGCCAAAAGAATACAAAAAAGTGAAAAAACTGAAAAGCCAAAATCTGCGCGACCACATGAGCGACCTTGAATTAATTTTTTCCATGTTGGGTGAAGCTTCTACAACAGCAATTGTAAAAACGCAACATCCAAAAGGTTTCGCAGAAAATAAGAAAGCAGCTAAGCAAGGCGGCGCAGTTGCCGGAAATGCCAGGCGCGAATTGGAAAGTAAAACAGGTGAAAAAGTTGTATCATCGAAAAATTATTTGCCTGAAAACCGAAAGAAAAATCTAAATAACAAAAAAGAAAAATAAATCTTACATCACAAATCTTAAATCATACATCAAATGAAATTGATACGTTACGGACAATTTGGAAAAGAAAAGCCGGGAATTATTATCGATGACGTGCGTTATGATACGTCAGCCTTCGGCGAAGATTACAACGAACAGTTTTTTGAAAGCAACGGCTTGGAAAGACTGAAAAAGTTTGTGGAAGAAAACAAAGATAATCTTCCGAAAGTAAGTGATGACGAGCGTTTGGGAAGTTGCGTTGCGCGTCCGTCAAAGATAATTTGCATTGGTTTGAACTATGCGTTACATGCGAAAGAAACCAATGCGCCCATTCCGAAAGAACCGGTTATTTTCTTCAAATCCACAACCGCTTTGTGCGGTCCGAATGATAATGTTATCATTCCGAAGAACTCCGTAAAAACAGATTGGGAAGTTGAATTGGCAGTGATTATCGGCAAAAAAGCAAGTTATGTGGAAGAAAGCGAAGCGTTGGATTATGTGGCAGGATATGCGCTGCACAACGATTACAGCGAACGCGAATTTCAAATCGAACGCGGCGGTCAATGGGTAAAAGGTAAGAGCTGCGATACGTTTGCACCACTCGGTCCTTTCCTCGCAACAAAAGATGAGATTGAAAACCCGAATAATTTAAACCTTTGGTTAAAGGTCAATGGAAATAAAGTGCAGGATTCAACTACGTCCGATTTTATTTTCAACGTGCAACAAGTTGTAAGCCATTTAAGTCAGTTTATGACCTTGTTGCCCGGCGATGTAATTTCTACGGGAACGCCCGCCGGTGTTGGGCTTGGCATGAAACCCGAACCTTGGTATTTAAAGCCCGGCGATGTTGTGGAACTCGGCATTGAAGGCTTGGGAACGTCGAAGCAAGTCGCGAAAGTGTATAGTGGAAAATAGGAAATATTAAATTGTAAATGGAATACGCTTGCACGTCATGCCGAACTTGTTTGATTTCGTCGCCGTGGTTCGTGTCCGCACGAACCACTTATAAATTTTCGGTACGTGAGGACACGTACCGGGGCTAAAAAGCCCGGCGACGTGGTAGAACTCGGCATTGAAGGCTTGGGAACATCAAAACAAACGGCGGTAGCGTATCAATAATTTCTCACAAAGACACAAAGAAACAATATTAAAACTTTGTGTTCTTTGCGTCTTTGCGAGAATCTAAAAAATCTTATGCAAAAAATAGATGCACATAATCACTTCTGGGTTTACGACAAAGTCCGCGATGCGTGGATTACAGACGATATGCGAGTAATCCAAAGAGATTTTTTGCCGCAGGATTTTGAACCTGTTTTGCAGGAAAATAATATCGATGGAACGGTCGCCGTGCAAGCCGACCAATCGGAAAAAGAAACCAATTTTTTGTTGCAATTAGCAAAAGAAAATGATTTCATCAAAGGCGTTGTGGGTTGGGTGGATTTAAAAAATGAAAATATTGAAGAACGATTGATTCATTATTCAACAGAAAAAAAGCTCAAAGGTTTCCGGCATATTTTGCAAGGAGAAAATGTTGAGGAATATTTGAACAATAAAGATTTTTTGAACGGCATTTCTTTGTTGGGAAAATATCATTTCGCATACGATATTTTGGTGTATCATCATCAGCTAAAATTTGTAAATGATTTCGTGGAACGCTTTCCACATCAGCGTTTCGTGATTGACCATTTGGCAAAGCCCGATATAAAAAATCATTCAATTGATGATTGGAAAAAAGAAATTTCTGCCATCGCAAAGAACGAAAATATGTATTGTAAAATTTCGGGAATGGTTACGGAAGCCGATTGGAAAAATTTGAAGCGCGAAGATTTGAAACCTTATTTAGATATTGTTGTTGAAAATTTCGGAACGGACAAAATTATGTTCGGAAGTGATTATCCTGTTTGTTTGGTAGCGACTTCATACAACAATTGGTTGAATATTTTGAAAGATTATTTTACAAATTTTTCTTCTGGCGAAAAAGAAAAAATATTCGGTGGAAATGCAATTGAATTTTATAATTTATAAACGAATGATTAAACCACAACGACACAAAGACACAATGAAATCACAACGTTGTGAAACGTTCAGTCACTGCGCCGTTGTGGTTATTTATTCATAATTCATATTTTAAAAATGAACTTACAATTAAACAATAAAGTCATCATCATCACGGGCGGCGCAAAAGGCATCGGTGCTGGCGTTGCAGATGTGTTGGCTGCGGAAAATGCGACTGTTGTTATCGTTGGAAGAAACGAAAACGACAATCAACAGAAAGTTGATGAATTGGCGGCGAAAGGTTTTACCGCTTCGCAGATTGTTGCGGAACTCACGGAACCCGAAACCTGTAAAAAAGTGATTGATGAAGTATTGGCAAAATACAACCGCATCGACGGCATCGTGAACAACGCGGGACACAACGACGGCGTGGGTTTGGAGAATGGTAATTACGATGATTTTATAAAATCCTTACATAAGAATGTGGTGCATTATTATTTGCTCGTGCACCATGCGTTGCCGGCGTTAATCAAATCAAAAGGAAGCATCGTAAATATTTCTTCCAAAACGGCGGAAACCGGTCAGGGCAACACTTCCGGCTACGCGGCATCGAACGGCGCGCGCAACGCTTTGACGCGCGAATGGGCTGTGGAATTGTTGAAATACGGCATTCGTGTGAACGCTATAATTGTTGCGGAATGTTGGACACCGCAGTACGAAACCTGGATTCAAACATTGTCCAATCCCGAAGAAAAACTGAAAGAAATCACGTCGCGCATTCCTTTGGAAAACCGTATGACGACTGCGGAAGAAATCGCGAATACAGTCGCGTTTTTATTGTCCGAAAAATCGTCGCACACAACAGGACAATTAATTCATGTGGACGGTGGTTATGTGCATTTGGACAGGGCTTTGGCGAATGCGTAATGATAATGAACCAATGTTTTCGCATCTTTTATTTCGGTAATTTTGTCCATCAATTTTATAGGCAATGAAAAAGGCAATCATCATTTTATCAGGCTTATTGTTAAGTGTAAATGTATTTTCTCAAAGCCGCATCAATAATGGGTTTTGGCGGGCAGTTCTTGAAAGGCGCGACGGAAAACAAATTGTTTTCAATATTCGTTCGGCAACCGAAAAAGGTAACACTGTTTTGTATGTCAAAAACGCGTCGGAAGAAATGCGCTTGTCAGATGTAACATTTCATGGCGATTCCGTTTTCTTCAATATGCCTGTTTTTGAGTCGGGATTCAGAGCAAAAATCGTTTCGCCCGACAGTCTTAACGGTTTCTGGATAAGAGCAAGCGTCAGCAGAAATATTGTGTTGCCATTTACCGCTACGCAAAAAAATCCGAAAAGATTTGCATTAACCAACGGCAATGCTCATTCCAATCTCTCAGGTAAATGGGCAATAAGTTTTGGTGCAAATAGCGAACCTGCCATCGGCAATTTTATACAACATCAAAATAAAATTACAGGCTCGGTTTTAACGCCCACAGGCGACGACAGATATTTGGAAGGTGTTGTAAGCGGCGATTCCGTGCGGCTTTCAGGCTTTGATGGCATTCACGCATTGTTGTATGTCGCAAAAATCAATGGCAAGAATTTAGACGGAACTTTATATAGCGGAGCAGCAAGTAAAGAAAAGTTTACGGCAGTTTTTAACGATACGGCTACATTGCCAAACACATCTGCCATGTATGTAAAAAAAGGCGAAAACGGACATTTGCATTTCCGGTTTAAAGACTTGAACGGCAATGACGTTTCGATAAATGATGAACGTTTTGAAAACAAAGTTGTTGTCATCGACATCATGGGTTCGTGGTGTCCGAATTGTATGGACGAAACAGCTTTTCTCAGTGATTTTTACAACAAGCAAAAAGAAAAAAATGTAGAAATCATTGGGCTTTGCTATGAACTGACCACGGATTTTGAACGCTCAAAAAACAGTATTGAGAAATTTAAGAAGCGCTTTAATGTTCAGTACCCTTTGTTGATTACAGGTGTAAGCGTTGCCGAACCGGAACCTGCGCGTACCGAAAAAACATTGCCGCAGCTTACGTCCATCAAGATGTTTCCAACAACTATTATCTTAGATAAGACCGGAAAGGTAAGAAAAATAGATACCGGTTTTGAAGGTCCGGCTACGGGCGAATATTATATGAAATACGTGCAGGAATTTAACGAGACAATCGATACTTTGCTGAAAGAGTAACATATCAATTCGGCAAAAAATTTTGATGTACATTGCGGCAAATTTTATAGCAATGTTGCACAATTATCAATTTACTGTTACCGAAAGATTTTTGCGTTATGTGCAGATAGATACACAGAGCGACCCGGAAAATCCCGCTTTTCCATCGTCCGAAAAACAAAAAAGTCTGAGTCATTTGCTTGCGGATGAATTAAAAGCAATTGGCTTGCAGGATGCACACGTTGATGAATATGGATACGTGCTCGCGACTATTCCGGCTAGTACAGATAAAAAAGTTCCCACGATTTGTTTTTGTTCCCATGTCGATACTGCACCGGATTGTTCCGGTACGGATGTAAAACCCATTGTTCATCAGCATTACAACGGATATCCTATTGTTTTGCCCGACGACGAAACACAGATTATTACCACAGAAAAATATCCTTATTTAAAAAACTTCATAGGCAAAGATATTATTACGGCAAGTGGAAAAACTTTGCTTGGCGCAGATGATAAAAGTGGGGTTGCCATCATTATGGATTTAGCAAATTATCTGCAAGCACATCCTGAAATAATACACGGAGCAATAAAAATTCTGTTCACACCGGATGAAGAAACCGGGCGTGGCGTAGAAAAATTAGACATGAAAAAACTGGGTGCAGATTTCGGCTATACGCTTGACGGCGGCGAATGCGGCACATTTGAAGATGAAACTTTCAGCGCCGATGCAGCAAGTATTACCATTAATGGCGTGATTGCGCATCCCGGTTATGCGAAAGGAAAATTAATCAATGCGATAAAAATTGCAGGAGAAATTTTGGATGCTTTACCCAAGCATGAATTTAGCCCTGAAACTACAAGCGGAAGAGAAGGGTTTATACATCCTGTGCGCGTTTCAGGTATTGCGGAAAAGGCATCTATCGATTTTATCGTTCGTGATTTCATAACTGATAATTTGGCAAAACACGAAGAACGGCTGAAAGACATCGCACAGCCAATCATTGATAAATATATAGGCGTTACTATGGAATTTTCCGTAAAAGAGCAATATCGCAATATGAAAGATGTGCTGGTAAATTATCCGCAAGTTGCAGAAAATGCTTTACTTGCCTATGAACGTTCGGGCTTGACACTCCGCAATGAACCAATCCGCGGAGGCACCGATGGAAGCCGTTTAAGTTACATGGGATTACCTTGTCCCAATATTTTTACGGGAATGCAAGCGATACACAGCAAACACGAATGGGTTGCTATTGAAGACATGGAAAAAGCAGTGGAAGTATTGATAAATCTTGTACAGGTTTGGGAAGAAAAAGCGTGATTCTGAAATAAGCAGTTTATATTTGCGCATCTTTTGGTCTCGTAGTACAATGGATAGTATAAGAGTTTCCGAAGCTCCAGATACAGGTTCGATTCCTGTCGAGACCACAAATAGCGTTGATTATCAAATTTTTCTAATAATGGCTTCCTTATCTTACAATGAAATAAACCTGCTCTAAATAAGATTTCAAGTTCAATTATTACTTTATCGAATCAATGTATATATTCTTATTTAATAACTCCACTACTCCTTCATTTTTTATGATTAACATTCCTTGCTTGTCTTCCGTAATACCTTCGGTTAAAAGGTAAGAGTAACAAGGCTTGTTGCTTTCCATAATGGTGGGCATATATCCGAATTTAATATTACCGCTGCTTTTCAATGCCTCTCCTACCTCAATGATATGTGTGGAAATAATAAACAGGCAATCGGTATATTTAGAAAAAGCTTTTGTTACTTCTAAGGTACCTTCATAGGCATCTTTTACATTTGTTCCTTTAAATAATTCATCAAACATTACCAGTACTCGTCTGCCTTGCGATACCAATTCCGCAGCTCGTTTTACTCGCAATACTTCCGCATAAAAATGACTGTAACCAAGACTAATATTGTCCGGTACATTGATGGAGCTGAACAAACCGTCCTTTGCCGTGAATACCATCTCTTCAACTGCTACGGGAAAACCGCAATGCGCCATATATAAAGCAATTCCGACACTTTTTATCAATGTGGACTTACCCGCCATGTTGGCTCCTGTCAGAAATAAAAGGTTATGTTTATCATCCAAACATAAATCGTTGCCTACTGCGTTGTTCAATGCAGGATGTTTCAATCCTTTAATTTTTATTTCGTTACCGAAATCAGATTTCGCTTCAGCATAAGCAAAACGTTTTTGTCTTGCAACATCGCTAACAGTAATATTTACATCCAATTCATAAATAAATTCAAGTATTTTATTTATCTCATTTATCATCGTGTATTTTAGCAATCGGTCATAAAATGCCACATCTTTGACTGAGAGTTTCTTAGGCGTGGCAAGCGATCTAAGTTTCTCTATGTTTTTGTCTGCAAGAATTTTCTTTATGGATTTTATTTTTTCTTCATAAAAATGATTCTCAATAATTACTATACCTGACAAGAATATAAAGAGTTGCTGTAATACCTGCGCTGCTGCCGATAACCCTGCTATTTGTGCTGCATATTGTTCATCATGAACTAAAGAAGACAAAGTTTTTTTCCTCAAGGTAGAAAACAGACTGCCGGCGTAGGTTTTATTCCCTCCGGAATCTAACCAATTGGCAACAATTCCAATTTGCTCCCTGTTCAATGAAAAGGAATAATTTTTTTTCTGAAAATATTGAAATATGGCAGTTCTTTGATTTATCAGGGTAGCATTTGTCAGAGGACTTTTTAGTAATTTTTCTAATAGTCTTTCCCCTCCGCGTGTGTGAGTATTGTTGAATAAACCAAAAATGGAATCAGGCTGGTAGCGTCCCAGTAGGTTCAATTCATCGGTCGTTTGTTTATCTGTAATAAAAGACATTTTTAATGGATATTTTTGTTCACTACATTCTTTTCCAACATTTCTAAAATTCCTTCATTTCTGATGATAATCATGCCGTGTCTGTCCGCTGTAATGCCATGTTCCAGCTTATACGTATAAACAGGCTTGTGTCCTTGCATTGTAGTAGGCAAAAAACAGTATTGGATATTGTCTGTTTTTTGCCGAAGCACATCTCCCGCTTCGATGATGTGGGTAGAGATAATAAACAGGCTGTTTGTTTTTTTTGCAAAGCCTTCCACAATAGTGATGGTCGCTTCTCCTGCATCTTTTACATTGGTTCCCCGGAACATTTCATCGAACAGTACGAATAATCTTTTACCTGCATGAAGCTCCTGTGCTATTTTTTTTACACGCAGCACTTCTGCATAAAAATGACTGGCACCCATACCTAAATTGTCCGGCAGATTTATGGTAGAAAACATCCCGTCCATTATCGTAAATCGCATAGCTTTCGCCGCTACCGGGAAACCGCAATGAGCCAGATAAACGGCAATGCTGACGCTTTTCATAAAGGTACTCTTCCCCGCCATATTCGCTCCTGTGAGAAAGACGACATTTTTCTCTGAATCAATGATAATATCGTTGCCAATGGCATTCATTACTATAGGATGCCATACATACTCTAAATGAAGAACGGAGGTGTCGGTGGTATTATCGGCAGCTATTGCAAAGCAGAAACCACATTCGCGTGCAGTTTGCCCAATGGAAATATAGGCATCAAGATTATAGACAAATTGCAACAGCTCACGCACTTCCGTGTGATGGCGAAAGCGCAGTATGCTGTCATAAGTAACAAGTTGCTCTTGTGATAATTTTTTACTGTGCCCCGACAAGATGGGAGCAAAAGCCGGTTCGGACAACAAAGTATTTATCCTCTCTCTTTCTTCTGCGTAATCTTGATTGTGAACAGCAGCTTCGCTATGTACAAAGAGCTTCAATTGGAATAACAACTCTGTAAGGGTATTAATACCTTTGACTATATTTTTAAATTGAACATCTTTGGCTATCAGCCCCGACAATTTTTGACTGAGGCTTCGTTGCTGAGCTATGAGTCGTGTACGTTCGTCTCTCTCCGAAAGATATTGCTCTATAGCATCAAAGAATTCCCTGTTAAAAGGAAACTCAATTCCCTTGGAAGAAAAGTTTTGAATAATACCTGTGCGCTGATTAATCTTCTCCACATCACTTAAAGGGTAGCAGAGCATCTCTTCCAAAACCCGCTCGCCACCACGAGTTATCGTTCGACTATACAATGCATAAATGCCGCTACTTTTGCTAAAAATACCTATATCGTTTAATGTCTGTGCGTCTGTGATGAACACTTATTCTTAATTATTAATAATGAAACTTTAGTGAATAACAATTTCCACTTTATGCAGATTCTATTTCCTTTTCCTGCGAATCAACAATATTGTACTGAAAATGACCACCAATCCCGGCAATACCCATAAGAAAATGATATTTAAAACTGCCACCTCTTTATCATTTAAAAGAAAGTGAATATCCTCCGGTTTTGGGCGTGAAGAATCTATTGGAAATTCACCGTCAGTAAACCAACCAAACAGAGCCGTATTAAAATCAAAATTACCAGTTGCTACATTTCCTCGTCCTAATTCTGCATTACTCATCAAGTCAGCATCTCCGGTAACAATAATACGTTGTAGTTTACCATGAATCGTTCTTGTTAATGCTAACGCCGTAGGAAATGCCCCTTTCTGGTCGCCTTGCTTTCCATCGAAACTTACTGCAGCAGAGTCTAATACAAGATTTCCCATTTTATTCCAGCTCACAAGAATATCTGTTATCAACAACGGAGAAACTTTAAAGTTGCTACTATCATTGTTATAGGCAAGAGCAGCAGCTCCCGGCATAGAAATACGAAGACTATCCAGATAATGCAGACGCATTGTTTGGGACATATCTCCACTTGCTTTTGTTAAATAAGGCAATACCAAATTGGCAGCAAAGTCCCGGCTTTTCTGTACGAGCTGTCCATTCATCAATCGTACATCCGTTGCCTGTAATAAGGAATTGACAATCTGCTGTTTACCTGGCTCGCCAAGAACCATTAGATTTCCTCCGTTTGCAATATACTGTTGAAGAACGGCGGAAGCAGCCGGTTCTAATGCTTTTCTAGGGTCGGCAATAACTAAAACTGAAATATTTGATGGTATTTCCCGAAGTGACGAATCTGCCTGTATGGATTCGACATCAAAACCCTGATTAATAAGTGCATAACGGAAAGTCTTTTCACTGGTAAGGGTTCTATAATCCCTATCGCCAATTTTATCGGGACTGCGTTCGTAATCTCCCTGAAGAAAAGCGACAACAGGAAGCTTGACCGTTAAACGTTTAATAGCAGCAGATACTTCCGTTTCTGATGGAAATGTTTCTGCATCGTTATACAGGCGTAAAAAAGTCGTTTTTCCTTTATACTTGAGCTGCATAATATAGGGATTACCTTCAGGTCGAAGATTGATAATTTTGTGTATTTGGTCAGGCGTCAAAAATCTTTTGAGGTTTATCTTAAAGATTTTAGCCATTCGCTCAGAAATTTGTTTTATGTTCAGACCTTTGTTACCTCCATACATATAAAAGCTTGGCTGTGGAATACTGTCGTAATAATAAACATATTTCAAATTAATATCTTTTTTGAAACGTATATAAGGTTCCCATCTGTTTAAATCTGCGTTACGCATTTCAGGAGAACCAAGCCCATAATGTCTGTCCAATAAGTTGATATAAGATGTAATTTCTAATGGGCTGTCAAGTCCTTCAATGATTTTTTGTGCATTTTTTGTTAGGGTGTTGGTCTTTGTCAATGTAGCATCATAGTATCCGATATATCCGGGTCTGGATGTAATGTATCCTAAAAACAAAGCACATATTATACACAACAGGTAACGAGCTGCCCTGACAAACCACGGCTTTGCTTCCCTGCCTGCTTTCAGTTTTAAAACACTAAATACAAGAAACATTGCAATAATCACTATAAAATAAGCAATATCTTTTGTGGTAATGAGTCCTGCAATCATTTTTTCCGTTCTGCCGGAGATTGACAAAAAATACGTAAGGTCGCGCACAAAATCAACTCCCTGCCATAGACCACCAACATAAGCAAGAAAAGCGAAAACCACAAAAGTACTCAATGCCGCCACAATCTGATAGCTGGTAAGCGACGACATGAAAAGCCCGATAGCAGAATAAGTACAGAGTAAAAGAAAAATGCCCAATAGCGCGGAAAATACAAGACCATAATCGAAACGATGTATAGCGAAGCTTGCTGTAAACACAAATAATGTTAAGATGAATATCAGGCAAAGATTATAAACTACCATTGCAAGAAATTTTCCTGCAACAATCTCCCTGATTTTTACCGGAGAGGAATACAAAAGGCTTATGGTACCGCTATTGATTTCCCGGCTGATTAATCCCATTGTCAGTAATGGTATATACAAATAGAGTCTGCCTAAAAGAGAAGGAAAGAGGGTACCATTTCTGCAAAACATACTCTTTGTCAAGAAGAAAAAAGTTGTGGAAGCCCCTGAGTAGTCTTTGGAACGAACTAACCCTTCCAGCATGTCGGTAAAACTCATACTTGCCTGTATGATAAATACAAGAAAAAGTAGCCATGCAATGGGAGAATAAAAAAGGTTGCTCAGTTCGAGTTTCGCTATCTTTAATGTTTTTTTCATTTTATTGTTATGATATTGATTCGATTATTGTCAATTATTTACTTAATTTATTTCTTTGCTTTTCCGGACAGCTCTGCAAATACTTCATCTAAAGAACTTTTCTCTGCATAGGCTTCCTGCACCTGCCATTTATTTAGTACTGCGTGTTCTATAATTTGATTTGAAGCAGCGATGCTTCCGTTAAAATATACACGAATACGCCGAGCCGTCAGAAATTCAACCTTTGCGATATCAGGAAGTGCCAATAGTGAATGCTCATCCGGAGGATTACCCAGCACTAGTATCATGCTATGAGGTGTTACATAATTGTTAAATGCATCCATCGTGTCCGAAAACACAATTTTTCCCTGTTCAATCATTTTAATATCCTGACATAATACCTGTACTTCGGATAATATATGTGTCGAAAATATCACGGAGTGTTCCTGTGCTATTTCTTTAATTAATGCTCTTACTTCTATAATCTGGTTGGGGTCAAGACCATTGGTTGGCTCATCTAACACTACAAGCTGTGGTTTATGAATGATTGCCTGTGCAATACCCACTCGCTGGCGATATCCACCGGAAAGATTGCGAATCAATCGCTTACGAAAGTGTGCAATGCCGCACCGCTCTTTTGCCTCGTCCATTGCATTTTTGATACGTTCTTCCGGGATAGAACGCATATATGCTGCAAATTCCAAATATTCATCAACTGTAAGGTCGGTATATAAAGGCGGATTTTGCGGCAAAAAACCTATCTGCTTTTTCGCTTCTTCCGGGTGCTCTCGCATATTGATGCCTCCTATTTCTACACTACCTTCTGTTTGGTTGATTACCCCACAAAGGATATTCATAGTAGTAGATTTGCCAGCCCCATTTGAGCCCAGCAATCCCACAATGCCGGTTTTATCTATCTCTATGTTTATATCGCGGATAGCCCAATTTCCTCCGTTGTAACGGTGCGACAGATGTTTAATTGATACAATTGGTGTATGCATAAATAAATAAGTTATATAGTTTTAATAATAAGTACAGATATTCGACATTACAGTTTGTCTATTTTAAATCCAACAGCAGATAGCGCCGTTATCAGGTAATTATATTTTTGCATGACTAATGGATAAGCGCCAAATCTTTGCGTAAAAGATGCCTCGGAACCGGACAATATTGTATTTAAATATTGTGAAAGGTCATCACTTTGTGAACCTATTGAATAATAGGTTGTACTCTCATTACCGTAAGGAATCAGTCCATATTCTTCTTTTGGAAGATAAGGCAGATAATAAGCAGACGCTACATCTCCATAAACATACTTGCCATAATAATCGGCTGAAACACTATAAAATTTTTCCAATATCCCGTTTTTGTTAAGCGGTGCAAGCAGTAATGCAGAGAACACGGCTGCTTTGTAACGCTTTAAGGAATCCGGGGTCATTTGGGCTATGTGTGGGACATTTGCGATTGCAAAAGTGTTAAGCCCTGCATAGGCCGGCAAAAATGTATATGTTGTGTCATAATAGCCATACATGGGGCTTATCAACGAGTCTATTAATAACACAGAATAAGGTTTTAAGCTATCACTTAAAAGTGGCAGAAACTGTGATTGCACAAATTGTAATCCGGTAAGAATATCTGCATCATTACGTAAGTAATCCACAATAAGCGTTGAATTAAAACCTGAGAGATGGTAGTTTAAGTCAATAGTAAAAAGAGGATTACGACTAACAGTATCCGAATAAAGCACCGGCAGGTGTGTCTGCTCATAAAATTGATAAATGGCGTGGTCCACTGCGCTGGCAGGATTGTCTTTACGAATGAAAGGGTCACTACCTACATCAAAAGGTGTGAGTGCGGCTTCTTTTTTGCATGATACAATAAAAAGTAAGCATGGTAAAGCCAAAATAATGAGAAATTTAAATCCGTTTTTCATACTTAATTATTTTTATTGATTGTGTGGCTTACATGAAAACAACATAATTTTCTTGTTATAATTTCTGACGGTTTGTAAATTAAAATTGCCTGTTCGGTCTGGCAGGATTGTTTTGTTCCAATGCCCCATCGTTAAATACAATAGCATAATCCGGAATCGGTATCAAGTAGGCTGGGTCGCCGGGAGAAAGCACCTGCGTTGCCTCAAGCGAAGGTGGGCTGGTATAGCTCACAGTTGAATAAGGATGCCTGATTGTTATGGTAAAGGGATATTTTTCCCTTACTGCATAACGTTTCAGGTCGAACCAACGAAAGCCTTCAAAACAAAGCTCTCTTCTTCTTTCATCCATGATGAAA
The DNA here is from genome assembly GCF_001659705.1 of Arachidicoccus sp. BS20. NCBI lineage: Bacteria > Pseudomonadati > Bacteroidota > Chitinophagia > Chitinophagales > Chitinophagaceae > Arachidicoccus > Arachidicoccus ginsenosidimutans. The sequence continues at coordinate 437,019 of NZ_CP015971.1, forward strand.
TTACTTAGCTCCTGCCCTGTAAATTGTACCGGTTTATAATCTTCCCGTTTGATCCTGGCTTTGCGTAGAATATTGATAGCATCACAAGCTTGTTGGTCACTACCAAGCATTGCTAATGCTTCTGCCTTATTCAGATATGCTTCGCTGCTTCTTAGAAAGAAATTATCGGAATAAATACCATCAGGCGTGATACCATAGGAAGAAGAATAAAATACTTTGGCATAACGGCGCTTACCCGCATTGTCAATAGTAAAAAAAGTATTCAGCCGTAAATCGGAAGTATCGTATAAAGCCAACAGCTCACTGCTGGGCTGGAATGCCTCGGGACTATTATCCAACATGGCGATGTTAATCGTATTATCTCCCTGCGTAAATATTGCCTCCGGAGATGATGCAGAAAGGAAACTGGTCTGTGGTTTGTAGCCCGCTATATCATAGAGAGTTCCTTTAGACTGAATGACCTCATCGGCAGCAGATACAGCATCTGTCCAATCCTGCATAAAAAGATAGACACGACTTAACAATAATGAAGCGGCCGTTGCATCTGCCCGGTAAATGGTAGATTGCTTTACTCCTTGCAAATCTGAACGAGCTTCCTTGAGGTCAGCTACAATTTGTTGGTAAACACTATCAACCGTAGAGCGGGAAAAGAATTTATCCTCTACATATTCTGTGGTTTTCAACGGTACTCCCGGATCTGTGGATGCTGTACTTTTATTATATGCTTTGGCATAAGAGTTTACCATCTGGAAATAAAATCCGGCTCGTAGAAAAAGAGCTTCCCCACGGATGCGTTTTAATGACTCCGGGTCATCATGAAGGTCTAAGGCTTTCTGGGCAATGATATTAACTGCATTAATATGTTTATATATCTGTTTCCATGTATAGTCATCTTTTTGTGCATAATCAGGTCCTACAAAAGGATTTGCCTGCCAGGTATAAAAACCAAAGAAGTCTTTTCTTCCATCCTGTATATAAGCGTTTGAAACAAACTCTGTGATGTCATCATCCATCATATTCAGCCATGGAAAATAAACGTCATTACTGTAAGGATAAGACATGGCGCTCCATTGCGAATAATTATTGCTTTTTGATTCGTAGCCATCGCCCACCAACAGTTCATCAAGCTGAGCCGCATTTCGGGCATATTCCAAATCCTGTGAACTTTCGGATAAAAACTTCTTGCATCCGCCAAGTAAAAGCATAAATACGGACAGCACGAGAAATTGTTTATTTTTCATATTTATATCTTTTTAAAATGTTGCGTCTATACCAAAAGAAAATGTTGGGCGTGGAGATAGCTGAATTGTTCCTGAGAAACCGTTTTGCTCTGGGTCCTGACCATGTAATTTGTCGCTGGCAAATGTATAAATATTAGTTCCCGAGAAAGAAAGACTCAAGTCTTTCATACCTGCCCGCTTACAAAATGCATCCGGCATTTTGTAGAACAGCGAAAAGCTTTTAATTTTTACAAAATTGCCACTTGCTACACGTATATCTGAATTGTCATACATCTGCCATACATTGAGTGCATAATTATAGGGCTGTCCGGTTGACCAATGTGTGATTGTTGCATCATAATCTGTTCTGTTTAAAACTGCCGGAACATTCGTAGTCGTCTCATCGCCAGGTTTTTCCCAGCGCTGCAAAAAGATGGTGTTGAGATTTTGTTCCGGCAAAGGAACGCCTGTGCTATAACTCCTAGATGTTCCTCCCTGATTTTCATACAGCTTGAACAAGCGTACCTTAGAGCCGAAACTATAACTTAGGTTGATGCTCAGCGAAAAACTTTTATACTGAAGGTAATTGGATAAGCCACCCTGTATAGTTGGAACTCTGTTTCCGGACGGGCGCATCACGTATTGATAAACTCCATCTACGTCTTTCGTTGCAAGTAATGAAGCTTCGGACGAATCATCGTTCTTGAAGGTAGGGATTCCTTTATCGTGGCTGAGTCCGTTAAACTGATAGGAATAGAAAGAGTTAATGGATTGCCGGTCAACAATTTCTGTTCCATCCAGATAATTTTGATACGTATTGTTGTTTTCAGAAGCAGTATTCTTACTTTTTTTACTAAGTAAGGAATTAATTGCTTGCCCAATTTGCGGGTCTATACGCCATACCAATTTTTTTCCGCCGCTAAGAGCTGAGTTAACAGGAGTAAAACTAAGTTCAATTTCTACTCCCTGATTTGTGATGGTACCTGAATTTACCACATAGTTTTCCAAGCCGTTTATATCGCTCACAGTTTTATTAACAAAGGCATTTGTGGTTTTTTTATAGTAATAGGTAAATGAACCATTGATTTTATTTCCAAAGAGAGAAAAGTCGAGAGCTCCGTTAAATTGTCCTGTTTTTTCCCACTTAAGATTAGGGTTAGGATAATATTTGATATGCGAATAATACTCTCCCATTATAGGGTCGATTGAGCCTTGTTGTATAATTAATTCAGGCGTTTCATTATCGAGCATATTTCCCTGAAATCCGTAAGACCCACGAAAGGCCAGCATATTAACAGCTTTTGAATGCTGAAATAAATCCTGTCCTATATCCCACCTGCCGGATACAGACCACGTGGGTAGAAATTTCTCGTTGCTGCGGCTGCCAAACTTATTTGAAAAGTCGGTTCTGGTATTAGCATTGATGGTGTATTTACGATTGTAAGTATAGCTGGTAGATACATATCCCGATAATAAGTTGTCTAATTTATCTGATATTTGATTAAGGTTTTGTTCCAGTTCCCATGCTGCGTATGCCGGATAGACAGTCGGGTCAATGGCAGCAAATGTTTTTCCTCTGTCGGGCAGATAACCGCGTTGCACCATACTTTGCCCGTTGATTTTGTTAGAAGATATTTCCGAACCGAAAGTGGTTGTCCATACGTGCTTATAACCACTACCAAAATTATTGGTATAATCAAACTGAGCTCTTGCCAGATAAGAATAGTTACGTTGTATATTGGAATTAAGTTCTCCGCCAAAAGGAAGCGTGGTCAGTGTAGCCGGGGGTGTCACACCATAATCGCTTTGACGCAGATTCGCGGCATAAAATGTATTCTCGTTATGTGATACCTCTTCGTCAGTATTATTCAACGTGTAAGAGAAAAGAAATAATCCTTTAAAAGACCTGCTAATCTTATAATTGAGCGTATTGGTAAGTGTAAAGCCGGAACTATTGGTAATATCTCTGGAATTTTTTATCTCATTCAGTATATTGAAATTATAGTAGTTATAAGAACCGTATTTCCGATAATAATACAAGCTTCCATCTTCATTATATGCAGGAATGGCTCTGCTTGTATTATAAGCATAATTAAGCGCATCAACATCATTGGCTACATAATTGCGTTTATCTACATTGCCTCTGAAATTAACCTCCCAGTCCAGTTTTTGGGAGAGTTTGGAATCAATTTTCAGAAAAGCTGTGTAACTGGACACTCTATCCATTTTGATGGTACCTGTTTGGTTGGAATAGCCGAAAGACCCCATATAACTTGTCTGGTTGTTTCCTCCGGATAAACTGATAGTATTTTGTGTCGATAAAGCGTCTCTTGTAATAAGATTAAACCAATCGGTATTAACAGTCTCCAATCTTTCTACTTCTTTGGAAAAAGCATCATAGTCTATTGCTCCGCTATATAAATCATAAATTGCCCCTTCATAGCCGACATAATTAATGATATCAGGATATTCGAGTTTTTTATCGATTAGTTCTTTTGAATATGCGATGCGCTGTTTGGAATTCATCATATTGACATCATTATCTGTATATCGGGGTCTGCGACTATACGTACCTGATGAAGTAAAGTGTACATTCATCGGTCCGCTATGCCCCTTTTTTGTCGTAATAACAATAACGCCGTTCGCAGCTTTAACACCGTAGAGTGCTGTTGCAGAAGCGTCCTTGAGCACGTCTATCTGTTCGATGTCATAAGGATTTAGTCCTGAAATAGCATTTCCAAGCCTATTGACAAAATCCAAATCATTCATAGTAGAAGGGTCTATATTTACGGGGTCATTTACCACCACACCATCTACCACCCACACAGGTTCCTGATTGCCGAGAATAGTAGAAGTTCCTCTGATACGAACTTTGGGCGCAGCCCCTACTTCTCCGGAATTATTCAACACGAACAATCCGGGTATTCTTCCTTCCAGCGCTTGGTCTATAGTAAACATACCGGGCACAAGAATATCTTTGGCTTTTACAGTAGTAATAGCGCTGGTTAATCTTCTGGGATCGATATCCTGATAGCCATTGGTAATGACCAAAGAGTCTAAAGTCTTCGTTTGTTCGGTTAGGATGATGGTTCCCAAATGCTCAGAAGCAGCTCTCACAAGCCTTGGTGTATAACCCAAATAGGATATAAGAAGCATAGAGCCGGGTCGAACTCCATTAAGGTAAAAAAAACCTTTGGCATCTGTTATTGTACCCTTCGTCTCCTCTCCTTTGACCACGACAGTCGCACGCTGGATAGGATTGCCATCCATGCTTGTTATTCTTCCATCTATTATCAGGTTAGCCTGAGAATACATATTTATATTTATGGTTGCTTTCGATGGAGACTGATTAATCTGTCTATAACGTATTATAATAGTACTATCCTTAATAGTATAGTCAAAAGGCTGTTCTTTTGAAACAGTCATCATAAATTGCTTTAAGGAAATATTTTTGGCATATATCGTAACCGGCTTTGCCCTCTCAAGCATACCCTCTGTATATAAGAAATTGATATGATAGGTTTCATGCACCTTCTCAAATATGTCTCTAACCGGAAGCTTATCGGCTTCAATGCTGACTTGTTGTGCTCTCAACGAAAAAAAGGACATCACAAGCAGAATAACAAGTCCTGTATGTTTTTTTCTGGTCATTGTTTAAATAATTTTAATCACTTAATAAGTACAGAATAATACTCCTCCATGTGCATTCATAATTGTTAATGAACACATTGAAATCCTTATGGATACTTCCTTAAATACCCTATTTATACAATATGAATAATTACAGAATAGCTATATATATTCTTAGTTTTGCACTATAATCTCATTTCCCATTATTTTAAAATGTACCAATCCTGTAAGCTCTAACATATTTAATATATCTTGAATACTACTATAACGGGATATAGTACCATAAAAGCCTTCCTTAGTAAGTCCGTTCTCGTAGCTAACATCTACATCATACCACCTGCTAATCTGTCGCATAATAGCATCAAGACCGGTATTATCAAACGCAAACATTCCTTTTTGCCATGCTATTACTTGTTCCGCATCTACGTGGTTTACCTGTATATGTCCACTCTTGTTAGCGACGGCTTGCTCGCCGGGACGCAGCAATTTATTATTCATTTTTGCTGCCCCCTCTATCAATGTTGTCTTTATTGCCGGTTCGTCAGCATAAGCATTAATGTCAAAGATGGTACCCACATCTTCGACCATATTATTACCGACTTTTACTTTAAATGGTTGAGCAGCATTATGCACCACCTCAAAGTATGCCTCGCCGGTAAGTTCTACCTCTCTATCATTGCCAGTAAATGCGGTTGGGTAACGAATAGTACTTTCCGCATTCAACCACACTTTTGTACCGTCTGGCAGCACAATTTTATATTGCCTCGCTCTTGGTGTACTAAGTGTGTTATAAACAACCTGTTTTGCCGTTGCTGATTTGGTATGATAAGTAAGCGTTCCATTGGTGTTGATTACCTGAACATTTTGCTGCTGCATAACCATACCATTACCCATACTGTCCAATATCACTTTACTGCCATCTGCCAGAGTTAATACTGCACCATTATGCCCGGATACTATCTTATTTTGCGCAGTTACATTTTTGTTAGCATGATAAAAAACTTTTCCTGCAAGAAACGCAATAATAAATACAGCTGCTGCTGTCGTCGTTACTTTCCAGATTTTAAAGAACTTCTTTTTCCTCGCTATAGCAAGAAGTGTTATATACCTCGTTTCAATATATTTTTGAACATCCTCATCATCTTCATTTAATAGTTGTCCGTTATCATGTCCTGCCTCTCCATACAAGCGGGCTAACTCATCCGATTCGACTCGGGTAAGCACTCCTTGATGATGTTTTTCCAATAGTTCTATTAGCCTGTCGTTTTCCATTAAAAAGTATTTGCTATTATAAAGGACGTTTAAATGTGAAATTACCGTTATTCAAATGATAATTTTTTTATAAAACAGAATAATTATAATTTCGTCGGGAAAATTTTCATTAAACCATTTCCCTATCAGAAATCATTTCGACAATAATAATTGGTCAGAGAAAGAAGAAGCTTTCAACTATAATAGAGATGAGGCTTTCGGCAACTTGTATAGATATTATTATGCCAAGATGGTCAACCACGCATATAGTAAAATAAATGATGCAGCAGCAGCGGAAGATATAGTACAGGATATTTTTCTAAAGTTGTTTCTAAATAAAAGTGAAATTAAAAATGTAAAACGCTATCTTTTTGTAGCGTTGCGTAACAGGATATATGATTTTTGGCGAACAGAACTTTTGCATAATAAACATACGGTAATTATCAGGAATGGGCTTGCTATTTCCTCAGAACATACGTGGAATGATATTGTTTCCAAAGAAATGAAAGAGGAGCTGGATAAACATATCCAGGCGCTTCCGCCACAGTGCCGTGAAGTTTTTGTTTTAAGAAGAGAAGAACAATTATCCAATAAAGAAATTGCTGAAAAGCTGGGGATTTCTGTAAACACGGTTGAACAACATATGCGCAAAGCAATACGGATTTTAAAAACACATTACGGCTATGAAATGATTGCTATATTGCTGACACTCACAATTAAATTGTAATAGCACTTTTTCTCAATTAGAGATTGTGTCCAAAATCATGAAAATGCTGAATCGCACATTTTTCATCTTTTATAGTTTTAATTGTTAAAATTTTCTAATTCGAAGCTGTCTGTTTTTTAAGCATATTTACAATTGTAGTTTGATTTGTTTCTCGGATATTCTCTTCAATTTATCTTTAAAACTTTATGATATTGTAGATTACCTTTCTGTCGAGACCACACTCCTGCCGCTTTCATCAAAAGCGGCTTTTTTATTTTACATAATTTTCCACCGGTAATCGGTTGGCAAGGCTTCTGCCGAGTGTCAGTTCATCGGCAAACTCCAACTCCCCGCCAAAAGCAATACCGCGTGCTATGGTGGTAATTTTACAAGGGAATTGTTTTATTTTCTTCTGGATATAAAAAATGGTTGTGTCGCCCTGAATATTTGGATTCAGTGCAAAAATCAGCTCTTCCGTTGCCTCTCTTTCCACACGTTGAACAAGTGCATCTATCGTTAAATTATCGGGACCAATTCCATCCAATGGAGAAATCACTCCGCCTAAAACATGATATGTTCCGCTAAACTGTTGCGTGCTTTCAATAGCTATCACGTCTCGTATGTTTTCTACCACGCATATTACATGATTGTTGCGCATAGAATTGCTGCAAATGGAACAAATGTCTGTATCACTGATATTGAAACATCTTTTGCAAAATCGTATGCCTAAACGCATCTGCGCTATGGTCTCACTAAAATGTGCTACCTCATTTTCTTCCTGCTTCAACAAATGCAGCACCAAGCGCAACGCTGTTTTTTTCCCGATACCGGGCAGCTTTGCAAACTCGTTTACCGCATTTTCCAACAATATTGATGATAACTGCATGCTATAAATTTATCGGTATATATGGCTTCTGAGAGTCATTGGATTTCAGATAAATATCCCATTGGTTTACCGGTCCTGTAACAAATTCAAATTCTTTTTTGATAGCTACTACAATTTCAGGTTGTAAGCGTTTTTTATAGTTTCCCGGTGTCCATTTCATATCGCCGTTCTTATCGTACAAAATTCTGAATGTATATTTTCCCGGTTCATATCTCGGTATCAATACTCGTTTGGATTCATTAATTTTAATGGAATCCAGTAATTTGCCGGAAGAAAAAATCTGCAACACAGGATTCAGCGACACATCTATATCTTTAAAATCAAGCTCCACCGACGCATAATCATCCATACTTTTTGTCTGAAACGCAATCGTATCGGCTTTTTTCAAAGATAAACCGAAGCTGTCTTTAGCGGCTTCGGACAATACGATTAACTTGTAAAATCCTTCTTCTTTCCAATTTGTTTTTAAGTAAAATTTAGTGTGCGTTGTGTCAGAACTATCAGCGAAAATGGTATAATTTTTTTGTGGAACATAATTCGTATCTGTCAGCAGAATTTTTGTTGAATCAAAAAATTGGAGCGGCTTGTTATAGCTTATTAACAGGTTTTTCAGCAAGCTTTGTTTCCCTTGCGAAATATCGGTAGTAACCGACAATGGTATCTTTGCTTCTTTTTCTTTTTCCTTTTCTATTTGTTTTTGAGAACGTGTGGTTCGTGTTTTTTTCTCGGCTTTTGGATAAGCCTGAAAAGCATATAATTTCAAATGTCGGTATGCGGTATCATGCTCCGTATCCACAATGCTGTCGAGAAAGGCGAATTGCGTAGTGGAATCTGCATAATTTTTCATGTAAGAATTGGCTACTACAAAAAGATGAAACTTTTGTTTTGGTAAAAACCGGAATACAAAATTTCCCTGCGAATCGAGCCGCGCATAATATTTAGGACGGTTTTTCAGCACGGCAGTGTCCGAAAGGTCGCTGTACAAAACCGCCAGCATGGTAGAATCCACACCACCCGTTTGTGCCAGTACAACCCTGCCGCTAATGCTTTGCTCATCAAGGTGGTCGCCGGTACTGAAAACGTAAGTAAAATTCTTCAATATATTGCCTTCGTTTACATCTTTAATCGCATTACCGAAATTATATGTGTACGTCGTATTAGGCTCAAGCGAGTCCTTCATTTTAATGGTTACGGTACGCAAATGTCCTGTAACGGTAGGCACAGATTTGGGTGTTGGAGAAATAATCAGTTCATTAAACACATTTCCCAAATCTACATACTCGTTGAAATTGAGCGTAATGGTTTTGGCGTTGAAATTCAAGGTAGAATCTTTTGGCGTTGCACCCAAAAATACCGGAGGCAGGCTGTCTTTGGGACCTCCGGTTGGCGGTACTATTACTGCACATCCGGTAGGAATTATCCAATAAAATATAAATACGATTACGGTTAAAAATACTATTCTCTTCATTAAAATCAGCTATTCCGACAAAATTATTGTTTCACAATTATATTGCAGTAGTTTTATAGAAATTTTATCGCAACATTACGGCATTCTTTATATGAGAAACGACAACAATTCATACCTCACTTATCTCAGCTATGGCATACAATTGGCGGCAGGCGTAGGACTTGCACTGTGGTTCGGCAGTTGGATAGATAAAAAAATAACAACCAAGATTCCTTTATGTACATGGGTTTTACCGTTGGTAGTGCTTGTATTTATGTTGGTAAAAATCGTAAGAGAATTTTCAAAGAAAGAAAAGTAAATCGGTTCATCTTCTTATGTTTGCAACACAAATAATAATAAAATATACGGATGAAAAAGCTGAAGCTTAATAAAAATTATACTGCATTACTTGTCGTGTTTTTAATCATTAATGTCATTTGCCTGCTATACCGCGACGGCTATATTCACGCATCTTTTTACGTCGATATAAATGTAGTCGTGGTTGCCAACTGCCTGCTGTTTATATTGGCGCTGCTTGGAACATACCGCCATACAAAAGCGGTACAAAATCCCAATCCGCAGGTATTTGTGCGCAGTATTATGCTGATGACGATGGTTAAATTTTTTGTGCTCGCTATAGCTGCGGTGGCGTATATTTTGCTGGCAAAGCAGAACAGAAATGTGCCGGCGATTATCATCGGAATGCTTTTATATGTCATTTACGCCGTATTTGAAGTGCGCGGTGCATTTAAGCTGAATAAAAAATAATAATCGGGAAAAATGGCTAAAGTTCGTCATCCACTTGAAGCGTTGGCTGCATATTTGCCGGACAATACTTTTGACGATGTGGTTGCTTACCTGCAAAAATACAGCGTACACTTAACCGTAACGCAGCACCGAAATTCGGTTTTGGGCGATTATAGAAATGCACATCGCGGACAAAACCATCGCATATCCGTTAATGGAAGTCTAAACAAATATTCTTTTCTTATCACGCTGCTGCACGAACTGGCGCATTTGCTTACTTATGAACAATTCAAACATTCTGTTCAACCACACGGAAGAGAATGGAAAACGATTTATGGGCAATTACTTTTCGTTTTCCTGCAAAAGCAAATTTTCCCCGACGATATTGCTTCCGCACTGCAAAAATCGCTGCACAATCCCGGTGCAAGCACCTGTTCCGAAGAAAGCCTGATGCGCGTGCTTCGCAATTACGACAATAAACCACCCCACATTACAACCGTTGAACAACTTTCGATAAACGATTTTTTTAAAACCCGCGACGGGCGCATATTTCAGCGTGGCGAAAAACGGCGGACAAGATATTTTTGTACAGAGGTTTCGACAAAAAAGGCGTACTTGTTCAGCGGCTTGTACGAAGTGAAAAAAGTAGAACTATAAGTTAAATATTATTAAGTAAATTCGCCAACAAATTTCTCGACCATCAAAGCAAATTATGAAAGAACAAACAAGCTACCCAAAAGACAAAATAAAAATTCTTTTCCTTGAGAACATCAGCGACAAAGCTGTGGAGCGCTTTAAAGCCGCAGGTTATAGCGATGTAACCAAACTTAGCGGCGCACTGAAAGAAGACGATTTAGTAAAAGCTATTAAAGACGTTCACTTGCTTGGGATTCGTTCCAAAACACAAATTACGCCAAAGGTTTTGGCATCTGCCCAAAAATTGCAGGCAATCGGTTGCTTTTGCATCGGCACCAACCAGGTGGATTTGGAAGAAGCACGTCACAAGGGCATTACCGTATTTAACGCGCCATACAGCAACACGCGCAGCGTTGCTGAATTAGTTATCGGCTCGTCTATCATGTTAATCAGAAAAATCCTTGATAAAAACAAAGCTGCGCACGAAGGCACTTGGTTCAAAGATTCTCACGGAAGCTACGAGTTGCGCGGTAAAACACTCGGCATTATCGGTTATGGAAATATAGGAACACAACTGAGCATTCTTGCCGAAGCCTTCGGAATGAAAGTATTGTTTTACGATGTGCAAACAAAACTGCCGCTTGGCAATGCCGCTCCTGTAAAGACATTGAAAGATTTGGTATCGAAGGCAGACATCGTTTCGCTGCACGTTCCGGAAACTGCTGAGACTGAAAAATTAGTTGATGAAAAATTATTAAAGCAATTTAAAAAAGGCTCAATACTCATCAACTATGCGCGCGGTCATTGCGTGGATATTGATGCGTTGGTAAAATACCTGAAGAGCGAGCATCTTTCCGGTGCCGCAATTGATGTATTTCCCGTAGAGCCTGAAAAAATAGGCAATCCTTTTTCGTCGCCACTACAAGGCTTGCCGAATGTTTTATTAACGCCGCATATCGGCGGCTCTACCGAAGAAGCTCAGGCAAACATTGGCGAAGACGTGAGCAAAAAATTGTTTGAATATTTGGAAAACGGCGTTACCGACGGCTCGCTTACTGTGCCTGCATTGGCATTACGTCCGCATCCGAATGCACACCGTATTTTGCATATTCACAACAATAAGCCCGGCGTGTTGAGCGCAATCAATGCCGAACTTTCAAAAAATAATATCAACATTCTCGGTCAGTATTTAAGTACTAACGACACAATTGGTTATGTAGTGCTTGATATTGACAAAATGCTGTCGGACAAAGCATTTCAGCTATTGAAGAATGTGAAAGAAACAATTAAAGTACGTAAAGTTTATTGATGCTTTTTTAATTATCGGTTGGATTCTCTTTTAGCAATACAAAATCTTTCTGTTTCATTCCGGCAACAACGGGCTGTGGACAATATTTCGCTTTCTCTAAGCAAAGGCGAAGTGCTTGCGATTGTCGGCGAATCCGGTTCCGGCAAATCGGTTACTTCGCTTTCTGTTATTCGATTGTTGTCGAACAATGCAAAGATTACCGGCGATATTTTTTTGAATGAAAATGATGAAAAAATAAATCTTGTCCATCTTTCTAAAAAAGGGTTGCAGCAAATTCGCGGCAATAAAATTGCCATGATTTTTCAGGAACCGATGACCTCGCTTAATCCTGTAAAAACCTGCGGCAATCAGGTATCGGAAGCAATTCTTTTGCATAAAAAAATATCCCGGTCAGAAGCGCATAAGAAAGTAGTAGAATTGTTTACGCAAGTGCAACTTCCCGACCCCGAAAATATTTTCCGGCGTTATCCGCACCAAATCAGCGGTGGGCAAAAGCAGCGCGTAATGATTGCCATGGCAATGAGCTGCGAACCTGATTTATTGATTTGCGATGAACCTACAACAGCGTTGGATGTGTTGGTACAAAAAGAAATTTTGCTGCTTATAAAAAAGTTGCAGCAAAGTAAGCAGATGAGCGTGCTGTTTATTTCACACGACCTGAATCTTGTTGCAGAAATCGCAGATAAGATTGCTATTTTTTACAAAGGAAATCTCCTTGAAATCAATACGACTAAAGAAATAGTCAAGCAACCAAAGCACGCATACACAAAGGCTTTGCTTGCTTGTCGCCCGGGATTGTATGAAAAAGGGCAGCGCCTTCCTGTGGTTTCGGATTTTTTAAACGATGAAAATTATTCGGTACAAAAAACAGGAAGAAAAGAAAGTATTTCTTCTAAAGAAAATAGCAAACCTGTTTTATTGTCCGTAAAAAATTTAAACACATGGTACGCCGCAAAGCAAAATTTTTTCGGCAAAATTCTCCAATACAACAAAGCTGTGAACGATGTAAGTTTTGATGTATATAAAAATGAAATGCTTGGCTTGGTTGGCGGTTCCGGCTGCGGAAAAACCACATTGGGCAGAAGTATTATACAATTGGTCAAACCGCATTCAGGCAAAATTATTTATAAAGGGAAAAATATTTTATCTGCACCTGTACACGCTTTCGCTGCTGAAATGCAAATGATTTTTCAAGACCCTTATGCTTCGCTGAATCCCAAATGTAGCGTGGGTATGGCGATAGGCGAGCCATTGCGCGTTCATAAAATTTATCCTGAAAAAGAAATTAAAAATAAAGTTGTTGAATGGCTCGAAAAAGTAGGTTTGAATGCTTCGCATTACAATCGTTATCCGCATGAATTCAGCGGTGGACAACGGCAAAGAATTGTGATTGCACGTGCATTAATTATGCAGCCGGAATTTGTGATTTGCGATGAATCTGTTTCGGCGCTGGACGTAAGCGTGCAGGCGCAAGTGTTGAATTTGCTGAACGATTTGAAAAAAGAAATGGGGTTCACTTCAATTTTTATTTCGCACGATTTATCTGTTGTAAAATACTTGTGCGACCGCATTATCGTGATGAACAAAGGACGAATAGAAGAATCGGGAAGCGCAGAAGAAATATATTATCATCCGAAATCGGATTATACCAGACAATTGCTCGGCGCGTTGCCGGAAACAGTTTTATAACTTATTCACAACTATGCTTTTCGTTTGTCTGTATTCTGCACTGAAATAACCCAATGCTCCGCCGGAAATATTACTGACAGGGTTCGCCGGGGACAAATTGGTTATCTGGCTATTCAATGACAACTGGTAAAAATATTGATATACATTTTTGTCAATATCCATCATTGTTACTGTGATACTGTCTCCTACTTTAACATTGGCATTGTCTATGACTACCGGCAAAACGTTTGGCAAGCCGTCTTCCAGCTCGTCGTTGAATACATTAATATGGCTGTCCTGTATATGATTAACATACTGTTCAAAACGATAATAATTTTTTATGCCTTTGGGGTCGTCAAACACAGGCAGCAGAACAAATACTTTGAGCGATTGGGATGTTGAGCTGTTCTCTGTACTTAAACCTTGTAAAGGTACTTTCTGCGGCATGCGGCTGGTTGCTTTGTATGTTTTTCCATTTAAAAAAACCGTTAGCTGATATGTGTGCCCTGCAACGCCTTTTAATGCGGTTGCCTTATACACAGCATTCCCGTTTTGGTCTTTTGCGGCATGGAGCGTGTCGGTGTGATTGGAGTTACTGTCTTTGATATAAATTTTTGCACCGTCTGTCCCGGGATAAATATTTTGTGCCGCAAAGTTTATTGTTTTGGTTATGCGTACATAAGCAGCTTCATTACTTACAACTCCTTCTATTACTACCTGCGGGGAAGTGCTGTCTAAATTCAAATTAACTTCTTTGTCGCAGGCTGTGAAGCCCAAAACGACTGATGCAACTAATATTATAGTTTTTCTTTTCAATGTATCAAAAGTTAAAATTGTAAGTAATGCTCGGAACCCAGCGGAACAGCGAGGTTTGTATTGCCTGTGTCTGCAATGGATTATCGGGATTCTCTCTGAATTTTATATAATAAGGATTTTCTCTTCCGTAAACATTGTATAGCGCAAATGTCCATGAATCGTGAAAATGTTTATGCGGACGACCATCCAGTGTCAAGCTCAAATCAAGTCTGTGATAGTTTGGCATGTGATAATCGTTTCGTTTAGTGTAATAAAAAAATGTATTGCCACTCAACTCATATTTTCCACTCGGGAAAGTAACGGCGCTGCCTGTATAAAAGATAAAATTGCCCGACAGACTCCATCTTTTGGCAAACTTGTATATGCCAATCAAAGCAATATTATGCGTTTGATTTTGCGTTGCCGGATACCAATGATTGTTATTAATTCCATTAATTTGTCTAAGGCTTCTCGATAAAGTATAACTAAGCCATCCGGTAAATTTCCCTTTCTGCTTTTTAATAAAAAACTCTATGCCGTATGCCTTGCCGCGCCCGTACAACAATTCACTTTCTATATCCTGCGGTACGGTTAAATCTGTTCCGTCTTTATAATCAATTTGGTTCATCAGGCGCTTGGCATACGTTTCCACGCTAAATACAAACGCATCTTTAGCAAATGCCTGATAATAGCCGAGACTTACTTGGTCAGAAATTTCCGGGCGGATATTGTAACTGTCGCCAATCCATTGGTCGGTTGGTGTCGTAGCCAGGGAATTACTTATCAGATGAAGGTTTTGTACATTTCTGTCATAAGAAGCTTTAATACTTTTTCCGTTACCCAAAAGAAATGTAAGTGTACCTCTCGGTTCAATATTCAGATATGTTTTGCCTATTTGATTTTCTTTCAGAGAAACAGTATCTACCGCATTTTCGCCATTATATATAACATAATCGCCTTTACCCATAATGCTATATGCAGAGGCGCGAAATCCGTAATCAACTTCAAGCAATGAGCCTAATCTAAAATGATGACTGATATATGCTGCATTTTCCCAACCGAAACGCCTCTGCTTTCGCTGGGAATAATCGGCAGAATCGTTACCGCCCATAAATCTTGATGGCGTAACTACATGATATGTGCTGTTCCAGCCAAAGTCAATATAATGACGGCTATTAATAAGCCATTCGTAATCCTGTTTGACATTAAAATCAGAAATCCGTGAATTGACGTGAAATACATTCTCATCCTCTTTTATACCAACTTTGTATTTATAGTCGCTTGCAATAAAATAGGTATTAAGATGAAGCTTAGTGAAGAGCGTTGAGTTTAATCTTAAATTAATGATTTTACTACCCCAATCCACATCAAAATCTCCGCTAACGCCCAGTGCATCAGCGCCGCTGTATATAGATAAATACATTTTATTTGTCCGGTTAAGCTGTATGCTTGCTTTTGCGTTTACATCATAAAAATATATGCGGTTGTTTCTTATGTCTTTGTCCTTTGACAATTTCAGGAATATATCGGCGTAGGTCCTTCGTGCTGAAATCAAGTAAGACGATTTGTTTTTTTGGATAGGTCCTTCCACAGCCAAACGGCTGCTTATGAGTCCTATGCCGCCTGTTACTTCTGTCCTATCCGTTTTACCATCATCGAGGTGCACATCTACTACAGATGCCAACCGACCACCATATTTTGCAGAAGCATTTCCTTTAGTCAGCGTTACATCATTAACCACATCGCTGTTAAACGTGCTGAAAAAACCGAATAAATGCGAAGCGTTATACAACGTTGCGCCATCGAGTAATATTAAATTTTGCCCGGTAGAACTTCCACGCACATAAAAACCGGAATTGCCGTCGCCTACCGATTGTATTCCCGGCAGTAGCTGAATAGCTTTCAAAATATCACGCTCGCCGAATATGACAGGCAACTTTGAAGATTCACTCATATCAATGTGCTGTGCCGCGACCGGAGCCGGCGTTGCCAAATGTCTGTTGGAAGACACCATGACAGTATCCAGCGTTGTGTCCACCGGATAAAGCGAAATATTTAATAATGTATCGCCGGAAAATAAAACGTTGCGCTTATAAGCGACATATCCTATATGGTCAACGCGCAACATATAATTTCCCTGTAACAGGTTCAACCGGAAATAGCCGGAATCGTCTGACAATGTTTTGTAATCGGGATTCCCTTTGGCAAAAAGGGTCGATGCGTATAAAGGAACACCTGTTTTTGCATCAACAATTTTCCCTTTTACAATAATATTTTTTTGAGCATAAATAACCCCGTAACTGCTGATAGATGATATCAGCAAGAGTATCAGTTTGCGCATCGGACAGATGTTTTTCTTAAGTCGTAACCGGAAATCCTAAACCCTGTAAATGAAATCCGTATAAATAGATAAATGAATGATTATTAGCTCGTAGTGCCCGAAGAGGGACAAGTATAATTCCTTGCTATATTTTAACAAATATCATTCCAATAAAGAACTTTGTGGGAGCAAGTTGTAAAAAAAATACTACAAGACTTATAGAGGGAAATTTTGAACGCAATGTTTTTATATGCATCCATCTTTTATGTAAGAGTTTATCAGATATACATTCAGGCAAAAATCTAAGAGCCGCCTATGGGACTCGAACCCGCGACCTACAATTTACGAAACTGTTGCTCTACCAACTGAGCTAAGGCGGCTTGTGTAAAATTTTGTGGCTGCAAAAATAATGGTTATCATGGAAAGACAATCAAGAAAAATAAGAAAGCTATGGCTCGAGTCAGAAAATTTTTAAAAGAATATAACCACTGGAAAATAAAATGCTAATCTCTGTTAGAAAATTATTTCTAAAAATATATCTTTACAAGAAAGATTTCTATGAACGTAGTAAGATTCGGCGTTTCGGTGGAGCAGGAAGTGTTACGAATTTTGGATAATTATATCAAGAGCAATAAATTTCCCAACCGCTCGCAAGCCATTCGACATTTAATCCAGAAAATTGAAGTGGAAAAACAGTGGGACAAAAACGAAGTGGTCGGTGGTTCGCTCACGCTTGTGTACGACCATCACAAAAGAGAATTGCTCGACAAGCTCACGAAAATTCAGCACAATTTTCATCACGAAATTTTGTGTTCGCAGCACATTCATTTAGACCATAATAATTGTATGGAAATCATCGCGATGAAAGGCAAAGCTTCGGTTTTGAAAGATTTGGCAAATCAACTCACAGCGGTAAAAGGTATTATTCACGGTGCGTTTTCAATGACAAAAGTTTCGTAACTAACCATTAAGGAATTAAGAAAATTTAGCCTTAATGAAACTTAACTTCTTAATGGTTCAAAAAACATAAAATGGTTACTTCTCAAAAAATAAAAATGCAACTTTCCTGCCCGATGCCGAAACTCGATTTCGACATTATCACTTTAGGGCACGGCAGCGGCGGTACATTGACAAACCGCTTATTAAACAGCGGCGTGTTCAGTTTGTTTTCCAATCCACTGTTGGACGAAAAACACGATGGCGCCATATTTTCATTAGAAGGAAAACTTGCGTTCAGTACGGACAGTTATGTAATTCATCCTGTATTTTTTCCCGGCGGCAACATTGGCGAACTCGCCATAAACGGAACGGTAAATGATTTAAGTATGTGCGGTGCATTGCCGAAATATTTGTCGTTGTCGTTCATCATTGAAGAAGGTTTGCCGATGACGGAGTTTTGGGAAATATTAATCAGTATCAAAGCTGCCGCCGAAAACGCAGGCGTAGCAATCGTTACAGGCGATACCAAAGTGGTGGAAAAAGGCAAAGGCGATAAAATTTTCATCAATACGAGTGGCGTAGGCGTGGTTCACGAAAACGCGGACATAAAAATTAGCAACATAAAAGCAGGCGATAAAATTATTATCAGCAATCAAATTGCAGCGCACGGCATTGCGATTATGAGCGTGCGCGAAGGCTTGGAATTTGAAACGGAAATTGTGAGCGATACACAAAACCTGAATGATGTTGTAAAAGATTTGTTGGATGAATTTGGCAACGATATTCATCTGATGCGCGACCCTACGCGCGGCGGCGTGGCAAGTGTGCTGAACGAAATTGCCAAAGACACCAAGCTCGGAATGAATTTGGAAGAAAAGAAAATCCCGATTGACGAACAAGTACAGGGTGCGTGCGAACTCTTGGGTTTAGACCCTTTGTATGTGGCGAATGAAGGCGTTTTCATTGTGATTGTTGATAATGCGATTGCAGATAATGTTGCGGAACTTTTGAACAAAAACGATAAAACAAAATTTGCTTCTGTTATTGGAACTGTTGTAGATGAACATAAAGGACAAGTAATTCTAAACAGTAAAATCGGCGGGCGCAGAGTAGTGAATATGTTGAGCGGCGAGCAGTTGCCGAGAATTTGTTAGAACAAAATTTATAACCATTAAGAAATTAAGTTTCATTAAGACTTAATTTTCTTAATGCCTTAATGGTAAAAAATATAATGCAAAAAACAATCACACCACATAAACCCGCGTTCATTCTTTCGCCGAACATTCAAGGCAAAGGCTTGCTCGCACCGCGCGGCGTGTGCGCTTGCTGCGATATTTTGGCGGTGAGCGATACGGGACAAAATCGTGTGTTCATCTGGAAGAATTTTTCTTACCTGGAAAACAAAGAACCCGATGTTGTGTTGGGGCAAGATGATTTTTCGGGAACGGGCAGAAACACAGGCGCCGATGTGAATGCAAGCTCTTTGCAATATCCTTCCGGCATTTGGACAGACGGACAAAAATTAGTTGTTGCCGATGCGTGGAATCATCGCGTGTTGATTTGGCATTCGTTGCCCACGCAAAACGGTCAGCCTGCGGACGTGGTTGTCGGGCAAAAAGATTTTGAAAGTAATCAGCCGAATGTAGAAGGTTTATCAAAACTGCCGAGCGCGCAAAGTTTGTATTGGTGTTACGGCGTTACAAGCGACGGAAAATCTTTGTGGATTGCCGACACAGGCAATCGCCGTGTATTATTTTACAACAAAATTCCTACCGAAAATTTTGCGGCGGCAGATAAAGTAATCGGGCAAAATAGTTTTGAAGAAAGAGACTACGACCATAATAATGCTATTTGGCCTTACAGCGTGAAACTTAGTATTAACGGCACTTTGGCGATAACCGATACGCAATATTATCGTGTATTGATTTGGAAAAATAAAGAAGATGCGTTCACAAAGCAAGCGGATATTATTTTAGGACAAAAAGATTTTGAAAGCAACGGGCAAAACCAATATCGTTCTCTGCCTGCGGCAAATACGTTGAACTGGTGTTACGATTCTTGTTTTTTTCGCAACGGAATTTTTGTAACCGATACCGGCAACAGCCGCATTTTGCATTGGAAAAAATTACCCGAAACAAACAATGCCAACGCAGATGAATTATTCGGTCAGCCGAATTTTGAAGTGAATGGCGAAACAAGTTTAAGCATGAAGGCAATGGCTGAAAACGAGATGTACTGGGCATTTGCCATTACAACGCATCAGCAACAGTTAATTGTAGCCGACACCGGCAATCACAGAATTTTATTTTATAATTTATGAATAGAAGTTCCCGCAGATAATCGCAGATTGGATACGCAGATGTTCGCTGAATATCTGCGATAATCAGCGGAAAAAATCGGCGCAAATCTGCGGGCAAAAAGAAAAAAATAATAGGCAATGAACATTATCCCTATTCTCATTATTTTATTTGCGGGTTTTAAACACGCTTTTGAACCGGACCATTTGCTTGCCGTGAGTAATATCGTTTCACAACGAAAAAGTACTTTGCTTGCCGTAAAAGACGGCATCTTTTGGGGCTTGGGACATTCAACAACGATCATGTTAGTTGGTATTGTGTTGATTATTTTAAAAGTTGCTATCACGGGAGAAGAGCATACGTTTCATTATTTCGATGTCTGCGTAGGTGTGATATTGATACTTGTCGCAACTTATCGTTTAGTAAAATTTTTCAGAGAAAAAAAGATTGTTATTCACGTACATGAACATACACACAACGGCGAAGCACATAATCATCTTCATGTACATATTGATAAAGAACAAAAGCATCAACACGTTCATGCTGCTGCCTACGGAATCGGCTTGGTACATGGATTAGCCGGCAGCGGCGAATTGGTTGCAGCAGCCATGTTGAGTTATAAAACGCCGGTTTCCATCATCCTGTATTTATTGCTGTTCACGATGAGTTGCATGATGGGAATGTTTGTGGCTGCGGGTTTGTTCAGCGTGCCGTTTTCAAAAAAAGTAATGGCGTCAAATTTGTTGCAAGTGATATTGATTTTTGTATCGTCGGGCTTGTGTATGGTGTACGGATTTTATTGGATTTATGAAAATTTGAAATCATAAATATGAATGATGAAATAATGCAGGTTTCGTAATCTATTATTTCATCATTTATATTTCCTGTTTAAAGAAATGAACGCAAAAGAAACACTACTTGAGGCATTGGCATACTACAAAATAAAAGTGGAGCGTGAAAATGATAACCACGTTTTTGTACAAAACAATTACGAAATTGAAGTGGAAGCAAACGGTTTGTACAAGCTCTACGACGATGGTTATGTAGTCGCGCCGTTTAATGATTTGAATGAATTGTGTAAGTTTATTTTGACTTAGATAATAGCCGCGAATACACAAATGATGTTTATTCGTGCATTCATGGTAACAAATATATTTTGACTAAAAAAGAACTCCATATTATTGCTTTATCCGCAAGCGAATCTTCGCCGGAAAATTACGCGCTCATTCTCGAAGAGCCGCAGAGTAAAGTGCGCGTGCCTATTATCATCGGCGCGTTTGAAGCGCAGTCCATTGCCGTATATTTCGAGCGGATGAAAATTGCGCGCCCGCTTACTTACGACTTATTTAAAAACACGATTGAAAGCCTGAATGCGACTGTAAAAGAAGTCGTCATTCACAATTTGATTGACAATGTTTTTCACGCATGGTTAATTATTGAAAACAATAACAAAGAAGCAATAAAAATTGATGCGCGTGCTTCCGATGCCATCGCCATCGGCATTCGTTTTGATGCGCCTGTTTTTATTTACGATTTTGTGCTGGACGAAGCGTCCGTTGCGGAAAGCGAAAAACGTTTAAGCCTTTTGCGCGGTTCGCTGGCGCATTACAGCGACGAAGCGTTAGAAGATTTGCTGGAAGATTTGCTTCGCAAAGAAGACTACGAAAGCGCCGCAAGGATACGTGATATGATTGAAAAGCGTAGAAGCAGACAAAGATAGAAACCAGATTATGTTTTATGAAAATTTTATACTCCTCATACTTTTCGAATATAATCCATTGATAACGAAGTGTATATAACTACATTCTGAAAATAAGGCAACTTTTAATAGCCTTAATTAGTAAAATATTATCATACAGACTAATGATTGTATATACATTTTTATACATGTCATATATACCTTTGCAGCCCTTTAAAAAAGGCGTATTAAACAGTCTTTAAAACCTATTAAAACACACTTAAAATGAAACATTTGTCGGTATTATTCTTTTTGGCGTTTTCAACCATCAACACATCTTTTGCGGGTAGTAGTAATGGTATTCCGTCTGACATCATCAGCAGTTCTTCAGCTACGGTTCCCTTAACACTCACTTCTTTTTCCGGTTCATTGTCAAACGGAACAGTACAATTGCATTGGCAAACCGGTATTGAAGCCGGACTGTCTTATTTTGAAATAGAAAAAAGTACGGATAGTAAAAATTATAAAAAAATTGCTGAAATTTCATCCAAAAGCAAAAGTAACAGCGATTATATTTATTCGTTTATCCAGACTGACAGCGTGGAGTATTATCGTTTAAGTCTTGTAGGTTACGATGGTACCAGCACATACAGCAATATCATTCCTTTAATGCAAAAAACAGCGAAGCGATTTTATGTGTATCCAAATCCTGCAACCAACTATATCAATATCAATCTTGAAAATGCTTCTGTATTATACATTTATTCGGCGGGTGGAATACTCGTACAAACTGCAACTTTGCCCGAAGGCTTCAACCAAGTACAACTCGATAAGTTGAGCGCCGGCGTTTATTATGCGACTGTTGGTATGCAAAAAATTAAATTTGTAAAGCAATAAAGTTTTATAAATAAAATCATTTTTATTCAAAGCCGTTTCGATTTTTCGGGCGGCTTTTTATTGTGTCAAAACTTTAATAAATAATTCCGGATAATTTAATCGCTATCCAAACTTCCGATAAACGCAATCAAATCATTTTTTTCTTTTTGGGAGAGATTCAATTTGTCCGATGACAATGTTTGATTTTCCACATCAAAACCTAAACCTGCGCCGCCGCCTTTATCATAAAAATCGATGACTTGCTCCAATGTCGCAAACACGCCATTATGCATATAGGGTGCAGTACGTGCGGCATTGCGCACAGTTGATGTTTTAAAAGCGTACTTTAAAGCGTCCACATGAACAATGCTGTACTGTCCTAAATCCGTATCAATTGTATTGCCTGCCGAGGTTGCAGGAACGCCGATTACTTCTGCGTCAATCTTTACAAATCGCGGAGGAACCGTGCCGTTGAATAATGGTAGATAATGACACGTAGCGCACTTTGCTTTTCCCGTAAACAAATTAAATCCGTTGATTTCATCTTGGTTCAATGCAGATGAATTGCCGCGCATATATTTGTCAAAGCGGCTGTTAAGTGCTGCCAGGCTGCGCATATACGAAGCAATAGCATTCATTACTTCAAATGAATCGATGTCGTTTTTATGTTGCGGATATGCTGTTGCAAATAACACTTTATACTTTTTACTTTTGTTCAGTTTTTCTGTGGCCGTCCGCATTGAACCGTGCATTTCATTTTTATTTTCGACCACATCGCGTGCTTGTTCTTCGTGCGTAATAGCTCTTAAATCGTAAAACAAAGCAGGCTGAAACACACTGTTTAGCAGCGTTGGCGTATTTCGTGGCAGCGGTTTATTTGTTCCGATAATGGTATTTTTTACCAATCCGTCGGCAAATGCTTTATCCGGTTGATGACAAGATTGGCAACTTCTTGTTCCATCGCCTGAAAGATTTTTATCGGCAAACAATAATTTTCCCAGCGCTATTTTCTGCGGCGTAACAAAGGAAGACGGATTCGGCACATAAGCATTAATATCGAAAGCATCGGTATCGAAAAGCGTTTGCGCACTTTGCTTTAATAAACGATTATACAAAAGTGGATGAAGATGTAATTGCTTTTCCAAATGCGTTATTCCGATTGTAACCGAATCGGCATAAAGTCTGATAAATGCTGCACGGTTGAACGTATAGAAGTCTTTGTTTTGAAGAAGGCAATCGATAGCTGCATCAAATTTTTCGTCCAGTTTTCCGATATTATTTTTATTGAGATAACGACCAATAATATTTTTAATGCTTTGCAAAGCTGTTGCAGACTCCTGCATACTCTTCAATGTAAGCGGATTGTCAAAGCCCGTGATACCAAGCGTTTCAATGCGGAACACTTCTAATTTCGCAGCGTCGAATATTTGCCAGCCGGCAATATCAATATTTTTAAAATAGGTCTTGTAATCGTCGCATTGAAATTGTATTTGTTGCAGTTGATATATCAGCGAATCTTTCTTAGTAGCATCGTACTTCGGAAATAAAAATGATTCCATTACCTGCAAACCGCCGGGCGCTGTGACTGCGCCGTTTGGTTCGACTTCTTCCACCGGCGCACCGTTTACCAAACGGGAAGCAACGGGCGAAAAATACTCGGTTGCCCATTCTATTTTCTTATACTCGTTTCTTAATTGAAGAAAAGTTAGTTGCAATGTTTTTTCATCGGCATTGTTTTTCAAGTCATTCAAAAAATCATTTTTTACGAAAATAAAACTATCCACTTGCTTCGCCAATGCAGGTGCAATCAGTGTTTCGGGCGATTGTTCTTTTCTATTGCAAGAAAAAAACAGGTAGCCGGAAGCTCCAATAAAAATTATAATAATGACTAAAAACTTCTTCATTCAAATTCAAAATAACAAAAAGGAGCAACATAAAGCCGCTCCTCTTCTTCTAAAACTAAACGAAATATTCTCTTAAAAATTAAATGCGTTTGAAAAAGGATTGGCATTTTTATCTCTTTCCGCCAGCGGTGCAAGCCCCCATCTTTTTTCGATAAACGCAAGAATGCTTACTGTTTCATACTGTGTATGGTCAACAAAACCTTTTTTAGCAAACGGAGAAATGATGATTGCCGGAATGCGTGTTCCCGGTCCCCATTTATCGATTACAGGCGGCTTCACGTGGTCCCAAAAACCACCATGTTCATCATACGTTACAATGATTACGGCATCTTTGCCATTTGGTCCGTTCAGTACATCGTTAATTAATTCTACTGTATGATTTTCGCCGTCGCGCACATTGGAATATCCTGGATGCTCGTTATATTTTCCCAAAGGCTTCACAAACGAAACTGCAGGCAGTGTACCGTTTTTAGCGGCAGCTATAAAATCTTCTTCATCTTTCAGATGTTCTTTTTTACCTTCTGTTCCATCGGCATATTTTGCAAAGTATGCAAACGGTTGATGATGAAACTGGAAGCTTGGGTCGGGATGCCCTGCAAGCGCATTGTTCCAGCCGCCGGAATACCAGGCCCAGGAAATGCCTTTATCACTTAACCTGTCGCCAATGGTCGGGATGGTTTGATTGGGAACCAATGCTGCTGTATCAACTCCTTCGGGATGCGGATTGTTCACGGTATAGCTCGTGTTCACAACATGACCGTCGGGAGTTAGTTGTCCGTCCTGAATTAATTTCCCCGAAGAATCTAACACTGCCTTCATATAACTGGGCGCATTGGGAAAAACAGGCGCAGCACAGGAAATCAAAAACATATGGTTCAAAAACGAACCGCCAAATGCGCTATGAAAAAAACTGTCGCACAACACATAATCTTTGGCATATTTATATAATGGCAATAACTTGGTTTTGTAGTAACCCATCGAAAGCGCACCGGAGTTGCCAAAGACAGAATTATACAAAGCGTATTTATCCATTTTGCCGTCGTCAATTTCCATTTGTTCTTCGTAATAAGCGTGCAGTACATCAGGTGTTTCTAAATCGGCAGGCACATATTGGTCTATGTTGAAATAAGTATTAGGCAAATTTTTCGGGAAAGACATATAGCCCATCACAGGCGGCAAAGTGTCATAAGGTTTGCCCGTTGAATCGACTTGGGTTATCATTTCTTTACTTGCGTTGGACAAGCCGTTTGCACCCGGAAACTGCCCGAATAAATTATCAAAACTGTGGTTTTCCAGGTAGATAACCACCACGTGATTTACTTCATTGATGCTGTGCTTTTCTTTTTTACAGCCCCATAAACATCCGCTTAAAGTCAATACTGCAAAGGATTTCAGCGCAAACCATTTACTTTTTTCCTTATAAAAAAACTTACTCATAATGTCTTTAGATTTGTTCAAAACAATTCAATCAAAACGCAAAAGAAAATGTTCTGCACATAAACCTGCGATTCTCTATGTAATCATATTATTAATTTTTCCAGTTCAGTAAAAATGAATACCGTATTTATGATTTATCTTCAACCTCTCAAAATCATTTATCGTTTTACAAAATGAAAAAAATATTTTACTTATCCGCATTGGCGCTTCTCTCCTTTTCTGCAAATGGGCAGCATTTATTCAAACACTCATCCAAAGCCACGAAATGGGTGGACAGCGTGTATAATTCTTTGACGCCCGACCAGCGCATTGCGCAACTCATGGTCATTCGTGAAAGCAGCATGGATGCAAAAGGTCGTCCAATCATTTATGCAGATTCGATAAAAGAATACATTAAAAAATACAACATCGGCGGCATCTGTTTGTTCCAGGGGACTTCCGCAATACAAACGCAAAACATCAACGACTTTCAGCAGCTCGCGCAAACACCTTTATTCACGTGCATCGATGGGGAAACCGGACTTGGAATGCGCATGGAAGATGTGGGAAAAATCCCCGACCAACTGACTTTAGGCGCAATGCGTAACTCGGAAAAATTTGTTTATCAAATAGGAAAAACCATTGCCGAACAGTGCAGACGCACAGGCATCAACGTTGATTATGCACCGGTTGTGGACATTAATAACAATCCGAAAAATCCGGTAATCGGTTACCGTTCTTTCGGGCAGGATAAATATGTGGTGGCGAAATACGGAGTTGCCATAATGAAGGGGATGCAAGACAACGGCGTGATGGCTTGCGCCAAGCATTTTCCCGGTCATGGCGATGTGGATGTGGACTCGCATTTGGATTTGCCCGTGATTCACAAATCGCTTGAAAGCCTTGATACGCTTGAGTTGTATCCGTTTAAAAAAATGTTTAAAGCAGGTGTCGGAAGCGTAATGATTGCGCATCTTTCCATTCCGAAGATTGACAGCACGCCGCATTTGGCAAGCTCTTTGTCGCCGAAATTTGTTACCGATTTACTGAGAAAAAAAATAGGCTTCAAAGGCATTTCTTTTACCGATGCTTTAGGTATGAAAGGTGTCGCCAAGTTTTTTCCGCAAGGCGAAATTGCCGTAAAATCTTTGGAAGCAGGCAACGATATGCTTTGCCTTCCCGAAGATATTCCGGTAAGCATTCAGAAAATTGAAACAGCCATTAACGATGGAAAATTATCATGGAATGATTTGGAACAACGAATCAAAAAAGTGCTGTATGTAAAATATAATGTGGGATTATACAAAATACAAAACATAGATACAGCAGGTATTTCAGCCGATTTAAACAAAGATATAAAAAGCATCAGAGCAGAAGTAGCAAAGAAATCATTAACGGCAGTTGCATTGGAAAACAACCGCTTCACTCCTATCAATACGAAACAAAAAATCGCTTATGTTGCTATTGGTGTGAAAGACAGCAACGCTATTTCAAAAGATATGCAAGAATTGAATGCAAGTGTTTTCAAACTTTCATATAAGGCATCTGACAATGATGCAAAAGTACTGTTGAGTCAATTGAAAAACGGAAAATTCGACAAAGTAATTGTAGGCATTCACGATTTCAGTAAGCGACCCGCACATAATTTCAACATGAGCGAAGCCTCCATTAACTTGATGAATAAAATTGTTCAAAGTTATCCGTCTGCCGTTGCAGTTGTCTTCGGTAATCCTTATGCCATTGCAAATGTTTCTGATTATAAAAATATCATCGCTTGTTATGAAGATGATGATATTTTTCAACAAAATGCTTTTGATTTCTTAATGGGCAAAACGTATGCAAAAGGAAGGTTGCCGGTTTCTGTAAACACTGCAATGCCTTATGGCACGGGCATTTTGGTAAAAACGAAGTAAATTTATTCATTCACTTTTTCAACCCTTACACCTACATTTAAAATATTCTGCAAAGGATTTTCGGGCATCAATTGTTCCAGTACGAAACCATTGTTGCCCGCTTTTAATTTTTGTGGTTTGGTATTTAGTTTTACGCGGGTTTCAATAATATCGCCAAGCGTATCGCCGTACCAGTTTTTATTTTCGCCCAGCGGCAAATTTACTTTTGTAGTAATTGCGGTGTCTCCGGGCGAAATAAACGAATAATTCAGCAATAGGTTGTTATACCGAAAACCTTGTGTGTGGCGGATTACCGCGAAAATGTTGTAGAGAGAAGCGGTATCTGCAATCTCAATTTTAATCCACGGTTTGTATGCAGCGTTCCATGCATGCTTTGAAAAAGCAACTGTTTTTTCAGAAACAAAAGGTTGCTTACAAGCAAACATAGAAACACTCAAAGCCAAAAGAAAATATTTCTTCTTCACAAATAAAAATTAATTGAAATCTACAACAGAAAATACCGGACAATGGTCGGACGGATATTTCCCCATGTCATAAGTATCGCTTAAAACCGCCCAGCTTTTTACGGAAAATTCTTTGCTTACAAAAATGTGGTCAATCAATTCGCCATCGTTCACTTTTCCAAATCCGTTAAAACTGCCGCGCGGATAGTATGGTTCTTTGGCAGAAACATATGTATCTCTTATTCTGCCTGAGTTTGCAAGCAATTTATACCATTCGGAATTGTTGCCGCCGTTAAGGTCGCCGGTCATAATTACAGGTGCATTCCCTGCAATTGCAGGAATTTTTTGCAGCATCAGCTTACTGCTTTGGTTACGCGCATAATCTTTCTCATAATCATAATGCACATTAAACATAAAAAATATCTTTCCCGAAGATTTTACTTTCATTTCAACCCAGGTACACATTCTGTTACAACACGGTGCATCCCAGCTTTTTGATGGAACATTCGGCGTGGCGGACAGCCAAAAATCGCCGCTTTTCAGTACTTCAAATTTATCGGTTTTATAAAAAATCGCTTCGTGTTCGCCGGCTTCTTTTCCATCGTCTCTACCAATACCGTAATATGCAAAACCTTCTGGCAGTGCTGCTTTCAGCGTAATCAACTGATGTTGCAGAGCTTCCTGTACACCGAAAATATCAAAATCGTGATACTTAATCAAATCTGCAACGTGCGTACAACGGTCTGTCCATAAGTTGCCTGTATCATACGTATTTTCATTTCTTAGATTGTAAGTACCTACACGTAGTTCCTGTGCATGAATCTTAGTCAAGACAAGAAAAAAAGTTGCTACAAAAATTGCTTTGTAAAAGCTTGTCCGCTTCATGGTTTTATGGAGTTTATTTGAAAAATAGTTTTTATAACACGTTCAATATTTGTTCCTTCGCTTTTTCCAGCTCGTCTTTCATTTCTACCACGTAACGTTGTATGTCGATGTCATAAGCTTTTGAGCCTGTAGTGTTGATTTCGCGACCGATTTCCTGTAAAATAAAAGCAAGTTTTTTCCCTTTTGACACGCCTTTTTCTTTCAATATTTCTTTAAAATAATTGCAATGATTTTTCAGGCGTACCTGCTCTTCGCTGATATCTATTTTTTCAATGTAATAAATCAGTTCCTGTTCCAGACGATGCTCGTCATAATTTTCTTTGCCTACGTAATCGCTCAATAGCTTTACAAAATTTTCTTTGATTTTTACACGACGGTTTGGTTCAATTTCCGCAATCAGCGGTTGCAGTTTTTCTATGTTGTTGATGCGTTCCAGTAAATCTTTTTCCAGCACTTTCCCTTCGTTTTCGCGATGTAAATTCAACAGGCGCAATGCTTCTTTCAATACATCTCTGAAAGCATTAAAATCATTTTCACTCAGTACCTCAGTCGAATTAACCACCACATCGGGTAACTTTAATATAGCACTTAAAATATTATCCTTGCTTGCATTCAATTCCGTGGCAAGCGTTTCAAGCGTTGTATAAAAATATTTTGCAACGTCCGTGTTTATTGAAAGTGTTTTGGGTGCGCCGTTTTGCTTAATAGTAATTACACATTCAACACTTCCCCTTGTAAGTGCATCGGAAATATCGTTGCGAATGTCAAATTCGTAAGGCTTTAGCAAGGCAGGGATGTTCAGCCTTATATCGTATTGTTTTCCGTTTAAAGATTTTAGTTCAATTAAAAAAGTTTTGTCGCCAATTGTTCTTTCCGCGCGCCCGTAACCTGTCATCGAATGAAGCATAGATACTATTTTTCACAAACCTACTTAAAAATGGCCACAGATGCACGGATGATTTTTATTAAATATAGATGTTTGAAAAAGAAGCCACAGATGCACAGATTTTTATTTGGACTCTTTCAATAATCGATTAGAAATAAAATCTTGAAAAACACAAAATAGAAATGAGATGGAAATACAATAAAAAATCATCTGCACATCTGTGGCAATCTCTCAAAATTTTGTACCTATGTAATTAAAATATATTGACATGGATTTTCTTTTCAAAGACGAAACTTATAAGATTATAGGTCTCTGTATGGAAGTACATAATAATCTTGGCGTTGGTTTCTTGGAAATTGTATATAAAGATGCACTTGAACATGAGTTTCGGCAGGCAGAAATTTTGTATGAAAGAGAAAACAATATATTGTCAATTATAAAGGAATCGTTTTGCCGCATAAGTTTTACGCTGATTTTATAGTATTTGACAATATTATCTTGGAAATAAAATGTGCCGCTACAATAGCGGATGAACACATCGCGCAAGCCATCAATTATTTAAAAGTTTCTCAAAATAAGGTTGCGCTTATTGTGAATTTTGGTGAACAAAGATTGAATTATAAAAGAATAGTATTGTAAAACCAGCCGCAGATGCAGAGATAGTTTTAGTTTGTACTTTTGACTTGGCATTTAATCTTTATTCAATCAAAACTTGCCATATTATAATATATCCGCAATTTTCATCTGTGTATCTGTGGCAATCCTGTAAATTTCATCCTTTGGAAAAAATTAAAAAACATAAATTTTCTTTTCTCAGCATCGCCTATTGGTTCTTGTTGTTGTATATTGTATCGGCGTTGGTACTTTGGTATTTTGAGCTGGAAAAACAGAACAAACAAATGTATCTGTTCCGCTATGAGTTGCTGAAGAAAGATGACGTTTTGTACAACGAAAAACTCGACGCACTTAACGATGCAAAGCAGCGCAAAACGTGGCAATACGCCGGCGAAGGCATTACATTTCTGGTATTGATTCTTGTAGGCGCGGCGTATGTTTACCGCGTGATTCGAAGGCAAATAAAAACTGCCGACCAGCAACAGAATTTTATGATGGCAGTAACGCACGAATTGAAAACGCCTATTGCGATTTCGCGACTGAACCTGGAAACATTACAGAAAAGAAAACTGCAACCTGAACAGCAGCAAAAATTGCTCACAAATACGTTGTCCGAAACGCAAAGACTGAACGATTTAACTACAAATATTTTGATTACGGCGCAGCTCGAAGGCGGAAAGTATGCAATGGCGAAAGACGAAATTAACCTGAGCGAACTTGCGGAAAGTTGTCTGAGAAACTTTTCACTTCGTTACCACAATACAAAATTCATAAGTGATGTGGAAGAAAATATTTGGGTAAAAGGCGAACAACTTTTGCTTGAAATGTTAATTAATAATTTATTGGACAATGCGCTGAAATACTCGCCGTACGATGGTTCTGTCAGTATTCGTCTTTTTACAAAAACAAAAAATGCAGTGCTTGAAATTGCCGACGAAGGCATTGGCATTGACGATAACGATAAGAAAAAAGTGTTTGAAAAATTTTATCGCGTAGGCAACGAATCGGTGCGCAAAACAAAAGGCACAGGACTTGGATTGTTTTTGTGTAAGAAAATTGTCAAAGACCACAAAGGCAGCATCGATGTGTGCGATAATCAGCCAAATGGCAGTATTTTTACCGTAAAGATTCCTTTGTTGGAATAAGATTTTACTTTTAAACTTTTACATTATCAATGATAAACAATACCAATAATTCAGGCAGCATTTTACTTGTTGAAGATGAAGAAAATCTGCACGAAGCATTAAAGCTCAATCTCGAAATGGAAGGCTATTCCGTTACTTCCTCGTTTGACGGAAACAAAGCTTTACAAGCTGTGGAACAGGAATATTTCGATTTGATAATTATGGACATCATGCTGCCGGAGCTTGACGGCATCAGCGTTACAGAGCGCATACGCATTTTAAATATTGATACGCCTGTTTTGATTTTGAGTGCTAAAAATGCGACGTCTGACAAGGTTGCGGGCTTGAAAAAAGGTGCGGACGATTATCTTACGAAACCGTTCGATTTAGAAGAACTGATGTTGCGCGTAGAGAAATTAATTCTGAAAAACCGCAAGCTGCAAGTACGGGAAAACATAAGCGATGAATATACTTTTGGCGACAACCACATTCTCTTCAATGCGCAGGAAGCAACCACTTGGAACAAGCAAAAAATTGATTTAAGTAAAAAAGAAACCATGCTCTTAAAACTACTGATTGAAAATAAAAACGAAGTAGTAACACGCGAAAAAATATTGCAGGTTGTTTGGGGATACAATGTTTATCCTGCAACGCGCACGATTGATAATTTTATTCTGAACTTTCGTAAATATTTTGAACGCGACAGCCGTAGCCCGCAATATTTTCATTCTGTACGCGGCGTAGGTTATAAGTTTACAGAATAAAAGATTGAGAGATTTGCTTGAATAATCATGGAAATCTCTCAATCTTTTAAACCAAGGTTGCCTTCAATTTTTTCAGCACTTCATCATGCTCTGCTGAAGAAACCACTGGCATATACAACGCCTTGTTGCAGCGCGCAAATAAATCTTTTATTTCAGTTGTATTCTTCATTTCCGATTCGTCCAGCTTTTGCAACAGTTCATGTTCATTTGTCGAATCTGCATGTAATGAATCCTGTAAATGTTGAATCAGTAAGGCTTTTGCGAGCACAAAGAACTGATGATTATTTACTTCAAGTTCCAAGTCGAGTAACGACTCTTTCAGTTTTTCTTTTTTCTCCAAAGCAATTGCAGCTCTATCTTCTTCCGAAAGTGTAGGCGTTTCATCCAAAGGCATTTCCGCATTTTCCGTTACAATATTTTCTTCTTTGACAACCGCTTCGGGTATTTCTTTTTTATCCTTTAATTTTTGCTTATTGATTTTTCTTTCGCGCAGAAATAAATATAATAACACAATAATTGCCAAGCCTGCTACAATCCAGAGAGACTGCATATTTCCTTCGTTTTGGACAACAGGTTTCTCGGGATTGTCGTCAGTAGCAATCGGTGCGGAAAAAGCAATTTTAATACTGTCCGTTGCAACAGTTTCATAATCGTTTTTCTTTGTATCGAAGTAAGAAAATTTTATGGGCGGAATAACCGATACTCCTTTTGCATTGCCGATGAACGGTATGTCAAACGCGCGTGTAATGACCATCGGAAGCTGAGATTTATCTACACTTTGGCTGTCTTTTGCATCATAAGACTGTATGTTTTCGGGGAAAGAAATCTGCGGCAGCGTAACGCCGTCAAGTGTGCCAAGACCTTTTATCTGCAAATGAAGCGTATTGTTTTCCTGCGCGGGCAAGCTATTCTTATCGACTGTTGCCGTAATGGAGAATTGTCCTACCGCACCGCTAAAATCCGCAGGCTTATTCGCCGGCAAAGGCAATACGTGAATGGTAAGCGGTTTGCTTTTAACGACGGCTGAACCCAAATAAGCGCCCATAGGATTTGACACATCTGTATAATTGAACTGACAATTCACAATAGCCTGGTCCAAAGGCAAATTGCCTGTTTTCAAAGCAACCAATTGCGCTGTGCGCAGGCTTTGCGCACGATAAGTTTTACCGTTAATTTCAACGTTGTGCACACTTGGCGCCTGCTTTAAATCCGTCACGCTGAAACTGCCGAACGACGGAATGCGCGACGGCGTAATATTACACGGAACGGAAGTGCATATTTCGTAATCAACAGAAATAGGCTCGCCTACGTAGCAAGTAGTTTTGGAAGGAATAATGCGAATCAGTATTTTATCCTTTACAGCATCGTCCAGACTTTGCCCATTATGTACGACAACACCCGAAGTTGGTTGTTGGGGATAGTTATCATCGGCTCCCATATCGTTCATCATTTGCTGCATTTGCTGTTGCATCTGCTGCATGGCTGCGAACGGGGAATTTTGTGCACCGGCGGAAGAATTATTATTGTTGTTCTGTAAATGTGCCTTGTCCGAAACATTGACGATTACTGCATTACAGCTTAATTGTTTCCCGTTTACACTCACTGTAATTCCCGGAACCGTAAGCGTGCCGGAATGTTTAGGCATCAACTCAAAAGTATAGTTGTAGCTGGAAGATACTTTTCCGTTGATGATATTTGTTTCAGACGATTCGTTTGTCCCGACTGCATTCCAGTCTTTAAAATCGGGCGACGGCTGCGATGCGGAATTAACGCCACTGAAAGAATAAGTCGCCTCCAGCACATCCCGCGAACCGATAGTTTTAGCAGAAACGGAAAGCGACAGCGTTTGTGCATGAAGCGCAATTGCCAACAAAATAAAAAGTGCAGTAAGACCGGTTGCAAATATTTTTCTTTTATTCATCCGAAAACAAAAAATTCAGGTTAAGAATATTTTCAGGTGCGTAAAGTTTGGGAAACGTTTTGAAATTGTTTGTTAATAAATTTTACGCAAAATCTTAAATTGTCAAAGCGCCGGAATCTTTGTTGTATAACGGCAATATATTGGCAACATTTTCTGTAACGCAATATTCCAAATCTTTTTCCAAGCCGTACGCTGCAAGCCTGTGCCAATGCGTCGTTTGGCGAATAAATTGTTTCATGTCTTGTTGATGAAGCGCGTACATATTTTGCGCCATCAGGCTGCTGTCGCAATGAACGGTAAAATAATTTTTTACGTGATGAACTACAGCGCCGGCAAACAAGGTATCTTCCAGGTTAAACCTGTCTTTCCAGCCGGAACAACCGAGAATTACATTTTTATTTTCAGATAATATAAAATCGCATACCGCACCAAGATTCGGAAATGAGCCTGTAATTACAGTTTCAGCGCCTTGCTGCAACGACATATTCAACAATTTAGTTCCGTTGGTTGTCGTAATTACCAGTGTTTTATCTTTGATTATTTCAGGAGAATATTCTGCCGGCGAATTGCCGTATTGCAAGCCCTCAATCACTTTTCCATCGCGCTCGCCCGCCGTAAGCGCATTTAATTTTTTTCCTAAATCAATTGCTAACTGAACATCGGCAACAGGATAAACTTTGGTTGCGCCATTATATAATGCTGTTGCAATAGTGGATGTAGCACGAAATACATCAATGATAACAACAACGCTGTCGCGCAAATCGTATAAATCCAGTAAACGCGGAGATAAAACAGTGTGTAAAGCAGGTTTATTCATGCCGCGAAAATAAATAACTTTTACACATCATTTGGATTTCATCAGATCCATCTTTACGGGTCAAGCGGTTCTTTACTGTTTATTTGCATAGAAGATGCGGCAGGCAGATAGCTTGCTTCGCATTTCGATAAACGTTGCATTTCCGTAAACGGAACAAAACCGATGTCCCGATGAAAAATTTTAATAAACTGTTCTCCGGTAATATAATCAATGTGCGATTTACTGCTTACGCCAAGCACAAGTTTGTTCAAAGGAAAATGATGTTCTATTAAGATGCGGTTGGCATTGCGAATATTGGTCGTGGTGTGCCGCGCATAAGGCTCGATGATGACTGCGTTTGATGGAATACCACATTTGTTTACCATATAATTCCGCATTTCAATTGCTTCACAATGATGCGTCATAAACGGATGTGCAAAGCCGCCGCTCACAATAAGAAACGGTGCCAGCCCTTTTTTGAAAAGCGCAACAGCGCTATCGCAACGCATTTGATTTTCTTTGCTGAAAGAAATGGTTTCTTTTCCCGGTCCCGAGCCGAAAACCAAAATAGAGGAATATTGATATCGATTCCAATCGACGGATTTTACTTTTTTAAATGCCGGAATATTGATGGAAGGAACAGGCTCAAATCTGCCCGCTTCGTTTCTGCCGTTGAGTTGAAGTATTGCCAAATCTATGTCCGGCAAAGGTTTGAAGAAAAATCTGTTTAATTTCTTTTTCTTCGGAAACGAAATTTCATTCTCAACAAAAGCTTTTATGGTATCGAAATACCCTTTGCTTTGTGAGTAATATTTCGCAGAATCAATTGTAGGATAAATCAAATCTTTGTGCAGCAAATAAGCATTGACAATATGATTCATACCTTCCGCTTCTTCGTTCCAAGCGCGAATCAGCAACAAGGAATCCGATAACGAATTGCTTAGTTCATACCGATGTGAAGCGCGTATATTATTGTGAACAAATGATTGAATATTTTTTGACTGATGATACAATTTTCCCAACGCATTATCAATCGCAACATTCTCCGAATCGCTGACTTGTAAAGCGTTTGCGAGGCATTGCATATCGTTGCAATTGTTCAAAGCATTGTTCAGGTTTGAAATTTTTTGTTGGTATAAATTGTCCAATATTTTATCCTTGCCCAACTCTTTTTTTATCTTCGATGACTTTTCCATTTCGTACAACAAATAAAAAATTCTTTTTTCCAAAACACTTGATTTTATGGAGTAATCAAAGGTTTCGTACTGTTTTTCAAAATCAGTTTGTGAGAATGATTTGAAAGAAAACAAACAAGCGATGAAAAAGATAAGAAAGTTTTTTGTGCGCATATTTATACGAATGATTAGAATACAAAAATACTTGTGAAAAGACAGTTTTGAAAATAACTTTTTGTAAAGGCATTCTACTTGGTATTTGCGCTTCGCACAATATTATATGCAATATAAATTTACTTTTTGCCAAATGGCAAATGATTTCATTTTTTATAGAAGCAATTTTGCATTGTTCATTTAATTTTTAATCAAAAGAAACAGCAATGAAAACAGCATTCATTACAGGAGCCAATAAAGGAATCGGCTTTGAAGTTGCAAAGCAATTATTACAAAAAGACTTCTATGTATATCTCGGAAGCAGAAGTCTGGAAAACGGTTTACAAGCCGTTGAACAATTAAAAGCCGAAGGATTGAACAATGTCGAAGCCATAGAAATTGACGTTACTAACGACGAATCGGTAAAAGCTGCGCGCGCCGAAATCGGTAAAAGCTGCGCGCGCCGAAATCGGTAAAAAGATAGACGTTTTAGACGTACTAATCAACAATGCAGGAATTACGGGCGTGCAGCTTGACAGTAACGGTAAGCCGATTCCGCAAACCGCAGCAGGCACAAGTATCGACGTTTTTAAAACTGTGTACGAAACCAATGTTTACGGCGTCGTTCGCGTTACGCAATCGTTTCTAGACTTGCTGAAAAAATCGGAAGAGCCGAGAATTGTAATGGTAAGTTCGAGCCAAGGTTCCATCACTTTACACAGCGACCCGACATACAAATATTATCATTACAAAGGTGTGGTTTATCTTTCGTCAAAATCGGCGCTGAATATGTACACCGTAAATTTGGCTTATGAATTGAAGGACACAAATTTCAAAATCAACGCAGTAAGTCCGGGTTTTACCAAAACAGATTTGAATCATAATCGCGGAACAGGTACAGTAGAAGATGCCGGAAAACGCATCGTAAAATATGCCTTGATTGGTAACGACGGACCGACGGGTAAATTCTTTTGTGAAGAAATCAATCCCGAAGGAACGGGCGAAATTCCCTGGTAAGCAAATTATGCAGCTATACAAAGCCGAAGCATTTGCTTCGGCTTTTTTATTTCGGAGGAGGATTGAAAAATATTTCTACTTTTTAGAAAATATTTTCTATTTTAGTGGCACGTTTTTAAAATTCTTGTGAAACCTGAATAAAGATGATTCAGAATCTGAATGGAATTTTTTATTTCAATAGTAACACGATTTTTATTTTTTTGCGAACCTTAAAAATAAATTTTATGCGTGCCCCCAAAATTTACACATTACTTGTAGCCTCAATGCTTGTAACAGCACAGGTTTCAGCGCAACAGATTATTAAAGGAACGGTTATTGACAAAGAAACTAAAGTGCCATTGGAGCAGGCAACTGTTACCGACAATACAAGCGGAATGGCTGTGCAAACAGATGCCAGAGGAAAATTTATTTTAAAAGCACCTTCAAAACAACCAATAGTTATTACGGTCGCTTATGTAGGTTATGTTCAGGTTTTCGACACTATTACAGAAGAACAATCTGTATTGATTGAACTGTCCAAAAGTGGCGTGCAATTAAGAGATATAACCATTACTGCAAGTAAAAGCCCTTTATATTCCACACAAATATTAAGCACATTGGACTTAAATGCGCATCCAGCAAAAACGGCGCAGGATTTGCTCCGGTTGGTTCCGGGTTTATTTGTGGCGCAGCATCAGGGCGGCGGAAAAGCCGAAGGGCTTGCACTGCGCGGCTTTGATGCAGACCACGGAACAGACCTTGGTATTTTTGTTGATGGCATGCCGGTAAATTTGCCTGCACATGCGCACGGACAAGGTTATGCCGATTTGCATTTTCTCATTCCCGAACTTGTAGGAAGTTACGAATGGGGCAAAGGCACTTACTATTCCAACAAAGGCGATTATACAACGGCGGGTTTTGTTAGCTATAACACGAAAGATTTTTTAGACCAAAGTTTTGTGAAAGTTGAAGGCGGAAGATTTACAACAGGAAGGTTATCTGCTGCTATTAATCTTTTAGACAGTAAGGCGCGGGAAAAAGGACAATCATTGTACGTTGCAGGCGAAGCCGTTTATACCAACGGTGGACCTTTTACCAATGTTCCCGAACATTTTAAACGCTATAATTTCTTCGGAAAATTTATTACACCGTTGGGCGAAAAAAATACATTAACGGTTGAAACTTCTACCTTGTGGTCAAAATGGAATTCTGCAGGAGAAATACCGGAAAGAGCTGTAGATTCGGGATATGTTGACAGTCGTTGGGGCGCTTTTGATACGCATCAAACGGGCTTCACTACACGCACAAACGCTATTGTAAAACTGAAATCAGATTTGGGCAGCAATCTTATTTGGAACAACGAAGCGTTTTATTCCAATTATCATCTCAATCTTTTTACAAATTTTACAGCAAACTATTTTTATCCTGCCGATGGCGATGAGTTCCGCCAGTTTGAAAACAGAAATTTATTTGGTTATCATTCCACGCTTTCGCAAACAAATTATGCGGGTAGCACAAGCTTCAACACTAATTACGGCGTAGGTTTCAGAACAGATTTAATGAATCCGCTTGGATTAGACCACACGAAAGACGGTGCATTTTTAGAGAATATAGAAAGAGGCATCGCGCATGAAACAAATTTGTACGGCTTTGTTGATGAAAACATACGCAATGGAAACTGGTTGTTTAACGTAGGCTTGCGGTACGATTATTTTAATTTTTATTATCTCAATCAATCCACAAGCTCCATAGCCACAGGTATTTTCGGCGGTTTAGACCCGCACGCTCACGCAGGAACAGTGTCGCCTAAAATCAATATTGAATATACGTTTAATCCTGCATTTCAACTGTATCTCAAAACGGGTAAAGGATTTCATTCCAATGACGTACGTGTAGTGATTGCTCAGCAGGGAAAAGAAATTTTACCGTCGGCTTACGGAACGGATTTGGGCTTTAACTGGAAACCTACTTCAAGGTTGTTTATCAATACAGCTTTGTGGTATTTGTTCTTAAAATCCGAATTTACTTATGGCTCGGACTTGATAGACCAACCCGGCGGACCGATGGAAGCAAGCGGCAGAACAGTAAGATATGGCATCGATTTTTCGGGACGTTATCAGGTGCTCGACTGGCTGTATGCCGGATTAAATCTCAACTATGCGCATCCGCGCAGCATCGACGACCCGAAAGGCGAAAATTATATTCCGCTTGCGCCTACATTTACGAGTACGGGCGAACTGGATTTTAAATTTAAAAACGGATTGAACGGTGGCATCAGCTATCGTTATATGCACGACCGTGCCGGCAACGAGGATTACAGCCTTACTTGTCAGGGTTATTTCGTTACAGACCTTGCCGTGAATTATACAAAGAAAAGATACGAAATAGGATTGTCGGTAGAAAATCTTTTCAATGTAAAATGGGATGAAATACAACGTGAATATGAATCGCAATTCAAAGGAGAAGCACATCCCGTAGATGAAATGAGTTACATTCCCGGCGTTCCGTTTTTTCCGAAGTTGAAGTTTACATTGTTCTTTTAGTGTGTGAAAAAAGGCATAAAGGAGATGCATAGTATTTCACTAAGATTGCTTTTATGTTACCGGCCATACAAATTGAATGCATCGGGGGCTGTAAGATGATAGTCCTATGTATTTTATTTTTCATTGCATTACTTTCCTGAACAAGCTTTTTAACAGTGCTATTTCATTGGTATAAGTTGTATTCTTCCTGTTGGCAAAGTATAGGGTGTTTTTAAGTCGTTTATGTCCTTTCCAAACGAGCTTTACTAATCCTTCCTCAATCTCTTTGTTACACAAAAAATCCGGTATCACAGCCATTCCTTTGCCACTACACAAACATCTTATAATAGAGTTCAGATTAGGTACGATATAATTGGGGCGAAAGTCGGGTGTATGACCAAAGTTGAGCTGCCAAAACCGGAATAAATGTTCCATATCTCCCGTAGTGCCATACCATTTCTCCTGCTTCAGCCATTGTTCAGCTTCTGCATATTTTTTTTGTTTTACCAATTTTTGAAACGATTTATCATCCAATTCATTTCCGGCAACCACCACAATGGTTTCAGAAGAAAATGCCTGATGTTCGATATTGTTGGAACTGCCTTTGTGGGGCGTGATAATCAAATCCAAGATGCCTTTATCAAGGTTATCGAGCATCTCATGATAATCGCCAAAGCGGATGATAACATTGAAGGGAAGTGTGGAAATATATTGTTCTAGGGTTATCTGGAATGTTTCAAAGCACATGCCTATGCTGATTGTTGGCGTATGTTTTTCTGTACTTCGCTGGAAATTATTTTCTGCTTCTTCAAGAAAAGTGAGGCTTTCGGCAATAGCGTTATATAATATTTTGCCCCTTTCTGTTGGTACTATTTTTCTGCCGGTACGCTCAAAAAGTTTATACCCTACATAATTTTCCAAAGAGCTTAAATGCAGGCTCACGCCCGGTTGTGATATAAACAGAGCTTCTGCCGCACCGGTAAGCGTTCCTGTATGATAAATAGCTTTAAAAGTGCGGTACCATTCGAGATTAACCATAATTAAGTATTATTATTATAATACAAAGGTATAATTCATATTATTTCTGTGATAATAATATCCAAACTAATTTTGCCTCTCCATTTAATAAAAGGAAAAAATGAAAAAGATATTTATTATCAATGCGGGGCAGAATTTTGGTCATTCAGGTGGCAGATTCAACAATACCATAACAGATGAAACCCTTGCATTTTTGAGCAATTGGGAAAATGTAGTAATCAAACAGACCATTATTTCCAATGGGTACAATCCTGAGGAAGAAGTACAAAAATTTGTTTGGGCTGATGTGGTAATCTACCATACCCCGATATGGTGGTTTCAATTGCCGCACGGCTTTAAAAAATACATTGATGAGGTGTTTACGGCGGGGCACAAAAAAGGGATTTACCATAGTGATGGTCGTTCGGCAGACAATCCAAAAATAGGCTATGGAACCGGCGGAATGCTTCATGGACGGTCTTATATGCTTACTACAAGTTGGAACGCGCCGCAGACAGCATTTAGCTTGCCGGGCGAATTTTTTAACCTACATAGTGTGGATGAAGGACCATTATTCGGTTTTCATCGCATGAATGCTTTCACAGGGATGCAATCATTAAAGAGTTTTCACTTCCATGATGTAGAGAAGAACGCCAATATTCCCCGTGATATGAAAGCTTATCGCCATCACTTGGAAGAAGTATTTGAAACAGTATTAAAAGATATAGTGGTATGAAATGACGATAAAAAATTTTATGCAAAATTCTATCTGACAATTAAAAACAACAGAAAACATACAGATGAAAATATATTTAACTGCCATTATTAAAGCAAAAGAAGCATATCGGGAGGAGGTATATGCTGTTCTCAAGAATATGGTAAAGCAAACCCTCAAAGAAGAAGCCTGTGAATTGTACGCATTGCATCAAGGTATTGACGACAAAAACTTATTCACTTTCTATGAAGTATGGAAAAATAAAGAAGGTCTAGATATTCATAACGGGAAACCATACATCAATGATTTTAGCAAGTTAATCGATGAAAAATTACAAGAACAACCAACAATTTTATTGACAACATTAATTTAAAATACAGAAATGGAATACAGAAAATTAGGGAATACAGATTTAACATTATCGGTAATCACATACGGCGCTTTTGCTATCGGCGGTAATATGTGGGGCGGTAATGAGAAGAAAAATTCAATTGCCTCTGTTCAGGCTTCAATAGACAATGGAGTAACCAGCATTGATACCGCGCCTTTCTATGGATTTGGCTTGAGCGAAGAAATGATTGGCGAAGCTATCAAAGGGTATGACCGTAGCAAGATACAGTTATTAACAAAGTTCGGATTAGTTTGGGACGGCAGTAATGAAGGAAAGGGCGATTTTTTCTTTAATGCGGAAGATAATGGCAAAGTAATGCCCGTTTTTAAATATGCTTCAAAACAAAACGTGATTAAGGAGGTAGAAGAAAGTTTAAAACGATTAAATACCGATTATATTGATTTGCTTCAAATTCATTGGGCTGATGCTACTACATCTATTTCCGAAACTATGGAAGCATTAGAATTGCTGATACAGCAAGGTAAAATCCGTGCGGCAGGTGTGAGTAATTACGGTGTAGCACAAGTTGAAGAAGCCCGTCAAACGCTGTTTATCGCAAGCAACCAAGTTTCGTACAGTATGCTAAACCGTACGATTGAAAAAGATTTAGTGCCTTACGGTTTAGCCAACCATTTGGGCATTATTGCTTACAGCCCTATGGAAAGAGGATTGCTTACAGGCAAATATTTCAAGGGTGGCGCGTTGAAAGAAAACGACCACAGGCACGGTTATTTCCAACAATTTGAGTTAAATA
The DNA here is from genome assembly GCF_001659705.1 of Arachidicoccus sp. BS20. Lineage (NCBI taxonomy): Bacteria > Pseudomonadati > Bacteroidota > Chitinophagia > Chitinophagales > Chitinophagaceae > Arachidicoccus > Arachidicoccus ginsenosidimutans. Next base: position 479,814 of record NZ_CP015971.1, read on the forward strand.
AGGTACAGGCATTTTTAGAAACCATCATGCCTATTGCAGTCGAAAAAAGAGTTTCGCTTGCTCAATTAGTTTTGCGTTGGACAAGTTTACAGAAGGGAATTACTGTGGTATTGGCGGGTGCAAGAAATGCTGAACAAGCGATTTCCAATGCCAATGCAATAAACATTCATTTATCCGACAGTGAAATGGAATTTATTAATCAAGAGCTATCAAAAATATAATAAAACAAGCACTGTTTCACAAAGTGTGCTAATGACCATCAATGTATGATTAAATCCTCAATGGAAAAATTTGGAAATACACAAAAAAGCAGCAATCCTTTACCACAGCATCGTCTGTGGTAAAGTTTATTTTAAGATTATTGTTCGCGCTCTTTTAGATTCATTTTCCTACTTCAAAATACACATCCAGATTTTTCAATGCCATTGTAAAGCCCTCTTTGAAGCCCATTTCAATCATCTTCTCCATACGTTCAAGAGATTCATTATAAATAGAAACAAACACTGTTGTAATGCCGCTTTGTTGGCTGAAATTTAAATCCCAATCAGAACCCGGCAATACAGGATTTTCATCCTTGTCTGCAAAAGCATTCAACATTTTGAAATTGGTTTTCGGGCTAATCGAAGTATATTCCTGAATACCCCAATGCTCCTGACCTTCAGGACTTACCATTGCGTAGAACCTTCGTCCGCCCACTTTGAAATCCATATACTTGGTGCGCGATGTAAAGGGCTTTGGCGCCCACCACTGGTCAATGATTTCTGGTTTTGTAAAAGCATCCCAAACCAAATCACGCGGTGCATCAAATTCACGTTGAATGTTAATCGTGTTGTTTTCTCTGTTTACGATAAAATCGAATAATAAATTGCTGTTCATTTCGCTAAGTTTTATTGTGATAAATATTGAGTTATCATATTGTCTGCCCAACACCATCTTTTATAGCTGCTGCAAGCACATCAAGGTTTATATCGTTCAGTGTTTTAAATTTAATGCAATACCCTGTAACGCTTGCTTTGCCAAGCTTTTCCTTGTATGTTTTTGCCAAATAGGCTTTATCCTTTATACCCATGATATAAACCGAAATGCCCGTTGTATTGGCACTAATGCCAATTTGGTAAAAATCTTTGCTTGTTCCGTCAGCGTATTTTATGGCGTATGAACCATAGCCGATATTGGGATTGGTAACAATTTTACCTTGAGCGTCTTTGCCATCCAAAAACCATAATTTACTATTCGGCAAAATTTGAAGTATGCGCTCGTGTAACGCTTGCATTTCGCTGCGTTTTGGTTCGGGCAGGCTCGCGATATACTGTTTGATTTGCTCTTGTGTGTTCATTTTTCTTTAACTAAGCGTACACTTATTTTAAAAAGCCATTCAATAAATCCAAAATTGTTTTTGTCTGCATCATCAGGCTCACATGCCCTTGTGCGGGAATAATGGCTAATTGCGACTTTGGCATTGGCGCTAAATCAGCAGCAATACCACCACCTAATAATTGATAAGTCTTCATTAATTCAACTTTATCTAAGCCATCATTGTCGCCCGAAATAAGTAATACAGGCGATTTGATTTTTGCAATATTAGAATCTCCCACATTGAATGGTACATCTGCAAAAGCAATCATTTGCTCTACAAATTTATGCCACTTGCTTGTATCGGGTGCTACCGCATCGTACGCAGTTTTTAAAGGTGTGTTATCAAAAAATTCCGGTTTAAAATTTTTAAATGCACCATTTACAACAGGCAGCCAGCCACTGCTTTTATAAGTGGAAGAAATGATTACTAATTTCCTTAACCGCTTTGGATAATTTACGGCAAATTGATAAGCCACAGAGCCGCCCATGCTATATCCTGCAACATCTGCACTGTCAATTTTTAAGTAATCCATTACTCCTTTCACATCACTTGCCAATGTATCAATGTCTAATTTTCTGTCTGAATACGGCGAATGTCCATGCCCTTGCATTTCAATGGCAATCACTTTTCTTGTTTTTGACAATTCGGGAATTAATTGTCCCCAATTCATCTCAATAGTATAAAAAGCCCCATGAAGCAGAATGATTGGTCTGCCTTCGCCATATACTTCGTAATAAACTTTGATGCCATTAACAGGCGCGTATCCGCTAACTGAAGATTTGATTTGTTGTGCGCTTAATTGCGATGTTGTAAACATAACAATTGCAATGAGCATTATTGGTTTAAGAGGATTGAGCGATTTGAATAAATTGTTGTTCATTTTATTTTTATTTTACTGTAAAACAATTTTTCTGCTCGCAGGTCTTAAATACCACGATATTATTGTGAGCATTAAAAGAAATAACGATGGAAATATTGCATCAATGGAATCGCCCGATGCAATATGCGAAAATATCGCTCCCGACATGATAAAGAAAAAACCTGCGTAAGCCCATTCTTTTACTAAAGGAAATTTAGGAACAAGCACAGCTATCGTTCCCAAAATTTTCCAGATGCCCAATATTACCAGAAGATAAATCGGATAACCTAAATGTGTAACCATTTCAGCGCCGCCTTGTCCTGCTTGCATTTTAAACAACTGTCCTATTCCTGTTGCTGTCATTCCCAACGCAAGCCAAACAGTGGCAATCCAATAAATGATTTTATTTCTCTTTGACATAGCGTGTTATTTTAATTTGCTTACAGCTTCCTGCAATCTGTCGTGCGCCATATTAATGCCTTGTGCAAAAGGCATTTTCAGCACTTCATCTCTTTGTGCAGCCGATTCATAAATGGTGTGAATATTCAGTTTGCTTGTGCCATCGGTTAATCTTTCAAATTCGTAAACTTCCAACTGAACACCAAAAGGCGTGTTGTCCATTTCAAATGTGCGCGTGATTTTTTTGTTGGAAATAAATTCATGAATCGTTCCGTTTGCACTAAACACAACATTGCCGTTATATGTTGTTTCCAACCGGTAACTACCATGCTTTTTACTTTCCAGTTTCAACACTTTTGTTCCCATCCACTGTTCCAGCAATCCGGCTTCCGTGTAGGCTTTAAAAACCAATTCCACAGGCAAATCAAATTCCCGTGTTATTAATAAATCCTGTTTGCCTTCTTCGGCATTCACTTTTGTTTTGAGTTCCATATAGCTTATTTTTTGTTTTGCATTTTTTTCATAACAGCTTCCAGTTGGTCAAAACGGTCTTCCCACATTTTGCGGAACTGGTTCAGCCATTTATCAATCTCTTTCATTTTTTTTACTTCAAGCTGATAATAAATTTCCCTGCCTTTCTGTTCCTGCTTTACCAATTCACACTCCGTCAAAATGCGTAAATGCTTTGACACCGCCTGCCTTGTAGTGTGAAAATTTTCTGCAATAGCATTCGGCGTCATCGCTTGCACGGCAATCAATGCAATGATTGCTCGTCTTGTAGGGTCGGCTATTGCCTGAAAAATATCTCTTCTCATCTTTTTTATGAAACCTTTCGGTTGCAAATATAAGCGCAACTTTTTGGTTGCACAAAATTTATTTTTAATTTTTTTGTTGTTACATAGAGTCTCACGAAGAAATTACATGGAGTTACTCAGAGAAAACCTTTATGAAACTTTGTATAATAATTCAATCAACATTTGATTTTCGTAACTTTGAAAAATGGATAAGACGCAAACGCTTGAAGAATTTTATAAAGCAAAACTCAATTGGGTTCCCGATAACATCCGAAAAGAAATCGGTCACTTCAATGTTTTTCGTTTGGACGATTTTGTCGGTCGTCATTCAAAACCCATTCCATACAGCCGAAAAGATTATTTTAAAATCAGCCTCATTATTGGGAAAAACAAGGTGCATTATGCCGATAAAATTATCGAGATAAAGAAGCAGGCGTTGTTTTTTGCCAATCCGCAAATACCATACAATTGGGAAAAGCTGAACGACCAACAAACAGGATTTTTCTGCGTGTTCACGCCTGCGTTTTTTCATCATTTCGGCAACCTGAAAGATTACGAAGTTTTTCACGCCTGTTTTTGAATTGACCAACGAGCAGCTTAAAAAAGTAAAGCAAATCTTCACCAAAATGCAGGAAGAAATTGACTCTTCCTATATTCATAAATACGATGCGCTGCGCAATCTGGTGTTTGAAATTTTGCATTATACTTTAAAAATGCAGCCATCCATCAATACCGAAAAACAACAAACCAACGCTTCGTACAGAACCGCCATTTTGTTTTTAGAATTATTGGAACGGCAATTCCCTATCGAAGATGTTAGGCAAAGATTGAGTTTCCGTTCGCCGTCAGATTTTGCTCATCAGCTTTCTATTCACGTTAATCATCTCAACCGCGCTGTCAAAGAAACTACCGAGAAAACTACTTCCGAAATTATTGCCGAGCGTGTGTTGCAGGAAGCTAAAATTCTGCTGAAGCATACCGAATGGAATGTTTCCGAAATCGCTTTTGCGCTGGGTTTTACGGAAGTTACACACTTCAATAATTTCTTTAAGAAGCATACGAATATTAATCCGATGACTTTCAGGAAAGGCGAGTGATATGTTTGGTACGACAAAATAATTGTATTTTTGAACCACACTTTCAATGAAGAAAATCAAAGATGAATTACAAAATATCATTTTCGGAAATGGAGAAGATGGCAGTCAAAGCCAACTCAAAGCCGCGCAAAATTTCCTTAGAAGAAATGCGCAAACAGGCTTCGGAACTGAAAAACAAAAGCATCTCAAAAGTGAAGAAGAAATCGGCTTAATTGCTTTTGCACACAAAGAAGACCTGTTCTATACAGACAACATTTCTGAAAACGATTTTATCAGCTCCGGTGCGGAACAACGTGTTTACCGCTACAACGACAACTCCGTTATAAAATTAAACGATAGTATTTTCTACGAATACTGGCTGGACTATTTCAACAGTTTACTTATTCATAATTACTTCTTTCAATCCACTGCTTATACATTCTTAGGATTTACAATTAAAGACAATAATTTGTTTGCCGTTGTGAAACAAGATTTCATTATTGCAAATGAAAACACCCATCTTGATTCCGTAAAACAGTTTTTAGCCTACAACGGGTTTCGCAATACGCGCAACAACGATTATTTCAATAACGAATTAGGATTGATATTTGAAGATTTGCATGATGAGAATGTACTTTCCAAAAATGGAATCCTCTATTTTATTGATACTGTTTTTTATCTCACAAAAGAATTTTATCCTTAAAGATAAATGATTCATCTGTTTGATTTTCGTAAGGTATTGTTTGCATTTCGTTAGCAGCAAGGCTTTGCGGCGCTCTACCTTTGTGCCATCAAAAACAGAAAATTATGGACACAAAAAAAGTATGGCTGGTAACAGGTGCATCGAAAGGTTTAGGATTATCCTTAGTGAAAAATTTAATCGAAAACGGATATAGAGTTGCTGCTACAAGCCGCAAAGCACAAAGCATGATTGACGCAATCGGCGAGTATGATGCAAAACAGTTTCTGCCGTTGGAAGTAGATTTAACAAGCGAAAAATCTATACAGGAAGCTGTTGAAAAAACGGTGCATCATTTCGGCAAAATAGATGTATTGGTAAACAACGCAGGTTACGGCATTGGCGGCGCTGTAGAAGAACTGAATGAACAGGAAATTAAAGACAGCTTTGATGTAAACGTGTTTGCCGTTATTAAAACAATGCAGTCTGCAATGCCTTATTTCAGGGAACAAAAATCAGGGCATATCATCAATATTTCATCTATCGCAGGCTTTGCTCCGGGCGCAGGCTGGAGCGTGTATGCCGCTACAAAATTTGCTATAATCGGACTTTCCGAAGTAATGGCGGATGATGTAAGAGAACTGGGCGTGAAAGTTACGGTAGTTGCTCCCGGCGCATTCAGAACGGCTTTCATCAGTAAAGAATCATTGGTGTATGCCGCAAAAGAAATTGAAGAATATAAAGCAATCCGTGAATCCCATAAAAGATTTAATGCGCTGGACGGCGTACAAATAGGCGACCCGAACAAAGCTGCGCAAGTGTTTATCGATTTAGCAGAAAACCCGAATCCGCCTGTGAGGTTATATCTCGGAAGCGATGCGTATAATCGTGCAACGGCAAAAATCAATTTGCTCACAAACGAGTTGGAAAGCAACAAAACAATTTCTTTTTCTACCGATTTTAATTAATTGTCCCAACCGTTTCCCCTAAAAAATAAACCTGTAAGGCTTGCGCAACCTTACAGGTTTATTTTTTGTATAAATTTGAGAAACATCTTATCGGGAAGATTTTATACTATAAACAAAAAATCTCACGCAATAAATACGTGAGATTAAAATTTTATAAACGAAAAAATTAAACCGGATTATTCGCCTACAACTTCAAATTCAATTTCAGTTACGTTGCCGTTACCAAAATCAATAGTTGCTTTGTGCACACCAAGTTCTTTAACTTCTTCCACTATTGCGATGCGCTTGCGGTCTATGTCATAACCCTTTTGCTCACGAATAGCGCGTGCAATTTGCAAAGTAGTAATGCTGCCGAAGATTTTTCCGGTAGTTCCCGTTTTTGCAACCAGCTTAACCGGAGATGCTTTTAATACATCGATTACTTTATTGATTTCCGCCAACAAAGCAGCCTCTTTCTTAGCTTTTACTTTTAGTTTTTCTTCCAATTGTTTCAGGTTGGAAGGACTTGCTTCAATAGCAAATTTTTGTGGAATAAGATAGTTGCGGGCATAACCATTTTTTACAGTTACCAGCTCGTTGGCTGCGCCTAAATTATCTACATCCTGAATTAAAATTACTTGCATTTTATTTTTTGTTTAGCTTCCCGAAACCCAGCGTTTACGCTGTCTTCCTAAAAGAAAGGAGTTAGGGAATGGTTACTAATTAATTTATGGCTTATAGTTCATGGCAATGAGCCATGAACTATAAGCTTAATTTCCTATTTCAAAAGGTCTGCCACGTAAGGCAACAAAGCCATTTGACGAGCTTTCTTTACAGCATCGGAAACTTTGCGCTGGTATTTCAGGCTGTTTCCTGTAATGCGGCGAGGCAACAATTTACCTTGCTCGTTGATGAATTTTTTCAAAAACTCTGTGTCTTTATAGTCAATATAGCGGATACCGTATTTTTTAAAACGACAGAATTTCTTCTTAACCTTATCCTGTTTAATCGCAGTCAGGTATTTTATTTCATTTGTTCTTGCCATGATATTAAGCCTCCACTGCTTTTTCGTTTCCGGTAGGTACGCCACTTCTCTTTTTTGCATTGTACTCAACGGCGTATTTGTCGAGTGCAGTGATTAAATGGCGAAGAACCTGGTCGTCGCGCAGAAACTGAACTTTCAGCTTCTCATTGAAGTCGGATGGCGCACTATATTCCAAAACCCAGTAAATAGCTGTGGTTTTTTTCTGGATAGGATACGCCAGTGATTTTAGTCCCCAAGGGTTGCTGTGCGTGATAGTTCCACCGTTTTCTGTAACAAAGTCGGTGTACTTTTTCTGAGCCGCTTTAAATTCGTCTTCAGAAAGCACAGGGGTAAAAATCACCATCAATTCGTAATTGTTCATTACCCTGAATTTTTGTTTTTGTTAAAAAATAATTTTTTGAGGGTGCAAAGGTAAGTGAAAGATATGTTTTTGACAAATTTTATACAGTTAAGTCCAAACACATACAAAAATGTGTACAAATGTAAAACCTAAACAACTTTCCACAAAATTGACTGACAAATGACGAAACTCCTTATTTTTGCCCGACTGTAATCATTGTAGGATAATTAATATGAGCGAATCAGAACAGAAAAATACAAATGCCGGCTCGTCAGAAGAGTCGAAAAGCGAACATAAAAGCCGATGGTTTATGCGGTTGAGAAAAGGCATTCAAACTTCTACTTCGGAAAAAAAAGAAGTTCCCGAAGGCTTATGGACAAAATGCCCCGAATGCAATTATATATGTACAACTGCGGAACTGGAAGAAAATTTGTTTGTTTGCCCGAAATGCAATTATCACCATCGCATTGGCAGTAAAGAATATTTTGAAATTTTGTTCGACGATAAAAAGTTTACGGAACATTTTGACAACATTCGCAGCAAAGATTTCCTCGGCTTTACCGATTTAAAATCTTATGCCAAACGATTGGATGAAATTTATTCCAAATCCGACCTGAAAGATTCTATTCGTGTAGCTTCCGGCAAGGTCAATGGGCAAGAGTTGATAGTTGCCTGCATGGATTTTAGCTTTATCGGCGGTTCGCTCGGCAGCGTGATGGGCGAAAAAATAAGCCGTGCCATAGATTATGCCATCAAGCACAAAATGGCGTTTATGGTTATCAGCAAAAGCGGCGGCGCACGCATGATGGAGAGCGCTTTCAGCCTGATGCAAATGGCAAAAACCAGCGCCAAACTCACACAACTGAGCGATGCGAAGTTGCCGTACATATCTTTAATGACCGACCCGACTTTCGGCGGCGTATCTGCAAGTTTTGCCATGCTCGGCGATTTGAACATTGCTGAACCGGGCGCACTCATCGGCTTTGCTGGTCCGCGCATCATCAAGGAGACCATGCGCAAAGAATTACCGAAAGGCTTTCAGCGCAGCGAGTTTTTGTTAGACCACGGTTTCCTCGATTTTATTGTCGATAGAAAAACTTTGAAAGAAAAATTAGCAACAGTTATTCATCTTTTTAAAAATTAAATACGTGAAGCGTGAGTCGCGAAACGTGAGTGCGAAAACCCACGACTGACGATTCACGTCTCACGAAATTTCATGTCTTCCCACAACAACAGACAAGCCTATTTTAACTACAACATAGAAGATAAATATGTTGCGGGCGTTGTATTGTTGGGAACGGAAGTAAAATCTATCCGTACAGGAAAAGTGAGCTTCAACGACAGCTTTTGTTTATTGGACAACGACGAACTTTGGCTTCGCGGATTGTATATTGGCGAATATAGTTTGGGAACGAATAATAATCACATTCCGGTTCACGATAGAAAATTGCTGCTTAATAAACGTGAACTCAAACGCTTAAAAGCTGCCACAAAAGAAAAAGGCTTAACCATTATTCCTTTAAAGATTTTCTTTAATGAGAAAAATTTAGTGAAAGTGGAAATTGGTTTAGCGCGTGGTAAAAAACTGCACGATAAACGCGAAACATTGAAGAAACGCGATACTGAAAGGGAAATCAAACGCTATTTGAAATAATTTTTTAAAACGGCAATCCTATTCCCAATTGAATGCCGTAATTATTTCTGTATTTTGTGCCAGTAATAGGATTTGCCTGATGATTGGAATATGCATAATCACGCCATCTAAAATTTTTGATGCTTAACCAGCCGTTATTTTCCAATCGTGCAGGGTCTTTTAATTTTAAACCGAAATCAAGCCTGATAACAAAATAATTGAAATCAAGTCGTATGCCTGTTCCTAACGCAATGGCAATATCTTTTCCCAAACGACTAATATCAAACTGTGCACCGGGTAAGTTGGGATCTTTACGAATGTCCCAAATGTTGCCAATATCCGAAAATAGCGCTCCGTTTATCTTAACACTTTCTGTTGAAATAAGTGGATAACGATACTCTAAGTTTACCTCCAATTGCATATCGGCATATCTATCGGTAAATGTACTTGCAGAATCATTTGGCACATAAGAACCAATTCCTAATTGCCGCAAGCCCCAGGCACGCATACTGTTTGGTCCGCCGGCAACAAACTGTTTAAAAAATGGAAGTGTATTGCCAAATTTTGTAAAGTTACCGTAGTTATAACCTGCACCCGCAAACGCACGGAACGCAAACTCTGTTTTAGGAAAATCCAAATGCTTTATATATTCGCCCTCTACCCGAATGTAACGATAGATTTGGTCGCTTAACGGTTTTATTAGTCCGAATAATCCGCCGGCTTCTTCCACGGCAAATCTTAAATAGCTATTGCCCTGAAACCTCGTATTGTCAAAGGAAACATTAAAATTTAACTGCTGACTGATGACAGTGCCGGCATTGAACGCTTTTGTCAAATAAGGATTATATTTTATCGCAGTATCCAATCCCGACAAGGTATCCAGCGAATACACTTCGATGTTCAACGGGCGATATTGCCAGTTGGAACGACCATTTCTCCACTGATATCCCCAGTTACCGACAAGGGAACGCAATTTGTAATAGTCGCGCCTGTCTGTGTAATTAGCACTTACATTCAACACAGTGCTTACAGCATCTAAATTTTTATCTCTTATTCTGAAAAATGGTGTAATAAAACGAGGAAACGAATAAGACTGAGAAGCGCCCAACTGTAATGTTTGTATCAAATTATTGCTAATGCTGTTATTGCCAAGCCCAAGCTCCACTCCGCCTAAGACATTCGTTACGGACTGGATTGCCCGGCGCCACACATTTCTGTTTCGATAGCTTAGATTGAGCGCTATGCCAAACATATTGGACGACGAAATAAAATCGCCTGTGTTCCAACTGCCTTCAAGTTCCGTTGTAATATTTTGTTTGATAGCCGGCACTAAAAAATAATTGACATCGATGCTGTCTCCATTTGTAAAGTTTCTGTAATCTACTTGTTGCCACGCTCCTATCGAAGTAAGGTTATTAATCGTTTTAAAGAAAGTGCTGTCTTTATACAAATCTCCTTTTTTGAAGTACAAGTGCTCCAGCATTGGTCTTGGCACAAATTTGTTTTCACGATTATAAATGGTAATATCTCCATGCCTTATTGAATGAATATTTGTAAAATTATCGGGATGTTGCAAAATTGTATCCGGAATTTCGTTAGGTCTTGTTTCCGGATAAAAATTCACTTTTCGGATTTTATACCGGACAAAATCCGAAAGCTTGGAACTAACGAGTAAAGTATCTTCTCCCGTGCGTTTCATTACCGTTAAAGATACAGTTGGATTTTCTTTTTGCTTTGCCGCGACTTGCGCCATTTTTACAGCTTGTTCAAATGGGTCTAAGGTTGGTCTCAGCAGATTTGCATCAATAGTATCTGCCTGTGCAATCAGGTTGTTTCTCGTGAGTTGGTAATAGCCCATATTTCTGTAAAGCGCTACCAGCCTGTCCAATTCAGCTGCAACAGCATCCTGTGCAAACTTTGTTTTCCCCGGAATTATTTTAGCCCGATGTTTTGTCGCTAATGCGACTTTCTGCAAAGTAGTATCTGACAAATTGTAGCCGAGCGAATCGATAATCGTAGGTTTGTTTGGCTCTACTTGTACAATGACGGTGGCACGTTTTTGAGCGGGCTTGCTTGTACTGTCAATGGATACGCTATCTGTAAATGTTGAACGGTAATATCCTACTGAATTGAGATAGCTATTCATGTATTTCTCGGTTTTCAGGATATTGGCTGTATCCAAAACCGGCGGACTAATAATTACATTTTTTACTAAATATTTAGTTACAAGCGGTACACGCAAACTATCCACCCAATAATTTCCCAGGTTGGTCGAAAGTAATTTGGCATCGTCCTTCGATATATTATCCTTATTTAATTCTATTTTTGACTCATAGACAAACGGCTTATCTGCCGGCGCATTTTTGATGGTAGTACATGCACTGAAACAGCAAAACAAAATCATCATTCCGATGGCAGTCGCACAGGTGTTTGACTTATAGAAAATATTCCGCATTTATGATTAGTAAAAATGAAATCAAATATATCCAAAGTTTGTACCATAAAAAAACAAGAGACAAAGAAAATGTTTTTATTGTCGAAGGACAGAAAATGGTAACTGAACTTTTTCAAAGTAATTTCGGTATTAAAAAAGTTTATGCCACCGAAAAATATGTTGTGCCGGAATGGTATTCATCGGCTGTAACAATGATCAGCGATATTGAACTTGGTAAAATGAGCCGGCTCGAAACCCCGAACCAGGTATTGGCTGTGGTCGAAAAAAAACAACAGCAACAGCGCATTGATACAGAACAAATCATACTTGCACTTGACGGTATTCAAGACCCCGGAAATTTAGGAACAATTATCAGAATCGCCGATTGGTTTGGCATACAGCAGATAGTTGCTTCACAAGATTCGGCAGATTGTTACAATCCCAAAACCGTGCAAGCCACAATGGGCAGCATTTTTCGCGTGGACGTTCAATATCTCGACTTGAACAACTTTCTTTCCCAATCAAAAACTAAAATTTTAGGTGCATTACTAAACGGTAATAATGTGCTGCAACACTCAAGCATTTCCAAAGGCATTTTGGTTATAGGCAATGAATCAAAAGGCATTCGCGAAAATATCAAACCATATATCAATGAAGCGGTCTCTATTCCAGCATTCGGCAAGGCGGAATCGCTGAACGCAGCCGTTGCAACAGGCATTATTTTGTCGCATTTGATTAAAAAATAATCATGTTTTTATAACAACAATTTGCTTGCTAATCCCAACGGAAGTAAAAATCCAAACACATCCGTAAATGTTGTGATGATAATAGACGATGCAATTGCAGGGTCAATTCCCAATCTTTTCAGCAACAATGGAATACCGGAACCGGCGATGCCGGCGACAATCATGTTGCCCACCATTGCTAAGAACAAAACCAACCCAAGCATTGGATTGTTGTCTAACAGCAATGCGACAATACATACAATAATGCCATTAACGGCTCCATTAATAAAGCCGACAAGAATTTCTTTCTTGATTGTATTCCACGCTTGCTTGTCTGACAATTGATTTAAAGAAATACGACGAACGGTAACGGCAAGTGCCTGAGTTGCAGTATTTCCGCCCATTCCCGCAATGATGGTCATATAGGCTGAAAGCACTGCTAACTGCTCAATTGTTTTTTCAAAATGCCTTGGAACAGACGCTGCAAGAAACGCCGTAGCCAAGTTAATAATGAGCCATGGCAAGCGGCTTTTGACGGCTGGCTTCCACGAACCACTTAGTTCTTCATCTTCCGATACGCCGGAAATTCTCAGGATATCTTCCGTATTTTCTTCTTCCAAAACGTCGATAACATCATCCACCGTGATTTGTCCGAGCAAATGATTAATGCCATCAACTACCGGTAATGAAGTGAGATTATATTGCGAAATAATTTTCGCTACCTCTTCCTGGTCGGCATCGGCGCGCACGTATTTAAAATCGGTCTTAATCAAATCGGCAATCTTGACATCGGCGCGCGACTTGATAATATCTTTAATGGAAACAATGCCAACTAACTTTTTCTGTTCATCCACTACATAAATAGTGTAGAACTCCTCCATATCCTCCGACTGACGAATAATTTCGTTAATGGCATCCGTTTTATACTGATGAATATTTACACTTATAAAGCTGCTGTTCATTAAGCCGCCGGCAGAATCTTCGGGATAAGTCAGCAAGTTACGGATAGCGGCAGCATCAACCAGGTCAAGGTCTTCCAGAATTTCTTCCTGTTCTTCAATATCCAACTGCGCAATGATGTCGGTAGCATCATCGTAATCAAATTCTTCAATAATTTCTTTTCGCTTTTCCGGTTCTAATTGCAACAACAATTCCGCAGGATGTTGTTCTTCGTCCATCTCCGAAATAGCTTCCGATGCTACTTCGGAAGGAAGTAAATTTACAATACGCTCCTGCTCTTCTTTGGTAAGATGTTCAAAAAATATCGCAATTTCCGAAGGATGATATTCTACCAGAACCTGTGCCAGTTGCGCATCATCGCCTTCCAAAGCCTGCTTTATTTTTGCTACATCGTGCTTGTCGAATTCAGTTTGTAACATATCGGAATTTTTAAAAAGTTGAAGAAAAAAACGCGCTGCAAAGGTGGCATAAATTTTTAAGCAGATGCTTTGACTGAAAAATTATTTTTTATTCTGTACCGGATTACGCTTCCGGACAAGTATAAAAAAAGCCCCGACAATTTATGCCGGGACTTTTTTTATTGAAAATTGATTTATATCAGTTTATCGTTTAATAAACTTGCCCTGATATTTTTCCGTGCCGTTGCTTACTTGCAGAATGTAAATGCCGGATGCAAGCTGATTGAACTTACTGTTTACAGCTTTATTAATATCATCGATTGTTCCCGTAGTTTGAACAACTGTATATCCGCTGACAGATACAATGCGTGCAGTATAATTGCCTGTTGCATTTTTCAGTTCAATGTGAATGCGGCTTTGATTAACCACAGGATTTGGATAGATAATCAATTTATTGACATTGTCGGAATTGTATTTCAAACTTATAACACCAACTTCCTGACTCGTTCCATTCAGGTTTTCCTGCATCAGGCGATAGAAATTCACACCGGATAACGGAGTTTTATCTACAAAGCTGTAATTGATAGCAATGCTGCTAGTTCCTGCACCTTTTACATCTCCGATGTCGGTATAATTTTTACCATCGGCAGAACGCTGGATAATAAAGCGTTTATTGTTCAATTGCGTAAGTGCGGTCCATGTGAGCTTCGATGTATTGTTTACAATAATGCCATTGAAATTGGTAACATTTACAGGAAGCGCAGCAGAGTTTTGCAATATAAAGCGAGAATAAACCGGTAAGTGGTCGGAAGAAACAACTTTGTTGTAAGGAGACACATACGTATTTGCAGGTTCTACCTGTGTAGAGTTTTCCAGATAATCAGGAACTAATTCATTAGTTATCAAAATTTGGTCAATCATTCCATCGTCACCCGGGAAGCTCGTTTCTCCTGCTTCATCTAACGGATAAGTGAGCGCGTCATAGTCGGCATTATCTGTTATATATTCTTCATAAGAAGATTGCTCGCCGCTGGTAATAGAACTATATACCCTGTCGTTATAATCGCCTACCATGATAATATTATCGTTTGGATAATAAGTATCAAGTGTATCTTTCAGCACTTGTGCATCGTACTGCCTGCGGCTGTATGATGTTGCGTCTGCGCCGGATTTTGAATGTAGTACAATAAAGCGTATCTTTTTACTTACACCGTTTATGTTTGCTGTAAATGTAGCCATATATGGCAATCTTCCTGATGACCAGAAACTTGAACTTGTAGATGTTGGATAATTGGCGAGTGTTGCTGTTCCGTTTTGTATGCTGTCATACAGATTTTTAAACATTGCTCTTGGAGGCTCGGTGGTAGAAAGCGTCATTGTCGCCGTATTGTAGATGATGCCTATTTTTTGTGCAGGATAAGTAGGGTCATCCGGCTGAAAATAATACGACCATCTGTCAGATATAAGCGCAGCGTATGTTTGCCCTGTTGCAGCATTTAATTTTGAAATCATTGCATTCATTCCACTGTCGCTGGACATTTCTTCAAAGCCTGCTATGTCGATATTCAAATGCTGAAATACGTTTGCAATGTTATTAACTTGTGTGTTAATTTCGTCAGCTGTTCTTACAATAGCGTCTGAGCCGCTGGAAGCAAAGAAACTCAGATTATAACAACCTACATCAAAGGTTTCCGATTTCGGATATGAACTGCCCAAAACTGCAACAAGCTTTTGATTTAAATCACTTCCGTTGGTAAATGTAAGGCTGTCTGCAATAAGTAACTGCTTGCTTTGGGGAGCAAAATCCGTATAAATGGTTGTACCGGCTTCAGCCGTTGCTTGTGGAATAACGATAGACGATGAGAAAGTTGAATTGTCTAACGATACGCCAAAATTAGCCGGTGCATTTACTGTTACATCGCCGTAACCAACGGCTTGCACGGCAATTGCGTCTCCATCTGAATGTGTGCCTGCAGATTGTTCTCCAAAATAAAGTTGTGAAGGCGTTACGGACAAAATCTGCGTTTTATTTGCGATAGCTACATTATCGATATCCCATTGTGCAGCGCCGTCGTCTGTATTTGCAACATATTTGAAGGCAATGTAAACAGGCGTGCTTTTATACGCTGTTAAATTGATACCATCGCTTAGCACAAATGATGCAGTTCCGGAACCACTTGGCTTAGGGAAATTGGCATTTAGTTGAGTCCATGTAAAATCATCGGGATTGCCCACGCCGTCGTAGTCGGTAGAAGCCCATAATGTTAAAGAAGGTCCTGAATATTCGCCGCGGCTTTCAAAACTAAGCACCGGGAAATTTGCATACAGACTTAAATCTAACTTAGGTGAAATTAGCCAATCTTCATTATTTACAGGTCCGCCGGAATATCCGTTGATACTTACACCGTTTGAGGCATCTCCATACGTACTGCACGCCCAGGTTTGACCGTCTCCTATAACACTATACTGTGTAAATCCTGAACCGGGAGCCCCCTTACTTGAACAAGCATTAAAATCAAAACTGATGTTTGCAGGGTCATAAGCCTGTCCGGTAACAGTAATATCTTTTTCTGTTGCGCCCGTGCTGATATGTGCAATAGTCTCGGAATAATTGCCTTGTATGGACGGAGAGTATTTTACATAAATCTTTTTATTTACCGCATCTCCGGGAGCGATACTTAATGACGAGCTGAAATTTACACTATCCGTAGATAAACTGAATACGCTACCACTTACATTAATGGTTGCAGCGTCGGTCAAATTTTTCCCGTTTAAAATATAAGATAATCCTGCGCTTTGATTAATAGCAATTGATGGAAATGTGAGAGAAGAAACCGTATTGTTATCATTATCGGTAAGAGATAGTTGCGGCACATTTGAGTCCTCTCCTATCCACGAAAGCGAAAAATTATCAATGGCAGTAGAAGGTCTATTGCCACTTCCCGTACTTTTATTTAAGGTAACAATTCGTATAGTTACCACACCACTTTGGTTATCCAAAGCATTTCCAAAATCTGCAGTAATAGTATTATTGCTAAAAGTGCTTCCGCCTGTAGTCAATGTACCGGTAATAGTACTTGCGTCTGTAAATGAAGTTGGGTTACTCCCTAAACCGTACTGAACCTGCCAGGCAGTTGTTCTTGGGCTATTTGCATCTAACGATTGCAAGTCAAACGTTAAGCTAAAACTTGTTTTTCCCAATGTATTGGAAATTTGAAATACAAAAGCAGCGCCGGCATCGCCAAAAGAGCCTGTTTGCCGTACACCCAGTGCACGGTCGGTAGCATTTCCTTGCTCAGTTGTTGTAGCCGAAGCGCCAAGAGAAGCAGATGCATAATTTGTAAATTGTCCCGATGTGGTTGCCCAGGTTGCCTTAGTAATTGTAGTAACGGCTGTTCCTATACTCGTAGCCGAACTTCCTGTGTTTACCGAAAATCCTGCCGGTAGCCCGCTTGCAATGCCGTCAAAATTTTCTACATAAGGAGACGTCGTTAAATCCACTTGTCCATAAGCAGATTGAATAAATAATAATGCAAAGCCAAGAATGAGCGTCGTGTAAATTTTTTTCATAGAAGTTTTAATTAGTGAATTTAACGCAAAGGTAATTTCAACCCGAATATGCGTAGATTAACAAATAGTTATGTGTCAATTTAGTTTAATTAACAAATAATTATATATTATTCAAACAATTGATAGTTAATAAGTGTGCTGCATTTTCACTCAAAACATTATAAAAACAAAAATGCCGCACCATAGTGCAGCATTTAGAGCGTTTATCAAAAGAAGAAAATTATATTATTAATCAAATATGCAGTTTTTCTTTCTTGTTCAGTAATTCGTCAATCGTTTCTTTATACATATCATCCGGGACGCAACAATCTACCGGGCATACAGCGGCACACTGCGGCTCTTCATGAAAGCCTTGACACTCGGTGCATTTGTCGGGAACAATATAATAAACATCTGTACTTATCGGTTCAAAACGTTTGCCCGCATCCACAACGTTTCCATCCATCAAGGTATAATCACCGCTTATAGTCGTCCCGTCTTTGATTGCCCATTCCACACCACCTTCATAAATTGCATTGTTCGGGCACTCTGGCTCACAAGCGCCGCAATTGATACATTCGTCAGTAATTTTAATTGCCATATTTTAAATTGAATAAATTTTATTTTTTAAAATAATTTTGCGCAAAATTACATTATAAAAAATGAACCTGCAGCAAAGGATTAAACTATTAGCAAAATTAGGCAATTATTTATTGGAAAACAATGATGAGTGGCAATCGGTAAAACAATATGCCTATCATAAAAATTCATGGTTCACACTCGCATTTATCGACCTCGCCTGTAACAATATTGTGCATTATTTTTTGCGAGAAAATTTATTAGGTGACTGGGCAAAAAAATATAATGTTCCCGACGAACAAAAATGCCTGCAAACTATAGGTATCGTAATGGCGGGAAATATTCCCCTGGTAGGCTTTCACGATTTTCTTTCGGTTTTCATTTCGGGACATAAACAGCTTATCAAACTTTCGTCGAAAGACGATGTGCTGCTGCCGTTTCTCATCAATAAATTAATCTCCTGGGATGCCGATACAAAAAGTATGATAAGCATTTCTGATATTCTGAAAAATTGTGATGCTTACATTGCAACCGGCAGTAACAATTCGGGAAGATATTTTGAATATTACTTTGGGAAATATCCGTCGGTTATTCGTAAAAACAGGACATCGGTTGCAGTCCTCGACGGCACAGAATCAACCACTACACTCGATTTACTTGCCGATGACATGATGTTATATTTTGGTTTGGGGTGTAGAAATGTAACGAAACTATTTGTGCCGGATGATTATGATTTTGTTCCATTGCTCACAGCGTTGAAGCGTTATAATTACCTTCTGGATGAACATAAATACAGGCACAATTTTGATTATCAACTTGCCTTGCAGATAATGAACAATAAATTGTACATGAACAGTGATGCGCTGATTGTTACGGAAAACGAATCGTTATTTTCGCCCATAAGTGTCGTTAATTATTCTTTTTACAAAGATGAAAACGATTTATTGTTTTTGGAAAATAACGAAAGTATTCAATGCATTGCAGGCAATAAATACCTGCCCTTTGGTGCGACACAACAGCCTTCTTTAAATGACTATGCAGACGGTGTAGATACCATGCAGTTCCTGATGAATTTGTCTCAAAAAATGGGATAGCATTGAATAAATGATATTATCCATGAGGTTGTTGTTGTTTATTGGTTCACTTCATCAAGTTTTCGTATCGGAATAAATCAAAATTTCCCTACCAACCTTGCTTCTTCCAGGTCCAGCGTGTACTCCATTTCTTTTATGGTATTATCATCGTATTTCCTCTCCTGCCTTAACCTATTAATTTCATTTCTTTGTAAGACAACAAGCTCTCTCCATATTTTCTTGTTTAGCCTTTTCTCAGACTGCATTTTTTTCTGTTCCGGTTCTTTATTAAGAGCATTTTCTAAAATAATAATATTCAATTCCAATTGTTCTTTTATTTTTTGAATATTTTCATATTTATCTAATTCTTGGTGATATTGTTTTTGAAGATATTCTATACACAATCTTGTTAAATGAAGTTTCATTTCTTCTAATTGTTCGGATCTGGAGCGACTGCTATCAATGTCATCAAGATTGAACCAACGGACAAATAATGGTAATGTAAGTCCTTGGAAAATGAGTGTGATAAGAATAACCATGAAGGTTATAAATAAAATTAGATTCCTATGTGGAAATGCTTCTCCATTGGTCATCGTTATTGGTATTGCGAGTGCAGATGCCAGAGAAACTACACCACGCATGCCGGCCCAACCTATCAAAAAAGGTAATTTTTTACCGGGGCTTACCCCTTTTTGCCATATACGACGACGGCTGACCATTCTTGGTAAAAAAAGAGCAACATATACCAATACAATGCGGACGATAATGACGATAAAGCTAATGGCAAGTGCGTAACTTATTGCCTGTTTCATAGAATATCCTTCGAGCCCGCTTAATATGTTTGGTAACTCAAGTCCAATGAGAATAAAAACAAAACCGTTCAATAAAAAGCCGGCTGTGGCCCAAACTTCTCTTGTTTGCATCCGAGTATGATAATTTAGGAAATCACTTGACCTGGATGAAAGAAAAAGTCCCCCACTAACTACTGCCAATACACCTGACCAATGAAATGATTCCGCAACAATATACATAACATATGGAGCAATCAAAGTAATGGGCGTAGTAATACTGGAGGAACGTGCCCAATATTTCAATATCAGGTACAGTAAATAGCCAATCATAACCCCAATAAAAATCCCCATAATAGCAAGAACTAAGAAGTTTATTGCCGCTTTTTGAATTACAAATTGACCAGTAATGACCGCTGTAATAGCAAATCTGAAAACGGTCAATGATGCAGCGTCATTTATCAAGCTTTCCCCCTCCAATATTACAATACCTCTCCGAGGAATTCTTAATCCTTTAAGTACAGAAGTTGCGGCAATAGCATCAGGAGGAGATATTATTCCTCCTAACAAAAAACCAAGTGCCAATGTGAATCCTGGTATCAGCAAAGCGAAAGATGCAATAGCCCAGGAAGTTATCAATACTAAACCAAATCCTAATAAAGAAATAGGTTGTTTCCATTTCCAGAATTCGTTCCACGAAGTGTACCATGCCGCTTCAAAAAGTAAGGGAGGAAGAAAAATTAAAAAAACAAGGTCTGGAGTAATACTTATATTAGGTACTGCCGGAATGAAGCTAATACCCAAACCTCCTATAACCAAGAAAATCGGATAGGATATTTTTAAACGTTGACTTATAATATACAAAACCGCCATTGCAAAAAACAACGTTAGTATTAATAATAAGCGTTCTTGTATCATAGTATAATTATCATTAGAAGAAATAACATATTACCAGAATATTAGAATTTACATAACAATATCAGTAATAAAAGTATTGGCTGCCGAACTGGGAAATTCGAATATTTCCAAATCAAAATAGTTAACAGCGGCGAGCAAATGATCAAAAATGTCAGCCATAATATGTTCATAATTAATCCATTCTACATCATTAGTGAATGCATAAAGTTCTATGGGCATCCCTTTTTCTGATGGAGGAAGCTGTCTTACCATCATCGTTAACTCTTTATGAATACTAGGATGCTGTTCAAGATATACCTCAATATATTTACGAAAAACACCGACATTAGTCAGGTTACGCCCATTTATCAGTAAGGATTTATCTATAGACGACGCATTGTTATATTGATGAATCTGTAGCTCCATTTTTTCTATATACCTTTCTAATAATTGTATTTGTTTCATCCGTTTAATATCTTCTGAGGTCAGATATCGTATTGAAGAAAGCTTAATGTTAATAGCGCGCTTAATGCGTCGCCCGCCTTCCTGTTGCATACCTCTCCAGTTTCTGAAAGAATCGGAGATAAGATAATAAGTGGGAATGGTGGTAATCGTTTTGTCAAAGTTCTGAATCTTAACCGTAGTCAGATTAATTTCTATAACATCCCCATCCGCTCCATATTTATCCAATGTTATCCAATCTCCGATTCTAACCATGTCATTGGCGGAGACTTGTATGCTTGCTACAAATCCTAAAAGGGTATCTTTGAAAATAAGTAACAAGACAGCGGATGCAGCACCCATTGCCGTTAGAAACGCTAATATTGACCTTCCTGTAATTCTTGAAAAGATTAGCAACGCGCCTATAAAATACAAGACAATCATTCCAACTTGTACAAAACTTTCTACAGGCTTATCTTTAAATGCTTCCCTCGTTTTAAGATAATCCCTGCCCGCAAATAAAAAAGACCTAATAAGCCAGATAGCTAACAATATCATATAAATATCAGCCGATACCAAAAAAAAAGATATATATCCACTAAAATCAGAAAGTATCCATGGGATTAGCCAAATAATGATAATCAATAACGGTAATTGTGTAAAATATTTCAAGACGTTATACTGAATCAGATAATCGTCAAATTGTCCGGAGGTACGTGTCGCCAATTTGCCCAATGTAGTTGATAGCAACTTATATAGAATCTTGTAAAAAATAAAACCGGCAATCAATAATAGCACAAATAATATCAAGGTATTAAGCCAGGATGCTATAACTGATGAAACGCCTTCTTTTATTAATAACTTATATACAAAATGATTATCAAATGGAGGTAATGTTGTATTCATAGAATTTTAGTTGTCTGTTTTACCCAATGTATTTTTTATCTTTCTCTCCCATTCGACCGCTCGTTTCTCTGCTTATCTGTTTCTCATTCCTTTGGACGTAATAAATGACCGTTAAATAGCTATGAAGAAAGCGATAATAGAGAGAAATATTATTATGTGCAGGTATAAGATTATAAACTTTAAGAAATGAAAATAATGCTATATAAGCATACCCGAAACTGACCTCATCAGCAGAAAAAGTATCCGACAATCGATCATTTCAAATATAGCCAATTAAATATACTAATGTAAAATATTTTACATATTGCAGCCTTACCAAAAGGAATGAAATGGAAATAGCAAAATAAAATTGAAGAAAAGTTCTGCATGCCGTAAATCCACCTGAAAAACAGATGAGATTGAATTCTGCAATTTGTAAGTAACCAATAGAAAGATAGGTTTGTGATACGGTGTATTATCCTTGTTTTCTGACAAACTATAAATAAAGGATGGCGGCGTGGCAATTAGTTCTTTCTGATCATGATGTTCGTATAAAGAATAAGCCCGAACGCAAGTTTGCTTGATTTTATAAAAACGAAGTATATTATTATTACTTGTTGAACCAATAGCTACTTTTCCTGCCATTAGCAGAATAAGTAACATTAAGGGCTTAAAAAAGTAATATTTTCTTTTCACAATTGCACAAATTTAATCATTAAAATTAAAAAGGTTCAGATGACGTATCGATATCATTGAAAAATAATAATATTTAATCTCAATATACGAGAATACGGCAGTATTTAAATATTCATTCAACTTTTTATTATTAGGACAAATCAAAAAGTCGGCAAAATGGATATAAAGGATTATCTATTAAAGCAGTAGTTGCCTCCTCGTAGTATTAAATAATTAGCGTCTAAACCTAAAATATTGATTTAGCGGATGTCTTTTATTTTTCAACATAGCAGAAACCATTTCCATACCAACGATAGAAAATGTAATACCATTGCCGCCAAAACCTAATACAAAATAAGCTGAAGGGAAATCAGGATGCTTGCCGATATAAGGTAATCCGTCTTTAGTTTCACCGAAAGTGCCCGCCCAGCCAAAGTCTGTCCTGAAATGATATTCAGGTAAAATTTTATGCAATTGCTTTTCCAGTCTTATTTGTTTCTTATTCAACAGTGCATCGCGCTTGACTGTATTTACAAACTCTTCATCTTCGCCCCCAAATAATAAACGATTGTCGTCGGTAGTGCGCATATAAATATATGGGTCTGCGGTATTCCAGATTAAAATATCGTTTAGGTAAGACTGGTCATCTGCGTTTCTTTCGCCTATGATAGCATAAGTAGAAAGCAGTCTGACAAATTTATCTTTGATAATTTCCACACTTTCAAAGCCGTTGCAATAAATAATTTTCTTAGCCTGAATTGTATTGTTATATTCTGTTGTAACTATTGCGCCACTTGGTTTGTGTACTGTTTTTTGAATATCCGTTTTATCAAAAATCCGTAAACCCCTCTTGTGATTATATGCCAGTAAATCGTGCGCGAAACAAAATGCGTCGATGCTGCCTCCCTGTTTAGAGAGGATGCCTCCAAAAGTATTTTGCAAATGATATTGTTCCTTAATTTCATTTGCCTTTAACCAGGATACAGGAAAGCCATGTTTTTTTCTAGCCGAAAATTCTTCTTTCAGCCAATCCACGTCCTTCTTCAGCGCAGCAAAATAAAGCGAATCTTTTTTCCTAAACCCACAGGAGGATTTGATTGATTTGGAAATAATGCCCAATTTATCAATAGAATCATAACAGGCACGGTAACTCGACACGGCGCCGTCTTTACCAATCTTTTTTATCAATTCGTACAAAGGCACATCAATTTCATATTGCAACATAGAGGTTGTTGCAGAAGTGCTGCCATTGCCGATTTCGCGACGATCTATCAATACTGTATCATATCCGTCTTCCATACATTGATGGGCAATCAGGCTGCCCGTGATGCCGCCGCCCACAATTAAAATTTCCGTTTTGATATTTTCCCCTAAAGAAGGATAAGCATGTAAAATACCATTCTTGATCAACCAGAAGGGCTCACTCGATTTTAATTTCATACTATGAATTTATAAATTATTCGTCAGTTGTTTTTCCTTTGTTCACTATTTTGGTGGATACACGCTTAGGCAATTTGTCGCCTAACAATTTGCCCCAGGGTTTTAATCCATCCACTCTGTCAAAAATAATTTTCAGTACCGCTACAAAAGGAATAGAAAGAAACATACCGCTGACACCCCACAATGCGCCACCGAGCAATACGACTAGAATGGACATAAGCGCATTGACAGAAACTTTGGAAGAAACAATCTTCGGCACGATAATATTATTGTCCAAAAACTGTATCACGGAATAAGCGACAATAATCAATACCGGTGTAGTAAGTCCGTCTTTATAAACAAAAGACATCAGCACAGGCAATGCAATCGCAATCAGTCCGCCGATATAGGGAACAAGATTTAACAACGCGCCAATGACGCCAAGCAATATCGCGTATTTAACACCCAGTACCAAAAGTGCTATACTATTTAAACCCGCAATGATACAGGTTTCTATGAGTAAGCCTACGATATAGCTTTGGATGGCAGATTTGGTTTCATGAAGAATTTCTGCAACACGTCCTGCATGATCATCTTCGAATACTTCGTATAAAAATTCAAGGAGTAAAGTCTTATAAAATAAAAGCAAAAATACATACAATGGTATCAAAACAAAATAACTTACAATACCAAAGACGGTGTTGATAGTTTGTCCCACATAAGTTTTACTGTTTTTCATTGCTTCGTTCAATATACTCATCTGTTTTTCGGATGATATGCCGAATTTAGCGGACAGCCATTGTTGCATCTGATGAAGCAGATTTAAAACCTTCGCATTCAGCTGCGGAATCATTTCATCAAATTGCACTATCTGTGATGAAAGAAAAAACAATATGCCGCCAACGACAATCAATCCCAGCAAAATGGTAAGTAGTATCGCAATAATCTTATTCATCTTCCACCGAAACAAATAGTTATAAACAGGATTCAGCAATACAGCAATCAATCCTGCAAATACGAAAGGCATTAAGATATCCTGCAATAGTTTGAGCATATAAAAGAAAAGAAATAGCCCAATAATGACCAATGGTGCTTTAATAAAAAACGGATAACCTATTTCGTTTTTATTTATTTGCTCTTTTGAAGATTTTTTTATAGAAGGTAATGCCATGCAATAATTGTTTATTTTGATAAATATCTTTTTAATGTGTATTAAAAATAAACGCATTTTATATTTGTCAATAGCAATATACTCTTTGTGCGGAATTATTCAATTCTCAAATTCTATATGCCAGCCAATAACAGATTTCTACCGGCAATGGAATAATATAGGCTATGCAATACCAAAGTATCTATTTGGAACTTATTCTTAATAATCGTAAAAATATTAAATTATTCGCTTACCGGGAATGTTGAGATAATAATTAATACTTCGCAACCATCTTCTGTTTATTGCTTTGCCGGCTTCATCGTGCCAGATTAATAAAGTATCCAAACAAATAACTATATTTGTATTGTCGTGCGATTTTTAACATTCATATTTGGCATTTACTTGCTGGCATTATCCGTGATGCCATGTAAAGATACATATACCAAAACGAATGCAGCTATCGCAACAATATCGCAAACAGACAATTCCCATACAACAAACCCTATCGATGATTGCAGTCCTTTCTGTATTTGCAATTGCTGTAGCAGTACGGTTGCCTTAAAAGCGGCAGGTTTCTTTTTACCGTTGTCCAAGCCGGTTATTACAACAAAACGTATTTATCCCATCAGGGACTTCTCTTTTATTTCCAATTTCTACGGGAACATCTGGCAGCCGCCTAAGATTAGTGCTTAGTATTTTTTCTATTCAGCTGAACGGTTAATCGGTAATCAGTCGCCGGTGCATGGTTATTCAGTATTTCGCATAACGCCGCCGTCCACTGTACTTCAAAATATTCTTCACTAATCATTTTACAAAGTGTTAGACAGTATTATTAGCTTCAGTATAAAGAACAAACTCATCATCGGTATGATGACTTTGGCGCTCATCATCTGGGGAATATGGAGCGCCGCAAAACTGCCCATTGACGCGGTTCCCGACATTACCGACAATCAGGTGCAGGTCATTACTAATTGCCCTACGCTGGCCAGCCAGGAAGTGGAACAATTCGTTACTTATCCTATAGAAAAAGCAATGGCAAACCTACCCGATCTGGTGGAAATGCGTTCTTTTTCCCGTTTCGGCATCAGTGTTGTTACCCTTGTGTTTAAGGACGATGTCAGTATTTATTTCGCCCGGCAACTTATCAGCGAAAATCTGAAATCCGCCGAAAAAGAAATTCCCGAAAGTATGGGCAAGCCCGAATTAGCGCCCGTAACCACCGGACTTGGCGAGATTTACCAATACGTTATCCATCCCAAAAAAGGGAGCGAGAATAAATACTCCGCAATGGATTTGCGCACGATGCAGGACTGGATTGTGAGCCGCCGGTTATACGGCATTGAAGGCGTTGCCGAAGTAACAGGTTTCGGCGGCATCACCAAGCAATACGAAGTCGCTGTCAATCCCGACCGGTTGAAAGCGATGAATGTAACCATTTCCGAAATCTTTACGGCGCTGCAAAAAAACAATGAAAATACAGGCGGAGCGTATATTGATAAAAAACCGAATGCCTATTTTATTCGCGGTATCGGTATGGTCAAAACGTTTTCGGACATCGAAAACATTGTTATTAAAACTTCTTCTTCGGGCATTCCCGTGTTGATTCGCGATGTAGCCAAAGTACAGTTCGGTTCGCCGCCCCGTTACGGCGCTATGACATACAACGGCGAAAAAGAAGTGGTGGGCGGCATCGTGCTGATGCTGAAAGGCGCGAACAGCAATGAAGTGGTACAACGGGTAAAAGAGCGGATGAAATCCATCCGGCAATCTTTGCCCGATGACGTGGTCGTTGAGCCTTTCCTGGACAGGTCGCAATTGGTAAACAGAGCTATCGGAACGGTAGAAAGAAACCTTGTGGAAGGTGCGCTGATTGTGATTTTTGTATTGGTTATTTTTCTCGGGAACCTGCGTGCAGGGCTGATTGTAGCGTCAGCGATTCCGTTGGCATTGTTATTTGCGCTAAGCCTGATGAATGTATTTGGCGTAAGCGCGAACCTGATGAGCTTAGGTGCGATTGACTTCGGCTTGATTGTGGACGGAGCGGTTATTATCGTAGAAGCGACCCTGCATCATCTGGGCTTACGAAAATCCCTGCAAAAGCTCACGCAGCAGGAAATGGACGACGAGGTTTTTTATTC
Organism: Arachidicoccus sp. BS20; assembly: GCF_001659705.1. Classification (NCBI taxonomy): domain Bacteria; kingdom Pseudomonadati; phylum Bacteroidota; class Chitinophagia; order Chitinophagales; family Chitinophagaceae; genus Arachidicoccus; species Arachidicoccus ginsenosidimutans. Next base: position 507,054 of record NZ_CP015971.1, read on the forward strand.
AGCTTCCAAAATCCGCAGTAGCGCTGCATTTGGCGAAATCATTATCCTGATTGTCTATATTCCCATTCTTACACTCACGAGCATAGAAGGAAAAATGTTTACGCCGATGGCGAAAACAGTCAGCTTTGCCATATTCGGTGCGTTAATTCTTTCATTAACCTACATACCGATGATGAGCGCGCTGTTCTTATCCAAAAAAGTTTCGCACAAAAAAACTTTTTCGGATAAAATGATGAACAAACTGCAAGTCATTTATCAACCGCTTTTACAGAAAGCGATTAAGGTAAAATATGTCATTGTTTCGGTAGTGGCAGTGCTTTTTGCCATTTGCATTTTGCTCTTTAGTAAAATGGGCAGCGAGTTTATTCCGCAATTACAAGAAGGTGATTATGCCTTTGAATTTGTATTGCCGCAAGGCACGTCGCTGTCGCAAACAACGGAAACCGTTTTGCAGGCAGAACGCATTATCAAACAATTTCCCGAAGTGCAAATGGTGGTCGGCAAAACGGGCGCAGCCGATGTAGCCACCGACCCAATGCCGATGAATGCATCCGATTTAATTATAAAGCTAAAGCCAAAAAAAGAATGGACAACAACGCACGATTTTTATCAACTGGCAGCATTGATGAAAGAAAAACTGGACGCTATTCCGGGTGTCATTGCCGAGCCGAACCAGCCGATACAAATGCGTTTTAATGAGCTGATGACAGGCATCCGCCAGGATATAGCCATTAAAATATTCGGGGGAAATTTGGATACACTGGCATCGCTTGCGCCAAGAGTGGCAAACATTATCAAGAACATTGAGGGAGTAAGTGAACCAATGATTGAGCGCACGGCAGGACTTCCGCAGATTGCCATTGAATACGACCGTGCACGCATTGCCGCGTATGGTTTGAATATTAAAGACATCAATCAAGTGGTAACAACCGCATTCGCAGGCAAACCGGCAGGACAGGTTTTTGAAAACGAACGACGTTTTGATTTGGTCGTACGGTTAGACAGCGCCTATCGCAATTCATTGGAAAACGTGGCAGACCTGTATATTCCGCTGCGCAACGGCAATCAAATTCCCTTATCGCAAGTGGCGAATGTTTCTTTTAAAGAAGGTCCTGTTCAAATCAGTCGTGAGGACGGCAAACGCAGGCTTGTCATTGGTTTCAATGTCAGAGGCAGAGATGTGCAAAGCGTGGTAACAGATATTCAAAAAACATTGGGTAAGCAAGTCAAATTGCCTACAGGATATTATTTTACTTACGGCGGTCAATTTGAAAATCTGCAAAAGGCAAGCAGGCGGTTAATGATTGCCGTGCCTGTTTCCTTGCTGCTGATCTTTATGCTGCTCTACTTTACATTTCGTTCACTTAAACAAGCTACCCTGATTTTTACGGCGATTCCTATGAGCGCTATCGGCGGCGTATTTGCGCTACTGCTGCGCGGCATGCCTTTCAGCATCAGCGCAGGCGTAGGATTTATTGCATTGTTCGGCGTGGCGGTATTAAACGGTATTGTATTGATCGGCACATTTAACCAATTGGAAAAAGACGGTGTTACCGATATTTTGAAACGCGTAATTGAAGGTACAAAAGAACGTTTACGCCCTGTATTAATGACGGCAACCGTAGCATCATTGGGCTTTTTACCGATGGCAATCAGCACGGGAGCAGGTGCAGAAGTTCAAAAGCCTTTGGCAACCGTCGTTATCGGCGGATTGATAACGGCAACTTTTCTCACGTTGTTTGTGCTGCCTTTACTGTACATTATTTTTCATTCAAAAATCAAACTTAAAATGAAACCCGTAACAGTTATGCTTGTGTTGTTTTTAACGACAATTGCTTTTTCTGCAAATGCACAACGTATACAAATATCAAACGTGGATGAAGCCATTGCCATTGCTTTGAAAAACAATGAAGGTATTAAAGCCAAAGAATTGGAAATAAAATCGGCGCAAAGCCTTACCAAAACGGCAGGCGAATTGCCCAAGCTTGATATTGGTGCACAACTCGGTAATTATAACAGTAACCGGTTTGACAATGCTTTTCAGCTTTCGCAGACCATCCCTTTCCCGACATTATTCGGTGCAAGAAAAGGTTTGATAAATGAGCAAATAAAAAGCAAAGAACTCAAAAGCGAACTTTCTGTTTTGGAGCTGAAAAAAGAAGTACGCACCTATTATTACCAAATCCTGTATTTGCAGCACAATAAAACACAACTGCAATATATGGACAGCTTGTATGACGATTTTATCAGGGTGGCGCAGCTGCGTTACAAAACAGGCGATACCAAGAAAGTGGACATCAGTACGGCGAATGCGAAGAAAGGCGAAATCAATTTATTGCTGCAACAGAATGATGTTTACCTCGCTAATGCTTACCAAAGTTTGCGGGCATTAATGAATATCAACGATTCCCTTGAGATTGTGAATACCGCTACATTTCAGCCGTTGCAGATAAGTTCTTTGCTTGACAGCGTTGCCATTGCCAATCATCCTGCCGTAAAAGCATTGTATCAGGAAGTGCAAATTGCGGAGCAAAATAAAAAAGTGGAAAGAGCGCAAGCCTTGCCCGATTTCTCAGTCGGTTATACAAATCAATCCTTAATTGGTTACCAGACCATTAATAATCAGGAACAGTATTTCGGTGCAGGGAAAAGGTTCAGCTATGTAAATGTAGGAATTGCGATTCCGCTTACGTTCGGCGCCAATAAAGCGCGCGTGCAATCGCAGGATTATGCCAGACAGGCAGCGCAAGCGGGTGCCGCACAACAACAAAAAGTATTGACGGCACAGTTGCAAAATGCGTTGCAGCAGTATCAACAGGATTTGCAGCAGTTTCAATATTATCAGCAACAGGCATTACCCAATGCAAATGAAATCGTTTCAGCTGCGCAAACCGGTTATCGTACGGGCGACATCAGTTATGTGGAATACCTGTATGCTTTGCAAACCGCGACCGATATACGTTTGAATTACCTGAAAAGCATTCAGCAAATCAACCAATCCGTTATCAATATTTATTCACTCGTAAATCAATAATTCGGTATGAATTTCTTTATAAAAAAATCAATCATCGTCTTAATACCATGCTCTATTCTTTTTGCGCTCGGTTCTTGCGGTCACAAAGAAAACAAAACGCAGGAAGCAACCAAGCCCGGGACAAAAGAAGTAGCTGAACCCGCTTTGGACGAAGCATCGGAAACAATAGTTATGCTTACGCCCGAACAAATAAAATCCATCAACCTGCAATTGGGCAAAGTGGAAAACAAAGAACTTAGGGCAACGATTAAAGCCAACGGCTTGCTGCGCGTTCCTAATGAGCATAAAGGCAAGGCCACTTCTCTGTTCAGTGGTGTAGTTAAAGCTCTAAATGTGCAGCTGGGCAGTTATGTGCGCAAAGGGCAGGTAATCGCCGTTATTACCAATCCGCAGTTCATTCAATTGCAGGAAGAATATTTGGCTACAGGCAGTAAAATAACTTTGGCGCAACAGGAACAGCAAAGGCAGAAAGAATTGAATGAAGGTAATGCAGGTGCATTGAAAAACCTGCAAAGCGCAACTGCAGATTTGAATGCGCTTCGCACAAGACGGGCATCGCTGCAACAACAGATCCAATTAATGGGCATTAATCCGACCACGTTGAACAATGAAAATATGCACGCGACACTCACGGTTACAAGCCCTGTCAGCGGGACCGTCAGCAATTTGTACGCACAGATCGGAAGTTATGTGGATGTTGCTTCACCTGTTGCCGAAATTGTGGACAACAGCGCGCTGCATTTGGATTTGAACGTGTATGAAAAAGATTTACCATTGATCAAACTGGGGCAAACCATCCATTTCACTTTGACCAATAATCCTACGCACGAATACGATGCAACAGTATTCAGTATTGGCGCAGCTTTTGAAAACGACAGCAAAACCATTCCCGTTCACTGCACCGTAAAAAGCGATAAAACGGGATTGATCGACGGTATGAACATTACGGGTATTGTAAGCCTGAACAAAGCTGTTACGCCTGCCGTTCCGGATAACGCGATTGTCAGTTCGGGCGGAAATAATTATGTCTTTATTGTGACCGATAAAAAAACAAAGGACACAGCAAACGAAGAAAAGGGCACTATGCGTTTTGAGAAAACAGAAGTGGTCAAAGGCATTTCCGAAATGGGTTACACTGCCGTAACCTTTGTAAAAGATATTCCCGCCAATGCACAGATTGTAACGAACGGCGCGTTCTTCATTAATGCCAAGCTGACGAACACAGATGAGGGAGATGAATAAAAATACGTTATCAATCCATTCTTTTTTTAAATAATTTTATTCAGTCCAATACCTTGTTTTTACAATGAGTTGCAGGAACACATTAACCAAGAATATCCAATTTTGGGAAGTCCATTTTAAGTTTTAAAATAATAAATGCCTTTTTATTGAGAACACATATTCTGATTTAGTGTGATATAGTTAACCCGGATTGAAAACGGTACTTTGAAAAATCCGGGTAATTAGACGCATCTGGAATATTTTTCTTTCAAAATATGTTTATAGAATTGATATATTTTGTAATAAACAGTAGAAAATAAATAAGCATCTGCATTCTTAACATAACAGTTTTTCTTATGCCAGATTTTCATAAATATTTCCTGCACTGTTATTGTTTAGAGATGCTTTTACATTGAAGCGTAAATGTCCCTAAAAAACATATAGGATTAATTGGATAAAATAGAATGGGAAAGTGTCGAAAGGATAACTATCATCCTCCTCGGCACTATCTCATAGCAGCACTAATCATTACCGACAATTCACTAAGTGACGATTCTATATTGCCATTGTACCCGGTTAATTTAAAACGTATATAGCCATTTTTATCAATAACAAATTTTGTGGGGACTCCTGTAATTTTATAATCATTAACGGCTTCGTATTGCTTGGAGGTTTTGTTTTGATTATCGAACAACACCTGAAAATCATAATGCTTGGCATTTAAGAAATTTTTTACAGCAGCCTGCGTATCATTGCCATACTCCCATGTATCAATAAATAGAAAAACTACATTTGTATCTTTTTTATATTTATCAATTGCTGCTTGCATTGCTGGGAAGGAAGCTTTACAAGGCACACACCATGTAGCCCAAAAGTCAAGTATCACGACTTTGCCCAAGAAATCATGTAGTGAAACTTCTTTTCCGTTTATATCTTTCATCTTAAAGTCCTGCGCTTTTTCTTTTGCTGTCGAATGGCTGAGACTGTCCAGGAATGCACGATGATATTTATCCAACAAGTTCGTATAATAAGCCGTAAATCCTGTACTGTCCTGCAAATGATGCAATGACATATAAGCTGTAGCCATTTTGGATTTCAGTACAATACTCTCGTTACCATTTTTAAGTAAGTGTCGATATACGTTCAGAGCTTCCTGAAACTTTCCGCCTTTAGCTGCGATATCGCCTTTCAAAAGCAACATACCGTTCACATTTTTTTCGGAACAGTAAGGAATGGCTTTATCAAGACAGTCTATTGCCATATTATATTGATGTTCGTCGGAATAAAGATTTGCCTGCAATATGGCTGCTGCTGCAACAATAGTGGGCGGCTGTAAACCGTCTTCTACATTCTCTGTATTTCGGCTCAAATAAGCAATTGCGGAATCTATTGCGCGGGAAGCATATTTTTCTGCCTGCACAAGATTGTGTACATTTTGGAAAGCCGTAGCCAGACGGAAATAGCAACTACATACGCTTATATTATGATTCAGCGAATCCATAAATCTTCCGGCTTGTTTTTCATTTCCCTCCCATGCATAAGTCATGGCGATAAAAGTTTTCAAATCGTTCAGCAAAAAGAGGTTACCGTATATGCTCTCCGGATATTTTTCGGTAAAAACCTTATATGCCGCTGCCTGTTCTTTGCCTGTATGATAACGGTATATTTCCTTTGAACTTGTCACAATTCCCGTTGTATCCGCTAAGGTTTGTGCCCGCAAACTTTTTGGCAAAAAAAAGGATGAAAAAAAGCATAAGAATAAGACATATACAGCCCGTTTTTTTTGTTGAATGAAAGTCATAATGATTATATATTACATTTATTGAATAGTGTTGTTAATTGATTTCAGACCCGTTGAAAATTTTAAAAAGCTTTTACCTCAATTAAGAAGTTATGTCAAAATTTAGAATTTTAAAACATCATCCGTGATTACCTGATTTAAAGAACGAAATATTCTTACAACATTTTCCACAAAGATTTCGTAATACAACTTGCTTCTGCCTGAAAAAGTTAATCTCTTTTTCTTTTAAAGTTTTTGTATAGTCGCACAAAACAAATTAATGTTATTACTACAGCTGCAATTACAAGTATTGTCCATAATATTATTCTCCAATCGAGGATATTTATATCCATATGATTAAATTTATTATTTACGTATGTTTAAACTTACCTCTTTCCTGCTTTCTCTCTCGCATTTTTGTAAACATCTTGCCTGCTGATATACGGCAATGTATAACGCTCATCAGTAAAGTAGTCATACCAATGCCAAAAGAACAGAGGATTAATACGGAAGTTGCGATACAGTGGAGTATTTAGCCATCCGTGGGGAAAAGTACCATACTTTTTTTTATAATCTTGTATCTTAAAATATTCAAGCTGCATTGGTTCCATGCCGTTTTCGGTAAAAAAAGAAGTAGTATCACCCTTACTTGTGCAATAACTGAAATATCCTAAATCCCTTTCCCCCATAACAATCAGGATATGCAGGGGCGGTACATTGGAAAGAATTATGATTACAACAAGAATCGACCAAATGCATATTTTTTTTCTTTTTGACATAAATATGCTCCGTTTATTTATATAAAATCATTTTTGAATCGTAAATGCTGTGGAATATATTTTTTTCATATTGATTCCCTTGATTATATCATCAACCCCACTCGTTCCATAATCGATTCTTATTCTGTATTTATAATTTGTCAAATCAATTTCGTTTGCCGGGTCTTTCAAGAGCTCCCCAAAACTCTTACTTAAATCTATGGTAATTCTTCTTTCAGAATTAGGAGCCAAAGAATATACTGCAACTAATTTTTGCATAGGATGTAAAAGATTAATATCAGAGTCAACCCATTTGGCGTTCTGAAACATTTCACAGACAACATGAAAACCTATTTTCCTATTCGACAAGTTTTTAATTGATAATTGTATTTTATCTTGGGCCGAGTAAGTATGTTTCAATTGAGAGGTTAAAAGAATTTTCTGTGCATTCACAAAAAATGTAAAGCAGAGAAAAAGCAATAAAAGAATTTGTTTTTCATTTTTTCTCATAACTGTAATGTAGTATCTTTTGTTTTAATATAATCAAACAACAGTGTATCGTTATCTGCATCTTTTGGATCAAACGAATAACCCAGAATGTGCATAATTCCGTCATTGTCTCTGGCAGGATAAAAGGTTACAGGTGTGGTATTAATTGAATCTTTGCCGATAGTCAACATGTTGCTATATTTTTTGCGTTTGACTATGATATTAAACAACAAACTCCAATTTCCACGATATAGGGAATCTTTATAAAAAGATTCATTCTGATCAAATTTATGATTCACATAATATCGCCCGAAGAAAATTTTATAATCGTCTTTCTCCGAACTGTGTATTACCAGAGAGTCATCCGTAATCCTTAGTAATACAATTTTATGTGGAGGAATATTCAACCTCGCAGTCCGAAAAGAATCCTGCAAAAGCTTATATGTTCCCAGCAGATCCTTATAGTTGACAGAATCCCTTATGATATGAGCGGAAGTACGCATTTCCATTCCGCCGCAACCGGCAAGCAGATAATTAAATAATATTCCTGTGAATAATATTGCTGTATTTTTCATTTATTTTTTACAAAATCAGAGTTTCATCCCTTAGTATTAATTGAAATTTTAATTTTTGATCATCTGTTGCAGGATGGGCTTTTAATGTTGAAGTCAAAATGGTTTTCTGCGCATTTACAACAATTGTAAAGCAAATAAAGATTGATAAAAGAATTTGTTTTTTATTTTTTAATATCGCCATTCTCTTCTCCTGTTTTTATAATCATAGCTTCATGAGAACATAGTTTTCCTGCATTGCATTACTACCATCAGGACTTAAACAAATTATAAAGTTTTTTTGCGAGTTCGTTACCGCGCAAGTTTTTTGCAATAATCTTTCCTTTCGGGTCGATAAGAAAATTGGCAGGAACAGACTTTATCTTATATAGTTGAGCTGCTTTATTTTTCCACCCCTGTAAATCAGAAACCTGAGTCCATTCCAAGCCGTCTTTTTTTATAGCGTTCAGCCAATTTTGTTTTGTGGTAAGTCCGCCGCCATCAAGGGAGACGCTTAGAATGGCAAAGTTTTCTCCTTTGTATTGATTGTATATTTTAACCAGATTCGGATTCTCTGCTCTGCAAGGCATACACCAGCTTGCCCAAAAATCGAGCAACACATATTTTCCTCGAAAGTCGCTTAATGATACTTTTTTGCCGGATATATCCGGTAAAGAAAAAACGGGAGCCTGAATGCCCGCAGCTGTTTTACGTATATCGGATAAAGTTTCATTATAATATTTCGCTTCTTTTGTGTCTCGTACCGAATCGCCAAGCTGATCGAACAGTGCAATCAGCCTCTTTGGATCATCGGTAGGATTTACGTATGTCTTTAGCGCTTCGAGTGCAATAATGGAATTTCTGTTGCCTGTGATATAAGCATCAATTACAGAATCGGTTTCTTTAGCATTTGCATAGTAAGCGTTTTGTAAGGAATCTGTCTGATTTGTATCTGCATTGTTCTTATTGGTAATTTCGATTGCCTGTTGCAACTTCATTTTTTTTATCAATAAAGGCGAAAGATTATCATGCAAGCTCTGTTCCTTATCATTTAGCGAGGTCCCGTTTACGCGGGCATATTTTATATCGTCTTTAGCAGCCAAATTAATCGTGCCGGGTTCCAACCAAATAACAGTATAGTCATTTACATTTACAGGTGCATGTGTTTCCGGATTTACATGTCTCAACTGTAAATATGCTTTTCCTGTTTGCGATACAGTTCCGTCAAACCTAAAACTATCATTTATTACAGATGTGGAATCTACTATCAATTGACCAGCGCTGCTATAAGACAAAAAAACTTTTTCGCCCGGGACGGCATTTTCTATTTTACCTCTTATCTCAAATTTTTTTTCCTGCGCAAAGACCATTGTGGGAACGGTAAATGCTATCCATAAATATTTTTTAAACATTATTATATTCCTTTTAGATTTTTTAAATAAGTTTCTGTTTTCGGATTGGACGGGCGTGTCATGTTTGCATTATAAACTTTACCGTCTTTGCCTATCAGTATAAAACGAGGAATAGCATTTACCTGAAATGCCTTCATAAAAGCCTGATCTACCAACAGCCAGTTGTTGTGCCCGTATAGATGATAACCGCCGATGGCGCTTAACCATTGCGGTACATTCTGATCGCAGGAAAGACTTATGAATACGATATTCTTCCCTTTTAAATCTTTTCGCAATTGCGCCAAATACGGATACTCTTTGATACACCAGGTACAATAGCTTGCCCAAATATCAATCATCACATATTTTCCTTTATAGCTTCTCAGGCTTACACTTTTTTTTGCTGTATCAACCATCGAGAAATCGGGAACCAAATCTCCGTTTTTCAGTTTCGTTGTATCAGTTCCGTGTTTCAATTCAATGCCGCCTGTCCTGTAAAGCAGCAATGCTTTTCGAAGTGCTGCACTGTCTTGCGCATGTGCATATATTACAATCAGCACAACGGATAACAGCGATAATGTTATTCTTTTCATTTCTGTTTGTTTTTATTGTTTTACGTTCTATAACTCACGACACCAAATCCATTTCCACCTTGGTAACCGGTTTGAATTTTGTCAATTCCTTCAAAATTTTCTTCAACACTTCGGGGCTTGCCGCATCGAGGTAAAGCTGCATACGCCCGTCTTCCGTTTCGGTAATTTTCCAATTGTGCAAACCCTGCAACGGTTTACCTTTCTTCTCGCCAAATTCCCGCGCATACGCCAATTTGTTGAAATCGGAGAGCGTTTTGTCGAGATGTGTTGAAACTTCTTCAAATATCTCTTTATCCGAGAGGGTTACATACACGTGCATGGAATATTCATAATCCCTTATCTCCAGCTCAAAAGGCAGCCTGCCGATGCGGAAGGGCGCAGCTTTCTTTGCCTGTGCAAGTTCCTCATGAAACTTTTCGGCATCTACCCCTTCGAGCCAGTATTCGAGATTATCCTCATCAAAATCTTCGTCACTGATGGAAATGGGTTCGCCTGATTTAGAGCGCCAGCAGAAACTGATTGGATGACCGATGCTATGGCTTTGCAAATGAAGATCAAGATTGATTCTTGATATTTCTCCCGGCTCGTAAAAATTTTTTGACCACGACCAGATAACGTTTATTTGCGGAGTAGGAGTTATATCGGCTTCCTGTTTAAGCAGCGCGGTAATCTTATTATCCATAAAATCATAAAACTTCTCGCCGAACGGCACCTTCGCCCGACAATTGAACATATCTATTATGTTCGGTATTTTAAGAAAAAATCTTTTTGCCATACAAATTGATTTAAGTAAAATAAATTATAATTTCCATGCTGCTCTTACTATTTTATATGCCACTTTAAAACAGGCTATATCATCGTAAAAACCCATTCCATCTGATAAGAAATCTTCTATCAGCGTTCCTACTACTATACCTACGCCTACGCCTACCGCCGCAGTTTTGATATAATTAACCATATCTTGATTGTTTGGATCCCGGAGAAATTCCGAGATAATCCTTTCATAATTATTCGGACTGATAATATTTTCAAGATGAGAAAGTCTTTCCACCAGTTTTTTAAATCGTTCGGCAACCGATTGCGGAACCGTTATCGGCAGCGTATTGGTATTTTTAGAAACGAGTTTATAACCAATTAAACCTGGTTTATAAAGTTCAGCTACAACATCCTGTGTAGGAGAATATGGAAGCGTAACGGTTGTGAATGTTGTCCCTAATGCCCATGTGCTTACGCCATGCAGGCTGGAAAGGCAGTATTGATTGGCTTTGGTAACATAGGTATTGGCTTCATTGATCCCCTTGGTCATTTCTGTTTGATTTTCGCCTGGTTTTATTTCAAAAATTTCGCCGGTATAAGGGTTCGCAATATCTGCCCTGCCATAATTATTGGGATTATTGCTGCTGCTTTCGGGTATCCAATATTCCCTTTCAGCATTAGGATGGAGCGTAAGATAATGTAACTCAATAATAGAATGCGCTATGATTCCCTGTCCAATTCCCGTCAAAAATATATTGCCCCACATATTTGGGCCGCCTTTACAGGTGTAATTTTGCATTATCATATCCGCGGCTTCGTCTTCTCTGTCAATTTGATTCCAAAGTGCCATATCGGAAGCCGTTAATTGATAATCGGTAAAATATATGTCCATGTCGCTTTCAAAAGGATCACCATCAGACAATATATTTCCAAGTTCATCGGGTATAGCGGTCTTTATTGCGGCATAATAGTCTGCAATATCAACCACAATCGAGTCGGTCATTTGTCCACAGTTTAAAGGGTGGGATGTTATATTTGGTGCCGTTGTTCCTTCAAGATAAAATCCCAATGAATATTCCCAAAAACGATTTATAAAATCCTGTTCATAAATGCTCATACCACTCCTATTCACAATAGTAGCGAAATAATCCAGCATATCTATATTACCCTCTTTAGCCGCGGCTATCAACTTAGTGTAAACACCATTGTAATGTTCGTCAAACCAATCGGTTAGTTCAACAGGTACGCAGCCTTCTGCCAGGTAATTGCCATCCGGATTGCCGGATTGAATAGACGCGATGATTTTTGGCGCAACCGTTTTATCGAACATTGCCGTATAATTACCGGGTATATATTTTTTTACGCTAAGTACACCTGTAGCCGTAACAGCCGTCTGCGTAGTATTACCGGTACTTTTACCTGAATTTATCTGTCCATATATTGCATACAGGGAATCCATCGTTTTACGATATTTGAGACTTGCATTTACAGTTTTGTATTTTCGCAGATACAGGCTGTCGAGATATACATCCATAAGGGAATCGGACAGCCCGATTCTTTGTTGCAATAATCCTTTGTAATACGCTTTAGCCCCATTTACCGACTTAATAATTGAAGCCAGGCTGTTTAGCGTTTGAGAAGAAGCGTTACCAGAATCTTTTAAACTCAAGCGAATGCTGTAAGGCATCCATCGACCATTATTGGCTTGCGCCCATTTGAAAAATAACAATTCGGAACTGTCTTTAAATGTGTAATTCCCAACTCTTATTACATGCAGTTCTTTTCTTGTACAAGAATATATAAAAATTGTAATTAGGGTAATCAGCACAACTGATAATAGCGATAATGTTATTCTTTTCATTTATATCGTTTTTAGTTCAATGTCAATCTGCTTATTTTTTAAAATAAGCATTTGACATTCAATACAACATTTTAAAATCAAGGATGCTGCATTATGCTGTCTGCATAGCGATCTTCACTGTCAATTTTATTCCATAATTTTTTATCTTCGGGTGTCAATTGATAGTCGGTAAAATATATGTCCGATTCACTTTGAAACAAATCTCTGTCTGTCAAAAAGTCCGAATGATTTGCGGCTTTTGATGCCTTATAATAATCGGAAATATCGGATAGAATCGAGTCCCTTATCTGTGAGCAGTTTAACGGTTTTGGAACAAATTCCTCCGGCGATATATAAACCGTATAGAAACCCAGGGAATGCATCATAAAGCGACGAATGAATTGCTGCAAATTATAACGAAGCGGATCATTGCGTACTTCTTCATCGTAATATCCCGACGGGTTATAATTTCGCCCACATATATAAAATACTACTCCATAATATTGTAGTCCGGGACGACTGTAATGATTGTCAAACCAATCGGTTAATGCAAAAGGAATACAACCCGTAGGAACAACATCATAAATTCCCAAACCTCTCTTTCTTAATTCAACAAAAATTTTCGGAACAATTGTTTCGGTAAAATATTTCGTTGAGCTACCTAATGTGTAACCGTTCAATTCTTTATTTTTCCCCGACGATATCTTCCTGTAAACGGCATACAAAGAATCCATCGTCTTACGGTATTTGAGGCTTTCTTTTACAGCCTTGTATTTGCGGATATACATACTGTCAAGATAAGCACTCGTAAGAGAATCGGACAGCCGAAGCCTTCGTTTAAGAAGGTTTTTATAATAGGCTTTTGCTTCATTAACGACCTTTATTCTCGAAGCAAGATTGTTTAAAATACCAAGTCTCTTTCCATTTTCAAAAGACAGCCTTATACAATAGGGCATCCATTTGCCGTTATTAGCCTGTGCCCATTTAAGGAATAAAAATTCAGAACTGTCTTTAAATAAAGAATATTTATTGCCAGTCGCATTAATCTCTCTTCCTGAAGTGAAAGAATATATTGTCGTTGTAATTGCCAGAACGAAAAATATGCTCACAAGAAATGTAACCCTTTTCATATATTTATTTGATACAGCATCTAAAAATTATTCTTGAAAAAGCACCGATTTTGCATCAAAAATTTCCCTACTTGTACTTATTTTTTTTATCCAGTCTTTATACCAGTCTTTATCCTGATAATCCCCTAAAGGAATGACTTTCATTACAGCACTACCTTTTAAGGTTTCCAAAGAATCAAGCTTGTTCAACCTTTCCGTTTTGACTTTATATTGCTGTTTTATAAAATCAAAATCTGTTCGTTGAATAATTGGTTTTGCAGCCTCTTCTGCTATAGCATTGATTTGAATCATTTCAGAATCATTTCTGTAATCAAATTTCTTCGCACGTGATTCAACAGCCGCCGTTTCCGCAGGATAAAGTTGGTAATCGGCACGCGCAACAGAATCTGATTTCAAAGCATAGGGCTGGTCTTTTTCTCTGAGCGGGAAATAATTATAAACATCCGGCAGAAATACATCCGGCGTAATTCCGATACGCTGTGTAGTGGCGCCGTTTATCCTGTAAAATTTTTCGAAAGTGAGTTTGAGCGCTCCGTATTGCGGCTCTCCATTGACAGGAATACCCAAAGGCAATTGCCGCTGTACGGTTCCTTTTCCGTAAGTATTTGTTCCTATAACAATGGCTCTTTTATAGTCCTGCATAGCTGCCGTAAATATTTCGGATGCGGAAGCGCTTTGTGCGTTTACCATAATTGCCAGCGGTCCTTTATATAGAACGGAAGAATCCTCATCTGAAAGAATGGATACGTTTCCTTTGCTGTCGCGTACCTGTACAACCGGGCCGGAAGGAATAAAATAGCCGGCAATTTTAATGGCGTCGGAGAGCGATCCGCCGCCGTTGTTTCGCAAATCAATCAACAAGGCATCGATATGTGCACCGGTTAAATATGTAAGTTGTTTTTTTACGTCGTCGGCACTTTTGGCTCCGTTTTTATTATTGAAATCGTTGTAAAATTCCGGCAGGTATAAGATACCGATTTTCTTTCCGTTCTTTTGTTCAATTACGGCGCTTCTGGCAGCACCTTGCTCTACATTCACTTTTTCTCGTTTTAGCAATACATCGTGTACGTTTCCGGTATTGGCATCTTTAATTCTTATTCTTACAAAGGTACCTTCGGCTCCGCGTATTTTATCGACAACATCTTGCAGGCCGAGCCCGGCAACATCTGTCCAGCTTCCGGCAGTCCCCTGACCTATCGCCAATATAATACTCCCGTTTGCAACTTTACCGCTTTTCCAGGCAGCCATACCGCTCATGACCGATTTTATTACAATATCCATTTGGTCGTTAAATCCGAGTTGGGCACCTATGCCGTAAAAGGCATTGCTCATCATTTGATCAAATTTTCGTTTGTCCACAGGCGGCTGGTATTCCGTGTGCGGATCGCAGATGGCACAAAGTATGTTGACGTATTTTGCAAAAAACTCTTTCTCGTTAAATGCCGTCGTATTTTCCGTAAGCCAATGATTGTATTTTTTGCTTATGGATGATTTTGCTTTTTCGCTTCTTTCGACCGGAGAAGGATAGCCTTTTTGCAAATCGGCCAACTTGGTTAAATACTCATAAGTTAATAACAGATTGCGACGCTCATCTCTTTCAACGGTATTTCCGGTCCAAGACAAAGAATCGGGATTTACAATCTTTTTGTTTTGTTTGATTGGGTTCCAGTCTACCGGATTTTTGAAAAACGGAAAATTTTTCAATTCAGCTATTCTTTTTAAATACAGACTTCTTGCCGCAACATAAAAATTAAGCGGATTGCCGTTATTAATATCGTCATCAACAACCAATCTGTATTTTTCCAAAGAATCTATATCGCTCTGTAAAAAGATGTCTTTTTCCGGATCGAGCTTCGCAATAAAGCCGTCAAAAATTTCTTTGGATAATGTATCATTTACGGGAGGCGGCGCGTAGTCTGCTTTCTCGATGATGTTTACAAGCGCTTCGTATAAATATTTCTCGCTTGTGCGAACAGAATCGGATAAATCGGTTGAGGTATTTATTTTATTTGTTTGAGACCAAAGAGGGGTATTTAGCAATAAAAAAATTGCCGCACACCCTATTGTTTTCTTCATGCTTATTTCTTTTTTTAATTATTCTTTGCTTCTATTTTACGGATGAGTTTTTTAATAGAAGAAACCGGAATCACATTTTTAATGACCATTTGCGATTGAGGATGTCCGGTATTATTTTGTTCAATTACATAAGTGCTGGAAACTATTCCGGTTACATTTCCTTTATCATTTAATATTGGGCTGCCACTTGAACCTACTGCAAAATCTGCCGTTATTACCATTGTATTTCTGTGAGCAATACCGTTATCTCCGGGCATGGCAATGGTATTGATATATTTGTTGGAAACGATACCTTTTGTAAAATTGAAAAACAAACCTTCGGGATTGCCCAATACATAAACATCGTCGCCGACAGATGCATCGCTTACAGCCAATTTAAGAAAAGGAAATTTTTCCCCGCTGCTTTTCAACTGTATAATGGCAATATCATCTTCGGGCGAAACAGCCAGTACCGATTTTAATTCATGCGTTTCGCCGTCGCCGGTTCTTACAAGAAAAACGCCTTTACCGCCAAATGTTTTAGAATGCGCATAAGCATACAGCACATGAAAATTAGTAACGCATATTCCGTCAGGAGTAATAACAAATGCTGTTGCCGGATTCATCGCTGCTTCGTGTAAAGGACTCGGTTTCGTACACATGGCAGCGACTCCGACAGCGTATAGTGCGCGTTTATACACCTCTGTAGCGCTAAGTGTCTTTTTTCTACTCGATGAAGTTTTATACAATACAATTTGCCGACTCGTTTTTTTGTCCTTCAGATAATTCTCCATGTCTTTCGGCGTAAAGATTTTTGCCTGAGAAGAGAGAATCGAATCTGCCAGCCTTTTCAAAGGCTGGACGATTTCTTTTTCAGCAGCTGTATATTGCGCTTTTGTATGAAAACAAAATGAGAAAAAAACACTAACCATACATAGCTTAATAACTATGCTTTTTGCATATAAGTTGTACATAATAAATCTGCTTCTAATTCAAATGAGAGCATTAAATACCCTTCAATTGCAGAAGAATTTTTTTTGTTTCCGGATCAGATGCTTTGGGCATATTTCCGTTCAAAAGCTTTCCGTTCTTATCAATTAAAAAATATCGTGGTATTGTGGCGATTTTCAAATCCTGCATAAACTTCATATCGCCGTTAATGAAAAATTGAATGCCGGTTCTCTTAGACCAATACAGTTGGTTATACCAGCGTTGCCTTTGTCGATCACAGGAGATTTGAACAAATGCGATATTTTTCCCTTTAAATTCCTGCTTTAAAGAATCGAGCGACGGAAATTCATTAATACACGGAATACACCACGACGCCCACATATCCACCAAAATATATTTTCCTTTAAATTCCTTCAACGTATGGGTATTGCCAGATGTGTCAGCAAAAACATACTTTGTCATATCCCAACCTTTTGGTATTGTGTTCGCAGATAAAGAATCTTTTGATTGTGCTTGAAGGACATTTCCTGTCAGCAATAGGCAAATTGCAAAAATGCCAAGAAACATATATTTGATTCTTTTCCCAATTATTTTTATCTTCATAGTAATATCTTAAGCTCCCAAATACTTCTTCAATGCATTTTTAAGGTCGTCTCCACGCAGGTTTTTGGCGATGATTTTTCCTTCGGGATTAATTAGGAAATTCATCGGAATAGAAGTAACCATATATTGCTTTGCTACGGTGCTGTTCCAGCCCATCAAATCGGATAATTGCGGCCAAGTCATTCCTTCATGCTCAATTGCATTCTCCCATTTTTCTTTGGCATTGCCCGAACCTCCGTCAAGAGATATGCCTAATATCTGAAAGTTTTTGCTTTTGAATTGTTTATATGCTTCAACTACATTCGGCATTTCACGCAGACAAGGTCCGCACCAGCTTGCCCAAAAATCGACTAACACGTATTTGCCTCTATAGTCGGAAAGTCGATGTTCTGTGCCTGCTGTATCTTTCAAAACAAAATCGGGTGCAAGCGAATTAATATCGACCTTTGCAACCGCATCCATTATTCTTTTGTAAATTAAAGCATTCGGAGATGCCTTTAAGCTATCACTCAAGTAGCCGTAGAATTTTTGGGCGTCAGTCAAATCGTCTGTAGGAAGCACCCAACTTTTCATGAGGTCAATACTCGCCAATGCATCCGGATGTGTTTTTACATATTCGCCTACTGCTACAGTTCTCTCTTTTACCATTTGATTATAATCGCCAATGATGGATTGGCTTTTTAATGAATCCTTCTCCGCTTCTGCAAGACGTTTTTTAATATCTGCTTCGGCGTGCTTGTACTTTCTCATTAGAGGGCGTGCCTCTTGTACGGCGTCATTGTTAAATGTTCCGCTTACAACAACATCTTCCGGATGTTTATCATTTACATTAACCTTTATATGCCCGTTTTCCAAATAAATACCTATTTGGTCTTTGGGTAGTGACATATGTTCATCTATATAATGCTTCAGTGTTTTACCATCGGGAAGCACCACAAGAAATCCCAGCCCAACCGCAGGCAAATCTCCTTTAAAATCAAACTTACCTTCAACGACTTTACTTGAATCGTGTTTTAATATACCGGTACCGGGAATTTGATAATACATATGTACGGTTAGATCTTTTGGAACAGGATATACAGTGCCATCGATAAAATATTTTTGCTGCGCATTTGCGGTTATGACAAAAGCTGTAAAAAACAGAAAAAAAACATGTTTCATTGATAATAAAATTTGTGATTGAGTATTTAGTTTAAAAAGTAAAAAAGCTGATGTAAAAGATTCCTCCATTACCTAATACAGGAACTGAATTATCGGTATCGCTACTTTGCTTCAGTTTTACGACAAGCAAATAAGTCGTAAATGATTGAAATAAAGATTTGTTTGTAATTTTTAATTGAATATTAT
The DNA here is from genome assembly GCF_001659705.1 of Arachidicoccus sp. BS20. NCBI lineage: Bacteria > Pseudomonadati > Bacteroidota > Chitinophagia > Chitinophagales > Chitinophagaceae > Arachidicoccus > Arachidicoccus ginsenosidimutans. The sequence continues at coordinate 525,553 of NZ_CP015971.1, forward strand.
CGGACGCTGTAAGAGCTCCTGCAGGTATTGTATAATCTTTTTGCGAAATAGAAAAAGAACCGTCAGGGAAAGGCACATCATAAGCATTGAATGCATTAACAGAAGCCGTATCATTATAGGCTTCGACTGAAACTTTCAAGTCTTTTTGAGGAAATTTAGCATTCAACTGTATATTGAAATCATATTCATCCGCAATATCTGCACCGAAATAATCAAAGAAATATCCTCCTTTGTATGGAATTGGAGTTACTCCTTGTACCGCATCTATAGTATCGATTAATACGCCCAAATTAATTTTATGTATCCTCATTTTAAAAAACACGATGGAAGATTTTAATGCCGTTCCATTTTTGTCTTTTAGTTTTATCGGAACCAGGTACATTGCACTATCTTTAAGTTGCGAACCATCGAGTAGCGTTGCATACAATGAATCAACAGGCGTTGTTGCTCCTGAACTAATAGCAAATGCCCCATTATTAGAAGCCCCGAAAGCGCCATCGGGAATGGCAGCATTGTTTTCTTGATAAAGCTGATTGTATGATTCAACTAAAGCCGGTTCTACCGTCGCAAAAACGGTATCTGCGCTACCCGCTCCTTTTTCTAAACTTATGGGAACACCTATAAAGTCGGGAGTAAAATGGTACACAGTTCCATTAAGTGTTATAGCATTTCCGTTTTCAATATAAGAAGTTTGCAGTCCTCCCGCGTCCTTTGCAACCGTATCCAAACTGCTTAGCTCCTTTGTGCAGGAAAAGGAAAATAACAGCCCCAAAACAGACAACGTCAATAATGTGTTGTAGGTATTTATTTTCTTTAGAATTCTATTAAAGTACATATTGATGATTTAGTTTCTTTAAAATAATTTACTATCTCGGGTTTTGAACTATGTTCGGATTGTTTGCGATAATGGATGAAGAAAACGGAACTAAGTATTTGTTATCGCCTGGTGGCAAAGAGTCACTGATACTGGAAAAGGACAAATGACCATAGGTAACTGTTGCATATCTGTAAATGGTCTTTTTCAAAGAAGGGTCATTATTATATCTTTTCAAATCGAAAAGCCTTAGACCTCCGTGCATAAATAATTCACGCCTCCTTTCAGATAAGACATAACTCAAAATATTGGATGCATTATAAATACGATTATCGGCGGCGCCTGTTTGAAGTCTATTGTTTCTTATATTTTTGATGATGGCTTCTGCTCCACTCACATCTCCCTTACGCGCGAGGCATTCAGCTTTTATGAGCATTGTTTCCGGCACACTAACACTATTGTCCATAACAATGGTCGCATTGCCTGAGAGTATTGCTGTGTTAAAGTTTCCGTATGTAAAATTTTTAGAATAACGAAGGTCGTCATCTCCAAGACTATCCACAAGTTCGTCGCTCAAGCTATAACCAAACCCGTAAAACGCCGCCGGATAACCTTGGTCATAACTCACATGTCCAAATAATACTTCCGGATTGTTTCTTAAATCATATAATTGAGTAGGTTGGACATAAGCAGTATTATAGCTTAAAAGTGTGCTTGCCAAATTCAACGAAGAATCTGCATAAATTTCGGCAGAATCGTATTGCGCTTCATACAAATACGCCCTTGCCAGCAATGTATAACCTGCTGCTTTCCCCGGATGAAGTATGTTTGCGCCCTTTGCTTGTAAATAAGGATTATCAACAGCTTTACTAAGGTCTGAGATTACTTGAGCATATACTTGGGCTACAGTCGCACGCGAAGGGTCATTTGTCGCATTAGGAACCGTAATTAATGGTACTGCCAAATCTACAGAAGCTGTACCTTTATTATAAGCCTTGCCATAAATATTTGCAAGTTGCAGGTAAAGCCACGCGCGATTGATTAATGCTTCAGATGTTACATTTGCACTATTGGCGAGCGTATTCAAACTGTCTTTAGGAGCATCATTTATCCTGCTTAATATAATATTCATTTGCAGGATTCTTGTATAAGAAGAATTATATATTATGTCAGTATCTCCCGGATTCCAAAAAGTACTATCCCATGAATAAACACGCGTGTAAATATTATTTACGCCAGTAAGATAAGAAGACGATATATTAATGTCGTCTGTCATCATATCCGTTAAAAAGAAATATCCGGTACCTAATGAATCACTGTTCAGCATCTCGGTAAAATCCTTAATGGTCGCAGGATTCACACTTGCTGTAGAAGGGTTTATATCCAGGAACTTTTTACAGGAGGCGAATATTGCCATAATGGTTAAAGCCGAAAAAAGAAGTTTGAATATTTTCATTTTCATTTTATTTAAAAGCCTATATTAATGTTACATACATACTGGCGAGCAATCGGTAAACCTATTTTTCCGTTTCCGCCTATTGTTGATGGGTCTATATGATATTTATTCTTTGTCCATATTGCAGGATTTTCTGCAGATAGTGTAATCTGAAATGAATTGATGCCAAAGTGCCTCTTCAAAAATACTGCCTTAGGCATCCACCCTATCATTACTTCCTGCAACCGTATATTATCTGCCGAGAGAATACTATTGCTGGAGTTTTGAATTACAAATGACCTGTAAGTGCCACCTCCGCTATTTATTATTTTTGCAATATCTGTATGATTTTCATCACCGGGTTTTTGCCACCTGTCTTTTGTCCATACACTTCTGTCATTTATTTGATCCATCGCAGGCAGGTACATTCTCATGACATAATCCCAATTAAAGACCAAAGAAATCCGGGCAAAGAATTGCTTGTAATTAAATTCTTGTATAAAACCACCTGTCCATGGTGCAGATGTTACACCACTATAGACCATTGCATTTGAAAGCGTGGCGCTATCAAGCGTTGAAGTTTTATTTCCTTTTGCATCGTACACTTGAGGTTCGCCCTCATCATTAAGACCTGCCCACTTGAAACTCCAGATATTACTTGTACCGTATCCACTACGGTATGTAGTCGGATAATTGCTGGTGGCGGAGAAAGCTGTATATGGAACTAATGAAGCGATGTTCTGATTATACGCCCCGTTTAAGGTAATAATATAATTGAACGACTTATTCTTTATTACCGTAGTTTTCAATAAGAACTCAATTCCTTTATTGATAATCGTACTATAAGTTACCTGCGAAGATAAACCTGTGGCAGGGTCACTATATGATGATGTATTGTTATTAAGATTAGAAGTCCTGTGATGATAATACCTTAAGTCCAACAAATAATCATCTTGCCTGAAGCCTAATGCAAAGTGCAACTCTTTATTTAAGTTACTTGGCGGCAATTCATTAAAAGTATTATTGAGGGCATTGCTGTAACTTCCGCCGGAGGCAACATTGGTGCCCATCATCAATCCTAATGCCTGATAAGGACTAATGTCTTCCCATAGACCATTAACAAGCAATGTACTTATACTTTTGTTATGGAAATAACTTTCATTGGCGATGTTGTAAGTAAATGCACCGTTGAACTGTTTTTGTCCTTCGGGAGATTTGGAGTATTTAGCATCTAAATTCAAATTTCCTTTCCTTAAATTTATCTGCAATTCAGCACTTACATAGCGTTGAGTATAACTTGTATCCGTTCCGGAATTTGCCAAATTGCCGGATAGCGTTCCGGTAGTGCCATCTGTTTTTAGTGTATTGTATGCTAAATCAAATATAAAACTACTATCCAGCAAATTGGTCGAAAGTTTTTGATAAACATTGAGTGTTTTTTGTCCCTTTTGTTGTGTAGGATTAAGACCGTTTACCCAAATAGTATAGTTTCCCCAATCGGACGATTGCAAGTAGCGCTGACTACTGTAACCTACAAGCAAATCCGGCATCTTCATACCTTCAAATCCGGCGGAAGCAGAAAGGCTGTGAAAGAATCGTCCATGTGTGTCATTTTGGATAAGCAGTCCGCTTGCCTCCATATTGTAGTTTGACAATACCGAATAGGTGTTTTCCTGTCCATATACCGGATTTAAGGAATTGTTGATTGAACCTGTTATTGAGAACCTGTCGCCATAATTGTATCCTACAGCAGCATTCCAGTTAAGGCTTCTGCTTGCAGTACTGTCGCCATATTGTGCCGTCAACAATGAATACGGCGTAACAACTGCCGAATAACCGGGGAAAAGCTGGTTATAATTTTCAATAGAAACAGTAGGATCCGGCGATGGCAGGAAGACAGGGATGCCTGTTTTTGTTTTCGTATTATAACCGTAAATAGTAGATGCCGATGGCTTTCTGGCAATTACACTTGCTCCCCCCCCGCCAAACGACAAGTTGATTTTATTCAATCCGAAAGTTTTACTCCAGGATAAAGCAGACCTAACATTTAAATCGGAACTTTTTTGAACAGTTTCATTGAATATATTGCCGTAAGGCAAATAATACACTAGTGACCCGTTTTCCAACTCAGCGTAATTATCCACTTTTCTTCTTACATAACTTGACTGTTTATCATAAAACAAATCCGTCGTAGTTTTTTTGCCAGTATATATTACAGAGGCAGCCCATTTAAACCCAGCCGGCAAGTCCCAATTCATTCTGAAATTGGACTGTAACTGCTTTAAATCACTCGTATTTTTATTAACACGCGCATCTTGTAAAATATTTATACCATAATTCTTATACCCGTAAGATTGAATAAGGTCATTGGCACTCTGGTTCAAATCGCTATTATCATATACATAATTTCCATTAGCGTCAACTAAAAGTTGATACGGCTCCAAAGTATTGTTTGGATCAAAAGAATACCCGGTCCTGCTCTTTGCGTCGCTGTAATTTATAAGCCAGTTAATCTTTAGGTTATTGTTTAACAGATTGAACTGATTATTCAGTTTTAATCCAACAGTTTTACTGCTACTTTTCAAAGCGTTTGAAGGGCTTGATGAATAACTGCCAATTGCAATAAATTTATAATTCAGATTTCCACCTGTTACACTGAGTATATGATTTTGCAAGAAAGCATTTTGCTGCAAAAGCCCCATTTGGCTTTCATTATCAATTGCTTTGAGAGAATCCCATGAATTGTTAAATTGATCGTCGGTAATCGTACTGTTTGCATGGTCGACCAACAATCTCAAAGCTGGCGACAGATTGTATGACTTAGGATTATATCTGGTTTTGCCGCCGGTACTGTCAAAGAAATTCTTCACATAATCTAAGTAATCAGATGTATTACTCAGCATTAATTTTTTTTCGCTAAACTTTGGTGCAGGTTGGTAATAAAAACTTGTTGTATAATTAAACTTAGGAGTACCGCCTTGCGCCGATTTTGTTTTAATATAAATAATTCCCCCTGCTGCACTTGCCCCCCATTTGACTAATTCTTTAGGGTCCCTTATTACTTCAACCGATTCAACATCTGCCATCGGATAATCTGCCGGGAAATTATCTTGTGGGAAACCATCAATTACGATAAGCATACTTGTAGTGCTGCTTGAGAAACTATTGGCGCCGCGCAATTGAGGGATCAGTGTATTACCAAATACGGTGGTTGTTATCAATTTATATAGTACCACCCCGCCAACTGAAGTGTAGGCATTCGGATCTTTTAAGAGCGCATTGACAATGGCTTGCCCCTGCTGTTTTCCTTTTGCTGCATAAAAATCATCCAATGACATTGTTATATAATTATCTACATTTATTGTCGTTCCGGGGTCATAATGCTGATGTACTTCGATTCCTGTTACTTGTTTGGAGCTGGAATTAGAAATCTGCAAGGTTAAACCCGGTATTGTTCCTTGTAAAACCTGTCCCAGATTCATATATCTGCGGTTGTCCAGGTTTACAAACTTAGTCGGGTCTTTTTTTTCAGAAACAGACTCGACCGTTACACTATCAAGATTCTGTGCTTCATATGCCATTTTGATAAAAAATTGACTTGACACGCCTGAGTATTTGATTTTTTGAGGTACGAAGCCGTCTCCATAACAAATAATAGAGCCCTCCTGTTGTACAGGCAGTGAAAATGAGCCGTTCTTGTTAGTGTAGGTATAAGCATGTGTTTGTGCTTCCATAATCACAAGGTGGTCAATAGGTGTACCGGCTTCACTTACTACATTGCCTTTTAATATATTATCTGATTGTACAGTCGCTATATTTTCATTGCGGGCTGGGGATGATACATCATTGTTTTTTGCGACGGCTTTAGAAGTTATTACGATAGTTCGGTTGGTAATTGCACAATGGTAAGGCAAGTCGCTGAACAATTGTTTCAAAGCTGCTTCAATGGGCATATCCGTAACGCTCATAGATGTTGAAACATAGTCCAGCCCAATAGACCTGTTGTAAAAATAACCATAACCGGTTTGCTCTTTGATATCGTTTAAAATTGTTAACACTTTCTGGTTTTTAGCCCTGATTGTAACATTTTGAGCTTTTGCGTAATTAGTAAAAGCAATTATGATGAAGCATAATGCAAGCATAGCAGCTCTTCTCACAAGAGAATGCAGAAGTGTAGTGCGATTGGGGCAAAAAAAATCCCTATATCGCTTTTGGCGATTTACAAAACATAGAATCATAGAGGGAATAGTTGAATTACTTAATTAATAATTATAGATACAATATCAATCCATTGATAAAATGATTATTTCATTACAGTTAATATTTTATTTTTCAAACTAAAATGGATGCCGCTTAACTCCAATACTTTTAATACTTCAGACAGGTTCTGGTTCATTGGCACAAATCCATTAAACTGCATTTGCTTATCCACTCCTTTATCATATACCACCTGAATGTTATACCAACGTTGTATTTGAAGCATTATATCTTCAAGCGAAAGATTTTCAAAATTAAATTCACGCTTCATCCATAAGATTGCATCTGAAGCCTTGACCTGCTTTACACTTATTTCGGCGCTGCCTATTGGACTTACCACTGCTTCGTTCGGAAGAATGGTTTGCAAATTACTGCCCGATTGCATTGCGATTTTTCCCTGTAGCAATGTTGCGATAATGTTTCCCTTGTCGCCATATGCATTTACATCGAAGTGTGTACCTAAAACTTTGATGCTTTTACCTTCGGTTTCAACTATAAAAGGGATATCTTTTTTCAAATGATTTATTTCAAAATAAGCTTCGCCTTTTAAGGTTACCTTTCTCTCGTTTGCTGCAAAAGAAACCGGATATTTTAATTCAGAAACTGCATTTAACCACACGGTGCTATGGTCGGGAAGCTCTATCTGGTACTGACGACCGGTATCTGTCGTAGCAGTATTTATGATGTCTCCGGCTGCTTTTCCTTCATATACAAGCCTGTTGTCTTTTTTATATACCTTGACACCATTTTGTTCAGAAATCAGTCCGTCCTTTACCGAGTCTAATAAAATTTGTTTGCCGTTATTTAGCGTTAAAATTAATCCGCTTCTTCCGGGCGTAACATCCGTAACCATTTTATTGTTATTCTTGCCATTGTCTTTTGTATAAAACCATATTCCGGAAACAATAATACCTATGGTAAATACAGCCGCAGCACTTAATCTGACTAACTTTTTGCGTAAATACCGCCCGTTTAACCGGCGATAATACAGCCTAAACTGGTTGCCTTCTGCATCAAGCTTATCGATTATTTTATCAAACAATTTTCTCTTATGTTCAGCTTTATTCGTCGCAAGATTTTCCGGTATTTTTACTTCATTATTCTGCACCCAATTATACCATCGTGAATACAATTCCGCTTCTTCATCGGAGATAGTTCCGTCAAGCCATTTTTTTTCAATATCGTAAAGTAATTTCCGATTCTTTTCTTTCATAAATTATCCCGCTTATTAATATAGTTCCATTTTTTACCTTTCTTACTGCATAAAATATAATATATTTTTTATTATCATATAAAAATCTATACAAAATAGATATATAAACTATGTGTAAATGAAGAAACACGATATATAAGACAGATTATGGCAACTGATAAATTATAAAATAGAAACATTAAATGTTGATGACATATAGTGTTGCACCGCAGATAAAATTAAAACGATATGAACTTTTAGTCCGAAATTCAAAAACACAATTACGGCAATATATTCTTGTTTGAAAAAAAATATCGGGAAAGAATATTGTGTAAAGGCTCTAAGTAAGATTCTATTGCATTGAGCAATTGTTCTTTCAAAGTTTTAACAGCCCTATATAAATGAGACTCAACAGTTCTTTGAGAGAGGTTCAGCATTTCGGAGATGTCTTTTGAAGAATAATCTTCCTCTTTATACATTTTATATATTAAACGACATTTCTCCGGGAGTTTTTTTACCAATTTCTCCAGCTTGAATTGCAGTTCAGAAAAGGTTATCATTTCGTGTGCCGTAAAATCATCGATTGAGGAATTATCAGAAGTTATCTGAACTTTTTTGTCTAATGCATCCTTAATTCGGACACGGGCTTTGATGATTTTGTATTTAAGAGCAGCAGCAAGAAAAGAATTCACAGTTTTATTGATAACAATCGTATGGCGTCTGTTCCATATCTCTATAAATAATTCTTGGACAATATCTTCTGCAATAAAACAATCCTTCAATTTATTGCATGCAACAACACACAACTTATCCCAAAACCTGTTATAGATTTCAGTGAATGCAACTTTATCATCATTCTTGATTAATTGGAATAAAATTTCGTCACTTTGATATATCCTTTCAGACATACACTTTGAAAATTTAATGAAATGTTAATCAAAATTAATAAAGTTTTTCTCTTTAACTAAATTATTTTTTTTGTAAGACTGCCACTGTTATTTTGCAAGTTGAGCATTGCGGTAAAATCTTTGTTCCCGGATATAAAAATGAAGAAAGTTGCTTTGTCAAGGGCAAGCACGAGCCCATTATATCAGAGAGTTTGTTTTAGTTTTGGACGGCAGAAAACGGCAATACAGGCCTAAAACCGTAACTAATCCGTCTTTCCCGTTACGGGGTTTCCTGACTTGTCCGGTATCTGACTGCGGCAAGGTACTTACGGGCAGTATGTCAAAGGGACGAAGCCGGTATTATCCATATTACCACTGCCCCAGATCTTGTGCGGTGAACGGCGGTCATTGCCGTCTGAGAGCGGAGAAAATGAATGACTGGTTTGTAAAGGAAATCAAAAAATATCTTCCCGAGCCTGAATTAGTGCCTGTCCATAAACACACTATTGTCGAATCGTGGCACGGCAAAACAGCAGACCGTCCAAATGAGAACAGAAAAATACAGAGGGAAATTAAAGAATTGGAACAACGCTTGTCTTACACAATGGAACTACTTTCCGGCAAACAAATAGCGCCCGAAGATTATCGAAAAATGAGCGATGACCTAAAAGATAAAATTGCTCGTTTAGCAGCAAAATTGTCCGCTATTAACGAAAATGAAAAAAATATCAGTGGTTTGCTGGATAAGGGGATAAGAAACCTGTTAAAACTGGAGGTAATATATGAAATGGGCGATATGGATAAAAAAAGGCGGGTCATTGGTTCGATCTTTCCGGAAAAATTCAGTTTTTCGGAATCCGGCGATCGAACCGGCAGGCTCAATGAAGCCATTCGCCTGATATACACGCTGGATAAGGATTTCAGCAAAAATAAAAATGGGACAAGTAAAAATTTTGATTACTTGTCCCGTCAAGTCGTCCTCTCTGGTGTTTTTACGAACAATTTTGTGCATGATTTAAAGAGGTTATCGGGACGACGTGAAATGTCTTTTGCTGTTAAATCAAAGCGGAAATACAGATATAAAGACCAATACAAATGATTTACGCATATTGTTGAACTAAATATTTTATTTCTCTAAAATATTGGCAACCTTAATTTTCAATCAAGACTTATCTGTTATCGTATCACGGCTTTTTAAAAGTTCGAACCATGATTAAATATATTATCAAGACTTTCCATTGACTACTCGAATGCAATTATTACAGTTCAGATTAATTTCAATCATATTCAGTTTTCTGCAAGAAATAATAAAGTTTTAGGCTCTTTGCTTTTAAGGTACACTTCAACAGTAATCCATTTACTAAATAACTCTGTTGGGCTATATTTAAAATATACTGATACTATTTCGTCAATTACAACATGAGATTCTACTAAATAAGAAGTACATAACCAGACCAAAGCATATAATTTGACTTCATCATGTGTTGTTACAGCAGAATGTGAACCATGTGCTAACCTCGAAAGTTCACTATACAAATAACCGCGTAATTTTGAATCAAAGGGATTAAATATACGTCGATATAATGCGTTCATACCATAATCTATTTTTTTATCTTTCAATAATGAATTGATTTCAGTATGCATAGACTTTATTTTTGCCAACACTTTGGATGGCTTTAAGGTACTAAACCAAAGCCTCTGGTATTCTTCTTCCACTATCCCACTGCCAGTATATTTTAGAAAAAAATCATAATCGAGAAGCGATGCATATAATTGTGATGAATATTCAATATAACTCCTAAATAAGATAAGTGCTTGTAAATGGTTGCCGCTCTTTAATAAAGCCATATAAGAATTTAAAGTATCACGTAACAATTTTGTTTGAATTGGCAGAAAATCTTTGGGTCTATTATCTTCTGCATCTTTAATCCAAAACCATACTTCCTTTAAATAAGAATGATTAATTCTATTTTCAATATCCCGATAAATTGAGTATGTAAGAAAATAAGGTACAGCAAAAACACCGAAATAATCTTGTGATTCTTTTACATATTTATAATCATTAATTGTAAAAGGAGCAAATTCTTTATTTGCCAGTATAGAACCTTGTCGGAAAGCATGATTAAGTTCATTAATTTCTAAAGCGATAAATTCATTTACTTCAATCCGATGATGTTGATTCATATAACTTAAAATTTATCCTTAAACGAAAAACTTTGTAGGATTAACAACCTACAATTATAATTATGTCATTGGTCAAAAATATTCGCCCTTATTTTCAGTCAATCTTCATCCCATGATTATTATTGTCTTTTAAGAATTGTTTCAATTCTGGATGAAGTTTAGCAATTTTTGTGTCTATAAAATCTTGTATAAATGTGGCGATAAAATATTGACTTCCTTCCGGCGGTTCCATATTGCAATCCAAATAATCAAGGTAATCGGTAGAGCTTATTAAAGACGATTCTGTCATTAGCAACACTACAAAGAAAAACGATAATGTATATGAAGCTCGAATAGTAATATTTTTCAAATGGGTTTCTAAATATTTGTTGTCTGCTGATACAACGTTTTGAATTGAAAAACGAGTACCGTTACTGTGGACATAATTGTTTAATCTTTTCCTCAATGTTTCCCAATATTCCTGCAACTTATAATCAGTAAGAATTTTGTCTATATCTTTATTTTGCTTGAGAACCTTCATATAGTTTTCAAATTCCAGTTTCTTTTTTATTGGTCTTGGCAATTCGTTTACTGTATTATTAAGCCATGCAGAAACAGCCTGCTCATCTTCTGATATGACATTATTAAATCTGAGATTTGAAAATAACTCTAAAAAATCAGCAGCATTTTTAACATTAAAATCTTTCTTTAAATCATCTTCAATAAAAGGCTTCCTTAGGTTGATTATATTAAGCATGTAAACATACAATATAAGTTCATCACGCAATTTCCTCATCAGAGTATTTGCATCAGCGAAACTCCCAATAGAACAGCAAAGTTTTATACTACGTAAGGTTTGTACAGAGCTGTCAAGTAAAGTTGTATCTAATGTGTAAACATTGCTATCGACAATCAAAGAAATAATACGACCATTATAGGAAACAAGCTCCGAGAAATCATTAAAAAAATCAATGAAGTAATCAAACTCGACTGAAAACTTTGTGTATTCTTCGGTATCAGCGATTTGCTTTTGCAAATTCTCAAAGCTCATAATTTAATATTTTTATCTTACGTTTTATCAAAACGGTAAATCAATATTATCAGTTTGCAGATTCTCAACATTAAGCTTTTTACCTAAATAAACCGCAATAGCTGATGTTACCTCAACTATTAATTCTGCTTCCAAATATTCAGGCTCTTGACCTTCTCTTAAATGCCTGCCTTGTTCGGAAGCAAACCCCCAAATTTTCGTAACCGCTTGGTCAAGTGGCGTTGGTATTGCACCGGGATATTTTTTCATTAAATCCCCAATAGTAGATTTTTTATCACCGATTATTTCTCTTGTTACACATTCTAAACAAGCAAGTGAATGTTGTATCGCTCCAGTTATATCAGGTGTTGGTCGTCTTGATAAATCATTAAGTGCTTCTTTAATTTCAGTTTTAGCGGTTTGGAGTTTTGCTGTTTCGAGAACAGACACAACATTTGTGATTGCAGTTTCAAATACTTCATCACCACGAGTTTCTATTTGCTCATCTACAATTTTCCAACCTATTCCATTGATAATAAAATACTCGTTTATTTCATTAGTAAATTCTTCTTTTTCATGACTATCAAGTTTTTGAATTATTGCTTCGATTATATCATAGACTGAATACCAATCACAGCTATCCAAATGTTCTTTTACTTCATTATAAATATTGGGGTATTGCGACCAATTATTTGTATCTGGTGGAATTTTCAAAACCCTCGTTGTTATAGCTCGTAAGTCAGATGGTTGTTTATTCAAATCATAGAAAGCCATGCTGATAAATCCTCGTAATCCTTCAGGAGCATCCTCTCTGATAGTTATTTCTTTCTCTTTAAAAGAACGTAATCCGTTTCGCTTTGAAAATATTTCTTTATTCATTTTGCTAACCAATTTTATTCATTCACATTTTCTTGCAAGACTGTTATTCCGAAATATACTTGCATAGAAGTTCAAATGTCGCTACTGTGTTGTCATATTCAGGCAAAGAGCCGATGGCGTAAGACATACCTTTTACAAAACGGTCATACTCGTCAGGATATTTTTTATCGTTTTTTAGAATATTCAGCACAATGTTGAACTTTTCTTTCATTTCAAGCCCTGCTATACTTTTGGCTCGATTATCATCTGCCTGAATAGTATATGTCAACAACGTTTTAAAATCAGGATAATTGATAACTGTATTGTTCAGAAAATATAAGTCGTGCAAATGTCTTACGATATTTCTATCATCGGGATTCTCAACATTGTTCTTAATATCTTCTTCTCTTTGCGGAATACGCCATAGCAAAGCGCTGAATTTATCAGTGGCTATTTCTATTGAATTAGTGCAAGCTATGTTCAACACTTCCGGCGATTTGTGGGACAATTCATTTACAAAAGAAGAAACAGAAAATACTTGTGCTTCTAAAAATAAATTACTCAATCTAAATTCAATCAACAGATGAGGACGTAAAGCGATTGATTGCGAAAATAAAGTCGGATAATCCAGTTCAACAGAAAAGAAATGATTACTGTCCTTTGCAGCGATTTTGTCATCGTCAATATTAAATTCTGTTTTTAAATGAGTGATAACTGCATTCTTAAAATCGGACAATATTTTCCTCTGTTGATTTTTGCTTTGTTCTTCGAGCAAATGGGTTTGTATTCTGAAATCAACGTCCTCAGAAAATCTTTGGATGATGTTATGTGCTTTAGATAAAGCTGTGCCGCCCGAAAATATAATGTCAAAACCGGGATAAGAAAATTCATGGACTTTCTTCAATACCTGCACCGCATACCAATCTTTCTCAACAAAAGCAGCGTTGATATTTTTTATCGCGGCTACTTCTTCCAACAGGTCTTTATCTTTAAACTCGTTCATAATAAATTGTGGCTTCCTTATAACCAATTTTACGGCTAAGCCTTGATTTTTCTATGCCAATCAGTCTGCCCGTGGGAATTTGAGTTGAACGTCCTTCCTGATAGTCTTTTTCTGCATTGGTCGGCAGTGTCTTTACGCCTAACTTTTGCAATGCTTCTTTTGCCAAAGCAGGAAGGGGCGCAACGGGAACAAGTTCGCCTGTGAGTTGCGAGGTCTTAGCTTTAGCATAGATACCATAGCCCAATTTTGCCAAATTTCCCTGTCGGGTAAGTTTAAGCAAAACTCTGCCTACTTGGTCATAACCGCCCAAATCTGCAAAATCTTCACGGATAAATACATTCGATTTCATCCTTTTTATTCTTGCCTTAATCTTATCTTCCAATGATTTGAAATTGCCCATTGTCATCAGTATTAAACTTTGCAAAAATACGACAATTTTTAATTACAAAAATACGACAATTATGAATTGTTTTCGCATTTAATCTTTGTACCTTTTTTGTTTAGAGATGTCAATTATGTATTCTGAATTTATCAATACTTCTCTTTTTGTATTAAATTCCCATAATTTTAATTTGCATCCGTAATTTCTTCTTCGCAACCACAGAAAAGTAGTGATTATTTGCTTTCAGACTAAGGTGAAACAATAAAGAAATTCTACAATATCAGTAGCTTTGTAAATACCCTAAGCTAAATATTTGAACACCTTGTCATTAAAATTATTAATATATCTTTTAATCCTAACAATAAAATGATTGAACAGCTAATTGCGGAGTTTACCCAGAAAATGACTTATGAGCGAATAAGTGGCAGCACGGCTCATGAAATCGAATTACAAAAGAGTTACATAGAAATACTAAATTATATCATTAGTGATTTAACATCGGCGATACGCGGAAGATACATATCGAAGGCGGCAGCCTGGCTTACCGGCAGAACCGTTATACGTTGAAAGAAGGATATAACCTTTTATCGGGTAGGCCGGTACATAAACAGCTCGTAAGCAAAGAAGGCCGTCCTTTTGAGGCATGGGTCAAGCTGGATATGAAAAGCAAACTGGCAAACGGCAATTATGAAACTAATTTCTTTACGGATAAATACGGATTCAGCCTGGAAAAGACTTTAAAGGAATATCCGATTAAAGAATTGAGTAACACTAAATACACTATATCCTTAATAGAATCCCTGCACAGGGGCAATTTGCAGTCGGCAACATTTGTACAAAAAGATGGAACGGAAGAAAAGTTATTTATTTCCCCGAATATTAAAATGAGTTCGCTGAATGTCTATGACGAAAACAAAAAGTTGATCCCTGTACAGCAACTGGTAGAAACAAATCTTATCTCCAAAGATTCGGGTGAGCGTTTACTTCAATCTGAAAAGCAAAGACAAGAACAAAAGCAGGATATAACCGACGAACATAAGCAAAAGCATAAACAAAAAATCAGTTGAGATGGAGACGGCATCTTTCGCTTTATTGAACAAAGTGCAGGAAGACCTTCGGGTCGGCCCTGCACATATTTCGTTGATGGCGGCGATATTGAAATTGAATGAGGAACAGTCAAAAGGTTATTCCGTCCAGGTAACAGGCAGGATACTCCGCGGTATCGCCCATATCGGCGGCAAGGCGGCTTATTATCGCTATCTGTCGGACTTGCAGCGTTTCGGGTATATCAAGTATGTGCCGTTTTACAATCATAAGCGGGTGGGAAGAATTGAAATTTTAGTAAAAGCGTAAAAGATTAGTGAAGTTTTAAAATGTAGGAAATGTCAGTTAATAAAAATAAGCAGGCGGTCATCGTTCAGTTAAAAAAAGACCGGCGCGCCGGTGCGAGATGGTGTGCGTTTAAAAATATGGCACGTATCCGTACGGAAGAAATAAAATGTTTCCACTCGTATATACAGGCGGCAAAGTTTTGTGAAACGGAGAACAAAAAAAGTAACGGAGTGTATAAAATCTGTGTTATTACGGATTTGCTGAACAGATTACAGTCGTACCCTGTAAAAGGCAAGCGAAGAATACCAACGGAAATAGCAAAGGCGATGCTTTGCAAAAAATACCCGCCCCTTTCTTTTCCGCTTTATATGGAGCATCAGCCTTGCGTTCCGGCGGACAGGTATTTCCCGGTTGTTTGGTACAGGGTTGTCAATCCGTTGGCGGATATTCCGCTGTGGCGGGTTTTGTTATCGGGTAATCGGAATACGGTTGTATTCGGCAGTAAAGATTACTGTTCGGTATTGGACTATTTTATGAAACGCTGCAGCGAGGTCGATATGGCGGACAGCAGGGAGGAATTGAAATTGCAGGCAAGGATACACGATGCTTCTTTTGACAGGTATTTGGAACTGTACCGTTTTTATTACCATACAAGGCGCGGTTGTTATATGCTGGGTAAGAAGATAGAGGGAACAAAACCGTTTCTTTTACCGGTTACTTATTTTGCCAAATACAATCAAAGATTAAAGCGGTTGGAGTTTTTTGATGAATGCCTGAAAAAAATCGTTTCGGGAAAAATAATCGGAGAAATGAACGTGCAGTATTATGATACCGGTTGTTATTAAATGGTGAGCATCGCATTTCAAAAGGAATAATAAAAATCAATTGTTTATTTACAACAGGCCCATAATGGGCTTGTTTTATTAAAGGTAGTTGTGAGGATGGAAAATGAGGAGAAGAAAAAGATTACCCCTGAAAAAGCGTTAGAAGTATTGAAGGCGGATGGTCTGGACGTAACATTGGAACAAGCCGAAAAAATTTTGGAAATTATGCGTAAATTAGCCAATATAGCCATCTCAAAATATTTACGAAAATGTCAAAAATAGCGGATTTATACATTAGGGTCAGTACCGATGAACAAGCCGAGAAAGGTTATTCCCAGAGAAATCAGGAAGAAGTGCTGAGAAAATATTGCGCTCTTAATTCTATAATAATAAGAAACGTGATATTTGAAGACCATTCGGCTAAAACGTTTAACCGACCGGAATGGAAAAAGTTATTACTCAACCTCAAAAAGTATAAAAACAAGATTGACCTTGTTCTGTTTACCAAGTGGGACAGATTTAGCCGCAATGCCGGGGATGCATATCAAATGATTAATATGCTGCGCAAGGTAGGTGTAGAACCGCAGGCCATTGAGCAACCGCTTGACCTTTCTATTCCCGAAAATAAAATGATGCTCGCATTTTATTTAGCAGCGCCGGAAGTGGAAAATGATCGAAGAGCATTAAATGTTTTTCACGGTATGCGTCGAGCAAAAAAAGAAGGTCGTTATATGGGCTTGGCACCGGTAGGGTATATCAATAAGACCAGAGAGGACGGGACTAAATACATTCGGTTGGAAGAGCCGGCCGCATCCATTTTAAAATGGGCGTTTGAAGAAATCGCGAAAGGGGTTTTTCATACCGAATCCATTTATAAAATGGCAAAACAAAAGGGATTGCCGTGCACAAAAAATAATTTCTGGTTTGCTATCCGCAACCCGCTTTACTGCGGAAAGATTTTTATTCCCAAATATAAAGATGAAGAAAGCAGGTTTGTCAAAGGGCAGCACGAGCCGATAATTTCCGAAGCGTTGTTTTATCTGGTGCAGGACGTTTTGGACGGCAGGGAGCGTATTCATCGCACAAAGCCGGAAACCTCTGCTGAGTTTCCTTTAAAGGGATTCTTTGTTTGCCCCGAATGCGGAAAAGTATTGACTGCAAGCAGGTCTAAAGGAAGGCAAAATTATTACGGTTATTACCATTGCTACAACGGTTGCCATTACCGGATAAATGCAAAAGTGGTAAATAAAGCCTTTGATGAAGAATTGAAAAATTACATTCCGAGAAAAGAATGTTTAAGGCTTTATACGGATGTTATCCTTGAACAATACCATGAAAAGACGGAAACCTTGCAAAACGAAAGAAAACAGTTGATGTCGGGCATCAGGGACTATTATGCGAGGTTATCAAGGGCGAGAGATTTATTGGCAAAAGGAGATATTGACAGCATAGATTTTCGGGACATGAAATCGGAGTACACGGCAATAATAGAAAAAATGGAAGCCAAATTGACGACAGTGAATAATGAAATATTAGACGTTGAGGGTTTATTAAACGAAGGAATTTCGAGGCTGTTAATGCTAAACAACCTTGGCTCGTTCGGCGTTAAGGAGCCGGATATTGAAGAAGATGAATTAATAGAATTCAGAGAGCTGATAGGCGATATTTTTCCCGGGAAATTCAGCTACACCGGAGCAAAAGTTCGAACACTCAGATTAAACGAAATTGCAGAATGTATTTATTTAATAAACAATGAATTAGATGGAAATAAAAACTGGACAAGCAAAAATTTTGATTGCTTGTCCAGTCAGGTCGGGATGACTGGATTCGAACCAGCGGCCTCTTCGTCCCGAACGAAGCGCGCTACCGGGCTGCGCTACATCCCGTTTTAGGGACGCAAAAATAGTACTTCTTCTATTTATTTCAAACTGATATATTTTTCACATTCAGATTACAAACCTTCCAAGCAAATTTTTTGAAATGCAGTAAAAGTAACCTGTGTATTTTATCACTTAAACTTTCCGAAACGCCCATTTTACCAGTTCTTTCCACGTTGGCTTTTTGCCGTACATTAAAATTCCGGTACGGTAAATTTTTCCGGCAAACCATGTCGTAAATAAAAAAGTGGCGAATAGAATAACAATACTCAAGATTAACTGAAAATAAGAAACTGCTTCCGGAACGCCTTGCGCTACACGTGCCATCATTACCACAGGCGAAGTCAAAGGAAATAAACTGCCAAAAACCGATAAGCCGCTTGTAGGATTATTAATTGCTTGTGTCATTATTACAAAACCAAAAATAATAGGCAACGTTACCGGCAATGTCAAACCTTGCGCGTCTTGCTGTCCGTCACTTACCGTACAGCCGATTGCGGCGAACAATGAAGCGTACACCAAATAGCCGCCAATAAAATATATCAGAAAAACAGGAATAATTAAGCTGAAATTAATCGAGCTTAATCCTTGCAAAACGTTTTGTATATCGGAGCCGTTTGTATGCACTGCAGCGGCGGCGTGTCCCATGCTTGGAAATAACAACGGAATTAGAATTAATCTCAGCCCGATGCCTAAAACAATCCATATAATAAATTGTAACAACCCCACCGCACCAATGCCTATAATTTTTCCCATCATCAGTTGAAAAGGTTTCACGCTGCTTATCATAATTTCCGCAATGCGGTTGGTTTTCTCTTCCATTACACCGCGCATTACGGACATTCCATACAGTAACAAAATCATGTAAATCAAAAAGCCGCAGATAAAGCCGACCGCCGTGCTGATGCCTGTTTTTAAATCTGAATCGTTTTTATCATTTGTATTGACAAATGAAATCTTTGTATTTCGCTTTGCTTGCGCAAATGCCGTTGTATCCGAAATAAGTGATTGCAATTTCAGTTGTTGCAACCTGTCTTGAATATCGCTCTTGATTTTCTCTCTGTCTATAATGCCTATTTTCTTTTCCATCATTATTTCAATGTTGTCTTTCAACAAATTCGCATCTGCCGGAATATTGATGAAACCTGCACTTTCGCCGTTTGCAGCATTTGACTTCACTGAATCAACGGTTTGTTTTTTTACAAAGACAAAAGAAATATTATCGTCGCTTGAAGGAAGACTGTCGTGAAAGAAGTTGGCATTATCAACAACCATAATTTTCGTTTGCGAACTGCTGTGTACACTGAAATAAATAATGGCTGCATAAACGCAGCTGATTAAAATAGGTAAGCCAATGGTTACCAAAAGAAATGTGCGTTTTTGTACACGACTTAGAAATTCTCTTTGGATGATTAAAGCGATTTTGTTCATATAAGCAAGTATTTAATTGTTTTGAAAGCTGCGTGTAACGGCATTTGTGCCGTGTACAAGCCGGATAAAAATGTCGTTGAGCGATGGCAATATTTCGCTGAAGTGCTCTACCTGAATATTTTTGTCAATAAAATATTTCAGTACATCGTTGCTCTTGCAGCCGTCTTTTATTTTTAAAACAATTCCGTTTTTGTCCTTATGCTGAATATCAAAAATATCTGTAACGCCCGCGTCATCAATGTTTCCATCGATTTGAAGATTGTATAAATGTTGCTTGTAGTTTTGTTTTATTTCGTTTACGCTGCCGTCCAATATTTTTTTGCCAAGATTGATTAGAACAATATTATCGCAAATTTCTTCCACTTGCTCCATACGGTGCGTCGAGAAAATTATAGTGCTTCCATTTTGGGCAAGATTGTAAATTTCGTCTTTAATTAAATTGGCATTTACAGGGTCAAGACCACTGAACGGCTCGTCAAGAATGATTAATTTAGGTTCATGCAAAACGGTAGCAACAAATTGTAATTTTTGCCCCATACCTTTGCTCAGGTCTTCAACTTTTTTGTTCCACCAGCTTTGCATATCCAAGCGTTCAAACCAGTATTTGATTTTCTGCATAGCATCGTTCCGGCTTAAACCCTTTAACTGTGCGAGGTACAGCGCATGTTCGCCAATTTTCATTTTCTTGTACAAGCCTCGTTCTTCGGGCATATAGCCTATTTTCTGAATGTCGTTGAGTGCATCAAATTTTTTCCCGTCAAGCATCACTTCGCCTTCATCGGGAAAGAAAATTCCTGTAACCATACGCAGCAAAGTGGTTTTGCCTGCGCCGTTGGGACCGAGCAAACCAAAAATGTTCCCTTCTTCAATTTTAAAGCTGATATCGTCCACCGCTTTATGTGTGTCATAATATTTTTTCAGATGTTGCAATTCAAGTATAGCCATAATTTTGATTTATATATTCAAATATAACCAACTTCTTTTTTCTCTAAAACAATTTTCGATTAACACACAATTCGGGAAGATGAATTGTAGTATTTGAGGATAAACGGCAAAAGAAAAGGCTTGCTAAAACTTGCAAACCTTTTCCAAATTGTACATGAGAAAGAAAATAATTAGTTTCCGTCATCGTCGTCATCCGGCGAATTGTTTTCATCATTATTCAAATTCAAACGGTAGCCGTATGTATATTCATCATTGGGGTAAATACCGTGAATGGCAACGTTGCCATTTGAACTTTGAATGATTTTTGAAAATTGGTCAGCAGTTTTTACCCGCGTATCGTTGGCATCTGTAATGATGAATCCTTCTTTTACGCCGGCTGCTTTAAATGCGCCGTCTTTAATGTTGGTTACCTTTACACCGCTCACGCCGTAATGCTGCATTTCCTGTGAGGACAGTGTTGTGAGCGTTGCGCCCAGAGAGTTATTAACCATATCCATTGCAGACATAGCAGACAGGTTGCCCAGACTGTTTTTCAAAGTGAGCGTTACGGTGTTTTCTTTATCGCCTCGTAAATAGGTAAGCGATATCTTATCGCCGGGTTTTTTATCGCCCATTACGGAAGACAATTCGCCCGAATTATCTACGCGGATGCCATTTATTTTGGTAATAATATCGCCCTTCTTCAAACCGGCTTCCGCACCGGCTCCGTTTTTAGCAACGTCGGTTATGTACAAACCTTTGGTATAGCTGTCGGGTATCTTGTAGAATTTTCTTTGTCTGTCAAAAGCACTATTGGTCAAATCGATAAAACCCGCACCAATATATCCACGTTGCACTGCGCCATATTTTATCAAATCTGCCGCTACTTTTTTCACAATATTTACCGGAATGGCAAAAGAGTACCCGCTGTACGAACCGGTAGGCGAAGCTATTGCGCTGTTAATCCCAATCAACTCTCCGTTCGTATTAATCAACGCACCGCCACTATTGCCGGGGTTTACGGCAGCATCCGTTTGAATATATGATTCGACAGCGGATGACGCGCCGCTGTTATTATCACTGTTGCTTCCTATTATGCCAATATCTCTTGCTTTGGCACTTACAATACCTGCCGTTACGGTAACGTCCAATGTGAAGGGATAACCGATAGCCAAAACCCATTGCCCGAGTTTTACGTTGTCGCTATTGCCGTAAACAAGATAAGG
Source organism: Arachidicoccus sp. BS20 (assembly GCF_001659705.1). Taxonomy (NCBI): domain Bacteria; kingdom Pseudomonadati; phylum Bacteroidota; class Chitinophagia; order Chitinophagales; family Chitinophagaceae; genus Arachidicoccus; species Arachidicoccus ginsenosidimutans. Next base: position 547,188 of record NZ_CP015971.1, read on the forward strand.
AAGGCTTTTTGCGTCTATTTTGATAACAGCTAAATCGCTATTCGGGTCTGTGCCGATTACTTTTGCAGTATATGTTTTTCTGTCGCTTGTTGTTACGGTAATTTTATCTGCATCTTTTACTACATGGTTATTGGTAACAATATATCCATCTTCACTAATGACAACACCGCTGCCACTGGCACGCTGACTTGGAATACGATATGACCTTGGTCCGTTAAAAAATTGTCCGAAGGGGTTGCCAAACAACTGGCTAAGCGGGTCATCGTCATCGCCGCCGGAATTGGGATTACTAACAGTTCTTTCTTTTGTTTGAACTTTAATGTGTACTACCGCAGGCGTTGCCGATGCTGCAGCCGACGTAAAATCTATTGAATTGTCCGCCGCATTTTGCTTTCCATAAAAACTTGCATAATTCAGGGGTAATTTATCGGGTTCCTGCACGCCAGCGTATTTTGATTCTTCAAACTTTGCGAAACCCCACACACTTCCAATCGCAGTTGCCGCACTAATGAGTACGACTAAAAAAACACTTTTTAATTTCATTGCTTTTGGTTTTTTTGATTCAAAAAATAATTTTATAAAATGAACATCTTATTCGACGATAAAAATACAGCGCAGTTCAATTTTCTTATCAGAACAAATTACAAATTAACAAAATATTTGAGCCGGTTTATACTCCAATTTTAAGAGAGGAATTTGCATCAAACATTGATAAACATTGGCTTCATCTTTATCACATCTGTGCATATTTCGCGAAACTATTTTAACTGATTTTAAGACAAGAACAGCCACCTGTTACATAAAAATAACTTCCATAAAAATGTAAAAATTTTCTCTTTTATTGCAAATTGCGTAATATTGTATTAATCATCGATTAGAATAATGAGTTCAGACATACCTCCGGCGGAACAAATGATAGAGCATTCCGTAAATTTGTACAAAGTTCTATTGACCATTTTCCTTGTGTTATTAAATGGTTTTTTTGTTGCCGCCGAATTTGCTATTGTTAAGGTACGCACTTCCCAGTTAAGCACAGCTAAAGGTGCATCGGCAAGACTATTGAATACTGCTAAAACCGTTACCAACAATCTTGACAATTATCTTGCTGCAACACAGCTTGGTGTAACGCTTGCTTCACTGGGTCTTGGTTGGGTGGGCGAAGATGTAATGACGGGTATCGTGCAAAAACTATTTCATTTTTTCAACATCAGCCTATCTACGCCTGCGGCAAATAAGTGGGCAATTGTACTGGCATTTTTCATCATAACAGTTTTACATATAGTGTTTGGCGAGCTGGCGCCAAAATCCATTGCCATACGTAAGGCATCTCCTACGACACTGGCTGTAGCATTGCCTTTGCGCGCTTTCTTTTTTGTTTTTCGCCCGTTTATCTGGCTGCTGAATTCAATGGCAAATATCGTGTTGAAAATACTGGGTATTGACCCTGTGAAAGAACAAGATATTCATACCGAAGAAGAAATTAAAATGATTATTTCCGAAAGCGAGGAAGGCGGCGAAATTGAAGATTCGGAACGAGAATTGATTAACAATGTTTTTGACTTTGATTCGAGCCGTGTGCGAGACATTCTCACACATAGAAAAGATATTGTGGCGCTGGATATTGATATGAGCTACGAGGAAATAATACAGAAAGTGATTGACGAGGGGTATTCGCGTTATCCTGTTTATAAAGAAAGTCTCAACGACTTAATCGGCATAGTTACGGTAAAAGATATTTTACAGTTTGTAAGCTCCGGAAAAACGGAGGATATACACAAAATACTTCGTCCTGTATTTTATATTCCGGACAGCATGAAGCTGAAAGATTTGCTGCGTTCTTTCCAGAAAGACCACCTGCAAATCGCAGTCGTAACCGACGAATACGGAGATATTGCAGGTATCGTAACAATGGAAGATGTATTGGAAGAATTGGTGGGCGATATTCAGGATGAACATGATGCAGAACAACCGATTGTACTGCAACAATCCGATGGAAGCTTTATTGTGGAGTCGCATGAAACCATCGATGATATTAACGAATTTCTGCCTAAACCTTTGCCTATACTGGACGAAGAATATTCCACTCTTTCCGGCCTGATTACTTACGAACATGGCAGCGTACCTGTCGAAGGAGAAGTGCTGCATTATTGTGGTTATGAAATCACAATTTTAAAAATGTACCGCAGTTCGGTGGAAAAAGTAAGAATGCGTTTGCTGCCGGAAGAAGAAAAAGCAGCAGACGATAACACGAATAAATAAACTAATAAAAAAGAGGCTGTATATTTTCCAGCCTCTTTTTATAAATACTTGATTGCAAAAAACTTATTTCTTTGCGTAACGCTTTTTGAATTTATCGATACGACCTGCCGTATCTACCAACACATTTTTACCTGTGTAAAAAGGATGTGAAGTGTTGGAAATTTCCAACTTGATTACGGGATATTCAACACCTTCAAAAACTGTAGTTTCATTAGAAGCTGCTGTTGATTTAGATAAAAATTCTACGCCGTTGCTCATATCTCTGAACACAACGAAACGATAACTTTCCGGGTGGATACCTTGTTTCATAAAATGAATTTGTTTAGGCTGCACGGATTTTGCCGTACAATTAAAAAATAATTTTTGGAGTGCAAAGGTAAAAAGTAAATATGAAATACCAAAAAATTAAATGATTCTGCATATACGGATATCGTTGCACTTATGCTGATATTAAGGAATCTCAATACTTATTAAACAGTTTCTCAACAAAAAATCCTGCACGAGGCAGGATCCTTTACAAATATTTTCTTGCAAAAGTTATTTGGCATTTGCTTTTAAATCCAAATCAATTTCAAAGTCTTTGCTGATGAGCCAGTCTGCAGCGGAACCTTGCGTACCATAAGTTAAGCCCCACGAAGTCCTGTCAACGGAGAAGGAAGCTACAATACTGATTTGGCTGTCGGTAACAGTAATTTTTGCAGGGAAAGTTACATTCACGGTGCTGTCTTTAATGGTTAAATTCCCGCTTACAATATTTGTGGCGCCTGCAATTGTACTTTGAGCTTTAGTGCTGTCGAATGGAGCAACGCTTGTAATAGCGAATTTCGCAACAGGGTATTTTGCTGCGTCGAAGAAATCCGGGCTTTTCAAGTGTGTTTCTAATTGAGAAGGACTTTTGCCCGGCTCTGTAACGGATGCAGAATCTACTTTTAAAGAATTGATGCTCACTACGAATGAACCGCCGGTAACTTGTCCGTTTTTAGCAGCGATGCTTCCGCTATCAATGCCAATCGTTCCGAAACGAGGATTCAAGCCGCCTTTGTGTGTTGCACGCCATTTAACAACACTGCTGTCGGCAATTGTATAGCTTGTACCTGTTGCAGCAGCAACTGTTTGTTCAGCGGAGGTGTTTGCTTTGTCGGAGTTAGAGCTGTTACACGCAGCCAATAATACCAATGCCGCAGTTGCGGATAAAAATACTTTACGCATATTTCGTTTTTAAAGTTAGAAAATTGAACGGCAAAAGTACAAAGTCTATTATCTCCATTAGTTAATTTAGATTAAGAATATGGTCGTTTGCCACTATCAAAAAAGAAAGTACCTACATACAAGTCTTGCGTCCGAAATTATACAATTCAGGCAACTTTCATCATGCCGAGCTTGCTGCTATTGAATTGCTGTTGTGCGTACGCTAAATCGATAATCATTTCCTTTTTGTTGCTTCCGGGAATATCAAACATTGCTTCCGTAAGAATACTTTCGCAAATGCTGCGCAAGCCACGTGCGCCCAACTTAAATTCCAGTGCTTTATCGGTAATAAAATCTAATACTTCGCTTTCCACTTTCAGCTTCACTCCTTCCAGTTCAAATAAGCGCGTATATTGTTTTATCAAGCTGTTTTTGGGTTCTGTGAGAATGGAACGCAATGTTTCTTTGTCCAACGGGTCGAGATGTGTAACTACCGGCAAACGACCAAGCAGTTCGGGAATCAATCCAAATGATTTCAAATCCTGCGGATTGACAAATTGCAACAGGTTTTTCTTTTGCGCTTCCTGCTGCTCTTTGTTTACGTTAAAGCCAATAGCATTCGTATTTACACGACGTGCGATAATTTTATCAATGCCGTCAAATGCGCCGCCGCAGATAAAGAGAATATTTTGTGTATTAATTTTTACCATTTTCTGTTCGGGATGCTTACGTCCGCCTTGTGGTGGTACGAGCGCTTCCGTGCCTTCGAGCATTTTCAGCAAGCCTTGCTGAACGCCTTCGCCGCTTACATCGCGCGTGATGGATGGATTATCGCCTTTGCGTGCAATCTTATCAATTTCGTCAATATATACAATGCCGCGTTCTGCCATCGGCACGTCATAATTGCAGTTTTGCAACAAGCGCGAAAGCATACTTTCAATATCCTCGCCCACATAACCCGCTTCTGTAAATACCGTTGCATCTACAATCGCAAACGGAACATTCAGCATTTTGGCAATGCTTTTTGCCAATAAGGTTTTGCCTGTTCCTGTTTCGCCAATCATAATGATATTGCTCTTCTCGATTTCAATATCATCGTGTTGCACTTTCTGCGTAATTCTTTTGTAATGATTATATACTGCGACAGAAAGAATTTTCTTTGCATCGTCCTGTCCTATTACATACTCATCCAGGAAAGTTTTAATCTCGCGCGGACTGCGGATTTTCAAATCTTTCTCTCCCGTACCAACATTTGATACACCTTGAAAACCTGCGTTGAGTTCCTGCTCTACAATTTCGTAAGCGTTTTGTACGCATTGCTCACAAATATCTGCATTGATGCCCGAAATAAGCATCTTCACTTCATCTCTCGAACGCCCGCAAAAGGAACATTGTGTATGTGTGTTTTTAGCCATTTATTGATTTATGAATTTTGAATTTCTTTTGTTCCGCAAAGCCTTACTAAGAAACAAAATTTCACAAAGAGAGAAAAACCTTTGTGAATCTTCGTGCAACTCTGGCGAAATAACTTCCAACTGCAAAAATACGAAAACCGCCTGAATAGACGGTTTTTGTATAAACTTTTACAAAAATGAAATTGAAAAATAAGAACCAATTATTTTTTAAGAAAATAAAAAAGTATAGCAATTCCAATTGTGCCTATCCAAAAAGTAAACATCCATTTTATAAGTTCGACTTTTGTATCGGCTATCTCCTTTCGCAATTGTTCTATATCTAATTTTGTCGCATTTTGTTGTTGTGTGTTGCCCATTTCAGCCAAGACAGTTTCTTCAATAGCCTGAGTTATAGCGCGACTTTTTTCTTCACTAAGACCAAGTTCTTTGCGAAGTGTGTCATATAACTTTATATTGATTGTGTTCATCTTAAAAACAAAATTACAAAATTATTCTTTTATGCAAATAAATGTCAAAGGATACAAAACAAGTTAGGTAAGACGTTCATACGTGTTCACTTTCCGACTCATTAACTTTGCAGATTTCACAACTTCTCCAACACGCCGTCCACAATTCCATAAGCAACCGCTTCTTGCGCATTCATGTAATAATCGCGGTCGAAATCTTTCAGAATTTGTTCAACAGTTTTGCCGCAATTTTCTGCAAGAATTTCAGCGCCCATCAATTTGGTTTTTTCGATTTGCTCTGCCTGAATTTCAATGTCTGCCGATGTCGCCTGAAAATACCCGCCAATGCTCGGTTGATGAATCATTACTTCGCCGTGCGGAAAAATAAAGCGTCTGCCCTTCTCTCCTACACTTAACAAAATTGAACCCATGCTTGCAGCCAATCCCATACAAATGGTGCTTACCGGCGATGAAATCATTTTAATCGTATCGTAAATAACCATACCGCTGGTAACGACACCGCCCGGGCTGTTGATATAAAATTTTATTTCTTCGCCCGGCTTGTCAGCTTCGAGTAACAACAATTTGGTTACAACTTCGCGCGCCGATTTATCGTCCACGACACCCCATAAATACACCGCGCGGTTTTTCAGAAAAAGCTCTTCCTGTTTTTTTAGCAGCAAAGGCGCTTGTGGTTCTTCTTTTTTTGTTTCAGGTTCGTCGTTTTCTTCGTCCTCGTTATTAATGAAAGTTTTTTTATATAATAAGTTCATCTAATTATTAATTTTTAATTACTAATTATTTATTGTTTCGCTTTTCTCGGATTTACCAATAATACTTCATCAATCAATCCGTAATCTTTAGCTTCCTGTGCTGTCATCCAGAAATCGCGGTCGCGGTCAATAGCGACCTGCGCTGCATCTTTACCGCTGTGTTCGGCGATAATGTTGTCCAATTCATTTTTAATTTTGCGAATTTCCCTTGCAGTGATTTGAATATCCGATGCCTGTCCGCCAATTGCGCCACTCGGCTGATGTATCATAATGCGGCTATGTTTCAAAGCGCTGCGTTTTCCTTTGACACCGGCTGCCATCAATACCGCAGCCATGCTTGCTGCAATTCCCGTACAGATGGTAGAAACATCGGGGCTTACGAATTGCATAGTATCGTAAATACCCAAACCCGCATACACGCTGCCGCCGGGACTGTTGATGTACATTTGAATATCGCGGTTTCTGTCCACACTGTCGAGGAACAGTAACTGCGCTGTTACAATATTTGCGACATAATCGTTGATGCCTTCGCCCAGGAAGATAATCCTGTCCATCATTAACCGGCTGAACACGTCCATAGAAGCCACGTTCATCGGTCGTTCTTCAATGATGTACGGCGTAAGATTGGTAAAATTGTTTTTGTATTGAAACATCGTATTACTGCTGATGCCGCGATGCTTTACTGCATATTGTTCAAATTCTTTTTCTATATCCATAAAATTATTTTTCAGGTTGAAAGATATTTATTTTTTCCTAAAACAGAATTTTATTGGTTTCAAACTTCGTGCGAATATTTTTTTCAGGACAAAACGGCAGGCAGTATAAATTTAATAAAAAAGTAAACCCGAAAGATTATCGTCTTCCGGGTTTCGCAGATACTTTTGGCTGCACCTGATTCATGTGGTTGTTTAATTAATATGTTGAGTTGTCTAAAGATTAAATTTTTTTGACTGAATGATTACAGCTAATTTTGAAACAAAAGCCAATTTTACCGGTGTCTTTTATTTCAAAATGTAATTATCATCATTATAATATTGCGCTAAGGTAAATTGTTGTTTATTCATGTACAATCAGGGATAACCCTGATATTTTTTTATTGACGAAAATTTGGACTGCCGCTTATGTTGAAACAAATTTTACTAAACATCGTTGCCTTTTTGTTATGTTTCTGTTTGTTGTCATCCTGCCATCATTCAGGCGAAAGTACTATGACAAGCAGTACAAAATTTTCGGATAGTATTTTTCATGCTTTGTCAGATATTGGCGCAACGGCAAAAACGCCTGCATCCAAAGCCAGGCAAATTGAGGACTTGTATTTGTCTGCTCCGCCAAGCAACAGAAAATTTATCGCGCAACGTATATTTGATACGTTATTTTTTATTGCTTATGTACATCCCGACAACTCTATACTCGATTTTTTTAAACAACAAGGGAATAGCAATAATGATTATCCGGTTACAAAACTGTATGCCTTATTTAACGCTGTATCATATTTTTTATACATCAACCAGCAGTCGGACAGCGGCATGCTGTATCTTGAAAAAGCTAAAAAGTATGAATCGCAATTCAATGATACATTGTATAAATCGTATTACACGCTGTATGCGCAGGCATTAATGCAAAAAGAAAATTATAGAGAAGCGGCAGATTATTACCTAAAAACTATTGCTATTGCAGAAAAACTGAAAGACAGCGCAGCCATTATAGGTAACTATGGAAATCTGTCAGTTGTTTATTCGCAGATGGACAATTATGAAAGAGCCTTACCTATTGAAAAAAAATGTCTGGATTACTATTCCGCTCATGGGAATAATGCCTATGCTTTTATCGGTAACACAAGTATTGCCAGAACATATTACAATATGGATAATACCGATTCTGCTTTTTATTATTATAGCAAAGCTTTAGCGTTGCATGATTCCGGAGTCAACAATCCAAGTGTAGAAATTATTTTATACACAAATTTGGGAGAAATATATTCCATCAAGGGAGATTTAAAAAAAGCTGTTTATTATTTCGATTTATGCAAAGCACCGTTACAAATGATGGGCAGTAATGAGCAACAGATGATATTCACTATTTATTCTTCTTATGCTTATGCAGCCAAGTACCAAGATGCAAGCAGAAATATCAAAGCATTGCAAAACGCTATCGATACTTTTACACAACAAAATAATCTGATGTATGTGCGTGATGGCTATTTCAATCTTTATAGCATTGCACAAATGCAGCATCGCCCTGAAGATGCGATGAAATATTATCGCCAATTCGATTCAACGGGCAAAATTTTATCCAGCGAACATAACAATAGATATATTGCTGAACTTCAAACAAAATACGAGACGCAAAAGAAAGAAACACAAATACAACTACAACAAAAAGAACTTCAAAGAAAATCGCTCTTCAATCAAATGCTGCTCGTATTATTATTAGCGATTGTTACCGGCACTGCGTTCATTGTTACTCGTGAAAGATTAAAAAGAAAAAGAAAGGAAGCTGAACAACAGCAGCGGTTTACCAACCAGCTTTTAGCGCGCGGTGAAGCGGAACGCAGCCGGGTAGCACGCGATTTGCACGATGGCTTAAGCCAGGAATTACTGTTATTAAAAAATCAGGTAAGCAGTGGAGGCAATATACAGCCCGAAAAAATCGACAATATCATCAACGAAGTAAGAACCATTTCTCATAATATACATCCTGTAATGCTTGACCAGATAGGTTTGAAAGAAAGTATTCTGCATATTTGCGAACAGCTAATGAATACTGAACAACTTTTTATTTCTACCGACATTCAATACCACAACGAACTTTCCAAAGAAAAAGAATTACAGCTATTCCGTATTATTCAGGAAGCATTAAACAACATTGTCAAATACGCATCGGCACACGCCGCTAAAATACATATTTGTAAAAATGAAAATATATTCATTACGAGCATTCAGGACAATGGTAAAGGCTTCGACGTAGCAGAAGCGCTAAGGGGCAAATCTTCTTTCGGATTACAAAGCATTATTGAAAGAAGCAAATCGATGAATGGCAAAGCGCTCATTCTCTCGGATAACGGCGGCACTATCATTAAAATTGAAATTCCTTTATAACACATGATAGATATTTTAATTGCTGACGACCATCCTATTGTATTGTTTGGTACAAAAACGCATCTGGAACAGATGGGGCTCAACATTGTTGCCGCGTGCAGCAATGGCATTGAAGCATATAACCTAATTATGATAAAGCGACCATCTATCGCTCTGCTTGATGTATGTATGCCCGGCATGACCGGTATGGAGATAGCCGAAAAGCTTTCCAAGACTAAAACATTTACCAAGATTATTTTGTTGACTTTGCAAAACGAACTTTCTGTTCTTAACTACGCAAAACGATTAGGCGTAAAAGGGTTTTTACTGAAAGAATTTGCTTTGGACGAAATAGAAAAATGTATCGAAGAAGTTCAAAGCGGAAGAGAATATTTCAGTCAGCAACTTAAGACGGGTTTGCATTTGAGTGAGAATGCAAGTACAAACATGAATCTTGACGTTCTTACTTTTTCCGAGAAAAAAATATTGCAATTAATTGCCGAGCATAAATCGTCCAAAGAAATTGCGTCGCTGCTTTTTATTTCAGAAAAAACAGTAGAAACACACCGCGCTAATATCATCAAAAAACTGAATATCCCTTCCGGCAAAAATGCCTTACTGAAATGGGCTATTGAGAATAAGAAATGATTATTCATCTTCGTGGTCTAATGACTCAGATACCATGCTTACAGGTAAATTCTTCTTGGATTTAATGCCAAGTTCCTTCAGCTTTTCAGCCTGACCAATTAAGTTACCGCGCCCGTCTTTCAACTGACCTAAAGCTGCGTTGTAGCTTTTTTGCGTTTTTTCCAAATGTGTTCCGACGTCAATTAAGTTATCTACAAATCCTACAAATTTATCGTACAACGCCGCACCGCGCTCTGCAATTTCCTGTGCATTCCTGTTTTGATATTCACGCTTCCACAGGTCAACAATCAATTTCAGCGCTGCGATTAAATTGGTTGGGCTAATGAGCAATATTCTTTTATCATAAGCATATTGCCAAAGTGCAGCATCATGCTGCAAAGCCAGTAAATACGCAGGTTCGTTGGGAATGAACATCATGACAAAATCCAACGAAGGCGCAAAGTCCTGATAATTTTTCCGGCTCAGTTCGTCAATATGTTTTCTTATTGATTTGAGATGTTCGCCAATAGCTTTCTGCTGTTCCGCAACATCGCTACTTGCTGAGTGCCGGACGTATGCCGTGAGTGAAACTTTGGAATCGATAATTACTTTTCTGTTATCAGGATAAGCTACAATCACATCGGGCTGCATACGGCTTCCGTCTTCATTTTTCAAATGGTTGCCATCGTCGTCTTTCAGGTATTCCTGTACAAAATATTCGCGGTCTCTGGCAAGTCCCGATTTTTCCAAAATATTTTCCAGAATCATTTGCCCCCAATCGCCCTGCGTTTTTGAATTTCCTTTTAAAGCATTGGTCAGATTATTGGCTTCTTCACTTATTTTTTGGTTCAGCTCCAGCAACCGTGCGACTTCTTTTCCAAGTGAAAAACGTTCTTTGGATTCTTTGTCATAAACATCTTCCACCTTCTTTTTAAAGGTCTCTATGTTTTCGCCCAAAGGCTTTAAAAGCGTTGCAAGGTTGTCCCGGTTTTGTTTGGTAAATTTTTCTGTTTTCTCTTCGAGAATTTTATTGGCGATGTTTTCAAATTCTGTATTGAATTGCTTACGCAGATTTTCCATTTCGGTTTTCTGCGTGTCCAACTTTTCGTTTAATGAACGGTTATCTGCCTTGAGTTCTGCAACTTTTTGTACTGCATCATTGAACGCGTTTGTTTTTGACAGAAGTTCTGATTTTAGCTGTACAATATCGTCCGAAGATATTTTGATGGTGGTAATTGCCGTTTCAAGTTTGGCGTTGGACGAGACAAGCGAAGCGCTCAATTGCGCGGCTTCATTGATTTTGCTTTGAAGTGCAAGCGTATTTTCCTGAAGTGAGTTTGACAATGTTTTGTTCTTTTCTTTTTCAATACCAAGCTCAATATTCTGCTGGTTAAATTTTGTGTTCAGCAAATCAAATGTTGTTTTTGCAATCGTTTTTTGTTTATTAACAAGCATTGCAATAATCCACGCAATGATACCGCCCAGAACTACGCCAATAAGAAGATACAGGATTTCCATAAGACAAATATACCAATGATTAAAATGTTTGTTTCAAATGGAAACGGAAATAAATTCATCTTTTTTCTTCGCAAGAATCAAAGAAGAATGATTATTTTTGAGTTGAATGAAAAAAACAATTTCCATATTTTTTATACTGATATTTTGCAGTTGCTTATATCGTGGTTATGCACAGAAAATTATTGGCGATTGTACAATTACCTACAAAGTAAGTGCGAAGGAAGACAGTGCAAATTCAAATACCATTAAAAATGCGTATAAAAAATTTTATGTCAGAGGCGGATTGTCTCTAACGGAAATAAATTTTGAAAATTACCAACAATCAACCATCTGTAATCAAAACGGAGATAATGTCTATATTTTGTACCATGTAGGTGGGCAGAAATATTTATCGGTTCTCTCCAAAGAAGCATGGGCAAAACAGTATGAAAAATATAAGGACATTAAACTGCAAACATTAAACGAGACCCGGAGTATTCTCGGTTATGAATGTAAAAAAGCTATAGCTACGCTGAAAGACGGCACAAAAATCAGTTTGTATTATACGCCTGAACTTAAAACCAATGTTCCTGAGAATCCGTATGAATTTGACAACATCAATGGATTGGTACTGAAATACGAAGCTGAAATCCGTAACAAATACAAGATTACTTATACTGCTTCGAGCATTGATTTTAATCCTGTTCCTGCTACAAAGTTTATTATTCCAAAAGAAGGTTACAGAATTTTAGATAAAGATTTTCAGTAAGCGGAAAGCAAAAATATTGCTGGTCGTTTATGCAAATCAATTGTTTCTTTTTTCCATTGCTGAATGTTTTTGGTTTCGATGCTTTCGCTCGCAGCTGTGATGTCCACAGCGATACAGAGTTTTGTGCCCGATTTGCAAGTTGTCAAAATATCATTCAGTAGACTATGGTTACGATAAGGTGTTTCTATAAAAATTTGCGTACAGCTTCTTTTCAGTGAATCTTCTTCGAGGAAACGAAGTGTTTTTTTTCGCTCGACATTTTCCACCGGCAAATAACCGTTAAACTGAAATTGTTGCCCGTTCATGCCGCTTGCCATCAATGCCAAAAGAATGGAACTCGGACCCACCAACGGCTGCACCTTCGCTCCTATTCGCTGCGCCGCATCAATCAGTATTTGTCCCGGGTCGGCAATACCCGGGCAGCCTGCATCGCTTACAATACCAATGTTTGTACCATTTTTAAGATGTTCGGTAAAGTTTTGCTTCACACTTTCTTCCGCTTTGTGAATAGCATACCATTCATAATTGTCGATAAGCATCTCTTTCCACAGTTTTTTAAAGTAACGGCGTGCCACTTTTTCATTTTCTGTAAAAAATACCCGGCAATCTTTTATAGCACTCAGTACATAAGACGGAATGGCTTTTAATGCATCATCATCGTCTTGCAATACATTCGGTATCAGGTAAACTTTTCCTGTTGGCATTTTTTAATACTTATTTCTTATTCTTCTTTATTTGTGCAAGTCTGGTTTTAATAGCTTTCAGTCGGTTTTTCTTTTGGTAATCCACGTCTTCTCCCAATAAAATTCCCCAAGGTTTTAATTCATCCACGCCGTCAAAAAGTACCTTCATAATTGCCATTACCGGCACGGCAAGAAACATCCCCGGAATGCCCCACAATTCACTTCCTATAATCACTCCTACAATTGTAACTAAAGCATTAATTCTTACTTTGGAACCGACTACTTTTGGCAATAAAATATTACTGTCTATCAAATGCACGACTACAATGACAATCAATACGCCGGCAACGACCACCGGTTCGCTGGATGAAGCAGTAATAATAATGCTGATGATAGCTGCAGTAAGCACTCCCAGATACGGGATAAGATTAAGCACAGATACAATAAATGCCAGCAGCAACGCATATTTAGAGCCTACAATCAATAAACCTATAAACGTCATCAAGGCAACTAAAAGCATTTCTATCAATAGTCCGAAAATATAACTTCGGATAACGTATTTTGTTCTTCCCAAAACTGCAGCAACAGCTTCCAGATTTACCTCACTAAAGCACGCAATAATAAAACGGACAACCAGTCTGCGGTAAAGCAACAACAAGAAAGTATAAATAGGTATCAACACGGCATATTCCAAAATTCCGGAGAGTGTGGAAAAAGTACTGCCCAAAATTTCGGGCGCGCTTGCCAATGCTTTTGTTCGTATATTTTCCAGCGAGGTATTCAGTTTACCCGGTGTTACATGAAAATGCTCCTGCATATACAATTGGACATTATCGGAAGCCTTGTTAAGATTTTTGGTAAGTGCAGGCAAATCTTCTTTAAACGAAATAATTTGTGCAGAAATAAAATAAATAATTGTCGCCGTTATTACAATGGCAAGTAGCATACAAATAATAGCCGCAATCGCATGATGTACACCATGCCGTTCCAGAAAATTGCACGGTGCTATCAGAAAAATACAGAATATCGCAGCAAAGAATAAAGGCGTCAATACACTTCTGCCAACATACAGCAATACCAGCAAAAGAGTTATTGTAATGAGTGAACTGCTTAGTTTTAAATAAAACGGATTTGAATTATTATCCATAGATTTGCTCATTGCGTAGAAACCGACATAAAATTTTACTTATCAAAATTACACAAAGGATACGAAAAATTTCATCAAAGATTGCCTCTTGGCAAAAAAACAATAAAAAACTACAAGAGCAATCTAAGAAATGCCAAAATATTTTAGCCTTTGATTCCGAATAATTTGTCCATTCTGTTTTTGCTTTTAGTTTAAAAATAAAATACATCAATGACACACCAATATTTACCTCTTTTCAACTCTCAAATCAGTTATTACCGTTTTGGGAGCGGAAGTCGGTTAATAATTGCTTTCCATGGTTACAGTAATGATGCACAAATATTCCAACTACTTGAATCTGAATTAAAAAAGAATTATACAATCATCGCGCTCGACCTTCCGTTGCATGGGAATACACGCTGGAACAAAATTTTACTCACACCCAAAATGCTGAAAAAAATTATTGATGCAATTATCGAAAAAGAGCAGTTGCCAAAAGAATACTGGCTAATGGGTTTTAGCTTGGGCGGACGCATTGCACTTAGTCTTTTTCAATATGCGCCGCAACAAGTGAAGCGATTAATATTACTCGCGCCCGATGGCTTGTATGCAAGCTGGTGGCATAAATTTTTAGTACAAACATATTTAGGAAATTTAATTACCTCATTTCTTTTGAAGCACCCAAAAAATGCTATGAATTTCTTAGATAAAATGAAAGAAAAAAGGTTCATTAACCAAAAGGTTTACGATTTTGCACAAGGCTTGCTTAGCTCAAAAAGAGAAAGAACGCTTTTATACGCACGCTGGTTTTTTATGCGAAAAATGCGTCCCAATCCGGACAAGATATGTAATGCAATTATCTTCTATCAAACACCTGTTTTTTTAATTTTCGGGAAATCCGACACTATCACGCCTGCGCATAATGCACAGTATTTGGTAGATTTTGCCACGCCGTATGTTCATTATTATAAATGGGATGCAGGGCATTTGCTTTTGAGAGAAAAATATTTATCGCAATTGGCAACTTTGTTTAAATAAGTTTTCTTTACAGTATGATTTCAATCGTGTTTATCATAACTTTAGTTTTGCTCGTACTTTATTGTGCGCTTATATTTACATACAGATATTGGCTTGCCCGCTTGAAAAATTTTTCAGTGAATTATTCACTCGATTCAAAGACTACATTCAGCATTATCATTCCGGCTCGTAATGAAGAAGAAAATATCGACAAATGCTTATCTTCCATATTCAACAATAATTATCCGGCTGATTTATATGAAGTTATTGTAATCGATGATGATTCAAATGATAATACTGCCGCCGTTGTACAACAATTTCAATCTCAACATAAGCAATTAAGACTGTTGCATATCAATGATTTACTGAATGGGGAAAAAATAAATTCTTATAAAAAGAAAGCGATTGAATCTGCCATTCATGTTGCTAATAGTAACTACATCGTTACTACCGATGCAGATTGTATCGTTTCTGAAAACTGGCTGTCTAATTTTGATAATTACATTCAGCAAACAGGAAAAAAGTTTATTGCTGCGCCGGTTTCATTTATAGATAACGATACCTTTCTTGGCAGATTTCAATGTCTTGATTTTCTAAGCTTGCAAGGAATTACGGCAGCTTCCGTTTCCGCAGGCTTTCACAGTATGTGCAACGGCGCCAATCTGTGTTATGAAAAAGATGTTTTCTTTAAAGTAAACGGCTTCAGTGGTATCGACCAACTCGCAAGCGGCGACGATATGCTGCTGATGCATAAGATTCAGCAACAGTTTCCTGATGCAATTGGTTATATTTATTTGAAAAGCGCTATTGTACAAACGTTACCTATGCTTACTTGGAAAACGTTTATCAATCAACGTATCCGGTGGGCGAGCAAAGCGACCAATTATAACGACATACGCATTACGCTTGTGCTGTGGCTTGTGTATATATTGAATGTGCTGTTATTGGCGACATTAGTATTGGCATTTTTTCATCCGTTTGATTTTATTTATTGGTTTGCCTTGCTATTCTTAAAGACGATAGTTGAACTGCTTTTTATGCAAAAAGTAGCGACATTTTATGAGCAAGAAAGTTTACTGAAATGGTTTGCCGTAATGCAGCCGTTACATATTCTATATACCGTTGTTGCCGGCTTATTGGGAAAATTCGGCAAGTATCAATGGAAAGGCAGAAAGGTAAAATAAATTACTTGCAAAATAAAAGGTTGGCAATTGCTTACCAACCCTCTACTTACTAACTCATTAAAATCCGTTGCTAAGTTACAATCTTGTTCCCGAATTTTAAAATATTTTTGAATGATGTGTATAAACTTTGTGCTTCCAATTGAAATCGGGATAAATATTTATTTTAATAATAATACGATATATACTTTATAAATATTTAGTAATCATATATTTAGTAAATAATCATTTGTTCAAAGGAATATTTTTATAAATAATATAATAAATTGAAAATCAAATATTTATACAGTTTATTTATATTTTTATTTCTTGTCTGTCGGCGTCAAAGTATTTTACTTCTGTGAAAGAAAGATTGGAACTCTTTTCTACGTTAATAGGCACGCCGAACTTTCTCTTCCACTTTCTTTTAATAGAATTGAAGACACCTTTCGTAAGATGCGAATAAACAATAGGATGCACTTCAATTGTAACATTTTTGTGCTGATGAGAAACAAGATAATTCAGTTTATTTTCGATTTCGTCTTCCAGCAAATGTGTTGAAGTTACCTTGCCCGTGCCGTGGCAAGTAGGACAAACTTCGGAAGTATTAATCTTAATTTCGGGACGCATACGTTGCCTGGTAATCTGCATCACACCAAATTTGGAAATAGGCAATATCGCATGGCGCGCCCGGTCGGTTTTCATAAAAGTCTCTACAGCTTCCTGTATTTTCTTTTTATTTTCGGGGCTTTTCATGTCGATGAAATCTACAACGATAATACCACCGATGTCGCGCAGCCGCAATTGCCGTGCAATTTCTGCTGCCGCTTCAAGATTAGTCGCTACTGCATTTTCTTCCTGGCTGTTACTAATGCTTTTATAGCCGCTGTTTACATCGATTACGTGTAAGGCTTCCGTATGTTCAATAATCAGGTATGCACCGCTTGGCAAATTGATAGTTTTGCCAAATGACGCCTTTATCTGTTTTGTGATATTGTAGGAATCAAAAATGTTTTGAGGCTCCTGATACAATTTTACTATATCGGCTTTGGACGGCGCTATCTTTTTGATATAACTCAGCGTGTCGTTATAAACAGCCTTGTCGTTGATAACAATTTTGTTGAAATCTTTTGTCAGCAAATCGCGCAGGAGACTGGTAGTTTTACTTTCTTCCGACAAGATTTTTACAGGCGGCTGCGCTGTTTTCAATTTTTGCTGAATTTCTTTCCAACTATCCAGCAATTCTCTCAAATCATCGTGAAGTTCTGCTGTATTTCTGCCATCTGCTGCCGTACGTACTATCACACCTATATTGTTGGGTTTAATAGCCTCTACAATACTGTGCAAACGTTTACGCTCATCTGATGAATGAATCTTTTTGGAAACGGCAATTACATTGTTGAATGGTGTAATTACAATATATCTGCCGGGCAATGAAATTTCGCACGTAAGCCGCGGACCTTTCGATGCAATCGGCTCTTTTAATATCTGAACCAAAATATTAGGCTTTCCACTAAAAACTTCATTTATCTTTCCGGTTTTTACAATTTCCGGTTCTACATTAAACTTATAAAAGTCAAAGCCATTGTCGCTTTTGTCAGCCTGTGCGAGTGCCGTAAACTTTAGTAACGATTTGATATAAGGACTCAAATCGGTATAGTGAAGAAATGCATCTTTTTCGTGTCCCACATCTACAAAAGCTGCGTTTAATCCGGGCATCAGCTTTTTTATTTTGCCCAAAAACAAATCGCCTACTGCAAACCCTGCATCGGACTTTTCATTCTGAAGCTCTACCAGCTTCTTATCTTCCAATAATGCCAAATCTACACCGGTTGGCGTAACGTTGACAATTAATTCTTTGTCCACAAATAAATAATTTAAAATGATGTAATTACCGCTATCATTCGTAAGACACAGAAGTATAACGGTTTTCGCAAGAAAATCACAAAGACAATTCTTGAGAAAATTGACACATACAAAATGGCAAAACCGTGCTCCTTTGTAATTGCATCAACTGAATATCGAAGGAAAGGAAGATAAAAGTTGCAGAAAGGAAAAAGGTATAGTTCTCTAAAATTTGCAATGCCGAAGCGCAATAGAATTGGGCTTCGACATTACTGAATATGGCTTTAAGAAACCGTCAAATTATTTCTTCTTATGACGATTCTTTCTTAATCTCTTTTTACGTTTGTGCGTCGCAATTTTATGACGTTTTCTTTTTTTACCGCAAGGCATAGTTCTAAATAAAATTTTATAGTTAAAAAATGTTTCCTACTCGTTTTCCAAAGAAGCAATACGTTGTTGAATTTCCTTTTTCGCTTCAGGTATTTTCATCAATGAGCCGGCTTCTTTGTACCATTTAATTGCATTGGCTTTATCCTGCATTCTGTCGTAAGTTTCCGCAAGATTAAAAATAGCTTCCAGATTTTGCGGCTGCTTTTCAAGCACTGCCTGAAAACGTTTGACAGCGTTATCGTATTGCCCTGATTTTACACCACCCAAACCCAGCATCATTTGCGCATACAAATTATCCGGATTCTTCTCTGCAATTTCTCTTACTTTTAAAATCTCCTGCATTGGATTGCCCGACAGATTGCCAAACATATAACAACCCCCAATCCCGACTTTTGCCGAATCGTCTGCCGGATTTATCTTCAAAGCCTGTTCAAATAGCTCTTTCGCTTCACTTGCCATCCACGTTTGCATTGGCATACTTTGTTCTGCCATTGTGTAGGATAACAAGTTTCGGGCTGCGAAGGTAAGCTTTTGTTCTGAATTTTCCAACTTTGCCGCTTCTCCACTATAAAAAGCGCCCAACGACAGGTTTTGCATACTGTCTGTCCAAAACGATGCAAGTTGCTTGTATTGCTTTATTTTCAGGTCTTTTACATCGCCGCGCACTACATTATTTTCCAACATGGTAATACGCTCCTGCTCTGCCGGAGAGAGTTTTGCTTTTGCCGCCGCAAGTACATCGCTTGTAGTCAATGCCGGAACAGATTGTTGTGCTGCCGCCATAGGAGCCGCCGTCATAGAAGATTTTGGTGGAATGAAATTTCCAAAAGCCAAAATAATAATAAAAAGTAACAAACCTACGCCTGCCACAATAAGTTGCTGTTTTCTCACGCTCAAAAATTTGTGCGAAGTTACTTCGTTTTAAAGTTTTCCTTTACTTCATTAACGAATTCTTTTGAAGGTTTGAATGCCGGAATGTAATGTTCGGGAATTTCGACAGCAATATTTTTCTTAATATTTCTGCCTATTTTAGCCGCGCGCTTCTTGGTAATAAAGCTCCCAAAGCCTCGTATGTAAATGTTTTCGCCGCGAGACAAATTTTCTTTTATCTCTTTTAAAAGGCTTTCGATTGTTACCAATACATCAACTTTGGGAATTCCCGTTTTCTCTGAAATATTATTAACCAAATCGGATTTTCTCATACGAGATATTTTTAAAAATTTAAAATTGTGATATAAAATTAAATATTTTTTTAAAACAAATCTAAGAAAACGAATATTTTATACATAAACGCTTTTTATTGGCTAAAGTTATGAGACCTCCCGAGGCTTGGTTCTTGGTTTATTTTCTTTGGGCAACGGCTTTAAAAGATGCTTTTGAAGCGCGGGTGGGAAGGCTTTTTTCAAATGTTTTGAACTATCTAGACTACTTTTGGTAGAAACGGGTATGTGAGCTGATGGTGTGTAATGAAATGAATCTTTGATTTTTGTTCCATAGGTGTAAGACGAATCTATCAGCGTTTGCATTAACACCGGTTTAGATTCGTAGTATGCTAAACTTTTTTTATAATCATCGACACTTATTTTATTGTCATTTAATATTTTATGATAAGCAAGTGTGATACTGTCTTTCAAATGCAGGCGCGTTTGTTTCGATGTGTCGGACTGATAAACACTCTCAGCAACCGTCATTTCCCATATAATTTTTTTCATTATCGGCGGTTTTACAATGCCTGGCGGAAATGCTTCGGAAGAACATGCACTTGCAATGATAACTGGTACAAAAAACAATAAAATTTTTCTCATCATTATTTCAATTCGGTGTTGTATTTATCTGCGCCGTTTGGGTCAAGCAATAGCAAAGTTTCCAATGCCTGCGAACGCACATCGGGCGTTGCTTGTTTAAAAATCCCTGCTAGTTCGGCATTGCGGTTTTCGATAAAAAACTGCTCAATCATTGAATTTGGATTTGCCTGATTTATTTTTTGAAGATTGACTAAAGCCGACAAAACATTTTGTTTTGCTTTTGCATCATAGTCATACAAACTATCCAAACCTCCGCGAAAATATTGATATAACACGCGATGAATATCGCTGAATCGTGTATCGGTTAAATTATTTGCCAGCCAATATCTGTTGCGCGTGCCATCGAAAGATTGCCAGCCTTTAATATCGGAAGAACGTGGTGCGCCATTTACAATATTCATTGCTTCGCGAAAATAAGCGCCGCCGCTATTTAGCTTAAACGAATCGTAATTCATGCCTAAAATAATGTTCACATAAAAAGCGAGTGTTGCCGTAAGATTGGAAGCCAATACATCTGCTCCGGCAATTTGTGTAGGATTAAATTGCAACTGCTGATAAGGCTGAAACTTGAACACAAACTGCCTGTCAAGATAATTAACTAATTGCGATTGATAAATGGAATTAAACACCGGGCGCGCAGCCTGTACCAATAATTGCGCCTGATATTCATTTTGCGCGGAAGAAGAAACGAGCGTGATGTTAAAGTTACAGCTGATTTTTTCCTGCGGTTGATAATCGTCTCTTGTCCATTTACGAGCATTGAGAAAATCGGTAATTTGTTGTTGCAAATTTTGCATGGCAGTCTGGTCAACATTTGTTCCCAATTGTTGTGAATTGACAGTTACAGTTGCATTCAGTTCTTGTGAATACCCTGCAATGGAACATTGCCATACAATGATTAAAAATACAATCCGTTTAAGCATTCTGCTTTAATTTTTCTTCCACAATTTCGAGAATATAATCTGCAACATCTTGCTTGCTCATCAAACCGCTTTCGTATTGATTGCCGTTTTTGTCCAGTACAGTTACTTTATTTGTATCAAATCCAAAGCCTGCGCCTTGTTCATTCATAGAATTTAGGACAATCAAATCGGCATTTTTATCTGCCAGTTTTTTTCGTGCATTATCTAATTCATTATTTGTTTCCAGGGCAAAACCTACCAGCAACTGATTTGATTTCAGGCTTCCCAATTCCTTCAGAATATCTTTTGTTTTTTTCAAAGAAAGAGTGAACTGTTCTTCTTTCTTTTTTATTTTTTGCGAAGCTGTTTCTACCGGTGTATAATCTGCTACAGCCGCCGACAGCACAGCGATTGAGCAATTTGGAAATTGCTGAACAGCCTGTATAAACATATCTTCGGCAGAAGTAACTTTAATGATTTCTATATTTTTATAAGCCGGAAAATGTTGCGCCGGTCCGCTGATAAAAATCACATCTGCGCCGCGTAAATAAAATGCTTCCGCCAAGGCTGTTCCCATTTTCCCGGTTGAATGATTGGCAATAAAACGAACCGGGTCAATGGCTTCATGTGTGCTTCCCGAAGTAATCAATACCGTCTCTCCTGTCAATTCATTTGTTCTGAAAGAATTTTTTATTTCAAGCAAAATATTTTCCGGTTCGAGCATTCTTCCTTCGCCGGAAAGTCCGCTTGCCAATTCGCCGGAATCCACGCCCAACACAATATTCCCATAACCGGTTAATGCTTCAATATTCTTTCGGGTCGCAGCATGATGCCACATATCTTCGTCCATCGCGGGCGCACACATGACTTTGCAGGTTGCAGACAGATAAACGGAAAGCAACAAATTATCGCATTGTCCGTTTGCCATTTTTGCCAATGTATTGCAGCTTAACGGAGCAATCAGCATCAAATCTGCCCAACGACCAAGCATCACATGATTTGCCCAAACATCCTTTTCAAATAAGTTGATTAAAACTTTGTTCTTAGACAAAGTGCTTAACACCAACGGCGAGACAAATTTTGTTGCAGCTTTCGTCATCACAATTTTTACTTCGGCTCCTTCTTTAATCAGTAAACGTGTGAGCGAAATAATTTTGTACGCAGCAATGCTTCCGGTAACACCAATTAATATTTTTTTCCCTTGTAACACAACTATTATTTAGTTATCAAACTTAGAACATAATGCTTAAACCACCGAAACTTTTAAGAAACACAAAATGCCATCAGATGCAGTATCGGATGGCATATCAAATTTTTTATACAGTATCGTAAATTAAACGAACAGGTCGTCTTCGTTTTTACGGAAGTAAACTTTATCTTCCATAAATTCTTCCGTTGCAAGAATAGCCGGATTAGGCATTCTTTCATACGCTTTGGAAATTTCGATTTGCTCTTTGTTTTCGTGAATTTCTTCAAGGCTGTCTGTATGGCTTGCAAATTCGTCCAGCTTGCTATGCAATTCTTCGCGAATGGCAATATTGATTTGATTTGCTCTTTTTGCAATAATTGCAATAGATTCATACAGATTGCCTGTTTTCTTTTTGATAGACACGAGGCTGCGTGTTTCAATCACATTTGGAATGTGGGAACTAACTTGCCTTCTTAGTTTGCTCATTTTCTGCTATTATTTTTTTTAATCTTGCTATTTGATTTTGTGAGTCCTTTTTTATACTCTGAACTCTGGATATATATTTACTGTTGGCGTATTGTGCCGAAAAATTATCACATTCATCTACTGCTGTCTGGTAACGGTCCATCTGAAGATACGCATAACTCTTTTTGGCATATTGATAACTCGACAGCAAAGTTTTAAACATATACTCTTCGCCTTTACTCGAATTAGGATAATCGCTAATCAACAGGTCAAAATAGATATGGGCAGATTTGTAATAACCCAAATCGTAATATTGCTGCGCTGCCATATATTCTTTTTCTTCCAACTTTGAATTACAGTTTTCAATCAATTTTTTGGCAGTATCTGCATGAACGTCATTCGGATAAGAGTTCAAAAACGATTGCAATGTAGAAATTGCCTTCATGGTAGAAGACTGGTCTAACTCTACTTTGGCAGAATTTTTATACAAGCAAAGACCTTCCATATATGCCATTTCAGGCACTTTTTCGCTGTTGGGAAATGTTTCCGTAAACTGCTGAAAAGCCAATCCCGCCGCTTCATAATCTTTTAAATAATAAGCTGTATATGCAAATCTGTAATAGCCGTCTTCGTATCTGTTAGTACTTTTAAGATAGTTCGTAATCAGTTCCTGATACAATTCCTGTGCATGAGCATATTCTTTTTTGGCATAATACTCGTCTGCCATTTTCAACTTATATTCATTGTTTGTACTTTTCAGTACCTTAGAATATTTTGTAGCACACGACGTAGTAAACAGCGCTAAAAACAATATTAATACCTGAAAAAATTGCTTCATAAAGTTTGCAAAGTTACATTTATTTCGGCAATATATAAAAGGAATTTTTGCTAAGTATTTATCATTCGTTAATTTAAAACTAAAAAGAAAAAATAAACAGCAGAATTTCTATTTAAAATGGCTTGTAATTTAAACATCTGTTTAAATCTCCCGTCTCAGAATAAGATGAATTACTTAACTTTGCACACTCAAAAATCAATAATAAAAATGAAAAAAATTACAATCATTGCATTATTTCTAACCTTTGCAGTAACCACCTTTGCACAAAGTGATGCTTCGGGCATTTTGAATAAAGTAAGCAACAATCTTAAAAATATCAAAGGTGCAACTGCCGCTTTCAGCTATTCTACTAAAGACCGCAACAATCATAATCTTGGCACTATCAACGGCAATATCGCCATCAAAGGCAACAAATATTACATCAAACAAGGCAGTAATGAAATTTTCTGCAATGGCGCTAAAACGTGGAATTTCAACGGAAAAGACGAAGTAACCGTAAACGATGTGGACAATTCCGGCGGCACACTGAACCCTGAAAAATTATTATCAGGAGATTTTGTGAGCAAAGATTTCGGAAGCAAGTTGGTTTCCTCTCAGGGTTCCATAGCTATTATTGAATTAGTTCCGACAGACAGAAGGAAGAATTTTACAAAGGTAAATTTGTATGTAAACAAAACAAGGAATCTCATCACAAAAGCTATTGTGTATGAAAAAGGCGGCAATATAGTTTCTTTCAATTTAAGTAATATCAATACCGGCGCTAACCTGCCGGAAAGTAAATTTACTTTCGACCCTAAAGCGCATCCCGGCGTAGATGTGATTGACTAAAACATTTTTTGAAAGCCGCATTTCGCGGCTTTTTTTAACTATATTATTATGATTCAAAACAGCACTACACGATTCAGTAACAGGGTAGATAATTATGTAAAATATCGTCCCGGTTATCCTATGGAAATCGTTGATTTTTTGCAGGCGGAATATCAATTATCCAACGATAAAACAATTGCCGATATCGGTTCAGGCACAGGCATTTCAAGCAAGTTATTTTTGGATAACGGTTACAAAGTAATTGGCATTGAACCAAACAAGGAAATGCGTGAAAAATCTGAAGAACTGTTGCATAATTATAAAAATTTCAGTACAGTCGCCGGAACAGCGGAGAATACGCTTTTGGAAAATCATTCTGTTGATACAATCATTGCCGGACAGGCTTTTCATTGGTTTGACAAAACAGTCTGCCGTAAGGAATTTGAACGAATTTTACAGCCGCATGGCAGTGCCGTTTTAATATGGAATGAAAGGCTCGCCGATTCCGATTTTGAAAAAGAATATGACAGACTAATTGTAAAGCACAGCATCGACTATGTAAAAGTTGACCACAGAAATATCGATGAAAAGAGCATTAAAGATTTTTTTGCGCCGCATACCGTGGAGTTGAAAATATTTTCCAACAGGCAAATATTTGATTTCGACGGATTGAGAGGCAGGCTTCTCTCCTCTTCTTACGCACCGAGTGAAAATCATGCCGGCTATCAGCCAATGCTTGACGATTTGAAAACTCTTTTTAAAAAGTATCAGACAAACAATCGCATTACCATTCATTACGCGACGAAAGTTTATGTGACTAAATTTTAGAACAACGGTAATTAATAAAAAAGTCCGTGTCTTATGGGGCACGGACTTTTTTATTTGCTGTTTTCAAAAAAATACTGAATTACTTTCTGAGTTTCTTGAAAGCATTTATCAAACCATTCGTGGAAGAATCGTGCGAACTAATTTCTTCGTCGCCCTGCAATTCCGGCAAAATTTTTCCGGCTAATTGCTTGCCGAGTTCAACGCCCCATTGGTCGAATGTAAAAATATTCCAGATAACGCCTTGAACGAATATTTTATGTTCGTATAACGCAATTAAATTACCCAAAGTTTCCGGCGTAATTTCTTTTACAAGGAAAGAGTTCGTAGGTCTGTTGCCTTCAAATACTTTGAATGGTGTTATCTTTTTAATCTCTTCATCGCTCTTGCCTTGTGCTTTCAGTTCAGCGATTACCACTTCTTCCGTTTTACCGTTCATCAATGCTTCTGTTTGCGCAAAGAAATTGCTCAACAATTTTACATGATGGTCGCCGATAGGATTATGACTAATCGCCGGAGCAATAAAATCCGCAGGAATAATTATCGTTCCCTGATGAATCAATTGATAAAAAGCGTGTTGTCCGTTTGTTCCCGGCTCGCCCCAAATTACAGGGCCTGTGGCGTATGAAACGTCATCGCCTTTTCTGTCCACGCTCTTACCGTTACTTTCCATATTGCCCTGTTGGAAATATGCTGAAAAACGGTGCATATATTGGTCATAAGGCAAAATCACTTCGGTTTGCGTACCGAAGAAATTAGTGTACCAAAGTCCGACCAACGCCATGATTACAGGAATATTTTTATCGAATTTTTCAGTCTTAAAATATTCGTCCACTTCATAAGCGCCGCGCAATAATTTTTCAAAATTATCGTAGCCAATGCTCAACACAATGGACAAACCAATCGCGCTCCACAAAGAATAACGACCGCCGACCCAATCCCAAAACTCAAACATATTTGCTGTATCAATGCCGAATTTTGATACTTCTTTTTCGTTGGTGCTTAGCGCTACGAAATGCTTTGCTACAAACGCTTCGTCTTTCGCAGATTCTAAAAACCAATCACGTGCAGAATGTGCGTTGGTCATGGTTTCCTGCGTAGTGAATGTTTTGGAAGCAATTAAAAATAATGTTTCGTCGGGTGTTACTTTTTTCAAAGTTTCCGCAATATGCGTGCCATCAACATTGCTCACGAAATATGGCTGAATGCCTTCGACCCAATAAGGTTTCAATGCTTCCGTAACCATTACCGGACCTAAATCGCTTCCGCCGATACCGATGTTTACAATGTATTTAATCTTTTTGCCGGTGTAGCCTTTCCATTCGCCGGAATGAATTTTTTCGGCAAAATTTTTCATTTGCTGTTGCACTCTTTTTACATCAGGCATTACATCTTTGCCGTCGCTGTAAACAGGATTTCCTGAGAAATTTCGCAAAGCGGTATGCAACACAGAACGGTTTTCTGTTTCATTAATTTTTTCTCCGCTGAACATCGCATCGATAGCTTCTTTGACTTTGCAATCTTCCGCAAGATTCAACAATAAACTAATGGTTTTTTGTGTGATAATGTTTTTGGAATAATCAAATAAGATATCGTTGAAATGCAACGAAAAATTATTAAATCTGTCCTCATCCTTCTCAAACAGGTGCTTTATTTGCGTATGGCTCATTTCCTCATCATAATGTTTTTTAAGCAAGAGCCAAGCCTGTGTAGTCGTGGGATTAATTTTAGGTAACATAGTATTGCGTATTAAATTTTTCGTCCGGCAAAGATAATCCGTTACACACAATGACGGCAATTTTTATTTTCACAGAAAGAATAGTTTTACCAACCTGTTTTTAAAACATTTATTCTTGCAAACATTTTCTATTTTTGAATTTTGACTTTAATTGAAGATGACGAGAGAAGAAAAATTTATGCAACAAGCAGTTGCACTTGCATACGAAGGCATACAAAACAATGAAGGCGGACCTTTTGGTTGCATCATTGTAAAGGATGATAAAATTATCGGTCGCGGCAACAATAAAGTTACCAGCACCAACGATCCTACTGCACACGCAGAAGTTATCGCCATTCGCGATGCGTGCAAAAACCTGAATACATTCCAGCTCGATGATTGTGAAATTTACACTTCGTGCGAGCCTTGTCCCATGTGTCTTGGCGCAATTTACTGGGCAAGACCCAAAGCAATTTATTATGCCAATACACGTAAAGATGCGGCATCCATAGGCTTTGACGATTCGATGATTTACGACGAAATGACTAAAAAATTAAGTGAAAGGAAAATTCCTATTATTAACGTTGGCAGAAACGATGCCGTTAAGGTTTTTGAGGAATGGAAAAATAAGGAAGACAAAACTGAATACTAAAATCTGCGAATAGTGCACAACAAAAAATCATTCAGAAAAACTTTATTTTAAATAACTTTATCCTTTTCACAAATCATCTGTTATGCAAAGAAAAACCATCGTCCAATTTCTGCTTTTTACTTTTTCGTTTTTACTTGGTAATGCGCAAACACACCAAGCAAATCTACACTTTCTTCATGCAATGAACGAAGTTGAAAATAATGTCGTTTTACTGAACAACCCAAGCGAAATTATTCCCTTAAAAAATTTAGATAAAAGAAAAATTGTCGCGGTACATTTTGGCTTTGGAGAGCAAGATATTTTTGACAGTCTTTTAAACAAATATGATTTTATAGATACACTGAATGCTGCGCCGTATAAGGATTCCGCAAACTTTTATCATGTTGAAGACGATTTGAAATATTTCAACACGGTCATTCTTGCATTGAATAATACGCTTATTGAAAATAAAAAAATACAACAGTTTATCAATGATATTTCCGGCAGAAAAAACACCATTATTGCCTTCTTCGGCGACGGAAAGAATTTGTCTTTTTTCGACAAAATGAATATATCGCTCATTTGGTATAAAAGTGAAAATAATGTTGCCGTATTCGTTGTGCCGCAAATCATTTTCGGCGGTATTGCCACGACGGCTCTGTTGCCCAAAACATTTTCTTCTTACAAAAAAAATACAGGTTTTAAAACTGTTGCAACACGTCTGAAATTCACGGTTCCCGAAGATGTGCATGTGAATGCCGATGATTTAAAATCCATCGATTCTATTGCTGCGGAAACCATTGAAAAAAAGGCTTCGCCCGGCTTGGTAGTGCTTGCCGCGAAAGACGGGAAAGTATTTTTCAACAAGGCTTACGGAACGCATACTTACGATGATAACATTCCTGATAAAATTACTGATTTATTTGACCTAGCATCTGTTACAAAAATCACGGCAACCACGCCTACTGTAATGCATTTGTACGATGAAGGAAAATTGAATCTCGATACCACCATTGGTTATTATCTCGCACGCACGCGCACAACGCCTATGAACCCGATTCATGTGCGCGAAGTGATGTTGCATCAGGCGGGATTTGTGCCGTTCATTCCTTTTTATAAATACATTAAACAAGGAATTGATTATAGTACCGATTCTTCAAATGATTATCCTACAAAGGTTGCAGAGCATTTTTATATGCGTAAAAACTTCTTCCGCGACGTAATGTGGACGCAAATGATGAATTCACCCATCAAAACGCGCGGTAAATATGTTTACAGCGATTTGAGTATGTACACCATGCAACAAATTGTAGAGCAACTAACAGAAACGCCATTGAACAAATTTGTATTAGACAGTTTTTATAAACCGCTTGGAATGCAGACTGCGGGCTATTTGCCGCGCAAAAGGTTTTCTGCAAGCCAAATTATTCCTACGGAAAATGATACTTCTTTTCGTCATCAACTGCTGATTGGTTATGTGCATGACGAAGGCGCAGCGCTCAAAGGCGGCGTTGCCGGACATGCAGGGCTTTTTGCAAGTTCCATCGACCTCGCAATTTATTATCAGATGTTGCTGAACAAAGGCAGCTATGGCGGTGTTCAATATTTTAAACCTCAAACAGTAGAGTATTTTACAGGCAAGCGTTCGACTGTAAGCCGCAGAGGACTTGGCTTTGACCGTGCAGATACTTCAAAAAATTATCCTTCAAAACTGGCGTCGCCGCAAACATTCGGGCATACGGGTTTTACGGGAATCGGCGTGTGGGTGGACGTTCCGAGAAATCTGGTATATATCTTTTTGTCTAACCGTGTTAATCCAAACAGAAGCGCTGAATTAATACATTTGGATATTCGTCCGCGTATAGAAGATGTGCTGAACAAGGCGATTGATAAGGAGAAGAATCATTAAACTTCCAACTAATTGTATTATTTTTAAAATCTAAAATTATTTTTATGCGAAAGCTCATCTTTTCTGCCTCAATAGCAGCACTTACTGTTGTTTCTTGCAACAATAACCAAAGTGCTAAACCCGATATTCTTGCTGCAAATATCGACACCACAATCCGTCCGCAAGATGATTTTTTTGATTATGCCAACGGCGCGTGGCTTAAAAAAAATGATATTCCCGGCGATGAAACCGAATGGGGAATTGGAAACTTAGTGGACAGCGAATTGTATGAACGCAAAAGAAAGATAAATGAAGACGCTGTAAAAAATCCGCAAGGTGATATCGCGAAAAAAATTGCCGCATTCTGGAAAACCGGAATGGACACGACGTCGCTTGAAACGCAAACTGTGTCTGTATTGCAGCCGCAACTCGATTTAATTGATTCAGTCAAAGATGTAAAAACTTTGTTGGCAGTTTCGGCGGCTTTGGATAAGATTGGTGTCGGTTCTTTGTTCGGTTCTTACGTTGGACAGGACGATAAAAACAGCAGCGCAGAAGCGTTTCAACTTTATCAGGGCGGATTAGGTTTGCCCAACCGCGATTATTATTTCAACACTGATGCGCGCACCACAAAAATCCGTAATGCCTATATCCCGCACATTCAAAAAATACTGATGATTACGGGCGAAGATTCAACCACTGCAAAAAGTAGCGCGCAGCAAATTTTTAATCTTGAAAAAACGCTTGCAGCATCCTGCCGAAAGCTGGCAGATTTGCGCGACCCATATAAAAATTATAACAAATTTTCCGTGAGTGGTTTTGCGAAGCAAACATCCAATATCGATTGGCAGAGTTGGTTGCAAAATATTGGCATCAATCATTTGGATTCATTGATTGTGGGTCAGCCGGAATTTTTTAAGGCATTAAACAAAGAACTTGCAGTTGCGCCAATCAAGGTGTGGAAAGAGTATCTGAAATATCATTTGCTTAGCAGTTTGGGAACTTTTGTGAATACCAAATTCGATGAAGAAAATTTTGACTTCGGCGGAAAAATTATGAGTGGCGTTACAGTGCAAAGACCAAGGTGGAAGCGCGTTCTGGATTGGGAAGAAGGTTCTGTGGGCGAAGCTTTGGGGCAATTATTTGTAAAAAAATATTTTGACTCAACGGCAAAGAAACGCTATTCCGATTTGGTGGAAGATATTCGCGCAGCGTTAAAAGAAAGAATAGAAAAACTCGATTGGATGAGCGATTCTACCAAGCAAAAAGCTTTGTATAAATTAAGCAAAATGAACAAGAAAGTAGGCTATCCCGACAAGTGGAAAGATTTTTCTGCCATGGAAATCAAAGACCAGCCTTTCGTAAAAAATATTATCGCGGCAAATCTTTGGTGGCACAATTATGAAATCGAAAAGCTCGGTAAACCGGTTGATAGAGAGGAGTGGGACATGACGCCGCAAACATACAATGCGTACTACAATCCATCGAACAACGAAATAGTTTTGCCTGCCGGAATGTTTACCGTTCCGGGAATGCGCGACAATGAATTAGATGATGCTTTTGTTTACGGCTACGCCGGTGCATCTACCATCGGACACGAGATGACGCACGGCTTTGACGACCAGGGCAGGCTGTATGATGCGGAAGGAAATTTAACCAACTGGTGGTCGAAAGAAGATGAAGAACAGTTCAAAAAACGTGCGGCTGTTATCATCAATGAATTTAATGGTTTTAACCCTGTGGATACATCGCACATCAACGGCGCTGCTACAACGGGCGAAAATATTGCCGACCTCGGCGGCGTGTTGCTTGGCTGGGATGCCTTTACAAAAACGCAGGCGTATAAAGACAATAAAACTATTGCCGGATTGACACCTGCGCAACGTTTCTTTTTAGGCTACGCATACAGCTGGATGTACAAAGAAAGACCTGAAAGACTCGCGCGACAGTTGATGACCGACGTACATTCGCCGGCAAAATATCGTGTAATCGGACCGTTTGAAAATGTGGATGCTTTCTATAAAACCTACAACATAAAACCCGGCGATAAAATGTATATTGCGGACAGTTTGAGAGTGAGGATTTGGTAGCTTTCTAATTAGTAATTAAGAATTATAAATTAATAATTGCCGGTTGTTCTTATGCAATTATCAATAATGAAAACGCTTAATTTTTAATTACTAATTGTCAATTCTTAATTAGAAAAAAATGTATTCTTTCGAAGAATTATTAAAATTATATACAGCAAAATTTAATACGCCCCATTTTCCCGAAGAACCGCAAAACTTGTACGAACCTGCGGAATATTTTCTCGGCATTGGCGGCAAAAGAATGCGTCCTGTTGCATGTTTGATGGGCAATGAGTTGTTTGATGAAATCAATGAAGATTGTTGGAAAATAGCCAATGCTATTGAGCTGTTTCACAATTTTACCTTGATGCACGACGATATTATGGACGATGCTTCGTTGCGGCGCGGCAAGCAAACCGTTTTCGCCCGCAACGGCGCGAATGCAGCCATTCTCAGTGGCGATGTGATGCTGATTCGTGCGTATGAATACTTGAGTGAAATCAATCCCGAATTGTTACAACCTGTTCTTGCTCTGTTTAACAAAACGGCGCGCGAAGTATGTGAAGGACAGCAATACGATATGGATTTTGAAAAAGCCGAAAATGTATCGCTTGACGCGTATATCGAAATGATACAACTAAAAACTTCGGTATTGTTGGCGGCGAGTCTGGAAATGGGAGCAATCGTTGGCGGTGCAACAAAGAATAACCGTGAGCATATTTACGAGTTTGGGAAAAATTTGGGTATCGCCTTTCAGATACAGGATGATTATCTTGATTGCTTCGGCAACCCTGAAAAATTCGGTAAAGAAGTCGGCGGCGACATTCGCAGAAACAAGAAAACTTTTTTATTGATTAAAGCATTGGAAAAAGTTTCCGGCGCGCAAAAAGCTGAATTGGCGAGGCTTTTAGTCAATGACGAAAATGATAAAGTGGAAAAAGTTTTAGCTATCTATAAAGAAGTCGGCGTGGACAATTGGGCAAAAGATTTATTGCAACAATACGCCGGTAAAGCCATGCAGCATTTGGATAATATTGTTGTAGTGAAAGCGCGTAAGAAACACATGAAAGAGTTTGCGGAATATTTGTTGCAAAGAGAATATTAGTCTGAACTGTGATTTATGGGATTGAAATGATTATAGGAAATGAACAGAATTGAAATTTATACAAGTAGAAAGAAAGCCATTTTACTTTTAATCGCGGCATTACTCTTTGCAATAGGTGGGACTTATATGTTCATCAATGCAGAAACTTTTTCCAAATATCCTTTGATTTTGGTAAAATCATTTTCCGCCTTTACAGTTTTGTTTTTCGGTTTAGGAGTTTTCGTATCAATTTGGATGCTGCTGAAAAACAGATTAGCATTAACAATTGATGAAAATGGTTTAACAATATATAGCATGTTTAACTCACAGTTTATTGATTGGAATTCAATAAAAAATTTTGTTGTAAAGAATATGGGGAGAAGTCAAAAATTTATAGTGATAGAACTAAAAAATCCACATGGTTGGATGAGGCAAGAAAGAAGCGCCTTTAAGAGAAAAACAATGCAATTTAGTATGAACTTAGTTGATTCCCCTTTAAGTCTTAGTTCAGATAGTATGCAAATCAGCTCAGAGTCTCTATTGAGTTTATTAAATGAAAATTTAGGAAAGTATCAAAATAAAACTTTTCTTCATAAACAATAAAAACTGCCAATGTCCAATTCTCTATTCCGCAAAAAATCCATCGAAACCATCCAGCGCGATTACGACAAAGGTTTGGAAGACGGTCATCCAATGGGACTGAAAAAAGTGCTTGGCGTGCGCGACCTTACATTTATGGGTGTTGCAGCCGTAATTGGTGCAGGTATTTTCTCAACCATTGGTACGGCTGCATTTCAGGGCGGTCCGGGTGTAATTTTTCTGTTCATGATTACGGCAATCACTTGCGGTTTCACGGCTTTGTGTTATGCAGAGTTTGCGTCGCGCGTACCAGTTTCCGGAAGCGCCTATACTTATTCGTATGTAACGTTCGGCGAAATTGTTGCATGGATTATTGGCTGGGCATTGATTCTTGAATATGCCATTGGAAATATTGTTGTCGCTATTTCATGGAGCGCGTATTTTAATCATTTGCTGGAAGGCTTTGGTGTGCATTTGCCCGATTGGCTTACGATTGGTTATCAGACCGCGAAAATCAAGTACGACGCGGCTTTTGCGGCAGGACAACCTTTGACCGATTTGGTTTATACAAATGCGCCAACTATTGGAGGCATCAAATTTATCATTAATCTTCCTGCATTTATTATTGTTGTGTTGATTACAATTTTGGCATACATCGGCATTTCCGAAAGCAAGAAGAGTGCGAATTTTATGGTTGGATTGAAATTGGTAGTGTTGGCTTTCATCGTTGCTTTCGGTTTTTACTTAATTCTTCACGAAGGAACGACAAGCAATTGGACGCCTTTTTTGCCTAACGGAATGGATGGCGTACTGAAAGGTGTTTCTTCCGTATTCTTTGCTTACATTGGGTTTGACGCGATTTCAACTACGGCAGAAGAATGCGCCAATCCGCGCAGAGATATGCCGCGCGGAATGTTGTATTCATTGCTGATTTGTACGGTCATTTATATTCTCGTTGCATTGGTCATAACAGGATTGGTTAACTATAAAGAATTTGACGGTGTGAGTGACCCGCTGGCGTATGTGTTCAATAAAATCAATATGCAGAAGATTGGGTTGATAATTGCTGTGAGCGCAGTAGTTGCGAGTACAAGTGTGTTGCTGGTTTTTCAAATAGGACAACCGAGAATCTGGATGAGCATGAGCCGCGACGGATTACTGCCGAAGCAATTCTCACAAGTAAGCAAAAAGTTTAAAACGCCTGCATTTGCGACAATCATGACAGGGTTGCTCGTAGGTATTCCTGCGTTGTTTATTGATGATGTGTTGATGACGGATTTAACGAGTATCGGAACATTGTTTGCATTTGTGTTGGTTTGCAGCGGCGTGTTGGCTTTACCGCAAATCAAAAAGGACGGCGACAAATTCAGATTGCCTTACATCAACGGAAAATGGATCATTCCTTTGCTCGCAATCATTTTTATTTATCTCTTCAAAGGCAGGCTGCAAGCGGCTTTCAGCAATTTAGGAACAGAAAATTATGAAGAAATTTTATTCTTAATTTTTGTCGTAGTGTTGATTGTTGCCGCAATATTGAGCTTTGTAAAAAATTATTCATTAATTCCCATTCTCGGTGCGTTGTGTTGCTTGTATTTAATGATTTCCATTCCGCCGAAAAGCTGGCTCGTATTCTTTGGCTGGATGGCTTTGGGGCTGTTGATTTATTTTATTTATGGAAGAAAGAAAAGCAGATTGAGAGAATAGAATTAAGTTATAGATGCAAGATAAATTTAGTGTCTGTACCGTGAATACATTAATTTTTGCCAACAAATACTATGTCTTCAACTCAATTACATCAGGATAATCAGCTAAGAAAATTCTTTGATCTTTGGGTTTGCATCTATGTTTTAGTATTTATACTTACTGCTCAGTTTTTTCCGCGTCAGCCTTTTTACGAAAAATTTGTCAGTCAAATCGGAAGGGTATTTTTTCATAAAGAAAATTTACAAAAAGTATTCAACGGAAGCGGCGATACTACTTTCGATTATGTTCTGGTATTTACAAATCTTGTTGTTTCATATATTCTAAGCCTGATTATTTTATGCATCGATTATAAGAGAAAAAATTATAAACAGTTCCATTTATTTACAATCGTGATTGCGCGCTATTATGTGGCGTACACGCTGTTTGTTTATGGAATTATGAAGTTATTCTTCGGACAATTTTCCGGCTACAATCCTTTAGCACTTGATGAACATTTCGGCAATATGAGTCCGATGGGCGTTCTATGGAATTTTATGGGAGCATCGCCGGTTTATGAATTTATTTCGGGATTATTAGAAACTATTGGCGGCTTGTTACTGCTTTTCAGAAGAACAAAAACTTTTGGCGCTTTATTTTCAATGGCAGTAATGCTCAATGTTGCGCTCCTGAATTACTTGTACAATGTTCCCGTAAAAATACTTTCTACACATATAGTGTTACTTTGTGCTTTCATACTCACTTATGAATGGCGCGTATTATTTGCTTTTTTTGTTAAACATAAAAATGAAAAATTAGATTACAACAAAACACTTGTCAAAAATAAATGGTTGCAGATTGCTTTAAGAATCGCAAAAAT
Source organism: Arachidicoccus sp. BS20 (assembly GCF_001659705.1). Lineage (NCBI taxonomy): Bacteria > Pseudomonadati > Bacteroidota > Chitinophagia > Chitinophagales > Chitinophagaceae > Arachidicoccus > Arachidicoccus ginsenosidimutans. The sequence goes on from NZ_CP015971.1 coordinate 582,819, forward strand.
TTTACTAATTGTATACGTATTAAAAGGCATGGTCAAAAGCAATTACGATTGGTATTTGTATGAAAGTAAAAGGAACGAAGAGAGAAGCTTATATGTGTGTACTCAATTTGTTTTGAATGATAAGGATACAATTCCCATTGATGCGACTAAGCATGATTCTATAAGATGGAATAAAATGGTAGTGTGGGATTCGCAAACATTGTATGTGGTAAAGAATAATGATTCTTTGAGAAAATTTTCTCTAAAAACAGACACAATCAATAAAGCCTTGGATATTAAAAATCAAGATGCGACACAGGCTGCATTCTTCGTGTACCAGAACATTAACGATACACTTTTTTTATATGGTAGAATAAATAATGTACCGGCATATCTTGTTCTTCAAAAGAAAAATTATCGTTTACCCAATGCGAAATTTCATTGGATAAATGAAATGCCAAATAATAAGTAGTTTCATAGGAATTCGTGCATCCTCGGCAATCAAATTATATTCACTTCTCTTTCCAATTCAACACCAAATTTTTCTTTTACGCTTTCGATAATTTTTCCGGAGAGATTGTAAATGTCTTTCCCGCTTGCACCGCCGTAGTTCACTAATACCAAGGCTTGCAGCGAATGAACACCGTAATTATTTTCACGAAAACCTTTCCAGCCGCATTGCTCAATGAGCCAGCCTGCGGCAATCTTTTTGTCGGATGAATTTAGAATTTCATACGCAGGAATGTTGGGATATTTTTCTTTTAAAGCAAGATAATGCACTTCGCTGACGGCAGGATTTTTAAAGAAACTTCCTGCATTTCCTATTTCTTTTGGATTGGGCAATTTACTTTGGCGAATATTAATCACAGCTTGCGAAATATTTTGAATAGATAAATCCTGCACATCCATTTTTTCCAATTCCTGTTTGATGGCGCCGTATTCGATATTAAATTTCGGGCGCTTGTTCAAGCGATAAGTTACATTTAAAATGATAAACTTATTTTTTAGTTTTCTTTTAAAAACGCTTTCCCTGTAACCAAATGCACAATCTTTACCGGAAAACTTTTGTACGCTGAAATCCTCTATAGACAATGCTTCCAGCTCGTGAAAAACATCTTTTATTTCCACGCCGTAAGCGCCGATGTTTTGCATGGGCGATGCGCCAACGCAGCCGGGAATGAGGCTTAAATTTTCTACGCCGGCGTAATTATTTTCTATACAATGCAACACAAATTCATGCCATACTTCTCCCCCATTTGCTTTTACGTAAAAATAATTTTCGTCTTCATTTACCAATTCGATTCCTTTAAGTTCGTTCTTCAATACATAGCCTTGCACGTCTTTTGTAAACAAAATATTGCTGCCACCGCCGATGATTAATTTGTTTTCATTTTTACTTTTTTTCAACAAGTTTCTGAGTTCATCCGCGCTCGAAAACGCAGCAAACCATTCGGCTGAAACATCGATGCCGAAAGAGTTATAGGGTTTCAGAGAAATATTAGTCTGAACCATGATTTATAGAATTTAAAGATTTATCGGAAATACGAAGATTATAAAAATGAGTGAATATTGAATACTTACAAATCATGGTTCAGATTAGTTAATAAACGTCCACCAAATTCCTACGCGCAACCACAATCCAAGCGCCGGATAATTGGGCGCAACAAAATTATAATGATTAAACCCAAAACCGTTTTGTCCCCAGTTTACGGTGTTCAGATTGGTGTATTCTGCGAAGAATTTAAAGCGCTTGATTCTGAAATTCACATAGAAAGAAATATCGGGTCTGTTGCTGATGCGTTCATCATCCTGATAATAAAATTGTCCGGTAAACGGCGAATAACCATCGGGTTTATATGGCGAAATATATCGCGCTTCAATACCCGTTGCGATATATAAATTCTGAAAGAAGTTGCCCTCAAACGAAAGTCTGTTTCGCATCATCAGCGCAGGAACGTGCAACGGCACATCTCCTGCTTTTTGCTGCGCATACGCTTCTATGTACCAATGAAAAAATTTGCCCAAACGTGTTTCTTTTTCAATACCAATTTGCAGCAAGTTAAATGGAGAACTGTTCTGTGCCGCCGTAAAATAATCCTTGAAATAAGTATAATTTTTATATAAATAATAATTCCCCAATAGCTTCATATTGACCGACGGAACATATAATACTGCATAGGCTTTTGTAATATTTTGATTTTTGAAATCGCTTGCGGCAATTACAGGAAAACCCGAATGCGAAGATGTATTCACTTGTGTGCTGTCGCCAAATGCCAAAGACGTTCCGGCGGAGGAATTGAAGATATATGCAGGCGTTTGATTCACGTTCTGAAAGCCTAATTGTAGCGAACCGATTTTCTTCCCAAAGTCGCGCTGCAAGCTGATTCCGGCAAAATAATTCCCCGAATAATTTCCCGCAAGATAAAGCGCACCGTTTGCATCAATATCCCACTTTTTGTTGCGCGTTGTATTGCGGTATTGCGCACCTGCAAATATGTTGTTGTATTTCTGCTGAAAAGTATTTCCCAACTTTCCGCTTAACGACTGTTCATCGATGTATAACTTTAAATACTGGTTGGAATTTTTTTTCACGGGATAAGTGTATAGAGCAAACTCGTTTGTCAGTTCTTTCCAGTTATCGTGAAAATTAATAGTATCCGAAGGTGCGATGAACTGGTAATACTCCAAATAATCATCAGCAACAGGACTTTTATCAATATAACTATAATTATAGTTTGTAAATTTTATAGAATGTTCAAACCTTAAACGCGGATAAAACAAACGATATACCACAGTATCGTTTTTCATAATAGAATCTTTCTGTCCCAAGTCAAAAGACTGGCGCAGGTAAAGCGTTACATCTTTGAAAATATCGCCCGTTGCTACCGACGCATTAAATGGATTGCTTGATGCTGTATTGCCGCTTCCCAGGCGGGTAACGGCTTCCAATGTATTTCCAAGCGCCAGGTTGTCCAAACTCGCCGGGTCAACCAGACCTCCGTTAATAGCAGCCTGCATACTATTTCGGATAACAATGAAATTGGATTTATATCTTTTATTGGCGCTGTTGATCGCGATATTTACCCTTAAATTGCTGTTTGCATTATTCTGGTTGGTAAATGCTCCCGGCGCGTTCAACAAACGGTATTCAAAAGTAAAATTTACATTTCCTTTGGCACGCGGCTGCGTGTGCAATACATCAATATACTGTTCGCCTCTTTGTCCAAGCATATAACCAAGTACAGAATATGGTCGTGTAGCCGAATATACTTTCGTATTGTTAAGCGTCAATCTATATGGGTCCATCGAATGAAAACCTGCATTCCATCCGGGTTTCATATAAGGCGTAAATAATAATGATTCGGTAGGCGAACCAATATTTCCCAAATCAGTTGAAGTAAACGGAATCAGTAAGCGAGTTCCAAAATCATTAATCGAGCTATCAATTTGATGAATTAACGATGAATCGAAATAGTGATATGAAATAGTAATAGAATCTTCATTCTTATCTCTCAACTTAAGCGAATCGCTGCCGGGTTGTTGTTTCGGCATTGGTCTTCCCTGATTGTCAGTTTGATAATTAGAACCATTGCTGAAACGATTAAGTTGGTTAATCTGCGCAAACACGCTGCCGCAGAATAACAGCGCGAACATTGAAAATATAAATAAAAAAACTTTTCTGAATAAGTACATCGGGCACAAAAATAAAGCGAATGTAACCTTGAAATAATAAACGCGAAAATTTAAGTAGTTAATTCCTCATATTCTTGTCCCAGCTGTGCTTGTTTTTTGGACGGCAGCAATATAACGCGAAGTGTGGAATCGTTGGTAAAATAATTAAACATCCAATTGACAAAAATCAAAAATTTGTTCCGCACGCCGAGTATCAACATCAGGTGTAACGACATCCATACGAACCATGCAAAACGTCCGTGGAAATGAAATTTAGGCAAGTCCACAACTGCTTTCCGTTTTCCGATTGTTGCCATTGTTCCGGGATTCTTGTATGTGAAAGCCTTTCGTGGTGCGCCTTTCAATGCATTCTTTAAATTGTGCACAAGGTTTTCGGCTTGGGCATTTGCTACATTTGCCAACTGCGGATGTCCTTTTTGCCATTCCTTTGTTTCCATATAAGAAACATCACCTATCACAAAAACATTGGGTAAATCTTTCGCTTCGTGAAACTCGTTTACAATGATTCTGTTGCCGCGTGTAACAGATTCTTTCGGAATGCCGTTCGGCACATTGCCTGTAACGCCTGCCGCCCAAATCAATGTTTTGGATGGCAGTGTTCTTCCATCTTCCAGCGTTACCACTTTGCCGTCGTAATCGTTAACATGAATACCAGTCCAAATGGTTACACCCATTTGTTCCAAATACATGCGTGAGTATTTTTGCGATTGTTCACTCATTGCGGAGAGTGTGCTGCCACTTCCTTCAATGAGATAAACTTTCAGCTGAGAAAAGTCAATCAACGGATAATCTTTCGGCAAAATTTTATTTTTCATTTCGGCTAAGGCACCAGCCAGTTCTACGCCTGTAGGACCACCGCCGACAATAACAATATTTAAAAACGGCGCTTTTGTTTCGGAAGTTTTTTCAGCGAGAGACGATTCGAAATTCAGCAATATCTTGTTACGCAAAGCAATTGCCTGCGGCGTAGATTTCATGGGAAACGCATTGGCTTCAATATTTTTATTGCCGAAATAATTATTGGTACAACCTGTTGCTATCACAAGATAATCGTAAGCATATTCGCTGTCATCGGTATAGACTTTCTGCTGCTGCGTATCAATATTTCTGATTTTTCCAATGCGGATATTGATATTCCTTTTATTTTGAAAAATTTTTCTTAGTGGAAAAGAAATTGCAGACGGTTCAAGCCTTGCAGACGCCACCTGATAAAATAAAGGCTGAAACTGATGAAAGTTGTGCGTGTCTATAATGGTAACATCATAGTTCGCATTCACAAGTTTTCTGGCGAGTTTCAACCCTGCGAAACCTGCGCCTATGATAACGATTTTTCTTGCTGAGGTTGTATTCATAATGTAGCGGATGACTTTTGATGCAAGGTAATTTATCCGCGCAACATAGAAAACAACATTGAAGGAAAATAGGGAAATATTTAACCACGCATACGAATGACTGCGAACGCAAGCGATACCAATAAAATAATGATGACAACCGCAAGTACATACCATGCAATTTGTGCAAACCGCAGCGGTTTTGATTTTCTTTTATCATCAATAGACTGGTGCAACGTTTTATGTAATTGCGCTACGCTCTTATCAATTTTATTGGTGGAAGAAAATGATTCCAAACCGTCCATTGCATCCTTTAAAAAATCGTCGCTTTCTGCATCTTCCAACTTTTTCGCAAGCGTTTCCGAAAGGTTATCTCTCAGATAATCTTTTAATTTAAGTCTTTCTATAAATGACTTTTTTTTGTGCGATATGTTTTTTTTATTCGTCATCGTTCTGCCTCATCTTTTCTATAGAAATTTTAAGATTTCTCTTGCCGTTTTGAATATGGCTCTTTACCTGCGTATCGCTAAATCCTGTAATTTCAGTTATTTCCGAATATGTTTTTTTATGAAGATAAAATAATGAAATACAAGTCTTTTGTTCATCGTTCAACTGTTTCATTGCCTGTTCTATGTATTGGTAACGTCTTTCTTTGTCCAAAGCATCCTGCGGCAATTCATCTTCTATTAGTTCCGTTAGTTCTTCTTTCCACTCTTCCAAAATTAATCTTTTTTCGGAACGCAGTTTCATCAAACAATAATTTTTTGCAACGGCATAAATCCACCCTCTGAATGCAGTTACTTTAGAATGATGAAACTCGTTCAATACTTTGTAAAAAACCTGCTGCACGGCATCCCTGGCTTCATTTTCGTCTTTTAAATATTTCATGCACACACCAAGCAGCAAAAGCGTATATCGCTCCAGCAAAATGCCGAGCCAATAATTATCCTGCGTTTGATAAAATTTGTTTACCAAAACCTCATCGTCGTATTTTTGATGCCGGTTCACTAAAAAATAAAAACGTTTATATAAAGATGCGGATTTAGATAAATTCCATAAATTGGATTTAAAATTAATTGAAAAAATGCAAAAAGTTACAGCCATAGTTCCTGTTGCGCCAATGCGTGCGGAAGCGTCTCATCGTTCGGAAATGGTAAGCCAGATTTTGTTGGGAGAAACTGGCGACATTATTGAAGCCGGAAAAGATTTTACCAAAATAAAAACCAATGCAGATGATTATGAGGGCTGGGTGCAAACATCACAATTGGCGGGCATTTCTGAAAATGAAGCCAAAACAAATATATTGGGCTATGCAACAAAAAACTGTTGCATACAATTCAATGAACAAACAATGTTTATATCAACAGGAACACCGGTTTTGGAAACAAAAAATATAGGTCAATTTTTAATTGATTATAAAGATATTCCCTATCTGAAAAATGTATCATTTTCAAAAGAAGCGTTGGAAGAGCTTGCATTTCCGTTTTTGAACACAGGTTATTTATGGGGCGGGCGTTCCGCCTTCGGAATTGATTGCAGCGGTTATGCACAACTAATATTTAAGTTTTTCGGTTATCAACTACCGAGAGATGCTTATCTGCAAGCGACAGTTGGAGACACAATTGATTTTCTTGAGCAAACAGAACCCGGAGACCTTGCTTATTTCGATAATGCAGACGGACGAATAATTCACGTTGGTATTTTGCTTGACAAAGAAACCATCATTCATTCATCCGGAAAAGTGCGTATTGATAAAATAGATGCCGACGGAATTGTCAATGTTGATACTGGTTTGCGCACGCATCATCTAAGAATTATTAAAAGAATTGCATAAAAGTTTGGCTACAAAACATAATATTATTATCTTTGCACTCCATTTGAGAAACGGATATATAATTTCTCATTAGAAACGCGATAATTTTTACATCAACTTAATATCGCGAGGTAGAGCAGCGGTAGCTCGTCGGGCTCATAACCCGAAGGTCGGTGGTTCGATCCCGCCCCTCGCAACTAAAGCGGCATCATCAAAAAAATATTGGATGAGCCGCTTTTTTATATCTCCAAAACTATACAGAACAGACTATTAAGTATCTCTGCAATTTATTTGTAACTTGCACCGGAATTGTTGATGCATAATTCAGCTGTCGACAGTTTTATATCATTAACTAATAAGCAACTGCTTTGTGCATTTTTCGCAAATGCATTTTGTGTCATCCTTGTAAATAATTAAAAACAAGCTGGTTTCATCCAAAACTTAACGACGTCTATGGCAATTAAAGTGTATCAAAAAGCAGACAAAAAAGATATAGATGATGTATTGAATTTACTTGGCTCAATTTATCCGTTGAGCAAAGAACTGAAAGATAAGTTTTATAAAAATACTTTGACACTGCAATTGCAAAAAGGAGAAACGCTGATAGACCAAGGCGAAATATGCAATTATATTTATTTTATAAAATCCGGTGCTATGATGGGGTCATCAATACATCATAAAAGAAAAATTATCACATACATCTCAATAGAAAATACTTTTTTAAGTTCCATATCCGGTTTGCATGGCGTAGTGCCATCCAGAGAAAGTATAGTAGCTGTGGAGCAATCGACATTGCTGGCATTGCACAACGATGTATTGCAGCAGCTTTTTAAAAACCATTTCGACTTTAACTATATTTTTCGTGTAGTAATAGAACAATATTACCGGGATGCACAGGAGCGTTCGTATATCGTACGGTTGGGTAATGCACGGGAAAGATATGAATACTTTACACAAACCAAACCGGGATATATTGAACGCCTGCCCGAAGAAAGTGTAGCATCCCTGTTAAATATAAAGCCTGTTACATTGTCGCGGTTGAAGAAACAGTTTAAAACACAGGAGCTTCGGAAGCAGGAGGCGGAACAATTATTCAAACAAATAAACAACGACATCTTGGAACGGAAACTTTATACGAATAAAAAAATCAGTCTTAAATCATTGTCTGTAGAGTTGGGTATTGCGTCTCACAGATTATCTTCCGTTATCAACAGTTGCAGTCAACGCACTTTTCTCAATTATGTCAACGCTATTCGTATCAACAGTATCAAACAGTACCTGGCAAATCCGGAATATCTGCGGCGTTATACCGTGGAAGTGCTGGCTTACGACGCAGGCTTTTCGTCCAGAAGTACGTTTTACAGCGCCTTTAAAAAAGAAGTAGGCGTCACTCCTGCCGAATATCTCCGGCAGTTAAAAGATACAAAACTTTGAACACTTTCAATTTGTCCTGAATTATAAGTTCGGACAAGTATGGCAACCATTTTTCCCAACAGTTAATTAGCTTTGCAGAGCCTTAACAACAAGCAACTTGGTTTTAGGTAAAAAATACGGAGACTTGACCCGGAGCACAGCCGCTAAAACATGCGTAGTCCGTAACTAAAGCCAACTGCTTATTTTCTTTCTTAATTATCAGAGAATAATCCTACAAAAAAGCTGCTTAAAATCTAAGCAGCTTTTAATTTTTATCAATTTAATTTTTATTTCAATTCCCGTACCCAGATATTTCTGAAACTGATGGGCTTGCTTTTATCGCCATGCGCCTGTAATTTTATAGGCAAGGCGCCATGCGCTTTATAAAACGGTTTGCCGATATACAGCGTCTGTCCTTTCAGTTCAAAATGATTTTGTACCAATACTCCGTTGAAAAAAACGGTAACATAAGCGGGTGTCAGCAGCTTACCGTTTTCATCAAATGCCGGAGCCGTCCAAACCACATCGTACGCTTGCCACTCGCCGGGCTTCTTTGCAGGATTTGCCAGAGGAACGCTCTGCTTGTAAATTGAACCGGCTTGTCCATTGGTATAAGTTTTATTATTGTAGGAGTCCAAAACCTGCAGTTCATAACCATCATCGCCCGGGCCTGTGGAAGCCAGAAAAACGCCGCTATTGCCGCGAGCCTGACCTTCTCCTTCAATATCTGTCGGCTCTTTCCATTCAATATGCAACTGATAATTTTTAAAGGATTGCTTTGTCTGAATATTACCGGCTTTTTTATTCACGGTTAAAATTCCGTCTTGCACAATCCAGTCCGCAGGTTGATTGGTATGGTCGGCAGATACCCATTGGTCGAGATTCTTTCCGTCAAATAAAACAACAGCATCCGAAGGTGCATCTCCGTAATTTGTCCCGGGTGTAACTATTGGCGGAACCGGCAGGTAAACTTCTGTGTCTTCAGGTTTTTGAGCATGTGCCGCACAAATAGTCGTTAACATAATCATACTGAGAAAAAAACGCTTCATAATATTTATATTTATTTAGTGAGACAATAATTTCGCCGCCGCTTCGTCCACAAACCAATGCAGCTCTCCCGGATTAGGTTTGATGATTTGCGAAGGATATAAATCGGGATTGTACACGCCTTCCAGCACTTCTTTCAAAGCTTCTTGTTTGCCTTCCCCTGCGGCAAGAAAACAAACCTGCGCTGCATGATTTGCCACGGGATGCGTCATTGTAACGCGATACATACCCTGGGCTTCGAGCCAAAAACTTGTAGTCCACTTTGTTGCTTCGTGAATAACTTCCGTCTGGCGCGGAAACAAAGATAAGGTATGTCCGTCATCGCCCATACCGAGAATAATTACATCCAAGCCTGTCGGCTTTCCGTCGAAGAATTGATGTAAAACCTGCGCATAATTTTCCACGCTTTCTTCGGGCGTAATATTTTCGGTCCGGAAAAAATGAATCTGTTCTTCTTTTACCGGCACATGATTGAGCAAGGTTTCATAACACATTTTTGCATTGCTTCTGTCGTCGCTGTATGGAACAAAGCGTTCATCGCCCATGAAAAAATGCCACTTGCTCCAATCGATTTTATTTTTATACTCGTCGCTCGCAAGCAGCTTGTGTAGCAGCTTTGGTGTGCTGCCGCCGGAAAGCGCAATGGTAAAAATGTCTTGTTTTTGCAAAGTTTCATCGGCGTGTTGTACTAACCAATCTGCAAAATTTTTACTGAGTTCGTTGATGTCTTTTGAAATGTGCAACTGCATAGTGATGTATGATTTATGAATTATATCGCGATTGGCGGCAATGATGTTTCTATAATTGATTCACCTAATTCCGCTTCCAACTTAGCAATGGTTTTAAGTGTAAGGTTGTGGTTGCCTTTCAGCCATTTATTTATTTCTGACGGACTTTTCTTCATCTTGTCGGCTAAGTCTTTTTGCGTAAATCCTTTGGCTGCAAGAATGTTGTTTATTCTTACAACAATATCGGTGTATTGTCTTACAAAAATGCGCACTTCTTCGGGCGTTTCATCTTGTATTTTTTTTGCGATTTTGCTTCTCATAAAATTTATTTTAAAGTAAGATTTCATCATCGTCATATGCTGATAAAATCAATCTGTTTTTTGCATCAATAATTATTTCTTTTTCTCTAATAGCCTCATCAATTCGTTTTGCAAATTGGCAAGCCTCTATCCATTTTAAATTTAAGTCTTTGCTCTGTTGATTTGTGCCGATTTTACGCCGCCGTTAAACAATACAACCAAATCTGTTCTGTTATTAATTCTTAAAGCATAAAGTCGCAACGGAAAATTCGGATAAATAAATGAGACTTCGCCAACAGTTACACGTCCTTTGTTCGGCAAACCGGCAACTTCATTTTCAAATCGATTAAACAATACATCAATTGCTCCGTAATCATCGCCGATACTGTCTAAAACAAAACTTAATAACTCTTGTACACTTTGCTTATACTCGCTTATCGCATAATATTTATCAAAGAATTTATCCGTTTCGTTTTCTTCTGCATCTTGCCAACGTACTGTGTAAAAAGCACACTTGCAACCTTCATCGTCCCATTTTTCAAGTACAAAGTTATTCACTTATAAGTTAATTTGCAAATTGTATTTATTTTTATTGTCACAAAGTTATTGGTCTTTGGTAAATAAAAATGTTTTGCCGTTTTGTTGTAAAGTCAATTCTTTTTTATCAAGGTCGAATATCAGAACAGCAGATATAAACCTCAGTTCAAATTTATCCTTTCCTATTGCTTTGTACGGATATGCAGCCCGCGTACCAAGCTGCGCATACAATTGATTATCTTTCTTGGTAATGACGAATTTTCCTAAATCTTTGGAAGTATATGTGCCAATATATTTATCAAGTTCCGCAGATGTTATCGGATAATCCTTTGTGTTATATTTTGAAAAATCTTCGGGATTGTCATAGCAAATATTCAATTCGCTTACTAAAATATCATTCAAAGAAATTTCCATATCGTTGAATGATTGAGCAATGATTAAACTATCTTTTGTAAAATCATATAAAGTCGAATATTGCCCATAAGTTCCGCCGTTGTGTCCATAACCCATTTTCTCATAAAACGGCACACGCATTATTCCTGTACCAAAAAACGCAGCAAACCCTTTGATAGAATCAGGAAAACGCATCATAGAATCAAGGCTCGATTTTTTTACAAGTTTGTAATCAAATAATGCCTGAATGAACTTAATTAAATCGGTTGGCGTGGATAAAAGATTACCGCAACCTTTTGCATCATCGAAATAAAAATCTTGTTTTGATTGCCAACTGTCAGATGGATGAGAATACGGAAACGCATCATTGTCGTCCATACTATTTATACTATCTGAATTGATGTTTTTTAATGCTAATCTTGAAAAAATTCTGCTTCGTAAAATATTTTCAAACTTATTTTTATCAATAGCTTCCGCAATTTTTGCCAAAAGAAAATATCCTGAATTACAATAACTCATTGTTGAATCCGGCGAAAAATGCGGTTTGCCGTTTATTATCTTTTTCAAAATTTCATTGTCCGAATGAGGCTCAGTTATCCAAGCTTTTTTTACATCCACAGAATCATTGATGTAATCAATCAACCCGCTTCTGTGCCTCAGCAGCATTTCAATCGTAATCTTATCTGCATTCGGAATTTGAGGATAAAACTTTGCAAGCTTTGTATCCAGCGATAATTTCTTTTCTTCAATCAACTGAAAAATTATAACTGCCGTAAACATTTTCGTTATCGAACCAATGCGGTATTTTGTATCAACATTCGCAGGAATCTTTTTGTTGCCGTCGATATACGCATAACCGATTTGCCGTTGGTAAACAATCTTTCCGTCTTTCGCAATCGCCACGCTCCCCATGGCAAGATGATTTTTGTCAAGAATATCAAACAAGCTGTCAAGCTTTTTGGTGTTGATGGTTTGGGAAAATGTTGTTGCCGATAAGAGCATGAAAACAAAGAGTGAAGATATTTTTTGCATAGCCAATATTTACGGACAAATATAACCACACATATCTTGACTTGCAATAGCCGGATTATTTTTACTTTCGCTACGAAAAATTTCATCATGTTAGGTCTAAAATTATCTACCGACCCGCGCTGGGCAAACATTGCAGAAACCAATCTCGAAGAAATACTCACGGACCATGCATGGTGCGAACAAAAAGCTGCATCCAACGCAATTTCGCTCATTACCAATAATTCGGAAAAACAGGAGCTGGTGCACGAGCTTACAGCCATTGCGATTGAGGAAATGCAACACTTCCAAATGGTTATTGATATTATCAAAGAAAGAGGCTACACACTCGGTCGTGAACGGCGTGATGACTATGTAAACGAACTGATGAAATTCTGTAAAAAAGACGGCAGCAGAAATACATCGTTTATCGACAGATTATTATTTGCCGCCATGATAGAAGCCAGAAGCTGCGAGCGTTTCAGAGTTTTATCTTTAAATATTAAAGATACAGTGCTTGCAAAATTTTATCATGATTTAATGGTTTCCGAAGCAACTCATTATACAACTTTTCTTGGCTTCGCTCGTCAGTATGCAGAAGATGTGGATGTTGAAAAACGCTGGAAAGAATGGCTTGAGTTTGAAGGGAAGCTGATTCAGTCTTACGGAAAAAAAGAACAGATTCACGGATAGCAAATCTGTTCTCATATAACCCTCATTAAACACATTATTTTAGTCGTTCCAATTATCCGTCCTGAATGGCGAAGCCGGTAAACTTTCTTTATTATACAAATTAATTCCCTGCGGGTCATCTGCCCAGCCGTAACGGACAGCAACAGGATTTTTTATTTCGTCGCTGAAAACAATAACAGTATTGCCTTTTATAATAGCATTTGCCGGAGCAAATTTTTTATCGTTTCCTGCAATTACAAATCCTTTCAAAGTGCCGTCAGCACTGCCTTTCGCTAATAATCCCGTTCCAATATTTGAGAAAGACAACACCAACTTATTTCCTTCTTTTTTCATAGACTGAAAAACGGGACCTGAATAAATAATATTCTTTCCGTAAGCGACTTTCAATCCTGCCAAAGCCAGGCGATAACCCACATCTTGCTTGTCGGTCGGATGTACATTGTGTGAAGCTCCTAAATCAATAATAACCGCTTCTCCTGTTTTCGGCAATGCCAATGCTTTGTGCTGCCCTTCGCGAACCAATGCCCAATTGCTATGCAACGTGTCTGAACTGCCGGGATTAAAGCGTGTCAATTGAACCCATAAGAAAGGAAATTCATAATTACGTTTGGCACGCCAATCACGAATTAACATAGGAAACAATTTCCGATATTCTTCTGCCGCTTCAAAAGTATTAGTGTTTTGTTCACCCTGATACCAAATAACGCCTTTAATAGGAAGTTCATCAAAGGGAGCAATCATGGCATTGTAGAGTTGTGCAGGAAATGAATTAGGACCTTGTTCCTGTAAGCCGAATTGCGTACTTAACGCGGATGGCTTTGCCGACCAACCGATTGCTAAAGGAATTGAATCATTGCCTGAAAATTTTAACGACAACAGATTCGCATTGCTCTCAAAACCGCCGCCACCGCCGGCATTGGTCAGTTTTACAACAATAACATTTTTGCCTTCTTTTAATAATCCTTTGGCTAAAGCATAGCTTCTTGACGTGTACCAATTATCTGTCTCGCCAATCTTTTTTCCGTTTACATAAGTAACATCTTTATCATCAATCACACCAAGGTTTAATGTTGCACTTTGCGCAGCTTGTGAAGCTGTAAGTACTATCTCTTTTCTGTACCAAACCGTTCCTGTTGCATCGTGCCAAAGCGTTTGAGACCAGTCTTTCGGAGCAATGTCATTTTGCCAACCATCAATATTTGTTTGCGGATTAAACCATTGCTGCACATCGCCGACATCATTCTTCATAGCATTTTCATATTGTGTTTTTGCTTTCGCCTGTGCGCCCGCAATTCCGTCTGAATCATTCGGATTTATATTTTTGTATTCGGGCAATTTGCTCAGCGAATCCCAGCCAATCCATTCCTGAATTTGTGTGCCGCCCCAGTTGGAATTAATCAAGCCAATCGGAATCTTTAAATCTTCATTCAGCTTCCTTCCAAAGAAATAAGCAACCGCCGAAAACGGCGGAATGTTTTGCGGATTGCATTCCAACCAAGTTCCGCCTTTTAAATCGACTGCGGGCAAATAATTCATGCTTTTTTCTACCGTGAACAATCGTATTGTCGGATGATTGGCATTTGCTATTTCCTGTTCCGCATTGTTCACTTTTGTCCAACCCGAAATTGGGAATTCCATATTCGATTGTCCTCCGCAAATCCAAACATCGCCAAGCAAAATATTTTTATATTCAATGGTATTTTCCGTACAAGAAATTTTCATTTCTGATACATTATTATCGTAATGCATCGGCTTTAAAGTTACAGACCACTTGCCTTGATTATCCGCAACAGCTTTTCCGGTTTGCCCGTGAAAAGATACTTGTACATTTTCTCCTCTACTTGCCCAGCCCCAAATCTTCAAAGGCTTATCTCTTTGCAAAATCATATTATCACTAAAAATTTTCGGCATGGTTATTTGTGCCGAAATGCTTGCTGTTCCTGCGATACAAGCGAATAACACTAAACTTACTTTCTTATTCATGGTATATTATTTTATTTCTGAATTAAGCTACTTCCAATTAATTTTAAATATATACGATTCCGAAACAGATAATCCGTGAATGTTTACATCAGCTACTGCATAAAAATAAGCCGGCTTGCCTTTGATGAACAAAACGGCAGGCCGTTCAAACTTGCCTGTAACATCACGCACAAAAGTCCTTTTGTTATTCAATAAAGCATCTTTCTGTTGAGGCGTTCCCCAATAATCAAAAATATTTCCCATCGCTATTTGTGCATCAGCGAGCTTAAAACTCAATCCTGTCGCGGATTTCCATAAAATTAAATCTCCGTAAATACCTGTATTTCCGCCTAAATTATCTGCGGTTAATAAGTAATAATTTTTCTTGTATGCAAATGCCTGCGCATCTTCCAGATATGACACATTATCCGTGATAGGCTCATCGCACAAAACATAAGGACCTTCCAATTTATCCGAAACGGCATAGCCGTATTTTGCTTTCATTTGCTCAGGTGTGCCGCACTTATAATAGATATAATATTTCTTGCCAATTTTTAAAAACGCAGGATTATCCGCGCCGATAGCCGCGTTGTATGTCCAATGCGACGGGTCTTTTGACGGCTCAACCATAATGCCTTTGTTGTTGCCTGCAAATCTCCAAGGTCCGTTTATATTGTCTGCAATCATCATCCCGATACGTTGCCCTTTGCTTCCGATAGTCGGGTTCTGGCAGATATACAACAAAATATATTTGCCGTCAACATATTCCAATCTCGGATTGTGCGGACCAGCCATTACAGTCGTATCGGGCAACATAGCCGTTTTCATAATCGTACCGACATATTTAAAAGGACCTTCAGGCTTGTCGCTTACAAAATGTGCGATTTCCGCCTTCGGTCCCGTCCAGCCTTCCATGCCGTCTTTCTTTGGCCAGCGGCTTCCGAAAATATGAATCTTACCGTCTTTGGTTTGAAGCGGAGATATACACCAATTGTACCAATTTGAATCGCTTATTGCTGTGCCGATATATTGTGCGCTTAACGACATAACCGAATAAGGAATTTTATTCTTCGCAGTTTTGGATGATAATAATTCTTTGCGATTCTCTTGCGCTGATGAAACAAAGCCACGTGTAATCAATATTATCAATAATACTGTTTTTATAAACCCATTTTTCATTTTCATAAAACATCAATTAATTATTAAACACCGTATTCAAGGGTACATCACTATCTTTTATTCCCCACTTTTTATTCGGTTGAGCGCCCATCACAAGTTCTAATGTGCCGCCGTTTTCAATATCGTCTTTCGTGATATAAGTATGTGTATAATTTACACCATTCAACTTTGCAGACTGTATGTAAATATTTTTATCCGAAACATTTTTAGCAGTTACCGTAAATGTTTTTCCATTCGGCAAATTCATGGTTGCTTTTTGTAAAATGGGCGAACCGATAGCGAATACGCCGCTTGCAGGATTTACAGGATAAAAGCCCATTGCGCTGAATACATACCATGAAGCCATTTGCCCGCAGTCTTCATTGCCTGCATATCCCGAGAACGAATCGTTATACATTTCGTTCATAATCTTTGTAACATAATATTGTGTTTTCCACGGTGCGCCTGCATAATCATACAAGTAAGAAATATGATGGCTCGGTTCATTTCCGTGTGCGTACTGACCGATTAATCCCGACGCATTGCCGTTTCTTTGAACTGTACTATCCGTTAAAGTAAAAAGTGAATCTAATCTTTTTACAAACATATCTTTTCCGCCCATCAATGCAATCAGCGAAGGAACATTTTGCGGCACATACCAAAGATATTGCCACGCATTTCCTTCGGTATAAGGATTGCCGCCGTTTGCGCCGTAATGCAACGGATTAAAGGGTTCCAACCAATTGCCTTTATCATCTTTCGCACGGAAGAAACCTGTTTTTGCATCATACAAATTCTTATAAAATTCTGAGCGTGCAATGAAACGATTATAATCATCTGTCTTACCAAGATGCTTTGCCAACTGTGCTACACACCAATCGTCATAGCTCATTTCCAACGTAAGCGATACGGATTGCGATTGCAGATTTTCGGGCATGTAATGATACTTTTCCCAAACATCAAACGGCGAATTTGTATGACTGATTAAAGATGAATTCTTCACGGCTTCATACGCTTCATTTACATCAATGCCTTTGATATTATTCAACACGGCATTTACCACAATGGGAATCGCATGATTGCCTATCATGCAATAATTTTCCTGTCCCCACAATTCCCAAATCGGCAAGAAGCCAAACGCTTTATAATGCGCAATCATACTGTTCACAAATGCAGCAGTTTTTTGTGGCTGCAACAGCGTGTACAATGGACCTGCCGCGCGGTACATATCCCACAAAGAGAAGGTGGAATAATAACCCCGCGGCGAATTTGTTGTCGTAAAATCAGCGGACATATAATCGCCGTTGACATCGGACAATTTATTCGGCTGCGTGAATGCGTGATACATTGCCGTATAGAAAATCCTCTTCTGCAAATCCGTTCCGTCAATCTTTATTTTATCTAATTCATTTTCCCAAAGCAGATTTGCATGCGACACGGTTTTCTCGAAGTCCCAGGCAGGAATTTCTGCCTGTAAATTTTGTTTGGCATTCTCTATGCTTACGGGAGAAATACCAATTTTTACAAGTACTTCAGGATTTTTTTTATCAAAATCAAACACAGCTTTCACATCTGTTCCGTTGACGATAGATTGATTGTTATATACCGTATTTCCGCTCATCATTTTATTGGAAATAATCGGTTTGGAAAATTCTGCATAAAAATAAATTTTTCGCAAAGGCGCCCAACCTGTAATCAGCCTGTAACCTTCGATGGTGTGATTATCTAACATTCTTATTTGCGCACCGATGATTTTACAATCCCAGCTTCCTTTTTGAATAGAATGATTTAAGTCAATCAATATATGTTCATCTTTACCGGCATCAAAAGTATATTTATGAAAACCTGCATGTTCAGTAGCCGTAAGCTCTGCATCGATATTATCATCCAACAATTTTACCTGATAATATCCGGGCTTTGCAGATTCCTTTTCATGTGAAAATGAAGAGCGAATAGGAAAATTTCTTTCCGTTGAAAAAGGCATTACAGAAATATCAAACAATTCTGACACACCCGTTCCGCTTAAATGTGTATGACTGAATCCGTAAATAAATTTATCGTTATGGTCGTAGCCCGAAGCCGCAGACCAATCCGGCGCTTCCTTTGTGTCGGGGCTTAACTGTACCATACCGAAAGGCATGGTCGCTCCCGGAAAATTATTGCCCGATAAACTCGAACCGTTAACCGCTCCCGTTCCGATAAACGGATTGACATATTTCGTTAAATTGTCAGATTGTGCATGAAGAATTGTTATTCCGCTTAATGCACTAACTAATAAAAAAGATTTTATACGATGTATCATGATTATATTTTATACTGTTTATGAAGCAACTCTGTGATTCTCTGTATAAACTCTTCGAATCCCTGTGAATAGCTATTACACAAAGATTACGCGGAGATTCACGGAGATATTTTCCATTCTTATTTAATGACTTTTAGTCTGAACAATTTTGTTTCATGCGATGCAACTTCGCCTTTCCATTTATTTCCCTTTCCGATTACACGGTGCTCCCATAAATCCCGTATTTCGTAATTGCCAGAAAGACTTAAATCGCCAAACAGCACATTCATTTTCTGTTGCTTATCGCTCTTATTCAATATCGCAACTGCAATATCTCCGTTAGATAATGGCTTTACAAATATTGCCCAATCATCATTATTAACCAGACGCTTTCCCTGTTTTCCCAGTGCATCCTGATTAATAGCAATAGCTTCTTTGTTTGTCAAAATTTCTTTTGCGCGCGCATCCATCTTTCGCAAGTCATTACTTGCAATCAATGGCGAAGACAAAATACACCACAAACTCATCTGGCTTTGATATTCTGTATCGCTACAACCCGTGCCGCCCAAATCGGCAGCGGGACCTTTAACGCCGTTCAAACCGACCACTAACATATCAGGATCGTTCCAACGTCCGCGCCCAGCGTATTCATCAAGTCCGCCGTTAATATCCACAATATCCATGATGCCCATTCCTCCCTGACCTTTATCTTTCCATTTATCGCGGATATCGCCCGATATTCTCCAAATTGTTCCGCCTGCTTGTGCAGCCCACAACCAAGGTTGTCTTCCGCCCCATTCACAAATGCCAAGTACGATATTCCGACCGGATTCTGATAAAGCATCGGCAATTGCTTTATATCTTTCTTTTGCAGTTGCCATATCCGACGGTGCGTTGCAATAATCGTATTTAAGATAGTCGATTCCCCACGATGCAAAGGTCGCCGCATCCTGCTTCTCAAAATTCAGACTACCAGTGTAACCTGCGCAAGTCAACGGCGCAGCATCGGAATAAATACCAAGTTTCAAACCTTTCGCGTGAACATAATCTGCCAATGCTTTAATGCCTGAAGGAAATTTTTTCACATCGGGAATGATATTGTTTTTATTATCGCGGCCACCCTGCCAGCCGTCATCGATAAAAATATAATTGTAACCTGCATCCGCCATGCCCGATGAAACCAATGCGTCCGCCATTTCTTTGATAATGCCTTCGTTGATATTTTCCCCAAACCCATTCCACGTCATCCAGCCCATCGGAGGCGTTAATACATTTTTTATTCTCAAGAACGATGTGTCCAAAATCTGCGCGCTTACAATAGGATTTTTCATAACTAAAAATATCAACAACAGGAACAGCTTGGTACCTGTGATTTTTTGTTTCATAATTTGATTACAGTTTTATTAAAAAAATCGATGCTGTGGTGCGTTTCTTCACGCACAAGAATTTCTGTACGTGAAGAAACATACCGAGGCGAAAATTTATAACTTACATCACGGACGATTTCACAGTTTTCAGAACGCCATTCACTTTTACTTTTACTGAACTTGGCTTTTTTGAATAAATATGATAAGAGATGATTTGCCCGTCTTTCCATCTAAAATCCACGACATAATTACCACGCGCTTTCAAGCCTTTCACTTCGCCCTGCGCTCTCCATTCATCGGGAACGGCTGGCAACAAATTAATATAGCCCGCATGGCTTTGCAACAGCATTTCCGCAATGCCTGCGCATCCGCCAAAATTGGCATCTATCTGAAACGGTGGACCTGCGGAAAATAAATTCGGATAAATACCGCCGCCGGCGCCGTAATTAATCCCTGTCGATACAACCGGACGCATCAGGTTGATAAACAATTTATACGCACGATTACCATCGTACAACCTTGACCACATCAGCATTTTGTAAGCAATAGACCAACTCGGTCCGTCATCGCCGCGAACATCCAAACTCTTCTTTGCAGCTTCCGCTAAGTCGGGCGTGCTGTCGGGCGTAATTTCATTTGCAGGATACACGCCGTATAAATGCGATACATGGCGATGATGCACTTCCGATTCTTTGTAATTTTCCAACCATTCCATAATTCTGCCGTCAGGCGAAATTCTCCCCGCAGGCGGAATTTGCGTGAGTTGATACTCAAGCGTATCCCTCAAATCTTTATCAATGTTGAACACTTTCGTAGCCGTAATTACATTCTCATACAACTCACGGATAATTTGATTGTCAATCGTCGGTCCCATGCAAATACTCACATTGTTTCCGTCTGGCATTACAAAGCTGTTTTCAGGCGAAGAGGATGGCGAAGTAACTAACCATTTAGTTTTTGGGTCACGCACCAGCATGCTTTTATAAAACAAAGCGGAACCTTTAAGTATAGGATAAATTTCTCTTAAGTATGCTGTATCATTCGTAAAAGCATAATGCTGCCAAAGATTGTCGCAGAGCCAGCCCGAACCACATTTGGTAACGCCCCACGAAGCGCTTTCGCCCGGCTCGGTAAAATGCCACGGGTTTGTAATCACGTGCGCCACCCAGCCTTCTGCATTATAATATGCTTTCGCGGTTTTTTCGCCGTTGGGAACCATTTCTTTAACCAGTTCTGTCAAAGGTAAATCGAGTTCCGACAGATTAGAAACATCCGTTCCCCAATGGTTCATTTGCACATTCACGTCCAAATGATAATCGCCGTTCCAGGGTGTATGAATTTGGTTTGCCCATAAGCCTTGCAAATTCGGCGGCAGCAAGCCGACCCTTGTGCTGCTGATAGACAAGTATCTTCCGAACTGATAAAACAAAACAGCCAAGCCGTTATCTGCTTGCGGATTTTTCTGAAATGCCTGTAAACGCTCATTCGTAGGCAAATCGTCTTTACTATTGCCAAGGTTTACATACACCCTTTTATATAATTTTTGGAACGCAATAATATGTTGTTGCTTTTCTTTTTTATAAGACTGACGGACTGCATTTGCCAACAAATCATCTACATCTTTCCGGTACGAAGGATTTTTATAATCTGTTTTTTCAGAGATATAAATAATGAGTTCGCTTGCATTCTTTACAACCAGATTATTGCCTTCAATGTGTTGCGAACCACCATTTGTAACCGCTTTTACTTTAGCCAGGTATTTCATGCCCTTACCATCTGTTCCGTTGTCCAACTGACCCTGCATTTGCAACACATTATCACTTGCAGAAACTGTTGCTCTTTCGGGGCGGCTGATTCCGATTGAGCAGTTAATTTGATGCGGCTTGTCGGCTGTAATTCTGATGATATCTACATCAGAGCCGAAGGCTGTAAAATATTCTTTCTTGTAATGTACGCCGTTTACTTCGTAAATACTTGTTGCAATGGCGCTATCCAAAGACAATCTTCGCAGATAGTTTTTATACTCAACTTTTCCTTCGTTCGTTCCGTTATAGGAAAATTTCAAATCGAGATTTCCCAGCATTTGAAAACATCCCCATTGCCTGCCGCCCGAACCCGGACCGAGACAAATGAAATGTTCATTAACCAGTTTTTGCGCTTCTTCATTTTTACCTTCAAACAATAATTCACGGATTTTCGGCAAGTAATTATGTGCATCATAATTATTCGCATCTTGTTCCGAACCTGACCAAAGCGTAATATCGTTCAGCACAATATTTTCTTTTTCAACGCCGCCATCGGGTGTCATACCTAAACGTCCGTTGCCTAATGGCAGCGTGGCTTCCCACTGTTTTGCAGGTTGCGTGTACCAAAGTTGCAAAGGCTTGGTTTGAGCAAAACCAATTTGGGTAAAACCCAACATTGAAAACAATAATAAATTCTTTTTCATCTTCATAAAATAATCTTGGCTTTATAATTTTAATGAGTAAACCTGTAACCCAATTCTGCGCCGCCACTCACAGGCAAAACAGTTCCCGTAATAAATCTTGCTTTGTCCGAAAGCAGGAAAACACAAGCATCCGCAATAACATCGCCTTCGGGACAATAACCCAACGGATGAATTTTGTCCAAGTATTTTTCTATCTCGCTTGCGTTGCTTTGTTCTTTTGCCCAACTGCGCAACATCGGCGTCCACACACCTGCGGGTGCAACAGCATTCACGCGAATTTTATATTGCGCATAATCCAACGCCATTGACTTCGTAAGCGCATTTACCGCACCTTTTGTGGCAGAGTACACCGCGTGATTTTCCTGACCGATTTCGCCAACTAAACTGCTTGTATTCAAGATGCAGCCTTTCGATTTTTTCAAAGCATCTAATCCGTATTTCGTTGTATAAAATATTCCTTTCAGATTCACATCGAACAATCGTTGCCATTCATCATTACTTGTTTCGTGCAAAGGCTTTGAAGGATGCGCAATTCCTGCATTGTTGTGAATAACATCCAATTTTCCGAATACGCTCAAAGCCTGTGTTATTGCATGTTTCACTTCATCTTCATTCGATATATCGCACAATATTGCGAGGTGTTCTCTGCCCAATACTTCAATTGCATTATCAAGCGAAATTTTATCATTGGAAACGATGATTACTTTGGCTCCGGCTGCTGCATATTTTTTTGCGCACTCAAAACCAATGCCCATTGAGCCGCCTGTTAAAAAAATAATTTTATCTTCTAATAATTGCATAAAAAATCTTCTTACCTGAATTTCCAAAATAAAAAAATCATTACCAGCAAAAGCAACGCCGATAATGTTTTATAGTTTCCGATTCCGCTCCATCCCTTACTTCGCAAAGGCTCTAATGGATTTTTCCAATACAACGTTCCACTTTCTTTTGTATGAACGACAGGATATACATAAGAAAAAATGATTTGCATTACAACGCAAATGCAAAACAAATAAAACGCTATCATCATAAAAGGAATGTGTGCGACAGCCGTGTTTGAATAAATTTTATTAATTGCAAAGACAACGGCGCCCAACGCAGAACCCAGCCACAGCGTGAGTTTCGCAGATTGTGCCGATGCGCCTTTCCAAAAAATTCCTAATAAAAACACACAGGTAATCGGCGGCGCAATGTGTGCGATAATGTCGTTCAGCCCATTGAAAATACTTTCGTATTTATTCAGCAAAGGCAATAACAGCAATGATATGCAAAGAGAAATACCCGCAGATATTTTTCCTACGCGAACTAATTTTTTATCACTCGACTCTGGTTTGTAACGCTTGTAAATATCGTAGCTCAGCATTGTTGAAATTGAATTCAACGCACCAGAAATTTGGCTCATGAGTCCCGATAATAAAGCGGCAATCAAAATCCCGATTAAGCCGCTCGGCAAGAGTTGCGTAATCATCAATGTATAAATGCCTTTGCTTTGTACCATTATTTTTCCTGCCGCATCAGTTGTTTGCAAAGAGCTTATGTTTAACAATCCTGATTGAGCCAATGTATAAGCCAACAAGCCCGGCAACACAAAAATAAACACAGGCAATATTTTGATAAATCCGCAAAACAAAGGACCCACCCGCGCATTGTTTTCATCTTTAGCGCCAAGCACTCGTTGTACAATAGTTTGGTCGGCGCACCAATACCAGATTCCCAAAACAGGATAGCCGAGAAACACCGCGTACCAAGGCATTCCGTCTTTATCTCCGTGCGGTCGCAGCATGGATAGTTTATTCATATTGCCTGTGTGATGCAACACATTTACCATCGGTTGCCATCCGCCCATTTTTTGAAATGCAGCAATGGTAATAACAATCGCTCCGGTAATCAGCACAACGGTTTGTACAGACTCGGTAACAACAACAGCTTTCAATCCGCCGATGATTGTGTAAACAGCAGTAATCAATGTGATGACAATCACGCTTGTGTACATATTAATACCGAACAATGTTTTTAAAACAATGCCGCCCGCCAACATAGAAAATGCGATATGAATAACAATTGCGGATATAATAGATATAATTACGAGCCAATCCCTGCATTCTCTGTTATATCTTTTTTCCAGAAAATCGGGCAGCGTTGCAACACCGGATTTTATATAGAACGGTGCGAAAAACAAAGCCAGTAAAATGAGCGTGAACGCCGCCATCCACTCAAAATTCCCGTTGAGCAAACCTGTATCAAACCCACTCTGCGCAAGGCTTACAAGATGAACGGTGGAAATATTTGTTGCAAATAATGCCAAACCGATTGAACCCCATTTCAAACTTTTTCCTGCTAAAAAATATTCGTTTGCGGCATTCCCTTTATTCTTTTTACGATGACTAATACCAGCCCACAATCCCAAAGCAAGAATGCCAAGGATATATGCAACACTGATAATAATGTCGATAGTTTTTATCATAAAAAGATAACGAGATTAGCTGATTATATTCCCTTCAAATCACAACTGCTTCCAACGTTTTGCGGCGTTTGATACAACCCGTTCTTTATCTGAACGGGATGAACAAAGTGCTGTTGCAAATGCGGAATATGCTCCAGAAACAATGCTTCATGTCCCAATGAAATATGATTGAACAAAACCAAATGCTGATGCAATTGTCCCATGTCTCCCACGTGCGGAACAACAGGAACATTATATTTTCTGCATAATAAACTCACGCTTATAAACTCGCTCACACCGCCAACTCGCAGAGCATCTACCTGAATGAAACCTGCGCATTTTGTTTGCAGATAATTCTTAAAAATAATTCTGTTCGGCACATGCTCGCCAAGCGCCAGTTTTACAGGATTGATTTCTTCCGATAAAACTTTGTGCGCCAATACATCGTCGGGATGCGTAGGCTCTTCAATCCAATATGGATTGATAGCAGCAAGTTCTTTACAAATTTTTATTGCGCGCGGCAAAGTCCATTGCTGATTGGCATCGAGCATTACTTTGGCTCTATCGCCCGCAGCTTCCCGTACAATATTCGCACGACGAATATCATCCTGTTCATTATGTGAACCAACTTTCAGTTTCATCGCCAAAAAGCCTTCTGCAACTGATTTGCGTACATTTTCTTTTACCTGTTCATCTGAATAATTGAACCAACCTATTGATGTATCGTAACCCGGATAACCTTTGTCTAAAATTTTTGTGCGTTCATTTTTTCCGCTCAAATTTTCTTGCAATAAAGACAATGCTTGTTCTTTCGTCAGTTCTTCTTCGAGATACGATAAATCAACAACATTGATAATTTCTTCGGGTGATAAATCAATCAACAATTTCCAAAGCGGCACGCCTTTTTTCTTCGCCCACAAATCAAAACACGCATTGGTTACAGATGCCAAAGCCAAATGCACCACGCCTTTGTGCGGACCAAGCCAGCGAAATTGTTGTTCATTGGAAAGCTCATTGAATGTTTTACCGAAACCGGACATTAACTCTTCAATGTCTTTCCCGATTAATTTTTCGGCATAAAACTTTGCCGCCTCGCAAACCAAGTTATTTCCTTCTCCGAGCGTAAATGCGAGACCCGTTCCAACAATGCCACTGTCGTCAATTAACTGCGTTACGGCATAAGAATAAACCGGGTCTCGATGAATGGCATCGCTTCCTGCGCCTTTGCCTAAAGGATAGCGAATGTCTCTAACTGAAATATTTTTTATCATTC
The DNA here is from genome assembly GCF_001659705.1 of Arachidicoccus sp. BS20. Classification (NCBI taxonomy): domain Bacteria; kingdom Pseudomonadati; phylum Bacteroidota; class Chitinophagia; order Chitinophagales; family Chitinophagaceae; genus Arachidicoccus; species Arachidicoccus ginsenosidimutans. The sequence goes on from NZ_CP015971.1 coordinate 608,686, forward strand.
AATTCTTTTCTCTTATTCTTTATACCAGAACGTAACCTGGCTAAGATTTGTACCGGAACCGCCGTCTGAAGTTTTAAGCACTCTTATCATGATATAACGAACAGGTGGCGGATTATCTATGAAATTGGCAGTAACTGCCGCCTGTCCGTCATCTCCACGCACAACTTCCGTTAATAAAGTCCAGCCTTTGCTTAATACATCGGTTTTCCAATTCGCATCATTGCCTGCTAATTGTGAAACGGCGTTTGTTGTATCTGCAATTCCCCATACTTCAAAATCGATTGGATTGCTACAACAGTTTCTTCCAATTTCCTGAATGCGTGAAATATTGTTATAAGTCGCTCCTAAATCAATACTGAAATGGTTTGCCAAAGGTACCTGTCCGTCAGAACAAAAAGCGCCATGAACATCTCCGGTATAACCTTTAATGTCTGAAGATCCGTCCCAGATAGATTCGATATGCGTTCCGTAGCTGTTATCATGAATATCATACGGAAGATTTAATGCAGAGAACAAACTCTTGCTGCATTCAACATATTTGAAAATAGTAGGAACGGTATCTGGAAGCAATGTTGTAAAAGTATCGATAGCTCCTCTCTTAGGAGTATAAGAAGACTGATAAGTAACAGGCGTTCCAAATTTATAGTTGGTAAGCAAAACACCACCGTTATCCGCAGAAAGATTTTCTTTCACTGTTGCTCCTGAAGTATTGGTATAAGTAACCACCGTATTAATATTAACTGTATCGGGAGTCAAAAAATTCAACAGTACATCGGACTGGTTACTTTGCACGATGTAAGGCGTGTCTATGTTGATTGGTCTGTTTTGCAAACTATTTTGATATATGCTGCCGTAAGCTCGCGCATTATCCACTTCCGTGACTATAGATTTATTTCCTTTATCATCATAAGAATTAATGAAAAACGTGTAGCTATACTCTTGCAAATTACTAATCAGACATTCAATAGTATCTTTCGGTTCGTGTGTTGTAGCCTGCACTATTGTTGAATCTGCGTAGTTATTCCAATAAACTACATACTTAGTTACACTTGGGTCGGGGCTTGGATGCCATTGCAACATCAGCCTGTACTTGCCCGGCAATACAGATACATTTTGCGCAGAACCAGGATAGGTAATTTCTTTTCCGTCAAGAAACGATTCGTAATCCGTTGCTTTTCTTGAGCAGGCATACATAACAACAACCAGTAAAGATATTGCCGTCAAGATTTTTATATTGTTTCTCATTTTAAAAATTTTATTAAGGATGCAATTATTTTATTAACACTAATGGATATTAGTATTTCCGTAAAACGTTATTTCATTCATGTTGAAATAATTATCTGTTCCGCCCATGATATGTAAACATTCAAATCTTATATATCTTACCGGAGGCAAATCAAACGATAAATCAAAATTGAAACCGGCATTCCAAAGAGTTATATCTGCATTGGTCAATGGATTATCGGCAGGTCTTGGCGGTCCATCGAATACGCCCATATTAATCCAACCGCCGGGAGTCATTCCACCGACAGGCGGTAACTGTGTTGTGTCTGTGGGCATCAGTTCATCTTGCGGCGTATCTGCTCTTCCCCACATTATCCATTGCTGCGGAGCACCGGAAGTCCATACAAATTCATTATTGCCACCCGTTCTGTAGTTTAAAACATAGCGGCTGAGTTTTGCCGTTTGCCCCATATCAAAAGTTGCCCACACGGGCCATAGAAATGGCTTAAGCGGATTTTTGGTAGTCAGAGGTTGTTCTGTAGCATAAGTACTGTTATCAGAAGCATCTCCATCGAACAGCTTGGGCAGGTTAAAATATCCATTTTGATAATTCGGTACATCTGTACCCAATACGTACTGCTGGAATTTGGATTTATCCATTAACTCTTCAAATATCGGCTTAATGGTTGTGAATACTGTATCCGACCTGTTGCCATATTGGTCTGTTACATAAAATGCAAACGGTTTCGGCAAAGTATCGTAACCGCGCAAACTGTAGTTTACCGAATCGGAATTTGAATAATTCTGGTCAATTATCTCATACCTGTTGGTAAGTGCATTCGGAAAAAGCGTAACGATTCCAATATTAGACTTTGTCTTGTTAACAGCCTTAATATTGACACCGCCAAAAGTAGGCTGCGTGAATAATGTAGCATACGTGAGCAAATACGGCGGCGTATCGGGATGCACTTTTACCACTACCGAATCCGACTTCACATCCGCGCGGGACACTACGTGGAGAATAACATCATAATCCTGACTTTTGGCAAATCCGCTAACAATAATACTATCCGAATAATAAGACGATTTGGACTGCCTGCTTGCCGTATCATTAATTTTATATGTTGCCTGAACATATAAAATATTGGACGATTCCGGCAAGTCATACGTAATGATTGCTTCGCCGTTCAGGTTAGTAATCTTTACATTGGTTACAGGACCGGGCTTTGTTTTATCGGTAGATACAACAGTATTGTATCCTTCCATTTTTTTGCAGGAATACTGTACTGCTATCAACAACATGAAAGCAAGGGGATACAGTTTTCTTAAATAATTTTTCGATGCCATTATTTTCAATTTAAAAATGAATGTTTCTGTTAATAACCTTGCCAGTAAGGTGTTTGAACCAAATTAGGATTCGTCAGCAAATCATATTTCTGTATCGGGAATAAATAATCTGCAATACCAAACTGCGGCTGATAGTAATTCTGGATGTTATAATATGCAGCAGTCGTCTTTTCTTTAGAGCGCGTGTTCCAGCCCTGGAACGGATTGGTTAATACGCTTTGCAGCTCTTTCCATCTGCGCAAATCCCATCCGGCTTGCCCTTCAAATGCCAGCTCGATTCTTCTTTCCTGATGAATAATCTGTCGTAAACCGTCTTTTGTATTCGGCTTATTTGGGCTTTTGGAATACTGCGCCCAAGCTTCCTGTACACCCGGCAATCCGGCTCTCGCACGAACTTTATCAATCCATTGATATACTTCAGGACTTGGACCATTTGCTTCGTTCAAACACTCTGCATATAACAGCCACAAACCCGTGAGGCGCATAAAGGGCCAATAATAATTTTGTGCCTGAAAGGAAGAGTTGCTTCCACCTGTAGCAGTTGTTTGATATGGCGTTAATTTTTTAGCCCAATATCCTGTAGGATTATAACTAATAGGGTCAAGCGGCGCAGCAGCACCATTAACAGCATTGATATAGTTTGGATTGGTATCGTCGGTATTACCGAAGCCAAACCATACGCCGCCGTCAAAAGCGACATCGGCATAATATCTCGGTTCCCTGTTTAAGTTACCTTCGTTGGTATTGTAACCTTTTTTTACATAAAACCTGTTGGCATCATCGCCTTGTACCACTTTGTATCTGTCTGCGTAGTCAAAGGTCTTATCTTCATTAATAGGTACACCGTTCTTCGAATAAAATAATTCGCTTTCAGCCATTGGTACACCGAAGTTGGAAAAGAAATCATACACCGAAATTGCTGCATCACTCACTCTTGGAGCCGCCCATATCTGATAACCGAAAGTGTTGTTGATTGTCCATATTTGTTCGGGGTTCCAGCTATCGACAAAAGCACCTTGCAGTGTCAGCAATTCTTTAGTAGAATCCGTCATGTGTGTAACACCACCCTGCTGAACAAACTGATACAACTGAAACCCTTGCGCCTGTGCCGCATCGATAGCGGCTTTACACGCATCTGCTGCACGTTGCCACTTAGACGGGTCAACAGAAGTGGAAAATAAATTCTCTCCGTGCTTACCTTTGAAACTTGCATAATCAGGATTACCGTTAAATAATGGGCTTGCTTCCGTAGCCAGCACTTCCGCTTTTACAGATAGTGCAATAACCTGTGAAATTCTTCCTGCCTCGGTAAGTGTATTTTGAATTGTAGGCGGCAAATCGGGAATAGCCTGGTCTAACAAATTCACTACATAACTAAAACATGAATCCACCGGATACTGAAACTCTCTTACCGAATCTTCGGGAGCATCTACCGGCATGGCTTTATCTTCAATAGGTATCGGACCGTACATCCTGATTAACCAATAATGATAGTAAGCCTTTAAAAACTTAGCTTCTGCTATCCAGCGTTTCTTATCGTCAATATGTAAATCGGGCGGCGTATTGACATTATCCAAAAATGTATTACACTTTCTGATAGCTTCCCATAAACGTGTTCCTGCACCACTTCTTATATTATATCCGTCCCAATAATTATACAAAGGATTCTGTACATTCTGTAATCCACGCATGAGATTGAATCCATCAAGGTCTGCACCATTTAAGCTTGTATTGCTGGGCAAATCAGTAGGAAAAATAATTTCTCCCGAAGCTGTAAAACCTGCATTGCCCAATGGATTTCCCATTTGTTGTAAGTAACTATAACAACCAAACAGATACGCTTCCGTTTCGTTTGCATTGGCAAATGAGCTATTCAGCGTTGCTACGTCATCTGGAACAACATCCAGATACTTACTGCATGAGTTAAATACCGGAATCAGTAAGAACAGGCTATATTTTAATATTTTTTTCATTTCACTAAAAATTTAAAGCTAAAAATTCATATTAAGACCAAGGTTATACACTTTCTGTATAGGGTATCCAAAGCCGTTTCCAGCCTGTTCCGGGTCCCACATTTTAAATTTGCTGAACGTGAGCAAATTCAATCCGCTGAAGTATATTCTCAGATTTTTGATAGCTGCATGTTTTGTCCATTTTTGCGGCAACGTATATCCAAACTCCGCTGATTTTAATCTAAGGAAACTTCCATCGCGTAACCACCAGGTGCTGGTTTGGTCGTTGTTTGGAATATCCACAGAAGAAAAACGGGGCCACAACGCATATAAATTCTGATTTTCTTCTGTCCAGTGATTATCGGCATAAGCTTGCAACAATTGCGAATTATTAATGAAAGGCGCAGTAGAGTTCTGGTCAATAAAGAATGATTCTCTTGCTAACCCTTGGAAAAATGCGCTCAAATCAAAGTGTTTATATCCTACGGAAAACCCAAATCCATAAATAATCTGCGGTGTTGTAGGCAATCCTATCGGTACCTGGTCATCGCCGTCAATTACGCCATCGCCGTTTACATCACGGTATTTGATATCGCCACCCATTACTTTTAATGAACCACCAAATGCCTGCGGAGGCGAGTTCAAAGCTTCCTTATCATCCACAAATAAACGCTCTGCTATATAACCGCGAGGCTGATTCAAGGGAAGTCCGTAGCCATATTGATATGCATACCTGTAATCGGGTTCTTCATCGTATATCAATTTATTGGATGTTACCGTTAAGTTACCCATTGCCTGCGCCCAAAAGTCTTTTGAAATGGTTTGCTTATAATCAAGATTCAAGTCAAGACCATTAGATTTTACCTTGCCTATATTTGCCTGTAAGTTTGCATTAGCACTAGTTTCGAGACCAACGGAAACGGGAATATAACCTCTCGGATTCAAAATATCGTACCTGTATTCGTGATAAATTTCTGCGGTAACATTCAGGTTTTTAAAGAAGGTAGCTTCAATAGCAAGATTGGATTTCTTTGATCTTTCCCATGTAATGTCAGGATTCGGGTATGCACTAATTGTGGTCCCATTTAAACTGAAACCGTTTGATGTGCCAAAAGAAGCTCCGGGACCGCCATCGGGCGATACATTTGACAGATAGAAAAATCTTCTGCTGCTGATATTATCATTACCTACCAGTCCGTAACTGCCTCTCAATTTTAAACGGGTAATAACATCGGATATACCGCCTGTCCAGAATTTTTCATTGGAAATAACCCACCCTGCGCCAATGGTCGGGAAAAAGCCCCAACGATGCTGCGGTGCAAATTTTTCAGAACCATTGTAGCCGAAATTAAATTCTACAAAATAGCGGTTGTCGTAAGAGTAGGACGCTCTGCCCGAAAAGCCGAGGTTTCTATTAGGTAAAGAGCTTTGCAAATCTCCGGCATCTCCATCTTCGGTTTGCTCCCTTGTTCCAATTAATGTAGCACTTACATTATTTTTTCCGAAATTTCTAGTGTAATCCAATGTCCCCTGCAAATAGAGATATGTAGTAACCGTTTTTGTTCCGGGATAATAACTCAAAAATTCCTGTGCCTGCCCAGGTTGATTATTTATCCAGTCTAACGTATAATCGTTGGTATGCGGGTCAAAGCTTGCTATATTGTAATAGAACGGTTTATATTGACGCGTAAGGTCAAAATAAGAATACCTGTTCGTGCTGAAGATTCCGTGAAATGAAAGTCCTTTTGTAAAGAAATCGAACTTTTGTGTCAGCTCAAATTGGGCAGACATTCTGGATTGTGAAAAGGACTTGTAGCCATCCATCAAATCGGCATAAGGATTGTCCAAAAGACCGCCTGTGATATTGGTATTATTTCCAAACAGGATATGGTGTGTGAGCAAGTTGGCGCTATCCGGCGGATAAGAAGGGGCAAATGCTACCGGATTTGCATGAAGCGCCTTAGAATACAAGTCAGTTGCGAAACCATCGGAACTGCTTGTAATAGGTCCTGTATAATCATTAAAATTTCCCCAGAGTCTAACTTCTACATTTGTGGTAGAAGTGATAGCAAGATTTACGTTGGCTCTTAGCTGGTAATTTTCATACTTCATCCCGGAATTGAAATTGTTTATCGGGCTTACCTGTAAAATACCGTTGTCCCGCGAATAAGAACCTGCTATGTAATATTTGGCAAACTGGCTGCCGCCGCTTGCATTAAAGTCAGCGCGCCTGGTAGCAGTCTGGTCTTTGAACAAAGTTTTCATCCAATCAACGGCGGGATAAATATATGGGCTACTACCCGGTGCATTATCCCACGTTTGTTGTGTATTATATATTTGATTAGGAGTAAACTGCGGAGTCTGGGAAGGGAATCTCGTAGTAACAGCTTCGTTGTAATCTTTCATGTATGTTACAGGGTCAGCCAGTTTTATAGTCTTTGTAGGTTTTGATACAGAATTTTCTACGCGAATATTTACTGAAGCTTTTCCTATCTTACCATCTTTTGTAGTAATCAATATTACGCCGTTCGCGCCTCGCGCACCATATAAAGCTGCAGCGCTCGCGTCTTTCAAAATGGAAAAGCTCGCAATATCATCTACTTGCAATCTTGCCAAGTCATCTGCACTTAGTTCAATATTATCTACCAATATCAGCGGGCTTGCGCTATAACCGTTTGTTGTAACTCCGCGAATGAAAAAGTTAGCATTGTCAAAACCGGGCTGTCCGCCGCGTTGAAATGCAATCATACCTGCAACCCTTCCCGCAAGCGCGGTCGTAAGGTTACTTGCAGGAATCTGCAAATCCTGCGGATTTACGCTTGTAACCGAACCGACAACCGCTTCTTTTCTTTCCGTTCTTCCAAATGCGGTTACCACCACATCCTGACTTTCAGCGGTTGCCGGATGCAGTATAATGTTCAAAGGTTTCATACCTTCCGAAACAGTAACATTCTGGCTTTGAAAACCTACAAAAGAAAATTGCAATACCGAACCGGCTGAAACTTCAATAATGAAATTACCATTGTCATCAGTAAAAGTTCCACTCCCCTTCTTGGACGTATTTACGATACTCACTCCGCTTAATATTTTCCCGGTGGTATCTTTTACCGAACCGGTAACAGTTATTAATTGCTGTCCGGACGAAGTACTTTGCGCCGAAGACTGTTTAATTCCACCTAAAAATAAAATGATGGCAAACAGACCGAATATCCAAATATTCGGCTTGGCAGATCTCGATAACAAACAATTGTTTTTGTGCGAACAAGAAGAAATTGCCTCCTTACAGAAGCGCCTCTTTCTATGGCTTGCCGCATAGTCTGTATCGCTTGTGCGATATATATTTTTTGTAATCAGTTCAGACATACGATTAGTTTTAATTATAATAAATGGCTTGCTTTTTAAAATTATTTGATATTATATTTATAAATAACGGCATCTTTTGCCGGGATTTCTACAGCTTGTGAAGACAGTCCGGTTAGTCGCTTTTGGTTAAATACATCATACGCATTACTTTTTATATTTTTAAAGAATGAATAGCCGGATAAGTTGATTTTTACAGGTTTATCATCATAATTAAACATTGCCACATACGCATCTTTTCCTATAATTTTCACAAAAAGACGTGAAGCATTTTTACCTGTGTTTCCTTCGAGCGGCAGAAAAGATTTTCCGTCATACTGTACAATCGAAAGCAATTCTTTATTCTGTAACAACTGCTGCGCAGCTGCTCTCCATTTTCCGCCTGCCGAGTAATCATCGCCGGTAATCAAAGAGCCGGTAACGACTGCCGCTGCAAGGCGTGCACGGTTTTCGCCATCCGTTACATCGCTAAACACCACATGGTCTGCGTCCGAGAAATTATACATCCGCGAAAGCCAAAAGCCGTAAGTAGTGCTGTTTAATGTATATGCCGTTTCATCAATTCTTCTGAAAGCATCGCAGGCAATGCGCCTCATGTGCACATAACGAGCCGTTGCCATGTTTGGCGAAATGGCTGCATACACCAACATGGAATTACCGATTTGTTTATCCAGATATTCCATACCTTCTGCAAACGCCTGCATTCCTGTATGAACATTTTTATCGTAATAGCTGTCGGCTTCCAATGTACCATGCGCGAGGAAATCGATTTTTATCATTTTAAAGCCGAGCTTCTTAAATGCCTTGATATAATAAACCATTCTTTCTTTCGTTGCAGGGTGCGTTGGGTCTATGGCTCTGCCACCGTCAATATCAATTACTTCGCCGTTCACTTTTGTCCAGCAATCGGGATAACGATAATTGGTTCCCTCTACTTTCCTATCGCTTTTTCCCCAATCGGTAAACGGCGTCCAGTAAATACCGGGCTTGAAGCCATGTGCATTACAGTAAGCAACAAACGCTTTTAAAGAATCTGTATTACCGTCAATATTTCCATGATTCATTCCGTCCCAAAAGGCATCCAAATCGATAAACAAAGAATTATCGCTTGTGCGGAAACCTTTGCATGAATCTGCAAAAAAATCAATCACGCCCCTTACTTTGGGCAGCGTTATTTTATCCTGCATTACACCCCAACTGTTCCACCCGATGGGCGTTGGAGATGTCCAGTTAAAAATCACAGGCGGTTCCGTAAGACGATTGTTTTTTCCGTAAATATCCATGCCTTTGCGCCAGTCGCCGAAGTAGCCGACCATAAATTTAGGCGAAGCACTAATTGAATCGTTGTCAAGTACCAGCCCGTGTGGCAGTTTATCGTGCGTTACCGTCGCATCGCTGAAACCGGCGAATGCCGTGAGCTTTAGCGAATGATTATTTCCCGAATTAATATTGATGCCAGACTTCCACACTTCGTGTTCCAGAGAACCTATCACAATTCCATTGTAATTTTCATTATTATAAATCGCCGTTGCTTCGCTGCTCGTAAAGTGTGCGCTATCGACTTTTTCGGCATTGTAGCGCACCCACATATCATTGTCAAAAGGAACAAACAATGCACGATTATCTCCTGTTTTATTCCAGGTTATCTGCGCATTGGATAAAGGAGAAATATAATTGCTTGCCGCTTTACTTCCTTCTACAATCAATTGCGTAACAAAATAATTTTTGTTTTTATACACATAGAAAATTTGCTCAAGCTTATTTCCCTGTTCAGCATTACGAATGATAACATACTTGTTACCTTTTCCTAGCCTGTCTTCAAAAACTGTTTTTGAATAAGAGCGATAAACAGCACTATTCACATTAGTTCCGGCTACACCTTTGGTTTCAATACCGGCACTTTTAATGAATGCGTTATTGTCAAAAAATACACTGTAAGTTCCGTCATGGAGATTGTAAACAATTTTATTATGATTGCCGAAAGCAATAGTCAGCAATGAGTCTTTTTTTGCGCCGTAAGAAGATGTAACCAAACTTATCAACAGTAGTAAAGTAACCAGAGACAGTCTGTTTATGTTTCGGTTATTTCTTCGATTTAAAAATATTTTATACAACGTTTTCATTTGTTGCGATTCTCTTTTATTAAACAAACATTCGCACGTAGATTTATAAGCCTAAACGTCAATGTTTCAATGGTTTTATAATGATTTCCTATCGATTAATACAGTCGGTATCGTTTCCTGAATTTTCTCATTCGCCAGCACAAATGCTGCGGCACGTTCCGCCATTTGTTTAAAGTCCGTTGAATATGTTGTAATACCGCCGCAGATAATTTCTTTTACTATATCGTCGTTATGTGAAAGAATACCGATGTCTTTTCCAAATACAAATTTTTTCTCCTGGGCATCTTTCAGCATCATCCACAGTTCCGCATTGTTGATGGTGTAATAAACTGCACCTTTTTCAATGGAACCACTTATATACTCGGGAAGAATTTCATGCCTGATTTTATATTTTTTTACAAATTTTTTGACTGCATTTAAAATTTCAACCGGCGTATCAGAGTTTGGTCTGTGATAATAAACAACACCCTTTTTATACTTTTTAATTTTAGGGAACAATTGCTCAAACACGCGGTACGATGCATCTTCAAACTCCTGCGTTACATAAGAGAAAACACCTTTCATTGGCTCGTAACGGTCAATCATTAAGAATCTTTCCATCGGCAAGGTCTTTAAAATCGACTCCGTTTTTTTATGCGGAATTGGCGCTATCACATACATTCCGTATTTGCCTCGTACACTCGAAATAATACTTTCAAAAACCTGAATATTATTGTGATGAAAATACACATCGATATGAATGCCTTTACCCAGTTTTTCTCTGAACGTTTTATAAAAAGTTTCCTGAATAGTATCGAAAGCAAAAAGCACCAAAGCTATTTTCAAATGCTGCGATACATCTTCGTGTGCTACAAAAAAACCGACCCTGTTGCGCGATTCTACAATGCCGCGTTTTATCAAATCCCGGTATGCTTTGGAGATGGTTTCTCTCGCAAAACCCAACTCCTGAATAAATTCATTAACCGAAGGCAATTTGTCGCCTTTGAATAAGCTTTTGTTTTGCAGCGCGTTCAAAATCCCTTCCACAAACTGCTCATGCTTCGATAAGCCGTGAATATTTTGCAAAGCGCGTATTTCGTCATAAATATTCTTCATGCAAAAGACAATGAGATTTTAATTGTACTATACTATCCTATTCTGCACACAAATGTAAGTTAAATGATTTCACATTTCCAAAAAGTTTTTTTAACAAAAAAAGTATTTAATTGCAAAGTATTGACAATCAATACTTTGCAATTAAATATTTATAATATTCGGTTAGCATGAAAATAATAAGCAGTTAATTATTATATCCCTTATTTTGGTCGCTCTGTGGTATATCCGGATTTTGTAGCATTTCTGTAAGCGGAATCGGGTAAAACTGATTATATGACTGGATAGTTCCACTTTGGTTAGCCTATTTAGTACGCATTTCTATTACCAATCAATATAACATCCAAGTAATAGTTTTTTAAATTTATAACCTTGATAAACAAAATACGAAATAGTTCTATAATTAACCTTATCAACTTGCATCTTTTGCAGAAGATAATAAGATTGTCATTTTCTGTAATCGTATGTCATTATCTATAAAAGGTTTTACCTCTTGTTCATCTTACTGTGTACAACAAGTGAGTGCTACAATATCCTCATTAAAAAATAATTATAAACAGCTTTAAATATTGGAATGTTCTTCTGATTATTAATGTGCAGAGTTATAAGGAACAGCGGTAATACCAGTCGATATTCCTTTTATACATTTATTGTCAACTTTGATATCCACCTGTCTTAACTCTCCGGGTAACAATGAAAAATAATCATCACTAAAAATAGCAGGTAGCACCTGTTCTTCCGTTTTGCTGTTCAAGACCTGCATCCGAATGGCAAAAGCAATGCTCTTTGACGAGACCGGGTTTGTAATGATTGCGTGTATAACTGTGCTGTCTTTCCTCCGTTCAATCTTGCTGCTTATTTTTAATTTTACTCTCGCCATTTGATTCAACATTGTAAAGTCTCCATTCTTATTACCTCTCCAATAAAAATTTTCGTCTAATGACTTCCCATCTTTATCTTTTAAAGTAAGCTTTATAAAATGAACATTTGCCAATCCTTCACTTTGCTCGTTACCTCCGTACACATCAAAACTCCATAATGAATAGCCCCAACCTGTGGCTCGTTCTATTCCTAACATTCGCACATAGCGTGCATTTACATCGTTAAAATATACCGTTTGCAATCCTATTTTCCCTTCCGATATGGCCACATCCTTCCAGTTCAGAGCATCATCGGAAACTTGTACTTTAAACTTTTTAGCATAAGCATCCTCCCAATTAAAGACCACTCTATTTATATTTTGAGGCTGTTGCAAATCAATATATATCCATTGGTTGTCGTTTGTCTTACTCGCCCATCGGCTACCTGGATTCCCGTCTGTAACATCTGACGGAGAACCTCCATCAGTGGAAGATGCTATTGTCGGTTTACCCAATGCCACATTCCTTTGTTCGGCATAAAAAGGAATTGTAAAGCAAGAAACTGCCGTGTTCGCAGGAGAAAAAACATTTACTCGCGAACTAAACTTTTTTACTTCTTTTCCATCAGGATTGTAAACTTTTATTTCCGCAGTCAGTCTATCTGCATCTCGTCCTGTTGTATTTATAATTTTCACTTCATTCGTTAATGGATTCCATTGTATATGCAAAGGTTTGCACGCCTCTTTAACGCCCCAGTATGCACCTGTAAGGTCGTAATAATAATCATATGTTTGCCAAACCATTGAAGGGTACGCCGATTGACTCATCCATGTCATTACACCGGATGCATCTTCCCACATATGGTCTTCCCAGCCTTCATACATCGCTTTATTAGTCTCAATATTCAGCAATTGTGCTTTCCGACAATAATCTTCGATTCCTGAGGGAACACCATATCTTTCCGTTATAAATTTGTCGTAGTTGTCAGGTGTAGCATTAAAAGCATTTTGCCCAAAGAAATGTTGATTCCACATTTCATTACGAGGCCACCATTTGTCCTTTGGCATAAACTTTTTGAAACTTTCAAAATTGGGAAATACAGCCGTACCTATTTCGGTTCTCAAGCCCCAACCCGTACTTCCTCCAAAACCAAGCGGATAAGGTGTGAAGTACCACTTAGGATCTTGATTACCCCAAACGCCGCTCCCCGTAAGGTTTTCTGCATGTGAATTGGGCTGATAATGCCTGCTGCCCCCATCGTACACAGCAATATCTTCGCGAATCCAGTTGTTTAATGGTGCTACCGGCCAGCCCTCATTATCTCCACACCAAATAGCAATAGAAGGATGATTACGTTCCCGTTTTATTTTTTCTATAACATTCGCATTAAATACATGAATATCCGAAGGCAAATTAGGATTGGCATTCAGCCAGAAATCGTCCCACACCATAATCCCGTATTTATCACAAGCTTCATAAAACTCCTCGTCCGTTGTGGAACCAAGCCAGTTGCGAATCATATTAAAATTCATTTCCTTATGCAGCCTCACTTTAGTATCATACTCTTTACCTCTGCATCTCAACATATATTCTGACATTCCCCAGTCTCCTCCTTTAATAAAAACTTTCTTACCATTAACAGAAACATGAAGCACTCCACCAACAGTATCATAGGAATATCTTTTTATTCCAAAGGTTACCTTTTGTGAATCGGAAACTTCATTATTTGACTTTATTACAAATTCACATGTGTATAAATTCGGCTTTCCGTAACCATTGGGCCACCACAATTTCGGTTGATTAATTGATAACTGTGGGAACTGGCTTTTATCCAAAACAAACTCATTACTTCTTCCCGCTTCTATATTTATTTTCTTAGAAAAATGTATATCTCCGGGTTGGATAACTCCTTCAATAATGGCTTCTCGGTTTTCTGAAGCACTGTTATGCACATTAAACTGAACTGACAAATCAGCTCTTGCATTTGTAGGCAGCGCTGTTTTTATCCAAGGGTCTTCCAACGTTATGCTCCCTGTATTACTCAAATAAACGTCATCGGTAATACCGGAATTCAATCCGGGAACATAAGGCATCCAATCCCACCCTGCACTTGACAAATAGGTAGGGCTTCCATAATTGTTCAGCGGCTTTTCGGGAATGGAAATTAAAACAGCAAGAATATTTTTCCTATCACGTTTTACCAAAGCAGTAATATCGAATTTTCCACGTTGCACGATACCGCTTAATTCTCCTATACGCCTCCCATTCAAAAATATTTCTCCTTTTCGATTAACTCCTTCAAAATTCAACCATATTTTTTCTTTGGTAAAACTTCCCGGCACTTCAAATTCTGTTCTATACCAAAAGTTCCTGTCATATTTTGATTTGTCAACCCGATAAATATTATCCCCGAAATTGGGGTCTTCCTCTTTTCCAGCAACAACATAAGCGTTGAAAACAGTACCCGGCACTACTCCTTTTACCCACTCGGAAGTATTGTATCCATCAGAAAAGAGTTGCGTGCTATCATGCACATCTGATTGGGGACATACTTTCCAAATAATATCAGAAGAACTGTCTAAAGAATAAACGGATTGCGCCTTTACATAAGAAAGGCTACTGCTTGTAATAAAAAAGAATAAAAACTTTAAAACGCTCAATGAAACTTTAGCCATTATTTGTATTGGTTAGATTTAGAAATTTTATTGGTTTATGTATAGCCTCAAACTATTAAAGCGCATTGAATTGCCGCTGGTTCCCAAGTTTACCACACAGCCTAATGATATAGTAGTTTGCTGTGTAAGTTCAAAAGACACCTGCACATCCGAACCGTTATTGACCAACTGATAGCCAATTGCAGTGCTTAAATTGTCTGTATCAGGTAAGCCGTCAGCACCGGGAGCGACAACAAGATAAGTATAGTTTTGCCCTCCATTGTTCCACCAATCAATAGAACCATCAAATGTATATTTACCCGGCGGCAGTTTAGCAATCTGATATATTTTGCCATTTGCAATTTCCGGCGCACCATATCCTGCTTCAAAAAAGATTTTATAATCAGAACCACCCGAGATATCGGAACCGCCATAACCGTTATGGCTTTTGATTGCATCATTGGAAATCCAATCCAAAAGATTTGCCCATCTGTTGCCATCGCTTTCAGATACTTTAACAGGATGAATGTTATTCAACAACGATACTTCTGAAACCATGGGTGCAGATGCGGAATTAACCGTGAGCGTGTCAATACCTATGGCATCAGGGATGAAAAGCGTATTGTAAGTAACCGGCTTGCTAATATTTGCATCCGGTAAATCAGTAGTTTGGTCTTGCAGCTGTACAGGAACAACCGTATCCTTCAAAACATCGTTTACATCATAATATTGGATATGCATACCCACAACCCCCACATAACTTTCCACATCAGCCCAAGTCAATTGTATTGCGCCATCGAGTGTTAATGATGATTGTAAAATTGCCCGATTTCCTCGTTGATTGATTGATGTTTGAAACGCGTCGCCATAAATGATCCCCGTTACATTCATTGGGACAGACTTATTATCATCCTTATCATACGTCCTGATTTCAAAGGTTATAGGGCCTTCCGGCAGATTATCTACAATTTGCTTCATTGTATCTATTCCTCCTGTTCTTACCAAAGGTGCTTCCACAGAATCTAAGCCTCCGTTCCAAAATATTCTGTATTTTGTCACTTTAGGGTCGGATAGTAAAACGCCTGTAATCAAAGCTCGGTTTTTGCCCGGAATTACCTGCAAAGAATCAAAAATTCCAGGATAAACAATTTCTCCGTTATTTTCATATTTTTTATAATCGTCCATTTTACTGCACGAATACATAAAAACAGAACAAAAAAGAATATATAATGTTGTGCGAATTGAAAAATAGTGTCTCATGCGTTTATTTTTATTAATTTTTATTTGCCATATGGAATGCTTTTAAATAATTAATCATTCCTATAGGTATAGAGAATATTTATGAGCATTTCATCTACTTGCTATTTTGTTTTTACAATGTTCCGTAATTGTTGCTCCTGATTTTCTCAATCAATCATTCGTTCCCCACATATTTATTTGCTCAATTACAATGAAATAGGTACCCATCCAGTTTTGCAGATTTTTGATACGCAGATACCTGTATGGCGGCGTATCCTCGTCAAAATCGAAGGAAAAGCCTGCAAGACCTGCCAGATAATCGGCATTAGTGCCTTGTCCCAAAGGCAAGCCGGACGGTTTGGTTACCTGGCAAGTAAGAATCTTAGTCCACTCCGACCAGTCTCCGCTGTGCGACGGGTTATTCGAACCATATACTTCAAACAGCTTAGGGCTGCCATCTGCAAAGAACGTAGGAGAATTGTCCGTATTATTTTGCTGGCGGGTATAGAGCGTAAAACGTGTAAGCTTTACCGGCTCATCGCCAAGTCCCCAGGTAATAACGGCAGGGGTGCTTGAACTTATATCCGTATTTACACAGGGCCATTGCTGCAAATTGGGATTGTTGTTCCACATTAAATCGAGATGTGTTTGATATGAAAATTTGGAATCATTATCACACTGAAAAACAAAGAACTTCGATTTGTCTAATAAGATTTCCTGCTTAGGCGTTAACGTTGCAAATAAAGTGTCGGTTGCGTTTGCCCAACGGTCGCGAATGTAGAATCCGAATTTTCTCTCTACCGATGGCATACCTCTTATACTTACACTAATTGCAGAGTCAGCAGTATAAATATTATTCAGCCCTTCCCATTTTCCATCGTTTAAGGAATCTACCAATGGCACTATGACCAAATCTGAACGTAAAGGGTTGAGAGACGTAATATGAACTCCACCCGCTGTTGCCGTAACAGCCATATTTCTATAAGCAATCTGAACCGGAGAAACCAAAGGTTGTATATCAACAGTTACCGGATCGGAAGCTAATTCACTTCTATTGACCGAGTACAGTTTCACTTCATGCACCAATGTATCATTAAAGCCCTGTACATCAATTTGATTGGAATAGTAAGAAGATTTTACGGTTACCTCTTTTCCGGAGGTTAATGAATATACAGCCTTAATGTATAGCAAATCCGGGTCTGACGGTGGCGTATAAGTAATCGATGCTGCCCCATTCTTATTGGTAACTTTAACATTGCTTACCTTGCCGGGCGGTGTTGTACCGTCTTCTATCAATCCCGGTGCTCCATCTTTTTTACAGCCCGTGATAATTAATGTTCCTAACATTAGAATTATCGGTATATACTTATTCATCTGTTTAATATTTTATATTAAATTATTTTATAAAACGATATGCTACCAACCCGGATTTTGTACCAGGTTTTCATTTACATTAAGGTCTGACTCTGACAAAGGCCACAAATAATCCCTGGGAGCTATAAAATGCATCGTATAATAAGTGGTTAATTTATAAAACAGCTCAGGATGTTCCGCAGTACCGGATGCGTCCCAACCTATAATGTTCTCGTTCAATACCTGAGCAGCCAATTTCCACCTTCTTAAATCCCAAAAACGGCTTCCTTCAAATGCCATTTCATTTGCTCTTTCTTCTCTTATAATTGTTCTCAAACCTTCTTTGGTAGTATATTCAGCAGGATTATTGGAATAATTAGTCCAGCTTTCCTGAACGGTTGGCAAGCCGGCACGTGCCCTAACCCTGTTAAGGTATTCATATACTTCATCAGAAGGACCTGACGTTTCATTTAGCGCTTCTGCATAAAGCAGATAAAGGTCTGCCAGCCGCATCATAGGAAAAGGATAATCTTCGATATGGCTACTGTTATCTGCATTAAAGGTAAATTTCCAGTTTACCATTTTCTTAGGATAATACGTTGTAACTGTGGCGCCTACACCTGCCCCAAACTGCCCTAATCTGTCTTGTAAATTCCATGTGTTTTCATCTGTATGGCTGGGACTGTTTTGCATATACCATACGCCCCCGTCAAACCCCAAATCGGCATAGAACCTTGGTTCCCTGTCAAAATTAATTCTTGCAGTCTGATAACCTTCGATGAGATTAAAGCGTTCATCGTGCGTTGCTGTTCTCAACGCTGTAATGTTTGAAAAATCCAATGTTTTGTCTTCGGTAATGGGCACACCGTTTTTTGTATAAAATTGTTCTACAATACCCATGGTCGGTCCCAAAACGCCGTATATGCTCGAATTACCGGCATTGTTGGGATCTATATGTGCCATAGATGAGTATTGCAGTTGCCATGTAGAGGAATTAGAATTTCCCCATATTATCTCCTGGTTCCATTTTTCACATACGGCATTGCGAATACTCATTTGTGTCATAGTAGCATCTGAAAGCGTGTAACCTGTTGTATTTATAAAATGGTATAGAGAAATTCCGGCTGTTTCACAGGCGTCTATTGCTTCTTTTGCTGCAAGGGCTGCCCTTTGCCACTTACTTATATCAAACGTAGTGTTTATTAACAATTGCCCGTCTTTGTTTTTAAAATTTGAATAATCATTATTGCCGTTAAACAGCGGACTGGCTCCGTAAACCAAAACCTTGGCACGCATAGCCAATGCGATGGGGCGTGTGATGTGCCCATAATCCGTAGAAGGATTGATAACGCTGTATGGCAGCAACTTCGAAGCAGAATCCATCAGGTTCGCTATATAATTCACTACAGTATCTACAGGAAGCCGTTTAACTTTAGTCTGTTCGAGCGGCGCATCTATCGGCAGGTTTTTATCTACAATAGCAATGGGGCCATATTGCCTGAACAAAAGAAAGTGATAGTATGCCTTTAAAAACATAGCTTCCCCTATCCAGCGGGTTCTTTCATCAATCTGCAAATCTTTGACTTTATTGGTGTCCACTATATTCTCCAAAAAAGTATTGCAAATGCGGATTGCCTCATACTCTGTACCCCATATTCCAACGTAAGGGCTTACCACATTTTGATTACCTCTCGCTATATCCCAATTGTGCGCATTAATAGCACGCGGTGGGTAGTTGAGCCACAACTCATCTCCACCAAGATAGGCTACATTCAATTGAGGGTCGCCATCATTGCCTAAAAAAGAATAGCACGTGGCTAAGTACTTTTCGGCTTCTGAGCGCATGGTAAATGCATTATTAAGTGTTGCGACATTATCAGGGACAACATCTAAGTATTTTTTACAAGATGCAAGACTTGTAATTATCAATATAATTGTTAAATACCATTTTAATTTCATTCTATATAATTTTAAACGCTTATCAAAAATTAAAAACCAAAGTTTATTCCCAGATTGTATAGTACCTGCAAAGGATAGCCTAAACCGTTGCCTCCCATTTCAGGGTCCCACAATTTGAATTTGCTAATCACACCAAGGTTTTGACCATTAACATATATGCGAAAATTTGAAAAATGCAATTTATTAAGCAGTTTTTTAGGCAATGTATAGCCGATTTCCAATGTCTTAAATCTTAAAAAGGATCCGTTTTCCAGCCACCACGTTGAAGACTGGTCGTTATTCTGGTTGAACTGGTCATCAAGCCTTGGCCAAAAGGCATGTAAATTCTGATTATTTTCAGACCAGTGGTCGTTTGCAATAACACTCAATAACCCATTTTGAGACCCGCCATTTAAAACGAAAGGAGATACATTATCGGCATTTATCAGAAATGATGTTCGTGCATTTCCCTGGAAAAAGGCGTTAATATCAAACGATTTGTATCCAAAGGAGAAACCAAAACCATACGTAATTTCAGGAACGGTAGGATAGCCAATAGGAATCATATCAAGGTTTGTTATCTGGCCGTCTCCATTTATATCTCTGTATTTAATATCTCCCCCTAAAGGCGGATTTCCGCCGAAACTTTGAACAGGGGAGTTTCGGGCTTCATTATCATCTACAAACAGTCGCTCTGCCAGTAATCCATAGATTTGATTGATTGAATTTCCCACTTTCGACAAATATTTTTCGTTATCCGGATAATTTGGTTCTTCGTATTTCTTGTATTTATTAGTTGCATAAGTCATGTTTGCGCGGGCTTGAATCCACATATCGTTTGAAAAGTTTTGGTTAAAATCTACCGCAATATCTACTCCATCACTTGTAGCTTTTCCTACGTTTGCAAATGCAGGCGCTTCCAACCCCGTAGTTGACGGAATTGTTGTTCTCTGCATTAAGATATCGTACCTCAAAGAATGATATGCATCAACCGTAACATTTATCTTGTTGATGAATGTAAGGTCAAATCCATAGTTGAGCGTTTTAGACTTTTCCCAGGTAATGTTATTATTAGCATATCTGGATATTGAATATCCGGAGACATAGTGGCTTTGGTCTAAGCCCCAATGATATCCTCGTCCGTCATCGTTTGCGTTTACGTTAGATAAGTAGAAAAATCTATCCTGGTTACGCCCAATCTGGTCGTTACCCACTAAACCGTAGGTTGCCCTCAATTTTAAATTAGTAACAATTTTTTTCAGAGACTTAAAAAAACTTTCATTGGAAATTCTCCATCCGGCACCTATTGAAGGAAAGAAGCCAAAACGATGATTATCTGCAAATTTCTCAGAACCGTTATACCCAAAATCAAACTCGGTAAGGTAACGGTCGTCATAGGCATAAGTAAACCTGCCCGATACGCCGAGGTTCCTCGCAGGTAATGATGACTGTAAATCTCCTGCATTGCCCGTTAACCTGTTTTGCAGAATCCCTATTAACATTCCTGTTACAGCGTGCTTTTTGTTAAACGTTCGGTTGTAATTAACCGCCCATTGCGCATAAGTAGTTGATTGTACAATTTTAGGTCCTTCAGAATAGTTTAAATATTCTGTACCCTGCCCCGGATTTAACAATGTCAATACATTCAGGTTTCCATTGGCATCCGGAGATAATGTATAGTAAAACGGATTGTAATTTCTTGTGAGAATAAAATAATTATAACGCTGTGTATAAGCCATAAAGTTTGTGGATAAGCCCTCTGTGATAAATTTCAAATTTTGATTAAATTCTAACTGAACATTGATAGTAGAAGCAGTGTATCTATCATATCCGGATACCATATTAGCAAATGGATTGCTATACAATGAAGTAGTATTTGGGATAAATGCATTACCAAATAACGGATGTGTAATATCCGGTGCATAACTACCCGGATAGTAAGCCGGAAACATTACAGGATTCGACCACATAGCGCTATTAAATACTGCTTGTCCACCATTTACATAGTTATTATTTCCATCTACATAACCTCTCGGTCCTGTATATTGGTCAAATTGGGCATAGGTTCTTACAGTAATTTTAGTTGTGGGAGTTGCATTTATAGTTACGTTGGAACGAACATTGTAGTTCCCGAATCTGATATTATTATTAAAATCACTACCTGACAATTGTTTCAAAACGCCATTATCCACATTATATGTTCCTGATAAATAATACTGTGCAACCTTTCCACCTCCGCTCGCATTAATATTAAGTTTTTGATTTACCGTATAATCTTTAATCAACTGGTTTATCCAGTTGTTATTCGGATATTTTATAGGGTCATCGCCAGCTGCGGTATGATCGATTTTGTCCTGGCTATATGGCAAATTGCCCAATGGGTCTCTGGTTAATACAGCTTCATTTGCCAGGTTCATATATGTAACATTATCTGCAAATTTGAAATTTCTGGTATTTGAAGATACGGGCATTTCCGCCCTTACATTAAACTTAGTCTTTCCCTCTATACCATTTTTCGTTGTTACCAATATTACACCGTTGGCGCCCCGTGCGCCATATAATGAAGATGCCGCAGCATCTTTTAAGACTGAAAATCCCGAGATATCATCCGGCTGGAGCCTCGCCAAATCATCATTTGTAGATTCTACTCCATCTATTAGAATTAGTGGGTCCACTTTTCCTGCACCAAAGGAGCCAACACCTCGCACAAAAAACGATGCATTATCTGCTCCCGGAGCACCACTTTGCTGAAATGAAATAATACCGGCAATTCTACCGGCAAGCATTTGTGTCATGTTGCTGGTAGCTCCTCTTAACTCTTTTGGATTAAGCGTAGTAATGGAAGCAACCATACTTTCTTTCTTCTGCCTGCCGTAAGCTACTACCACAACATCACTTGTTGAATCTTTTAAAGGAGATAAAACAATATCTATTGGGTTTCCTTTTTTTGAAAATATTTCTACCGGCTGGTATCCTACGTATGTGAAAATCAATGTGGCAGTATCCGATGAAATATCCAATTTAAAAACTCCGTTTTGGTCGGTAAATGTTCCTTGTTTTGTTCCTTTTATCAAGATCGATACACTTGATAATGGCTGCCTGCTGGCGCTATCTTTTACCGTTCCAAAAAATAGGCTCTTATTTTGTGCTGTAAGAGTGGCAAAATTTAATAATAAAATGGCCAAGCATATAAACAAACGCTTGTAACAATGTAAACGCAACCGTAAATGACTGTTCATATTTTAATCAAATTTAAAATTTTTATTTGCTGATTCTAATGATATCCGCATCTTTCGCAGGTATTATTATTCTATGACCTACGAGGCTATTCTTTGTATTAAACAGAGAATGAAATTTCTTTCCAAAATTTAAACAATGTAGCCTTAATGGAATTTTTACCGGTTTATCATCATAATTAAACATTGCCACATACGCATCTTTTCCTATAATTTTCACAAAAAGACGTGAAGCATTTTTACCTGTGTTTCCTTCGAGCGGCAGAAAAGATTTTCCGTCATACTGTACAATCGAAAGCAATTCTTTATTCTGTAACAACTGCTGCGCAGCTGCTCTCCATTTTCCGCCTGCCGAGTAATCATCGCCGGTAATCAAAGAGCCGGTAACGACTGCCGCTGCAAGGCGTGCACGGTTTTCGCCATCCGTTACATCGCTAAACACCACATGGTCTGCGTCCGAGAAATTATACATCCGCGAAAGCCAAAAGCCGTAAGTAGTGCTGTTTAATGTATATGCCGTTTCATCAATTCTTCTGAAAGCATCGCAGGCAATGCGCCTCATGTGCACATAACGAGCCGTTGCCATGTTTGGCGAAATGGCTGCATACACCAACATGGAATTACCGATTTGTTTATCCAGATATTCCATACCTTCTGCAAACGCCTGCATTCCTGTATGAACATTTTTATCGTAATAGCTGTCGGCTTCCAATGTACCATGCGCGAGGAAATCGATTTTTATCATTTTAAAGCCGAGCTTCTTAAATGCCTTGATATAATAAACCATTCTTTCTTTCGTTGCAGGGTGCGTTGGGTCTATGGCTCTGCCACCGTCAATATCAATTACTTCGCCGTTCACTTTTGTCCAGCAATCGGGATAACGATAATTGGTTCCCTCTACTTTCCTATCGCTTTTTCCCCAATCGGTAAACGGCGTCCAGTAAATACCGGGCTTGAAGCCATGTGCATTACAGTAAGCAACAAACGCTTTTAAAGAATCTGTATTACCGTCAATATTTCCATGATTCATTCCGTCCCAAAAGGCATCCAAATCGATAAACAAAGAATTATCGCTTGTGCGGAAACCTTTGCATGAATCTGCAAAAAAATCAATCACGCCCCTTACTTTGGGCAGCGTTATTTTATCCTGCATTACACCCCAACTGTTCCACCCGATGGGCGTTGGAGATGTCCAGTTAAAAATCACAGGCGGTTCCGTAAGACGATTGTTTTTTCCGTAAATATCCATGCCTTTGCGCCAGTCGCCGAAGTAGCCGACCATAAATTTAGGCGAAGCACTAATTGAATCGTTGTCAAGTACCAGCCCGTGTGGCAGTTTATCGTGCGTTACCGTCGCATCGCTGAAACCGGCGAATGCCGTGAGCTTTAGCGAATGATTATTTCCCGAATTAATATTGATGCCAGACTTCCACACTTCGTGTTCCAGAGAACCTATCACAATTCCATTGTAATTTTCATTATTATAAATCGCCGTTGCTTCGCTGCTCGTAAAGTGTGCGCTATCGACTTTTTCGGCATTGTAGCGCACCCACATATCATTGTCAAAAGGAACAAACAATGCACGATTATCTCCTGTTTTATTCCAGGTTATCTGCGCATTGGATAAAGGAGAAATATAATTGCTTGCCGCTTTACTTCCTTCTACAATCAATTGCGTAACAAAATAATTTTTGTTTTTATACACATAGAAAATTTGCTCAAGCTTATTTCCCTGTTCAGCATTACGAATGATAACATACTTGTTACCTTTTCCTAGCCTGTCTTCAAAAACTGTTTTTGAATAAGAGCGATAAACAGCACTATTCACATTAGTTCCGGCTACACCTTTGGTTTCAATACCGGCACTTTTAATGAATGCGTTATTGTCAAAAAATACACTGTAAGTTCCGTCATGGAGATTGTAAACAATTTTATTATGATTGCCGAAAGCAATAGTCAGCAATGAGTCTTTTTTTGCGCCGTAAGAAGATGTAACCAAACTTATCAACAGTAGTAAAGTAACCAGAGACAGTCTGTTTATGTTTCGGTTATTTCTTCGATTTAAAAATATTTTATACAACGTTTTCATTTGTTGCGATTCTCTTTTATTAAACAAACATTCGCACGTAGATTTATAAGCCTAAACGTCAATGTTTCAATGGTTTTATAATGATTTCCTATCGATTAATACAGTCGGTATCGTTTCCTGAATTTTCTCATTCGCCAGCACAAATGCTGCGGCACGTTCCGCCATTTGTTTAAAGTCCGTTGAATATGTTGTAATACCGCCGCAGATAATTTCTTTTACTATATCGTCGTTATGTGAAAGAATACCGATGTCTTTTCCAAATACAAATTTTTTCTCCTGGGCATCTTTCAGCATCAT
Source organism: Arachidicoccus sp. BS20 (assembly GCF_001659705.1). Lineage (NCBI taxonomy): Bacteria > Pseudomonadati > Bacteroidota > Chitinophagia > Chitinophagales > Chitinophagaceae > Arachidicoccus > Arachidicoccus ginsenosidimutans. The sequence continues at coordinate 633,450 of NZ_CP015971.1, forward strand.
CCACAGTTCCGCATTGTTGATGGTGTAATAAACTGCACCTTTTTCAATGGAACCACTTATATACTCGGGAAGAATTTCATGCCTGATTTTATATTTTTTTACAAATTTTTTGACTGCATTTAAAATTTCAACCGGCGTATCAGAGTTTGGTCTGTGATAATAAACAACACCCTTTTTATACTTTTTAATTTTAGGGAACAATTGCTCAAACACGCGGTACGATGCATCTTCAAACTCCTGCGTTACATAAGAGAAAACACCTTTCATTGGCTCGTAACGGTCAATCATTAAGAATCTTTCCATCGGCAAGGTCTTTAAAATCGACTCCGTTTTTTTATGCGGAATTGGCGCTATCACATACATTCCGTATTTGCCTCGTACACTCGAAATAATACTTTCAAAAACCTGAATATTATTGTGATGAAAATACACATCGATATGAATGCCTTTACCCAGTTTTTCTCTGAACGTTTTATAAAAAGTTTCCTGAATAGTATCGAAAGCAAAAAGCACCAAAGCTATTTTCAAATGCTGCGATACATCTTCGTGTGCTACAAAAAAACCGACCCTGTTGCGCGATTCTACAATGCCGCGTTTTATCAAATCCCGGTATGCTTTGGAGATGGTTTCTCTCGCAAAACCCAACTCCTGAATAAATTCATTAACCGAAGGCAATTTGTCGCCTTTGAATAAGCTTTTGTTTTGCAGCGCGTTCAAAATCCCTTCCACAAACTGCTCATGCTTCGATAAGCCGTGAATATTTTGCAAAGCGCGTATTTCGTCATAAATATTCTTCATGCAAAAGACAATGAGATTTTAATTGTACTATACTATCCTATTCTGCACACAAATGTAAGTTAAATGATTTCACATTTCCAAAAAGTTTTTTTAACAAAAAAAGTATTTAATTGCAAAGTATTGACAATCAATACTTTGCAATTAAATATTTATAATATTCGGTTAGCATGAAAATAATAAGCAGTTAATTATTATATCCCTTATTTTGGTCGCTCTGTGGTATATCCGGATTTTGTAGCATTTCTGTAAGCGGAATCGGGTAAAACTGATTATATGACTGGATAGTTCCACTTTGGTTAGCCTATTTAGTACGCATTTCTATTACCAATCAATATAACATCCAAGTAATAGTTTTTTAAATTTATAACCTTGATAAACAAAATACGAAATAGTTCTATAATTAACCTTATCAACTTGCATCTTTTGCAGAAGATAATAAGATTGTCATTTTCTGTAATCGTATGTCATTATCTATAAAAGGTTTTACCTCTTGTTCATCTTACTGTGTACAACAAGTGAGTGCTACAATATCCTCATTAAAAAATAATTATAAACAGCTTTAAATATTGGAATGTTCTTCTGATTATTAATGTGCAGAGTTATAAGGAACAGCGGTAATACCAGTCGATATTCCTTTTATACATTTATTGTCAACTTTGATATCCACCTGTCTTAACTCTCCGGGTAACAATGAAAAATAATCATCACTAAAAATAGCAGGTAGCACCTGTTCTTCCGTTTTGCTGTTCAAGACCTGCATCCGAATGGCAAAAGCAATGCTCTTTGACGAGACCGGGTTTGTAATGATTGCGTGTATAACTGTGCTGTCTTTCCTCCGTTCAATCTTGCTGCTTATTTTTAATTTTACTCTCGCCATTTGATTCAACATTGTAAAGTCTCCATTCTTATTACCTCTCCAATAAAAATTTTCGTCTAATGACTTCCCATCTTTATCTTTTAAAGTAAGCTTTATAAAATGAACATTTGCCAATCCTTCACTTTGCTCGTTACCTCCGTACACATCAAAACTCCATAATGAATAGCCCCAACCTGTGGCTCGTTCTATTCCTAACATTCGCACATAGCGTGCATTTACATCGTTAAAATATACCGTTTGCAATCCTATTTTCCCTTCCGATATGGCCACATCCTTCCAGTTCAGAGCATCATCGGAAACTTGTACTTTAAACTTTTTAGCATAAGCATCCTCCCAATTAAAGACCACTCTATTTATATTTTGAGGCTGTTGCAAATCAATATATATCCATTGGTTGTCGTTTGTCTTACTCGCCCATCGGCTACCTGGATTCCCGTCTGTAACATCTGACGGAGAACCTCCATCAGTGGAAGATGCTATTGTCGGTTTACCCAATGCCACATTCCTTTGTTCGGCATAAAAAGGAATTGTAAAGCAAGAAACTGCCGTGTTCGCAGGAGAAAAAACATTTACTCGCGAACTAAACTTTTTTACTTCTTTTCCATCAGGATTGTAAACTTTTATTTCCGCAGTCAGTCTATCTGCATCTCGTCCTGTTGTATTTATAATTTTCACTTCATTCGTTAATGGATTCCATTGTATATGCAAAGGTTTGCACGCCTCTTTAACGCCCCAGTATGCACCTGTAAGGTCGTAATAATAATCATATGTTTGCCAAACCATTGAAGGGTACGCCGATTGACTCATCCATGTCATTACACCGGATGCATCTTCCCACATATGGTCTTCCCAGCCTTCATACATCGCTTTATTAGTCTCAATATTCAGCAATTGTGCTTTCCGACAATAATCTTCGATTCCTGAGGGAACACCATATCTTTCCGTTATAAATTTGTCGTAGTTGTCAGGTGTAGCATTAAAAGCATTTTGCCCAAAGAAATGTTGATTCCACATTTCATTACGAGGCCACCATTTGTCCTTTGGCATAAACTTTTTGAAACTTTCAAAATTGGGAAATACAGCCGTACCTATTTCGGTTCTCAAGCCCCAACCCGTACTTCCTCCAAAACCAAGCGGATAAGGTGTGAAGTACCACTTAGGATCTTGATTACCCCAAACGCCGCTCCCCGTAAGGTTTTCTGCATGTGAATTGGGCTGATAATGCCTGCTGCCCCCATCGTACACAGCAATATCTTCGCGAATCCAGTTGTTTAATGGTGCTACCGGCCAGCCCTCATTATCTCCACACCAAATAGCAATAGAAGGATGATTACGTTCCCGTTTTATTTTTTCTATAACATTCGCATTAAATACATGAATATCCGAAGGCAAATTAGGATTGGCATTCAGCCAGAAATCGTCCCACACCATAATCCCGTATTTATCACAAGCTTCATAAAACTCCTCGTCCGTTGTGGAACCAAGCCAGTTGCGAATCATATTAAAATTCATTTCCTTATGCAGCCTCACTTTAGTATCATACTCTTTACCTCTGCATCTCAACATATATTCTGACATTCCCCAGTCTCCTCCTTTAATAAAAACTTTCTTACCATTAACAGAAACATGAAGCACTCCACCAACAGTATCATAGGAATATCTTTTTATTCCAAAGGTTACCTTTTGTGAATCGGAAACTTCATTATTTGACTTTATTACAAATTCACATGTGTATAAATTCGGCTTTCCGTAACCATTGGGCCACCACAATTTCGGTTGATTAATTGATAACTGTGGGAACTGGCTTTTATCCAAAACAAACTCATTACTTCTTCCCGCTTCTATATTTATTTTCTTAGAAAAATGTATATCTCCGGGTTGGATAACTCCTTCAATAATGGCTTCTCGGTTTTCTGAAGCACTGTTATGCACATTAAACTGAACTGACAAATCAGCTCTTGCATTTGTAGGCAGCGCTGTTTTTATCCAAGGGTCTTCCAACGTTATGCTCCCTGTATTACTCAAATAAACGTCATCGGTAATACCGGAATTCAATCCGGGAACATAAGGCATCCAATCCCACCCTGCACTTGACAAATAGGTAGGGCTTCCATAATTGTTCAGCGGCTTTTCGGGAATGGAAATTAAAACAGCAAGAATATTTTTCCTATCACGTTTTACCAAAGCAGTAATATCGAATTTTCCACGTTGCACGATACCGCTTAATTCTCCTATACGCCTCCCATTCAAAAATATTTCTCCTTTTCGATTAACTCCTTCAAAATTCAACCATATTTTTTCTTTGGTAAAACTTCCCGGCACTTCAAATTCTGTTCTATACCAAAAGTTCCTGTCATATTTTGATTTGTCAACCCGATAAATATTATCCCCGAAATTGGGGTCTTCCTCTTTTCCAGCAACAACATAAGCGTTGAAAACAGTACCCGGCACTACTCCTTTTACCCACTCGGAAGTATTGTATCCATCAGAAAAGAGTTGCGTGCTATCATGCACATCTGATTGGGGACATACTTTCCAAATAATATCAGAAGAACTGTCTAAAGAATAAACGGATTGCGCCTTTACATAAGAAAGGCTACTGCTTGTAATAAAAAAGAATAAAAACTTTAAAACGCTCAATGAAACTTTAGCCATTATTTGTATTGGTTAGATTTAGAAATTTTATTGGTTTATGTATAGCCTCAAACTATTAAAGCGCATTGAATTGCCGCTGGTTCCCAAGTTTACCACACAGCCTAATGATATAGTAGTTTGCTGTGTAAGTTCAAAAGACACCTGCACATCCGAACCGTTATTGACCAACTGATAGCCAATTGCAGTGCTTAAATTGTCTGTATCAGGTAAGCCGTCAGCACCGGGAGCGACAACAAGATAAGTATAGTTTTGCCCTCCATTGTTCCACCAATCAATAGAACCATCAAATGTATATTTACCCGGCGGCAGTTTAGCAATCTGATATATTTTGCCATTTGCAATTTCCGGCGCACCATATCCTGCTTCAAAAAAGATTTTATAATCAGAACCACCCGAGATATCGGAACCGCCATAACCGTTATGGCTTTTGATTGCATCATTGGAAATCCAATCCAAAAGATTTGCCCATCTGTTGCCATCGCTTTCAGATACTTTAACAGGATGAATGTTATTCAACAACGATACTTCTGAAACCATGGGTGCAGATGCGGAATTAACCGTGAGCGTGTCAATACCTATGGCATCAGGGATGAAAAGCGTATTGTAAGTAACCGGCTTGCTAATATTTGCATCCGGTAAATCAGTAGTTTGGTCTTGCAGCTGTACAGGAACAACCGTATCCTTCAAAACATCGTTTACATCATAATATTGGATATGCATACCCACAACCCCCACATAACTTTCCACATCAGCCCAAGTCAATTGTATTGCGCCATCGAGTGTTAATGATGATTGTAAAATTGCCCGATTTCCTCGTTGATTGATTGATGTTTGAAACGCGTCGCCATAAATGATCCCCGTTACATTCATTGGGACAGACTTATTATCATCCTTATCATACGTCCTGATTTCAAAGGTTATAGGGCCTTCCGGCAGATTATCTACAATTTGCTTCATTGTATCTATTCCTCCTGTTCTTACCAAAGGTGCTTCCACAGAATCTAAGCCTCCGTTCCAAAATATTCTGTATTTTGTCACTTTAGGGTCGGATAGTAAAACGCCTGTAATCAAAGCTCGGTTTTTGCCCGGAATTACCTGCAAAGAATCAAAAATTCCAGGATAAACAATTTCTCCGTTATTTTCATATTTTTTATAATCGTCCATTTTACTGCACGAATACATAAAAACAGAACAAAAAAGAATATATAATGTTGTGCGAATTGAAAAATAGTGTCTCATGCGTTTATTTTTATTAATTTTTATTTGCCATATGGAATGCTTTTAAATAATTAATCATTCCTATAGGTATAGAGAATATTTATGAGCATTTCATCTACTTGCTATTTTGTTTTTACAATGTTCCGTAATTGTTGCTCCTGATTTTCTCAATCAATCATTCGTTCCCCACATATTTATTTGCTCAATTACAATGAAATAGGTACCCATCCAGTTTTGCAGATTTTTGATACGCAGATACCTGTATGGCGGCGTATCCTCGTCAAAATCGAAGGAAAAGCCTGCAAGACCTGCCAGATAATCGGCATTAGTGCCTTGTCCCAAAGGCAAGCCGGACGGTTTGGTTACCTGGCAAGTAAGAATCTTAGTCCACTCCGACCAGTCTCCGCTGTGCGACGGGTTATTCGAACCATATACTTCAAACAGCTTAGGGCTGCCATCTGCAAAGAACGTAGGAGAATTGTCCGTATTATTTTGCTGGCGGGTATAGAGCGTAAAACGTGTAAGCTTTACCGGCTCATCGCCAAGTCCCCAGGTAATAACGGCAGGGGTGCTTGAACTTATATCCGTATTTACACAGGGCCATTGCTGCAAATTGGGATTGTTGTTCCACATTAAATCGAGATGTGTTTGATATGAAAATTTGGAATCATTATCACACTGAAAAACAAAGAACTTCGATTTGTCTAATAAGATTTCCTGCTTAGGCGTTAACGTTGCAAATAAAGTGTCGGTTGCGTTTGCCCAACGGTCGCGAATGTAGAATCCGAATTTTCTCTCTACCGATGGCATACCTCTTATACTTACACTAATTGCAGAGTCAGCAGTATAAATATTATTCAGCCCTTCCCATTTTCCATCGTTTAAGGAATCTACCAATGGCACTATGACCAAATCTGAACGTAAAGGGTTGAGAGACGTAATATGAACTCCACCCGCTGTTGCCGTAACAGCCATATTTCTATAAGCAATCTGAACCGGAGAAACCAAAGGTTGTATATCAACAGTTACCGGATCGGAAGCTAATTCACTTCTATTGACCGAGTACAGTTTCACTTCATGCACCAATGTATCATTAAAGCCCTGTACATCAATTTGATTGGAATAGTAAGAAGATTTTACGGTTACCTCTTTTCCGGAGGTTAATGAATATACAGCCTTAATGTATAGCAAATCCGGGTCTGACGGTGGCGTATAAGTAATCGATGCTGCCCCATTCTTATTGGTAACTTTAACATTGCTTACCTTGCCGGGCGGTGTTGTACCGTCTTCTATCAATCCCGGTGCTCCATCTTTTTTACAGCCCGTGATAATTAATGTTCCTAACATTAGAATTATCGGTATATACTTATTCATCTGTTTAATATTTTATATTAAATTATTTTATAAAACGATATGCTACCAACCCGGATTTTGTACCAGGTTTTCATTTACATTAAGGTCTGACTCTGACAAAGGCCACAAATAATCCCTGGGAGCTATAAAATGCATCGTATAATAAGTGGTTAATTTATAAAACAGCTCAGGATGTTCCGCAGTACCGGATGCGTCCCAACCTATAATGTTCTCGTTCAATACCTGAGCAGCCAATTTCCACCTTCTTAAATCCCAAAAACGGCTTCCTTCAAATGCCATTTCATTTGCTCTTTCTTCTCTTATAATTGTTCTCAAACCTTCTTTGGTAGTATATTCAGCAGGATTATTGGAATAATTAGTCCAGCTTTCCTGAACGGTTGGCAAGCCGGCACGTGCCCTAACCCTGTTAAGGTATTCATATACTTCATCAGAAGGACCTGACGTTTCATTTAGCGCTTCTGCATAAAGCAGATAAAGGTCTGCCAGCCGCATCATAGGAAAAGGATAATCTTCGATATGGCTACTGTTATCTGCATTAAAGGTAAATTTCCAGTTTACCATTTTCTTAGGATAATACGTTGTAACTGTGGCGCCTACACCTGCCCCAAACTGCCCTAATCTGTCTTGTAAATTCCATGTGTTTTCATCTGTATGGCTGGGACTGTTTTGCATATACCATACGCCCCCGTCAAACCCCAAATCGGCATAGAACCTTGGTTCCCTGTCAAAATTAATTCTTGCAGTCTGATAACCTTCGATGAGATTAAAGCGTTCATCGTGCGTTGCTGTTCTCAACGCTGTAATGTTTGAAAAATCCAATGTTTTGTCTTCGGTAATGGGCACACCGTTTTTTGTATAAAATTGTTCTACAATACCCATGGTCGGTCCCAAAACGCCGTATATGCTCGAATTACCGGCATTGTTGGGATCTATATGTGCCATAGATGAGTATTGCAGTTGCCATGTAGAGGAATTAGAATTTCCCCATATTATCTCCTGGTTCCATTTTTCACATACGGCATTGCGAATACTCATTTGTGTCATAGTAGCATCTGAAAGCGTGTAACCTGTTGTATTTATAAAATGGTATAGAGAAATTCCGGCTGTTTCACAGGCGTCTATTGCTTCTTTTGCTGCAAGGGCTGCCCTTTGCCACTTACTTATATCAAACGTAGTGTTTATTAACAATTGCCCGTCTTTGTTTTTAAAATTTGAATAATCATTATTGCCGTTAAACAGCGGACTGGCTCCGTAAACCAAAACCTTGGCACGCATAGCCAATGCGATGGGGCGTGTGATGTGCCCATAATCCGTAGAAGGATTGATAACGCTGTATGGCAGCAACTTCGAAGCAGAATCCATCAGGTTCGCTATATAATTCACTACAGTATCTACAGGAAGCCGTTTAACTTTAGTCTGTTCGAGCGGCGCATCTATCGGCAGGTTTTTATCTACAATAGCAATGGGGCCATATTGCCTGAACAAAAGAAAGTGATAGTATGCCTTTAAAAACATAGCTTCCCCTATCCAGCGGGTTCTTTCATCAATCTGCAAATCTTTGACTTTATTGGTGTCCACTATATTCTCCAAAAAAGTATTGCAAATGCGGATTGCCTCATACTCTGTACCCCATATTCCAACGTAAGGGCTTACCACATTTTGATTACCTCTCGCTATATCCCAATTGTGCGCATTAATAGCACGCGGTGGGTAGTTGAGCCACAACTCATCTCCACCAAGATAGGCTACATTCAATTGAGGGTCGCCATCATTGCCTAAAAAAGAATAGCACGTGGCTAAGTACTTTTCGGCTTCTGAGCGCATGGTAAATGCATTATTAAGTGTTGCGACATTATCAGGGACAACATCTAAGTATTTTTTACAAGATGCAAGACTTGTAATTATCAATATAATTGTTAAATACCATTTTAATTTCATTCTATATAATTTTAAACGCTTATCAAAAATTAAAAACCAAAGTTTATTCCCAGATTGTATAGTACCTGCAAAGGATAGCCTAAACCGTTGCCTCCCATTTCAGGGTCCCACAATTTGAATTTGCTAATCACACCAAGGTTTTGACCATTAACATATATGCGAAAATTTGAAAAATGCAATTTATTAAGCAGTTTTTTAGGCAATGTATAGCCGATTTCCAATGTCTTAAATCTTAAAAAGGATCCGTTTTCCAGCCACCACGTTGAAGACTGGTCGTTATTCTGGTTGAACTGGTCATCAAGCCTTGGCCAAAAGGCATGTAAATTCTGATTATTTTCAGACCAGTGGTCGTTTGCAATAACACTCAATAACCCATTTTGAGACCCGCCATTTAAAACGAAAGGAGATACATTATCGGCATTTATCAGAAATGATGTTCGTGCATTTCCCTGGAAAAAGGCGTTAATATCAAACGATTTGTATCCAAAGGAGAAACCAAAACCATACGTAATTTCAGGAACGGTAGGATAGCCAATAGGAATCATATCAAGGTTTGTTATCTGGCCGTCTCCATTTATATCTCTGTATTTAATATCTCCCCCTAAAGGCGGATTTCCGCCGAAACTTTGAACAGGGGAGTTTCGGGCTTCATTATCATCTACAAACAGTCGCTCTGCCAGTAATCCATAGATTTGATTGATTGAATTTCCCACTTTCGACAAATATTTTTCGTTATCCGGATAATTTGGTTCTTCGTATTTCTTGTATTTATTAGTTGCATAAGTCATGTTTGCGCGGGCTTGAATCCACATATCGTTTGAAAAGTTTTGGTTAAAATCTACCGCAATATCTACTCCATCACTTGTAGCTTTTCCTACGTTTGCAAATGCAGGCGCTTCCAACCCCGTAGTTGACGGAATTGTTGTTCTCTGCATTAAGATATCGTACCTCAAAGAATGATATGCATCAACCGTAACATTTATCTTGTTGATGAATGTAAGGTCAAATCCATAGTTGAGCGTTTTAGACTTTTCCCAGGTAATGTTATTATTAGCATATCTGGATATTGAATATCCGGAGACATAGTGGCTTTGGTCTAAGCCCCAATGATATCCTCGTCCGTCATCGTTTGCGTTTACGTTAGATAAGTAGAAAAATCTATCCTGGTTACGCCCAATCTGGTCGTTACCCACTAAACCGTAGGTTGCCCTCAATTTTAAATTAGTAACAATTTTTTTCAGAGACTTAAAAAAACTTTCATTGGAAATTCTCCATCCGGCACCTATTGAAGGAAAGAAGCCAAAACGATGATTATCTGCAAATTTCTCAGAACCGTTATACCCAAAATCAAACTCGGTAAGGTAACGGTCGTCATAGGCATAAGTAAACCTGCCCGATACGCCGAGGTTCCTCGCAGGTAATGATGACTGTAAATCTCCTGCATTGCCCGTTAACCTGTTTTGCAGAATCCCTATTAACATTCCTGTTACAGCGTGCTTTTTGTTAAACGTTCGGTTGTAATTAACCGCCCATTGCGCATAAGTAGTTGATTGTACAATTTTAGGTCCTTCAGAATAGTTTAAATATTCTGTACCCTGCCCCGGATTTAACAATGTCAATACATTCAGGTTTCCATTGGCATCCGGAGATAATGTATAGTAAAACGGATTGTAATTTCTTGTGAGAATAAAATAATTATAACGCTGTGTATAAGCCATAAAGTTTGTGGATAAGCCCTCTGTGATAAATTTCAAATTTTGATTAAATTCTAACTGAACATTGATAGTAGAAGCAGTGTATCTATCATATCCGGATACCATATTAGCAAATGGATTGCTATACAATGAAGTAGTATTTGGGATAAATGCATTACCAAATAACGGATGTGTAATATCCGGTGCATAACTACCCGGATAGTAAGCCGGAAACATTACAGGATTCGACCACATAGCGCTATTAAATACTGCTTGTCCACCATTTACATAGTTATTATTTCCATCTACATAACCTCTCGGTCCTGTATATTGGTCAAATTGGGCATAGGTTCTTACAGTAATTTTAGTTGTGGGAGTTGCATTTATAGTTACGTTGGAACGAACATTGTAGTTCCCGAATCTGATATTATTATTAAAATCACTACCTGACAATTGTTTCAAAACGCCATTATCCACATTATATGTTCCTGATAAATAATACTGTGCAACCTTTCCACCTCCGCTCGCATTAATATTAAGTTTTTGATTTACCGTATAATCTTTAATCAACTGGTTTATCCAGTTGTTATTCGGATATTTTATAGGGTCATCGCCAGCTGCGGTATGATCGATTTTGTCCTGGCTATATGGCAAATTGCCCAATGGGTCTCTGGTTAATACAGCTTCATTTGCCAGGTTCATATATGTAACATTATCTGCAAATTTGAAATTTCTGGTATTTGAAGATACGGGCATTTCCGCCCTTACATTAAACTTAGTCTTTCCCTCTATACCATTTTTCGTTGTTACCAATATTACACCGTTGGCGCCCCGTGCGCCATATAATGAAGATGCCGCAGCATCTTTTAAGACTGAAAATCCCGAGATATCATCCGGCTGGAGCCTCGCCAAATCATCATTTGTAGATTCTACTCCATCTATTAGAATTAGTGGGTCCACTTTTCCTGCACCAAAGGAGCCAACACCTCGCACAAAAAACGATGCATTATCTGCTCCCGGAGCACCACTTTGCTGAAATGAAATAATACCGGCAATTCTACCGGCAAGCATTTGTGTCATGTTGCTGGTAGCTCCTCTTAACTCTTTTGGATTAAGCGTAGTAATGGAAGCAACCATACTTTCTTTCTTCTGCCTGCCGTAAGCTACTACCACAACATCACTTGTTGAATCTTTTAAAGGAGATAAAACAATATCTATTGGGTTTCCTTTTTTTGAAAATATTTCTACCGGCTGGTATCCTACGTATGTGAAAATCAATGTGGCAGTATCCGATGAAATATCCAATTTAAAAACTCCGTTTTGGTCGGTAAATGTTCCTTGTTTTGTTCCTTTTATCAAGATCGATACACTTGATAATGGCTGCCTGCTGGCGCTATCTTTTACCGTTCCAAAAAATAGGCTCTTATTTTGTGCTGTAAGAGTGGCAAAATTTAATAATAAAATGGCCAAGCATATAAACAAACGCTTGTAACAATGTAAACGCAACCGTAAATGACTGTTCATATTTTAATCAAATTTAAAATTTTTATTTGCTGATTCTAATGATATCCGCATCTTTCGCAGGTATTATTATTCTATGACCTACGAGGCTATTCTTTGTATTAAACAGAGAATGAAATTTCTTTCCAAAATTTAAACAATGTAGCCTTAATGGAATTTTTACCGGTTTATCATCATAATTAAACATTGCCACATACGCATCTTTTCCTATAATTAAACATTAACAACAACTTCAATAGACCACATACAAACAATTGTTATTTGCATGGCAAAAGTATTTACCAAGCATACGCTAAAAAATAGCCAATCCTTTAATTTTAATGGACTATTCTACGAATGACTGTTAGTGAGAATATTGAAATAAATGGAAGTATTAGTCTTCTTCCCTATGCATAGATTTATAATGCTCAGGAGAAACTTTCATGTACTTTTTGAACAGACGGGAAAAATAAAAAGGGTCGTCATAGCCTAAAGATTCTGCTACATCTTTCACTTTGGCTTTACCATCGTACAAAAGCTGACAAGCCCGCTGCACTTTCAGATGAATAAAGTAATCTATCGGCGGCATACCTGTCGCTTTTCTAAACAATGTAGAAAAGTGTGATACGGAAAAATTATGCTTTGCAGCCATGTCTTCTACTGTAAGCTTTTCGTGAAGCATGGCTTTCATGTAGATGATGGTTTGGGTAATATAGTCGCCTTCATCTGCCTCTTTTTTCACTGACTTACCGGGATAAAAAAACGTTGCCAGAAAATGATTAAGGCAAAGATTAGCATTGCGCAGGTTTTCTATACTGAAACCCATTTCGAGACTTTGATACATCTCTTCCCAAATTTCCAACCCTTTTTTATTCAGCGGAATATCTTTAGGCAATCCATTTGAACTTATACCGAACGACTGATTGAAGTCTCCTATTTGCGAGCCGCTGAAATGTACCCAGTAAATTGTCCAGGGGTCGTCTTCATAAGTTCCATACGTTAGCGATTCGGTAGTTGCAGGTGTGATGATGTATTGATTTGGCTGCATTTCAAATTCTCTATCGCCTATTTTAAACCAGCCTCTGCCACGCAGGCAATAAATAAGAATATCGTCGGAAATACCGTGCCTGCGCTGCCTGTAATGAAATTCTGCGTGAGGAAAATAACCTATATGCGTGATGTGTACACCACCAATTGCCGGATTTCTTGTTTTATAATCGGCAAGTACGCTTTCGGGCAATGCAATCAGTTTTTGCCCTTCAAAACCATCTTTTCTTTTAATCCTGCTCATAATTAAATTCGCAATAATAAATGCTCTTTATCTTGCTTCTTCAACTTTTAGTATTACACTCGTGCGGTAAGCATCTGCGTGCGGATTTAAGCCTACGGTCATTAAAAAATTGCCGGAATAAACTTCATTCTGTTTAATTGCCGAATGTGTACCGGGGTATAAATTAATTTCACGTACACGATATTTTTTAGTTGCATCCAAACCTCTTAATACAATCGGCAGCTTGCTTCCGGAGTTGTATCGGTTATTAACTAAATAATTAAATACAACCGCACTTGACGCTGTTGAATCAACATACATGATTGAGGCTACGTCATTTTTCCACGGGCTCTGTAATCGGTACTGATTGCCATGCCACACAACATTTTTAATACTGTCGTATGTTTTTACGGCACTTTGACAGAATGATAAATCTTTAGCATCCAGTTTGCTTACAGGAATATCAAAACCGAGCTTCCCCATCATTGCGACATCTACACGGTACTTTAAAGGTTGTTTTCCCCAATCTGTTACATGATTGGCGCTCGCAATAGCCGGATAGAAATAAGAATATTCCCATTGAATAAAAACTCTTTCGAGCGGGTCTGTATTGTCGCTGGGCCAATATTCTGTAAAATATTGCAATGCCGCGTAATCCACGCGGTCGCCACCGCCGGAGCACAGCATCATCGGCACTTTGGGATATTTTGCTCTTATGCGTTTCAGTACATTATAAAGCCCCTCGACATAATCAACATACAACTTTGACTGGTTGTCTTCATGAGCCGAATAAGCATTATAAATAACTGAATTACAATCCCACTTGATATAAGCAATATTCGGACTTTTAATAAAAAGAGAATCTACCACACCAAAAACAAAATCCTGTACTTTGGGATTACTCAAATCCAGTTCTAATTGATTTCTGAAATAATATTCAGGACGCTTCGGTTGTTTAATTACCCAATCGGGATGTTTCTCGTACAGCTCGCTTTTAGGGTTAACCATTTCAGGTTCTATCCAAATACCGAACTTCACATCTGCAGCCGTTGCATCTTTGACTAATGAAGCAATTCCGTTGGGAATTTTCTTTTTATTTTCCTGCCAGTCGCCAAGTCCGGCATTATCGCTGTTACGCGGATACTTATTGCCAAACCAGCCATCGTCCAACAAAAACAAATCCACACCTAATTTTTTAGTATCACTGAATAATTGTTTCAGCTTTGCTTCATCAAAATCAAAGTAGGTTGATTCCCAGTTATTGAGCAAAGTAAGTCTGCCACCATTGCCATCCAGTATTCTGTAATTTCTCGCCCAGCTTTGCAACTGACGACTTGCTTCTCCCGTTCCGTTGTTAGACAGTGTGTATAAAAATTTGGCAGTTGTAAAAGTTTTATTAGGCTGCAAAGGATAGTCGGAAGCATAATTATTAATGCCTGAGATAATACGCAAATTATCTTTATTATCCAGCTCCAAATCGGTACGGTAGTTGCCCGACCATTCAACCGATGCAAGCAATACTTCGCCATTGTCTTCATTCGACGGCTGATTGATAGAAACCATAAACACGGGCGGTTGAAAAAGGCTTTCCCGCGTACCCAACTTCGAATCAAGGGTTTTTATTCCATGTGTAATCTGTTCTTCTTCCGGTTGCATTTCCTGCGCCCAGTCGCCATGATATTGTTTCAGATAAAAAGTTTTTCCCTGCAGGTATAAATCTGCCGAAGCAAACTTGTGCAGTACAACGTTTCCTTTTTCATTATTTTTTATTTCGCTCCATTGCTCTATTACATTTTCTCTAAAATATGTTTTGTAAAACAATGTTACCCGAAAATCATATGCAGGGTCTTTAAGCACTACGGAAGTCAAAGCAACATCATCACTAATTTTTTCGGTATTCGTATTTACAAATTTTAAATCGAGTGAATTATTCCCGTCGGCGTGCGTTACTTCAATTGCCGGTTCAAACAAATTTCGCGAGCCTGCCGGCGTGTAAGGAGAAGCCGCAACGCCCGTGTAATCGGTATTTTGATGATACATACTTTGCACAAAACCATACTCGGACGAATTATTTAGTTTTTTACCGAAATAAATAATACTCAGGTTATTGTCTTTATCGGCTTGCAATACGAGCGCCGTATTTTTGGTTTCGACAGGAATGGTTGTCTTTTGCGCTTTTACCGATTGAAAACTATAAGCACAAATGCAGAACAGTAAAGATTTTGAAAATAAAGTAAACTTGCGATGCAGCGATGTAGATAATTTCATTAAAAACAATTTTCGGGATAAATATACAGAACAAAAATTTATCCCAAACTTTTCGGCAAAGATGCATGGTAAAACATCTATTATTTTGTCCAAATAATTTGATTTTACAAAAAACTAAACTTACTTTAGAAAACTAATTCACACAACAAACAGAAAATGGCTATCAAACTTATCGCAGAGAGCGGCGCCACAAAATGTAATTGGTATCTTTTAAACGGAAAAGTTATCAAAAAAATATCTTCAATCGGACTAAGTCCGTATCAGTTGTCGATTGCTGATATAGCTTCGGTTATAGAACATTCTATTGCAGGAAAAATAAAAAAGGTTACAGTCGGGGAAGTATGCTTTTACGGCACAGGTATGAGCTCTCCCACACAAAGAAAAAAGATGCGGCAAGTGCTTGCCAAATATTTTCCGCAAGCGGAAATTTCTATCGAAACAGACCTTACCGCTTCTGCGCATGCGGCTTGCGGCAATGCTAAAGGCATCGTTTCAATTCTTGGTACCGGAAGCGGCGCGGCTTTTTATAACGGGAAAAAAATCGTGAAAGTGCGGAACGGTATCGGATATATTCTGGGAGATGAGGGAAGCGGCGCTTATCTCGGTCGCAAAGTGATTCAGTATTATCTGTATCAAACTTTTGACGACGAATTAATGCGTGCATTTGACACCAAGTACAATATCACAAAAGAAGAAATCCTGAACAATGTATATCATCAACCTTTGGCAGGAAAATACCTTGCTGAATTTACTACCTTTCTATCCGAAAACAGGGGGCACTATATGATTGAAAATATTATAGAAGACGGTTTAAACGATTTTATAGTTACACACATTTATAAGTTTCGCGAAGCATGGCTATATCCGCTGCACTTCACGGGCGGCGTGGCTTTCGCGTTTAAAGACGTACTGAAAGAATTGTGCAGCAATTATGAACTGGAACTTGGAAACATCATTCAATATCCGATTGACGGACTGGTAAAGTATCATTTGTAGCTTTATGCTCTCACAACAATCATTTTTCCATCATCAAATTTGACGATAGACGAAAGCGTGGCAATCTTTTCATCATCTTGCCGATAATGCACAACATAATCAACGGAACGAATAATTTCGTTATCTATTTCTTTAAATATTCGCGGTGCAGGCTCGCCGCTTTTATTGGCAGATGTACTGAGAATCGGCTTATCAAACTGTTGAATTAATTCCTTGCAAAATTCATCTTTACAAATTCTTATGGCAACTGAAAAGTCGGTCGCCACAGCACTTTCAGCCAATCCTTTTGCATTCGGATAGATGATGGTCGTAGGCTTTTTCACGGAAGACAAATGTTGAATAACCGTTTCAGCAACTTCATCTACATATTGTTGCAGTCGTTCGGCATCATCCACTAAAACGACAAAACTTTTATGCGCGGGACGGTTTTTAATTTGGATAATTTTCTGCACGGCAAATTCATCTGTTGCGTCGCAACCCAGCCCCCACACTGTATCTGTCGGATACAAAATTGTTCCGTGCGATTGCAACGCCGCTAAACATTGTTCAATATCTTTTTCAAAGTCTTTTAACATGAGATGCAAATTAATCCAAGTGAAGCACTAATTTTGCAAAACATTTTTTTAAACAAAAATCAGAATGAAAGAACTAATTCTCGAAGCGTGGAACAACCGCGATTTACTGAAAGATGAAAAGTATATTGATGCCGTAAAAGCCGTAATTGAAGATGTGGACAAAGGCAGATTGCGCACAGCCGAACCAACAGCAACGGGCTGGCATGTAAACGAATGGGTAAAACAAGCGATTCTTCTATATTTTGGTATTCAGAAAATGCAGACTTGGGAAGTTGCCCCGTTTGAATTTTATGATAAGATGTTATTGAAAAAAGATTATGCCTCGCTTGGCGTGCGTGCCGTTCCTCATGCAGTAGCACGTTACGGCGCTTACCTCGCAAAGAATGTGGTGTTGATGCCAAGCTATGTAAACATTGGCGCGTATGTGGATGAAGGTACAATGGTGGACACCTGGGCAACTGTCGGCAGCTGTGCGCAGATAGGCAAAGGCGTGCATTTAAGCGGTGGCGTGGGTATTGGCGGCGTGCTGGAACCTTTGCAGGCTTCGCCTGTAATTATTGAAGACGGATGCTTTTTAGGAAGCAGAAGCATTGTTGTAGAAGGTGTAATTGTTGAAAAAGAAGCAGTGCTTGGCGCAAATGTAGTACTAACCAAATCTACAAAAATTATTGATGTAAGCGGTAGTGAGCCTGTTGAATTTAAAGGTCGCGTGCCGGCAAGAAGCGTGGTAATTCCCGGAAGCTATCCAAAGGAATTTGCTGCCGGAACATACAACGTGAACTGTGCATTAATTATTGGTCAGCGCAAACCCAGTACAGACCTGAAAACCAGTCTGAATGATGCTTTGCGCGATTTTAATGTAGCGGTTTAATTAATTAAAAATTAGAAATTAAGAATTAGTAATTATTGACGTTAAAGTTGTATCGTATTTTAATTATTAGTTCTTAATTTTTTAATTACTAATTCCTTTTTATGCAAATAGAAATTTTAAAATCGAAAATACACCGGGCAACCATCACGGAAGCGAATTTGAATTATGTCGGCAGTCTTACCTTAGATGAAGATTTAATGGATGCCGCTAACTTAATTGAAGGCGAAAAAATCCAAATTGTGAATGTGAACAATGGCGAACGAATAGAAACCTACATCATCAAAGGGAAGCGCGGCAGCGGTACGGTTTGCCTTAACGGACCTGCTGCACGCAAAGGCGCTGTGGGCGATATAGTCATTATTATTTCCTATGCAACCATGCCTTTTGAAGAAGCAAAAACATTCAAACCCTGCGTGGTATTTCCAAAAGAAGGCAGCAATAAGTTATCTTAATGTAAAATTCGCCGGCAAAAGGTAATAAATCATAGCCGGCATTGGTTCGTAGTTATTTATTCATTACCTTGTTCTCCAAATCAATTACAGGATATGAAAAATACAACGTTTGCCGCGAACAAAATCTACTCTCTTCAGCAATTGCAGCAACTCGTTGAAACATGGAAATTGCGTAGTCAGACTTTTGCATTTACCAATGGGTGTTTTGACGTATTGCATGCCGGTCATATTTTGTCGCTGAATGAAGCCGCAAAAACAGCGGATTACTTAGTAGTCGCAATTAATTCAGACAGTAGTGTAAAACGATTGAAAGGGGAAAACCGTCCTGTTAATAATGAGCAAGACAGAGCGCTCCTTTTGGCTAATCTGATTCAGGTGGACGCTGTCGTAATTTTTGACGAAGACACTCCGCTTAATGTAATTAAAACTTTGTTGCCCGATGTTTTGATAAAAGGCGGCGATTATACTATAGACCAAATTGCCGGCGCAAAAGAGGTGCAAGCCAATGGCGGCAAAATCGTCATCAATCCAATTCTCAAAGGCTATTCCTCCTCAAAAACGATTGAAAAAATCAAGTGTGCAGGGTAAGTATTTCACTAAAACTGCCACACTTAAAATAAGCGTGGCAGTATCACAAAAATCAGTCAATAATTTAATAACGCTTTTTAAAGTTATTGTTGTTGCGACCGTTGTTGCCATTGCCGCCATTACGGCTCTTACCGTTGTTGCCGTTATTTTTGGTGTTGTTATTCTTTGAGCGGGTAACAAATGCTTTGCGACCGGAAGCCGTTTTAAATTCTTCGCGTTCTCTTCGCACATGTGGTGCATTGTTGAACACAAGTTTTCCATCGGAAAGACTGTCAAGCTCAACCTGAATTGCTTGGTCGGAAACAGTTTCCTTGTGCCAGTTGTTGTAAGAAAGTTTTATATAATAGGCAATAGAATTTGCGAAGCCTTGTATTTTTTCGTCATCGGTTTCGGTTAATGCTTTGTCAATTACCAATTCTATATTTTTTCCCAAATGTCTTTTCTCCGGATAGCGCTTCGGATAAGGCAAAGGTTCGGGTTTTACTTTGTAAGTTTCTCTTTGCGGAATGGGATAAGGACTGTCCACATCGAGCTTAAAATCGCTCATATAGTACAAATGGTCCCAAAGTTTATGACGAAAATCTTCCACATTTTTCAAATGTGGATTTAAGAAACCCATCAATTCTATTAAAACGCCGGCTTGCTCCTGACGTTTTGGTTTGTCTTCAATTGATAACAAATAATCTACCATTTTCTGAATATGCCGACCATATTCTTTCATGCTGAGTAGCGAGCGCTGTGTATTGTATTCCATAATGTAGTAAAGCACAAATGTAAGTGTTTCTTTAAAATTTATGAATTATGATGTAAGATTTATGATTTTGGAAAATTGGCGGAATTGCAATATTGATAACAAATACCCTACCCTTTCGGATAGTTTTTAGAACGTGGCTAATTTTTTTATTACCAAATAATTTATTTCATTATATATTTGAAAGTTAAAAAAATTTAAACCTCAAAAATTCGGTTATGAAAAAAATTTATCTGTTTTTAGGATTGCTCACAATCACAACAATTGCTTTTTCTCAAACTTCAAGAAAAATAACCTATGGTATTCATGCGGGCGTTAACCTTGCGAAAATGACCGATAAAGACCAAGGTATTTCTACAACTACATCCTCAAAAGCAGGATTTATAGGCGGTGTGGATGTTGAATTCCACATTTCGCCGGCTTTTAGTATTCAACCTGAATTGAATTTTTCTCAAATGGGTGGCAAAATAGGCTACGACACTTTAAGCACTACCCTTGATGAAAAATTTACTTTAGATTATTTAAGTCTGCCAATATTGGCAAAATATACTATTCCCAATTCAGGATTTAGTATTTATGCGGGTCCGCAAGTAAGCTATCTATTGCATTCATCTGTTTCTGTATCTTCAGAACAGGGAGAAGGCTCACAGAGCGCTTCGGCAAGTTCATTATACCAGAAAGGCGATTTCTCAGGCATTGCAGGCGTTGAATATTATTTGCCGCAAGGCTTCGGTATTTCTGCGAGATACCAGTTTGGTTTTATCAATACTTGGAAAACAGTTGAAGATGCCAGTGAAACTGTAAAAAATCATGGCTTTACATTTACCGTTGGGTACAGGTTTTAAAAGAATTTTGTTGGATAAAAATAAGAGAGCGCTCAAAATATTTTGAGCGCTCTCTTATTTTTAAATTATTTTATTATCACATCAGCTTTTCATATTTACAAAACTCAACGGCAGCTTGATATCCGAAGATTTCAGCTTTGCAATTACGTCCTGCAAATCGTCAATCTTTTTTCCCGTAACGCGCACAATATCGTCCATAATTTGCGCCTGCACTTTTAAGTCGCTATCCTTAATCAGCTTTACAATTTTCTTCGCGTCATCTTGTTTCAAACCGTTTTGAACAGGCACTTCTTTTTTGATAATTTTTCCGCTTGGATAAGCATCTTTATCAAAATTAAATGCGGAAGCGTCAATACCTTGCTTCATAGCTCGTGAGATAATTACGTCTATCAACTGCTTCATTTTCATCTCACTTTCTGTTTCAAGCTGTACAATGTAGTCTTTCTTATTCAATTCAATCAGCACGGGCGAATTTTTAAAATCGTATCGTCCGGCGATTTCTTTTTTCACAGTATTAATCGCATTGTCCAATGTTTGTAAATCTACCTTAGCGGCAATATCGAATGAGGGCATTTTAATTAGCAATTTTAAATTAAGAAATAATCAATGTTCAATAACAAATGGCTTAATACCGATTGACTACAATGTCTTTTTAATCACAGGCAACGCCACTTTCTCCATAATCTTGTCGCCATCCAAATTTGGATGTACAACTCCGTCTGCCGCAAGATTCTTGCGCATAGCATTGTTGCCATCGGTCATTGCCGAAAAATAATCTACATAATGAATATGGTGCTTGTCCGCATAATCTTTTATCATCGCATTCAACTTCGGAATTTTTATATTCGGCTCTCTTCCCGGACTCCAGGGATAGTCTGATGCGGGCAATAAAGAACACAAAATCGGTTTGATATGGTTTGCTTTTGCCAGCTCGCACATCGATATAAGATTGCCCAAAATATTGTCCAAAGAAATAAAACCGGTATTGCCTGCAATATCATTTGTTCCTGCAAGAATTATCACGACTTTTGGATGCAAGTCAATCACGTCTTTTCGGAAACGTACAAGCATTTGCGAAGTGGTTTGCCCGCTGATACCGCGGTTGATAAATTTGTTTTCGGAGAAAAAAGAAGGGTCTTGATTTATCCATCCTTCTGTAATGGAATTGCCCATAAACACGACTTCCCGATCGCTCTTCGGCAACAATTTTACCGCTTGGTTTGCAGAGTCAAACCGCGCAAAATTTGCCCAATCGACATCTTTTTTCTGGGCATTCAGTCCGGCAACCGAAAGTAAAAAAAGTGTACTCAAAAGAAATTGTTTTTTCATCTGTTTATTTTTATTTTTTTAATTGTCAGATGGAATGAGCCAAAATAATCATTGCTCTGAATATGCAAAACTCTTATGGCTCATTTCATACCATGAAGTATTTAATTTTTTGAGAAGATAACTTTACAAAACTAATAAATAATCGTTCCAAAAATATATTCAGTCTTTTATTTTTTACATTTGCCCAACATAAATTTTTACATGAACGTATTAGCATTATTCGGCAAAGTAAAGGCATTTGTTTTTGATATAGACGGCGTTCTTACAAACGGACAGGTATTGATTCTTCCCGACATTCATCCAGAAGGCAGGCTGATGATGGCGCGCGCCATGAGCACGAAAGACGGCTATGCCATTCAATTAGCTGTGAAGCTGGGTTATCCGGTTGCCGTTATTTCCGGCGGCAAAAATTCGGGCGCAGAACTGCGTTTGCAGGCACTGGGTGTACAGCATATTTTTATGGGCGTAGCACACAAAATTGAAGTGTTTGATAATTTTCTCCAATCACAAGGTCTGGAAAGAGAAGATGCACTGTATATGGGCGATGATATTCCCGACTATGATATTTTAAAAATTGCAGGCGTAAGAACTTGTCCCGCGGATGCCGTTACCGAGATAAAAGAAATCTCGGATTATATTTCGCCATTCAAAGGCGGCGAAAGCTGCGCCCGCGATGTAATTGAGAAAGTGCTGAAACTGCAAGGTAAGTGGAACGTGGACACAACGGCAAAATCTATTTAAAAAATGAAATATTTTTTAAGATTAATTCGCTGGCAAAATTTAATATTCATTTTTATCACGCAAATACTATTTGAATATTGTGTGATAATACCCGAATTTTCCAAAGCCGGTGCAGCGCCTAATCTACACTCCTATTTTATTTATCTACTCTCCTTATCATCTGTGCTGATTGCCGCAGGCGGAAATATCATCAACGATTATTTTGACATTAATATTGATATTATCAACAAACCTGATAAACTGATTATAGGAAAATACATCCACCGGCACTGGGCAATATTGTATCACATTTTATTAAGCGCAACAGGTGTGGCGCTTGGCTTTTGGATTGAGGCAAAAACACACGCCTATCTGCTCGGATTAACCAACCTTGCGTGTGTGGTTCTTTTATTTTTTTATTCGGCGTATTTTAAAAGCAAAGCTTTATCCGGTAATATCATCATTGCATTGCTTACCGCGTGGACAGTTTTGGTCGTATCGTTTTGCGAAACCAATCAGTTTATTTTTCATGCAACGATTAATAAAACGAAAATTACGCGGCTCACTTTTTTGTATGCAGGCTTCGCATTTATTATTTCGTTAATCCGCGAAATGATAAAAGATATGGAAGATATTGAAGGCGACAGAAAGTACGGCTGCCGTACATTTCCGATTGTGTTTGGCGTAAATGCGTCCAAAATTTATTCTGCCACGTGGCTTATCATTTTATGCGTATTACTGGCGGTAATGATATTATACATTCTGCAATTTCGATGGTGGTTCGCCATTCTTTATACGTTGATTTTTATTTTAATTCCTGCAACAGGCATTTTAAAAAAACTTTTCAAAACCAATAACAGCGAAGGTTTTCATAAATTAAGCAGCTCTATAAAGTGGCTTATGCTTACAGGAATTTTATCGATGATTTTTCTATTGATAAAAAAATAGTCAGTTTGTCAAACAGCCGATAAGTCATTCTTAAATTAAATTTCTAAAGCATAAATCATGATTATTCTTGCATCCAAATCGCCGCGCAGAAAACAATTATTGGAACAGGCAGAAATACCTTTTGAAATAATTACACTTGACACAGATGAAAATTTTCCCGACAATTTGAGCATCGAAGAAGTGCCCGTTTTCATTGCGCAGCAAAAAGCAAAAGCCGTTGCCGCATTACATTCCGGCGAAACGATTCTTGCTGCAGATACCATTGTAACGATTGGTAATGCAATAATCGGCAAACCCAAAGACCGAACAGATGCGATTCATATTTTACAACAACTGTCCGGGAAAACACATCGCGTAATCACAGGCGTAGCAATAATTTCTGAGAATGGGGAAGAAAGTTTTTACGATATAACCGAAGTAGAATTTCATTTACTTAGGAACGAACAAATAGAATTTTATGTAGATAAATACCAGCCTTACGATAAAGCCGGCGCCTATGCCATCCAGGAATGGATAGGTGTTGTCGGCATCAAAAAAATTAACGGCGATTTTTACAATGTAATGGGCTTGCCTGTAAGCCGCGTGGTACGAGTATTACAGAAGTTGTAGTATTTATTTGAAAGTTCCTCTGCTCATTTTTGCCCCGACACTGTCCTGTATATCGAACAATAAAATAGTTAGTGCTGATACGAACCGAGGTGAAGATGTATCTTTGCGAAGTTTTTGAACCAATGACCGCCTGCCTGTTTTGAATTATAACGAAAATATTATGCGCAAGAAAATCATAAGAACACATTACTGGAAACTGGTTGCGTTTTCTTTCCTCACAGGACTGATTGCAACACTCCTCGCCTATTCACTGAAAATAATTACAGGATATTTTGAGGACGAAATTTTTGCCAAAGCTGCTAAGCATCCCGTCTTATATATTTTTCTTCCGACCATCGGCATCACGGCAATTTATTTTTCAAGAAAAATATTTTTTAAAAATAAACAAAACAAAGGCATCAAAGAAATTTATCAAACCATTGATGAACGGAAGAATGAATTGCCGTTTTTCAAAATTCCTTCGCACTACATCAATGGTTTATTAACCGTAATGTTTGGCGGCTCCACAGGCGTGGAAGTTTCCACCGTGGTGGCAACGGCAACCGTAGGCTCGGTTACGCGAAAGAAAGCGAAAGTGAGCAAACAATTTAAAATAGAAATGATATGCGCAGGCGTTGCTGCGGGCATCGCTACGTTGTTTGCAAGTCCGCTTGCAGGTTTGTTGTTTTCGATAGAAGTAATCGCACGAAAATTTTATAAAACCGTTTTAATAAGTTGTCTTTGCGCCGTTTCGGTTTCGTGGTTGTTTATTCATTTTGTTGCGCACGAAACATTGTTTGATTTTTCTGTGTATGATTGGAAAATACAGGCTTTGCCGTTTATGATTGTACTTAGCGTTTTAAGCGGATTGCTCGCCGTTTATTTTACCAAAAGCGTCATTTTTATAAAAGAAAAGTTCGGTAATATCCAAAACAATTTTCTTCGAGTAAACATCGGTGCATTGATTGTCGGCTTATCAATTTTGATGTTTCCGCAATTGTTCGGCGACAGCTATCGTGCCATTCCTCAATTGCTTTCGCAAGTGCATCAGCAAGGCTATTCTTTGATTTTTACTTTGATACTTTTAGCGATTATTTTTCTCAAACCAATTGTCGCTTCATTGACTTTAGGTGCTGGCGGAGACGGCGGCGTATTTGCGCCAAGCATTGTTGCGGGCGCGGTTTTGGGAATGTTGGTCGCGGTTGTTTGTAATCAGTATTTTCACACGCATTTGATTGTGCTGAACTTTGCGTTAATCGGCGCAGCGGCAATGCTGAGTGCAGCTATTCATGCGCCTTTCACGGCTTTGTTTCTTGTATGTGGATTGGTGCCGAACGGCTTTATTTTATTCATTCCTGTTATGCTCGGAAGCTTTGTTGCGAAGTACACGGCGAAAACATTTTTTGCTTATACTGTGTATAGCTACAAAGGGAAAAAGAGCTTAAACGTAGTTGCTGCAATAAACGATAATCATTAGTACAAATCATTCTTCGACATATTCCAGAATATCGCCGGGCTGACAGTTTAGCGCTTTACAAATGGCTTCAAGCGTTTCTAATCTCACGGCTTTGGCTTTTCCGTTTTTAAGTATAGATAAATTCGATAACGTAATGCCTACTTTTTCGCTCAGCTCGTTCAGCGACATTTTGCGCTTCGCCATCATTACATCTAAGTTGATAATTATCGGCATAGTTAAATAGTTAAATCTTGTTCCTGTTGTAATTCCCGTCCTTGCCTGAAAGCATTTGTTACAATTAAAAATATAGCTCCGACAATTATCCAATAAAATACATCGCTTTGTTTTCGCTGACCATAAAAAGTCATGGTCGCATTGGGCGCAATGTTATAATCGACAAAGAAAACATAGTAAGAAAGAAATGCATCTACAACGCACATTATAATACCGTAAATAACGGCTGCAATACCAATAAGCCTTAACCTGAAAATCTGGTTTTCATCGAAGGAAACGCGTTGCTTTATTCTGTCTAAAAACATTGCTCCGTTCCAGCATACAAAACTCCAAAAAAGGCACTCGATTAAACGGGGAAGAAGCAATGCTATTCTGCTTTTAAAATCGTGCGGCTTAACATAAACAGTAAATTCATCTACAGTAAAATTATCAACTTCACTACCTTGCAAATCAGACTTATAACTCCACCTATAATTTATTTTTTGCGCCAGCGAATCGTGCCAATGCTGCATATCATTTTTTGCAAACATTACAGAATCATATTTAAAAGTATTTTTCTCCGGCAAAACCATGCTTCCGCTTCGTAATTGAAGCGGTATTCCTTCAAAATAGAATCCCGTAACATAAGAGCCTTTGGATAAGTAAAGCCCTTTATAATGTTCGTTTAATTTCCAGCCAAAAATTCCGTAGGCGAGCGACACGAAAAAGAATACAGCATATATAAAACTTAGAATCATTAAAGCGCCGATAGAAAAAGCATTGACAAAACGGTTGATTATTTTTTTCATATTGCAAGAAATTAAATAGTTAAATCTTTATCCTGTTGAAGTTCCAAGCCTCTTTGAAAAATGATAGAAATGAGCCAAATAATAGCGCCAATAACCAAGCCGGTACCAATACTCAGTGACAGCGCAAAATGTTGGTCCGGTAGATGAGCGTAAAGCAGGAAGTTGAATATAAAATAATTAATTAACTTCAAAATATCAATGATGACAAAAAACAAAGCAAGGCTTCTCAATCTTCTTATCAACTTATAATTAAAAGGATTGCCTAAATCCATTTCTTTAAATATTTTTCTAAAAATCCCCAGTACAATAACAGCCAGAATTAAAGAAAAGAATTGCACGGATAAGACATACAAACCCATACCGGAGTTCATTTTTACCTGAACACTAAAATTATTCTCCGGTTGCCGATAGCGAACAATAGTATCCACAGAATAAATAAAAGAAGATTCTTGTTTGTGGCTAAAAGAAATCACATCGAATTTATCCGTACCAAAACCAAAATCTCCAAAAGATTTATCCGGTACCGCGGTTTTAATAAGTGCAGCGACAACAAATAAAATACACACACTTATCATAAAATAATAGAGCACATTTATAGATGTTTTAAGAAAGCGAAAAACAAAAGGAGGCTTCATAATTATTGAATTTATTTCACAAAATAAACTAATATTTATTTTATTACAAAAAAAATTTATTGTTTTACAATAAAAAATTTTTGACAAATAGAAAATAAAAATGGTTCGCGCAAGCGCGAACCATGCTAAACTTTTCCTAACAATCCTATAAATCACACAAATCCCCGTTCAGACACTTTTCGCTTTTTCTTTCTTCGCTTCGTTACGTTCAATCGTATGTGAAGGTCTTGTCCAACGCGGGTTTTCGCCGAGCGCGTGATAATGTGCATTTTCTTTTTCCACCACTTCACGCTTTGCGTGTTTTTCAAACGGCGCTTGCGGCACAATGCCCAAAGCATCGAACAATTTCTTGTCGTCGTTAATATCAGGATTTGGCGTAGTCAATAATTTATCGCCTGCGAAAATAGAGCTTGCACCTGCAAGAAAACATAAGGTTTGTCCTTCGTGCGACATAGACGTTCTGCCTGCTGATAAACGCACTTGTGTTCTTGGAATCACAATACGCGCCGTTGCTACCATACGCACCATTTCAAAAATCGAAACGGGCTGCTGCTCTTCCAGCGGCGTTCCTTCAACAGCCACCAAAGCATTGATTGGAACGCTTTCCGGTTGCGGTGTCATATTCGCCAGAATGCGTAACATATCGCAGCGGTCATCCACGCTTTCGCCCATACCGATAATGCCGCCGGAGCAAATCGTAATGGACGTTTTGCGCACATTATCTATTGTTTGCAAACGGTCTTCAAAGCCGCGTGTAGAAATAACTTCTTTATAATAATCTTCCGAACTGTCAATGTTATGATTGTACGCATACAAGCCTGCTTCTTCCAAACGCTTCGCCTGGTTTTCCGTTAGCATTCCAAGCGTACAACAAACTTCCATATCCAATTTTGTAATGGATCGAACCATATCCAACACCTGATCAAATTCTTCTCCGTCTTTTACATTGCGCCAAGCCGCACCCAGACACACGCGCGAAATGCCATGCTGCTTCGCACGCAAAGCCTGCGCTTTCACTTGCGAAACAGACATCAAATCGTTCGTTGTAATATTTGTATGATAACGCGCTGCCTGCGGACAATAACCGCAATCTTCGGGGCAACCGCCCGTTTTAATTGAAATCAACGAACTGATTTGAATTTTATTCGGGTCGTGAAACTGCCGATGAATGCTTGCCGCTTCATAGACCAATTCCAGAAACGGTTTATTGTATATCGCAATAATTTCTTCTTTAGTCCAGTTTGTTTTTATCGAGTTGTCCATGAGGCAAAAGTAAGGATGAGTTTGCAATTAAGAATAATGAATTGTGAATTAATAACAAACCCGCGTAAACTTTTCAAAATAACTATAAACTGACTTATTTTTGGCTCCTTAACTTTTTAATTCATGAGTGAACATATTTATAAAGTAATTCACGTTCATCCGAAAGACAATGTACTCGTGGCTTTACAGGATTTGAAAGCAGGCGAAAATATTTTATTCAATCACGAGCATTATATTTTAAAAGAAGATATTCCTGCGAAGCATAAATTTTTCATGAACGATATGCAGCAGGGCGATGAAATTATTATGTACGGTGTATTGGTCGGGAAAGCGCAAACGTTCATTCCGCAAGGCGCACGCATGACAACGGAAAACACCAAGCACGCGGCAGAGCCGTTCTTTTATCGCCATGTAGATTATCATTGGCATAAACCAGATGCGTCGAAGTTTGAAGGCAGAACATTCGACGGTTATCATCGCAGTGATGGTCGTGTAGGCACGGCAAATTATTGGTTGTTTTTACCGACGGTTTTTTGTGAGAACAGAAATTTGGATGTCATCAAAGAAGCGCTGCATAATGAATTGGGCTATGCCGTTACAGATAAATACAAAAGTTATACGCATAATTTATTGTCGCTGTATCAACAAGGCGGCGATGTTTTGAAAAATGATATTGCCGTAAAAGAAGCCGATGTTCACACCAATAGAATCTTCCCAAATGTAGATGGCATCAAGTTTCTGAACCACCAAGGCGGTTGTGGCGGCACACGGCAAGATGCAAATACTTTGAGTAAATTATTAGCCGCTTATGCCGACCATCCGAATGTTGCGGGCGTTACGGTATTGAGTTTAGGTTGCCAGCATTTGCAGGTAAAAAACTTTTTGGATGATTTGAAAGAACGCAATCCGAAGTTTGATAAACCGATGTTGATTTTTGAACAACAACAAGCGCAAAGCGAAGAACAATTGATTAAAGATGCGATTAAGCAAACCTTTTTAGGCTTGATTGAAATTAATAAATTGGAAAGAAAATCTGCGCCGTTAAACGCACTCACAATCGGTGTGAAATGCGGCGGCAGCGATGGTTTCAGCGGAATCTCGGCAAATCCGGCGGTGGGTTATGCAGCAGATTTATTGGTGGCTTTAGGCGGGAAAATTTTATTGGCAGAGTTTCCCGAACTCTGCGGCGTTGAACAGAATTTAATCGACAGAACAAAAGATAAAGCCGCCGCAGAAAAGTTCATTCATCTGATGACGACTTATAATGCGCAAGCCGAAAGCGTAGGTTCTGGTTTTTATATGAATCCTTCGCCGGGCAATATCAAAGACGGTTTAATAACCGATGCGATTAAAAGCGCAGGCGCCGCAAAAAAAGGCGGAACAGCGCCGGTCGCAGATGTTCTCGATTACACAGAACCCGCAACCAAAGCGGGTTTGAGCCTTGTGTGTACGCCGGGCAATGATGTGGAAGCAACTACAGGAAAAGCCGCAGCAGGCGCGACTTTGATTTTGTTTACCACAGGTTTAGGAACGCCTACGGGCAATCCTGTTTGTCCTGTAATCAAAGTGGCGACGAACTCTGCATTGGCAAACCGAATGAAAGATATTATCGATATTGACACAGGCTCAATTATTCGCGGCGAAAAAACCATTCATGAAATGGGCGAGGAAATTCTGGAATATTGTATCAAAGCCGCAAGCGGCGAAATCATTCCAAAAGCCGTGCAATTAAATCAGGACGATTTTATTCCGTGGAAACGCGGCGTAAGTTTGTAAATAGATTGCCGCAGATGCACAGATGATTTTGTATTTATACAATTATGGCATTATCAAAAAAATATCTGTGCATCTGTGGCAAAATTTCCTCTTATCTTCGCAAAAAATTTCTGAATTGGATTATATACACGTTGGTAAAATTGTTGCTACGCACGGTGTTCAGGGCGACATCATCATTACGCACGCGCTGAACAAAAAAACAGATTTAAAAAATATCGAAGCATTGTTTGTGGAAGAAAGTAAAGACAGTTACATTCCTTACTTTATTGAAAAAGCTAAAGCCAAAAACGAAGAAGAAATCATTTGTAAATTAGAAGGCATTAATTCCAAAGAATCGGCGCATCGTTTTATCAGAAAAAATGTATGGCTTGCCGAAAATGATTTTGCAAAAATTGCCGATGGCAACACTCCTATCGCGCTGCTTGGCTATCTCGTAATTAATGAAGACGAGCCATTATCAAAAGTGGAAGAAGTGATTGAACAGCCGCATCAGCTTTTATTAAGAATTGTGCTAAACGAAAAAGATGTATTCATTCCTATTCATGAAGAAACGCTCGATAAAATCGACAGAAAAAAACAGGAAATACACGTTACACTTCCCGATGGATTGCTTGATATTTACTTAGAGGATTAATAGAATTTTATCTGCTGCAAAAAACTATTGAACGTTCTTTTCCGTAACTTTGAGGTGTAGAAATTAATTAAACGTTTGATTAATAACTAAAGTATTCTTCTATGAAACAAAGAAATAGTCCCGGCATTTATATTCCCGTTCCAATATTTTATGCAGCGTTTTTCTTCTTTGCGTATTTACTGCAAAATGAGTTTTCCATCGCTTATAAACTCTTGCAAACAGAGGCTTCCGATATTGTCGGCTGGATATTTATTGTTGCAGGACTTGCGCACGTAGGTGCGGCGTGGATACAATTTATACGCACAAGCAATAGTGTTACAACCATTAAACCGGCAAATAATTTACAAACCGGAGGCGTGTATAAGTTCAGTCGAAACCCAATGTACATCGGTTTTTTCTTCATGTATTTTGGCGCGGCATTTATTTGGGGCAATTGGTGGACGTTTATCGTGTCGCCGTTTCTTGTACTTGTGATTGACTTGTATGTTGTAAACAGGGAAGAAAAATATCTGCGCAGAAAATTTGGACACGATTATAAGGAGTATAAAAAGAACGTAAGAAAATGGTTGTGACATATCAATAGTATTCCTTGCTTATTCTTGGCAAATAGGGTTTCTGCAAATTGTTTGAATTATACAATCATCTGTTTCTCTTAATCAATGTTGCGGTTTTATTGCGGAATAATTTTGCAGGCATAAAAACAAAATAAATTTCACAATGGAACTAAAAAACAAAACGGCTCTTATTACAGGAGCATCAAGCGGAATAGGCAATGCCACGGCAATGAAATTATCAGAGGCAGGTGTTAAAGTAGGACTCGCCGCAAGGCGCACTGATAAACTCGAAATTCTAAAGAAACAAATCGAAGAAAAAGGCGGGGAAGCAATCGTTGTTGAAATGAATGTTGCCGATACAGTTTCTGTACAAAATGGCGTTAAAGCATTCATTAATAATTTCGGCAGAATTGATATTCTCTTCAATAACGCAGGTGTGATGCCGGTAAGCAATATCGACCAATTTAAGACAGAGGAATGGAACACAATGATTGATGTGAACATCAAAGGTGTATTAAATGTAACGGGAACTGTATTGCCTTATATGATTCAACAACAGTCCGGGCATATTTTCAATACTTCATCTATTGCAGGCAGAAAGGTTTTTGGTCCCGGATACACAGTTTATTCTGCAACCAAGTTCTTTGTTTCTTCATTCAGCGAGGGTTTGCGTATGGAGATTAGCAAAAAACACAATATCCGTGTTACCAGTATTCAGCCCGGCGGTGTTCTTACCGAGTTAATGGAGCAAACAACCGACCCGGATAAAAAAACGGAAATGCTTGCTTATCGTAATTCCATAAAATTTTTAGAACCCACAGATATTGCCGATGCTTTGTTGTATGCAGTAACCGCGCCTACGCACGTGAATGTGGCGGAAATATTTATTCTGCCTACGGAACAGATTTAATTTTTTGAGAAAAATAGAATAAATATTGTTATGTCTTATTAACTAAAACGTAACAATATTTTAGTTGAATGATGTGTCAAGAAAATAACATCAAACGAAATGAATTATCTTTGAAAGTTATTTTTTTCAGAAAAAAGAAATGAAAGAAACGGAATCCATAAAAGAATTTTATGAGCAGCGGTTTCCCGATGCTTTTAAGACTGCACCCGAAAATACGGGAGCATTTCGAGTGTTTGTAAAAGACAAAGAGCTGGACAAAAATCCACCAAAATATCTTCGCAGGGATTTCTATAAAATCACGTTGATTAAAGGTCATAACCTGTTTCATTACGCTGATAAAACATTGGAAGTGTCTGGCGATACGCTGGTCTTTTCCAATCCCGAAGTGCCTTATACATTCGAGCCGATTGCGGAGGAAACGGGCGGATATTTTTGCATCTTCAAAGAAAATTTTCTCAGCGAATATCTTCGGAAAGGTTTTCGCGAATTGCCGATGTACAGAATCGGAGGAAGCCCTGCATTCATTTTGGACAAAACAAACAGCAAAAAGATAAGCCTCATTTTTGAGAAGATAATTGAAGAAAGTAATTCGGATTTTTATTTCAAGTACGATTTGATTTGCAACTATGTGATGGAAATTATTTATACGGCGTTGAAGTTGCAACCGTCCGAAAAAATGTACCCGAACACAGATGCCAATACCAGAATTACAGCCGTGTTTATGGAATTACTGGAAAGGCAATTTCCGATAGAAAACGCCACACAACAATTTACCATGAAAGGTGCGAAAGATTTTGCACAGCAACTAAACATTCACATCAATCATTTGAACAGAGCCGTAAAAGCAACAACAGGAAAAACCACCTCCGAAATCATTTATGAAAGGCTGATTAACGAAGCCAAAGCGTTACTGAAACATACCGACTGGAATGTAGCTGAAATAGGCTTCTGTCTTGGTTTTGAAGACCCGACACATTTCAATCATTTCTTCAGAAAACAAACAGGGGCAAAGCCTTTGGAATACAGAAAATAAGAAATATTGGCGAACCTTACGATTCGCCAATATTTTTATATTACCACATTAATCATTTTGTTTTTTACAAAGATGAATTTCTTCATGGGTTTGCCTTCGAGCCATTTCTGAACAATCTCGTTTTGTAATACAACTTCACGCACTTGCTCTTCTGTTGCATCGAGCGGAAACGCAATATTGGTGCGCATTTTACCATTGATACTTACAGGATAATTTTTAGAAGATTCCTTGATATATTTTTCTTCAAACACAGGAAATGGCGCGTTCAATATAGAATTTGTATTGCCCAACTTATGCCACAATTCTTCCGAAACGTGCGGCGCATAAGGCGTGAGCATAATCAACAGTTTTTCCAAAACGGATTTCTTGAAACACTTCGCATCGTGCAATTCGTTTACGCAAACCATGAATGCAGAAACTGCTGTGTTGAAAGAGAAACGCTCCGTATCATTCTCGATTTTCTGAATGGTTTTGTGCAGAATTTTTAAATCTGCATCCGTCGGTTTTTCATCATTCCAAACTTGTCCTTTCGTATCATCGTAAAACAAACGCCACAATTTTTTAAGAAAACGATGAACGCCTTCAATGCCTTTGGTATCCCAAGGTTTTGACTGTTCCACCGGACCTAAAAACATTTCGTACATACGGAAAGTGTCTGCACCGAATTTCTCCACCAAATCATCGGGATTAACGGTGTTGAATTTTGACTTGGACATTTTTTCAACTTCCGAAATACAATAAAATTTTTCGGTAAACTTCGTTTTGTCTAAAACATTATAGACACGATTCATTTGAAATGTTGCATCTTTAAATTCTTCGTTACGCCATTTTTTAAATGCTTCAATATCTAAGACTTCACCATCAACAATATTTACATCAACATGAATTAATGAAACTTCATTTTTGTTATAAATTGGTTCAGTAGGGAATTCTATACCTTTTTTCTTTTGTTCTTCATAATCATCAGGAATAATTAATTCTGCAGAAATGAATTTATTTGGATCATCTCTTTTTCTATACACAAACCTCGAACTTCCTTGTATCATTCCCTGATTTACCAATTTCTTAAAAGGTTCATCAAAATCTATGAAACCCAGGTCATGCAAGGCTTTCGTCCACATACGGCTGTACAATAAATGTCCTACGGCATGTTCCGTTCCGCCTACATAAACATCTACCTGATTCCAATAATCGCTTGCTTTTCTGCTGCAAAATTCTTCTTCATTTTTGTTATCCATGTAGCGCAAAAAATACCATGAACTTCCCGCATAGCCGGGCATTGTATTCGTTTCCAAATGCTGCGCCGTCCAGCTTTCGATATTTGCCAAAGGTCCTTGCACGTCGGGTCCGGGTTTGTAAGAATCCACTTTCGGTAAAAGTAAAGGCAACTCGCTTTCATCCAAAGGAACGGCAATGCCATCTTTCCAAACAATTGGAAAAGGTTCGCCCCAATAACGTTGCCGGCTGAACGCCGCATCGCGCATTTTGTAATTTACTTTTCGCTTGCCAATGCCGAGTTCTTCTAATTTTTTTACAACAATATCAATCGCGTCGCGCATCACAATCCCGTTTAAAAAATCGCTGTTTTCAAGCGTTGCATCTTTTGTGGGATTTGCATTTTCGCCGTCGAATTTGTCGCCTAAAATATTAGTTATCGGGATATTAAAATGCTGCGCAAACTTAAAATCTCGTTCATCGCCGCAAGGCACCGCCATAATCGCGCCCGTGCCGTAACCCGCCAAAACATATTCGCTTATCCAAATCGGAATTTGTTTTTGATTAAAAGGGTTTACGGCATACGCGCCTGTAAATACTCCGCTGATTTTTTTCTCTGCCTGCCGTTCCCTGTCGCTTCGGCTTTTTACATAAGCAATATATTCTTCAACCTTCGGCTTTTGCTCATTGCTTACAATGTTTTCAATCCAATCTAATTCGGGAGCAACAACCATGAAATCAACACCAAAAATTGTGTCGGGACGAGTGGTGTAAACCGTGAGTTTTTTTACTTTTTGTTTTTCACTTTTTATTTCAAAATCAATTTCCGCTCCGGTCGATTTTCCAATCCAATTGGTTTGCATTTCTTTCATTGCATCGCTGAAATCCACTGTTTCCAAGCCTTTCAGCAATCTGTCTGCATATTCCGTAATGCGCAAATACCATTGACGCAATCTTTTTTTCTCAACAGGAAATCCGCCGCGCTCGCTTACGCCATTCACAACTTCATCATTTGCCAAAACTGTTCCCAACGCTTCGCACCAATTGACTTCGCCGTAACCGCAGAACGCCAAACGATAATTCATTAAAATATCCTGCTTTTCTTTTTCGGAAAAATTGTTCCATTCTTCCGCAGAAAATTTTACGGTTTCATCGCCGGGACATTCGTGATTTTTATTTCCTTCTTTAGAAAAAATTTCTTCCAAAACGCTGATGGGTTCTGCTTTTTGCGTTTTTCTGTTGAACCAGCTTTTGAACAATTGCAGAAAAATCCATTGTGTCCACTTATAATAATCGGGTTCGCTCGTATTCACTTTGCGCGACCAATCGTAACAAAAACCGATATTGTTCAGTTGTTTTTCAAATGTTTCAATATTTTTTTTCGTAGAAATTTCGGGATGCACGCCATGCTCGATGGCGTATTGTTCCGCAGGCAAACCGAAAGCATCATAACCCATCGGATGCAGCACATTAAAGCCTTTCAGCCTTTTGAAACGCGCATAAATATCGCTTGCGATATACCCCAACGGATGACCCACGTGCAAGCCCGCACCGCTGGGATACGGAAACATATCGAGCACATAATATTTGGGTTTATCGGAATCGTTGCTCACTTTATAAGCATCGGTTTCCTGCCAATTGCGTTGCCATTTTTTTTCTATCTCACGAAAATTGTATTCCATTTATCTAAACTATGATTTTGTTGATTTTTTAGATTTTTATGATTGAATTTGATTCGATATTATAAAAATCGCCTAAATCATAAAAATCAAGGTCGCAAATGTACGCGATTAGATTGTAAAGATTAAATTTGCCACAGTTTACAACATCAATTTATAATGTCTGAAAATATCTCTGTTCCAAAAAGAAAAAAGAAAACCAATTCCGCGTTAAGCATCGTCGGCATTACCATCGTACTATTATTGATGGGTGTTATGGGCTGGTTTTTTATTACATTAAAATCTGTAGGCAATAACCTGAAAGAGCAGGTTGAAATTGATGTCTATCTCAATGTTACGAATAAAGATACCATTGCGCAAATACAACGATATATTACATCCCAGCCTTATGCAAAAAATGTCGAGTATATTGACAAAGAGAAAGCAAAAGCTATTTGGAATAAAGATAATAAGGAAGATTTTGACAAAATTCTTGACTATAATCCGTTACCTGAAAGCATAAATTTTTATGCGAAAGCAGATTATATGAATCCCGACAGTCTCGCTAAAATCACGAATGATTTAACCCTGCATTTCGGAACTCTGCTTTCTAATATTAATTATCCTACAACGCTTGTCAATTCTATCAACGATAAAGTAAACAGATTGGGATTAATTTTTCTTGCCATCGCCATCGGTTTGGGTATCATCATTGTTATCAGTATCGACAACACGATTAAGCTCACGATGTACAGCAACCGTTTCCTTATTAAAACCATGCAAATGGTAGGCGCTACGCGAAAGTTTATTGCAAATCCTATGAACCTTCGCGCCATTGTGAACGGGTTAATCAGCGCCATCGTTGCCATTATTATCTTAATTGTGTTGACGCACTGGGCTGCTTATCAATTTCCCGAATTGGGCGATGCACAAAACCCGCCGTTGAATTACTTATTGTATGCCTGCATGATTATTTTCGGCGTTTTAATTTCATGGGTAAGCACTTATAGAAGCGTGAACAAATATTTAAAGTCGCGCCTCGACGATTTGTATTAATTGAATTATTAAAAATAAAATCGCATATTTGTTGCGAAATCTTTTAAACGATGAGTGATAAAAATAAAACACAAACAACGCAGCCAAGCGGTCTTTCTTTTACGAAAGAAAATTTCAGATGGATGATTATAGGCGTAATAGTAATTGCATTGGGAATGATATTGCTTTCCGGCGGCGAAAATAAAGACCCGAACGTATTTAACACAAATTTGGTGTACAGCTTCCGGAGGATTACACTCGCACCCATTGTAATTTTGATTGGCTTCGGTATTGAAATTTTTGCCATTCTTAAAAAATCTAAAAAAGAAGAAGCATAATATAAAAATGTATTTCATACTTTTCTAAAACTTCCTCTATGGAAGTTTTTTTTATGTCTGTGCTTATCAAATTCGATATTACACTCACGCCATTTTTGGTATCATTTTTGAATTTTTATCTTCAAATAATAATTTAATGAAAAAGCTACAAAACTTTTTTCTTTCAATCAGCATAGCTGTAATCGCTGTAAGTTGCACAGGAAATGCAGCTAATCATAATAGCGATGCATTTACTATTCAAACTGTAAAACAACAGGCTATTGACAGCATGAATAAAGCTCAGGCTGATAAACAACATATCATCGACAGTATGAACAGATTGAAGTCAGAAGCTGTTTCCAATGCTAAATCCGATGTAAGACAGGATTACCAGCAACAGACAGCATCGCAATCCGTAGATGAATCTGCATCGACTTCAGGCGCAGACAATACAGAAACTCAGGAAACCGCTGCACCTCAGAAAAAAGGGATGAGCAATACGGCTAAAGGCGCTATTATCGGCGGTGGTGCAGGCGCAATCACAGGTGCAATTGTAAGTAAGAAAAAACTGAAAGGCGCATTAATCGGTGGAGCTGTGGGCGCAGGTGCAGGTGCGATTACCGGTCATATCATTGACCAAAAGAAAAAGCAAAATGGCGAATAATATTTTATCTGCTACGCTGGATAAGTAAAAAAATCGAGACTATTTGCCTCGATTTTTTTACTTATATCTAACTTTATCGCTTCAAACTTTAAACAAAATATGTCTTATCAAAATATCGAACAATGTCTCTTGGATTTGGAAAAGCACGGACAATTGTTGCGTATTAAAGAAGAAATCGACCCGTTTCTTGAAGCTGCAGACATCCAATTGAAAGAGTTTGAGAAAAGCGGCAAGGCTATTTTATTTGAGAAAATAAAAGGCAGCAGGTATTGTGCTGCATCCAATATTTTCGGCACTATGGAGCGGTGCGAATTTATTTTCCGCGACACATTACCCCGAATTAAAGAATTGATTTCACTGCGCAAAGACCCGATGAACGCGCTAAAACATCCGTTTAAAAACCTCAAATTCGGTCTGGCTGCATTCAATGCCTTACCTAAAAAAGTCGCCTCTTCTATTAATAATTTTGACGAAATAAATATTTCCGATTTACCGCAATTACAATGTTGGGAAAAAGATGGTGGTGCATTCATCACATTGCCGCAAGTATATTCCGAAGATTTGAATCAACCCGGAATTATGCATGCCAATCTCGGAATGTACCGTATTCAACTTTCCGGGAATGAATATGTTACCAATAAAGAAGTAGGCTTACACTACCAGATTCATCGCGGCATAGGCGTACATCAAAGCATTGCCAATGCCAAAAAACAACCATTGAAAGTAAGCGTTTTTGTCGGTGGTTCGCCCGCACACACTTTGGCAGCCGTAATGCCTTTACCGGAAGGACTAAGTGAAATGACATTCGCGGGAATGCTTGCCGGGCGCAGGTTCCGCTATTTTTACCACGATGGATATTGCATCAGTGCCGATGCCGATTTTGTAATTACGGGAGAGATTTATCCGAATGAAACAAAACCGGAAGGACCATTTGGCGACCATTTGGGTTATTATAGCCTGAAGCATCCGTTTCCCGTTATGCGCGTACATAAAGTGTTTGCGAAAAGAAATGCCATTTGGGCATTCACGGTTGTAGGGCGTCCGCCACAGGAAGATACGATGTTCGGAAAACTGATTCACGAGATTACCGGCGATGCAATAGAGCAGGAAATTCCCGGATTAAAAGCCGTACACGCTGTGGATGCAGCCGGCGTTCATCCATTGCTATTCGCCATCGGCAGCGAAAGATATACGCCTTACGCGAAAGAAAAACGCCCTGCCGAATTGCTGACTTTGGCAAACAGAATTTTGGGAACAGGACAGTTAAGTCTCGCCAAATATTTGTTCATTACTGCGGATGAAAAAAACTGCCCGGATATTAACGACAGTCAAGCATTTTTACAGTACATCTTAGAAAGAATCAACTTAAAGAGAGATATACATTTTCAAACAAATACAACAATAGACACACTTGATTATTCCGGAACAAATTTAAACGAGGGCAGTAAAGTCATTTTTTCGGCTTATGGAGAAAAAATAAGAACATTGAACAGCGAAGTTCCCAAATGCCTACAAAACGTGAATTTCAGCAAAACAAAAATAATTTTCGACGGCGTTATCGCTTTACAAACCATACCTTTTAGTAATTATGAAAATGCAGAGCGAGAAATAGCGGCAATAAACGAAATATTAAAAAACAAACAAGACGAACTGGTCGGAACGCCTATGCTCGTTCTCTGCGATGATACGGATTTTATTGCAGCCACCATAAATAATTTTCTATGGACAACATTTACGCGCAGCAATCCTTCGCACGACATTCACGGCATCAATTCATTGATCGAACACAAACACTGGACTTGCAGCACATTGATTATTGATGCACGTTCAAAACCACATCACGCGCCGCCTTTAGAGAGAAAATAATCATCCCACAACTCAAATACCATTCTGAATCATTGATTTAACAAGGCGCTCGCCGCCATTGTTAAGAATAATACCAAGCAATTCAGTTGTTGCCATTGCATCTCCGCCGGCACGGTGGCGGCTATGATTATCAATTTTTAATGAGGAACAAAGAAACTCCAGACCATGCTTGGGTAAATTGGGAAATGCACGCCTGCTTAAATTGAGTGTACATAAAACTTTGGAATTTAAATAAAAACCCGATGCTTTTAAAAAATGACTTACATATGGAAAATCAAAACCGGCATTGTGTGCTACAAATATACGACCCTCTAAAAGCCGGAAAATGTTTTCCGCCACTTCACTGAATTCCGGAGCTGCCGCAACCATATCGTTGCTGATACCGGTAAGTTTTGCCACAAATTGTGATATACCCACTTTGGGATTGATTAATGTCTGATACTTACCTTCTATATTTTTGCCGTCATATAAAACAATTGCTATTTCAGTAATTCCATTGTCTTTTACAGGACTTCCCGTCGTTTCAATATCAACTATTGCATACATATTTTCAAACGCCATACTATTTTCACCGTGTGAAAATTTTGTTAATTAAATTAAGGATTTCAAATACAATCGTGAAATCCGAAAGTACTAAAAACTATTTAAAGTATCTTTGAAGTATCAAACTATATTTTTCACTGCCAAGCAAATAGTTATGCGCAAAGTGCTCTTATACGGTTTATTAATATGTGGTTTTACTGCATGTAAAAACGTTGCAACTTATCAACCGAACCTGAAAAAGGGCATTCTAAGTTTATTCCAAAAAGGAGAAACAAAAATTACAGATTCACTCCACTCCAACAATCGGGAATATTTCAATTTCTTTTTAAAGGATGGCTTTGCAAGTAAATTCGGATTGTAAACTCAACAGAACTTTTTTTATTTTTTAATAAAAAAGCCCTTAACGAAAGAGCGTAAGGGCTTTTTCATTTTTCTAAATTCTTAATTAAATATCTGTTGCCTCGCCGTAAGCCATTGCTGTTGCTTCTTTAAACGCTTCGCTCATTGTCGGGTGTGGATGGATTGCATTCAGAATTTCATGTCCTGTTGTTTCCAGTTTTCTTGCTACCACAGCTTCTGCAATCATATCGGTAACATTCAAACCAATCATGTGCGCACCCAGCAATTCGCCGTATTTCGCATCATAGATTACTTTCACAAAACCGTCGGTCGCACCGGCAGCCGTAGCTTTACCTGAAGCGATAAAAGGAAATTTTCCAATCTTCAATTCATATCCTGCTTCTTTTGCCTGAGCTTCTGTTAAACCAACAGATGCAATTTCCGGTTCGCAATATGTACAGCCCGGAACATTACCGTAATCAATACCTTCAGGTTCGTGCGCCAGTTTTTTATTGACAAAAGCGATGTGTTCCGCAGCATTGATGCCCTCTTTGCTCGCTTTGTGCGCCAAAGCCTGGTGTGGTGTGCAATCGCCAATCGCATAGATGCCTGCCACATTTGTCTGCTGATATTTATCTACAATAATTTTTCCTTTTTCAACCGTAATGCCTAATGTTTCCAAACCGAGATTTTCAACATTCGCAACTACGCCAACCGCGCTTAAAACAATATCCGCTTCAATGGATACTTCACTGCTGTTTTTTTTCTTAACTAATGATTTGGTTCCGGCGTCTGTAACATCTACTTTTTCAACGTTAGCGCTTGTAATTACTTCAATGCCTTGCTTCTTAAATTGCTTTTCCAGTTCTTTGGAAATATCCGCATCTTCCACCGGAACGATTCTGTCGAAATACTCAACCAGCGTAACTTTCACGCCCATGCTGTTATAAAAATACGCAAACTCAGTTCCTATTGCGCCGCTTCCCACAATCAGCATAGACTTGGGTTTTTCGGGCAAAACCAATGCTTCGCGATATCCGATAATTTTCTTTCCGTCTTGAGGAATATTCGGCAATACGCGGCTTCTTCCGCCTGTAGCGATTACGATATTCGCAGCTTCCAGAGTTTGTTTGCTTCCATCTGCGGCAGCAACTTCAACCTGATTTTTAGCAACCAGTTTTGCAGTGCCCATTATCACGTCAATCTTATTCTTCTTCATCAGGAACTGAACACCTTTGCTCATTTTGTCTGCTACGCCACGACTGCGTTTCACAATAGCCGCAAAATCCGCTTCTATGTTTTCGGCTTTAATTCCGTAAGCATCAGAATGTTTAAAATATTCATGAACCTGAGCGCTTTTCAACAACGCTTTTGTGGGAATGCAACCCCAGTTCAAACAAATGCCGCCCAATAATTCTCTCTCGATAATTGCAACTTTAAAACCTAACTGCGAAGCGCGGATTGCAGCAGGATAACCGCCCGGACCACTTCCTATAACTATTACGTCGTACGCCATAAAATGTATTTGAGTTTTAAAAAATGTTTCGCAAAATTAAGGCATTTTGGGTTACATAGTACGATAGAAAATGTTACGATTATTCGGCAGGTTGTTCCAAATTTTTTAACGCTTTTTCTATTGTAGGAAATTCAAATTCAAATCCGTTTGCCAATAATTTTTGAGGCACAACCCAACGGCTTTTTAGCAATAATTCAATTTCAGTTCCCATGAGCGACGCTCCTATTTTTAGCATCCATTTTGGCGTGGCTAAACCGAATTTTTTGTTCATGGATTTTCGCAAAGTTTCCATGAAAAAGTGATTGGGAACAGGATTGGGCGAAGTAATATTTACCTTTCCTTCAATTGACGAATGATTTTGAATAAAAGAGACCGCCCGGTAAAAATCATCTATATGAATCCAACTCATCATTTGATTTCCATTACCTTGTTTACCGCCTAAACCCCAACGAACAATTTTTTCGTATTCCGGAAGCGCGCCATCTTTACCTAAAACAATAGATATTCTTAATGCAACTTGCCGAGTTTGCGGAAGCGAAAAACTGAAAAAAGTTTCTTCCCAGGTTTTACCTACGAAGCAAGAATATTCTTTGCCATATTCCGCGCTTTCTTCCGTCATGGGTTTGTCTTCCGAGTGTCTGTAAATAGTTGCTGTGCTTGCATTCATCCAGATTTTAGGCGGCGTTTTACATTGCAAAACCGCTTCGCCTAAAATTTTAGTCGTTTCTACTCTTGAATCCAATATTTCTTTTTTGTTTACTTCGGTGTATCTGCAATTCACAGATTTTCCTGCAAGATTAACCAGCATTTCTGCACCGTCGAGTGCTTCAATAATTGCTTTTTTATCGTTCCAATCAACGTAGTTTTTCCCTCTCGATATAACAAGAATATCATAACCCAGCGAAGCATATTTCTCAAACAAATATTTACCAAGAAAACCTGTGCCGCCTGCCAAAACAATTTTTGGTTGCATAAAATAAAGTTTATTTAAGTGAATGTTTCGCAACTCTTCTTCCCCTGAAAAATAAATACATATTCAGAAACAGCATAATTCCGAGATAAACGCTGAAACCGCCGATTTTATAGCTCAGTGCTTCAATTGTTCCCTGCGCATTGGCGATATAATTCATTTTCAAAATGAATAAGGCGAAGCCAATATTTAGTAAATAAAAACCGATTCGGAACAGAGAGTTTGTTGCTATTGCAACATCGTCTCTGCTTGGGAAAATGTCTTTCATGTACACGATGCTGTTTTTAAAAAGTGTTTTTGCAACATACCATGTAAGCAATAATGCAATTGGCAAATAAATACTGTACGCCAATACTACAAGTTGATTTTTCATACTATAGAATTTAAAGTGAAGAAATATTTTTTTGTTTTTTGGATAACCAATATATCAGTGCCATATTGAAATAATGCGTAACGGAAAGAATAATCAAAAGCGCACCGATATTAACACTCAGCGAATAAATCAATTCTCCGCAATCACTTATGTACTGCCAGTTTCGGAGCTTTAAAAAAGTATAACCAATATTGAAAAGATAATATACAACGAGCAACACATTGTTTAAAGAATCACAAGCCCTCACATCATCTTTATACAGATTTAAAATGAACACGCGACCAATAGAATGCAACTTCCTGCCCAACCAATAAATAATTATGACCATAATTATCAAATAAATAATATAAGCAAGAATGTTGTAGTTCATCTTT
This sequence comes from Arachidicoccus sp. BS20, assembly GCF_001659705.1. NCBI lineage: Bacteria > Pseudomonadati > Bacteroidota > Chitinophagia > Chitinophagales > Chitinophagaceae > Arachidicoccus > Arachidicoccus ginsenosidimutans. The sequence continues at coordinate 677,858 of NZ_CP015971.1, forward strand.
ATAAAAATAATTTGAGAAGCTTCATCAGAAATTCTCCTTTTTGAGAATTAAACAGCTTGTCAGCCAAGCTTCCGATTTGTGAAGTAAATTGCTCAATGTTCGCGATTTGTGTTACAAACTCTTTTCCTTCAGCAGTTTTGTCCGTATTTTTTACTTGTTTCAATTCCGATAAAACTTCCAAAACGGGGTCTAATTCGCGTTTCTTTCTTACACTGCCGATTTTGTGCGACCATTTCCAAATATCTTTTTCTGCAACAAAATATTCCTTCCTGTCGCCGGCAACAGATTTTTTATACACGATGCCCCAATAGTCTATCAGCTGACGCAATCCCATATTAGCGTTGCCACGAGAAATAACCAACTCTTGCATTATCTGTTCAGTTGTTATAGGTTCGGGCGAAATCAATAACAAAGCATGGATTTGTGCAACAGACTTGTTTATACCCCATTGACTTCCAAGATGTCCCCACGTTTCTATAAACTTCTTCTGTGATTCTTGTATGTTCATGACACAAAGATAATATAATTTCTGAATTTTCAATATTTATTGAAAATATAATTTTAAAAATAATTATAGATAAAAGTGCCCGCAATGTTATCCAGTACAATAGTTCATCATATAAAGTCCCGGCTACAACGAAAAAATATATTCATACTGCTCAATGATTTATACTCAACGCCCGGCTGAATTGTGGTAACATAGGAACCGTTCCAATCTCTGTCGAAAATATTTACAAGCGTTGATACAGGTTCTTTGCCGCTAAAAAATACGGAAGCATCCACCGTATTGTTGAAATAGCTCCATTCCCAATTGCCCGTACCGATGAAAGCCCGGTCGTTATCGGCAATAAAATATTTACAATGTTCCACTCTTGCATAAGGAATGAAACCGCCGGGCGCGGGAGGCAACGTGCTGAATTTTACGGTAATGTTTGGCAGCACTGCAAAGCTTTTGATTTAGTGTTTCAATTTGTTATAATTTATTCCAATTAATTATGCAACAAAGTTGCATTTATTGAATACCTTTGCAAAGATAAAATAATTATAGACGTGTACGGATGGTTATTGGTTTTTGTTCTCGGATTAAAACATGGACTGGCAGCAGACCATATTGCAGCTATTGACGGACTTGGCATGCATTTAACAAGGCAAGGTAAATCTGGAATAGTTCCATGGCTTGGTACATTCTTCGCGCTCGGGCATGGCATTGTAATTACGCTTATCATCAGTATTACGGGGATGTCGGCGATGCACTTTCATCTAACAAAACATTGGATACATTGGTTGAGCTGGCTACCTATTTTGTTACTTTTTGTGATTGCATTTTTAAATGTGAAATTGCTCATAGGAAATCATTCCGGACACAGGCATACATTTGCTTTACCGAATAAAAAAAATAGCGCATCTAACTCATTATCTGCGTTGTTAATAGGCGCCTGTTTTGCCATGTTTCTTGATACACTGGCTGATGCTGCATCATGGGGATACTCTGCCGCCACATCGGGAAGCTATGCCGCAGCATTGTGCACCGGCGCGGTGTTTACGCTTGGTATGTTGGTAACAGATACTATTGACAGCAGGCTACTGGCAAAGGTTATACGGAAAGCCGGATTGAATGAGAATGTCAGAAAGCAAAGAAGATTACTAACTTGGATTGTTGTTGTTTTTTCTTTTGCTATCGGCATGCAAGAATTGATTTCTCAATTTTTTCCAGGCTTCAAAATTTCCGATACAGAAGACATGATTATTGGCGGTCTGCTGGTACTTGCGGTGGCAAAAGTTTATATAGGTATTTATATATCAATTTCGGAGAAAAAATCCATTTTGTAGGTTACATCATCATATTCAAAACAATAAATACATGATCTCATTTATACATTGGAACATAAATCCGGATATTTTTAGTGTCCATGGATTTGCCCTGCATTACTATTCTTTAATGTTCGTATTGGCATTTTCTTTCGGATATCAAATCCTGCTGAATATTTTCAGGAGGGAACATATAGATGAGAAACTGTTGGGGAATCTTGTGATTTATATTGTGATAGCCACACTTGCCGGTGCAAGATTGGGGGATTGCTTTTTTTATGACTGGAGCTATTATAGGTATCATCTTTTGGAAGTAGTTTTACCTATTCAAATCGGGCAAAATGGTACAATCAGTTTTATCGGTTATCGCGGGTTGGCAAGTCATGGCGGTGCAATCGGCATACTCATTGCTTGTGTACTGTATTGCAAAAAATATAAGGTTAATTTTCTTTGGTTGCTGGACAGACTGTCCATTGTGGTGGCATTAGCGGGAACATTTATACGGTTGGGCAATTTGTTCAATTCGGAGATTATTGGTACACCTACAAATGTTCCATGGGCTTTTATTTTTGAAAAAGTGGATATGATACCACGTCATCCTTCCCAGCTTTATGAATCATTTGCCTATCTCGCCATCTTTATTTTTCTGTATAAATTGTATTTCAGTATGCATAACAAACGCAATGGTTTTCTTTTTGGGGTCTTTCTTGTTAGTATGTTTACGGCACGCTTCATCATTGAGTTTTGGAAACAAAACCAAGAGCCATTTGAAAGCCGTATGTTTTTGGATATGGGACAGTTACTAAGTGTCCCGTTCATTATTGCAGGGATTATTTTGTTATATCTGAGAAGAAGGAAAACTGTCTATTGAAGGCACTTATTTAGTCGAAAAATAGTGCCATAGCGCTTTCCGATTGCTATTCAATAAGAAATTTGTGTATCAGAAATAAGTAAATAATTCATTTGTGATTACAAGTCAAGAACGATAAAGTCCACCTCGAATGATGCCCCTTTTATATCATTTCAAAATAGTGTGCCCCATTTTATCTCTCTTGGTTTGCAGATATTTTTCATTGTGCTCGTTTGGTACAATCTCAATTGCAACGGTATCAACAATTTCAATTCCGTAACCATTTAATCCTACACGCTTACTTGGATTGTTGCTCATCAAACGCAGTTTGGTTGCGCCGAGATAACGCAGTATTTGTGCGCCCACGCCATAATCTCTTTGGTCGGCTTTGAAACCTAAATGCAAATTGGCTTCCACAGTATCATAACCTTCTTCCTGCAACTTATACGCGCGTAATTTATTAATCAAGCCAATACCTCTCCCCTCTTGATTCATATATAAAACCATGCCCTTTCCTTCTTTTTCGATCATGCGCATCGCAGCGTGCAATTGCTCGCCGCAATCACAACGCATGCTACCCATAATATCGCCTGTGAGGCAACTTGAATGCACGCGCGTTAATACAGGTTCGCCCTCTTTCCACTCGCCCTTAATTAAAGCCAAATGTTCCGCCGAATTATTTTTTTCTCTGAAAGCAACGAGTTTAAAATGCCCGTATTTGGTGGGCATATCCACGCGCACAACTTCTTCAATCAGGCTGTCGGATTTTAAACGATACTGAATTAAGTCCTGGATGGAAATAATTTTTAAATCGTATTGCTTCGCAATAATTTCAAGTTCCGGCAATCGCGCCATTGTTCCGTCTTCATTCATAATTTCCACCAAAACGCCAACCGGCGGATGTCCTGCGAGCCGCGCCAAATCAACCGCAGCTTCCGTGTGTCCTGCGCGGCGCAAAACGCCGTTTTCCTTTGCACGTAAAGGAAAAATATGTCCCGGTCTGCCAAAGTCTTCGGGCTTGGTATTTTCATCAATTAATGCGCGAATTGTTTTCGCTCTGTCCTGCGCGCTAATCCCCGTTGTATTACCGTACCCAAGTAAATCAATACTCACAGTAAAAGGTGTTTCGTGCAGTGCGGTATTTTTCGGCACCATAAACGATAAATCGAATCTATCGGCAAGCGTTTCAGTAAGCGGTGCACAGATTAGTCCGCGACCGACTTTACTCATAAAGTTGATGATTTCAGGCGTAATATTTTGAGCAGAAGTAATAAAATCGCCTTCGTTTTCACGGTCTTCATCATCCACCACAATAACCATTTTGCCGTTTTTTATATCTTCAATAGCACTTTCTATTTTGTCTAACATGGTTGTAAAATTGATGCGCAAAATTACGATTTAAACAGTTATGAAATTGTTTAAAGAAGTAATAACAGAAGATTTTACAGACGGATGATAATGTGTGTATGCCACGAATGCACGAATAAATAATGTAATAAAAATTCGTGCATTAACTTCGTCGAACGCTGTTTCGTGACTAAGTTGCATTCAACATTTTGCTCAAAAATTCGGGCGTTACGCCAATGTACGATGCTACTTGCTTTTGCGGCAAACATTCAATCAACGTAGGATATTCCGCACAAAAACTTTGATAGCGCTCTTTCGCGGGAAGACTCAAGGAATTAATGAGCCTGTTCTTATACGAAATCAAAGAATTTTCCGCCAATATCCTGAAAAATCTTTCCAGTTTAGGTATCACTTTGTACATATTTTCCCTATCCGATTTTTGCAACCAAAGAAATGTAACATCTTCCAGTGCATCTATGAAAAGACGTGCAGGCTTTTCGTAATTGTGGCTGTACATATCGTTAATCCACCAGCCGTCCGGTGCAAATTGTATCACGTGTTCAAAACCGTTTTTATCAACCGAATAACTGCGCAACAAGCCTTTGGTTACAAACGCTGTGCCTCGGCAAATCTCTCCTTCACGCAGCAAATATTCTTTCCGCTTCAACGATTTTTCCGTGAAATAAGAAAGAAATATTTCCTGTTCTTCGTGCGAAAGTGATACGTGTTTTGATACGTTTTGTAAAAGCAATTCCATACAATTAAGTTAAAAGAAAAATGGAAATATGTAACCTTAATATTTTGTAAGTTCATTTACGGTTTTCAACCAATCATAACCAAATCTCAGTAAAATAATTTTTCCTGTTGGCGTTATTAAATATTTCGTAGGAAATGATTCTACGTGATAATCTTTTTCAACTGTTCCATTCGACATTGCTACGGGAAAATCATAATTATGGCTTGATTGAAAATGCATAACATTCTCAATTTTATCGAGACAAGAAATGCTTATAAGACGTATATCTCTCTTGTGATTTTTTATATCGTCGTAAAGCTGATTTACTTTGGGCATTTCTGCAATGCAAGGTCCGCACCAAGTTCCCCAAAAATCTATCAACACCCAATTGTTTTTATAATCGTGCAACGATATTGTTTTACCCAGAATATTTTTAAGCGAAAAAGGAGCAGGTGTTTTTAATTTGACAAAAACACTGTCGTAAAGATATTCTTTGAAAGTCGTTTTATTGAAATTGGCATTATAGAAATTTTCTAAATCAGAGAAATTATCTGCATTCTCTATGAACGAGTTTGTATATTCTCGAAGCGCTAATATTTTATTTCCCAACTTTTTCAAAAATTCCGCATATGCTCCTATGTATGCGTGCTTGGCATCAGTTCCATAAAGACCTTCGATACCATAATTCAAAAGATATACATTATCATTCAATGTATGAGTTATAGCAGAATTCTGTTCGGCTGTATCCATAGAATATTTTGCTGCAAGCTTTATATCATTTAATGAGTCAGCATAATTTTTATCAAAATATTTATACTTGATATAGTATCCGTGCGATAAAAGGCTGCGAATTAATAAATCCTCATGTGCTTTATTCAGTTTAGACAGTCTGAAAATTGTGCTGTCTAAAATATGTTGTGATTCTGCACGATGCCCTATCACGTAAAGAGAGCAAGACAATAACAATCCATATCTCCCGGCATAGCCCTTTTCCCAAAAATCATCATTTAGTCGAATTAACTTTAAAGCATTATCAATTTTGACGCTGCTGTCTTTATTATCTGCACCGTTTACATCTGCCTTTGCCCATAGAAATAAAGGCTCAATAAAAGGCAATAATTTCTTGGGAGAATTCTTATATAAGCTATCAAGCAATTCGAGTTCCTTATTGTAATTGATTGTCCTGAAACTCACAGCAAACCTCATCCAAAAATTTTGCTGAATCCAATCAAACAATTCTTCGTTGTTAAATGTTTTTATTAATTGAGAAAGCGTATCAATATTCCTTGTCAATAACAAAGTGTTATATCTATATACTTTAAAGTTTTCGGACACAGTATCTTCCGCTACTTGCGCTTTTATCGAAAAAACCATAAAGACAGACAGAATACATAAAGAAATCTTTTTCATAAAAACATTTATGCTTTAAACTTAAACCACAGCTTTCCGCAGCTTCACTAATTTTTCCAACAAAGGTTCGAGCAAATCCAATCGCAGCATATTTGCGCCATCGCTTTTTGCCACTGCAGGATTGGGATGCGTTTCTATAAACAAACCGTCTGCACCCGCCGCAATCGCAGCCTTGGCAATGGTTTCAATCATTTGCGGATTGCCGCCGGTAACGCCGCTCGTTTGGTTTGGCTGTTGCAAACTGTGCGTACAATCCATTATCACAGGAACTTTGTTTTCCTGCATAACCGGGATATTGCGATAATCAACTACCAAGTCTTGGTATCCGAAAGTCGTTCCTCGCTCTGTAAGCATTACTCGTTCATTGCCTTCGCCGGTAATTTTCTCTACGGCAAATTTCATGGATGCACCACTCAGAAATTGTCCTTTTTTTACGTTCACTATTTTTTTAGTGTCCGCCGCAGCTAACAACAAATCTGTTTGCCGGCAAAGGAATGCCGGAATCTGCAACACATCCACATACTTCGCAGCTACAGCCGCTTCCGGCGCGGAATGAATATCGGAAGTTGTGGGCAAACCATATTTTTCTCCCGTCTTTTTCAAAATTTCCAATGCAGATTCATCGCCGATGCCCGTGAAAGAATTGGCGCTTGTACGATTAGCTTTTCTATAACTCGATTTGAAAATATACGGAATACCTAAATTTTTAGTAATCACTGAAACCTTTGCCGCGACTTCATCCAGCAGCTCTTCGCTTTCTATTACGCAAGGTCCTGCAATGAGGAAAAAATTGTTTTCGTCATAAGATTGATTGGCAAATAAATTTTTTAAAAAAGAGAAACGACTCATATAAAACGTTTGTGTTATTTGTTTACAATTGTGCGAACTTACATAAACTTTTGCTTTCTTTGCGCTCGTAAAATTTTAACAGGTATGTCTAACGATACAGACACGATTTTAATCATAGGTGCAGGCGGACAAATAGGTGTTGAACTGACCTTGGCTTTGAGAAAAAAATACGGCAACGAAAATGTAATTGCATCGGATTTGCGCGAAGAAAATCCTTTACTTGCCGGTACAGGCGCATTTGTTTTGATAGACGCTTTGAACAAACAGCAAATTGAAGAAGTTGTAAAAAAAGAAAGCATTACGCAAATATATTTGTTAGCTGCGGTGCTTTCCGCCGTGGGCGAAAAAAATCCGTTGTTCGCATGGAATATCAATATGCAGGCATTACTGAATGTATTGGAAATTGCCCGCGAATACAAATTAGACAAAGTATTTTTTCCCAGCAGCATCGCGGTTTTCGGACCTACATCGCCAAAGCAAAATTGCCCGCAACACACGATTATAGAACCAACCACTATTTACGGAATCAGCAAATATGCAGGCGAAAGCTGGTGTGAATATTATTTTCAAAAATACGGCGTGGATGTACGCAGTATTCGCTATCCGGGAATCATCAGCTATAAGTCTGCACCGGGCGGCGGCACTACAGATTATGCAGTGGAAATTTTTTATGAAGCATTAAAAAATAAGTCTTATAACTGTTTTCTTAGTGAAGACACTTATCTCCCGATGATGTACATGGAAGATGCCATTCGCGCAACGCTTGAGCTGATGGATGCTCCAAAAGAAAACATTAAATCGCATCGTTCCTATAATCTTGCGGCAATCAGCTTTTCGCCAAAAGAAATCGCAGCAGAAATTCAAAAGCATATTCCCGAATTTTCGATTACTTATACTCCCGATTTTCGTCAGGCAATTGCAGACAGTTGGGCGCAAAGCATTGACGATAAAGAAGCGCGACAGGATTGGGGCTGGAAACACGAATATGACTTAGCAACAATGGTGGAGGATATGCTGAAGAACGTGAAAATATAAGCAAAATAATTCTACATCAGTACTAAAAAAGAGGAGGCTATATTATAGTTCTTCTCTTTTTTAATTCACAAATGTCGCATCTATTTCGTGAAAGAAGAAAAACATTAATTTTTGTGTTAAGATATGAATGCGGAAATTTTTTGCGAAGCGAATTGCATACATTTGTTTATTACAAATCATATTAAAACTCATGTTATGAAAAAACTATTGGCGCTTGCATCGTTCTGTGCTGTAATATTTTCAACTTCTTTTGCACAGGAACATAAGAAACCGTTAAGTCCGCCGGCGAAAGTTGAAAACAAATTGGTTGTTATCAATTATTCTCAGCCATCTGTTCGGTCACGAAAAATTTTTGGCGAAGGAAGTTCTTTCTTGCAACCTTACGGACAAATCTGGCGCGTGGGCGCAAACGCAGCTACGACTATTGAGGCGAAGGAAGACATAAAATTCGGCGGCAAATTGCTGAAAAAAGGAACCTACGCTTTGTATTCGATTCCAAACAAAAATGAATGGACTTTTATCATCAATGGAAACCCGAAGCAATGGGGAACGGAATACGAAAAGAACAAAGACAAAGATTTGTTCCAAATAACTGAAAAGCCCGAAACATTATCTCCGTTACAGGAAACATTTACGATGACTTTTGAAGGAAAGTTTTTGGTGTTGAAATGGGAAAATACAGAAGTGAAAATACCGATTACAAAAGCATAAAGTTATAGTCATAAAAAGCCGCTTTGATTAAAGCGGCTTTTTATGAAAGATTAACCTAAATATTTCTTCACAAATTTTCCAACCACAGGCATTGACTGAACTTCTTTTTTCTCTGCCCACAAAACAAGTAATAAAAATAAAAACATTAAAACAATTCCCACAATCGTTTTAATTATCAAGCTGTCTGTAACGTGCGCCACGCCTACGCTTGCGAAATATAACAGCAGCATTACAAACCAGTAAGCCGTTATCTTTTTTACATTATAAGGAACAGGGAAATATTTTTGCCCTACGAGATAGCAAACAATCATCATTACAAGATAACAGATAAATGTTGTCCATGCGCTGGCATACATTCCGAATTTTGGTATGAAGAAATAATTGCCTGCAATGGTTATTGCTGCACCGATTAATGTAATGTATAAACCCATTCTCATTTTGTCCGTAAGCTTGTACCAAACAGATAAATTGTAATACACGCCAAGGCAAATATTTGCCGATAACAAAACAGGAACAATATCTTGTCCTGTTCGGTATTCTTTTCCCTGAATGATGATGTGTTCCCAAACATCTAAAAACAACGCGGTAAAAAGAAAAGCGACTGCAAGCGTAATCACAAACCATTTCATAATACGCGCGTATAAAGCGGGCGCATTTCTCTCTCTCGACTGGTTAAAGAAAAACGGTTCAGCAGCCATTTTAAAAGCCTGAATAAAAAGCGATATAAAAATCGCAAACCTGTAATTGGCGCTGTATATGGCTACAATTCGTTTGTTTACATCGGCTGAATATGGCAGCCATCTGTTTAGAAATTCCCTGTCCATAACTTCGTTTACCATTCCTGCCAAACCAATAATAATCATTGGTGTGCTGTATTTCAGCAAGCGTTTCAGTAAATCGATATTTATCTTAAACCTAAAGCTTTTACATTCGCCAAGAAGCAACAGCATTACGATAATATTCTCTAAAACATTGGCGAGAATTACAAAGCCTGTTCTGTCTTTTGTTCCATACCAAACAGAAAAACTATTTGAAGGATGCGCGCTTACCCAACGCGGCAAAACCACCATAAACACGATAATAAAAACGATGTTACAAACAATGCTGAAAAGATTGATAAACGCATATTTGCGCGGACGATTTTCCTGCCGAAGTTTCGCCATAGGAATTGCAGCAAGCGTATCTAAACCAATCATTACAGAAAGCCACACGATATATTCAGGATGATGATTTAACCCGAAATGATTTTCTATCGGAACTCTGCAAAGACATATAATTGCACAGAGTAAAATGGTCGTAGCGATAATCGAACTAAACGACGTGCGAAACAATGTTTTCTTTTCAATTCCTTCTAAATTAGAAAATCGGAAATACGCCGTTTCCATTCCGTAAGTAAACACAATGTTGGCAACGGCAACCCAAACATAAATGATGCTGATGTTTCCATATTCAATCATGCCTTTGTTGTCGCTCAGCAAATAGGTAAGCAAAGGCGTTAATAAATAAGCCAGCATCTTTTTTCCCACGCTGCTCAGTCCATACCAAACCGTTTGTCCTGCTAATTGTTTTATCTTACTCAAACGAAAATATTTTGCTCAAATGTATTTTATTACACGAATTAAAACTAATTACACCAATTATTCTTACTGTTGGTTATCGGTTTCCCATTATCCTTAAATTTCTAAAATCTTTCCAAATCATGGTTCAGATTATTCCCAATTCTTCCCTCGTTGTTGCTTGCGCAATGAATTGAGCTTTTTGCTTTCCAAACGTTTTTCTTTTGAAGCTACGGAGGGCTTTGTTGCAAGTCTTGTTTTCTTTTTGACTAATGCTTTATTGATGAGTTCATTTATCTTTTGTGTAACAATTTCTTTGTTGCCCAATTGCGTTCTTTCTGTTTGAGATTTCATCAAAAGAAATCCGTCTTTATTGATGCGCGAAGCAAGTTTTGATAAAATAATTTTCTTTTGTTCTTCACTTACAATGCCGGATGCAGCTATGTTCCAGCGCGCCTCCACCATCGTTTCCACTTTATTCACGTTTTGTCCGCCTTTGCCGCCGCTGCGCGCCGTTTTAAAAATCAGTTCAGATGAAATGTCTATCATAAATTTTTTATTACACGAATTTCTTTAAATATTTTTGTAAAGATAATTGTTTCATAATTCGTGCAATTCGCCGTAATTCGTGTAATAAAAATATGCGGGCATTAATCCAACGAGTTTCTCAAGCATCGGTTTCCATTGATGGAAAAATAAAAAGCAATATTCAACGTGGAGTATTGATTTTATTAGGCATTGAAGATGCGGACAATGATGAGGATATTATTTGGTTAAGCAATAAAATCATCAACCTCAGAATTTTTAACGACGAACAAAGCGTGATGAATTTGTCTCTGAAAGATATTGACGGAGACATTTTGTTAGTCAGCCAGTTTACGTTACACGCTGCAACGAAGAAAGGCAATCGTCCGTCATACATTCGCGCAGCAAAGCCTGATATTTCAATTCCTTTGTACGAAAAAATGATTGCACAACTGGAAAAAGATTCAGGCAAGAAAATTGCAACAGGAACGTTCGGCGCAGATATGCAAGTGAATTTGATAAATGACGGACCCGTTACAATTTGGATAGATACGAAGAATAAAGAATAGTTTTGATGACACGAATTTTAAACCCAATTACACGAATTTCTTTTGTAAAATAATTTCCAAACATAAATTTATAATTCATAAGAGCATCTTTTAACACGAATTAAAACAATTTACGCTAAACTATTCTTTTCAATAAATCGCAAAAATGATTCGTGTAATTCGCTGCAATTCGTGTAGTCAAACAAATAATCATGACAATACAAGAAGCACAACAGCAAGTAGATAACTGGATAAAAACCGTTGGTGTTCGTTATTTCAACGAACTGACCAATCTCGGAATTTTAATGGAAGAAGTAGGCGAACTTTCCAGATTAATGGTGCGCACTTATGGCGAACAATCTTTCAAAGAAAGCGATAATGGCAAAGAGCTTTCCGATGAAATGGCTGATGTATTGTGGGTTTTGCTTTGTTTGGCAAATCAAACCAATATCAATCTTACCGAAGCACTACAAAAGAATTTTGAAAAGAAAAATATCCGCGATGCAACAAGGCACTTAAATAACGAAAAACTTAGTTCTTAATGCAGAAAGAGCTGAAACATATATGGAAGGCGTTGGTGCAAACCGCCAAAGATTTCGGTGCGCTGAATATCTTTCGCATGAGTGCGGCATTGGCATATTATACTATTTTCGGCTTAGCTCCCGTATTGATTATTGTATTAAGATTCGTATCAGTATTTGCAAGTAAAAAACCTGTAGGATATATTTTTCTTCAGATACGCAAAGTAGTAGGCGATGCGGTTGCATTGCAAATACAATCCATTATACAAAATGTAATTGCCATGCAACGCGATGTACTGATGCAGGTAATTGGCATTGTTGCACTTATAATATCGGCAACCGGTGTATTTACCGAAATTCAGGATTCGATTAATACTATTTGGCGGGTACGGGCAAAGCCGAAACATGGCTGGTTAAAATTATTATTGAACAGATTATTGAGCTTTTCCATTGTGATTAGCCTTGGATTCATTTTGTTGGTTTCTTTATTGGTCAATGCATTGCTCGCCGCGCTGATGTCTAGACTTAATCAACTATTTCCCGAAAGCACGGTATTCACTTCATATATCGTGAATATTGCTATCACATTTTTAACCACCACCACTTTGTTTGCTATTATTTTTAAAGTGTTGCCCGATGCCCGCATCAAGTGGCAGGATGTCTTTGTGGGCGCTATCACAACCGCCATTCTGTTTATGCTCGGAAGGTTTTTAATCGGCTATTATTTGCAGAAAAGCACCATTACCAATACTTTCGGCGCAGCAAGTTCTATCATTATTATTTTGAGTTGGGTGTATTATTCTGCTATCATTTTATATTTCGGTGCGGCATTTACACGGGCAAATGCACAGTTAAAAGGCAGGGAAATTGAACCGAATGATTACGCCGTGTGGATTGAAACGGTAGAAAGAAAATCAAAATCTGTTGTCAATAGTAATTAAACAAAAAATCCCGACAGAAATTATTATTCTATCGGGACTTCTTATATCAATATTTCTGAAAAACTAATTCACGCCAACCGCTTCTTTTTTCAATTGCTTGCTGGTAGAATCGGTCAGTCTTCTTTCTGCCAAAGCATGACATTCTTCTATCGCATGACTGAACATCATTTGCTCAGGGGGTGTTTTTTGCGTAGCAGCTGACGGTCCGCGCAATGCGCCTGCCAAGCCCATTTCACGTGCTACATATACATAACGAATTGCATCAATTACCACACCGGCTGAATTTGGAGAATCCTGTACAGATAGTTGTGCATCAAAAATAACCGGAGAACCCATGAAACCTTCCAGTTCCAAACGGAAATTCGCCACTTTATTATCGCCATAATAAGCAATGTATTCAGAAGGACCTGCGTGCAGGAAACTTCCTTTTGTAGAAATACCGCGAATATCGTTCTGTGCGCGAATTACATTTTCTTTGGAAATTTTCTTGCTCTTTAAGCGGGTTTTATCTTCCATATTCATAAAGTCTGTGTTTCCACCTACGTTTCTCTGAATATGCGCTCTTACCACATGCCCGCGTTCAAATGCCAGCTCCTGCAACATTTGCGACAAGATGCTTGCACCGAATTGACTTCTCATATCGTCGCCGATAATCGGAATGCCTGCATCAATAAATTTCTGTTCCCATTTAGGGTCAGACGCAATAAAAACAGGAATACAGTTTACTAAAGAAATACCAAGTTCCAAACAAATCTCTGCCCAAAATTCAGTTGCTTTTTGAGAGCCTACCGGCAAATAGTTCAACAAAACTTCAACTTCATGTTCCTGTAATTGCTGAATAATTTGCGCACGTAATGCTTCTACATGTGCTGCATTATATGTTTGATTTTTGTTCAGTAAATCCGTATCCGCTACAGCTTCATTTACCACAAATCTTGTGTCTTCCGGATACTCAAGCATCAAAGGAGAAACACCATCCAGCACAGGTGCCGGATAAACAGGTGCTTCAGTTGCAATATTGTCGTACAATACAATAGCGCAGTTTGGTTTTGTAAAAATAGCTTCTTTCAATGGCTTGCCTATTTTGCGTGTATCCACTTCAAAACCGCAAACAAATTCAATATCCGATGCCGTATATCCACCGATATTATCCGACATCAAACCCGATTTTTCTTCGGGATGTGCAGTATAATATTCAACTCCCTGCACAAGAGAACTGGAACAGTTGCCAACTCCGACAATCGCCACCTTAATCTTATTCTTTAATAATGACATCTTAAACAGAAATTTATTTTAATGTTGCTGTAATAAAAAAATCATGCAAATTTAATGCATATCAATGAATCTAAACGTATTTTTTATACGAATGGCAAATCTTTACAATTTCAAGACCGAAAATGCGCGTGTTGTTTAATTTATTCTTTTTAATAATTGCTCAGCCTTTTAATTGCCGTTTCCATTCCTTTAATTTCCGCCAAACCTTTTAACCTTCCTACGAAAGAATAGCCGGGATAACTGTCAATATCATTATCAATATTCAATTGATGCCCGTGATCGGGCCGCATGGGAATAATTTTGTTTTCGCTACGTTCTAATTCCGTTGCAAGTTTTACAATGCTGAATAAATCGGCATCGCCTGCAAGATGATCTGCTTCAAAAAAGTTTCCTTCATTATCTCTTTGTGTGCTGCGCAAATGCAAAAAATAAATGCGGGAAGAAAATTCCTGAAACATTGCCTGTAAATTATTTTCTTTTCGTGCGCCGTAAGAACCGGTGCAAAAGCATAAGCCTGCGATTTTTGACGGGACATTTTCAATCATTTTTCTTACATGATTGGCATGGCTCATAATGCGCGGCAATCCCAAAACAGGAAACGGCGGGTCGTCAGGATGAATTGCCATTTGCATATTTGCCGCTTCCGCAACAGTTGAAATTTCGTTGAGAAATAAAAATAAATTTTGTTGCAAGGTTGCTTCGTCAATGCCTTTGTATTCGTCCAACAAAGACAATATTTTTTCTTTTGAAAATGCTTCCTTGCTGCCCGGAAGTCCCTGCATACAAGCCTTTGCGAGATTTTCTTTTTGTTCGGCAGAAAGATTGTCAAAATAATTTTTTGCTTTCGCAATATCACTTTCGGAATAATCTTTTTCTGCATCAGGTCTTTGCAAAATGAATAAATCAAACGCCACAAAAGGCAGCCATTCAAAACGCAAAGCAAAACCTGTGCGCGTTTCATAATTCAGGTTCGTTCTCAGCCAATCCAGCACAGGCATAAAATTGTACGTAATTACATAAATGCCGTTTGAGCTCAAATTTTGTAAACTAATTTTATAGTTTTCAATCCATTGTTGATAATTGCCGTTACGTTTTTTAATATCTTCATGCACGGGCAAACTCTCTACAACAGACCATTTCAACCCTTCGGCTTTAATCATTTTTTTTCGTTCTTTGATGGCTTCATCCGTCCATATTTCGCCTACGGGAATTTGGTGCAAAGCCGTTACAACGCCCGTGCAGCCAGCCTGCGCAATATCTTTTAAAGTAACGCCGTCGTTTGGTCCGTACCAGCGCATTGTGTATTCCATGCTTTAATGTTTTCTGTTATCAGTTACTTATTATCGGTTTATATCGTGAGTCGTGATACGCCAGTCGTGAATTGAATATGCTATTATCTCGTTTCAAATTCCCCTTTCGGGGGATTGAGGGGGCTTTACACTCCACTAAACACCGTGAACCCACCATCGACCATTACGGTGCTTGCCGTAACAAATTTAGACGCATCGCTCAAAAGCCACACCAGCGCGCCGTTCAGCTCTTCCGGCTTACCGAAACGGTTGAAAGGTGTATTGGCAATAATTGCATTTCCTCTGTCTGTTAATGAACCGTCGGAATTGGTTAATAATGTTCTGTTTTGTTCCGTTAAAAAGAAGCCCGGCGTAATGGAATTCATACGGATTTTATCGCCGTATCTGCGCGCGGCTTCGACTGCAAACCAACTTGTATAAGTGTCGATTGCCGCTTTGCCCATACTATAACCTAAAACTTTAGTTAATATGGTTTTCGAGCTTACGGATGAAATATTGACAATACTTCCGCCGTTTTCTTTCATCGCCTGCCCGAAGATTTGTGTAGGAATCACACTGCCCCAAAGATTGAGCGACAACGCTTTTTGCATACCTGCAATGTTCATAGAAAAAATATCATCATTTGCCTGTAAAATTCCTTCAGGAACATTGCCGCCTGCTGCATTTACCAATCCGTCAATTTTGCCGTAAACGGAAAGAATTTTTTCTCTTGCTTCCACCAGTTGAGCCTCTTCCATTACATCTGCCTGAATGCTCAAAGCTTCGCCGCCTGCAGATTTCACAGCTTCTTCTTTTTTATTCAGTCGTTCTTTGTTGCGCCCAATAATTACCACTTTTCCTTCTGCTTCCGCAATCGCCGAAACGAAAGAACCGCCTAAAATTCCCGTGCCGCCGGTTACAATAATCACTTTGTTTTTTAATGAAAAATCTGCCATATTATTTTTTAATTTTTTGTAGATAAATAATGATTGTGTTGCAGCCACAGCTTCAGCCTGTCCGTCCAATTACCGTTAATCCTCTGAAAGTCTTGTCCGAAACCATGTCCGCCGTTTTGATAAATATGTAATTCAGCAGGAACATGATTTTTCAACAACGCCTCATAATAATCAATACTGTTTAAAGGATTGACAACATTGTCGTCATTTGCCAAAAATAAAAACGCAGGCGGCGTGTTTTCAGTTACATTTAGTTCATTAGAAAATTTTTGCTCCAAAATTATACTTGAATTTTTGCCGAGAAGCGCATCGTGGCTCCCCATGTGTGTAATTTTTTTATCCATGCTGATAACCGGATAACCGAGAACAGAAAAGTCGGGGCGCAAAGAAATATGCTGCGGATTATCAATGACCATATCATTATAAAGCGTAGATAAATTTGCCGCCAAATTTCCACCCGCCGAGAAGCCCATGATACCAATTTTAGAGCTGTCGATATTCCATTTTTTTGCGTTCATTCTTACCAATTGAATTGCACGTTCCGCATCCTGCAAAGGACCGATTGTTTTGTCAGTCATAATATCATCACTTGGCAATCTGTATTTCAGTACAATCGCCGTAATGCCCCATTTTACAAGCGTTTCAGCAATGCTTGTCCCTTCCCAGTTAAATGCAAGAATCGTATATCCTCCGCCCGGACAAATGATAATTGCCGTATGCTGGTCAATATTTTTATCGGGATGAAAAACCGTAATTGTAGGAACACTTACTTTGCTTATTCTGATAATTCCATCTGTTCCCGTATCTGCTTTTTCCCTGTATGTCGCAGAGGGCTTGCTATTGGGAACTTTATTATACAAAGGAATTATTTCTTGCGCCATAGAAAACCGATGAAAGAGAAAAATAACGATAATTAGCAGAACACATTTTTTCATACCTGTTTTGTTTTATAAATCCGTTATTAATTTATATTTCGGAACCAAACTTTTCATAATAATCCAAGCCAGCAAATAGGCGATTGCACAGAATGCAAACACAATAGTATAGCCGGTTGCAAGATGCCCCTGCGCTTTGTAATAATCAAATAACCAACCGCTTATTTTCGTAACCAAGTAGCCGCCTACACCGCCTGCAAGTCCGCCAATACCGGTAACGCTCGCGACAGCTTTCTTTGGAAACATATCGGAAACAGTAGTAAAAATATTTGCCGACCATGCCTGATGTGCCGAGGCGCCAACACCAATCAAAATTACGGGAATCCAAAAACTATACGCGCCCAAAGGTTGCGCCAACAAAACCAATAAAGGGAATAAAGCAATAATCAACATGGCACGCATACGACCATCATAAGGTTTGCAACCTGTTTTCTTAATAAAATAAATGGGAAACCAGCCACCGAAAATACTGCCAAACATCGTCATGGTGTACAACACAGCCAACGGCAACATCACTTGCATATCTTTAATACCATATTGGTCGTTCAGGTATTTCGGCAACCAAAACAGGAAAAACCACCACACGCCATCGGTTAAAAATTTACCGATAAAAAAAGACCATGTCTGATTGTACTTTAACAATTCAGCCCAACGAACCTTTGTTTTTTCAGAAACCACTTTTATTTCATCGGCATCATCGCTGTTGATATAACTGAGTTCTGCTGCAGAAAGCCGCTTCTGTTGTTCCGGTTTTTCATAATAAATCTTCCAGAAAATAAGCCAGACAAATCCCGCAGCGCCAATGATGATAAACGCTGACTGCCAGCCCCAATTCTTCTCAATCCAGGGCACAGTCAATGGAGCGAGTATCGCACCAATATTAGCTCCCGAATTAAAAATGCCTGTTGCGTAAGCTCTGTCTTTTTTAGGGAAATATTCTGCCGTTGTTTTGATAGCAGCAGGAAAATTGCCCGATTCGCCAATAGCCAGCACGGAACGACCAAACAGAAAACCCAATACCGAAACGGGAATGCCGGCGATGCCAATCCATCCTAACACAACGGATAGTTTTGTCCCGATAGGAATTGCGAGTGCATGAATCATCGCACCGAGCGACCAGATAATTAACGCCCAGGAATAACCTTTTTTCGTTCCGACTTTATCCACAAATCTCCCGGCAAACAATAAAGCAATCGCATATACTAATTGGAAAATCCCCGAAATGTTGGCATAATCCGAATTTGACCAGTGGTACTGCTTTGACAAACTTGGCGCAAGCAAGCTCAATACTTGCCTGTCCAGATAATTGATTGTGGTAGCGGCAAACAGCAATGCACAAATTGTCCATCGAAATTTTCCAACTTTTTCGGTTACGCTCATAATTTATTTTTTACTGATTGAACAATATCCAAAGCTTTTTTCGCAAGTGATTTTATCGCGTCATAATCTTCACTCTGCATCAACTTTTTACTGATTAATTTACTGCCCATTCCAACAGCAACTACGCCGGACTTAAACCAATCCTCGATATTTTTTTCATCCATATCCACACCGCCTGTAGGCATAAAATTCATCCCGGGAAACAAATCTTTTACGGCAGATACGAAAGCAGGCTGCAACAAATGACCGGGAAATAGTTTGACAAATTTGACGCTTTTCAATTCTGCATTATTGATTTCCGTCGGCGTCATACAACCCGGAATCCACGTAGCTTCACGACTTTTTACCACTTTCCAGACTTCTTTTGAATAACAAGGCGAAACCAAAAAATCAGCGCCGGCGTCTAAATAATTTTCTGCGTCATCGGAATTTTTAATAGTGCCTACGCCTAAAATCATTTCAGGAAAATCTTGACTCTTCGCTTCAATTATTTTTTTAAAATTACTCAGCGCCTCACCGCCGCGATTGGTATATTCCACAATACGGATACCCGCGCTGTATAAGGCTTTCATCACATTCAAACTAACTTCTTCATTTGGATGAAAATACAATGGAAGAATGCCTTGCTGCTTGATGGCTTCAAAAATTTTATTGTTCATTTGTTCAGTTTTTTAATGAAATGTTTTGCAATGATTTGATAACGTTTGCACGTCATTCCCGCGCAGGCGGGAATCTCATATCTCGCCACAAGCGAGATAAAGCTTTACTGTTCGGCTGTAACCGAACAAGAGATTCCCGCCTGTGCGGGAATGACGGAAAAGCGTGTTCATATTTCACTTCCCTATTCAATTTTATTTATTCTTCTTTCAATATCTTCTACACGTTGATTCGTGTGGTCGCCAATTTCATACAACTTCCCGATAGCTGCGCCGGTTGCAAAATCAACAGTTTGCTGTAAAGATTTTTTTTTGTACAAACCATAAATTACACCTGCCATAAAGCAATCGCCGGTGCCGGCTTTATCCACAATATTGTCGTATATTTTTTCTTTGGAATGAACAAATTCCTTCTTATTACAAACTGTAGCAAAATATCTTACAGTTTCATTTTCCTGATTAAAACGAAAAGTATTAACAACCGTTTTACACGCTGGGAACTGCGACATGATTAACTTTGAAGACTTTTCTGCTTCTTGCAGAAAATCATTCTGTAAAGAAAAATTACTTATATTATTACTTAATTCAATGCCCAACATTTTATTTGCCGCCCAAATATTCCCCATGATAATATCGGCATAATTGGCAAGCGCAGGCATCACATCAATCGGTTCTTTTCCGTACTTCCACAGTTTTTCACGATAGTTCAAATCGAGCGAAACCGTGATATTTTTTTGCTTCGCAGCTTTTAATAATTCTCCGCAAACATCCGCCGCACTTTGTGAAACAGCAGGCGAAATTGCCGTCAAATGTACGTGAGACACCTCTTTCAATTTTTCGTTCCAATCAATAGTATTCGGTTGCAATTCAGCGAAAGAAGAGTGTGCTCGGTCATAAGTTGTGCCCGCGCTTTTCAAATCAGAGCCTTGTTGTAAATAATACAAACCGATGCGATTGCCACTTCTGATACTCGCAGAAGTATCAATATTTTTTTCTTCGAGATAAGCAATAATTTTTTCCGCAACAAAGTTTTCGGGAAATGCACTGCAATATTTTACAGGAATGTTCCATGCGCTCAAAGCAAAAGCCACATTGGCTTCCGCGCCGCCTACATAAGACTTAATAATGGAATCGTGTCGCCAGTTTTCCGACAACGACATTCGTAACAATATCTCTCCGAAACAAAAAACTTTACTCATTCAAACATTCACTTTTTTAGATAATATTTTCCCAGCCGAAATAACTTTTCGCGTTATTAAAACAAATATCGCCTACTATTTTTTTAATCCATTCCATATCGTTCGGCAATTCGCCGTTCACAATGTCATCGCCAAACATATTACACAAAATTCTTCTGAAATACTCGTGGCGCGGGAAAGACAGGAAGCTGCGCGAATCGGTAAGCATACCAACAAAGCGACTTAATAAACCCATATTTGACAATGTGGCGATTTGTTTTTCCATGCCGTCTTTTTGGTCGAGAAACCACCATGCAGCACCATATTGAATTTTCCCCGGCACAGTTCCATCGTTAAAATTTCCTGCCATTGTAGCAAACAATTCATTGTCCGAAGGATTGAGATTGTACAAAATAGTTTTTGTCAAAACGCCGCGTGCGTCCAGACTTCCGAGAAATTTGGATAATGATTTACCTTGCGAATAATCGCCTATGGAATCGGCACCGACATCTGCTCCGGCTAATTCTTGCAAGCGAATATTATTGTTGCGCAGCGCACCGAGATGATATTGCTGCACCCAGTTTTTTTCGTAATCCCATTCGGCAAAATGGACGAGCATTGCAGATTTGAATTTCGCATTTTCTTCCGCAGAAATGGATTTCCCGATTCTTATTTTATCAAAAATGGTTTCAATTTCTGTATCAGTATAATCCTCGGCGTATAAATGTTCCAAACCATGATCTGAAACTTTGCACCCAACGGAAGCAAAAAAATCGTGGCGTGATTTCAAAGCTGCAAGATATTCCTTGAAGCCTGTAACAGACGTATTTGTAACTTTTTCCAACCGTGCCACATAATCGTTGAGCAACCTTGTATTGCCTGCGTTCATTGCTGCATCGGGACGAAACGCAGGCAATACGGGAATTTCAAAGCCATCATTCTTTATTTGTATATGAAATTCGAGGCTGTCGCACGGGTCATCTGTCGTGCAAATTACTGCAACATTCATCTTGCGGAGCAAATTACGAACGGAATATTCTTTTGTTTGTAATGACGAAGACGTGGTTTCATAAACCTTTCGTGCAGAACGCTCATTTAATAAATCATGTATATCAAAATAGCGCTGCAACTCCAGGTGTGTCCAATGATACAGCGGATTGCGCATAGTATAAGGAACTGTTTTTGCCCATTGAAAAAATTTTTCTTCATCAGGCTTGTTGCCGGTAATATAACTTTCATCAACGCCATTTGCTCGCATCGCACGCCATTTGTAATGGTCGCCGCCAAGCCACACTTCCGTAATGTTTTTGAATTGATAATCTTTTGCAATCAGTTCCGGCGGTAAATGATTGTGATAATCTATAATAGGCGCTTTTGCTGCAACTTCATGATACAATATTTTCGCTTCTTCGCTGTAGAGTAAAAAATCTTTTTCTAAAAACGTTTTCATTCAATAAACAATTAAGTTCGGCAATTTACAAAACGAATGATAATTTGTTTTACAAAATGTAAAATAAATTTGAGTAAACGTCATCAACTTATATACTCAGCAATATAATTTGATAGATATTAAAGGAGTTACAAATAATGAAAAAGGGTAGTTATATACGCAGTAATCGCCACAACATTTTTTAATCATTATTCATATCTTCCTTTTGCGGCGCTTTGTGAAAAGGGTCCCACACAAGTCTTACTTTGCCCGAAACATCGTCACGCGCACGCAGATGAACAACAATTCCTTTGCGTACTTTTTTCCCTTGTGCTCTTCTTTCTTCTGCCTTTTGCGGGTCGCGCAACGGCACATCGATTCCAATATCAGTTCCTTTGTCTATGGCATATACACCTTGTAGATTCAGCTCAATCACGTTCGAGGCAATCGTCATCGGCGGTATTGTAATCTTTCCGTCGCTGATGGAAAAATTATTCCGAATGGTTTTAAAAGCAACATTGGCAAGGTCGCGTTTTTTAAAAACATATTTCTGGACAGATAGCAAAGGTTTGTAATTGATAAGATGTCCATCCGTCAATACAAAAGAAATTTTTCCGTTCAGAGAATTTTTTACGAGGTCTGCCTGTTGCGTAAGATTTCCCTGTACATCAACGTTTGCAGAGAATGAGCCGTCTATATTTTTCGCGGTAAGCGAGCTTTGTCCGAAATCGGCAAATGCCGTGAACAGTTTGTCCACATCTACGCCCTGCGCATTTGCTTTCATGCGGAAAGGCACTTCGCTCCTGCCCTGCGCCGCGGAAATAGTTGCATGGATATTTCCGCCGGCAAATTTTACATTTGCATTGTTCAACGAAAGATTGTCGGGCGAAAGATTTGCCGTAGCGTCTAAATCATGAGCGGAAAAAGTTTTATAAGCAATATTCGCTACGCGCAAATGCAGATTTGCGGTGCTGTTGCGCATAATGTACTCTAATTTTTCGTTGATATTTTCCAGCGACTGATTGCTGTTTTTACTGCCCGTTTTCTTAGGCGCATCAATCATTCCTTTAAATTCGTCCAACGCCAAATGTTTGCTTTCAACATTCCAGTTAAATACGATTTTGCCGGGGTTGGTAAAATACAAATTCATAAAATTTGAAGCTGAACCGCTCATGCTTATATCGCTTTTCAGCGTAGCTAAAGTGGTGTTATCAAGTATCAAATTATGCTTATCAAAAACGAGATTTACATTTCCTTTTTGAAAATGAATATTGCTTGGAACGTAGAAAAACGCTGCATTTTCTATATGAATTTTTCCTGTGAGTGTGTGCCCCAAAGTATCTTGCGGAACAATGCCTCCATGATAATTTATATTAATATTTGTCCTGCCACTGTCGAAGAAAAATGTACTGCCGGAAATGCCGTTCAGTTTCTCAACAGGGAAGTCCGAAGTCAGTTTGAAATCCAGCAAGGGATGCGTCAAATTAAACATTCGTACATCTTTCATTTTAACGGGAATGCCGTAAAACAAGGCATTTAAAGAATCTAAAGCAATCTGTGAATTATCATCGCCATGTCCTTGATTCGGAATCACATTGTTGTAATAAGCGCCTGTGAATGTCGCATTTTGCATCACGCCAAACGGCGCGGTAAAATCATTGTTTTTTACTTGCCATTTTGCAAGAACAACAGGATCGTCCGGTCCGCTCAAATGCCCGTCAACCGTGGCTTTTACGGAAAGATTATTTTTAAGGTTAAATGGTTGCAAGGTTTTTTGCAGCTTCTGTGTGAGAATGGAAACAGCATCTTTAAAACCAATCGAAGGCGCATGGATATTGAGCGAATATATTTGCGGATTATTGCCGAAATTAAAGTCTGCACCAATCAATAAAGTTGTTCCATTAATCTTTACTCGCTGTACGGGCATGGATAAATCTTTCTTTTCTTTATGAAAAAGTAAATGAAAATCTGCATCAATATTTTTATTACTTAAATAGCCGCCTTTGTTCAGATTAAAGCCAAGCTGCGCCACATGAATTTTTGAATCGGCGTGAATATCCATGCCGGTTTCGGAAGAATGAATGCTACCGTTCATGCTGTTTACAGTAAACAACAATTGTTTCGGTTTGGTTTTATTTTCTATATTGAACGTAATATTCTGCAAGCCGAAATTTTCAAAATCAATTCTGTTATTATTTTTCTTCTTACTCGCAGAATCCTTACTGCGCTTGAATTTCAGCAGATAACCATTGCTGAAAGTTGAATCGCTAAACAAATGAAAAGTGCCGTTTGCCAATGTTACTTTAATAATTTTCGGATGCCTTGTGAGCAAAGAAAAAATATTCAGCTTTACATAAGCCGATTGTACATCAATCAAGTTAATGTGATAAGTTGTGTACAAACTGTCGCTTAACGTAACGCCGTTCAACTCAACAGCAAGATTGGGAAAGCCGCGCAGCAACACAGGCTCCATATCGTTGATATGAAAATTTCCGTTGAGGTTTTCGCTAACCTTTGCAGATATTTTTTGCAGCAGTTCCTGTTTGTGTGAATGGATGTACCACGATGTTCCAAACCATGCTAAGACATTCAACAACAAAAAAGAAACAAAAACAATCACAACGATGCGAAGCCCTTTAGGCAGGCGTTTCCAGCGATTTGTTTTTGTTTCATTCATACGCAAATATTAATGTTTCCAATGAATAGCGTTGTACAAGTTTTCTTCAAAACCTATTATTACAATTTCATTGCCAAGTTCAATTACGGGACGTTTTATAACACTTGTTTTTTCCTGCATCAATGCAACAGCTTTCTTTTCATTCGTAATAGCGTTTTTGGTTTCTTCGTCCAGACTGCGCCAGGTTGTTCCTTGTTTGTTCAATAATTTTTCCCAACCAACCTGAGAAGCCCATTCCTTCAGCTTTTCAGCCGAAATGCCAAGCTTTTTATAATCGTGAAATTCATAAGGAATCTTGTGCGCGTTCAGATAATCAAACGCTTTCTTCATCGTGTTGCAATTTTTAATACCGTAGATTTCGTACATGGTTTTATTGTTGTTTGTTATCAGTTTTCTGTTGTCCGTTTTTGAATATTCTATACTTAAACAATTTCCTCATAATCCTATAAATCCGCCCAAATCATGGTTCAGATATTTGTCTTTTATACATCTGAATCGTATTCTCAAATCCTAAATAAATTGCATCTGCAATTAACGCATGACCGATAGAAACTTCATCAAGATAAGGAATGTTTTGCTTGAAAAATTTCAGGTTGTGCAAGTCCAAATCATGTCCTGCGTTCAAGCCCAAACCCAATACCTGCGCACGATGCGCGGCTTTTATATATTCTTTAATTGCCTTATTTTTATCAACTAAATAATTTGTTGCATAGCTTTCCGTGTACAATTCTATTCTGTCCGTTCCTGTAGTTTTCGCAGCTTCGACCATTTCAACAATCGGGTCCACAAAAATGCTCACGCGGATATTTTCTTTCTGAAAAACGGCAACCATTTCTTTTAAATAATCCTGATTTTTTATTGTATCCCAACCGTGATTACTTGTGATTTGTCCGATAGCATCAGGAACTAAAGTAACCTGGTCGGGCTTAACTTCCAACACCAAATCAATAAATTTTTGCTCGCGGCAATTGCCCTCGATATTAAATTCCGTTGTGATAATTTTCTTTATTTCACGCACATCGCTGTAACGAATGTGGCGTTCATCAGGACGCGGATGTACGGTAATTCCGTCTGCGCCAAAACGCTGCGCGTCAATCGCAGCCTGCGTTACATTCGGATTGTTGCCGCCGCGGCTGTTGCGCAACACAGCGATTTTATTGATGTTTACACTGAGCTTAGTCTGCTTTGGTTTCCAAATATATACTTCAAATTTTTGTATTTCATTTTCCATATTTTTCTATTTATCTGTTACTTTAAAAAGTTCAAAACACAGCGCATCAATCATATCATTTTTAGGATGAAATGCCGAAACATTACTCAATACAATTATCGCGTTTTTCTTTTCAATATCCATTATCAAACAGGAACGATAACCCTCAACGCCGCCGTTGTGCCAATAATAAGTATAATTCGGAATTACATTTTTATTCCATCCCAACGCAATAGAATTAACAGTATTGATTTGGAAAGTCGGCTGATGCAATAAATTATTTACTTCGTTTTGATTAAAATTATCCACCACAAATTTCGACAAATCATTTACCGAAGAATAAATTGAACCGCAACCTTTATAAATTTCCGAAAACTCCCAAAGCCTTGCTGTGTCGCCATTTACGTTCAATCCTTCAACCAAATAATTTTTTATTTCATTTCTATTTGTTGTGGAATGATTCATTTTTAATGGCTCGAAAATTTGCTGCTGCAACATTTCTTCGTATGGTTTCTTTTCAACTTTCGACAATAAATAAGCCAACAAACCTGCGCCGAAATTTGAATAGGCATATTTTGTTCCCGGCACGGATTGCAATTTCAAACTGTCCGTCAAATCTGTTTTTAAATCTGCATCCGAAAAATTTGCATAAGGATTATTACTGCCTTTATCGGCAATTGCCCAAATTTTATTTGATAAGCCCGGCAAGCCCGATGTGTGATTGGACAACTGTTTCAGCGTTATCTGCACATTATCTTTTAATGGATAACCTAAAATTTTGTCGACCGTTTCATCCAAACTTACCTGATGATTCACAACTGCACGAGCCAATAAAGTGGAAGTAAAAACTTTCGTAATCGAACCGATTCCGAAAACAGAATTTGCATTATCAATATCTTTCAGCGTATCATTTTGTTTAACGATACCGCGGAAAAATTTCACTTTTCCGTTTTCGATAAACGCAATTGCAAGCTGCGTTCCGTCCGGATAAAAATTCGTGTATTTATAAATAGTATCTTCCAAATTATAGTTATTCATTTTTATTTGAGAAAGATGATTGACAACCTTCGTTTGTGCGAAACCCGCATGAATAAAGAGAAACGCAACCGCAAATAAATAAACTGTTTTCCGCATCATAAAAATTCTTTTCATCAAAGTTAATCAAATATTTATCGTGCCGGTTTCGTAACATTGCAGGCAGAATAGTTAATTATGTTGCAAAAAACTTTTGACGTTCATCAGGGAAAAATACCGGACGGTTTTCTTCATTTGGAAGTCGGCGCGGCGCACGTTGCGCTCACGGCTTTTGATGAAAATAAAATCGCTTCGCACAATTTTGAGTTTTACAGTTTCGATGCGAATGATGATTTTGAAAATGTATTGTCGCAGATTTATGCGCAATCATCCTTCTTAAAACACGATTACCAACAAGTAAAAATTGTTTGGGAAAATGCCCGTGCGCAGTACATTCCTGTAAGTTTTTATAACGATTCCATGAAAGATTTAGTTTATCCTTTCGTAGAAAATAGCTTGGTACAACAAAAAAGATTACTGCAAAAAAATGATGTGTTTGCTGTTCCGTTTTCAGTTGATGAAGAACGTTGGAATCTATTGCACAAAACATTTCCGCAAGCAAAAGATGCACACAAATATTATGAAATTATTGAACAGTCTTTTGCTTCTCCGAACGATAACAAACTACATTTATTGGTCATTTTTTATCCCGAACATTTCATCATCAAGGCAAATAAAAACGGGAAATTGCAGTTTATTAATGCCGTAAATTTTTCTTCGGGAACAGATGTTGTTTATTATTTGCTGAATGCTACAAAGCAGCTTGTGACAAGCATTTCAGACACTTTGGCAACTTTATCGGGATTGATTGACGGCGACTCGACTTTGTTTCAGGAAATTTATAAATACATTCCGCATATTGATGTTGACAGCGCAGAAAATGCAGCGTTTTTAAAAGAAAATTTCGGCGAATATCCGTCACATTTTTTTGTACCGTTTTTTAAATACGCATGAGTCCGTCATGCTGAACTTGTTTCAGCATCTGAGATTCCGAATTGAAAATCGGCGAAGCCAAACATGTTCGGAATGACGGAACAATTTAATCGTAAGTTATGAGAATTATATCAGGAAAATTCGGCGGAAGAAAAATAAACCCGCCTGCGAAAATGCCTTACACGCGCCCGACAACGGACATTGCGAAAGAAGGCTTGTTCAACATTTTGCAAAACCGCATGAGCTTTGAAGATATCAAAACGCTTGACTTGTTCGGCGGCACAGGCGCAATCAGTTATGAACTTGCTTCGCGTGGTGCCAATGATTTAACAATTATTGAAAAGGATGCAACGATGTCTGAATTTATCAAACAAAATATTGCGTTATTGAAAATCGAGAATGCGCGTGTGTTGCGTTTGGATGTGTTTCAATATCTCGAAAGTTGCACCGATGAATTTGATTTTATTTTTGCGGGACCTCCTTACGCGCTCGGAACAATTGATGAAATTCCTAAACTCATTATGGAAAAAAAGCTGATTGCGGAAGACGGTTATTTTGTGCTGGAACATACGCCACGCAACGATTACAAAGATTTTAAAGGTTACAGTTTTCAAAGAAATTACGGCACTACAATTTTTTCTTTTTTTGAAAAATCATAGCCACGAATGCACGAATAATAGTTCAATTTTTATTCGTGCATTCGTGGTATATAAAATAAAATGACAAAGCAAGAACTTCGCAAAATATATCTTGAAAAAAGAATGAGCATTTCGTCCAAAGAAAAACTCAAGTTGGACGATTTGTTGCTGATTCAGTTTCAGCGTTTGTCGTTTGATGGCGTGCAGGTTTTAATGAGCTATTTTCCGATGGCAGAAAAGAACGAACCGAATACTTTGCTGTTTTCAAATTATTTGCGGCACGCGATTCCGAACCTCGAAATTGCTTTTCCTAAATCCGATTTTACATCCAATGAAATGCAAGCTGTTTTGATTGATGAAGAAACCGTTTATCAAAAAAATAATTATCAAATCACAGAACCGACAAGTGGAAAAATCATTAAGCCGACAGACATCGATTTAATCTTCGTTCCGCTTGTAATGCTTGACAGCAAAGGGTTTCGGGTGGGTTACGGAAAAGGGTTTTACGATAAATTTTTAAGCAAATGCCGCGAAGATGTGTTAAAAATCGGTTTCAGTTACTTCTCTCCAGTTGAAGAAATATCCGATGTTCAGGAATTTGATATACCTTTAGATTATTGCATCACGCCCGACAAGGTTTATGAATTTTAAAAAAGTTTTACGGCTTCTTACATTTCCTGTTTCCATTATTTATGGTTCTGTAATTCACGTCCGGAATTTTTTGTTCGACAAAAAAATATTACGTTCAACAAGTTTTGATATGCCCATCATTTGTGTCGGAAATATTTCTGTCGGCGGAACAGGAAAAACGCCGATGGTGGAATATTTAATTAAATTATTACAACAACAAAATTTGCTGCAAGCCACAATTAGTCGGGGTTACAGAAGAAAAACAAAAGGATTTTTAATTGCAAATAAAACAACAACTGCCAATGAAATCGGCGATGAACCAATGCAGTTTCACACAAAATTTCCTGATGTAAATGTTTGTGTCGGTAAAGACAGAGTAAATGCCGTTCAACAATTTCTGCAGTTAAAACCCGAAACAAAAGCCATCATTTTAGACGATGCTTTTCAACATAGAAAAATTACAGCGGGGCTGAATATTTTATTAACTGATTATAATAATTTATTTTACAAAGATTATTTTTTACCGACAGGAACATTGCGCGATCAAAGAAGTTCTGCAAAGCGTGCAGATATAATAGTGGTTACAAAATGCGACCATGATTTATTGATTAATAAGAAAGAAAAGATTATTAATCAGATAAATCGTTTCAATCAAGGTTATATTTTTTTTACAACTATCAATTACGGAAAGCCTTGCCACATCAGCGTTTCAGAAGAATTTATTTTGAATAATGAAACGCATTATATCTTGGTTCATGGCATTGCGAACGCAAATTCTTTAAGAAATTATATCGCTTCTTTCGACAAAAATTTTGAAGAAATTTCGTTTAAAGACCACCACAATTTTACGCAAAATGATATTGAAAAAATAATCGGAATCTATCAAAAAAAAACCGGAAAAACGGTTATTATTACAACCGAAAAAGACGCGGTTAAATTAAAATGGTTTAATGAATTATCCGCGTTACCTTTATATGTGTTGCCGATTGAAACGTCTTTTCTTTTTAATCAAAAAGATGATTTTGACAACACGATAAAAAACTTTGTTCTCCAATTCAACAATAACAACAATGAGCAAAAAGCATCAGCCAAAGCCTAAAAAAAGAACACATACAACTACGAAAAATACTGCATCCGTTGAGCTGAAAGGTACGCTGGACTTGACTCGCAGCGGAATGGGTTATGTAATTATAGATGGTTCAAAAGACAAAGACATTCTTGTCCGCCAGCAAGATTTAGGCGTTGCATTGAGCGGCGATACGGTTCGCGTGAAGATTGTGAAGCAAAGTCAAAGCGGCAGAAAAGAAGGTCGAATTACCGAAGTTATTCAACGCAAGCAAACTGAATTTATCGGAAGACTAAGCGTGCAGGAACATTTTGCATTCTTCATTGCGGCAAGCGAAAAACCAATGCCCGACATTTATATTCCTAAAAATAAAATCAAAAATACACCCGACAATTCCAAAGTAATTGTACGACTAACCGAGTGGGAAAACAATAAAAAGAAACCTGTGGGCGAAGTCGTTTCCGTAGTTACGGAAGAGCAGGAAAATGATTTTGCCATGAAAGGTATTATCGCTGAAAACGGCTTCAGCATTGAGTTTCCGAAGGAAGTGATGCACGAAGCGAATAAATTAACGGATAAAATTCCTGATGAAGAAATTGCAAAACGCAAAGACTTTCGCAAAACGCTTACGTTCACGATTGACCCTGTGGATGCAAAGGATTTTGACGATGCTATTTCCATAAAAAAGTTGGACAAAGAATGGTATGAAATAGGCGTTCACATTGCAGATGTAAGCCATTTTGTAACGCCCGATACGGAATTGGACAAAGAAGCATACAGCCGCGCAACGTCTGTTTATCTGCCCGACAGAGTTATTCCGATGTTACCCGAACATATTTCAAATGTGTTGTGTTCGCTGCGCCCGAATGAAGACAAGCTCACGTTTTCAGCAGTTTTTATCATCAATAAAAAAGGAAAAATCAAAGAACATTGGATTGGCAAAACCGTGATTCATTCCGATAAAAGATTTACGTATGAAGATGTGCAGCAAATCATTGATACAAAAGAAGGATTGCTGAAAGATGATGTTTTACTGTTGAATGAAATCGCCCAAAAGCTACGCGCAGAAAGGTTTTCCAATGGCGCCATCAATTTTTCGTCGCAGGAAGTCCGTTTTAAATTAGACGAAAAAGGCAAACCCATCGGCATTGAAATTAAAGAAAGCAAACCCGCGCATCAACTGATTGAAGAACTAATGTTGCTGGCAAACAGATATGTGGCGACTTATGCCGCAGGCATTAAAATTCATGGCAAACCGATTCCTTTTCCCTACCGCATTCACGACCAACCCGATGAAGCGAAGCTGGAAAATTTTATTCCGTTTGCAAAAAAATACGGTTATCATTTCGATTTGTCCACGCCCGAAGGTATTGCCAAAAGCTTCAACGAAATGTTGGAAAAAGCGCACGGAAAGCCGGAACAGCACGTGTTGGAGCAGTTGGGTATACGCACAATGGCGAAGGCAATTTATACTTCGGAAAACATCGGGCATTACGGATTGGGTTTTGAAAATTATTGTCATTTCACTTCGCCCATTCGCCGTTATCCCGATGTGATGGTTCACAGAATTATCGAAGATTGTTTAAAAAATCATCCGCAAGTTGATAAAAAATTAGAAGAAAAATGCAAGCATTGCAGCGATAAAGAACGCGCTGCAATGGATGCCGAACGCGCTGCGAATAAGTATAAGCAAGTGGAATATATGCAGCAATTTTTGGGCGATGAATTTGAAGGTATCATCACAGGCGTTGCAGAATTTGGCTTTTGGGTAGAAACCGTTGAACAGAAATGCGAAGGTTTGGTAAGCGTTCAGAGTTTAAATTTTTATGACGATTTCAGATACGTTGAATCTGATTATATGTTAGCCGGAAGCCGCTCCGGGCGCAGGTTTCAGATGGGCGATAAAGTTTGGATAAAAGTAGTTGCTGCAAATCTGGATAAACGTCAGCTCGATTATGAATGGGTTTTAAAATCGGATTCGACAAAGAAAAAAGAAAAAACTACGACTACGAAAAAGAAGAAAAAAAGCAATGTGGGACAGAAGAAAGAGAAATAGTTTTTATTTATTTCTCTTTTCATTTTAACTTTTCAGATTTCTAAGATAATTATCTTCAATCAATTTTACATTTCCTTCCTGAAAAATCGGTATCATTTGGAGTCTTGAAATTTTCCATCCGTCATTTGTTTTCTGTAATTCGTGATAATATTTTGCATAAATATTCCAGAAGTCAGCGCCCGAATCCAGTTTGTGCAACGCTCTTCCATAAGAATGGACTTCAGCCTTTTTCCCGAAAACCGAAACTTCGTGATTGAAGCTCAAGTGCATTGTTGTCATGTTTTTATAGGCGATTTTGCTCCAATTAACCAAGTCTTCTTTTTTTAATGTTTGAGAAGGTTGAACACCGCCGAAATCAATAGTTATTTCATCCGCAATTTGCGCTGATTGAAGTTCATGATTTTTTCTGTCGCCACTGTTTACCAGTTTGTAAATTGTTTGAATAATTGCAATTATTTCCGTCGATACATTTTCTGTAATTAGTTGATTGCTCATGTTTTTTGTTTTTAAATTTGTTCGGCAAAATTAAAATACAACACAGGACCCCGCAATAGGTCGCCCGAAAATGACCACATTCATTTTATAATTAATTCAAAAACAAATAAAAATGGCAAGTGAACGTAAATCAACATCCACCGTTGCATTAAATGAATATCTTTTGGGCGAATCATGCAGATTTAATGAAGTGTTGTTGCTGATTTCGCCACGGTGGAAAATGCAAATTCTTTTTTCTATATACGACGGCATCAACAGATTCAGTTTATTGAAAAAAGAATATCCTTCACTCTCAAAACAAATCTTGGGCAAAAGACTGAAAGAGTTGGAAGCCGAAGGATTTGTAACAAAAGAAATCAATGAAAAAGTAGCGCCTACCACAATCAGTTATTTCATAAAACCTAAAGGCAAAGCCTTGTTGGACATAGTTCCGAGATTATGCGAATGGGGCGACAAGTGGATATAAGAACGATAAAAAGTATCAAAGAGAATGCAGAAAGTGATGCTCAATTCTTGACACTCACTTCAAACTTCCTTCAATTTTTTACCTTTACTTGCAACTAATTTCAGTTATTTTTTATAACCTAAAATATCAGTTATGGCACTTAGAAAATTAGGAAAAACAGATTTAGCATTAACGGAAGTAACATTCGGCGCATGGGCTATCGGCGGATGGATGTGGGGTGGAAACGAAGGCAATGACGCGGTTTCAGCGATTAAAGCATCTATCGATAACGGCATTACATCTATTGATACCGCGCCGATTTACGGACAAGGCGAAAGTGAAGAACTCGTAGGCGAAGCTATCAAAGGCGTTGCGCGCGACAAGATTCAGATTGCGACCAAATTCGGTATGCGCTGGGATTTGGAAAAAGGCGATTTTGTGATGGACAGCAACAAGAACGATGGTACGCCAATTAAAATTTATAAATACGCAGGCAAAGAAAGTGTTGTCTATGAATGTGAGCAAAGCCTCAAAAGACTTGGTACAGATTATATCGATTTATATCAAATCCATTGGAACGATAAAACTACGCCGATTGAAGAAACATACGAAGCTGTTCTTCGTTTGAAAGAGCAGGGAAAAATCAAAGAAGCCGGCGTATGTAATTACGATGTTGAACAAACAAAGCGAGCCAATGCAACCTGTCCATTGGCTTCCAATCAAGTGCCTTATAGCTTGGTTAATCGTGATATTGAAAAGGAATTGATTCCTTATGTACTGGAAGAAAACATCGGCATATTAGCATACAGCCCTTTGCAGCGCGGGCTTTTGACAGGAAAATATAAACCCGGACATACTTTCAACGAAGGCGATACACGCGCAGGAAACAGATTTTATACCGATGAGTATATTATAAAAGTCAATTCGTTTTTGGGTAAAATAAAATCTCTTGCCGATGATAAAAATGTATCGCTCGCACAATTAATTTTGCGCTGGACATTAGAACAGCCGGGCATTACCATTGCATTGGCGGGTGCAAGAAATGCCGAGCAGGCAACCGATAATGCAAAAGTTTTGGATTTAAAATTGACAGAAGAAGAATTGGGTTTCATCAATCAAAAAATTGCAGAATCCGATTTGTACTAATTATTTAGTTTAAGTAAATTTTGATAAAAAGTCTTGGTGCGAAACATCAGGACTTTTTACTTTTGGACAAACAAAAAAACTATGGAATACGGCAGTGTGCAGGAACATGAGTTGGAAAATATTGATTTCAATCTGCCGGAAGATTGTAAAGAAAACAGCATTATTCTTAACGGCAAGAGAAATGATTCTTTTAAAATCCACATTGGTTTGCCGCGTTGGAACAATCCTGAATGGAAAGGGAAAATATATCCGACGAATGCAAAAGATTCGGAACTTCTCTCCTATTATTCCGCAAATTATAATTGCATAGAACTGAATGCGACCTGGTACAAAATACCGTCATTGCAAAACATTCATTCCTGGAAAAATTTGGTCAAACAAAACGAAAATTTTTTGTTTTGTCCGAAGATGATTAAAGATGTAACACATACCAATTCTTTGCCCAACAATAAAAATCTTTCGGATTATTTTATCGATACAATGAGAAATTTTGATAATTATCTCGGTGCGATTTTTATACAGCTCAACGAAACTTTTGCGCCTACGCGTAAAAACGAATTATTTAGTTACCTCAAAACTTTGCCCAACGATATTCCGTTCTTTTTGGAAGTGCGCCATCCGCAATGGTTTTCGGATAAAAATATCAATAAAGAATTACTTAATTTTTTGGAAGATAACCGCATCGGTATTATTATCACAGATACAGCAGGCAGGCGCGACGCCGTACACATGAGCCTTACAATTCCTAAAACTCTTATCCGTTTTGCAGGAAACAGTTTGCACGCATCTGATTATGCAAGAATTGATGATTGGGTTGAACGAATAAATTTTTGGATGAACAATGGCACGGAAGAAATTTATTTCTTTATTCATATGCCGAATGAAATGCTCCTTCCTGAATTGACCATTTATTTGATTGATAAGCTGAACGAAACTTGCGGCTTAAATATTAAAAGACCGCAGTTAATAAACGATACGCCGCAGCTAAGTTTGTTCTAATGACTTAAATATAAACTTAATAATCGATTACTTCATCAGACAGATATATTAACTAAAGAAATAGTCAATCAAAATACGGCTACTGTTTAATGATGAAAACTTTCCAGCGTTCCCTGCTCATGCTTATTCTTAAACACAACCGGGAATACGATTGACAGCACCAGCGCGTACAAGGCGAACATTATCCAAATGCCTTTCCAGTCTTTATCGCCGTTACTTAGAATAAAATATTTATCAATCAACACACCGCTTGTAAAACTGCCGATGATTGCACCAAAACCATTTACCATCATCATAAACAAACCTTGTGCGCTCGCACGGATTGTTTCATGCGTTTGTGTTTCGATGAATAATGAACCGGAAATATTGAAGAAATCGAACGCCATTCCGTAAACGATACAGGAAAGAATTATCATCCAGAAATTATCGCCGGGATTCCCATAAGCAAACAGTCCGAAACGTAATACCCACGCCACCATACTCATCAGCATCACATATTTGATTCCGAATTTTTTCAGAAAAAACGGAATTGCCAAAATGAACAAGGTTTCCGAAATCTGGGAAATGGACATCACGACCGCCGAATGTGTTACCATAAAACTATCGGGATAATCTTTACCGAAATCTCCTAAAAATGTATCGCCGTAAGCATTAGTGAGTTGCAACGCTGCGCCAAGCAGCATGGAAAACAAAAAGAAAACAGCAAAACGTTTATTTTTAAAAAGCTTGAAAGCGCTCAATCCCAAAGCATCTGCGAAAGATTTGCTGCGCATACTTTTTCCCAATGGCGGACAATCGGGCAGCGAGAATGAATAAACGCCCAATAAAAAAGAAACTGCACCCGCAATGTAAAACTGGTTGGCTGAATTTTCATTTTTTGTAAGACTTACCAACCATAATGCAACAATAAAACCGATTGTTCCCCAAGTACGAATCGGTGGAAACGCTTTTACAACATCATCGATGTTATATTTTTTTAAAGAATTGTAAGACACCGTTATCGACAGCGAAAGCGTGGGCATATAAAAAAACATATTGACAAGCATCGCCCAAAAGAAGGTAACAGGATTATTGATTTGCGGCAAATAACACAGCAGCACAGCAGCAAAAATATGCAACGTTCCGTATAGCTTTTGCGCGGAAATCAATCTATCTGCAACAATGCCCATCAATGCGGGCATAAAAACAGCTGAAATACCCATCGTACCGAAGATTGCGCCGAATTGACTGAACGTCCAGTGCATTGTGTTGGAACAATATTTCCCCACAGTCAGCAGCCACGCGCCCCAAATAAAGAATTGCATGAAATTCATTGCAATCAGCCTCAGCTTAATGTTCATTGCACAAGGATTTTAAAATAAATACATCGTTGTTTAAAAATCAGTCAGCAATATAGCAAAATGTTTCGGGTTTTAATTTTTCTTCAAAAATTTATTTAACGCTGTTTTGTACATCGCGTTTATATCTTCCGAAACTTTGAACCGGAGAATCAATGGAATATATAATAACAGAAAAACTGTTGTTCTTACAGTAACATCCACAAACATATTTCCCACGTAAGGAATAATATACGCAACTATAAGTGCAATCGCTCCAAACACAAGTGTCATCAATGTTTTGGAAGAAAACGGTTGCAAATTATATAATTTCCACAGGTAAAAAAAACGCATCAAATTATAGAACACCAATGCAATACTTCGTCCGTAAGCTGCGCCTATCGGACCAAATGTTTTTATCATAAAAAAGTCGAGCAACACATTCACAGCAATGAATGATGCACTTGTATAAAAATCAAATCTCCAGTACTTTGAAAGTCCAAGTATTTGCGCGTTCATACCCATTCCCAAATCAATCAGTTTGCCCATTCCTATAATCAGAAAGACCGGTTTTATCA
This sequence comes from Arachidicoccus sp. BS20, assembly GCF_001659705.1. Taxonomy (NCBI): domain Bacteria; kingdom Pseudomonadati; phylum Bacteroidota; class Chitinophagia; order Chitinophagales; family Chitinophagaceae; genus Arachidicoccus; species Arachidicoccus ginsenosidimutans. The sequence goes on from NZ_CP015971.1 coordinate 715,057, forward strand.
AAGCGTACGAACTGCCTTCAAAACGAATAAGATTATCTATATTCAGTTCAATAATGCTGAATAAGGCAAGCCCGAGAATCAATAAGTTCAATGAAGTTTTTTGGTACAGTTCTGCGATTTTTCCTTTGTCTTTATTTTTCCATGCTTCGCCAATTAGCGGCGTTGTAATGGCTATAATAGTACGCTGCGGTACTTCTATAACCGACACAAGATACACTGCCATTGTGTACACAAACAATGTTTCCAATCCGTTTTTTGCAATTCCTGCAATAAATATTCCGTCTATCGCATTGGGAATAATAGAAATAAGCGCTCCCGAATAATGAACACTCATAAACACAAGCATTCTCTTATACAAGCGTTTTGTAGCGCTGCTGACTTGCGTACATATTTTTATTGTTCCGTTTTTAAAAATACAATATAACAATACTATTAACGACGGCACATACGAAAACGAAAACAGCTCAAAAAATGTATTGAGAGAAATAATCTTGAAGATATATAACAATATCAATACGCTTGATGTAAGCCTGAAAATCAATTCCCGAGCGATGTTGGAAATAATTGTCTTCCGGATTATCCAGCAAAAACTTTCCAACAACATCAAACAGAGATAAGAAATGGTGTATGGAACAATCAAGTGATAATGCGCTACAAACAGCGGCGAACTTTCGCCAAACTTGCGTTGAATAAATCCCTTAAAAAAAATGGAAACAAGAATGAATAATATACAACCGATAAGATTTGCTGTAAGCGTGAGAAAGGGCAAATCATTTTTTTCCGGCTTGAGGTAAGAACGATAAAAAGGATAAAATTTATACAGAACATTCAGGCTTCCCAGCGTAGCAAAGCCCGAAAACACAAGCGCTACTTCATTAACCATTCTTGTTAAACCGCTTGCATCTTGCGGAAGCTTCGGCAGCAAAACCAACATATTAACCGCACCTATCGCAAAACCGATATAAATAAAAATGGTGGAATACGTGCTTTGCTTACGAACAATGCCCATGCGTAATTAAGAATTAATAATTAGAAATTAATAATTGTTGAACGCTGATTGATAATTTATAATTCTGCATAACACTGAAGCTAATTATTAATTCTTAATTTTTAATTACTAACTTAATTAGTTTCCGTACTCGCACAAAAACTTAATACGCATTATTTTCAATTGCTCCCAGTCAAAATCAAATTCCGACAGTTCTTCTTTTGCCACATCCAAAGATGATGTTTCACAACCACGAAAATATTCGATGATTTCATCCTGGTCGTCTTCGTCGAGCATATCGTCAATAGCATAATTCAGATTCAGTTTTGTGCCGCTTGCAACAATGGATTCCATTTCTTCCAGTAACTCGTCCAGGCGCAAATCTTTGTTCTTGGCAATGGTTTCCAAAGGAATTTTTTTGTCCACGTTTTGGATAATGTAAATCTTGTTACTTGCTTTGTTTGCAACACTTTTCATTACAAAATCGTCGGGCTTCACAATGTCGTTGTCTTCCACATATTTTGCAATCAGTTCCACAAAAGGCTTTCCGTATTTCAATGCTTTTCCTTTACTTACACCCTGACATTTTTCCAATTCTGCCAATGTTGTCGGATACATCGTAGCCATATCGTTTAGCGACGTTTCAAGGAAAATCACAAATGGCGGCAGTCCCAATTTTTTTGCCTGTTTCTGGCGCAAATCTTTCAACATATCGAACAATACTTCATCCGTTGCTGCGCCGCTCGTTGCTCCCGCACCTTCGGTTTCTTCGTCGTCTGCGTCTGCACCTTCAAATAAATTGTTCAATACGATTTTGAACGAAGTCGGCTTCTTCAAAAATTTCTCGCCTTGTGGTGTAAATTTGAGCAAACCGTATTCTTCAATATCTTTTCTGATTAAATTTTCCAGCAACATTTGACGGATAAGACTGTTCCAGAAATGAACATCTTTGTCTTTGCCGATACCAAACTCTGCTATATTTTCGTGGCGGAACATAGTAACAGACGGCGTTAATCTTCCGATTAAGATATTTACAGCATAATCAAGATTAAAACGTTCGTCCAGTGCTTTAACCACTTTCAGCACTTTTACAGCTTCATCTTTCGCTTCAACTTTCTCTTTCGGATGGAGGCAGTTGTCGCAATTGCCGCAATTTTCTTCGTTCCATTCTTCGCCAAAATAATGCATCAATACTTTTCTGCGGCAAACAGAAGTTTCCACAAAAGCCAATGTTTCATTGATTAATTGCGCTCCCACTTCGCGCTCGCTCAAAGGCTTGTCGCGCATCAAATGTTCGAGCTTTGAAACGTCTTTGTGCGAATAATACAGAATACACTTACCTTCCAAACCATCGCGCCCCGCACGCCCTGTTTCCTGATAATAATTTTCAATCGACTTCGGCATATTGTAATGAATTACAAAACGGATATCCGGCTTGTCAATGCCCATGCCAAATGCAATAGTAGCAACAATTACCTGCACATCTTCATTCAAAAATCCGTCTTGTCTTTCGGCGCGAAGTTTCGCATCCAATCCTGCGTGATAAGCAACGGCTTTGATGCCGTTAGCCATTAAAATTTCCGCAAGTTCTTCGGTGGTTTTTCTGTTGAGTGTGTAAATAATTCCGCTCTTACCTTTGTTTTGCGAAATAAATCTTACAATGCTTTTGATAGTTTGGTCAACCTTGACTTTCGGCTGAATTTCGTAGTAAAGGTTTTGCCTGTTGAAGGAAGAAATAAAAATATTCGGCTCGCGCAGCCCCAGATTTTTTACAATATCGCTTTGTACTTTCGGTGTTGCCGTTGCGGTCAAAGCAATCACGGGAATGTCTTTGTTAATCTCATCCATCATCTCGCGCAAACGGCGGTATTCGGGACGAAAATCGTGTCCCCATTCCGATATACAATGCGCTTCATCCACTGCAAAAAATGAAATATTTGCCGCGCGGAAAAAGTCGATATTCTCTTGCTTAGTCAATGTTTCCGGCGCAACGTAGAGCAATTTTGTTTTGCCCGAAACGACATCGTCGCGCACCACTTTTATCTGACCTTTATTTAACGATGAATTGAGAAAGTGTGCTATATTATCATCTTCGCTGTAACCGCGAACCAAATCGACCTGGTTTTTCATCAGTGCGATTAATGGACTTACCACGATTGCGCAACCGTCCAATATCAAAGCGGGAAGCTGGTAACACAAACTTTTGCCGCCGCCGGTGGGCATTATTACAAATGTATCGTGCCCGTTTAGTAAACTATGAATCGCTTCTTCCTGGCGACCCTTGAATTTATCAAATCCGAATTTAGCCTGAAGCCCTGCGGTAATATCGTGCGAGTGTTTTTGTTTCGCTGCCGAAGATGTGTTTGCTTTCTTAGGGCTTGCCGTTTTTGTACTTTTTGCCATTGTTCCGAAATCAATATTAAAATAATCGGATTGTAATCTACGAAATTCTATTGTATTCACAAAACATCATCACAACCCGAAATCCTCTCCAATATTTTTATAGAGGGCGACGAAGTTAGTACAACCGAAAGATTTTTAATAATAAAAATTTAATTTTTAACAAGCGCAAACTACCTATTGTTGGTTATCTTCCTTCTGCTCTGGAATTATTGAATTACCTTATTGTTGCATTGTTGTTAGAAAATAGATGCTGATATGTAATGGTAATTAATAATAATCCTCACAATCTAAAAAATCTACCAAAATCCATGTTAGACATTTCCTTTCAGCATCGGAACAAAAGAAAAACGGTCGAAAGTTTCTTCTTCCCAGGTACCGTCATCATTTTTGGTAATGCGAAGCATCGTTTGCGCATCGTCAATATCCTGCACAGGCAATACCATTTTTCCTCCCACTTTTAGTTGTGCCATTAATTTTTCGGGAATATATGGTGCGGCAGCCGTAATCAAAATTTTGTCAAACGGCGCGTAATCGGGCAACCCCTGATAGCCATCGCCATAGAAAAAATGTATGTTGGGATATTTATCTTTTAAAGGAAACTTTTCCTGCGCGTCAAACAATTTTTTCTGCCGTTCAATGGTAAAAACATCTGCGCCCATTTCCGCCAAAACCGAAGCCTGGTAAATACTTCCGGTGCCTATTTCTAAAACGCTGTCCGTTTTTTTTATTTGTAATAATTGTGTTTGATATGCAACTGTATAAGGCTGCGAAATAGTCTGCCCTTCGCCAATGGGAAATGCACGGTCTTCATACGCAATGCGGTCAAACGCCGAATCGAGGAAAAAATGTCTTGGGATTCTGTTCATTGCAGCAAGTACATCTTCATCTGTTATTTTGCGCTCATCGCGCAGAAAATCTATCAACTGCTTTCTTAACCCTTTGTGTAAATATGTATCTTCAAAAATTCTCATAACAACCTGCAAGATAATGCGCTGCTGCGAGTTATGAGTTGGGTGTTAAGAAATATTTTAAATGTGTCCTTTTTTCTCTACCCAAACATTTATTTCTATAATTCATTCCACAATAGTAACTTTGCGGGTTCAAATAATGATGCCGTAACATCATTTGGTCGCCCCGTAAGGCGTCGGCAGAATGAATGTGGGCTATTAAAATTTAATTATTAATAGACACAGAATTTTTATCAACCTAATTTTTCTGTTGATAAAAATTATCTGGAAAACACAGTACAAAAAATATGAAATTATCGCAGTTTCGCTTTGACCTTCCGCTAAACCTGATTGCACAAAATCCCCCGAAACGCAGAGAAGACAGCCGCTTGATGGTTGTTGAACGCAAAACAGGACGTATCGAACACAGACATTTTCGCGACGTGCTTGACTACTTCGACGACAAAGACGTGTTCGTAGTAAATAACACTAAAGTTTTTCCTGCACGCATGTACGGTCGCAAGGAAAAAACAGGTGCGAAGATTGAAGTATTTCTCTTGCGCGAACTGAATAAGCAAAACCGTCTTTGGGACGTAATTGTTGACCCGGCGCGCAAAATCCGCGTGGGTAATAAATTATATTTCGGAGAAAACGATGAGTTGGTTGCCGAAGTTATCGACAACACGACAAGCCGGGGAAGAACCATTCGTTTTCTATGGGACAAAGATGAAGCAAGCTTTCGCGAAATGCTGGAGTTCATGGGCGAAACGCCACTTCCTAAATACATCAAACGTAAACCTACGGAAGAAGATAAAGAACGCTATCAAACCGTTTATGCAAAATACGAAGGTGCAGTTGCTGCACCTACAGCAGGCTTGCATTTCAGCAAAGAATTAATCAAGCGATTGGAAATCCAGGGTATCAAATTCGCAGAACTTACGTTGCATACAAGCCTCGGCACTTTCCGTCCGATTGAAGTTGAAGACCTGAGCAAGCATAAAATGGATGCCGAATATTTCCGCATTGATGAAGAAACCTGTCGCATTGTCAACAAAGCCAAAGAAACAGGACACAGAGTTTGCTCCGTAGGCACAACCACAATGCGAGCTTTGGAAAGCAGCTTTACAGCCGAAGGTTTACTGAAACCCGCAGAAGGCTGGACAAACACATTTATTCATCCTCCGTATGATTTCAATATAGCAGACAGTCTTATTACTAATTTCCATTTGCCCAAAACAAGTTTGCTGATTATGGTTTGCGCCTTCGCAGGATACGATTTGGCAATGGAAGCATACAAAACAGCCATTAAAGAAAAGTACAATTTCTTTACCTACGGCGATGCGATGTTGGTATTGTAAAAATATTTTTACATCAGCTGTAGCATTGTTCAGACTAATTGCGTTTATGAGTTGGCAAGTATTTTGTATAGTTAAAAAGTATTATGTTTAGTTTTTTACGTAAAAAAAATAAAGACGATCTTACTTCTGTGAAAGACTGGAGTTTTGTAGTCACAGATATTCATTCTCATATACTTCCGGGTATAGACGATGGCGCTAAAAATATACATGACAGCATAAGTCTTATAAAAACCATGTACAAACATGGTTATAAGAAAATGATAGCTACTCCGCATGTAAGTGAAGATATTTACTCCAACTCGAAAGACACAATTTTGCAAAAATTGTTTGCAGTCCGCCAAAAAGTAAGCGAGCTGAATATCGATATGGAAATAGACGCTGCCGCGGAATACATGATAGACGAGCGCTTCGTTTCCTTAGCGGAAAGTGAAGATAAGCTGCTTACTATCTATGACAACAAAGTATTGGTAGAAATGTCTTACCTGATAGAATCCCCGCTTTTACATACAGCCTTGTTTACCATGCAAACACGCGGTTATCAGCCGATACTGGCACATCCGGAACGATACAATTTTTATCACGACAGACTGGAAAAATATGACGAGCTGAAAGATAAAGGTTGCTTGTTTCAACTGAACACAATAGCGCTTTCGGGCTATTACGGTAAAAGTGTAAAAAGGGTTGCCGAATATTTGTTCAATAAAAATATGTATGACTACTGCGGCTCCGATATCCATCATCTGCGTCATACGCACGCACTTAACAGTTTATTGGGCAGCCGGCATCTTCAACTGTTAAGAGAATATCCGTTCCTTAATAAGGAAATAGAATTAAGTAATAAATTCAGCGAAACAAACTCTCTTGCAGGATAAAACAATAAGTATTATACTCAAAAAAATGAGGCGAAAAAATTGCCTCATTTTTTTTCAGCGAAATATACCAAATCGGAATACATTTTAATTTTCATCCCACGCATCCAATACTTGTTCCGTATGATTTTTAGTATTCGGTTTATCAATTATTGTTTTGATAATTCCTTTTTCATCAATCAAAAAAGTAGTACGCACAATACCGAGAAACGAACGCCCCATAAATAATTTCGGACGCCATACGCCGTAATCTTCAATAATTTTTTTGTCTTCATCGGCAATTAATGGAAATGGCAAATCAAATTTTTCTTCAAACTTCTTGTGGCTTTTCACACTGTCGCCGCTCACTCCTATTATTTGAAAGCCTTTATTTATCAATATTTCATAATTATCCCTCAAATTACAAGCCTGTGCCGTACAGCCCGGAGTATTATCTTTAGGATAAAAATATAATACAACTTTCTTCCCTTTAAAATCCTTTAAGGAAACTACATTGCCATTTTGGTCAACGCCTTTAAAATCGGGTGCTTTATCGCCGGGTTCCAATATTGTTTCTTTTGACATAAAATTATTTTTTTTCTTTACAAAAGTAAAACTCCTCGCGGAAGATGACAACCGCAAGGAGTTCTTTATTATTTTTAAATACAAAATTATTTCTTACCGAAAACCTGCTTCAATGCAGCTGTTGTTTGCGCCGCAGGATTTGTACGAATATTTTTCTCTGCGCCAGCCATTTGGTTAAACATCGCGTTCATCGCCTGATTGGCTACATAATTTGACAAATCGGGATTCAGTTTGTTTTTTACCAGCGGAACTTTATTGTATGTATCTGCTATTTGCGAATAATATTTGGTTGCGTTGTTTTTGTCCAACGACTGTTTGATAATCGGTGTAAACGCAGCCAATAATTGTGAAGAGGTTTTTTGTTTAAAATAATTGGTAATCGCATTATTACCGCCGGAAACCAAACTTGCCGCATCGCTAATGGACATACTTTTAATAGCATTTGTAAAAATCGGTTTAGCCGTTACTACGGCTTGTTCTGCCGCATGATTCATCTGTGTTTCGGCGCTGTTAACAACACTTCCCAAACCAAGTGCCTGTAATGTACTTGCTACTTTTTGTGCTTCGGGCGGAAGCAATATTTTATACAGCTGATTGTTTAAAAATCCATTATTCGTTCCCAGATTTCCGATGCCGGAAAGTACGCTTTGTAAAAGCAAATCGGTAATAGCCGTATTCATTGTATTTCCTGTACCGATGCCTGCAATTGAAGAAAGCGGATTAGTGGTTCCGCACGAAGAAAATGTCAAGCAGCCCGCAAGCGATAAAACAATAAGAAGTTTTTTCATGTGTTTATTTTTTTTATTATTTTTTATTTGTCACATGGAATTGGCTTCGCCGAACTCCGTTTCGCCATAAATAATCATCGCTTTGGGTATGCGAAGTTCTTATGGCTCATTTCATCTGTTTATTTTTAAGATTTTTCATAGGTTACAAAAATAAAAATTCAGAGAAATACGGTAGAAGTTATTTATCCACTTTTATCTTTCCTTCAAATACCAATTCCGCAGGACCGCAAAGCCACACATCGCCAAAGTTTTCCTCTCCTATTCTATCAAATTCAACTGCCAGATTACCACCTAAAGTTTTTACTTCAATTCTGTTGAAACCTCTTTCGTTGTGCGCCGACACGAGGCTCGCAGCAGTTACGCCCGTTCCACAACTAAAAGTTTCGTCTTCAACACCACGTTCATAAGTGCGGACAAAAATTGTTGTGTCGTCCAACGTTTGTACAAAATTCACATTGATACCTTCTGCTTTATACGTATCGTTGTAACGGATTTTTCGTCCTTCTTCAACAACATTTGTAAGTTGAACATCTTCTACAAATTTGATGTAGTGCGGGCTTCCTGTATTCAACACATAATGTCCATTGATAAAATCAACTTTGTGTACATCTTTCATTTTTAAATGAACACCGTCTTCTTCAATTGTTGCAGTATGTTCGCCATCGATAGCAAGAAAATGATATGTATTTTCTATAATTCCCAATTGCTTTGCAAATTGTACAGCACATCTGCCGCCGTTTCCACACATACTTTGCGTTCCATCTGCATTATAATAATCCATTTCAAAATGCAATGAAGGATGTTTTTTTAGAATAATCAATCCATCTGCGCCCACGCCAAATTTCCGATGGCATATATCTTTTATATTTTGGATGGATAAATTGATGTCGCTGTTAATTCCGTCAATCATCACAAAATCATTTCCAGTTCCCTGGTACTTGTAAAAACTAATCTCTTGCATTTCGTAAAATAAATTTATACACGTAAAATTATATTTCGCTGATTCGTTCCAGTACTTTTTGAATGGTATTTTCCACAGCCGCTTTTCCGTCTTTAGAAAATGTACGAGCCACTCTGTTTGCCACAACCGCATTAATGCTCAAGACCTGATGTCCAAGCAATTTTCCCAAGCCGTACATTGCACTCGTTTCCATTTCAAAGTTGGCAATTCTATGCGTACCGTAAGAAAAAGTTCCAAGTAAATCTACAAAGTTAGGATACTTTAAACCCAAACGCAAAACACGACCTTGCGGACCATAAAATCCGGGGCAGGTTACCGTAATGCCATGATGAAATCCGTCCACAAAATGTTTCAGTAAGCTGCTGCCGGCGGCATTAATATAAGGCATGGAAAACTGTTGGTCGATTTGTGTATGGCGAATAAATTGTTGCAACAATTCAAGTTCGTCAACATTGTTTTCCTGCAAATAATAATTTAGTAAATTATCAATGCCCAAACCATACGTGCCGGCAACCATGCCATCGACAGGAATATCTTCCTGCAACGAACCGCAAGTGCCTATGCGTATGATGTGCAACGTAGTAAGTTTCTCTTTAATAGTACGCGAAGTAAAATCAATGTTAACAAGCGCATCCAGTTCATTGAATACAATATCAATATTATCAGGACCAATACCTGTAGAAACTACGGAAATCCGTTTACTGCCGAGCGTTCCGGTATGTGTGATAAACTCACGATGCTGGCGTTGAACTTCAATGTTATCAAAATATTTGCTTACTTCTTTCACTCTGTCGGGGTCGCCCACGGTAATAACAGTTTGACCAAGTTCTTCGGGTTTTACGTCAAGATGATAGATAGCTCCCCTGTTATTGATGATAAGCTCGCTTTCAGGTATTATGCCGCTCATGTTTATTTCTTGTTTGGGGCGACAAGGTAGCAAATTAATTTCAAATAGAATTTTGAAATCTGCGGGAATATGTTATTTTTGCAGCCCGTTAAAGGTCTTGTGGCCGAGTGGCTAGGCAGAGCTCTGCAAAAGCTTCTACAGCGGTTCGAATCCGCTCGAGACCTCGAAAAAGCTCCGAAATAACGGAGCTTTTTTTATGCTAACTGATATAATTTCCCCGGCAGTGAAACGATAATTCCAGCCAGCTCCAAAGTAAGCATCGCACTTGCCAATTCGCCGGAACTCAAGCCGCAACTGGCTTTCAGAGTATCAATGTGCAAAGCCTCGTTTGTTCTGAGAACATCAACAACTTTCTGTTCGTTCAAAGACAAATCTGCAAAAATCATGGTTTGCTGTTTAGGCTTCTTCTTCGAATTATTCCAATTCATCGCATACAAAAACTGCTCGGTATCCGTAAAAATTTGCGCTTTGTTTGATTGTATTAAATAATTGCAACCATTGCTTTTCTCGTCTCCGATTCTTCCCGGAACGGCGAAAATTTCACGACCGTAACTGTTTGCAATTTCAGCTGTAATCATGCTGCCGCCTTTACGCGAAGTTTCAACCACAATTGTTGCATCAGCCATACCTGCAACAATTCTGTTGCGGCGCGGAAAGTTATACCTGTCGGGTTTGGTGTCGTGCGAAAATTCGCTTAACAAGCCGCCTTGTGCGAGCATTTCTTCTGCGAGTTTTTTATTCTCTGACGGATAAATGGTTTTTAATCCGTTTGCCAAAACGCCAATCGTTTGCAGGTTATTTTTCAATGCAGCTTTGTGCGCAATCGTATCAATTCCATAAGCCAACCCGCTTACGATTAAAATATTTTGCACCGATAATTTTTCAACAATTTCTTCCGCTGTTTTTTTGCCGTAAGGCGTATTGTTTCTTGTACCGATAATGCTTACAATTTTTTCATCGTTCAAATTTGAGTTGCCTTTGTAATATAGCAAAACCGGCGGGTCATAGCAATTCAGCAACCTTTGCGGATAATCTTTTTGTGTAATGAAAAATGTTTGAATCTTATATTTTTTAATGAATAAAATTTCTTCATCCACTTTAGAGAAATCGTCAAATGTTTTAATGGATTCAATCGCATCGCTTGCAATGCCCGCATCGCGCAAATCTTTTTTATTGGCAGAAAAAATTGTTTGTGCATCGCCAAAATGTTCAATCAATTTTTTCGCGGTAACAACGCCGATGCTTGGAACAAGGGTTAAAGCAATCTGGTATTTTAATTCTTCATTCATCAAAAAATTATTTTTGAAAATACACATTTTTCAACTCCAATGTATTCAACGCATTCGTCTGAAAGCCGCGCACGTCGGGCTGTACAAGCCTAATAACTTCATCGTAAAATATCGGAATTACAGGCGCATCGTCAATCATCATCTGGTCTAATTTCCTGTACATTGAATATCTTACCGAATCATTATTTTCCTGCAAAGATTGTTCGTACAAATCATCAAAGGCTTTGTTTTTATACCTTGTATAATTCGGCGGCGCAGGATTTTTGCCATAAAAACAAGCCATATAATTTTCCGCATCGGGATAATCTGCAATCCAGCTTCCGAGAAATAATGCGCATTGCTGTTGCGCCGTTTGTTGCAGCATCATACTCTTTTGCAACACTTCAACCTGTACTTTTATACCGATATTATTTTCTTGTTTCGCAACAAAATCACACACATCCGCAAACTGTGGCGAAGTGGACAAAGTAATCGCCGGCAAACCTTTACCATTCGGAAATCCTGCATCGTTCAACAACTTCAAAGCAAGCGTTGGATTATAGTTGTAACCTTTCACGGAATCGGTGTTGCTCGACGGCAACCCGCTTGGCGCAAACCCTGAATTAGCAGGCGTTCCAATGGAATTGCGCAAATACATCATCAGCTGTTTTTTATCAATTGCATAGCTCATCGCCTGACGAACAGATTTAATTTTTAAGGGCGAATTTTTTACCAAAGGATTATTTTCATCCAGCAAAATTCCGAGATATTCAATGTTGAGATAAGGCTGTTTTTCCAACACAATTTTTCCTTGCCATTGCTTGCGCAACTCGCCTGTTTTTGTAATCACTTCGTCCTGAAATGACGGTTCAATATCGCTGATAAAATTTAATCGTCCCTGCCTGAATTGCAAAAACTCCATGGCTTTATTTGCATTGAAACTTATATCAATCGCATCGAGATAGGGCAACCGTTTTCCGTTTTTATCGTACTCCCAATAATGCTGATTTTTTTGCAAAATCAATGCTTGCCCGTCATCCCAAAACTTGAATTGAAACGCGCCGCTGCCGCATGGATGATGCCCAAAATCTTTACCGTATTTTTCCACCGCTTCGTGCGGCACAACAGAACAATAATCCATGCTCAAAATATTGAGAATAGGATGAAACGGACGCAACAATTTTAATTGAAAAGTCGTATCGTTCAACGCAATAAATCCATGCTGCGCAATGCGATTATTAAACAACCAAGCGCCTGTGCTTGCAGTATTCGCATCAATAATTCTGTTGAGGCTGTAAGCCACGTCCTGCGCGGTTAAGCGACGACCTTTGCCATTTTTAAAAGCGGCATTATTTTGAAAAAAAACATCATTTCTTAAATGAAAAGTATAGATCAAAAAATCGGCACTCACGTCCCAACTTTTTGCAACAGATGGAACGATATTCATATTGCTGTCCAAATCGACAAGACGATTAAAAATCTGATGAATTGCCCACATCACGGACTGACTTTTTGCAAACGCAGGGTCGAGCGTAGCAATGTCGCGACTTTCATTGTAATAAAAAATTTGTTCCTTGTTTTTCGTATGATGATTACAAGAAAAAAGGAAGATAAAATTTATGATGATTACAACATATCTTTGAAACGAATTCATTCTCAAAAATATCCAAAACACGTAGTTTTAAAAAATGAAATCTTTATTTATTTTATTTGTTGGTACAATATTTTCGTTGCAGTTAAATGCACAGTTACTTTCAGGCAAAGAAAAAGTCTTTACACACGCCGATACTTTGCGCGGAAGCGTTACGCCCGAACGCGCTTGGTGGGATGTATTGCGGTACGATATAACCGTAAAACCTGATTATGAAACGAAGTCGATTGTTGGAAAGAATGTGATTACTTATTTTGATAACGGCGGCAAAACGATGCAGATAGATATGCAAGAACCAATGGAAATCGACAGCATTTCTGACGGACAAAAAAAATATCAATATCGTCGGGAAGGCAATGCTTATCACGTTTTCGTGAGAGATAGTGCTGCAATGTATAAAATTAAACCCGGCGTTAGGACAATCACAATCTACTACCATGGCAATCCACGCATTGCTATAAAAGCGCCTTGGGACGGCGGCTGGATATTTACAAAAGATTCGCTCGGTCGTCCCTGGATGACGGTTGCGTGCCAGGGTTTAGGCGCATCGGTTTGGTATCCTTGCAAAGATTACCAGGGCGATGAACCCGACAGCGGCGCAGGCATTACAACGATTGTTCCCGATACTTTGGTCGCTGTTGCAAACGGGAAATTAATTGAAAAGAAAGAATTGCCCAATCATTTAACAAGCTATAAGTGGGCGGTAAAAAATCCGATTAATAATTATGACATTGTTCCATACATTGGAAAGTACACATTATTCGATACGAGTTACAACGGGCTGAAAGGCAAACTGGACGTGGCTTTATGGGCTTTGGATTATGATATGAACAGGATGAAAGTGCATTGCAAGCCCGACGTGTTTAAGATGCTGAAAGCATTGGAATATTGGTATGGTGCGTATCCTTTTTATGAAGATGGGTACAAACTCGTGGAAGCCCCGCATCTTGGTATGGAACATCAAAGCGATATTGCTTACGGCAATCATTTTTTACAAGGATATTTGGGAAGAGATTTGTCGCACACGGGCATCGGTTTGAAGTTTGATTTTATTGTGGTGCACGAAAGCGGGCATGAATGGTTTGGCAACAGCATTACCTCGAAAGATATTGCGGACATGTGGATTCACGAAAGTTTTACCAATTATTGTGAAGCTTTGTTCACGGAATATTATTGGGGCAAAAAAGAAGCGCAGGATTATGTGTATGGCATTCGCCAAAATATTGAAAACGATGAGCCGATTATCGGGCATTATAGTGTGAACGACGAAGGCAGCGGCGATATGTATTACAAAGGCGCAAACATGATCAACAATATTCGTCATTCTATTAATGATGACGATAAATTCCGCGCATTACTGCACGGCATCAACAAAGCATTTTATCATCAAACGATTACATCTAAGCAAATTGAAGATTATATTAATCAGTTTACAGGAATTGATTTCAGTAAAGTTTTTCAACAATATTTAACCACAACACAAATTCCTGTTTTGGAACTATATTTTTCGGATAATAATGAAAAAATTAATTATAGATATATAAATTGCGTTGCCGGTTTTAATATGCCAATTGTTTTGCACGATGGCAATCATACATTCAAATTCACGCCGACAACAGAATGGCAGTCAAAGCCCGTAAAAACGGCTGATGAGGCAAATATGCTCAACCCGATTGAAATAGAAGGGCAATATTATCTGACTTGTAAAATAGTGCAACAACCGTAAACAATATGCCACAAATGAATTTCAATTCATGCATTTGTGCATATCACTTACTTTAAGAACAGTCTTTTGTCAAAAGAAAATTCTTCCATTCGCTTGATTCTTATTCTTGAAAAATCTTTGTGATGAGGATTAATCAAAAAATTAAAATCGCCGAAAACCACAGCCGAAGGCACTTTCAGCACGAGATATTTATTTTCCTGAATAAATTTATTGCCGACCTCCTGTGTTGCAGAACCATAGGGAATTTCATTCCAATTATCCGGCAGCGAAGCAATTTTAATTTCTTTAAAGGAAATATTATCCGGAATTTCAATCGTAATCATGTAATAATCTGTCGGCAAAATTCCGACAGGCGTATGAACAGCTATTTCCGTTGTACACAACGCGCGCGATTCGCTTGTGTACAGCATTGCAACATTTTTGCTGTTCCAGCGTCCGCCCGCAAACCTCGCACCTTCGCCCGAAAGGTCATTTTTGTATTTACTTTTCGCAAGTCTGTAGACTATCATTATTATGCAAGTACGCCGTGTTCTATGCGAGTGAGTTCGTCTTTGATAAGTTTGATACCGAATGTGCTGTCCATGAGTGCCTTAGGAGTAATTCCCCCTAAAGCAATATTCTTAGTTTGAAGCCAAGTATTATAGTTTTCTTCATCGCCGAAAACTTCTTTACCATAATTATTGAGCATAGTAATTTCCAGAATTTTTTCGGAATAAATTGGGTCAAATGCTTTGTTTTCTTTGCTGTAGCGCTGCATGGTGCGCTCTGAAAGATGCAGAAAATTTGACCATTCGCCAATACTGAAAGGACTGCGTTCTACAATAGTTTTGAAAGCGGGAAACTTGATACCATGTTTAATAGTGTTTATCAAAGAAAATATATTGTTGTTCTCTGCAATACCATATGCAACTGCCGCTTCATTAACAATGTTATTAGTAGTATCCTCGGATGTTTTATATTTTTTCATCGTTTTTCCTTTCCACAAAATTAGACATTTTTCTTAAAAAAAACGACATTTGTCATATTTATTTTTCAAAAAATCTATCAAATAAGTTGCAATCTATTTGCGAGCCAGCTTTCTTTGACAGGAATAAGCCAGTTTTCCAACAATTCTTTTTTAGTCAAAACAAGGTTATTGAAATACAAACTGTCGCCATTGAGAAAATTGTTTTCAAATGCGTAATTTAATTGTGACAATGGCAACAATTGCACTTTATTTTTAATTATAAACGCAAGAGATTGCCGGTCGAACATATTAACCACAAATTCTTTTTCGATTTCTTTTACAAATCTTACAGAGCTGTCCGTGCTGCAACCACTCACTTTTTGAGACGATTCATCCGCCATGATAATTAAGAATTGTCCGAAAAATAAATTGGCAAAAGCCGTGTTGGGCGTGCCATGCGTATTCCATTGCGAGAGAAAATCGTTTATCTTTTCCCCGATGGCGAATGCTTCCTGCAAAGAAAATAACCGGTTGCTTTGATAAATCCACACACGCGATTCATCGGAAAAGTTTGCAGGAATATGTTGTTGAAAATTTAGGTCCATTTGTAGTTTTTTAATTCATTGAATTGATAATAATTTCCGCAATGTCCAATACCTGAACATCATCTTCTGCGCTTTTATTTTTCAAACCGTCCGTGAGCATGGTATTGCAAAACGGGCAAGCCGAAGCTACAATATTTGCTTTCGTTTGCAACGCATCTTCTGCCCTTTCGGTGTTCACGCGCTTCACTCCTTTTTCCTCTTCTTTAAACATTTGCGCGCCGCCTGCGCCACAACACAAACCCTTACTGCGACAGCGTTTCATTTCAATCAACTCCACATCCAACGCTTCCAGAACTTTACGCGGAGCTTCATAAATATTGTTCGCGCGACCAAGATAGCAGCTGTCGTGATACGTAATTTTTTTACCTTTAAATTCGCCGCCGTCTTTCAACACAATTTTTCCTTCGTCAATCAATTGCTGCAACAAAGTCGTGTGATGAATTACTTCATAATTTCCGCCAAGTGCAGGATATTCATTTTTAAAAATATTAAAGCAATGCGGACAAGTAGTTACAATTTTTTTTACTTCATATCCATTCAGCAATTGAATATTTCCATAAGCCGTCATTTGAAAAAGAAATTCATTTCCCGCACGCCTTGCAGGGTCGCCGGTGCAGGTTTCCTCCGTTCCAAGCACAGCATATTTTACGCCCGTTTTATTTAAGATAGCGGCAAATGCTTTTGTAATTTGTTGTGCTCGCCTGTCGAAACTTCCGGCACAACCAACCCAAAATAAAATTTCGGGAATATCGCCCGCAGCCAGCATTTCAGCCATTATAGGAATTTGCATCAAAAAAATTAATTATAAAAAATTACTGCAAAAATACGAAATGAAAATATCATTTCTTCGATTCCAATCTTTTATCAGGTGTTACCCACATCAACGCAACGCCTACATAACAGGCGATTGCCAATAAAGGAATAAAAAACGATAAAACAATTCCGACAATATAAATTACAATCGATATAATCCCTTTAAAATCTTTTCCGATGCCGCCTGCAAGCTCGTGATTATCTTCTACACAACCAGTTAAAATCACAATCAGATAACGATATGCAACCGCACACATCAGCAAAACAATGCCGTACAACGCAACGGGGTCTTTGCTTTTAATATGTTCGCCCAGCCAAGCCGTAGTTACGGGAATGAGCGAAAGAGAAAACAGTAAAAATAAATTTGCCCAAAGCGCCCTGCCGTTAATTTTTTCTACTAACTGAAATACATGATGATGGTTGTTCCAATAAATACCTACATAAATAAAGCTCAATACATACGACAAAAAATTCGGCAACATCGGTAGCAATGCTTTAAAAGTATCTCCGTCTTCTTCGTGCGGAACTTTGATTTCCAGAACCATAATGGTAATAATAATCGCAATTACGCCGTCGCTGAATGCTGTTAAACGTTCGGGTTTCATATTAAATGAAATTTAATTCTGTATCAATATTAAGAAAAAATGACAACACAAAAATCTTTACATTTTATGAAACCACATAAAAACATAGAATTTTGTAGAATTAAAACTAAAATTCATTCAGCATTTAAACACACAAACAATCATAGTATTTTCATCTTTCGCTGTATTCATCTATCTAAAAACTATAGTTTCTATATGGTTTAATTTTTAACTTTCAGTTGAAAAATTTCATGTAGGTTTGAAGTATGAATGTACAAATTGAAGAAAGCTGGAAAAATGAATTGAAAGATGAATTTTCCAAAGAATATTTCGCGGGAATTGTCGATTTCCTCAAAGCCGAAAAAGCGCTTAAGAAAACCATTTATCCGCCGGGAGCTTTAATTTTTAATGCCTTTGCACAAACGCCTTTTGACAAAGTAAAAGTCGTTATCATCGGGCAAGACCCATATCACGGTTACGGACAAGCGATGGGATTATCATTTTCCGTTCCCGACGGCGTGCCGCAACCGCCGTCGTTGCAAAATATTTTTAAAGAACTGCACAGCGATATCGGTATGCCGGTTCCGAAAACAGGCAACCTTACATCTTGGGCAAAACAAGGCGTTTTGCTGTTAAACGCAAGCCTTACCGTTCGCGCAAATGAAGCCAACAGCCATTCAAAAATCGGCTGGACAATTTTTACTGATGCTGTAATTAAAAAAATATCCGACGAAAAACGCGGCGTGGTGTTTTTGTTGTGGGGAAGATTTGCACAGGAAAAAGCGACTTTGATTGACGTATCCAAACATCACATTTTAAAAGCTGCGCATCCGTCGCCGCTAAGCGCACACAACGGATTTTTCGGCTGCAAGCATTTTAGCAAAGCAAATGAATTTTTAATCAAAGAAGGGCTGCAACCGATTGATTGGATGATTGTCTGAAAGAGAATGTCTGAACCATGATTTTTGGGATTTATAGAATTTCCCCGGGGATATAATTTTCTGATTAGCATACATGAACTACATGAAACTTCTTAAAGGAATATTCGCACGCATCTGGGCATTATGGGCATTGATTGTATTTGTTGCAACCATGTTGATTTGTTTTATTTTTATGCTGCCTTGCTTTTTTCTGAAAGACCCGCAGCGAGCGGCTTTGCAGAAAAATGTATCGAAAGTCTGGATGCGGATTTTTCTCACACTCACACTTGTTTTTATCAAAACAAAAAACAAGAAAGTTTTTCAGAAAGGCAAAAATTACATTCTCGTTTGCAACCACAATAGTTTTATGGATGTGATGATAACCAATCCTTTTGTGCCAAATGTTGCAAAAACGATTGCTAAAAAAAGTTTTGTAAAAGTTCCCATTCTCGGTTGGATTTATACCTGGGGCTCTGTTTTGGTAGATAGAAAAAATACACAAAGCCGCACACAAAGTTATGGCGAAATGAAAGACGTGTTATCGACCGGAATGAGTATGTTGATTTTCCCTGAAGGTACACGTAACAAGACGTCTAAACCTTTAGGCAATTTTCAGAACGGCGCATTCCGATTGGCGATTGATACGCAAAAAGGCATCATTCCTATTGTTCTTTTCAATACTAAAAAAATTTTGCAAGAAGATAAATTTTATATGCTTCCGGGAATTGTTGAAGTGCATTATTTACCGCCAATCAATCCTGCAAATAAAACTGCCGACGAACTAAAACAAAATATATATGAAATAATGTGGAATTATTACGAAGCAAATTATTGAACCAAAAACTGCGCCGCATTTCTGCGTTTTCTTTTAAAATAGAAAAAGACAATAGAAGAAACTATTCCAATCACGCCTTCTATCACAACAGTTGCTTTTGCCCCGCATTGTTCAGCAATCGCACCTACAATCAAGCTGCCGACAGGTATCAATCCTTGATAAGACATAATAAAATAACTTACCACTCTGCCGCGCATATCGTCTGCAACGTGCATTTGCAAATAAGTATTTATGGCAGCCGTCATCGACATCATTCCCATGCCCGTTAACAATGTAAAAAACAATGCTACCTGCAAATTAAAACTCGACGACAACAACAGCACACCAATTGCAAAAACGGTGCTGCCGGCAAATACAATTGTCAGCATATCTTTATTCGGCTTCAATGTTGCAATATACCCTGTACCAATCAACGCACCTACTCCTGCCGCACTCTCAAACCAACTGAAAGTAGCAGCATCGCCTTGAAAAACATCTTTGGCAAACACAGGCAGCAACGTACTGAACGGAATCACAAACACACTATATGCTGCAAGCAGCATAATAACCGAAGACGAATCCGGCGACTCTTTTAAATATACATAACCTTCGTACAAAGTTTGCCAAACATTTTCTTCTTTATGTTCCACTTTGGGCAAGTGAAGCTTCATCATCAGCAAAGAAAAAATCACGAAAAAATAGCTGATAAAATTGATAGAAAAACACATTGTATCGCCCAATGTACTTAACAAAATTCCACCGACGGCAGGTCCCAAAATCCTTGTAAGATTTGCCATTGCCGAGTTAAGCGCAATTGCGTTCGGCAAATCCTCTTCGTGTTCAATCATCTTTACAATCAACGATTGCCGCGCGGTTGTATCAAATGCGGTAATTATTCCCTGAATCAAACTGAGTATAATAATTACCGCCATATTGTCCAGCTTTATGTAAACGACATAAGTGAAAATACCTGCCTGTAAAGCCAGTAAAATTTGTGTCGCCAATAAAATCTTATAACGATTGTGCCTGTCTGTAAAACCACCTACGTAGGGAGACAATAATAATGATGGAATAAGGTTGGCAAACATGGTCAAACCCAGCATAAATGCCGAACTTGTAAGCCGGTAAACAATCCAGCTTACAGCAACTTTTTGCATCCATGTTCCAATCAAAGACACAGATTGACCACTTAGAAAATATCTGAAATTTTTAGACTTCAAAGCCCTAAATGCCTGCATAAATAACTGTTTTAAAACTCTGCCATAGATAATTTTTGTAACAATGCAACGAATGAAGGGAGCTGTGCTATTTCTTCTTTTGAGAGTTTTTTTGCAATAGCCTCGGAAAGCCATGCGCTACGCGCGGCACGCATTTCGGCCAGCTTGGATTTGCCCGTTGTATTGAGCGAAATATAAACTCTGCGTCCATCTTTGTCATCCGCATTTTTAACAATGCAATCTTCCTCGTACAATCGATTGATGATTTGCGACATGGCTTGTGCCGAAATATGATGCGCGTCTGCAAGTTCAGAAGGCAACATTTTAGTATTCTGCTCCAATAAAGCCATTGTCGTTTGCTCGCTCAGGGAGAAAGGTTGCTTTCCGGCTTCCTTTCTTAATCGCCGTGTGAGCTGTGCCATCGAATTGTTGAACGAAACCGCTAAATCGAAGAAGCTGTTTTTTGCCATTTGTCAAATAATTAAGTTAATTAATAAATTAACTTTGTAAAGTTACTTTACTATTTTTACACGACAAAAGAATGATAGAACTTTTAACATTCCAGAAACAATCTTTATCCGCTTTGGATATTTTGAATATGTAATTGTCAACTGATTTCCGGCTTTTTCAGATTTTTTTTTACGCAAGGCAACCATTCATCCTATTTAATTGTTTAATCTTTGAGTATATAATATTTTAACTGTAAAATCTCTCGGAACTTACTACTTTTAATGGAACATCAATTGTCTGACATTTTGAGTGGCTGCCGGCAGGAAATACCTGCCTGGCAAAAGATTTTATATGAACGATATTACGGGTTCGCATATTCTGTTTGTATGAGATATACTTCAAATAATGAAGATGCCATCGAGACAATGAATGACGGATTCGTAAAGATTTTTAAAGGCGTTGCAAAATTCACGGAACCGGAAGACAATACTAACTTGCCGAAGGCATTTATGGGTTGGGTTAAAACGATTATGATAAATACAAGCATTAATCATGCGAAATCTGTGGCAAGAAAAATTTCATGGACGGCAACGGATGATGCTGCACAAAATATTGCATCTCATCAGCACAGTCCTATTTCAGACATTTCTTATACAGAATTAGTAAAAATGGTACAACGTTTAAGCCCCGCTTATCGTAATACCTTTAGTTTATATGCAATAGAAGGTTTCTCTCACGAAGAAATTGCGGGAATTTTAGGTATATCTGTTGGAACTTCAAAATCAAACTTATTAAAAGCTCGGAAGAATTTGCGAAAAATTTTGGACAAGACTTATGCCGAAAAAGTTTAACAATATGGACAACGAAGAGTTTGACAAACTCTTTCGACAATCTGCAGAAGATTTTACTCCGCCTTCCGCTCCCGAAGGTGCATGGGACAATTTTTATGAAAATAAATTATCGGACAAAAAGAAAAAGAAAGGATGGCTACTGACAAATATTGAAAGGTTGTTATCGCCATTTATAGTACCTAAATTATCGTGGCAGTTTGCTACCACAGGCGTACTCATTATCGTCGCAGGTATCTGGTTGTCAATGAATAATACAACAAATCTGCATCAAGCTGTTCAAACACAAAAAATCATTGCCGAAGGTCCAAAACAGCAACTTCAAATTGAACAAGACAACGACACAGGAGTTTTAAATGAAAATGATGACCATTCCAATATAGTTGCCGAAAATGGTATATACACAGCAAAGCGAAATAACAAAAGTTCTTCACAAGAAATTTTCCGTCAGGTATCAATTGTTCCAAATACAAATAAAAACAGCAATATCATATATAATCTTCCCGAAAAATCCGGGCTGATTAAGATGAACACCGACATATATAATAATGTAATATCCGGCAGAAAAAATTCAATTGACAGTATTAATACAAGAAGATACGTTCTTGACAATAATCCAAATAAAACTATAAATAAACAGCCTGCACAACAACCGGATTTAAAAGGTTTTTTTGCAGTAGATGATGATGAAAACACCAAAAATCACAATGATGCGAGATGGCAGGTAGGCGTTGTTGGCGGCTCTAATGTAAGCGTTATACACGGCAATGTTTCGGGCAATCCCGGATTGAATACCGGCGTTATGGTTCAACGCCGGATTAATGAATCTCGTTTGTCGGTAGAAGCCGGTATTGTAAGGGAATCTATGGCTTATGATGTGGACAATGCAGATTTTCATCCAAACGGGAAAACTATTTCGTCTGAAGTCTCGAATATCAATGGGACCTGCACCATGGTTGATGTCCCTGTGAATATCCGTTACGATGTAGTTCATACAAAAAAGAGCAATGCTTTCGTAAGCACAGGTGTTTCTACGACGTGGATGGCAAATCAAAATTATACATATCAATATACAGCAGATAATGGCAACACAACACAAGTAAGCAGAGACGTGAGCGGACAAGGCAAAAACGTATATGCGGTTACTAATGTTTCAATAGGTTTTGAACAACATTTTAAGAATACTTCCGTGCAGGTAGCTCCTTACGTAAAAATTCCTTTGGGCGGCATAGGATATGGTAATATGAATTTGGGAAGTGTAGGCGCACAAATTTCTATTAAGAAAAGTTTCTAATTCAATAATAAAACACATTCGGTTAGCAGCATTTAAATAATCATTTTTAAATCACATTTTATGAAACGAAAAAAAGCGATTTTTTCCGTAGTGGCAATTCTTTGCGCTATCGGGATTGCAGGCGGCATTTGGGGCTGGATGGCTTATCACAAAGCAAGACCCACGCTCGATTCCGTTAAAGCAGATGTACAAATCAATGCAGCGAAATTGTACAACGACTTTAGTACAAATGAACAAAACGCCGATAAACTTTATCTGAATAAAGTCGTGGAAGTCAGCGGTGTCGTGGCTTCCGTGCAACAGGACAGCAGTTCCGCATCGGTACAATTAACGGCAGGCGACGGCGCCATGGGCGGCATCAACTGCGATATGCGAAGTACAGAAAACCTGCCGAAAAAAGGCGACAGCGTACACATCAAAGGCAGATGCACAGGCTATTTGATGGATGTGAGTCTTGTAGATGCAGTCAATATTTCTAAATAAATAATGAACATAAAAAAATAAATACATGAAAAGAAAAATTCTTGCTTCCGGTAGTGTTTTCAGTTTGATTATTCTCGGAAGTGCAGTTTTAAACAGCTGTTCCAAAGCCAATGAAACTGCACTTCAACAATCAGGTGGCATTACGTGCGATACTGTAAATATGAAGTACCAGGCAGATGTGCTTCCGATACTTACCGCCGAATGTTACAGTTGCCACAGCTCGCAAACATATTTATCGTCCGGGTCAAATCTCAATCTGGAAGATTTCGGCATTCTTAAATCAGAAGCGGATAACGGCGATTTGCTGAACGCCATCAAACATACCGGCAACGTTACGCCAATGCCATTAAATCTTCCACAACTTTCCGACTGTGAAATCAATACAATAACAGATTGGATTAATAACGGCAGTAAAAACAATTAACCAAGTCATTCAATTAAAAAAAACAGAAAGATGAAAAAAATAATCTTATGCTTACTTATCATTCCCGTAAGCTATACGCTAAAAGCACAAAAGTTTTTTACACGAAACGGAGAAGTAAGTTTTTATTCAAAAGCGCCTGCGGAAACCATTCAGGCAGAGAACAAGCAAGTACTTGCCATCATTGATGTATCTACAAAACAAGTTGCCTTTAATCTTTTGACAAAAGGATTTTTGTTTCAAAAACAATTGATGCAAGACCACTTCAACGAAGAAGTAATAGAAAGTGATAAATACCCGAAAGCAAGTTTCACGGGAAAAATTACCGATGCTGTTGATTTAACCAAAGCCGGCAAATACCACGTACACATTACGGGACAACTGACCATGCACGGCGTAGCGAAACCCGTAACAACAGAAGCCGATATTGAAGTTGCTTCGGGCGAATTAAAAGCAACCTCTTCCTTCAAGGTTGCTTATGAAGATTATAAAATCACAATGCCTTCTTTGCTGAAAAATAATGTGGCTAAAACAATAGCCATTTCGGTAAACATCGATTGTAAACCCATGAATAAATAAAATAAAAACAATGATTAAGAAACTTAGCATATTCATATTATCGGCAATTGCATTGGTGCATCATTCTTATGCGCAAGATACAACAAGCAACAACCTGATGAGCCTGTTAAACGATTCCATTTCATCTCAGGAAGCGGCGGACAATAAAGTTACTTCTATATTTAAAGGCACACAAATAGTGGATCTTCCAACCGTGGAGCAACCCGGCAAAAGAAACCTGCAAGTATTGATTATGCACCGCTTCGGTCGCCTGAATAACGGCGCATATCAATTCTTCGGGTTGGACAACGCATCTATACGTTTAGCATTGGATTACGGACTTACAGACAGGCTTGCAGTAGGCATCGGCAGGAGTTCTCTTGATAAAGTATTTGACGCTTCGTTCAAATATAAAATAGCTTATCAGCGCAAAAAGAAAATGCCTGTTGCCATCAGCTTCTACGGTTTGGCAACCACACAAACCTTGCGCTATACCGATAAGCCATACTTAAACTTCAAGTATCGTACCGCTTATACATCACAGTTGTTAATCGCTCGAAAATTTACGGAAGCGTTGTCTCTGGAAGCCGCACCTGCGTGGATACATTATAATCTTGTACCTACTCCGCAAGACAAGAACAATATTTTTGTAATGAGTGTGGGCGGCAGAATGAAAATCACGAAAAGAATGAGCATCGATGCAGAATATAATTATCTGCCCAATAACTCTTTGCCGTCCGAAGGGGTACATTCTTCATTAAGCGCCGCCCTTGAAATTGAAACGGGCGGGCACGTATTCCAGTTTGTATTCAGCAATGCACAGGGAATGATAGGACCTTATTACCTCACACAATCAACAGGCACCTGGGGCAAAGGCGATATTTATTTTGGATTCAATATATCGCGCGCATTCGGCTGGAGCAAGCATGGTAAGAAGAAAAAGGGCTAAGTAATTAAAGGACTTGTGTAATCTTATTTTGATAAAACAGAATGCAGATAATTATCATTAAGATTTATCTGCTTTTTTCATTTTTTACATCTGTAGTATCATACAGTTTTCAATCTACCCTCATCAATAAAATATCGTAGTCTTCTTCTCTATTTTATTATAAAAAATTTTAGCCTGCGGCAACCGATTTAACAGTCTTACTGTTCATAAGAGTATAGAAAATAAAATCAATTAAAATTTTAAAAAATGAAGACAAAAACAGTTTCACGATTACTTGCCGGCGTATTCATACTCGGCTTGTCAGCCTGTTCCAAAAGCAACAGCTCTACAACATCGGACAACACGGATAAAAGCAGCACGATACAGCTTTCTTCCAATGCAACCTTTGGCAATATCATTACCGATGGAAATGGTATGACATTGTATTTCTTTTCGATCGATGCAACCGGACAGTCCGGCTGTTCCGGCGATTGCACCGTGGCATGGCCTACCTATTATGCCGCAACACCTACAATCGGAGACGGACTGAACAGTTCGGACTTTGGCACTATCACTCGTCCCGATGGCAGTAAACAAACAACTTACAAAGGATGGCCGCTCTATTATTATATGGGCGATACTAAAGCCGGCGATGTTACGGGAGATGCCGTAAATAATGTATGGTTTGTAGCAAAGCCGGATTATACGGTTATGCTTGCCAATGAACAATTGGTAGGCAATGACGGAAAAAATTATACCGGCGATTATCAGGAAGGAACAGGCGTTACGCAATATATTACAGACGCCGTAGGCAATACTTTATATTCATTTACGCCCGACAAGTTCAATACAAATACTTTTACCAAATCTGATTTCAGCAACAATGCTGTTTGGCCTATCGACACCATCAGCACGATACAAAGCGTTCCATCTATTTTAAAGAAAAGCGATTTTGCTGTTATACAGGTTTTCGGCAAACCGCAACTTACTTACAAAGGTTGGCCATTGTACTATTTTGGAGCAGATGGTATGATGCGTGGCAACACCAAAGGCGTGAGTGTTCCTACGCCGGGCGTGTGGCCTATCGTTAATACAAAAACAAACACAGCTCCTCAGCCTGTTACATTTTAATACGTAACGCGGGACTAATCAAAAGTCCCGCTTTTTTATATTATTCCAACACACCTAATCATGAAAACAATAGTGTTTAACCTTTGCATAGCGCTACTTATTTTTTCAAACAAAGTGGATGCGCAAAACAAAAACTTATACTCCATTGGCAACGATTATACAATAACCATCAACGGAACATCCAACCTGCACGACTGGCACGAAACAGTCGATAAAGCTTTAGGGCGAGGTATTATTACACAAAACACCGACGGCAGCTTCAACATCGATTCTTTATATATTCGCATGGATGTTCACTCCATCAACAGTCCCGAAGGAAAGACAATGGTCAATAAAACCCGGGACGCCTTAAAAGCAAATCAATATCCGTTTATTACTTTTTCCATTGCATCTCCTTTAAAAATAACTACGGCAAATAAAGACGGAGTTACGGTAAACACGCCGGGCGAATTAACCATTGCAGGCGTAACCAAACACATCATTATTCAAGGGAAAATATATGCAGGCGATGCGCATAAATTTATTTTTGAAGGCACACTTCCTGTAATGTTGAACGACTATAACATTACGCCGCCGACTGCCATGCTGGGACTGCTGAAAGTGAAAAATGCTATTACCGTTCATTATCGCACATCCTTTGAAATGAAAAGCTGATACAAATAAAACAGCATAAAATTTTCATTTGCAGCAACCAATCTTCTTCATTCGTTGTTTATAAATGTGTAGATAATAAAGTTCCTCCGCTTAAAACATTTATAATGAACATTTCTCAGGCATCTGTTTACGATTATCCTTTTTACGGTTCTAAAAACAATGCACCAAAGCCTTCCGAAATACTTGAATTACTCAGATATTTCGGCGTTTTCAAGCATCCTTTAAGAGCCGATGAATTGTACAAATTTTCCGCCGCCGGCGCCAGCGTTCTGTCTGAAAAAACTGTGTTGGAAAAAATGAAAGCGACCGGCGAGGTTAAACAATACGGCGAATATTACTTGTTAAATAATGCGCCTGAAATGTGTGTGGAAAAACGCATCAACGGCGAAAAGCTTGCCGGCAAATTATTACCGAAAGCCAAAAGAACAGGGCGTTTCATTGGAATGTTTCCGTTTGTAAAATTTGTAGGCATTTCGGGTTCGCTGTCAAAAAATTATGCCGATGAAAATACCGATTTCGATTTCTTCATTATCACAGCCAACAACACGCTTTGGATATGCAGAAGCATTTTGCATATTGTAAAAAAATTAAGCTTCATCATCGGGAAGCAGCATTCACTTTGCATGAATTATTTTATAGATGAACATCATTTGAAAATAGAAGAAAAAAACATTTTCACACGCATTGAATTAAGCACGCTGATTCCGGTTTACAATAAAGATTTGTACAGAACTTTTTTGCTGCGCAATCAAAACAATCTTCCCAACATCCGGCATCTCGGCGTTGATTTTGAAGGTGCGGTTCAGTACAATTTGACGAAGTGGAACAGGCAAAACCTGGTTTGGAAACCGCTCAATATTTTCCTGATGAAATTTACCGATGCAAGATGGAAACGAAAATGGAAAAAGCGCGGATACGCCATGCAGGACTATGATTTGGCATTCAAGACAACGCCTTACGTGTCAAAAAATCATCCCAAAAATTATCAGAAAAAAATTCTCGAACAGTTAGAAAACCAAGCACATTGAAAGTATTATTCAGTCATTCCTATTTTATGCAATTCGACCCTAAGCAGATAGCGCATGCGCAGCCTTATCCGCCGTTGGGAACCATACTCGCAGCGTCGCTGTTGCGGGAGCATGACTACCATGTTGCATTGTTCGATACAATGTTCGCAAAGTCTCCGGAAGAGATTATTCCTGTCATAAAAACTTATCAACCGGATGTATTTGTGATTTATGATGATGGTTTTAATTACCTCACAAAAATGTGCCTTAGCAATATGCGCGATGCTGCTATGCTGATGCAGCAATATGCAAAAGCGTATGGTTGCGCCGTGATTGTTACCAGCTCGGATGCTGCCGACCATTACGAAAAATATTTAGACAACGGCGCCGATTTTGTTATCAGAGGCGAAGCCGAACATACTTTATTGGAAACCATCCAGGCGATTGAAGAAGATAAAAATTCGTTCAACGATATTGATGGATTAATTTATAAATCAGGCAAAGACAATATTGTGAAATGTAAGCTGCGATCGGTTTCCAAGCGATTGGACGATTTGCCTTTGCCCGCATGGGACTTGATAAATATTGAACCATACAAAAAAGTATGGATTAAAAACCACGGTTATTTTTCCATCAACATTGCTACTACGAGAGGCTGTCCGTATAAATGCAACTGGTGCGCAAAACCCATTTATGGCAACAGTTACAATATGCGTAGCCCGGAAAAAGTAGTGGAAGAAATTATCCTGTTAAAGCAAATGTTTGATATGAATCACATTTGGTTTTGCGACGACATCTTTGGGCTGAAACGCTCATGGGTAAAGGATTTCTCATCGTTTATGCAAGCAATTGATTTGAATATCGGGTTCAAAATTCAATCGCGTGCAGACCTTTTGGTACAAGAAAAATATGTATCCGATTTAGCCGGCGCAGGCTGTGCAGAAGTTTGGATGGGTGCAGAAAGCGGCTCGCAAAAAATACTGGACGCCATGGACAAAGGCACAACCGTAGAAGAAATTAAACAGGCAAGACAGTTGCTGAAACAATATGATATACGCGCTGCATTTTTTATCCAGTACGGCTATCTCGGCGAGACCATGGAAGACATCAACAAGACACTTGATTTAATTACAGAAACAATGCCGGACGATATAGGTATTTCCGTTTCGTATCCTTTACCCGGTACAAAATTTTATGATAAAGTTCAACAAGATATGGTAACGAAAAAAAACTGGACAGACTCGGACGATTTGGCGCTGATGTATTCCAACACATACGAAAGCCCTTTCTACAAAAAATTGCACAGGTACACACATTATACTTATCGTTTAAGAAAAATAAGAAACGAGCAAATGCCTGCGCCTGTAAAATTATTTAAGCGTGCAAAATATAAAATAATGAAGACCTATTTCAAAAGGCAGTTGCGCACTTACACAAAGCAAGTTGCAAGCAGAAACGATGTAAGCATGAATCCTATTATCGAACTCAATTAATCTGCACACGATGATGAATGAAGAACTTGTAAGCAAAGCATTTTCCTTTCAATCGGTCGTGTTTGATGAGCTGAATGAAGGTAATAAACTGACACATCACTTGCGTGAAATTTACCGGAAGGAAATAGTGAAAAATGCAAAACCCGGCAGCAACATTTTAGAGCTGAACTGCGGCACGGGCATAGACGGCATCTACTTTGCAGCGCAAGGCTTTAATGTGTTATCGACAGATAATGCCGAAGGAATGTTTGATGTTCTGAATCAAAAAATAAACAAATATCATTTGGAGCAAAACATTCAAACCAAGCTTTGTTCCTTCAACGAATTGTATGAGTTGCGCGATAAAAAATTTGACTATATCATATCAAATTTCGGCGGACTAAACTGCACTGATAATCTTAAAGAAGTGTTGTACCAGCTTAAAGAGCACCTGAATGAAAATGGTAAAGTTACTTTAGTAATTATGCCGAAAGTATCGCCGTGGGAATTGGTTATGGCTTTGAAGGGCGATTTTAAAACGGCTTTCAGGCGGTTCAAAAAGCATACAAAAGCGCATATCGAAGGCGTGTATTTTTCGGTTTATTATTACAATCCGTCTTACATTATAAAACGCTTGAAATTCGATTTTGACGTGCTTACTTTAAAGGGAATTTATTTTGCCGTGCCGCCTGAATTTTATCAACGCTTCGTGGAACGTTATCCGAAAATGTATAAAATACTTCAGAAAATTGAACGCGGCATGGGCAACCATTTTCCCTTTAACCGTTGTTGCGACCACTTCTTAATTACGTTGCAGAAAAAATAAATTATCCCGTAAATTAATGATGCAGCAAACAAAAAATACACAAGATGAAGTAACGGTACATGAATTTTTATCTCAGGTAAAAGAAATCCTTCTTTTCCTGAAACGACTGTGTACACTATATTTCAGAGAATTGGGAAAACGAAAAGCTATTCATGTTTTTCTGTTATTATGCGCTATTGCCGGCGCGTTGTCTTTTATTTTTCATCCAATAAAAAAATACGAAGCAACCGCTTCATATAAGTACGACAGCCCTGCGGGAAAGTTATATGGCGAAATGCTTGATAAAGTAAACGGGCTTATTCAAACACATTCTTACACGCAGCTTCATCAATACATTCACTTGCCATTGCAACAACTCGAAAGCATTCAAAAAATTGAAGCGAAAAACATTTACGGAAGTCCGTTGTCTGACGATATGACCAACAGCAAAGACAAAATATTTTACATATCGGTTACAAGTTCAAACGCCACAGTATTTGATAGTTTAGGAACTGTATTGGAAAATTATCTGAATAACAATATATCTGTTCGTGAGACATTGCAACGCGAAACCGAAGAATTTACGCAAGGTAT
This sequence comes from Arachidicoccus sp. BS20, assembly GCF_001659705.1. Lineage (NCBI taxonomy): Bacteria > Pseudomonadati > Bacteroidota > Chitinophagia > Chitinophagales > Chitinophagaceae > Arachidicoccus > Arachidicoccus ginsenosidimutans. The sequence goes on from NZ_CP015971.1 coordinate 746,031, forward strand.
TTTGTACAGAAAGAAAGCCTTGACCATGCTTGATTCCGCAACAAGCGCATACATCAAAAGCATGAACAGGAACACGTCGCCATCGTCGTTGCTGCCCGCAAACGCAAGCCAATTCAATATTTCACAAATATTCGATGAAGGAAAAAATATTACGCAGGAGATTGTAGATATGCAAAGTTTTTTGAACGACAGGCGAATTGTAAAACTGCAAGAACCTTTTATGGCAAGTGCAAATCCGGTTCAGTCAAGCAAACTAAAAATCATATTGCTGGCGGTTGCATGCTTTGTGGCGGCAAGTCTCATCATCATTTTTATTTCTGTGTTTTTTATCAAAAAGAAATATGCTTCGCAATAAAAATATCATCAATAGTTGCTGGAACATCGCAGATATATTTTTATATCCGGTATTGTTTTTTGTAAGCACCTCTTTCTTCATCCGGCATCTGGGACAAACACAATTCGGAATATGGATGCTGGTCAATACCATTATTGTGTCTATGCAAATGTTCAATTTCGGCATCGGAAGCACCGTATTAAAAAACACGGCTTTGCACATTGGCGCGCAAAATGAAAACGGAAAAATCAATGTTGTCAATAATGCGGTCAGCATCACATTGATTCTCTTTGCATTGTGTGTAATGCTGGGCGTTGCAGGATATTTTCTTGTGTACCATAAACATTTATTTGATATAGCAAATGCCGACAGGTTGCTGTGCGCCAAATGTATTGTTATCGCAGGTTTGCTTGTTGGCTTGAAGTTTTTTGAGCAAATTTTTACCAACTATTTCAAAGCGCTGGAAGATTATAAAATAGCCGCATTGCTTGGAAGCGGCAACCGCTTGTCCGGTCTCATTATCAACATTATTTTCTTATGGATATTTAAAATAAATATACTCGGATTGCTATCCGTTTTGTTCGTTGTGAACAGCATATTTATTATCATAGGATTTTTTTTGATGCGCCGGAATACCAATAATTACGCTTTCAAATTCAATCTTAAAATTTCTAAGGAAGAAGCGTCATTTGCCTTGTTCACATGGTTTCAATCGCTGGCGATTATCATTATTTTTCAGTCGGACAGATATTTAATTGTAAGTGGTTTCGGATTGATAACATTGAGCTATTACGCTTTAACGGCAACCATGTTCAATCACTTGCACATGGGCTTCAGCGCCCTGCTGCCGTGGATTTCGCCAAAGCTCACCAAACTTTATGCACAACAAAAAAACGGCAGGGAATTATATGCCGCAGCGCAAAGTGCGGTAACGTGCGGCGCATTGATTTTACTATTGATTTTGTACTTGATATACCCGTTTGTATTCCGGGTAATTCTTGGTACAAACACTTTCAATGAAATAAAAGAATACACAAAATACTTTATCGTATTTGAATCGTTTTTTGTTTTGGGCATTGTGCCTGCATACTATTTTAATGCAGTCGGGCACGAGCGCATTTACCTGTATTTTATCTTATTCTTTGCTGCTTTCGCTTTGACCGCCATGCTTGTATCGATGCGATTATTTCATACGCCAATCGCCGTGTTGTACGGCTTAACAGTTGCAACAATTGCGGGAATGTTCGTGCTAAGAATGATTTTGTCGAAGATATTGTACAACACGTATCAGGTGTTGATATGCGCCGTTCAATTGCTGCCTTCCGTAATGATGGCTGTCTTTATCCTTTGCCCCGATATAACGGTTAAATGCCTGAGCATATTAATTTTTATTGTCAGTCTTTATTTATTAAACCTACGCGGCGGCAGAGAAAAATTTTTAATCCTTGTAAATTCATGAACCAACGTGTACATAGTAATTTGATTTTGATAACGGCAATCATCTACCTGTTTTTCAACAGCGTACTATTGCCGCAAGGATTGTATTTTACAACCTTACTCACGCCGTTTTTTTTCATTCATTTGATTAAAGTGCGCGGCTTGAAATATTACTTGTATTTCTTTATAGTTACGCTTCTGTTTGCCTGCATTCAATTGCCGACCGTAGAACATCTTAGAGATTATGTTATATCATTTGTCTTACTGCAAACGGTAGCCGTTTTTTCAATCAGCGTTTATTATTTACTTACTGAAAACATTGGTCTTGAAAAAATATTCAAGTCGCTTGCATCCGTAAATATTGCACTTATCGCCGTTGCAATTATAGTATTAGCCATTCCCTCAATTCGTTCTTTGATGTGGTATTTAAAACCCATCAGCCCGAATGTTCCTATTATTCCGAGATTGAAAATGTTCACGGTTGAAGCGTCTTATTATTCGCTTATCATCATGCCATTGGCAGGCTATTATTTTTTAAAGAAAATTTTATTAATCGGCAAGCACTATTTGTTATTCATTTCACTTTGTGTATCGTTGTTATTGAGCTTTTCGTTAGGCGCACTATGCACCATGTTCATCAGCATTTCAGTCGTTTTGTTACTTAACCGGAACGAGCTAAGACACAAAATAAATTTCAATTTATTGGCAGGCGGAGCGATGCTTTTTATTATTGGTATGGCAATATTATTCTTCTTTTATCCGCACAATCCGCTGTTTGAAAGAATACAAAATATTCGTACAGGGCAAGATACTTCCGCGCGCGGACGAACTTATGAAGCATTCTACATAGCTTGGAACGTTGCCAAAATGAAATCGATATTTTTCGGGTGCGGCTTGGGGCAATTCAAATACATTGGTAGAAATTTTGTCGATTATTATTACTCCTATTCCATTATTCCAAACGTTGTTCGCATTCCCAATGCAGTAGCTGAAACGCTGTCTATATACGGCATTGCGGGCATTGTCATCAGGTTTTCATTAATCATTTTTCTGTTTATCAAAACAAAGGTTTGGCAAAATTATTACCGGCAATGTTTATTCGTTTTCATTTTTATTTACCAGTTCACGGGTAGTTATTTATTCAATCCGGCAGAATATATAATGTGGATTTTGGCGTTCAGCCCGTCCCTATTCCCGCAGTTTAAAAAAGAAAAATTCAACTATAAATTGGTCATAGCATGAGAGTCTTATTCATCAGCAGGGCAACTTTATTTTCCGACAGAGGCGGCGATACGGTTCAGGTAGAAAATACCGCCTGTGCATTAAAGCGCTTTGGCGTAGATACAGACATTGAATTGTGCAGCAACAAAAACATTGATTACAGCCGGTACGACTTGATTCATTTCTTCAACATTATACGTCCTGCAGACATTATTTATCACATTGACAAATCACGTATTCCGTTTGTTGTTTCGCCCATTTATCTTACTTATGAAGAAACAACAAAATATTCGAAAAGCCTGAAAAATAAGGTACTTCGCTTGTTCGGCAAACACGGTCAGGAATATGTAAAATGTGTGGCAAGAAAAATGATTAACAGAGAAAAAATTATTTCACGAAAATACATTTTGTTAGGGCAAAAAAAATCTATTGAATATATCTTAAAAAGATGCACGTGCCTGTTGCCAAATTCATTAAGCGAATACGAAAGGCTTCATAAAGATTTCAGGTGCGCCGGCAACTTTTCCGTAGTTCCCAACGCAGTGGATACCGAAATTTTCACTGAAGAAAAAAACACCATGCGAAAGGAAAATTCCGTGATTTGTGTAGGACGTATAGAGCCGCGCAAAAACCAGTTGAACCTGATACGCGCACTCGAAAACAGCGATTACCAACTTACTATTGCCGGTGCAGCATCGACCAACCATCAGGCGTATTTTGAAGAGTGTAAACGAGCCGCTTCTTCAAGAGTTACGTTCATCGATTTTTCCGACCAAAAAATTATATCAAAACTGTATAACGAACATAAAACGCACGTGCTGGCAAGCTGGTTTGAGACAACAGGATTAAGCTCTTTGGAAGCCGCTGCCTGCGGCTGCAACATTGTTGTAAGCGACAAAGGCGATACCAGAAATTATTTTTCGGAAGCAGGCTACTATTGCAATCCAGCCGATTTAGAAAGCATCAAACAAGCGATTGATACTGCTATGAATGCGCCGGCAAACCGCAGGTTTATGAACAAAATATTGAAAGAATATACCTGGCAAAAAACTGCAGCAGCCACTTTAAAAGTTTATCGCAGCGTGCTGAAAAAACAAAAAAATGGAACAATATAAACCCCAAGGGAACATTTTCTGCAAGCTGTATTTTACAGGCATTTTATTCCTCTTATTATCAACCGTTCTGGGCATCAGGCTAAGCGCGTTCAACAGCTCTGCCATTATTTTTTTGTGTGTTGTATGGATTGCCGAAAGAGATTTTAAAAACAAAATACTGCGATTGAAAAAAGAATCTTTTTGGCTCATTACTACTGCATATTATTGCCTGTATATCATCAGCATATTTACTGCTGAAAATAAAGCGCAGGCGATTGCCACGGCGCAAAATATGCTGCCTTTGCTGGTATTACCCATCATCTTTTTTTCGAAAAATATTTTTAAAAAAGATGCCATCATTTTCTTGCTCAAAGCCTTTGTTTACGCCGCATTTTTGTGGATGAGCATTGCAACCATTATTGCACTTAAAAAATATTTTACCACCGGCGACATAACCGTAATGTTTTATCATCCGCTGGTCAGCGCATTACTTTCTAATGCTATTTATGCCGAATTAATTTGCGTTATCTGTACTGCAATTATTTTCAATATTCCCGCATCTAAAAAATGGAAAATATGGATGCTTTTGTTTTTTACAATATGGATAATACTGCTTTCGTCCCGTATGTTCCTGTTTATTTACGGCTGCCTTATTTTGCTAAACTTATATAAGCATTTTTCCAAAATGCAAAAAGTTCTGTTAGTCGGTTGTATAGCACTGTTTGCTGCTTGCATTGTATTTACCAACAACCCGATTCGCAAAAGATACGATGATTTTAAAGGCTTCAAACTTTCTTATCTTACTGCGCCGTCGTTCAACCAAAGCATATACTTTGACGGACTAAGCCTTAGGCTGGTTTACTGGCGTTATTCATTGGAAATTTTACAGGAACAAGACAAATTTATTACCGGCGTAAGTACCGGCGACGCAAGAGATTTGTTAGACAAAAAAATACGCGCTTTTCACATGAACATCGGCAACGACACGCCCGGCGATAACGGCTATTTAAAATATTCGTTTCACGGCGCATACCTTGAAAGCCTTGTGTGCTTTGGCTTTGCGGGTTTATTATTACTTCTGGTTTATTACGGATATATCGGCTATCTTGGTTTTGTAGAGAAAATTCCTTTGTTGCGCAACATCTTTATCATCATGGTATTCAGCTCATTTTCCGACTTAATCGTAATGGACTGCCAGTGCGACCTGTCGCTTATTCTTACCATCGTTTATCTCGCCGTTTCTTACGCGAAAAGTGAACGCAGGCATATAGATATTCCAAAAATGGTACTGGAAAATTAAGCAGTTATTTCTCACTGAACAATTGCATAAATTTCCTTGCGGTATCGCCCATATCGAAAAGCAAAACGGACTCATGTTCAAGCGCACTGTCATTCAATAAATGCAAGGTTTTCTGCATCATTTCTTCTTTAGTACTTACTTTGTGCCAATGACTGATTTCACTGTTCATGGCTTTTATAAAACTCACAACATGAGCGCCGGCATATAATGCTTCGAGACATACATTGCTAAAACCTTCGTAATTGGAAGTGTGTAAAAGAACTTTTGACTGTTGCAGCAAATCGAAAATTTCTTCCTGCGAAAGTTTGCCCGTAAGCGTAATATTTTGAGTCAAATTCAATTTTTCAATCTGCAATTCCAGTCTTTCTCTTTCCAAGCCGTCGCCGCACAAATAAACGTTGATGTCCGGAAAAACTTTTTTTAATTCCGCGACAATATCGACAAAAACATCGTATTGCTTTAAAGGCGACAGCCCGCCAACACCAATAATATCAATTGTTCTGGAAGATTTCCTTAATTGAAACTGTTGCGTATCAATCGCATTGGGAATTAAATGCGCGGGACGAATATGATGATTTTCATAAAATTTGTCCATCAAAAAATCGGACATGGCAACGAGTTCTTCAGGCTTCGGGCGAATACGTTTTACAAATTTATTTTCGCGCTTCGCATCTTGTCCGCTTATCCAGCAAAGATGTTTTATGCGATACAACTTAGAAAAATAATGCGCCACAAAAGCGCATTCAGCGCACCAAAAACTCAGCAAGCCGATAATTTTTTTCTGCTTGTTAAGCGACCGCAGTTTATTAAAAACTTTTATCCAAAGCAACTTGTTGGTCATCCCGTTTTTATTTGCTCCGGCAAACGGAATCACCAAATTTCCGTTCCAATAATATTCGTTTTTGCTTACGGGAAATTGAAAACTTAAAACGATAATTTCAAGGTCGGGAAAGTTTCTGTTAATACATTTTATCAATCGCTGCTTTGCCGGAACCCAGATGGATTCTTGGTTTGAGGCGTCTAAAGGAAATGCGGGCGTTAATATGACTAATGTTTTCTTACTCAATTTTTGTAATAAAATCTTTCACTTTTTCAAAAATAAATTCGGGCGTATAACGTGTAAGGCAATGCACATCGCCCCTGCTGCAAAATTCCCGCATACAATTGCCGCAAGGCAAATCATCGGAACTGAACACCAAAGAATTTTTATTTTGCGGTGATACCCAATCACTTCTTGTTGAGCCCAAAATAGCAACAGTCGGTTTGTCCGAAACCCACGACATGTGCATCAATCCTGAATCTTCCGATAACACAAATTGTACACGCTGAATAATTTTAAAACCTTCCGCCGGTGTTGTTCTATCAATTAAACAAATCAGCTTATCGCGCAATTTCTCTTTCAAGTATAATGCCTTGCCTTTGATAAAATTTGTACCCATTGCAACAAATTGCGTATCAGGAAACTGCTGTAACCAGAGTTTTGCGAATGAAACATAATTATCAATGTTCCAGTTGCGTGTGCCGAAAGCCGCAGCCGGATTAAGAATTACCAATTTACTTGCGCCGTCCCAGCCATGCGCCAACAGCAATTTTTCTTCATCGTCATATCCTGTTTTGAATTGAAATTGTGCGTTCATCACGCTTTTAAAACCTGCGGCTTCAATTGTCAATCTTGTTCTTTCTCCCGCCGCATGGGGCGAATATTTATCAAACTCGGACCATGCTTTGGCGTTCAGGATTTTTCTTGTGTACCGGCTAATCGGATTGTTTTGCAAGTCCAGCACCACATCGTATCTTCTGAAAATCAATCTCGGTAACATGAACAAAGCGTAAACGCATTGCTTATAAAAATTCCGCTTACCGCCGATTGAATAAACATGGTTAAACAAAGCCAAACTCTTCGGAATCGAATCGACTTCTTTTCTTGTCAGGAAGTCGAGTTGTGTTTCCTCCGGCAATGATTTTCGTAAAGCATTTAAGTACGGAAGCGTGATAACCGTATCGCCCATGGCTTGCAGCCGAATCGCCAAAACCCGCTTGGGCGGCTTATTTCCGAGCCACGGCTTTGCAGGAATATGAAGTTGTATATTATTCGACATCAACAGGAAATTTTATTTCGGGCGAATATTTTTTTATGTTTTTTATTAATGAAGGCACATTGCCGTAAACATATTTTTTCTCTCCGTTTACATAAACAACAGAAAAAGTTTTAAGCGAAAGATACTTTAGCTGAAGCATCAATGAAGCATCGAACAAAACGATATTTCCTTTGTGCAGTATCAGTTGTATATCTTCGGGATTTGTTGCAAAAAAACTTTCTGCATAGTTTTTATTTTTTTGTTTTACAATCATCAAATCCGCACCGCAATTTTCTTTGATGGCACCAGCATTAATCTTCCAAATATCGGCTGGCAAAGAAGTTACGGAGTTTATCAACGCTTCATCATCCAACATTTTTGTTTCCCGCGCTTCGCGAAGATGATGCCAGATATTCCAATCGGCGGACACACAAGAATCTGTACCGAATAATATTTTTGTATGATGTTTCAATTCGTCAATTGCGGCAGTTTTGTTATAAAGAAAGAAATTAGAATCGGGACACCACACCAACGCTTTAAACTTTTTCGCCTGCCGCACATTCATTGCTATACCATGCACGCCAACGATTTCACGACAAAAGAAATTCCACTCAAACAATTCATCTATTTCATGGTATCGTTCCTTGTCCGTGCCTTCGCCGATATGAATTACATAAGGAAGTTTTTCTCCGAAAGGCTTATTCAGTCTATATTTCCAACGTTTATCCAACCTTACGGAATGCAATGAAACACATTCTCCGAAAACAGTTATCGGAACTTCTTTCAGTTCAAATGCTTCGCCGTGCTGCACAACCGTTGTAACGCCTGAAATCAGATTTTTATAAACGCCCCACATTGCACGAAGCGCTTTGGGGACACGCAAAATCTCTTGAATCATCTCTTTGTTTTGCAAATGAATATCTGTTCCCCATTCGAGATAATTTTTATAAACACGATTGCCTAACTTTGGAAAAAGATTATAATCCAAATGGTCGTGCGAGTTGATAAGCCCGGGAAATACGAAACAATTTTCAAAATAAATTTCCTCTTTATTAATATTATGTTCCGCCTGATTAAAAGAAATTTTTTCTATCTTTTTTTCTTTAATCAAAAGATGAACGATGTCTTTATCCGATATTTTTAGATTGTGTAAAAGCATATTTACAATGTGGATTCAACCTTTCTTTTATTTTCTTTTGCTTCAGTACGTGTCCTCACGTACGGAAATATTATGGTGCCGTGAGACACGAACCAAGGCGATGGCAAAAGAAAAAATTTTATAGAAGTTGAGGATCTCTCTGTCTTTCAGTTTTCTTCTTATAAATTGGGGAACATACATTTCTACATTATAATATTTCGGATTTAAATCATTCTATAAACATTTTCTGAATTGTATTGCATACAAAATTTTGTACCCGTGCATTTCAAAAGTGCAAGCAAATTTCTCTTCTGTCACAAATCACAATTACAACGCTAATACGCATTTATGTTGCTTTTCAAAGAGAATTTGTTCAAAATGTTCCAAGTATTGATGAACAATATTTTCCCAGGAATAATGATTAATAACTTTCGCTATATTTCCTCTTATCATTTCACGGTTATTGTTTTTTGAAACACGATTGAGCGTGTTTGCAACGTCTTCGGCATCGGAAAAATAATAAGCGTCTTTGCCCAAAATGGTTTTGTTGAAAACATTGTCGTGCGCGCATATTAGGGTTTGCGAAGCCATCGCTTCAATCAACGACGGATTGGTCCCACCAACACTATGCCCGTGAAAATAAATGTTGGAAAAATACCTGAGATTATTCAGCCTGTCAATATCATAAATACTGTCCATAAAACGGATGAATTTAAAAGGTGCATATTTTTCTTTTAAATATTTACCGTATTTCGTTTCGCAATTTCCAACAACGAGGAAAGTAGTTTTACTCGCAGCGAGCAATGTTCCGTCAAGAATTGTTTCAATATTATTTTCTTTTTCCAATCTTGCCACAAGCATATTATAGCCGTATTTTTCAACATCGTACTCTTTCAGTATAAGCTCTTCCGGTTCGTCAAAAATGTGTGCACCATAAGGAATATATTCCGTCTTTGCATTATATTTATTCGATATATATTTTTGAATACCAATCGAATCCGAAATAAGATAATGACTGTGTTTTACAGCTAAGCTTTCGGCATAAAGAAGGAAACGGCGTACTACTTTTGAATATTTGCTTCGTTTCCATTCAAAGCCATCCATATTGGTTGTAATCACGCTTTTTCTCTTCGGTAAAAGCCTGCCCCACACGGAACTGCTGGTATAACCTAACTGAAGAATAATGTCATATTCCTGATGACGTGTATCTACAATACAATTAAAATCGTAAACAAATTGCCCGACGGTACCAATGAGATGTTCGGGGTCAAAACAATGGACAATATTTACTCCATTCCAATTACTTCCCTTGAAGGGATGTTTGTGGGAATTATATACAGTAACAGTATACCCCAAGTTGACAAGCCCGACTGAAAGATATTCAGCAAACTGCTCAAAACCTCCGTAATTATTAGGAATACCTCTGGTTCCAATAATAGCTATATTCATCTTAACTCCAATATGAAGGTATAAACAACCATATCGTTTGAAGAGTTGCTTCAAACATGAAATATTTAATACTATCAGTGAATATGATAATTGGGCTACAGGTTTATATAAAGATGGAAAATTTTAAGATTTGGCACAAATGAGCAGCACAGTCTAAAAACGATAAATTTTATATGGAGCATGAAATTTATAAAACAAAAATCGGCTCTAATGAGCCGATTTAAAGTCTTAATAAAAATATTGTAGCGAGATCGGGAATTGAACCCGAGACCTCAGGGTTATGAATCCTGCGCTCTAACCACCTGAGCTACCTCGCCGTGGTTCGTTAAAACATTTTTTATTTCAACGGGTTGCAAAAGTAATTGGAATTTTGTTTTATTCAAAAATAAATTCAACAAATTCTTACTCCCACTCAATTGTTGCAGGCGGCTTGCTGCTGATGTCGTACACTACGCGATTAATACCGCGCACATTATTAATAATTGCGTTAGATACATTTGCCAGAAATTCATAAGGAAGATGTGCCCAGTCTGCCGTCATACCGTCAACAGAAGTTACGGCACGCAAGGCAACGGTATATTCGTAAGTACGTTCGTCGCCCATAACACCCACACTTTTTACAGGCAATAAAATCGCTCCAGCTTGCCACACTTTATCATACAAATCATTATCTTTTAACGCTGTAATATATTGCTCATCAGCCTCTTGCAGCAGTTGTGCTTTTTCGGCGGTTACTTCTCCCAAAATCCTGATTGCCAATCCCGGACCGGGAAAAGGATGACGGTTAATCATATCCTGCGGAATGCCAAGCTCCAATCCAACGCGGCGCACCTCATCTTTAAACAAGGAACGTAAAGGCTCTACCAATTGCAGGTTCATGGTTTCGGGTAAGCCGCCGACATTGTGATGTGATTTAATGGTAACGGACGGACCATGCACACTCACACTTTCAATTACATCGGGGTAAATGGTTCCTTGTCCCAGAAACGCCGCTTCTTTTATTTTGCCGGCTTCTTCCTGAAATACATCGATAAATAATTTCCCAATCGTTTTTCGTTTTGCCTCAGGGTCGGTTTTTCCTGCGAGTTCTTTATAAAATAAATCTTTGGCATCAATGCCCTTTACATTTAAGCCAATCGTTTTATAGGTTTCCAAAACCTGCTCAAATTCGTTTTTGCGTAGCACGCCATTGTCCACAAAAATCCCGTGCAACCTGTCGCCTATTGCACGGCTGATAAGCGTTGCAGCCACCGTGCTGTCCACACCTCCGCTTAATGCCATGATAACATGGCTGTTGCCAATTTTTTCTTTCAGTTGTCCGATGGTTTCTTCCACAAATGATGCAGGTGTCCAGTCCTGCGAGCAACCACAGATGTTTACCAGAAAATTAAACAATATTCTTTTTCCTTCAATAGAATGATATACTTCCGGATGAAACTGCAAGCCGTACAATGCGTGAGGCATATCATCAGTTTTCTTAAAAGCAGCAACAGGAATACTTGCCGTTGTTGCCAATATTTCAAATCCTTCCGGAAGCTCTTTAATGGAATCGCTGTGACTCATCCACACTTGTGAAGTTTCGGAAACGCCGTTGAGTAAAGCGTCGTCTTTTTGTTTCAGCATTTGCGCGCGACCATATTCACGTTTGTTGGATTTTTCTACACGACCACCAAATTTTTTTGCAGTCAGTTGTGCGCCGTAACACACACCCAACACAGGCACTTTTTCTATAAATGAAGCGACATCCACATCGGGTGCGTTTTCTTCATTTACGCTGAAAGGCGAACCACTGAGGATAATGCCTTTTAAGCTGCTGTCAAATTCAAATGACTTGTGATACGGAAGAATATCGCAATAAACATTTGCTTCGCGTACAGCGCGCGCGATGAGTTGTGTGTACTGGCTTCCAAAATCGAGAATAATAATTTTTTCGGTCATAACGAGCGGGGAAATTTTGCGCAAAAGTAATTAAATTAGAGGCGAAATGAGAAAATAAATGCAAAAGCTAAAGGCTCATCATAAAATATTTTCATTCTTTATTGTACCAATATGTTTATTCCTCGGCGCGGGCTACAGATGGAGCGCATTTGCGACAATAACAGAACGTTCGGGACTTAGTATTACCTAAAAAATTACTTCTCTCCCGTTCTATTTAAATCCCACAACGACAACCGTTCAACAGTAGCCTTTCCTTCCGAAAACAGTGAAATTCCCGTTTCATTTGCTGTTGGGTACAACATGGCACTTATCACTTTTTCTCCATCATTGCCAAATACTTCAAGGGACGATTTATCCAGTAATATCTGAATTTTTACTTTGCCGTTTATAGATTTTAAAGGCGCCGTCTGCAATATATTTTCAACAGATTTGTATCTCTTTCCCGCAACTCCGAAATCGATATACAACAATTGTTTATTCACATCATATCCTACGGCAATTTTGTGATTGTTCGTAGTATCTTCGGCGATATTTATACCGGCTTTGGATGTCTTCTTTACATCAAAAGTTGCTTCTGCCCAATAAGCATTTCCCGTATATTTTTCTATTCCTGTCGGCATTAATATTTTGTTGTTTATCCTGATATGCTTCCAGGTATTATTTCTTCCGGCAGACAAAGCGGATAGAGTTTTGCGAATGATAGATGCCGGTTGCTGAAAAAGCCGGAGCCCTTCATTCGTGTTACGTAAAGATAAATCTCTTGGTATGGACATTTGCCCACGCCAGGGATTGGTTGCTGTATTACCCGGAACCAACCAGCCTATTAAAATTTGTTGATTATGTTCGAGCCTCCACGGAATAGCGGCATAAAAACAATCTCCATTATCCACAGTCAATATCTGCTTGTTTGAATTATCATTGTGAAAATTCTTACCGTCAAAGTCGCCTGTAAAATATTGTATGTACGGCGCTTTATCCCCCCAGCACGAAACAAATAATACCCATTTTATTTTCGATGAATTTCCATTAACCGGAAGCGGAACTAAAAACGGACATTCCCAATCGTGCCCGGTATATCCTGCGGGACCGAAATCGCTCAATATAGTCCATGCTTTAAGGTCTTTTGAACCATAAAGCCTAATCTTGTGTTCATGTACCAACGATACCGTCATTACCCATTCTTTGGCAGGCTCGTACCAAAAAACATTCGGGTCGCGAAAGTCAGCTCTGTTTAAATCTATCACAGGATTTCCCGTATAAAAAGAAAATGTTTTCCCGGTATCATTACTGTAAGCTATGTATTGTGCTTCTTTCTTCTGCTTTGGCAAATCGCCGGTAAAAATTGCCACAAGAGGCGATTCTCCGTTTTTAGAAAATCCGCTTGAGTTATGACTGTCCACAACAGCCGAACCCGAAAAAATAGAAATAACAGAATCCTTCTTTACCACTTCGGGAATAGCTACCGGAAGGTGTTGCCAGTGAACCAAATCTTTACTCACGGCGTGCCCCCAGCTCATGTGCCCCCACACATTATCAAAAGGATTATTTTGAAAATACAAATGAAAAAATCCATCAAAATAGAACAATCCGTTAGGGTCGTTTGTCCACGTTTTTTCCGGTGTAAAATGGTAAACGGGACGCCACTGCGGCGTAGGCGTTTTCTCCTGAGCGGCACAACGAATCAATATAACAGATAAAAGACAAGACAAGAATATTACTCTCATTGATTTTATATTTCTGTAAAAAATATTCCGAAAGATATAACAAAACATCCAAACACTCTATACACAAAATACTTCGAAGAAATGCTCCCACTTTCACTTAATTGTAAAAAATTGTCGCCCGGCAAATATTCCGGCGCAAATGCTTTACCTTTAGAAAAATTTTTCTAAACACTTCTGTGCCGAAGCATATCATCATAGACGAATTGGCGTATGAAGCCATGCTAAGCTTCATCGAAAATTTATACTCAACCGATAAAGCTGGCGCGCTTTCCGATACCGGTTTTATTCTGGATGATTTTTGGTTGCAGGATACTGCCGTGATTGAAAATATAGAACGCAGGCATGGAGCATGGGACGTATGCCTTGTATTTGCCCACTATTTGCAGCCACTTAAACTGATAAAACGAAAAATTACTAATTTCGCATCTTTTAAGAAAGCTGAAGTAACAGCTCATTATATGCGCAGGCTGGCAGCAAAAGACCAGCGCGGCACCATGATTATTAACGAAAAATCTATTGTAGTAAATCTAAGCTGAACATGACGGCAACTAAACAGAGGATAATAAAAACATCTGAACGCCTGTTTTTTCAATACGGTATTGCCAATGTGCGCCTGCAACAAATTGCTGACGAGGTGGGCATTAGCGTAGGCAATCTTGCCTATCATTACAAAAATAAAGAAGCTATTGTGAGCGCCGTTTACGATGCTCTTTTATATGAACTTTCGGAAATATTATCAGCTTATTTGGTTTACCCCGACTTATCCGATTTCGACAAACAATTCTCCGACTTATTTACATTTCTCAACGAAAATATTTTTTATATCAACAATATTTGGGAAATAGAACGCACTTATCCCGACATCAAAAAAGAGTGGGCGGCATTGAATAATAAGATATTGTTACAGTTAAAAAAAAGAATCAAGTACAATATTCAACGCGGCATTATAAAACAGGAATCCTATCCCGGCGAGCACGACTTGCTTGCACAATCCCTATTCTTATCCATTGATTTTTGGATACCGCAACAATTATTACGCGGCAAACCGGTAAGCGCTACACTTTACAAGAAAGCTTTATGGGGCTTACTCTTCCCCCATTTCACAGAGGAAGGAAAAAAAGAGTTTGATAAAATCATCATTCCGATACTGAATTAATTGCCTGCCTGGTTTTAGGGCTTTAATTTACATCCCACACATTCGTACACAAGTTTTCAGACTCAGAAATTCAGACTTAGTTTTATTTGCAGATTCTTTGCAAGAATCTTTTCCTTGCCATAGCTATAGCATACCGGATGAAAGAGCTTAATGTTTACTAAATGTTGACAAACGATTATTCTTTGATGCTTATCTTTGCACTCGCAAATGAGTAAGAACACGAAGAAAACAAAGTTTGATTTATCCCTTTTCAAAAAAGTATTTGGTTATGTAAAGCCGTACAGAACACAGTTTTTGTGCAGTCTTGCATTGGCTGTCATACTCGGCTTTTTCACGCCGGTACGTCCGTACCTTATACAGGTAACTATCGACAGAGCTACAGGCAAAAGCGCTGCGGTTCCGCAGTGGCTGCATTGGTTCATATCCAATGACAACCTGAACGATGTCGCCAAGTTTATTGTATCCATAACAGTGTTTCAGATTGCATTTATTTTCATTGAGACAGCTGCGCGGTTTATATTCACATTTATTACGTCATGGCTTGGGCAAAGTGTAGTGCGGAATCTGCGCGTCAACGTTTATCAAAAAATCAGTAGTCTCAATTTACGGCAATTCGACCGCACGCCTATCGGAACGCTCACTACGCGCACCATTGACGATGTGGAACGTATCAATGATATGTTTTCCGACGGCTTTATTCCTATACTGGCAGATTTGCTTTCCATTATCATCACATTGGTTACCATGTTCTGGATTAACTGGAAGCTGGCATTAATATGTATTATTCCTTTTCCATTTTTAATCGTTGCCACCTACTATTTCAAAGAAAGTGTGAACAAAAGTTATACCCGCGTGCGCAATGCAGTTGCCGCTCTGAATGCTTTTGTACAGGAGCATATCTCGGGCATCGCCATTGTGCAGGCATTTGCCGCGGAAAAAAGGGAAGAGGAAAAATTCAAAGCCATCAACAAAGAGCATCGTAATGCAAACATTGCGGCAAATTATGCTTATTCCATCTTTTTCCCTGTGGTCGAATTGATTTTGGCGGTAAGTACCGGCATATTGATTTGGTATGTTTCCGATAGAAAATTAGACGCCGGCTTGCTTATTTCTTTCATGCTTTATCTCAACCAGATTTTCCGTCCTTTGCGCGTCATTGCCGATAAGTTCAACACCATCCAAATGGGTATGATTGCAGCAGAGCGCGTATTCAAAATAATGGAAATTGATGACGTGCTTCCATCGGCTGCGCCGGACGCATACAATCCCGGAAAATTAGCGGGGCGTGTGGATTTTAATCATGTATGGTTTGCTTATTCAGAGCAGCATTATGTATTGAAAGATGTGGACTTCCACATTAAGCAAGGCGAAACCGTTGCACTTGTGGGACATACCGGAAGCGGTAAAACTTCTATCATCAGTTTACTGAACAGGCTGTACGAAATTCAGCAGGGCGAAATAAAAATCGATGACGTAAATATCAAAGATTTCAATACCGATACGCTGCGCAAAAACATTGGCGTAGTGTTGCAGGATGTCTTTTTGTTTTCGGGTTCTATCATCGATAATATTACGCTGCGCAATTCAGATGTTACGAGAGAACAGGTAATTGAAACTGCAAAAATGATTGGCGTTCACGACTTTATTATGAAGCTGCCCGGCGGTTACGATTTTAAGGTCATGGAACGTGGAAGTTCGCTGAGTTTGGGACAAAGGCAATTGATTTCATTTATCCGCGCATTGCTTTACAATCCGTCGATTTTAGTGCTGGACGAAGCCACTTCATCCATCGATTCCGAAAGCGAAATGCTGGTGCAACACGCAATTGATAAATTAATTTCCGGAAGAACCTCTATTGTAATTGCCCACAGGTTATCGACCATTCGCAAAGCCAACAAAATTATTGTTCTCGACAAAGGAGAAATAAAAGAGACAGGCAACCATGAAGAGCTGCTCGCACAAAACGGATTTTATGCTAAATTGCATCAAATGCAGTTCTCGGAAGAACAGGCAATTTGATAACAGAATTTCTTCACTACCGGCACAATCATCAATTCTCAATACGACTATATCATCGTTGGGCAAGGCATTTGCGGCACATTCCTGAGTTATTATTTAATGCAGGAAGATCAATCTGTTTTAGTGATTGACAAACAGAAACCGAACCGCGCCTCGCGCATTGCAAGTGGTGTCATAAATCCTGTTACGGGCAGACGAATTGTAAAGACCTGGAAGATTGACGAATTGATGCCTTTTGCGTGGAATGCTTATCATAAAATTGCAGCGGAGATTAAGCTTCAAAATATCATTAATCAATGCAGCGTCCTCGATATTCACACAACGGAACAAATGCGCAACGCTTTTGAAAAAAGATTGAATGATGTGCAACACGATTACATTCAACCTTGCAACAATGAGATTTTTTGGCAACAATATTTTCATTTCAATTTCGGTATTGGCGAAATTTTTCCGGCGTATTGCATCAATTTAATCGATTTATTAATTGGCTGGCGAAATTATCTGCACGAATTGAAACGCTTACAAACAGAGGCTTTCAGCGAAAACAAACTATTATTAAAAGATGATTTTGTTGTATATAAAAATATTACGGCAAAGAAAATAATCTTTTGCGACGGCATTTCTTCCGTGTACAATAATTACTTCAAACATTTGCCATTTGCATTAAACAAAGGCGAAGCTCTAATTGTTTCTATTCCCGATTTACCAAGAGATTTTATTTACAAACAAGGTTTCAGCATTGTTCCCTGGAAAGAAAATGATTTGTTCTGGATTGGCTCGACGTACGAATGGAATTATGATAATGATTTACCTACAAATAACTTTAAAAATAAAGTGGAAACTTATTTGCAAAATTATTTAAAAGTCGCTTACAACATTCAAGAACACTTTGCAGGATTAAGACCCGCCAACACAGAACGCAGACCATTTGTAGGTTTACACACAGCTTATCCGCAAATTGGGATTCTTAACGGCATGGGAACAAAAGGTTGCACGCTTGCACCTTTTTATGCGAATCAATTGACACGACATCTTTTACATGATGCAAAAATTGATGCTGAAGCCGATGTGCAAAGATTTACCAAGTAAAACCAAAAGAGATAGTTCCGTACAACTGTGTTTTAATTTGTGTAAGCGATTCTTTATTTTCATAAGTCAATGCAAGATTCATCAGAAAACCTTTATTTGCATACATCCAACCCATTTGCGGACGAAATAACGTACGATTTAGTTTACCAACATATTCACCTTTATCTTTTATAAACATTCCGCCTTGCACAGTTGCATCATAAGCCTTCACAACAAGTTGCGGATACAGATAAAAGAATGATTCTTTTTGATTGCTATTCAGGTTTGCATTCCAGAAAACAGAATTTGAATTGTTATTAAATTCCCCCAGAAGTATTGCTGCGCCTGCATTTACATCCGTAAAAGTATTTCCTAAAGTTCCGCCAGCAATAGGTTTTACATCAAACCAAGTTTTGTTTTTAATCACATTTGGCGACCATTCAAATGAACCGTTCGCGCCTACTTCGGTCTTTAATTGAAACTGCCATTCACGAGGTTTATACATCCCCAAAGTACTGTGAATTGCTTCCTGCACTTGTCTTCCAAATGCGGGTGGACCAATTGTGCCAACCGAAACACTCCAGCTTAATACATTATCGCTCCGGGTAAAATTTGTTTGATTGTATCCGACAAATAGAAATGCTGTTACGGGACGGTCAAGCTCGCTCAATTCGTTATAGCTGCCATTTTTTGCATTGTACATCAACTGACCAAGTTCGATAGAACGAATGGTTTTTGATGATGCGTCTTTGGAGTTTTTCCATCTGTAAACCAGTTGCAAGCCATTGGTATAATATCCGTCTTTGCCTTGCAAAGTATAAGAATCATTATCGCTGATGAGCTGGAACTCGCTGTGAGGTTGTGCTTGCGCTTGTAATAAAAAAATATTCAGAGAGCAAATAAAGAGAAATAAAAATCTACGCCTCAAAGTCAATTATTTTTTATGAGTTATTTCACTGTATAATTCGTGCACCAATCCGTCGGCTACGCCGATTTTCGGCACAATAATTTCGCTCGTATGCGCCCAATGCATAATGTTGATATAAATTTGTAACGCAGGCACAATCACGTCCGCACGGTCGGGCTTTAATTCGTATTTCGCCATGCGTTGCGGGATGGATAATACGGATAAACTTTTATGATAAGCCCGCAATTGCTTCAACGAGAGCGGCAAACCGTCTTTGGTTTTACTCAATGAAAAAACTTTATTGATGTTGCCGCCTGAACCAATAGCTGTTACCGGTAATTTGCTTTTAATATTTTTCCTGATTTCATTTTTTACAGATTCCCAGTCAGCTTCTTTTACCTGTCTCTGGAGCAACCTTATGGTTCCAAGATTGAATGACTTTTGATACACCTGCTGTCCTTCCACAAAGAAATCGACTTCCGTGCTGCCGCCGCCTACATCGATATAGAGATACGATTTTTTCTTATCCAGTTTTTCGGCAATGTGTGTTTCAAAAACCAGCGTAGCTTCTTTGTCGCCGGAAATAATTTCAATATCGATATCCGATTTTTTTTTCACTTCATTGATGATGCGTTTACTATTGCTGGCATCGCGCATAGCACTGGTAGCACAGGCTTTCACGGCTTCTACGGAATAAGCATTCATTAAATTTTTAAATGCCATCATTGTATTAAGCAGCATTTGTTTTTTTTCTTTGCTGATGCGGCCGTCTTTAAACACATCAAAACCAAGACGCAGCGGCACTCTTACCAAATTTACTTTATTAAAAGATATTTCGCTTCTGCCTTTTTTCTGCACATCCACAATCAACAAACGCGCCGCATTGCTTCCTATATCAATTCCTGCTAATTTCATCAATAGTTTAAAAATTTAGTTAATAACCTTTTCTTTTAGTAACGCGGCTTTCGACTCAAGGTTTTCGGCAACTTTCACGCCTTTTATTCTTTTAGGCTCGTGATGATTATTGCGATATGTTACCGCCTGTTGCTTCAGGTAATTAAAGATTTCTATCTGTGAACGAATCTTTTTCTTGCCGTTTGCCTGCACATACCTGTTTGACAAATCATTGTCCAAGATACGTGCTTTTACGTTATCACTCAATTGTATATTCATAATTTCCCGCAGTTCTTTCTTGATATGCCTGTTGGTAATTTCAACAGCTACTTCGACCCGGTGGTCAAGATTTCGCACCATCCAGTCGGCAGAAGCTATGAATGTTTTCTCTTTTCCCGAATGAAAGAAAATCAGTACGCGTGCGTGCTCAAGGTACTCATCCACAATGCTGACCGCAAAAATATCTTTTTTAAACTTTTTACTGGCGCTATGCGCACAATAAATGCCGCGTACGACCATTTTTACAGAAACACCTGCCGCCGCCGCTTCATAAATTTTTCTTATTAAAGTATCGTCGCTAATGGAGTTTAATTTGATGATAATTTCTGCCGGACGCTTTGCCTTGGCTTCCTTTATTTCATAATCAATCAGGTCCATCAGATGCGTGCGCATGCCTGTGGGACACACGAATAATTTTTTACAACTGTTTAAATCTACTACTCTTTCCGGCTTTCCGGTGGTAAGAAATTTAAAAATTTTATTGATGTCTGCCATTACACCTTTGTTGGCAGTCATCAGCATGTGGTCTGCATAAATACGTGCCGTTTTTTCATTCAGATTTCCCGTTGCCACAAAACCGTATTCAATAATTTTTTTATTGACACGTTTTTTTATCACACAAATTTTTGCATGAACTTTCATATCCGGAATGCCTATTAAAACTTTTACGCCTTCTTCTTCCAGTCTGGTTTTCCATTCAAGATTAGCTTCTTCGTCGAAGCGCGCACGAAGTTCCATCATTACAATTACCTCTTTCCCGTTACGGGCGGCGTTGATTAACGCATTGATGATTTTTGAATTACTTGCCAAGCGGTACGCTGTGATTCTGATGCTCATTACTTCCGGGTCCATCGCGGCTTCCCGCAACAAATCGATAACCGAAACGAAAGAGTGATACGGAAAACTCAGCAGCACATCTTTTTGCAGCACCACGTCGGTTACACGCAGAGAATCTGCCAATTCAGGATGAATGAAAGAAGTATTTTTACGTGTTCTTTTCGTAGTCGGAAATACATTCGGAAAGTCCATAAAATGGCGGAAATTGTGAATTTTCCCGCCGGGGATAATATTATCTTTTTGCGTAAGATTCAGCTTCTGAATAAGGTACTCAAGAATGCCGGCATTCATTTCCTTGTCATAAGTAAAGCGAACGGCTTTACCTTTACGCCTGTTCTTAATTCCTTTTTCTATTTTTTGCACAAGCGTTGTAGAAATATCATTGTCGATATCAAACTCTGCATCTTTGGTTACGTTGAAAATATGTGCATCAAAAGTATCATAACCGAAATAGGAAAAGATAATCGGAAGATTAAAACGAATCACATCTTCCATCAATATGATATCGTGCTCTCCGGGCTTCGAGGGCAGAATTACAAAGCGCCCCAACGCATGAACAGGAATCTCTATCAACGCATATTTTTGTTCGTACACATCTTTGCGACGGCTCATTACGACACCGAGATACAAGCTCTTATCACGCAGATAAGGTAATGTGGGTAAATCCTCAATCATCAAGGGAATTACATTTGATGCGACCTCTTCGTCAAAATATTTGTGTACAAAATTCTTTTGCGCGCGTGTGAGTTCATGAATATCTCTGAGGAAAATTTTTTCCTTACTCATTTCCTTGATAATGCCTTCCCAAATTCTTGCAAATTCATTCTGCTGACGCAACACGATAGTTTGAATCTGGTCGATGATTGCCTGTGGATGTTCTTCAAAATGAAAGTTGGTATTCTTACCTTTCAACTCAACCATTCTTTTCAAAGCCGCCACACGCACACGAAAAAACTCTTCGAGATTATTTGAATGGATTGCGAGAAACTTAATGCGTTCTTTTAAAGGAACAGAAGGGTCGTTTGCTTCTTGCAACACTCGCTCATTGAAACTGAGCCAACTGATATCACGTGGAATAATGGGTGTCGATTTCATCAAGTGTAAATTCTCTGAAGTCATTGTATTGTTATATTTTATTGCTAACAAAAATAGACTTCACTTATTTGGGAAATACAAAGAAACAATTATTTAATATTCCCGCACTGTCATGCCCGCATAATACACATCGCAAATTCGCGGGCAGAAAAATCAGCTTACACCATCGGTGTACAAATATTTTGAATCAAACAATAAGTTATTAATTTCATTGGAATAAACTGCGTAATTAAAACCTTTTTGTACACAAAAAGCGCCGGTTTCTCCTTTTTTATTCAGCGCAATAAAAGCCACCTGGTAAGTATGCGCTTTGGCAACTCCGGTACGTTTTACAATGCGTTCCACAGCGGCTTTACACGCGGCTTCCGGCGAATACCCCTGCCGCATAAATTCAACAATCAAAAACGTTCCGGCAGATTTTATTACCTCTTCGCCAAGACCTGTGGAAACTGCTGCGCCTATTTCATTGTCCACATACAAACCAGCGCCGATGAGCGGCGAATCTCCTACTCTGCCGCGCACTTTAAATCCCATGCCGCTCGTGGTACAACTTCCGCTGAGATTACCGTTTACATCAATCGCTAACATTCCTATGGTATCGTGATTCCAATCTCCGTTAGACAATTTCATTGGAGCAAACGCAGTTTGTCCCTTTGTCTCATTCTTACCTTTTTCGATATTAATCACAGGCTGATATTTTGATGTCTTCAACCATTTTTTATACTCAGCTTCCGCATCGGGCGAGAGTTTTTGAGGTTCCAACTGAAAGCCTTGCGACAATGCAAATTCCTGCGCGCCGGCGCCCACCAACAACACGTGCGGCGTATTTTCCATTACTTTACGCGCTACCGAAATCGGATGCTTGATTCTTTCAATTGCAGCCACTGCGCCGGCATTTCCGTGTTCATCCATAATAGAAGCATCAAGTGTTACAATGCCGTCCCTGTCAGGGTTTGCGCCAAGTCCTACGCAACAATTTATTGACGATTCTGTAACCATTACACCTTTTTCTACGGCGTCTAATGCTCGTCCCCCGGTGCTTAACACTTTCCATGCTTCTACATTTGCATCAATGCCGGTGTTCCATGTCGTAATCACTAAAGGCTTAGTTACAGCATTATTTTTAAAGTTTGCTTTCAAGTTTTTGGAAAATAAAAAACCGCCCGCGCCAAGCGAACCCATCTGAAGAAATTTTCTGCGCTGCATCATATTTGTTTGTTTAAAATGTAATGATTGATAAAAAGCTAAAGCTAAAGAAAAATGGAATACGTTACGGCATTAAAAGAGTTCAAATTAAATTTTTTATGAGAGAAATGAAATATCATTCATCCATTTTCAAGAACAGATAAATAATATTTTCATAACTTGCTTAACTTAAAATATTTCACAATGAATAAAGTATCACTCTCGGTTATGGCGGCATCTGCGATTTGCGGCATGACTGCGTGTACCGGCGGCAGCTCGTCCGACACGGCACAAAAGCATTTTATTGAAACGCAATACATCGACAGCGCAACAAAACCCTCCGACAATTTTTATCGTTTTGTAAATGGCAAATGGTTAGACACCGCAAAAATTCCCGGGGATAAAACAGCTATCGGTGGTTTCAACAAGCTGCACGACGACACGCAACTCAAGCTAAAAGTGCTATTGGAAAATGCCGAAAAGAACGACGGTAAAACCGGAAGTATTGAACAAAAAGTAGGCGATTTCTATGCTTCCGGCATGGATACAACGACGATTGACAAGCGCGGTTACGACCCGATAAAACCCATTCTCGCACAAATAGATTCCATCAATAACGTAAAGTCATTGATGAAATTTGTATCAGAACGTAAAAAGAACGGCGGCGGCGCCCTGATTGGCTTTAGCGTAGGTGCCGACCAAAAAAACAGCGCAATGAATATTGCCATATTATATCAGACGGGCATAGGATTACCCGACAGGGATTATTATTTTAAAAACGATGCTCCTACCCTTGCAATTCAAAATGCCTATAAAAATTATCTTACCACTTTGTTTGAATTAACAGGTGTAGATTCTGCTACAGCTGCGAAAAATACAAGCGTTGTTTATAATCTGGAAAAAGAAATAGCTACCTCTCATAAAACAAAAGTGGAACTGCGCGATGTAAACGGCAACTACAATAAAATTCCTGTCGCAAAAATTATTGCATCGCAGCCAAATATCGGTTGGTCGGCATATTTTGATGCCATTGGCGCGCATATAGATTCCGTTGATTTGGAACAACCCGCTTATTATGATAAGCTGAATACTTTACTGACTTCCGTGCCGATTGATACATGGAAAACTTATTTAAAAGCAAGAACGCTTACTTCAGCAGCAGGTATTTTAAGCAAACCTTTTGAAGATGCTGCATTCAAATATTCAATGCTATTAACGGGTCAAACTGTTCAAAAGCCACGCTGGGAGCGCATTGTAGCCATGACAGACGGGAATCTCGGCGAAGCATTAGGACAATTATATGTAGAAAAATTTTTCCCACCGGAAGCAAAGCAACGCATGGATGAACTGGTAAGCAATCTTGAAAAAGCATTTTCTGCCCGTATTCAAAAGCTCGATTGGATGAGCGATTCTACCAAAGTTGTTGCACAGGATAAACTAAAAGCGATTATCCGAAAAATCGGTTATCCTTCCAAGTGGCGCGATTACAGCAAAGTGGATATTGACAAGAGCAAATATTTTGAAAATGTAATTGCCGCTAACAAAAACAATTTTGATTTTATGATGTCCCAACTTGGCAAACCGGTTGATAAAACACTTTGGGGCATGACACCGCCGACCATCAACGCCTATTACGACCCAACGATGAACGAGATTGTTTTTCCTGCGGGCATTTTGCAATATCCTTTCTTCGACAAAGATGCCGATGACGCAGTAAACTACGGCGGCATCGGAATGGTTATCGGGCACGAAATGACACACGGTTTTGACGACCAGGGTTCTCAGTACGACAAAGACGGCAACATTCACGACTGGTGGAGCAAAGAAGATAAAACGAAGTTTGACGAGAAAGTAAAACAAATACAACAACTTTATGATGGCTTTACCATGTTAGATAGTTTGCATGTAAACGGCAAACTCACAACAGGAGAAAATATCGCAGATTTTGGCGGTGTTGCCATTGCTTATGATGCATTTAAAATGACAAAGGAAGGTCAGGATACCACAAAGATTGATGGTTATACACCTGACCAAAGATTCTTTATGTCCATTGCGCAAATCTGGAGAAGTAAATACACCGAAGCACAAATTCGCCAGCGCATTAACTTAGACCCGCATTCACCTGCACAATGGCGTGTACTCGGTCCGTTGATGAACTTTGAACCTTTCTATAAAGCGTTTAATGTACAACCAGGCGATAAAATGTATCGCAAACCCGAAGAGCAAGTGAAGATTTGGTAAGTAAATTTTAGTTTAATAATTATTGCCACGAATGCACAAATAGAGAAAACAACAAATTTGTGTATTCGTGGCATTTTTTATCTCGCAAACAATTGCGTAAAGAACAAAATTCCGTCTTTATTTTTCGCAATACCAATACCTACCATTGTAAAATTGCCGAGCAAATTTTTCCGGTGCGGCGGACTGTTTATCCAAATATCAACAACTTCTTTGGCAGATATTTTTCCGTAAGCGACATTCTCTCCGGTTGCAATTGCGCCAAGTTTTGCACGCAAATCATTGGTTCTTTGCTGAAAGCCGTCATGCCCAAACGGCGTGCGACCACTTGCCATATCGCGGCTATGCTGCGCAGTTTCTTTGCTGATAAAATCAATCAACTTTACAGGTTGCAAATTATGTTCTGCGCGATACCGGTTGGTGTAATACAATATTTGTTTTTCAAAGGATGAGCCGGCTTCTTTCTGCGCTGTACAGGACGAGATATTTAGCAATACAAAATAACCGATGATTGCAAAATAAATTTTCGACATAATTACCTTTTTGATTCGGATAAAACAAAAAGCAAGCCAATGAAAAACGAACAGCCCGTGATTTGAATCACAGGCTGTTTATTATATCAAAGAAAAACTTCTTTTAATCTTTATTTATTCGGTGCTAATACCCGATACACGCCACCTGCAATTGCGGCGCCTATAATCGGCGCAACCCAAAACAACCACACCTGCCCCAAAGCCCAATCGCCCTGAAACACAGCAACACCAAGGCTTCTCGCCGGATTGACAGATGTATTAGTTACCGGAATACTAATCAAATGAATAAGCGTAAGCGCCAGACCAATAGCAATACCCGCAAAGCCGTTTGCAGCATTTTTGTGCGTAGCGCCCATAATTACAATAAGAAACATAAATGTAAGCACCACTTCGCAAATGGCGCATGCAGTTAAGGAATATCCGCCAGGCGAATGAGCTCCGTAACCATTGCAGGCAAAATCGCCCACACCAAGAAAATCCGGCTTACCGGACAAAATCAAATACAATACGCCGGCTGCCGCAATGCCGCCCAAGACCTGCGCAACAATATACGGAATCAAATCTTTACCGCTGAAACGACCGCCCAGCCATAAACCTACCGATACCGCAGGATTAAAATGCCCGCCAGAAATATGCCCCAAAGCATAAACACCTGTTAAAACAGTAAGACCAAATGCAAGCGCAACGCCTAAAAAACCGATACCCGTATTGGGAAATGTGGCTGCAAAAACGGCTGCTCCGCAACCGCCCAGCACTAACCAAAATGTACCGATAAACTCTGCAATGTACTTTTTCATTGTGATTGTTTTTAATTTTAATAATGTGATTCAGGTTGATTATTCAGACGACAAGTTATAACTTTTTTCTAATTGTTAATAGAATTAATTTACGCAGCAGCCTGTTAATAACTTTAAAACAGAATAAAATTATTCTTGAACTTCACTTTCCTTATGAATTTCATAAGTAAGTGCACCGCTTGGACAGCGCGTTACCTGCTCCACAATCCGTTCGGCAGAGGCTCCCTCCATATTAATCCACGGACGTACAAACGGGTCAAAAACTTCACGTAAACCATGCCAGCAAATTTTACTGTGTTGGCACAATTTCGGCTGCCATATTACAGTAAGGTTTCCTTTGGTATAATGCAGAATATTTTTAGGCATGAGAACAAAATTTTGTTGAGGAAAGTTACAATATTTCCTAAAGACAAAAATAGAAAGCCGGCAAATATTTTTTAGTAAAAGAACTTTCTAAATGAATCCCACGGATTTATGCACATATAATACAAAAACACATATGACCATTTGCAGTCTTATGATGAACAAATTGTTACCAAAAATACAATCACACCATTTTATTCGTTTCTTAACTAACTTTAATTCTCTGCTTTCAAACAAAAAACACATACTATCATCTATTAGTTAAATATAACTTAGCTTTGGCTAAACTAACTTGTTATGGTATTCTTTTTCAAACGAAACAAAAAGGATGAATCCATGTCTAATTCGTATTCATCAAACCCTTTCCTCAAAAAAGGCGACTACATTTATTTGCATTCTACAACCGGTCGCAACAAAATCATTTCCGTAGAAGAAAACGGATTTTATTCTGTACCGGAAGAATCGGCGAACAAAAACGTAACCCCTGAATTTCATCATTGGAACGACTTCCGAAGATGGAGCAGAAAACGGAATGAAGAGCAACATTAATCACAAATTTCAACTGTAAGTTTCAAAGCGGCTGTAATGGTTAATTATAGCTATTTCTGCCGTTTTGAGACTTATTTTGTTGCTTTGTTTTTCCCCACAATATTCCGGGCAAAACACCCAGTAACGTTCCTATTGTATTGGTAAGCACATCGTTTATATCGGCAAAACCTATTTTAAATATAAATTGCACTACTTCAATCGCTACGCTGCACAAAAAACCATACAGCAGTAAAGTACTCCATTTGCTGATGCCAAATAATGCAGAAAGACAAAAAGGTACTGGTACAAATAATAATATGTTGCCCCAGAAATCGATATTCTCAAAGATTTTTTTCCCTTTGTATAATGAATTAATATCACTATACCGCTTCAATATATTTAAGTTATATCCTATATGAATATTTTTAAATACTTCCATTCTCGGATAAACCCGGATGCCGAAAACGACATAAGAAAGAAACAATAAGTATAATAGCGAAAAAATTCTCTTTGCCTTCATTCAAATAGCTTTCAAAGAAAACGAAGATAAGAAATATCGAAAGCTATCTAAACATGAATGCAGAGAAAATGGTTAAAATTTTTTCGCAATCATTTTGTTAAATCTTTTATTAAGCAAAATTGAAACAGCGCTCAAGCCTATAACAAAACCCACCCATATTCCCGATGCACCAAAATGAAACGTAAAAGCCAGTAAACAACCCGCAGGAACGCCGACTATCCAATAAGCAATTGCCATATAAATCGTAGGCACTTTTACATCGTTGATTCCCCGCAAACAGCCGACAGCTATGGCTTGCGTAGCATCGGATATTTGAAAAACAGCCGCAAAAATCATTAACGTCGAAGCAAGCAAAACCACATGCACATCAGCATTAAAAATCAACGACAGTTGTTTTCTGAAGATAATAAACAATATAGCGCAACACAAGCCATATAACAATCCCGAATAAAAAGTACTCTTGCCGATATGGTTTATTTCGTCCCAATTTTTTCTACCGAAAGCATTACCTATGCGGATAGCACTTCCCTGCGCTAGACCAAGCGAAACCATAAACGTAAGCGCAGCACATTGCAAAGCAATCTGGTGCGCTGCCTGCGACACTGCGCCAAGCGTGCCAACCAAAATTGCCGAAACAGCGAAAGCTCCTGCTTCCAACACAGCCTGCAACGCACTTGGAACACCTATTCCAAGCAAATCTTTGATACTTTGCCAACGAATATTCCATTGATTTTTTCTTACTAAAATATACCTGCGAAAAGTTGGATGAAAACAGACAATTAAAATAAGTGTAACTAAAATAATAGTTCGTGTAATTAAAGTTCCAAGCGCAGCGCCCACTAACTCCAGTCTCGGAAAACCAAAATGCCCGTAAATCAGCATCCAGTTTAAAAATACATTCAAAGGCATAGACAGTAATGAAAGCATCATGGCTGTGCGCGTTTTTTCGAGTCCATCCGTGAATTGTTTCAAAGCGATAAACATTAACGATGGAATAAGTGAAATGCTTACAATTCTGAGAAAAGGCTCTGCAAGCCGCGCCACATCTGCATCCTGACCAAGATGATATAAAATATTTTTACCAAACTCCAAACAAAGTGAAATAAAAACAGCACCAAGTGTACACAACAGGAAACCATTAAAAAGATAATGCGAAACCTGTTGCCCGTCTCTCCTGCCGTGTGCCAATGCTACTTTTTGCGAAATAGACATTGTAAGCCCGATGCCGAAAACAAACGGAATCGTAAGCACACTATTAACCAACGCCGCAGCCGCCAACTGTTTGTAACTGATAGCGCCCACCATTGCGGAATCTATCAATCCCAGCGACATTTGCGTAACTTCTCCCAGAATAATCGGTAAGGATAATTTCCACGTTTTTATAGCTTCCTGCTTCAACATAAGCGGGCAAAGTTATTGTTTTTCTTTCGGCGTAATTTTTATATTTACATTACTTTCGGCGCGGAATAAAAAATTTTCCAATGACCATTTACGAAGCACAGCAAACGCTTACACAACAATTAAAAAACATCTACGATACGGAAGAAACACCCGGCATCGCAGATTTGGTATTGGAAAAAATAACGCATCAGAAACGTATTGACAGATTACTAAAGAAAGACATTCCGCTTTCGGAACAAGAAGAATTGTTATTTAAAAAATATACTTCCGAACTATTGCAACATCGTCCCGTTCAGTATGTTTTGGAAGAAGCTCATTTTTACGGATTGGACTTTTTTGTAAATGAAAATGTATTAATTCCACGACCGGAAACAGAAGAACTGGTCGATTGGATTTGCAAAACTATTTCGCAAAAAAATATCAATGATAAAATACTTGACATCGGCACAGGAAGCGGAATTATACCAGTCAGTATAAAAAATAAATTTCCTTCGGCAAAGGTCTCCGCGATTGACATTTCTTCAAAGGCTTTGGAGATTGCGAAGCAAAATGCTGCCAACCACCATACCGAAATCGGGTTTTATGAAATGGATATTCTGGATGAAAAAAGTTGGCATCAATTAAATTCTTTCGACATCATCGTTAGCAATCCGCCGTACATAAGGCAAACCGAAAAAAACGAAATGAATAAAAATGTGCTGGAATATGAACCGCACACGGCATTGTTCGTGCCCGACGAAAAGCCGTTATTGTTTTACGAAACAATTGCCAAATTCTCCACAACGCATTTATCGCCAAAGGGTTATCTTTTCTTTGAAATCAATGAAAATTTAGGACAGGAAGTTGTAGCGATGCTGCAAAACCTTTCGTTCAATCAAATTGAATTAAGAAAAGATTTTCAGGGTAAAGATAGAATGGTTAAGTGTATGTTTAAAAAATAATTTTTTCTTTGCAGTAAAATAATTGTGTAGTAGTTTGCAACATAAGTGAGGGACAAAATTGTGATTATGACTACCAGATTAATAACAAGCACGGTATTATGTTTTGCATTATTAACGTCTTGTGTGGAACAAAAAAATCATCAAAAAAATATGGACGAAAAATTCTCTGACAGTATTGCAATATCCGACAACGTTGATACCGCAACATTCGGAACAGGTTGTTTTTGGTGTACCGAAGCTATTTTTCAAAGGCTGAAAGGCGTTGAAAAAGTAGTAAGCGGTTACAGCGGCGGTACGATTCCCAACCCGACTTACGAAGAGGTTTGTACGGGTACAACCGGCTATGCAGAGGTATGCCAGATTTTTTATAACCCGTCCGAAATTTCTTTTGATGAATTGCTGAAAGTTTTTTGGCAAACGCACGACCCGACTACCTTAAACCGTCAGGGAAATGATGTAGGACCGCAATACAGAAGCGTAGTTTTCTTTCATAACGAAGAACAAAAAAATAAAGCTGAAAAATACAAAACAGAGCTAAATAAAAGCGGCGCTTGGGCAAACCCTGTTGTAACGGCAATAGAACCGTACAGCAATTTTTATTCGGCAGAAAATTATCATCAAAACTATTACAACAACAATCCGAGACAAATGTATTGCCAGTATGTGATTAAGCCCAAACTGGAAAAATTTGAAAAAGTTTTTAAAAACGAATTGAAATAAAATTTACACTTCTTCTTCGCTCGCTTCATGCAAAGCGACAGCCATATTATTAGTCTTTACAAATTTGCACCATTCGCAATCGGGTTTGCCGCAACCTGTTTTAAATTCGCGACCCTGAATCTTCTGCCATGTATCTTTTATTTGTTGCGTAACAATGGAAATATCCTGTGGCGTTACCAACACCTTTTCCGTTTTATATTCATCGCTTACAGGTTCAACAAATTCAAACGCCGTACTGATGGCATCCCAGTCGTTCGTGCGGTCGTTGTCCATCAGTATTTTATAAAAAACAGCCTGCCGCCAGTAATCGCCACCAACTTCTAACTCGTGAGCTTTTTCAAGTTCTCCGTTTTCCCTCGCTTTGGCTGCGTTCTCCATATCAGGCGCATTCAGTTTCTTTTTAGCATTTTGATATTTACCCGTTTTATAGTCCACCACGTTCACTTGCTTGCCCGAAAATTCCAGTTTGTCCAGCTTTCCGTTAAGCGGAACATTGTCCACGGAAACATTCCGGATATTGCGTTCTACCAACACAATTTTATTCCAGTTATCGATATGCGATTCGTAATAAGCCGGTAATATTTTTTTGCCGTAATCCATTTTTAAAATAAAACTTTCCGGCGTGAAAGCATCGCGGTTTTTCTGCATAAACCAATTAAAATCGTCCAGTAATTCCTGCGACGATGGAAAAGTATTATCGTTGCTTTTCATCTTTTCAAACAAACGCTGCAAGGCAAAATGTATGGCGCTTCCGAACACCATACTTTCACTTTTTGCGGAAGGAACGCGAATCAGGTTTTGGTAATAAAACTTCAGCGGACAATCCAGATAATTGTTCAGATGCGTAACGCTCAACGAATAATTTTTCAGGATTTGACTGATATAATTTTCTTCCACAAGTTCAATTTCCGGCAGTGCCGTTTCACTGAACTGCAAAGCAAGATAATCTGTCAATTGCGCATCAGGAAGGGCTTTCGGCAAAGGTTGCCAGTTCATGCCGTCGCATATTTCCTTCACAAAAGTGGATTGCACCAACGGCTTTTCATTCTTGTCTTTTACGGAATAAGAAATCTGCAAATGCGTTTTGGCGCGCGTAATCGCCACGTAAAACAATCTTCTGCTTTCTTCCAAATCGTCTCCATGACTGTTGCCGCCGCTCAATAAATTATCGGGATATTTATACGTTCTGTTATTGCCTGCATTGCTTTCGTCCCAAATTTTATTGATACAACCTGTAACAAAAACATAATCGTATTCCGAGCCTTTAGATGCGTGTGCAGTAATCAGGTTCACGCCGTTATCCGAAGCAACAACTTTGTACAAAGGCACGGCAATTTTATTCCTCTGCATAATGCCGATATTATACAACAATTCGTGCAAAGTCAAGTCAGGCTTGCGTTTGCAAGTATCTTTGATAAAATTGAAGAACGAATTTAAAATCTGCATCAGCCAGGGCTTTTCTGCGTTTTGCATGACGTATGATAACACGCCTGCGCGCTGAATAACCAGCTCAACCAGCTGCTGAACAGTTATATTATTGGCTTGCTTCAGCAAATATTCCAGCACTTCGCTTATCTGTTGCAAGCTGTTATCGGGCTGCGCAAATAAGTCGCCGTTGCTTGCTTTCAGCTCGCTCAACATTCTGCGCAATGAATATCGGTCGTCTTTTCTGCCGATATTTTTTTCGTTCATCCGCATACTCAAAAGCGCGATAGCAGAAGGTTTTGCAGAGAAAAAATTAAAATGCAGCATCTTAAACAACAAGTCATCCGCACTAAACGGAATGGTATTTTCTTTATCAATCCACGTCAAAATACTGATGATATTCTGGATAAAAGGCAGTTCCAACACATCGATTTTTTTTCTCGAATTGACAGGAATATCTTTGTTTTCGAGAATAGCGGCAATGCTTTCCACCTGCGCGTGGTTGCGATAAATCACGGCAATCTCTTTTCCGCTGACACCGCTGTTTACAAGGCTTTCAATCTGCAAAGCAATATCCATCGCTTCGTGCGTAACATTGGGATATTCTATAATCGCCGGCTGCGCGGAAACGCTTTGCAGTGCTGCGTTTGAAGCCGTAAGCGGCTTATCGTTTTCAATGGAAACGGTTCTTAATTTATTGTTCGAAATAAGCCTGTAAGCCGCCTCCAGAATGACTTGCGTAGAACGGTAATTATTGACCAAATCAATCTTCACGATTTCGCCTTCATATTTTTTTTCAAAATCAATAATATTCGCAACATTTGCATCCTGAAAAGAAAAAATACTTTGGTCTGCATCGCCTACGACAAACACATTCGGTACGTCCCAATGGTTTGTGAGATATTGCAGTAACAGGTTTTGCGAACGGCTTGTATCTTGAAACTCATCTACGAGAAAATACAAAAAACGCTCCTGATAATCGAGCAGCAAATCTTCGTTTTTTGCGAAAGCATTCAGCACCCACAAAATCATATCGTCAAAATTATAACGGCTCATGTCCGCCATCATTTTGTTGTAGCGCGGAAAAAGATTTGCAGCTGCACGCAGCATTTCCATCTTTTCTGTTTCGGCTGCAATCTTATTCGGATTTGGGTCTCCCACATTAAATTCCTTGTATTTTCTTTTATAAACAAATTCATCGCGTGTGGGCAAATCTCGCAGGTACTCATTAATTTTTTCGTTAAAATAATCCGCATCCCAAGCCTCTTTTTTCATCAGGCTGAATAACGATTTCAGTCTTGCGGCTTCGTAATACACATCGCCGCGAAAACGCTTTAAAATATTATCCGGCTCAATGGAATCAATCAGTTTGTTGTACAAATCGATTTCTTCAATATCGCTGACAGGCTCCAAATTCCACTTGCCGAAATAGCTGAGATTGTCCTGAATCACTTCGTTGCAAAAAGAATGAAATGTATGAATCTTCACGCCATACGCCGCCGTACCAATGATTTTCAACAGGCGGTTGCGCATTTCCACCGCGCCGTTATCGGTATAAGTAAGGCACAGAATTTCGTTGGGATTGGTATCGGTCTGCATCAGAATATTGCCGATACGCGTCGCCAGTATCTGCGTTTTTCCCGTACCCGGACCGGCGTTTACGATTACCGCGCCTTCAATCGTATCAACGGCTTTGTGCTGTTCGGCATTGAGGGAGTTATATGCCTGATTAAATTTTTCGAGTTGTTCTTTGATAGTCATAAAACACTAAATAAACTGCTGTAAAGTACACAGAAAAAGGGAAAATATACAAGGAAAAATCAAGCAGTGTAAACGACTCAGAATAGCAATTTACAATATTTTATTATAGTTTCGGAATCTATTTGATAATAGAAATCAAAATCGATAACCTCTTAAAAAATCTTCAATCTGCATTCTTTTTTTACCTTCCAACTGAATATCTTTTACATGAATAAAACCATTGCTGCAAGCAAACTTCAGGAAGGATTTTTCATCGGTTTCATATTCTCCGGTTGTTTTATCGTGCGCAACAATTTCTTTTTCCGCAAAGAAAATTTTCAACTTTCTTCCATTCAGCTCGGTAAACGCTGCAGGAAAAGGCGACAACCCGCGAATGAGATTATACACTGCTTCAACTGTTTTGGAGAAATCTATTTTGCAGGTTTCGGTAAAAATTTTCGGTGCAGGTTTTAAATATTTTTCCTCAAAGGAAGAAGATTGCATAGTTTCCTGCAAACTATCGCCGCACAAGCCTTTCAGCGTTTTTAGCAAAAGCTCCGCTCCTATTATTTTCATCTTATCATGAACAGTTCCGGCAGTATCTTTTTCGTCAATCGGAAATTTTTCCTGCAATAAAATATTGCCGGTATCAATCGCGTGTTGCAACTTAAAAGTAGTAACACCTGTTTCTTTTTCGCCATTGATAATTGCCCAGTTAATCGGCGCTGCGCCACGATATTGCGGCAGCAAAGAACCGTGTAAATTTATTGTTCCCATTGATGGCATATTCCAAACAATTTCGGGCAACATTCGGAATGCAACTACGATTTGAACATCTGCATTCAAGGATTTTAATTGCTGAATAAAATCTTCATTTTTCAGTTTTTCGGGTTGCAATAAAAACAGATTATGTTCTACCGCATACTTTTTTACTGCGCTTTGCGAAAGCTGCATTCCACGCCCGGAAGGTTTATCCGGCATCGTAATTACGCCCACGATATTTGCACCTGCATTGATTAACGCATCAAGCGAAGCCACAGCAAATTCGGGCGTTCCCATGAATACGATTCTTAAGTCTTTGAAATCTTTCATAATTATCTTTCTTTATGCTTCTTAGCGTATTCGTGTCTTAGTGGCTATAATTTGCCATAAAGACTCAAAGTTTCGCAAAGAAAAAAGGTTTTAAACTTCGCAGTCTAAAACCTTATACATTTTTTATTTAAAAAATTACATTCCCGGAACCAACGATGAAGTTGCCCAGGGAATCATTGCTAAAATCACAATCAATGCAAGCAAAAACAATGTTGCAGCTCTTGTATGTTTCTTTGCATCGGATATATTTTTTCTGAAAACGCCGCGCCCGATCGTAATCAATACAATTGCAATCAGCATCGCAACAGGATGTTCTACAAAGCTGAAACGCAAAGCATCGTTTTTCATCACGGACACGCCTGCGGGCAACTGCGTTAATTTTATAATTAAAAGAATTAATCCGACTAAGAAAGTTGTATGCGCACATATCATCAGCCACAAACCAAGTTTCTTATCGCCGGTGGTAAATGGCTTGTTGATGCTTGCATAATTTTTAATAATGTTTACCAACAACAAAATTAAAATGAACCAACGAAGCAGATTGTGTAAATCGAGCAAACCTTTCAGCATATCAGAATATTTTTATGCAGCGAAGATACGGCGGGAATTAAGAATTATTAATTATAAATTAAGAATTAGGCGTTTCATTATCAGGAATTGCAAATGAGCATCAACAATTATTAATTCTTAATTGTGAATTATTAAATAATTCAAGTTGCTATTTAATCAGTAAGTCTATTCAAGGTATAAGCGAAAATAAACATCAATATTTTCAGTAAAAAACCTTTAAAAGTTACAGCGTGAATCTTTCTAAGGAACAGATTTTTGATTTCGCTGAATGTTGTTTCAATTCTTTTTCTGCTGTGTTCTTTCAAAAATCTTACCCAAGGTTCATCCTTTCTTTTGCTGTTGGACTTCCTGCCAATCATTAAATGAATGTTCTCTGCTTCCAACATATCATCTTCGATGGTGTAATCCGTATAAGCGGCATCGCCGTAAATACAACTTTCAGGCGCTACGCTTAACGGCAGCTTTTTCAATGCCTGCACATCGCTCTCACTGCCGGGAACAAAACCAAATTCAACCGGTATGCCTTTCGCTGTTGTCAGCACTTGCACCTTTACTCCGTATAAATATCTGCGCATACTGCTTTGCCTGCCACGCCATTGTTTGCCTTTCAGCATCTTGCTGCGCGATATTCTTATATTGTCGCAAACCGCTACAGGAAAGGAATCTATCACATAACTGCTTGCTCCGCTGATGTCTTTCAAATACCCGCCAAGCTGAAAAAACATACTGCACAACAATGGCTCTAATCTGTGCAAACGCCTGTTGTATCTGCTTTTGTCCAACATCTGAGGACACATGCCCGTCATTTGCATAAAACCTCTCGCATTATCATGATGTCCCCCCAAATAAAGAGCCGCTACGATTGCCGTTGTTATCACTTCGCTATCGCTTACTCGACAACGTACATCTTCCTGATGACCAATTCCTTTTAATAAATCATCTACCAAACAAAATATTCTTATAACTTTATCCCCGTTGAGCATCGATAAATACCGTTTTAAGTGTGGTAACTCAAAACTATTATTTTATTCGATGCTCTTCGCTTTTTATACCATAACCCGCAACTTGGGTTAATTACTTCAATCTTTCCACAAAAAAGGGAACAATATCAACGCCAGTACAATTACCAAAGCATCAAACGCAACCAGCAATCCAATCATCTTTCCCAAGCCCGAATATAATGCTGGAGAAAACGCAATCTTGGAAACCTTACCGAGCAACATCAGTTGTGGCACAATTACAGGGAATCCCATCACAGCCATTAAAGCAGCTTGCTGTTGTGCTTTAGCAGCGATTGCCGCGAGAAATGTAAATACGAAACTCAATCCCAATCCGCCCAAACTTGCAATACCGACGAACTGCCAAAGATTGTACAACGGATTGCCCAAAAGCACCGTAAATACAAGCATGGAAAGCAAAGTCATTACCAACATTAAGATTGCGTTGAAGACAAGTTTTGCAACAATAAAATCTTTCGCGCTGGCAATGGAATAGAAGTATAACATTCGTCCTTTGTTCTCCTGCAAAAAACTTTTTGCCACAGCATTCACACACACAAATAATTGCACCACCCAAAACAACGCATTCCACACCGTATCTTCCGGCTGACCGAGCGTAATGTACACAACAAAAATGGTCGAAGCCACATACAGCAAAATGCCGTAAAGCGTGTATTGCTGCCGCATTTCGAGCAACAAATCTTTTTTAATCAATGCAAGTACGGAACGGTTCAATTTATATATTTTAGCCGTGGTTTGTGTCTGCACGAACCACTTATTATTATTTTTTAGCCGCGGTTCGTGTCTGCACGAACCACTATTTTATTTCGGTACGTGAAGACACGTACCGAGGCGTATCAAATATTCTCTCCTTCGTAATAACAGCTTCTGCAACGCGGTTCATAAGTTTCTTTTTCGCCTAATAACACTTGCGAATCCTGCGACACTTTGCGGTAAGACATGCTCGCAATGTTGCCGCACTTCACGCAGATTGCGTGCAATTTTGTAATGTAATCCGCCACTGCCAGCAATTGCGGCATCGGTCCGAACGGGCGACCTTTGTAATCCATATCCAAACCGGCAACAATTACGCGAACGCCTTTGCGGGCGAGTATTTCGCATACGTTTACAATTTCGCTGTCAAAGAATTGTGCTTCGTCAATACCTACAACATTTACATCCTGCGACAGCAACAAAATATTTTGCGAAGAGCTTACAGGCGTACTTTGAATTTCATTGGCATCGTGGCTCACAACAGCTTGCTCGCTGTAACGCACGTCAATCGAGGGTTTGAAGATTTCTGCTTTCAGCCCTGCAATTTCTACGCGCTTTAATCTGCGAATCAGTTCTTCGGTTTTTCCGCTGAACATGGAGCCGCAAATCACTTCAATCCAACCTCTGTTTTCGCCTTTCAGGCTTGGTTCTATGAACATTTATGTTAAGTAAAAAATTTTAAAACAAAATCATTTCGTATAAAAATAACAAAACATCATTCGCCGTTAAAGAATTACGTTGTACTTTTATTACAATTTTTACGACCGTTCAAAATTATTGTTTTTAACCAATTCTCCCGAAACGAAAATGGAAAAAACGGATTTTAATCAAGAAAAAGTTCAATCACTTATCGATAAGTTGCAATCGCTCATTGCTTCAAATGCAGAGGCTGCAAAACTTTTAACGGTATCGCAACTGTTGGTTGCGGAATTGCAGCATACAAATAATAACGCAATAATTAAACGCAGCGTGGCTGTTGTAATGCCGTCATTTATAACTACTGCCGTTGTAGAAACAAATACAGAAGCAACAGAAAAAGAAGTTCATTTATTGCAGGAAGAACCGATCGCTGAAATTATTGAACAACCTGCACCCGAATCAGAAGACAAAGAGATTGTTGAAGAAAAAGAAATAACTGTATCCGAAAAAGATGCTCGTAAAGATGGTCCTTTGGAGCAATACAACCCTTGGGAGGCGTTCGGATTTTTACGCGAAGCGCCGACTATTGTTCATCAGGCGCCGGTTGAAGAAAATGCCGGACAGGAATTAAACGAAAAATATAAATCCGATAAAAGTGAATTAAT
Organism: Arachidicoccus sp. BS20; assembly: GCF_001659705.1. Taxonomy (NCBI): domain Bacteria; kingdom Pseudomonadati; phylum Bacteroidota; class Chitinophagia; order Chitinophagales; family Chitinophagaceae; genus Arachidicoccus; species Arachidicoccus ginsenosidimutans. The sequence continues at coordinate 785,128 of NZ_CP015971.1, forward strand.
TGAAACGCTGCAAAGCACGCCCATCACAGATTTGACAAATGCAGTTGGCATTAATGACCGCTACGTTTATATCAATGATTTGTTTCGCGGCGATGAATTTATGTACGAAAGAAGCATCATCACGTTAAACAAATTCAACGATTACGAGCAGGCGCGCGGTTGGGCAGAACGCGAATTATATTTGAAACTTGGCTGGGATTTAACCAATCCGGTTGTTAAGCAGTTTGAACACCTGATTAAAAGAAGGTTTAGATAATTAACAATTACTAATTAAAAATTATGCGCTTTCTGTACCAGACATTGCAGTGAACGCCGGCAATTACTAATTCCAGATTTTTAATTATTAATTACAACATATTATCCCGTTATCGAATTGTCTCTTTATAACATTAATCATTATATTTGCGCTCAAATTTTTAGACTGTGGCTACAACTCAATATTCAAAAGAAACATACCTTTATTGGTACGAATTAATGCAACTCATCCGTCAGTTTGAATTGGCGGCAGAAGAAAAATATAAAATGGCCGGAAAAATTCGCGGATTTTTTCATGCTTATGTGGGTCAGGAAGCAATCGCAGCCGGCTGTATGACGGCTACACGCCCCGAAGACCCGTTTATTACTGCTTACCGCGACCATGGTTTGGGTATTGCAAAAGGTATTACACCAAACGCTGCAATGGCTGAACTGTACGGAAAAGCAACAGGCTGTGCCAAAGGAAAAGGCGGCAGTATGCACTTCTTCAGTAAAGAACATCATTTTTTTGGCGGACATGGAATTGTGGGCGGACAAATAGGCGTAGGTGCAGGTTTGGCTTTCGCTGAACAATACAATGGCACAGACAATGTAGCACTTTGTTTCTTCGGCGATGGCGCTGCGCGTCAGGGCGTGTTGCACGAAACATTCAATCTTGCCATGTTGTGGAATCTGCCTGTAGTTTTCATTTGCGAGAATAATCATTACGCAATGGGAACTTCTGTGGAAAGAACTTCCAACGTGATTGATATTTATAAATTAGCTGATGCTTACGATATGCCCGGCGATAAAGTCGATGGCATGAATCCCGAAACAGTTCACGAAGCAGTTTCCCGCGCTGTAAAACGCGCACGCGAAAAAGGCGGACCGACTTTACTGGAAATAAAAACGTATCGCTACAAAGGGCATTCTATTTCCGACCCGGGAAAATACCGCACAAAAGAAGAATTAGAAGAGTACAAATCCAAAGACCCGATTGTGGTTATCCGTAAAAAAATAAAAGACGGCAATATTGCTTCCGATGAAGAAATTGCTGCAATTGACGAACGCATCAACAAAGTGGTGGAAGATGCCGTGAAGTTTGCGGAAGAAAGCCCGTTCCCGAAACCGGAAGCAGTTTTGGAAGATGTAATGATGGATGAAAATTATCCGTACATCACGGACTAATCCCTTACATTTGCACGTTCAAAAAAAGATTCATTTATTTTAAAACAAATTATGGCTCAAAATCAGGTACTCTCCGGAGACAAATTTTTGGATACATGGAACAGAATTCAAAAGCCCGTATTGACGGTTCTTTCGATTGTGATAATTGTTTTGGCAGGTTGGTTCGGATATAAAAAATTCGTTACTGAACCAAAAGAAACTAATGCAAATAATGCACTCGCTGCCGTACAGGCAGCATTTCAGCAAGCAATTTTCAGCCCGACTGTGGATACGGCTACCTACAAATTTGTGCTAAACGGCGAAGGCGTAAATAAAGGTGCATTGTCTATTATCCGCAGCTATAGCGGTACAAACGCCGCTAATCTTGCTAAATATTATGCAGGCGAAAGTTATCTCCGTCTCGGCGATTATAACAATGCCGTGAAATATCTTAGTGATTTTTCAACAGACCAAAAGCAAATCCAGATGATGGCTTACGGTTCATTGGGCGATGCTTATAGTGAATTGAAAAAGAATGCAGAAGCAATTGATTATTACAAAAAAGCTGCGGCACAATTTGAAGATGATGAAGTAAATGCTTCTGAATTTTTGTACCGTGCAGCATTGCTAAGTGAAGTAAGCGGCAAAACACAAGATGCTGTTACCTTGTATAAAGAACTGAAAGATAAATTTCCAAATTCGCAATACAGCATTCAGGCAGATAAGTATCTGAATCGCTTACAGGTTCAACCTAACGAGTAACACAAATTTCACGAATGACCGCTCATTTCTCTAAATCATAAAAGCATCTAATTCGTGTAATTGGCAATAATTAGTGTAATATAATCATGGCAACACAAGGCAATACAATTTTAAACAAAGGCATTCCTCAATTGAAGGATGCCTTTGTTGTAATAGTGAAAACCGAATGGAACGCACATTTGGTAGATAAATTAGAAGATGGCTGCATAAAAATTTTGCAGGAAAACGGCGCACAATACAGAACACTTGTGGTTCCCGGTGCGGTGGAAATTCCGTTTGCAATAAAGGCTTATGCAGAAAGCAATCAACAAAAAGCTGATGCATTTATTACGATTGGCACAGTTATCCGCGGTGGCACACCGCATTTTGAATATGTGTGCAACATGGTTACAGAGGGTGTATCGCAACTCAATCTTTCTTTAGATGCGCCCGTAATTTTTGGCGTACTTACCGTAAACAGTGAAGAAGAAGTAATCGAACGCACAGGCGGTATTCACGGACACAAAGGCGAAGAAGCTGCAATCACAGCTTTGAAGATGATTGAACTGAAAAGAGACTTGAACAAGTAGCTCACAGATTCCGCAGGTTTGCACAAATAAAAATACGTCCGTGAATATCAGTGTTATTGTGAGAAAAAATTAAAAGAAAACGCTCCAAAAGTTCGGAGCGTTTTTTATTTATGTACAACATATATCTTAACTTTCCGCTTTCAACTATTCATGTGATGAACATACAATTATTTATTCCTTGTTTTATTGACCAACTGTATCCTACCGTCGCATTCAATATGGTAAAAGTGTTAGAAAAAGTCGGATGCAGCGTATCGTATAATACGAATCAAACCTGTTGCGGACAGCCCGCGTTCAACGCAGGTTTCCAGGAAGAGGCGAAAAGTGTTTGCAAAAAATTTCTCGAAGATTTTAAAGGCGATGAACTAATTGTTGCGCCGAGTGCAAGTTGTGCCGGCTTTGTAAAAAATTATTACAAAACCTTGTTTGAAAATTCTTCTTTAAAGCAAGATGTTGAAAAAATCAGTTCGCGCATTTACGAGTTTTCCGATTTTTTAGTCAATGTTTTAAAAGTAGAAAAGGTAGGCGCAAAGCTTGAAGGAAAAGCTACTTATCACGACAGTTGCGCCGCACTGCGTGAAATCGGCTTAAAACAAGAGCCGAGAAAATTGCTGGCAAATGTGGAAGGTCTCGAACTGGTAGAAATGGCTGAAAACGAGACCTGCTGCGGATTTGGCGGCACATTCGCCGTAAAGTTTAATCCAATAAGTGTTGCAATGGCAGACCAAAAAATTACCAATGCAATCGCAACCGATGCGGAATATTTAATCAGTACGGATATGAGTTGCCTGATGCACATTTCCGGCTGCGCCAATAAAAAAGGCGCGCACATAAAATCGCTGCATTTGGCAGATGTATTGGCAAGCGGATGGTAGTCTGAACCATGATTTTGGTAGATTGTAAAGATTAATGGGATAAACAATATTCAGTGAACGGCTAACTGATAACAGACTCTTAATTCATAATTCATAATTCAAATGGCACATTGGCTCGTAAAATCAGAACCTCATAAATACAGTTGGGAAAAATTTACGGAAGACAAGCAGACTTTCTGGGACGGCGTGCGTAATTATCAGGCGCGCAACAATCTTCGCACCATGAAAAAAGGCGAGGAAGTTTTCTTTTATCACAGCAACGAAGGAATGGAAATCGTAGGTATTGCTAAGGTTGTAAAAGAAGCGTATCAAGATCCGACAACCGACGACGAACGCTGGGTGGCAGTGGACTTGAAGCCCGTAAAAAAACTAAAGAAACCGGTAACGCTTGCACAAATGAAAGCCGAAAAAAAATTACAAAACCTCGCATTAATCAGGCAAGGTCGTTTATCGGTTTGTCCCGTTTCAGATGAGGAATGGGAAACTATTTTAGAAATGGCGAAAAAATAATTCTCTTAATCTGCTATGCGCGGTGTCTTCGCCGCGCATTTTTATTCTGTCGGCTCTTGCCGACAATTGCCATGAAGCAATAAAATAAAAGTGTGAAGCGAGGACGCTTCACACAGCAATTATCTTTTAGTCAACTCTCTTAATCTGCGCGCCCAACGCATTCAACCGTTTATCGATATTTTGATAACCTCGGTCGATTTGTTCAATGTTTTGAATAGTGCTTTTTCCTTCGGCGCTCAAGGCTGCAATCAGCAATGCTTGCCCGGCGCGAATATCGGGGCTACTCATAGTAATGCCGCGCAGCTGAAATTTTCTGTCAAGCCCTATAACTGTGGCGCGGTGCGGGTCGCAGAGAATAATCTGCGCGCCCATATCAATTAATTTATCGGTGAAGAACAAACGGCTTTCAAACATTTTCTGATGAATGAGCACGCTGCCTTTTGCCTGAATTGCCGTTACCAAAACAATGCTGATTAGATCGGGTGTGAACCCGGGCCAAGGATTGTCGTATATTGTGAGAATGCCTCCGTCCATATAAGTGCTTATTTCGTAATGGCTTTGTTCGGGAATATAAATATCATCGCCGCGAAATTCCATTTGAATACCGAGTTTTTTGAACTTATCAGGAATAATACCGAGATGCTCAATGCCCGCATTTTTAATCGTGAGTTCACTTTGCGTCATGGCTGCAAGCCCTATAAAACTGCCTATTTCAATCATATCCGGCAACATGGAGTGTTCCGTGCCGCTAAGACTTTCAACGCCTTCGACAATCAGTAAATTACTTCCAATGCCAGAAATTTTTGCGCCCATTCTGTTGAGCATTTTACTGAGCTGTTGCAAGTATGGCTCGCACGCTGCGTTATAAATTTCGGTTTTGCCTTTTGCCAAAACCGCCGCCATCAGTACATTTGCCGTTCCTGTAACCGAAGGTTCATCGAGCATCATATACGTTCCTTGCAAACCTTGTGTTGTAAATTCCAAACAAAAAGTTTCGGGATTGTAACGGAAATCTGCGCCTAATTTTTGAAAACCGATTATATGCGTATCCACTCCCCGCCTACCGATTTTGTCGCCGCCGGGTTTTGGAATAAACGCTTTCTTAAACCGCGCAAGCATTGGTCCCGCAAGCATTACGCTGCCGCGCAACTTGCTTCCTTTTTTGCGGAATGCTTCCGAAGAAAGATAATCGACATTCACGTCATCGGCTTTGAAAGCGCAAGCGTGCCGGTCAATGCGATTGACTTTTACACCTAAATCCCGTAACAATTCTATCAATAAATTTACATCGAGAATATCGGGAATGTTGTTGATTAATACTTCTTCCGAAGTAAGCAATACCGCCGAAATGATTTGCAACGCCTCGTTTTTCGCCCCCTGCGGAATAATATCGCCACGCAATTTATTCCCTCCAATAACTTCAAATGATGACATAATTTTGTTTTTTATACAGCGAACAAATTTAACATTCAAAAAGTATATCTTAGAGAATTAATCGTGAAGTTTGAAAATATTCTTTTGAAAAACATAGTACTATGCAATTAGAAAATAATTTCTTAGAAAGTGTCATCAGCCGTTTTGAATCATACAAAACAATGGGCGACAAAACTCTCGCACAACTTTCGGAAGAAGAATGTTTTTACAGGCAGTCAGCAGCGGTCAACAGCGTTGCTATCATCATTCGGCACATGCACGGCAATATGCTTAGCCGATGGACGAATTTTTTAATGGAAGACGGCGAAAAATCTTGGCGCAACAGAGATACAGAATTTGCCGATTTTCGTTGTACAAAGAAAGAATTAGTTGCCATGTGGGACGAAGGGTGGAATTGTTTACTGGATACTTTAAAAAATTTGCATTCAGAGGATTTGGGAAAAGAAATAACCATTCGCACAGAGCCTTTGAAAGTTTATGACGCCATACTAAGACAACTGATGCATTACAGCTATCATGTTGGTCAGATTGTTTTATTGGGCAAAATACTAAAAGATGCTTCGTGGCAATCATTATCAATTCCGGTGGGGAAAAGCAATGAGTTCAATACACAAATGGGCATGAAATGATCGTATGGCAAAATTTATAACTGTCTATTCAAGCATGAGTTTTTCCGAAATATACCTTGTGCGGCATCTGTTGGAGGAACACGGAATTTTTTGTTTTACCAAAGATGAATTGCTTGCGCAAACAGCACCCTATCTTACCGCATACAGCAACGGAATCCAATTGCAAGTTGAAGAAAAGGATATTATAGAAGCAGTTTCCATTCTACAGGAACATGGTTATCTCGCACCGAAAATTGAAAAGAGATTCAACGAAACTAAAGTAGTAGCCATTCTGTTCGCAGTATTAATTATTTTAATGGTCGTGTACTTATGGAGAAAAGGATTGTTGTAAAATACCTGTGCAAATAGCAATAAAAAGGGAAAGTCGCTATGTGAACTTTCCCTATAAAAGCATTCCGGTTAAAATATATTAAAACGGTATTTCCCGCTGAATAATACCGCCGCCAATTACATCGTCGCCTTCGTAAAACACAGCGCTTTGCCCGGGCGCGATGCCTGAAGCGTTGTTGAATAAGCGCACTTTGATTTGTCCGTTTTCATTGAATAATTCGCCGAATGTTCCTTTGTCTTTATAACGGATTTTTGTAAGTACTTCCCTACCGTTTTCAACATTGGGATATTTTTGCCAGTTGATTTTTCCTACCGTCAGTTCTGTCTTAGCCAAATCTTCTTCATCGCCCAAAACAACTGTGTTTGTTTCGGGATTAATCGCCGTTACATACACCGGATGACCAACCGCCACCAAACCTTTGCGCTGACCAATTGTGTAGAAAGGATAACCGTTGTGCTTGCCCAAAATTTTTCCGTTTTTATCTACAAACAATCCGCCTGCAACTTTCTCTTCAAGCCCGTTTACTCTGCGTTTCAGAAAGCCGCGATAATCATTGTCCGGCACAAAACAGATTTCATAACTTTCGCTTTTCTTCGCCAACTCGGGATAACCATAATCCGCCGCCATCTGACGAATTTCGGATTTCAGATATTTTCCCAAAGGCAATAAGGTTCTGCTAAGCAAATCCTGCTCCAAGCCCCAAAGCACGTAACTTTGGTCTTTGGTTTCGTCCAAGCCTTTGCTTAAATAATATCTGCTGTTTTCATGCTGACGGATATTTGCATAATGTCCTGTCGCAATAAAGTCGCAACCCAAAGCGTCTGCTCGTTTCAGTAAAGCGCGCCATTTGATATGCGTGTTGCACATGACACATGGATTTGGTGTGCGACCAGCCAAATATTCTTCCACAAAATTCTCTACCACAAAATCGCCGAACTCGTCGCGTATATCCAAAATAAAATGCGGAAAACCGTGTTGCACCGCAGCCATGCGCGCATCGTTAAAGCTGTCCACATTACAACAGCCTGTTTCTTTGGAACTGCTGCCGCTGCTCGCGTAATCCCATGTTTTCATGGTAATGCCAATAACCTCATAGCCCTGCTTGTGCAACATTAATGCAACAACAGTGCTGTCAATTCCGCCGCTCATGGCTACCAAAACTTTTCCTTTACTCACGATTCAAAAATTTATGCAAAGGTAAAGCTAATTTGAGAATACATTGGCGAAGTCGTGTCACGGCTTCGTCAGGAAAACAATTCAAACGGAACCAAAATACCCAATCGTTATATATTTGCCCAATACGAAAGCAACAAATGAACAACGGTTTACTTTATCATTTCGCCAAAGCCGATAAATCAATTTTCGATTTTATCTATTGCTTTTCGTCGCTGCAAAACCTTTCTGCCGTGAGAGAAGGCGTGATTATTCCAAACGGGAAAATTGATTTATCTTTTTCCAAAGCCACAGATGGACAGTTTCGTATTTCGCTTCTGGGTTTAGAGACAAAACCAAAATTCATTCCTAAACAAAATAATATTTCCAGCTTCTTTGCTATCAATTTTAATCCGCTTGCGGTGGAATATATTTTTTAATATTCTATCGCAGGTATACTGGACAGCGGCAAAATATTGCCGGATGACTTTTTGGATTTCAACGCAGATGATTTGAACGATTTTGACGCATTCTGCACAAAAGCAACGCAAAAAATCCAATCGCTTTTACCAAAAGAAATAGACGAACGAAAACGTAAATTGTTTGAATTGATTTTTGCAACCAACGGAGAACTTTCCGTGAAAGAACTTTCCGAAAAAGTGTATTGGAGCGCGCGGCAAATCAATCAGTATTTCAACAAGCAGTTCGGGCTTTCATTAAAAGCATATTGCAATATTCTTCGTTTCCAGGCTTCTCTTTCGCATATCAAAGAAGGCCAGCTTTTTCCGCAGCTCAACTATTACGACCAATCGTATTTCATCAAAGAAATCAAAAGGCTTTCCGGCGCTTCGCCCAAAGAATTATTTAAAAATGAAAATGACCGGTTTTTACAATTTTTGGTTGACGATACAGGATAAATGCCCGACAGCTCTGCCGCGAATAAAATTTTATTTTAAATTTGACTGATAGATTTTTATTTCCGCCAAACATCGAATCATGAGCGACTTGCCAAATACAACTTTGCAACACATTTATCGCAGCAACATCCTGACCAGTAAAATACTGGAAGAAGTTTTTCGGGCACATACAGAAGTAGTTTTTCAGAAAAACGAATTTCTATTAAAAGAAGACCAGACTGCCAACGAATATTATTGTCTTGAAAACGGTTTGGTTCGTTCATTTGTTCACGATTACAAAGGCAACGATATTACCACACAGTTTTTCTGCAACAATGAAATTGTGATTGAAGTCAATTCCTTGTTTTTGCAAATACCTGCAAAAGAAAATATCCAAGCATTGACACCATGCAAATGCTGGAAGATTACGCTCGAAGACTTTCAACACTTATATCAAACCATTCCGGAAATTGCCGAATGGGGACGCGCATGGATGTCGCAACGGCTGTTCTTATTAAAACAATGTTCCGTTTCTATGATTACAGACTCGGCAACCGACAGGTATCTGGCTTTGCAAAAAGAACATCCGCAAATTTTAAGAGAAGCGCCCATCAAAGATATCGCTTCTTATCTTGGTATTACCGACACTTCACTAAGCAGAATAAGAAAAGAAGTAGCAAAAGCGTAAGCAATTTCTTGTCCTATGGCAAGTTGATTTAATGTACTACTGAATACTTTTGTAAAAAATAAAAACAATGGCACACACATCCATCTATCTGAACTTTAATGGCAATGCCGAAGAAGCATTTAACCATTACAAAACAGTTTTCGGAGCAGAATTTTCAACACCGCTGATAAGAATGAAAGACATTCCTGCACAGCCCGGAATGCCCGAACTTTCAGAAGCCGACAAAAACAAAGTAATGCACGTTGCATTACCCATTCTCGGCGGCACACAAATTATGGCGAGCGATATGCTGGAAAGTTTTGGGCATAAACTGGTAGAAGGCAACAATGTTACTATCAGCTTAAATCCCGACACAAAAGCCGAAGCCGATCGCTTATACAAAGAACTTTCAACAGGCATCACGGACGGCGTTGCTCCGCACGATGAATTTTGGGGTTATTGGGGAACTTGTAAAGATAAGTTTGGCGTTCGTTGGATGTTCAATGTTTCAAATCAACAATAACGTGAAACCAATAATTGTAATCTTCAGTTTGATATTTTTCACTTTGACAGCGTGCAAAACAGTACCTAAAACAATGGCGACAGCAACGACAGACAAATTGACTTTTGACAGCGGATATTCCGAAGTGAACGGATTGAAAATGTATTACGAAATTTATGGACAAGGCAAACCGCTTGTTCTTATTCACGGTGGCGGCTCGACCATTCAATCCAATTTTGAGAAAGTTATTCCGTTGTTCGCAAAAGACAAAAAAGTAATTGCCGTTGAATTACAAGCACACGGACGGACAAGCGACAGAAACGCAGACTTGACATTTGAGCAAGATGCAGACGACATTGCAACGCTTCTTAAAAATCTAAATATTGACAAAGCGGACTTTTTCGGTTTCAGCAACGGTGGAACAACAACTTTGCAAATTGCAATCAGACACTCAGTAATCGTAAATAAAATTGTTGTTGGTTCTGCACTTGCAAAACGCAATGGAGTTCCAGATTGGTTTTGGGATTTTATGAAACAAGCGAAATTGGAAAATATGCCCGAACAACTGAAAACGGCATACAAACAAGTCGCGCCCGACACAAATGGTTTGCAAATAATGCACGACAGAGATGCAAAACGAATGGTAAATTTCAAAGACATTTCGGACGAACAAATAAAATCAATTAAAGTGCCGACCTTAATCATCATTGCCGACAAAGACGTAATTACGCCCGAACACGCTATTGAATTGCACAGACAAATTGCAAACTCTGAACTTGCAATAATTCCGGGCGGGCACGGAGAATATATTGGCGAAATCACAACACTAAAACCGGACACAAAAGAAAGTGATTTTGTTGTACCGATGATTGAAAAGTTTTTGAACAAATAACACTTGCGGAAACAATATTCAAATTGTAGAAATGCTTTAAGACAGAAGAACAAACGAACAAACACATTTAATCCTAAAAATATGGCAACACATTTCGCACCCGAACTGCATATTCCGAAAGGCACGTTAAACATTGATTTTTACACCAGGTTCGGAGCAACGGAACATTTTTGTTTTCGCAACGATGACGGAAGCATTCATGTTGCAGAGTTGGAAATAAACGGCGCTGTTTTTCATCTGCACGAAACTATGCGTTGGTTTGATGCGCTTGAACCTGTAAATGCCAAAGGCGTAACAGCGGTTATCGGTTTGTTTGTGGACGATGTTCACGAAGTTTTTAACCGCGCCATTTCCGCGGGTGCAACAGAAATCAGCCCTGTGACAGACCACGAATATGGTTACAGGCAAGGAATGTTTAAAGACCCGTTCGGGCACTATTGGCAAATACAGAAAAAAATATAAGCAAGCCGACAAATTCAATGATAATATTTAGATGAGCGACAGAAATTTTAATCCGTTTCCAGTTCTGAAAACCGACAGGCTTACGTTGAGGCAACTTGTAAGCAGCGATGACAATGAAATATTTGCTTTGCGTTCAAACGAAACCGTAAACAAATATCTCGGCAGGAAGCCTGCAAAATCAGCGAATGATGCAAAGGCTTTTATTCAGACTATTCATGAAAATATCCAAAAGAACGATTCCATTTATTGGGCAATCACGTTGAACGGAACAGATAAATTAATTGGAACAATCTGCTTATTTGATTTTTCGGAAGATAATCTGAAAGCAGAAACCGGATATGAATTGTTACCGGATTTTCAGGGAAAAGGAATAATGCAGGAAGCATTTTCAAAAGTGATAGATTTTGCAATTCAACACGTCGGGCTAAAATCAATAGAAGCATATACACATTCTGAAAATCAACATTCAATAAGGCTTTTGGAAAAATTTAATTTTAAAAAGAATAGCACGGAAGGAAATTTTATCACATACAAATTGACCTGTGAAGATTAAAGCAAGAATAAACAACCGCTAAACAGTTTGGAGAATGTGAAAAAAGCCGCAAATACATTATCTATTCCATCTTATTTGATTGATGATAATACTGTCACTAAAATCATTGACAATAATATTGAAATCATTTCCGAAAAACATTGGAAATTGATTATTCCTGAACAAGCGACATACAGCTAAGAGAGTAACTGCCGCGCGGCTGCAACGCAAGATACGCTGGACAATACCGCAATCATGTTTTCAAAAAACGGATTGGAACAAATGGTCGGATTTTTTAGTGCGTCGCATTAATTTTTTTTCTGCCGGTCTAATATTCCTGTAAAAACATCATCATATTTTCATATCCTTTTGCCCGATAAATGTTACTTTTGCACTTCTCAAAAATCTATCTTCTTAATACATGATTAGTGCAAGAAATATTACGCTTGCTTACGGCAAGCGGGTTTTATTCGACGAAGTAAATATCAATTTTGTAAAAGGAAATTGCTACGGTGTTATCGGTGCAAACGGCGCGGGTAAATCCACCTTCCTTAAAATCCTAAGCGGCGAAATAGAGCCGACCAAAGGCTCCGTAGAAATTACGCCCGGCGAAAGGTTGTCTTTCTTAAAACAAAACCAATTCGAGTTTGACAATGAAACAGTGTTAAACACCGTGTTGATGGGACACAAAAAAATGTGGGACGTCATGCACGAGAAAGACGCTATTTATATGAATCCCGATGCAACGGAAGACGACTTCATGCACGCAAGCCATCTCGAAGCGGAGTTTGGCGAAATGGGCGGCTATGAGGCGGAAAGCAATGCCGGCGCGTTTTTGAGCGGATTGGGCATTAAAGAAGATATGCACCAAACACTGATGAAAGATATTCCGTCGAACATGAAAGTGCGCGTATTGTTGGCACAGGCATTGTTTGGCAATCCCGATATTTTGTTGTTGGATGAACCTACGAACGGTTTGGATATAGAAACCATTGGCTGGCTGGAAAATTTCCTTGCCGATTATGAAAATATCGTATTGGTAGTTTCTCACGACCGCCACTTTCTCGATGCCGTGTGTACACACGTTGCTGATGTGGACAGGCAGAAAATTAAAGTTTATACAGGTAATTATTCATTCTGGTACGAAAGTTCTCAATTGGCTGCGCGGCAGTTGGCAGATAAGAATAAGAAGATGGAAGACAAGCGTAAAGACTTGCTGGACTTCATCGCACGTTTTAGCGCGAACGCTTCAAAATCCAAGCAGGCGACGTCGCGTAAAAAAGCTTTGGAAAAACTCACAATTGAAGAAATTGAACCATCGAACAGACGCTATCCGGGCATTATTTTTCAACCGTTGCGGGAAGTGGGCAACCAGATTTTGAATGTAGAAAATCTGAAAAAAACGGTGGAAGGAAATGTGTTGTTCGATAAAGTAACATTCGATATTAAGAAAGGCGAAAAAATTGCCTTCATCAGCCGCAACCCGCTCGCAGTCTCCTATTTCTTCGATGTTCTGAATGAAGAAGCACAAGCCGATAGCGGAAAATATGAATGGGGAACAACTATTACCAAAGCGTACCTTCCTATCGAAAACGGAAAATATTTTAAAGAAGGATTGCCTTTACTGGATTGGTTAAGACAATTTGTTCCACCGCACGTAACCGATGCGGACGAACCATTTTTGCGCGGTTTCTTTGGCAAGATGTTGTTCTCCGGCGACGACCTTTCGAAGAAAACAAATGTACTGAGCGGTGGCGAAAAAGTACGTTGCATGGTCAGCCGCATGATGCTGCAAAACCCAAACGTAATTGTGCTTGACCAACCGACAAACCACCTGGATTTGGAAAGCATTCAGGCGTTCAACGACAGTTGTGTAAACTTTCCCGGCGTGGTATTGTTCACTTCGCACGACCATACGTTTATGCAGACCGTTGCCAACCGCATCATAGAATTAACGCCTAAAGGCATCATCGACAGGCTAATGACATTTGATGAATATCTTGAAGACACGCGCGTAAAGGCTTTGCGCGAAGAGATGTATAATTAATTTAAAATGAGCTGATTTGAAAATGCGCGGCATTGCTGTCGCGCATTTTTATAAAATCTAAATTGAAATCAACATCAATTTTTTTCTTAGTTCAATACAAGATGCTCAAATATATTACCGAGCAAATATTTTGAGTACCCGGTGCGGTTGATCACTTTCAGAATGAACTTGCGAACAGCATCAAAATATGCTGCTTCAAACAACAGTTTCGCAATAGCTTCATCTTCCTATCAAAAATATTTTTTCTATCTTCGGCTCGATTATTCAAACAACAATATGAGCAATTTTAATTTTAACGGAGTTTACCCCATCAGCGAAAAATATCAAAAGAAAGTCGCATACTTTTCAATGGAATTTGCTATTCATCAGCCTTTAAAAATTTATAGCGGCGGACTCGGATTTCTCTCCGGCTCACACATGCGCAGTGCGTACGAGCTTGGTCAAAATATAATTGGCATCGGTATTCTGTGGAAGTACGGTTATTACGACCAAAATCGTAATGCAGACCAAACCATGCAAACTTCATGGCTGGAAAAAACATATTCTTTTCTCGAAGATACAGGCATTAAATTCACGATAAAAATACACGATGCAGATGTTTGGGTAAAAGCCTTATATCTCAATCCGAAAACGTTCAGAACTGCGCCTATATTTCTACTCACAACCGATTTGCCCGAGAACGATTATGTTTCTCAAACTATCACGCATCGTTTGTACGATGCCAACGAAGCCACAAAACTGGCGCAATATATTTTGCTCGGCGTGGGCGGCGCAACGTTGCTGGACAAAATAAATTTTGATGCGGAAAAATATCATCTCAATGAAGCACACGCTTTGCCGGCGGCTTTTTATTTACTGAACAAATATAAAGATGTTCAAAAACTGAAAGAAAAGCTGGTATTCACAACGCATACCCCGGAAGAAGCAGGCAATGAAAAACATAACATCTATCTCTGCCAGAAAATGTCTTACTTCTGCGGTTTGAGCATTGATGAAGTAAGAAGATTAACCGGTATTACCGAAGATTCGTTCAATCATTCGCTCGTCGCATTGCGCTTCGCATCCAAAGCAAACGCCGTATCTAAACTTCATGGCGAAGTCTCAAGAAAAATGTGGGGAAAATACGAAGGCATTTGCGACATCATTTCTATTACCAATGCGCAAAACTGGACATACTGGGCTGACAAACAAATGTACCGTGCCTTCAACGAAGGCGATGATTATATCATGGACGACAGAAAAAAATATTTAAAGAAACGTGCTTTTGAAATAGTTGCCGACCAAACAGGGAAAATATTTGACCCGAATATATTTACCATCGTTTGGGCGCGCCGTTTTGCAGGCTACAAGCGCGCCGACTTATTGCTGCAAGATGAAGCAAAATTTCAACAACTGATTAGCAATACAAAATATCCCGTTCAAATCATCTTTGCCGGGAAGCCGTATCCACTCGATTATTCAGCAATCGGCACTTTCGACAGGCTCGTCAATGAAAGCAAAAAATATAAAAATATTGCAGTACTTGTAGGCTATGAACTCACATTGAGCAAACGCCTGAAACAAGCTGCTGACGTTTGGTTGAACAATCCGCGTGTACCGCGCGAAGCATCCGGCACAAGCGGAATGACGGCTTCTATGAACGGTGCTGTTAATTTCTCAACCGACGACGGCTGGATTCCCGAGTTCATCAATCACGGGCACAATGGCTTTGTAGTTCCAAAAGCTGATTATGCAAATATGCACATCCACGAACAGGATGAATATGATGTAGAAACAATATATAAAATTCTGGAAACCGAAATACTTCCGACTTATTACGACAGATTCGATACCTGGAGACAGATTATGAAAAACGCAATGCGCGACGTACGTTTCCAATTTGACAGCAACCGCATGGCAAGCGAATATTACGATTTGCTGTATCGTTAATTCGTGCCGACTGTGGTTTTGGTATGGTTTTTATAGCTTATTTATTAACTAAACTATAAAACTATGGGCATCATTTCATGGATTATTTTTGGTTTGATTGCGGGAGCAATTGCCAAAGCTTTACGTCCCGGCTCAGATCCCGGCGGCTGGATTATTACTATTATCATTGGCATAGTAGGCAGTGTTATCGGCGGATTCATTGGCAACCTGATTGGCTGGGGCAGCGTGAACGGCTGGAATTTCAGGAGTTTTGTATTATCGGTTGTAGGCGGTATTATTCTTTTGTGGATTTACCATGTAGTGCGCAAAAAAGCCTGAAGCCAAACATCTTTTAAAACCTGCCGGTAATTTGTTTCTCAAATTACCGGCAGGTTCTTTGAAAAAAATAAAAGAGTCCACACTTTTTTGGTATGGACTCTTTCAATAATTCTTCTGTAAGAAACTATGCTTCCTCCGATGGTGCGGCAGCTTCTTCGCTTGAAGGAACAGCAGCTTCCGGAGCAGCGCTTTCAACTTTCTTTACCACAGGACGTTTACGACTGTCGCGCTGTTGTTTCTTGTGTTCTTCCCTGCGCTTTGCAACTGTTGCTTCATGATTGTTGTACCACTCCTGGAACTTAGTCATAGCTGTTGCTTCGTCAAACAAGCCCAATTTTACACCTCTCAACAAGTGCTTCAAATACAATACACCTTTGAAAGATAAAATCTGACGGACAGTATCAGTAGGCTGCGCACCTTTGTGCAACCACTCTAATGCTTTTTGTCTGTCTAACTGGATTGTCGCCGGAACGGTTAGTGGATTGTAAGTTCCCAACTTTTGGATAAACTTACCATCTCTCGGAGCGCGTGCGTCTGCAACTACGATAAAATAAAATGGACGCTTCTTGCTTCCGTGTCTCTGTAATCTAATTTTTACTGCCATGTTAAATAGAAATTTAAAGGCTAAATGATTTTGGTTAAAAAATTAATGGAATGCAAAAGTAATTCTTCTAATCAATTTATCCAAGCTATTGTTTTCATAAATTATTTAATTACACCTAAACTTTTGCCGACTTTACCGAAAGCCTCAATCGCTTTATCCAAATGATGCTGCTCATGCGCAGCGCTCATCTGCACACGAATGCGCGCCTGACCTTTCGGAACAACGGGAAAGAAAAAGCCTGTAACATAAATGCCTTCATCCTGCAAAGCGGCGGCAAATTTTTGCGCAATCACGGCGTCATACAACATTACCGGCACAATCGGATGAACGCCGGGTTTAATATCAAAACCCGCTTCCGTCATTTTTTCGCGAAAATATTTGGTGTTGTATTCGAGCTTGTCGCGCAGTTCGGTAGTTTCGCTCAGCATATCTATAATGGCGATGGACGCGCCTACAATGCTCGGTGCCAATGTGTTGGAAAATAAATACGGGCGGCTTCTTTGGCGCAGCATTTCAATAATTTCTTTTCTGCCCGAAGTAAATCCTCCGCTCGCGCCGCCCAAGGCTTTGCCTAAAGTGCCGGTGATAATATCAATCTTTCCCATCACGCCGCAATGCTCGTGCGTGCCGCGACCCGTGGCGCCGATAAAACCGGTAGAATGGCTTTCATCCGTCATTACAATGGCATCGTATTTTTCTGCTAACGCAACAATTTTGTCCAATTGCGCAATGGTTCCGTCCATGGAAAAAGAGCCGTCGGTTACAATAATTCTGCTGCGCAAATGAGCCGATTCTTTCAATTTGTTTTCCAAATCTTCCATATTGTTATGCTCATAACGATAACGCTGCGCCTTGCACAAACGCACGCCGTCGATAATCGAAGCATGGTTTAAAGCATCGGAAATAATCGCATCTTCTGCAGAAAACAAAGGCTCGAACACGCCGCCGTTGGCATCGAAACACGCAGCGTATAAAATGGTATCTTCCGTGCCGAGAAATTGGGAAATTTTTTCTTCCAGCTCTTTGTGAATATCCTGCGTGCCGCAAATAAAACGCACGCTGCTCATGCCGTAGCCGCGCTTGTCAATTGTGGCTTTTGCGGCTTCCAAAGCCTTTGGATGCGACGACAAACCGAGATAATTGTTGGCACAAAAATTCAACACGGTTTTCCCGTTGACTAATATTTCCGCGCCCTGCGGACTTTCGATAATGCGTTCTTTTTTAAACAACCCTGCGGCTTCGATTTCTCTTAATTCTGCGCCGATACGTTCGGCAAATTTTTGGTTCATGGTTTATTTATTTTTCTACAATTAATTTTTATGAGATTGCCACGCCGCTTGTGCCTCGCTCCTCGCAATGACGCAAAATGTCATTTTCAAATTTTCAAATTACCACATTCTCAAATTAACTCAACAACTTTTCCAATGCAATTCCTCTTGAGCCTTTTATCAAAATTGTGCTGTGGTCAAAGTTCCAGTTTTTAAACCAATTGCGTGCCGCATCTGAATTTTCAAACCATTGATATTTATTTTCAAACGGCTGGAACTCGCTCCCAATCAGCGTTACAGACTTCCATGAAAATTTGTTTATTAAGTTGATTAATTTTTCATGCTCCGCCACACTTTCATTTCCCAGCTCTTTCATGCCGCCGAGAATCAACACTTTATTTTCACCGGGCAACGATGCAAAATTTTCAATCGCTGCTTTCATGCTCGACGGATTGGCGTTGTACGCATCCAGAATAATTTTGTTTGTACCCAAATTAATTAACTGCGAGCGACTGTTCGACGGCTCGTAATTTTCAATCGCCGTTTTTATTTTTTCTTCGGGAACGCCGAAATATTTTCCCACAGCAACCGCGCATAAAACATTCGGCAGATTGTATGTTCCTACCAATTTTGTTTGAATGTTGCTATACTTTGTAGGCATACCTTGCGAAAAATTTACTCCGAGAAAAGAATTTTGTTGCGTCGCACTGCCAACAACCGTTCCGTTTTTTGTACCGTACCAAATTATTTCACGAATGCCTTTGGACATTTCGTGCAAATAATCATAATCGTCAAAAGCAAAAACAGTTCCATTGCGCGTGCGAATGAAATCGTACAATTCGCCTTTTGCTTTGCGCACATTTTCTTTGCTGCCGAATCCTTCGATATGTGCAATGCCAATGTTGGTAATAATTCCATGCGTAGGTTGCGCATACAAACAATAACCTTCAATCTCTTTCAGATGATTGGCACCCATTTCTATCACGGCAATTTCTGCATCTTGTTTTACTTTCAAAATGGTCAATGGAATACCGATATGATTGTTGAAATTTCCCTGCGTTGTATATGTTTTAAAATGCGAACTCAACACGGCATTAACTAATTCTTTTGTCGTAGTTTTTCCGTTGCTTCCCGTAATCGCAAGAAAAGGAATATTGAATTGCTCGCGATGATGTTTTGCCAAATCCTGTAAAGTTTGTAAAACATTATCCGTTAAGATTAATCGTTCATCATCGCCAACGTTTTCATCAACGATTGCATAAGCTGCGCCGTCGTTCAAGGCTTGTTGAGCAAATAAATTTCCGTTGAAATTTTCGCCTTTCAGCGCAAAAAACAAATCGCCTTTTTGCACCTTGCGACTGTCGGTTTGCACGGACGGATATTGTAAAAATATTTCGTAGAGAGATTGGATATTCATTATCAGATTTTTTATTTCACACAGCTTTCACAGAGAAAACGAGGCAGAGGGTTATATTCTCTGTGCCTTTATTTCTTTGTGTTCTCCGTATGAAACTTAAACAAAAATAGCGATTGAAGTTATTCAACCGCTATTCTTTTCAAAATCATTTTTTAATTAATCCTTACCGAGAGAATTGTTGTGGTGCTGCCTTTTGTTTTTACCATAATCGTTACGTTAAATGTCCGGGAATCCGTTTTCAGTTTTCCCACCAAATACCCGGTTCCACCCATTTCACGTTTCGATGATAATTCAAAACCGTTAATGCCCTGCTCAGTATAAAAATCCTTCAAAGTAATGCTCGCCTGATTTTTGCTCACGTTTTTTACTTCATCCTTGTTGGGCAATTTTATATCCACGAAACTGTCAAAAAATTTCGTAATTTCTGCCGGGTCTGCCTGTTTTAACGCGTTTACAATATCGCCTATTTCGGCTGCTTTCACACCTAAAGGAGCAAATAAAAGCACGCCCATTATCATTGTAAGTAATCTTTTCATTCTTAGTTCGTTTTTAATTTTAATATATGCAGCAAAGAGCACGCCAAATTATGAAATTAATTTCTTTTAATGACATAAATACAGAAACCAAGCCCCCTGCTTTCTCTTAAAAAGAATTTCTGAATAGCAATCGGCATTTTGTTTTCTTTAGTCCGTGTTCAGTTTTAGTTGCGAAAAAGCCTAACTTTACGCCCGCAAATTCAGAACTATTCAATCAAAAATTTTTTATAAAATGCAAACGAAAAAAGCAATTCTTCTCATTATGGACGGCTGGGGTTTGGGTAAAAGTAAAGAAATTGACGCCATCCAAAACGCCGATACACCTTTTGTAGATTCATTGTACGGCAAATATCCGCACACGACTTTGGTTACTTACGGCGAAGCGGTTGGTTTGCCCGAAGGACAAATGGGCAACAGTGAAGTCGGACACCTCAATCTCGGTGCGGGCAGAATTGTTTATCAGGAATTGCAGCGCATTAATGTTGCTATTCGCGAAAATACTTTTCACAACAATCCCGTTTTGCTGGAATCCATTAAAACAGCGAAAGAAAATAATAAGCCTTTGCATTTGCTCGGACTTGTGAGCAACGGCGGTGTGCATAGTCATATCAATCATTTGAAAGCGATTATTGATGCGTGTAAAGAACAAAATTTCTCTAATGTTTTCATCCACGCTTTTACCGATGGGCGCGACTGCGACCCGCACAGCGGCAAAGGTTTTATCGAAGATTTATTAAATCATTTGAAAAAAACAGGCGTAGGACAAATCGCAACCATTACGGGAAGATACTACGCCATGGACAGAGACAAACGCTGGGAAAGAATTAAACTGGCTTACGACGCTATCACAAAAGGCGTTGGCGAAGAAGCCTCGGATTTAATTGCGGCGATTGAAAAATCTTATGAAGCGGAAGTTACAGACGAATTTATCAAACCTATTGTGAATGCGGCTTTGAAAGAAAATGCCGATGCAAAAATCAAGGACGGCGATGTGGCTGTTTGTTTTAATTTCCGTACCGACCGTTGCCGTGAAATAACGCAAGTGCTTACGCAAATTGACTTGCCCGACTTCGGTATGAACAAATTCGATTTGCATTACACTACGATGACGGAATACGATGCGACGTATAAAAATGTTCATGTGATATTTGAAAATGATAATTTGACAAATACCCTTGGCGAAGTTTTACAAGACAATCACAAGAAACAAATCCGCATTGCGGAAACGGAAAAATATCCGCACGTAACTTTCTTTTTCAGCGGCGGTCGCGAGAAAGAATTTGATGGCGAAAAAAGAATTATGGCGCCGTCGCCGAAAGTAGCAACGTATGATTTGCAGCCCGAAATGAGCGCTTATGAAATCACTGAAAAAATTATTCCCGAAATCGAAAATGAAACGGCTGATTTTATTTGCTTAAACTTCGCAAATACAGATATGGTGGGACATACAGGTGTTTTCAGCGCGGTAATCAAAGCCGCCGAAACGGTAGATAAATGTGTGGAAGAAATTGTAACCGAAGCGTTGAAACACGACTACACCATTTTCCTCACAGCCGACCACGGCAACGCCGATAATATGATTAATGAAGACGGCAGTCCGAATACGCAACACTCTGTAAACCTTGTTCCGTTGTTCATCATCAGCAATGATTTTAAAGGAACAATTAAACAGGGAAAACTCGGCGATATTGCTCCAACTATTTTAAAAGTTATGGGCGTTGAGATACCGAAAGAGATGACGGGAAATGTGTTGATTTAAAAATAATTTTTCCGTTTTATCACAATATAAAAGGGGTATATTTGATAAAAATATATCCCTTGCTTTTTATGTATAACGCAAGATGTTCTCTATTGCTGTTTTTAACTGTATTACTGCTGCTTTCTTGCAAACACAAAAAAGCAGAATACTCTTTTTATTATTGGAAAAACACAAATAATTACAGCGATTATTTTACAAATAAAAAAGAAGATTCCCTTATTGTAAAATTAGGTGTGCAACATTTCTACATCAAGTTTATGGATGTTGACTGGAGTGAGCATTTGAAAATTCCCGTTCCTGCAAACAGTAACAATTATGAGTCTGCCATTTTTACTCCACTCACTGTTACACAAACATATACTCCCGTAATTTTTATTACAAACAGAACTTTTGAAAGAATAGACAGCGTATGGTGCAACGATTCCCTGGCTGTAAAACTGAAAAGAAAAATCAACGAAACAAGCAGCGAAATAGAAAATGCAATAGCCGAAAACAAAATGTATAGATATAGAGACTCCGTCGGCTATTCGCCAAATTTTGATTATGATGCTTTCCGAGATTCGGTAAGAAAAACGCGACCGGTTCCATACAACGAAATCCAAATAGACTGCGACTGGACTGCATCTACACGCGATAAATATTTTGCTTTTTTACGCAGTCTTAAAAAACAATTTCCGGACAAAATTATTTCCGTAACCATTCGTTTGTACCCATATAAGTATCCAGATAAAATAGGCGTTCCACCTGTGGACAAAGGAATGCTGATGTGCTACAATTTAGGCGCTATCAATAACCCGGAAACAAAAAATTCTATTTTCGATTTGCATGAACTAAAAGCATATCTGAATGCGAAACATTACAAACTGCCATTAGACATTGCATTGCCCATATTTGGTTGGTATGTTTGGTTCAGAGACAATCAGGTAAAAGGTTTAATTTATCAATCGCAATTAAACGAAAATATTATCAGGCATAATTTTGACAGTATTGTACCGCACCGTTTTCAAATGAATAAAGATTTTGTAATAGATAATAACTATTTGCGTGAGGGCGACATTTTACGCGAAGAATTTCCCGACAAAGAAGAACTCATCACGGCAGCAACATTACTTCATAATAAATTCCCCAATGCACAACACATCACTTTTTTTGACTGGGATTATAAACGGGTAAAAGAATATGAAAATACCATTCAAAAAATTTATACTGTTTTTTAGCGCGCTCTTCATGGGACTGGTTTACAGTCTTTGGGCTTGCGGACCTTCATTGTATCTTGATGAAGACAGGTTTGCATTGTTCCGCTCAACCATTGACGGGCAAAGTGGCTTGGAACCTTTTTATTATTCCGAAAGATTTTTAAACTCAAATATTCCCGACCCGGACAACCTGGATTATAAACGTAACTGTGAGGAATGGCGCATATTTACCAATAATGAAGCAATCGAAAAAGATATTTATGAAATACAATACCAAACCACACCGAACGATTTTGAATACGCATACAACACGGGCAACTGGAAAGAATTTTCGGGCAATACATTCATTAAATGGCTGACCAAAAAACAAAATAAAAAAGCGTTGGACTATATGATGCTTTCCAAGCAAAGCGAGTTTACGCAATTTGGCAATATGGACCCTTGGAACGACAGCAACAATGTTTATGACAATACGCTGAAATACGTTGCCGTAGAAGCAAGCAGGCAAATGCGTTCTACATCATCCTCTTTCTTGCGCGAACGCTATGCTTTTCAGGCGGAGAAAGCATTTTATTATCTCACTAAAGATGAGGCTTTGAAGGGCACAGATTCGGTGGCAATGCTGTACCAAAAATATTTATGTAAAAGCAATTCTGTAATTCTCGGCTGGTCACAATTGTACTATGCCATGATTCTCGACAGCACGCAACGAACCACTTACCTTTTAAAAACATTTGATAATTCCGAAGAAAAAAAATTGTTCTGCTATCATCAGATTTCCGCAACCGACCTGGATACGCTGGAACAACGGACTTCCGACAAACATCTCTTGGCGTTAATTTATACCATGCGCGTCATCAACGATCCGGGAAGGGATTTGAATGCTATTCAAAAAGTATATTCGCTTGAACCGGAAAGCAAGTATTTACCTTTTTTGATAAGCCGTGAAATAAACAAGTTGGAAAACTGGCTTTGGTCGCCCGAAATGCTTCATTTTAATGCTAAGGCAGATAACGATTATTACGGTCAGCATTATCCTTATCAAAAACCGTATTCTTATTTCGCAGAAAAAAATCTGGTTAAAGACAAGGCGTATCTGAAAACATTCTGCTCATTTTTAGAGCAAATGAATAGCAATAAAGTCGGTAAAAATTATTTAAACATAGCGCTTGCCCATTTGTATAACATGAGTGAAAATTATTCTCTCGCTTTGCAAAAAATCAATCAAATCAAAAACATCCGCGATACTTTATACGCTACACAAAAATTGATTGAATACACAATCGCACTATCCAACATTTACGACATAAGAAAAGATTCAATAAAAAATATTTTATATAAAAATATACAGTCATTAATTGCCATCAATCCCGTTTTTGTAAATGAAAAATACGACGACTATGAAAGCGGCAATTTTGCTTATGACGATGATAATCCCGAAGCAGAAAGAAACGACGACCTTTCGGAATTGCTCTTGCTTTTAAGCAGGCAATATCAAAATAAAAGCGATATTGTTACCGCAGGATTACTGTACAACAAAGCCGGTGTTATTACTAATGCGAATGACGGCAGCGGCAACTGGAATTATTATTATGATGAAAATAATCCCGATACAAGCAATGACAATTATACTTCCATTGCCTACTTTGACAGAACAGCCAATCCCGCAACAATAGATTCTTTACTATCCTTAAAACACAAAAAGAACAAAAGTAATTTTGAAAAATACATTACAACACAAAACTGGGCATCGGACGATTTTTATAAAGATTTAAAAGGAACGATTTTGTTAAGGCAGCAAAAGTTTGCCGAAGCACTAAAAGTGTTCAAAGAAATGAATGCAAACTTTTGGGAAAAGACTTACGCTTACAAAGACTTTTTACCTAAAACATCTGTTACAAATTTAGCCTCACTCACACCCTGGATAAAAGATTATCAACCAGATTATCCTCTTGTTAGCAAGCGATATATAACGCAAGATATCGTCAATCTTTTAGAACAAATAAAAAATGAAAAAGATAATGAAAAGAAGTCGCAGTTATATTGCCTGTTGGGCAACGCAGAATATAATATGAGTTATATTGGTTTTCATTGGATGATGACGAGCTACGGCTGGTCGTCTGGCATTTCACTAAAACCGGATTGGTTTAATAACGGTTTTTGTTCCAAAAATGAGGATTATATGAAGAATTATTATGGTTGCGCACAAGCAATTTCACAATATAAAAATGCTCTGGCGCTTACAAAGAAGCCCGAACAAAAAGCCTCTATATTATTAATGCTCTCCCTATGCGACAAAGCAATGCAAAAATACAATGATGTAAAATACGATATCGACCATGATTATAATTACAAATATATTTCGCCTTACTTACTAATATTGAAAAAACAATACGGCAATACAGAAACATATAAACTGGCACTTACAGATTGCCCCGATATAAAAGGAAGTTTAAAAAATAAGTAAGGCATTAGCTCAATTGCCTGTTTCATTGGCAAAACATTCACAGCCGGTTGCTTGCTATGGTGTTGTTTCAGACAAAGCATTTACCGAACTTTACACTTCAAAATCATTTACTTAAATTATAAAAAATTATCTCCATCATGGAACTTCAATTAAAAGGAAAAACTGCATTAATTACAGGTTCAACCGCAGGCATTGGTTTTGCCATTGCAAAATCTTTGGCAAAAGAAGGCGCAAATGTTTTTATTAACGGAAGAACTGAAAGCCGTGTAAAAAGTGCAGTTCAGCAAATCGAACAAGAAACAAACAATGAAAATGTGCAAGGCATTGTTGCCGATTTTTCCGATGTAAAACAAATCGACCAATTAATTGCGCAACTTCCCGAAGTGGATATATTGGTAAACAATGTTGCAGTATTCGAGCCCAAGCCATTCGCAGAAATTACAGATGCTGATTGGTTTAAATTTTTCGAGATAAATGTGTTGAGCGGCGTGCGTTTGTCGAGAGCTTATTTCGATAAAATGTTGCAGAAAAATTGGGGAAGGATTATTTTTATTTCAAGCGAATCGGCATTGCAAATTCCCGAAGAAATGATTCATTACGGTGTAAGCAAAACGGCTCAACTCGCCGTGGCACGCGGGCTTGCTGAGCTTACCAAAGGAACAAACGTAACCGTCAATTCAGTTTTACCGGGACCAACTTTGTCCGAAGGTGTAACCGGTTTTGTAGAAGCATTGGCAAAGCAAAACAACAAAACTGAAAAAGAAATGGAGTCCGAATTTTTCCAAACCATGCGCCCAACTTCTATCATCAAACGTTTTTTACAACCCGAAGAAATTGCAAATATGGTTACTTATCTTGTAAGTCCTTTATCGTCTGCAACCAACGGCGCAGCCTTGCGTGCCGACGGCGGTTTGGTAAAAACAGCTGTTTGATAATTATAGCTTCCAAAAGAGTCGCCGTTTCTTTACGACGACTCTTCTTACTTCAATGAAAATTTAAAGTACAGTTTTAAAAGAGTTTCAGTTTTTAGGCAATTCCCTTTTTATTTTCCTGCGATGCTCTTTGCCCCATTTAATCATTTCAAGAATGATGGCGCCGAATGAGCGGCAATAACTTGTAACTGTATATTCCACCGAATTGGTGTTTTCATCAACGGTGCGCTTGACCAATTGGTTCAGCTCCATCTCTTTCAGCTCACGCGAAAGCATTCGTGTAGTAATGCCGGGAATACTTCTTTCTATTTCTCGGAAACGCCTGTTGCCGTTGCACAACGAGTTAATAATGGGCAATTTCCACTTACCGCCGATAACGTAAATCGTGTCCTGCAAAGCCCTCACTTCATCTGCCTGATTTCTCGGGTTCGACAATATTTCGCTTGCTTTAGCTGCTATATTTTTTTGTTTCATTTTTGATATACTCCGTTATACCGGTTACAAAGTTATACCAATTCGCTTCTAATTTTGTATTCATTAAAAACAAAAAATCATGAACACATTACACGAAAAAATTGCTTTGGTTACGGGCGGTAACAGCGGCATTGGGTATGCAACGGCAAAAGAATTGATTGCACAAGGTGCAAAAACGATTATCACAGGAAGGCGCAAAGATGCTGTTGAAAAAGCAGCGCAAGAAATGGGTGCGATTCCGTTTGTTGCAGACCAAGCCAATCTGCAAGACACGGATTTATTGTTTGAAGCAATAAAAAATCAATTCGGGAAAATAGATATTCTCTTCATCAATGCAGGTATCACAGGCAGTTTAATGCCTATCGAAAACATGAGCGTGGAAAATTTTGACAGCGTAATGAATATCAATTTCAGAGGTGCGTATTTTACATTGAGTAAATTTATTCCGCTCCTGAATGACGGCGCTTCTGTGGTTGTATTATCATCTATTGTTGCTTCAACCTATAAGCCGAATAGTTCCGTTTATCAGGCAAGCAAAGCGGCATTGAATTCCATTGCAAAAACGGCGGCAGCTGAATTAGCACCAAGAAAAATCAGGGTAAACTTGGTAAGTCCCGGTCCGCACAAAACGGAAATCATGAGCAAATCAGGCTTGGACGAAACTACTTTAAAAAGTATTCAGGAAAGATTGATTGGCGCAATTCCCTTAAAGAAAATGGGCGATGCAGGAGACGTTGCAAAATTGGTTGCTTACTTGTGCGGCGATAGTGCGAATTTTATTACAGGCGCAGAAATTATTGTTGACGGCGGTATGACGTTGTAGCCTCCTGAAAATTTTGGACACTTATTTCCGGGATTTGGATAATATCAACTACTGACTTTTATTGAATTTTGCATTCATAAAACACAAAACATGAGCAATAAAAAAGTATGGTTTATCACAGGATCGTCAAAAGGGTTTGGGCTTGCACTTACTAAATTAGCCTTATCGCAGGGAAATAAAGTTGTAGCAACTTCGAGAAATATTGATGATTTAAGAAAATCTGTATCGGAAAATCAAGACAATTTTTTTCCTTTGAAAGTGGACATTACTTCCGATGAAGAAGTTAAGAATGCCATCCGGCAAAGCATTGAAAAATTCGGGAGATTGGACGTACTTGTAAATAATGCAGGCTACTCATTGGTTGGCAGCATCGAAGAAATGACAGACAAAGAATTTCGTCAAACGGTGGACGTAAATCTTTTCGGAACAGTAAACGTTATTCGTAATGCAATGCCTTATTTACGGCAACAGCAATCGGGACATATCATCAACATTGCTTCCAATGCAGGTTATATAGGCTTTGCCAATGCTGCAAGTTACAATGCTTCAAAGTTTGCCGTAATAGGCGTTTCCGAAGCGTTGGCACAGGAAGTAAATGCTTTCGGCATAAAAGTTACAGTAGTTGCGCCGGGACAGTTCAGAACTAATTTTATGGACAAAGGTTCTATGCAATTTGCAAAAAAAAGGATTGCAGCTTATGGGCTGGACAAAGCAGAAGAATTCTGGACAAGTTTCAGCGGGCAACAACAAGGCGACCCTGAAAAATTAGTGAAGATACTTACCGAAATCGTTGCATTAGAAAATCCTCCTTTACACCTGTTGTTAGGCACTGATACTTACGAGTTGATAAAAGAGCATCGGGAAAAAGAGATGCACGAATTTGAAAAGTGGAAACACCTAACTCTATCCACCAATTTTGATTGATTTTTTATTTTTGCATCAATGAAAAAGGCAGGTAACAAACCGCATATTTTTAATTCCATATCCGAATTGCACAGAGCATTGGCTTTGCCTAAGCCCAAACATCCGTTGGTAAGCGTCATCAATTTAGAGGAAACAAAATGCTTTGATGATGAAAGTCTGCGTAGCGTTTCCTATAACTTTTACTGCATTGCCATTAAAAAGAATTTTGAGGGTAAAATGAGGTACGGACAACAGTATTATGATTTTGACGAGGGAGTAATGACATTCTTTTCGCCCATGCAGGTCGTTACCACCGACATCGTTGAAGGACTAAAATTATCCGGCTACTGGCTGGTTGTTCATGCCGATTTTCTGGCAGGTTATCCATTGGCGAAAACCATAAAAGATTACGGCTTCTTTTCGTATGAAGTGAATGAAGCGTTGCATCTTTCCGAGCAGGAAGAGGCAATCGTGGAAAACATTATGAAGAATATTGAAACCGAATACCAATCCAACATAGACCGCTTCAGTCAGGACGTAATGATTGCACAGATTGAATTGCTTTTGCAGTACAGCAACCGATTTTATAATCGTCAGTTTATTACAAGAAAACCTGCGAATGATGATATTTTAATTCGTATGGAAAATCTGTTGACGACTTTTTTCAGCAACAAAAATCTTTCAGAAAATGGCTTACCGAGCGTTCAGTACATTTCTGAACAGCTGCATGTTTCTCCGAATTATCTCAGTGATATGTTGCGCACTATCACAGGACAAACCACACAACAGCATATTCATAACAGGCTCATCGAAAAAGCAAAAGAATTGTTGACAACAACCAATTTGTCCGTTCGAGAAATTGCATATCAATTAGGCTTTGAATATCCGCAATCATTCAACAAACTATTCAAGAAGAAAACCGATATTTCGCCGATGGAATTTCGGCAGTCGTTTAATTAAAATACTGATTTTAAATTATGATATGATAACTACGCGGCTATTAAAAAAAACTGCGTTGTTTGATTTTTATAGTTTCTACAATCCTTTCTTTCCTTTAATCCAATAAGCCTGCGCAAAAATTTGATTACTCAGAACGCCCAATTGCTTCAATTCTTTTCTCACATATTGCAAAGTTGTACCGTTGCCCGATACATAAAACGCTGTTTTGTCTTTGCGAATTACGCCGTCAAAAATATCGCACATAATTTGCTCCGTTATCTTATGCGGTTCATTTTTAGGAACATGGCTTCCGTATAGCTCCAGTATTTCCGGCACTTCATGGTTATCCAACTCAAATACGCCGTTGAATTCATAGCTGTATTTTCCGGCTTCCTGCTTTAATTCTAACGCCAATCCTAACACCGTTTCATCGCCAATTACATAATGATATTTGTATCTGTTCCTAAATGTGAATGATTCCCTTCCGCGCGGGATGAGCATTTTCATTACATCGTGTACATCAAGCGCATCCGCAAATTCGCTGCCCGGACCGCCGCCGTGAATATGAAACAAAATCTCAAAGCATCCAGTTACTTTATTAAAATTATACGGTGTATAATTGCGATAATCCGTATCATTCACACGAAAAGAAACGGCATAGCCCGGAGCATATTCCAATCCGTGCAGATTGCCCGAAAACTTTACTCTTTTTATGTTTTCGGAAATATATTCCGTTTCCGTCACGGACACATCTCTGAACTTGGATGACAACAAATTTTCCACTGCGTTGTTCATCCATTTGGGCATACTCGGCATAGTCAATATTTTTTACAAAGGAAGCGACAAAGCATAAATTGAAAGATAGCTGTTTCGAGGGAATGATTGGACAATTCAAGGTATTCTCCGGTCTGTAAGAATTACTTGCGGCTTCTCTTCCTGAAAGCTAAAGCGGATTGACCGGATAATTTGGAAAACAAACGTGAGAAATAAGCATGGTCTTCATAGCCAAGTTCACAAGCTATTTCCTTTACTGTCATGTCTGTGTAAAAAAGCAATCGCTTCGCTTCGGTTAATATTTCCTGCTGAATCCAATAGCTTACGGATTTTCCCGTAGCATCTTTTACGATTTCGGTTAAATACACAGAAGAAATGTTTAATGCTTCGGCGTACCGTGATGGACTTTTTAAGGTTTTATATTTTTGCCTTGCAAGAATCCTGAACTGCCTCGTCAATTGCATGGCACGGCTTTCTTTTGTTTTTTCTCGGTTGATTGTCTGCGCATAAATCGACGCGAACATTCCCGTATAAGCGTTAAGCAAAGACTGAACAATGGCGACACCTTCTTTGGTTGTCATTAATTCATCCGAATAACTTGTATGTAAAAGTTTGACGCAAGCCTGCAATTTGTCTGACCATTCCTTGTTGATAGAAACAGGCTTTATCGCAACAAGCGATTCTTCAAAAACGGTACGCACATAATCGGGAATAAAATCAACGTTCGCAGCAACGAACCAACCGGAAATATTTTCAATACCGAGACTCTGATGCACTTGTCCCGGCAGCACACAAAAAACACCCGCATTACTAAGTTTAAATGTTTTGAAATCCACCATCATTTTTGCTTCGCACGATTGTACAAACATAAAAATATAATGACTGTCCCTGTGAATGCCTTTGGTAACAGGGTTTTCAATCGGGTCTTCAAAACGTTTTGTAATACGTTCGACAACCAATCCGTGCTTTGAAATATTGTTTAAAGTATATGTGGGAATGTTTTTCTGCATGATTAAGAACAGGCTTTGCAAAGTTATCCGAATGTTAATTCAATTTCATCTACATTATTCAAAAATAATCATTGTTTGATTTTTATAATTTTTTGTTTGAATCGGGGCAAATTTCTTTTCCCGAAAAGGCTGACCTTTGCACTGTCATTTGAATTATTCACAATCTTAAAAATATACAACTATGAGTACGAACAAGGTTCAGCTTACTTACAAGTTAGGCGGCGATTTGGAAATAAACCGTTTGGGCTACGGCGGTATGCAATTAACAGGCGAAGGCGTTTTCGGCGATGCGCCCGACAGGGAAAATGCCATTAAAGTTTTGCAGGCGGCAGTTGCAGGCGGCGTAAACTTTCTGGACACGGCAGATTCTTACGGTCCGCATACGAATGAAGTATTGTTTCACGATGCGTTGAAAAACGATTACGATAAAATCGTGATTGCAACCAAAGGTGGATTAACGCGCCCCGGTCCGAATGTTTGGGTTCCCAACGGCAATCCCGAATACATTGCGCAAGCAATTGAAGACAGTTTACAACGTTTACAACTAAAGCAAATTCAGCTTTGGCAACTGCATCGCGTTGACCCGAATTTCCCGATTGAAGAAACCCTGAAACCCGTTGCAGATGCGGTAAAAGCAGGAAAAATAAAGCATGTCGGTTTATCAGAAGTGGGTATTGAAGAAATAGAAAAAGCGCAAAAAATCGTTCCGATTGCTTCGGTTCAAAACTTGTACAATCTTTCTGAAAGAAAATGGGAAAGCATTGTTGATTATACCGAACAGAACAATATTGCATTCATTCCTTGGTTCCCGTTGGCTTCCGGTCCAGATAAATTGAAGGACAAAATCACGCACATTGCAGAAGCGCATAATGCAACCGTTTCGCAGATTGCATTGGCTTGGCTGTTGAAACGCGCGGCTAATATCTTGTTGATTCCGGGAACAAAATCGTTGCATCATTTGCAGGACAATCTCAAAGCGGCAGATATCGTTTTGACTGACGAAGAGTTTGAACAATTATCTAAATAAAATGGCTGTAACACAGAGAAACACTGAGATTTTACACAGAGTGGCACAGAGAAAATAATTTACAAAAACTCTGTGAACCGCTGTGCTTACTCCGCGTAACTCTGTGAAACAAATAACTATAAAAAATCTCAATTATGAAATACAGAAAACTTGGTAATACAGGTGTTGAAATTTCCGCCATCGGTTTGGGTTGCATGGGCATGAATCACGCTTACGGCGAACCGAATGATGATGAATCTATCGCCACGTTGCACAAAGCATTGGACTTGGGCATCAACTTTTGGGACACGGCAGATATTTATGCCAACGGCAAAAATGAAGAACTGGTTTCAAAAGTTTTAGTACCGAATCGTGATAAAATTTTTATCGCCACAAAGTTCGGTTTTACCAATATGCAGCTCGGCGGCGGTAAAATGCAAAGCGCTTTTGACGGTTCGCCAAAACACGTTAGAGAAGCCGCAGAAGCGAGTTTAAAGCGTTTGAAAATCGATACGATTGATTTGTATTACGCGCATCGCGTGGACCCGAATGTGCCGGTTGAAGAAACGGTTGGCGCAATGGCAGATTTGGTCAAAGAAGGTAAAGTGCGTTTTCTCGGGTTGAGCGAAGCATCCGTTGCATCTATTCGCAAGGCGAATGCCGTTCATCCGATTGCGGCTCTGCAAAGCGAATATTCTTTATTGACAAGAGATGTTGAAAAAGAGATTTTACCAACATTGCGCGAACTGAATATTTCGCTCGTTCCGTTCAGTCCGTTGTCAAGAGGTTTGATTACGAACGACGGATTTGATACGAATTTAAAGGATAATGATTTTCGCAAAACCACTCCCCGATTCAGTGGCGAGCATTTGGAAAATAATCTTTCGCTGGCACAAGCGTTTAAAGAATTTGCAACAAGCAAGAATGTTTCTGCTGCACAACTTGCATTGGCTTGGGTATTGGCACAAGGCGATAATATTATTCCGATTCCCGGAACGAAGAAACAAAAATATCTGATTGAAAATTCTGAATCCGTGAACGTTGAATTATCAAAAGACGATTTGAACGCGATTGAAGAAATTCTGAAAAAATATCCGAATGTGGGCGCACGTTACCGCGAAGACCAAATGAAGATGGTGAACAACTAAAAAATAAGTCCGTTCCCTAATATTGTAAAAGAAACGGACTTTTCATTCAAAATTCAAAACGGCAGACTATCATCATCTGCCGTTTGTAATATTCCAGCAGCTTCAGGCGAAGCATTATTAGAAATTTTTTTATCCAATTTTATCATGCTCATTGCGCGTACTTCGGAAATATATTTTTTCTGTCCCGAAGCATCCGTATAGCTGCGATTTACCAGTTTGCCTTCAATCATTACATAACTGCCTTTTTGCAAATTCAGTTGCATTCTTTCCGCAAGATTTTCCCACGCCACCAC
Organism: Arachidicoccus sp. BS20; assembly: GCF_001659705.1. Taxonomy (NCBI): domain Bacteria; kingdom Pseudomonadati; phylum Bacteroidota; class Chitinophagia; order Chitinophagales; family Chitinophagaceae; genus Arachidicoccus; species Arachidicoccus ginsenosidimutans. The sequence continues at coordinate 818,585 of NZ_CP015971.1, forward strand.
GTTGTGCCACGTCGTTTCTTCCTTCCATTCGCCGCTTTGCGTACGGTAATTTTCGGTAGTGGCTAAACGAATGTGTGCCAATTTTGCGCCGCTTTCAATGGTTTTCACTTCAGGATCTGCTCCCAAGTGTCCAATCAGTTGAACTCTGTTTCTTAATGTGCTCATAACTTTAAATTTTTAAAAATGAAATAAAATACTTGCGATGAAAACATTTATCGTCATCATCGCTGCAAAGATGAAGCAAGCAAAAAACCCCAATCGGTTTTTAATCGCTTATGAACGAATGTAATTGATTGTAACCGTTTGTAATCGGATAATTTGTATCTTTAGCCTATGGAAAACGCTGCCATTAAAACCTGCCTTGCTTGTGGCAAACCATTGAGAGGTCGCACGGATAAAAAGTTTTGCGACGATTATTGCCGTAATACTTACAATAATCAGCAGAACAGCGACAAGAATAATTATGTGCGCAATCTCAACAATATTTTGCGCAAAAACCGCCGCATACTGGAAGATGTAATACCTGATAACGAAGAAATGAAAAAGGTGCAACGCGATAAGCTACTTGCACAAGGATTCAATTTTAAATACCACACGCATCAATACCAAAATCAAAAAGGACAAATTTATTTCTTCAATTACGAGTATGGTTATCTGCCATTGGATAATGGCGAATGGATTTTGATAGTAAAAAGAAAAACGGAAGTATAAATTTAACAATTTGACAAAATTTGATAATTTGTCAAATTCATTATCTTTGTACAGAAATTAATTAATCATTCATCATGTCATCTATACAAACTACACAAGAAGATATTTTGCCGGAACAGATTCTTCAAGCTGCTCTGCAACTGTATTTGAAGCACGGCATCAAAAAAGTAACGATGGATGATGTGTCAAAAGTTATCGGCAAAACAAGAAGTTCGCTTTATTATTATTACAAAAACAAAGACGAAATTTTTGAAGCCGTAATGGAAGCGCTCGTGCGTGAAGTGATTAATGAAATCTCTGCTGTCGTAAACACCGTTGATTCCATTGAAGATAAAATACGTGCTTTCTGCCTGAGTAAAATCAAAACTTCCGAAGACAGGAAAGCATTATTTGTAGCTTTAGAAACAGGCATGGATGCCGATGAAATATCAAAACACGCAACCGCAATGATAACCATTCACAAACTTTTGATGAAACAGGAAGCATCGTTATTAAAAAAAGTTTTATCTGCAAGTGCTAAAAGTGGCGAGGTTCGCGCACTAAAACCTAAAGAGCAGGATACATTTACTTTCATCATTCAAAGCGGCATTCGGGGCATCAAACGCGAAATGAGCCACGACAACGATTTCAGCAAGTTAAATACAACTGTTGATATTTTAACAGCTATGGCAGCGAAATGGCTGAAAGAATAAATTTTTTTGAATAAAATTTGACATTTTTACATTTTTTGTCAAAACGTAATAATTATAAAAAAAATAGAATTATGGAATGGTACAATTATCTAAGCACATTCTTCGCAGGAGTTTTTCTCGCCAACTTCGTTCCACATTTTGTAAATGGAATCTCAGGCAACTCCTTCCCTACACCGTTTGCAAAACCGCCGGGCAAGGGACTTTCGTCGCCTGTCGTAAATATTGCATGGAGTTTATTTAATTTGATTGGCGGCTTTTTCCTATTTAAAGCGGCTAAAGTTTCGTGTAGCAATTATCTTTCATTAATTATATTTTTTGCAGGTATTGCATCTATTAGTTTATGGTTAGCCAAACATTTTGCAAGCAAAGAAAAGCCAAAAGATTAAAAAAGTGAAGATGAGCAAAATCAGTACATTCAGAGCATTTCGAAGCAGAAATTACACTTTCTATTTTATCGGGCGTTCGGTATCGCAATTCGGTACATGGATGCAGCGGACAGCAGTCGTGTGGGTGGTTTACAGCATCACACATTCGCCTTTCATGCTCGGTCTCAGTGTGTTTGCGGAGCAGTTTCCATCGTTTCTGTTTTCTGCCTTCGGCGGCGTTGCGGCAGATAGGTACAACCGTTACAAGATTGTCAATATCACACAAATTACATCTATGATTCAGGCAACATTACTTGCCGTTTTGGTAATGACGAAACATTATGTAGTTTGGGAAATATTAGCGCTTAGCGTGGTTCTCGGCATTATCAATGCCTACGACATTCCGGCAAGACAATCCATGATTAATGAAGTAGTAACCGATGAAGCCGATTTGCCAAGCGCGCTTTCGCTAAGCGCTTCAATGGCAAGTCTCGCAAAGTTGCTTGGTCCTGCGCTGTCGGGAATTATACTGGAAAAATTCGGAGCAGGAATTTGCTTCCTTATAAACGCTGCAAGTTTCGGCGGCGTTATGCTTTCTATCGCGTTTATGAAAGTGCCCAAAAATATAAAACCTACGCGTCCGAAAAAAAATGTGTTCAAGGAATTAAAAGACGGATTTGATTATTTGACGCAGGAATCATCCATCGGTTTAGTGATTGTAATGCTCAGTATCACAGGTTTATTGGTATTGCCTTACGATACGCTTATCCCTGTTTTCGCAAAAGAAATTTTCAAAGGCAACGCCGCGACTTTCGGCTATATTTCAAGTTTCATCGGCATTGGCGCAGTAGCAGGCACCATTCTTTTAGCATCGTTTAAGAAAGATGCTCCACTAAGATTAGTATTGGTACTCAGCACAATTATTCTTAGTGCCGGATTGATTTGTTTTTCTCACACAACCAATTTTCCTTTAGCTATGTTATTCGCCACAATTACAGGATTTGGCGGCGTGGCGCAATTCACAACCTGCAATATCATTGTTCAGTCTGAATCTTCTCCCGAAATGAGAGGAAGAGCCATCAGCATTTTACTGACTGCAATCTTTGGTATGCTACCGCTCGGAAGTCTTGTCGTTGGCGCAATTTCCGAACACATAGGCGCGCCGAACACAATACTTGCTCAAGGAATTATCGGGATTACTGTTGCGCTCTTTTTCGCAAAAATTTTGAAAAAGAAAAGACAGAACGCCGCAACATTGCAAGCAAATATTGAAGCTGAAGAAGAAATGCTGGAAAGTATTTGAATATCATCAACAAAAATTTTACAACTACTCAAAGCACATAGACACAATAGCTTTTTATATAAATAAAGTGAAGTGGAAAATAGGCAACATAAAGTATTTCATCTTTAATGAAAAATATTTTAAACCAATCAATTATAAAAAACAAAAAAATGGAACAGACAAACAAAGCATTGCTCGTAATGGATATGCAATTGCCTATCGTCGGGATGCTCCCCGATTCAACAAGTATTCTTGCAAATGTTACAAAAGCGATTGAAAGTGCGCGGCAACAACACATTCCGGTTATTTATGTAGTTGTCGGTTTTCGTCAGGGAATGCCCGAAATTAGTGCGAACAACAAAGGCTTTTCCGAAGTCAAACAAAGAATGGCAAATGCCGACATGAACGAATGGATAAAAATTCATCCGGATGTTGCGCCGCAGGAAAGCGACATTATTGTTACAAAACGCCGCATCAGCGCGTTTGCAGGAAGCGATTTAGAAATTGTGCTGCGCGGACAAAATGTACAACACCTTGTACTGACGGGCATTTCAACAAGCGGTGTGGTTTTATCAACGTTGCGCGAAGCGGCGGATAAAGATTATCAACTGACTGTAATTGCCGACTGCTGCGCGGACGGCGATGAAGAAGTACACCGCGTATTAACAACAAAAATTTTTCCAAGACAGGCAAATGTGATTAATGTACAAGACTGGAGCAACCTGCATTAATTCCCATTGTTTAGTTATACAAAAAAGATTGCCTCTTTGTTTGCGCTTGGCTCAAACAAAGAGGCAACATACAAATTCATGCTGCTTTAAAATTTAAATGTTATTCCAAGGGAAATGTCTCGTGCAAATCAGGCACCTGCACATCTTTAAAACCTTTTTTCAGCAACCTGCGTTGAAACTCTTGCTGCACATCATATTCGCCGTGAACAATAAATAATCGTTTGACTTCCGCAGGATTTTGGCAAGCAAGGAACTGAGATAAATCATCATAATCGCCGTGCGCACTCATGCTCCGCATCACGCCAATATCTGCAAGCACCTTATATTCATCGCCGAAAATGCGTACTTCTTTTGCACCGCGCATCAGTCTTCCGCCAAGGGAATTCGGCTCGCAATACCCCACCAATAAAATGGTATTTTGATTGTTGCCAATATTGTTTAAAATATGATGTTGCACGCGACCGGCATCAGCCATACCGCTTGCTGAAATAATAATCATCGGTCGGTGGTCGGTATTCAAAGCCTTACTCTCATCAACATTTTCGATAAAATGAACACCCTGAAAACCAAACGGGTCTTCATCGGTTTCCAATAGTTTTTTAAGACGCGGATTAAATGCTTCCGGATGATTTTTTACAACCTGCGTAGCTTCATAGCTCAACGGGCTGTCTACATACACAGGCACATTCGGCAGTTGATGCTCATTGTACAATTGATTCAAAAAATACAATAACTCTTGCGTACGCCCAACGCTGAACGCGGGAATTATCAGCTTACCTTTTTTCTCCACACAAGTCTTTTGTACAAAACCCAACAATTGTTCCGGAGAATTAAATACATCTTCATGCAGACTGTTGCCATATGTGCTTTCAATAATCACAAAATCTGCTTGCGGAAAGGACTCCGGCGATTTCAAAATAATATCTCTGTAACGCCCGACATCGCCGCTGAAAGATATTTGCTGCGTTTTTCCATCTTCCGTAATGCGCATATGCACCGACGCACTACCGATAATATGCCCGGCATCGGCATACATGACTTCAATATCTTCATCAATTTTTGTCCATGTGTTGTAATCGACCTTTGTCAAGCGAGGAAGTGCCTTTGCCACATCATCCAAATCATACAAAGGTGCGAGCGGCGGCAAATGTTGTCTCGCTCTTCTTTTATTCAAATATGCTACGTCATCCACCTGAATTTTTCCTGAATCTTCAAGCAAAACCTCCGTCAAATCTTTTGTGCCGCTTGTACAATAGATGTTGCCGCTAAATCCCTCTTTTACCAACTTCGGGATTAATCCGGTATGGTCGATATGCGCGTGCGAAAGCAGCATATACGTTACCTGCGAAGCATCGAAACCAAGTTGTTGATTAAGCGAATCCGTTTCCTTTCCCAATCCCTGAAACAAACCGCAATCGAGTAAAATTTGTTTGCCGTTTTTTAATTTGATTAAGTGTTTAGAACCTGTAACTGTGCGCGCCGCGCCGTGAAATGTGATGTTCATAGATGTTGTTTATATAAATTAATGTTCGTAAGGTAAAATAAAAACTGAATGATTATCAAGTAAATAAATGTACATCAATACATTAAATTTTATAAGCCCAGCACTTTCTTATAGGTGCTTGCCTGCAAGGCTTTCGGAGTCCACCTGTAAAAAAAATGAAACACTTTGTCTTTATCATAGCTACTGCCTTTTTCAAGATAGGCACTATCCTGAATATGAATTTCCTTTCCGTTTTCATCTAAAATAATAAAACAAGGGAAACCAAATCTGTTGGGAAATTGCAATCGTTCCAGTGTTTTTGCATTTTTATTTTCAGGGCTATAATTCAGATGATAAACTACATAATTAGTGTGCAGCGTGGAATCCAATTCGCTGTCCGTTGTTACAAAACGATTAAACTCCAAACACCACGGACACCAATTGCCGCCAAGCTGAATGAAGACGTTTTTATGTTCGCGCTTCGCCTGTGCAACAGCTTTCGCAATATCCGCTTCGGCATTTGCCTTCGGATTATATAAATGAACTTTTGCCGTAGTGTCGGCATTTGTATTCGCCTTAGCAAAAGAAAACGCAGTGATAGCGACTGCGAATAAAAACATCTTTTTCATCTGTTTATTTTTTATTGTTTTTTAATTGTCAGATGGAATGAGCTAAAATAATCATCGCTTTGTGTATGCGAAATTCTTATGGCTCATTTCATAAATTAATTTTTAAAAGAGATTAAAAATAAGAAGTAATTGTTGATTGAATCAAAGGTCTAATTACTGTTCCAATTATTATCAACTTTGAAAAATATGAACACGCTGAACTTCGCACTTCTATATAATCATACATGTCCCACAAATCACGGTTCAGACATATTTCCCGGTAAAACTCTCTTTTACCTTTTTCAAATCCTTCGGAACGCCCGCAAACACAAGGCTTCCGCCACCGTCGCCCGCTTCGGGACCTAAATCAATGACCCAATCTGCGGACTTAATCACATCGGTATTATGTTCAATAATGATTAGTGAATGTCCTTGTTCTATCAATGCATTGAACGATGCAAGCAGTTTTTTAATATCATGAAAATGCAATCCCGTCGTAGGTTCATCAAAGATGAATAAAATATTTCCGTTGCCTTTTCCTTTGCCCAAAAAACTTGCGAGCTTCACGCGCTGCGCTTCGCCGCCGCTCAACGTGTCGGATGACTGACCGAGCTTGATGTAGCCCAAACCAACGTCCTGCAAGGGTTGCAGCGCTTTCGCCAATTGTTTTTCATCTTTAAAAAATTCAATCGCTTCGTCCACACTCATTTCCAAAACATCGTACACACTTTTATTTTTGTACTGAACTTCCAATACTTCTTCCTTGAAACGTTTGCCTTTGCACACTTCACAAGTCAAGTGAACATCCGCAAGAAATTGCATCTCTATAGTTTGTTCGCCTTCGCCTTTGCACGCATCGCAGCGACCGCCATCCACATTGAACGAAAAGTGTTTCGGTTGATAGCCGCGAATTTTTGCCAAGTGCTGTTTTGCAAATAAATTCCTGATTTCGTCATACGCTTTAATGTAAGTAACGGGATTACTCCGCGATGATTTTCCTATCGGGTTTTGGTCAATGATTTCTATTTGTTGAATCTCGTCAATATTGCCCGTAAGCGCTTTGTGCGCACCCACTTTTTCAGTCGTGCCTTGTTTCATTTTCATTAACGCAGGATAAAGAATTTGTTTTACCAAAGTCGTCTTGCCGCTGCCAGAAACACCCGTTACCACACACATTACGTTCAATGGAAAAGTTACATCAATGTTCTTCAGATTGTTTTGCGTAGCGCCTTCAATGATAATGCTTGAACGAAATTTTCTCGTGGTTTTCGGCGGTTCGATTTTGTATTCGCCTGTCAGATATTTTCCTGTAAGACTTTCCGGATTTTTGATAATGGCATCATAATTTCCTTCTGCAATTACCTCGCCGCCGAGGTGTGAAGCCAAAGGTCCCATATCGATAATATGGTCAGCTTCGCGCATCATCATTTCATCGTGTTCAACTACAACGACTGTATTGTTGAGCGATTTTAATTGCTTCAATACTTTGATTAACCTGTCCGTATCGCGCGAATGCAAACCGATGGAAGGCTCGTCGAGAATGTATAACGAATCTGTTAAATTACTACCTAAACTTCTCGTTAATTGTATTCTTTGGCTTTCGCCGCCGCTTAACGAATTTGCCAATCTATCCAAAGTCAAATAGCCCAAACCTACGTCCAGCAAGGTTTGCAAGCGTTGATGAATTTCTATCAACAATCTTTTTGCAATTTCATTTTCGTGCTTTGATAATTTCAATTCATCGAACCAAAGTTTTAAATCTTTCACGGGCATACGGCAAAGTTCGCCGATATGTTTGCTTCCGATTTTCACATACAACGCTTCGGGGCGCAAACGATAACCATCGCAATCGGGACAATCCGTTCGTCCGCGATAGCGGCTTTGCAATACGCGATACTGAACTTTATATAAATTCTGCTGCACGTCTTTAAAGAAATCATCAATGCCATAAACATCGCTGTTGCCTTTCCATAAAACCTTGATTTGTTCGGGTGTCAATTCGCTATAAGGCTTATGAATAGGAAATTTGAAGAGATGCGCCTTCTTAATGAACTGCTCTTTCCACCAAACCATCTTCTCTCCTTTCCACGGTGCAACCGCGCCTTCAAAGACACTCAATCTTTTATCGGGAATGACGAGCTCTTTATCAATGCCCAACACTTGCCCGAAACCTTCGCAGGTTGGGCACGCGCCGAAAGGATTATTGAATGAAAACAAATTCGGCACAGGCTCTTCAAACACCATTCCGTCCAACTCAAATTTATTGTTGAAAGGAATTAAATCTTTCTCGTCAATAAGCAATTGCATTTCGCCTTCGCCTTCGTAAAATGCTGTTGAAATCGAATCCGTTAAGCGATGAAAATCTTCTTCCGAAAAATCTTTTTTAATCATTCTGTCAACCAAAAGATAAACATCATTCAAAGAAAATTTCTTCTTCAATTCATTTTTATCAATCGACAATACATCTTCGATTTGTTCCAGTTCAAGTGTTTCATTTTTCTTTTTCGGAAAAAATAAAATTCTCGCAAAGCCTTTCTGCATCAGTATTTGAAGTTCTTCTTCTGTGTCGCGGTTGCTGTGTTGCTTAAATTTTGAAAGAATATAAATCTTAGCGCCGAGCGATGTTTTATCAATGCTTTTTAATACATCGTCCACATCATCTTTTTTCACTTCTCTCCCACTAATTGGCGAAATAGTTTTACCGATTCTTGCATACAACAAACGCAGATAATCGTAAATTTCCGTCATACTGCCGACGGTGCTGCGCGGCGTGCGCGTGGTAACCTTTTGCTCAATCGCAATCGCGGGACAAAGTCCTTTGATAAAATCAACATCGGGCTTGTTCATTCGCGCCATAAATTGACGCACATAAGCATTCAGGCTTTCCGCATAGCGACGTTGTCCTTCGGCAAACAAAGTGTCAATCGTAAGCGAAGATTTTCCGCTGCCGGAAACGCCTGTAACCACAATGAATTTATTGCGCGGAAATTTTACATCAACATTTTTAAGATTGTGCGTGCGTGCGCCTTTTACGAAAATATCATTGTCCTGCACCGCATTTTTTTGAGATAGATTCTTAGCCATAATAGAAGATAAAATTACTTCACACAATTTTCAAAACAATAGCTTTTTGAAGAATTAATTGCCAAAAAAGAAAAAGCCCGCCGTGAAAGCGAGCTTTAAAAATAAATTGTGTTCTCTCTTTAAAACCTTATTCCTGCCGTCAGGAAAAAAGCATTATTATGAATTGTCGTACCGTAGTCTATAGCTCCATTATTTACATTTACGAAACCGAACTGGTAACGAACGCTTAACCCGAATTTTGCGCCCGGCATTCCGTTGTTGGGGAAATAATATTCCAAACCTACTACACCGGAAAAATCGCTGTTGTGATAATAATCCTTCACATCTTCGCTTTCATATTCATGTTTCTGAGAACCGGTAGCATTCTGATGCGCACTTAACAAATAGCTGTATTGCGGACCGAAGAAAACACCTAATCCCGTAAACGGTTCGCTATACTTGAATAAAACCGGAACATTCAGATAGTTCATGTGCAAGTTCACATTTCCTTGATATGCATCGTCTGATTGGTAAAACTGTGTTCCCATATTGCTATACGAAACTTCCGGCTGAATATACCAACCGTAGCTGACCGGCAAAGCCAACTGTATGCCCGCAATGCCGCCTGCCAAAGCATTATCGGAATAATCGCCGTCATAAGGAACATGAACATATTGATTGGCAACAGACAACCCGCCAAAAATACCTACCTGCGGTTGAATCACAATACTGTTTCCACGACGATACTGTCCAAAAGCGGTAGTGGTTGCGAGCGCAAATAAACCGATTATTAATTTTTTCATCTTCTTGTTATTTTTAGTAATGTAAATATAAACCAAACAATTATATCATTAGAATTAAACGAATGTTTTAAGTTTAAAATAACGGAAAAAAGTTTTTCAAACAAAACGTTAAACTGCAAGCAAACTGCATCCGCGCAAATCGCTGTTGTCCAGCCTGCCCCAGATTTCAAAATAATTTTCTTCGATACTACCCACATCGTCCGTTGCAATGAATGAGCAACTGTAAATGTTTGCAAGGTCAATTATATTGATTAGACCTTTGCCTTTTTGCCGCACGAGCAATGGGTCGTTTTCGTCGCGCAGCAACACTTTCATCCACGGCGGGCAAACATATTTTCCGTCGCCTTTGGAATAAGCCTGACTCAGTAATTCCGTCATACCATATTCCGAATGAATTGCTTTTACGCCTAAATTTTGTTTCAAAAAACCATGCACTTCATCGCGCGTCATTTCTTTTTTACGACCTTTCATACCACCTGTGTCCATTACAATTGTATTTTTTAATTGCATGGGAAATTGCTCCGCAAAATCGAGCAGCGCAAATGTAACGCCAAACAGCAACGTCTTTTGTTTTTTATTTTCCAAATTCTGCAAGAGCAAATGTAATTTGTCAAATTCGTACAAATAAAATCCGCTGTCAGCATGATTGGACAGCTTAATTAATTCATCCACCATTTTTACCAAAGACGAATTTCCTCGCTCCAAATAATTAGGCAGAAGCCCTACAATGCAGTATTCATCAATATTTCCGTAAAACAGCTCAAAGCATTTTATGAAACTTTCTTTATACAGGTTTTCATTTTTTATAAAATGTTTGCTGTTAACCGTTTGCGTGGTGCCGCTGCTTTCAAAAACCAATTCCGGTTCAAAATTTCCACATACAACTTTATGTGTTTTGAAAAAAGAAATTGGCAAAAAAGGAATGTTTTCAACCGCATCCACTTTGTCAATATCGATTTTCAGACAATCGCACCAGGCGCGATACACCTCGTTGTTCAGATATTGAAAACGAAAAATTTCCAATATCTGCGACAGTTGAATGTGCGAACCTGAAAAAATATTTTTGATAAAAGTTTTATCCACACTTTGAAAAATGAAAGGCAAAATTAAGTGAATTTGATATTCCCACGCAGGCGGAAATATCTTCTGACACGATAAAAGATTATTGAATATTTTTACATCATTAAAAACATCATTTTCTTGCGCAACAAATTCATTCATTTCATTTTTTTCGGCAATTATTTTTACGCGCTTTGTACTGTTGCATTGTCTGTTGAGGCGTCATTACAACAAGGCATTCCGCTGAATACGCCGGTATATTATTTGTTTCTGATTACAGGCACCATTGTTTATTATTCTTACGCATATCTGGGCGAAATAAATTTATCGGGAGCATTGCGCAAAAATGCTTTGCCCAAAACTGCCGGAAATACAAATCCTTATTACAATAAACGCACGCAGTGGTATATCAATAATTATTTGACAATAACTATTACGCAAATAATTTATACGCTTATTATGCTCGGCTCTGCATTGTATTTATGCGTGGTAGAGTTTCACGAAATTTTCAGTTTGCACTGGGACGAATGGCTCGCATTGCTGATTGTACCTTTGGTTGCGCTGTTTTATTACGGCAGCGATTATTTTCCTTTTATCAAAATCAATCTTCGCAAAAGCGGCTGGGCAAAACCTTTTTTGATAGGTTTCGTTTGGGCAGGCGCGGTTACCATTTATCCCATTATGTTTTATAAATGGCAAATTAACCGGCATTATCTGATTACGATAAGCGGCGTATGGTTATTTATCAAAAACCTGATGTTTATTTCTGTTCTTTGCATCATGTTCGACATTAAAGACTATGCCGACGATTATAATAAGCAACTAAAAACATTTGTGGTGCGCGTAGGTTTGCGCAGAACAATTTTCACAATTTTGTTGCCGCTTGCGTTAATGGGCTTGATGTCGTTTTGGTTTTTCACAAGCGTAATGCATTTTAGTTTTTTTAGTATTGCAATTAATACTATTCCTTTTATTTGCTTATTAAGCGTCGCTTATTCCATGCACCATCGCAAACCTATTTTGTATTATTTAATTGTAATTGACGGACTGATGCTCGTAAAAGCTGCGTGTGGAATTGCTGCGAGTCTGTGGATTAAATAACTTGTTTTTATTTTTTAATTTTTACTTTTGATTCCAAATAAAAAAACCTCATGGCAAAGACAAAAAAGAAAGAATCTAAAAAACAAATCTTAGACGACAAATCGTTAGAATTTTTAAAAACATACATCAACAACGCATCGCCGGTAGGCTTTGAAACAAGCGGGCAAAAATTGTGGCTCGAATACCTGAAACCCTTTATTGATACACATTTTACAGATGCTTATGGCACAGCAGTCGGCGTAATAAATCCTGAACATCCGTTTAAAGTTGTGATAGAAGCGCACGCCGATGAAATCAGTTGGTTTGTAAATTACATCAATGAGCAAGGCTTTATTTATTTAAGAAGAAACGGCGGTGTTGACCACCAGATTGCACCTGCAAAGCGTGTGTGGATTCACGGGAAAAAAGGCGCCGTAAAAGCCGTTTTCGGTTGGCCCGCCATTCACACAAGACACAATCCTGACCAAAAAGAACCTACACCGAAACCCGACAATTTATTTCTCGATTGCGGTGCAAGAAGTAAAAAAGAAGTGGAAGATTTAGGCATTCACGTAGGTGCGGTTGTAACGTATGAAGATGGTTTTGAAGAATTGGCAAATGGTTATTATATAGGTCGTGCATTTGACAATCGTATCGGCGGATTTATGATTGCGCAAGTGGCGCGATTGCTGAAAGAGAACGATGTGAAATTACCTTTCGGTTTGTATATTGTAAATGCGGTACAGGAAGAAATTGGTTTGCGCGGCGCGGAAATGATTGCACGAAGAATCAAACCGAACGTAGCAATTATCACAGATGTAACACATGATACACAAACGCCTTTCATCAACAAAAACATCGAAGGCGACACGGCTTGCGGCAAAGGTCCCGCACTAACCTACGGTCCTGCAGTGCAAAATAAATTGCTGAATTTAATACAAGACGTTGCAAAGAAATCGAAGATTGATGTGCAGCTTCGCGCTACAAGCCGCAGCACGGGAACGGATACAGACAGTTTTGCCTACGCGAACGACGGATGCCCGTCGGCATTGATTTCTATTCCTTTGCGTTATATGCACACAACAGTTGAAATGCTGCATAAAGACGATATTAAAAACACGATTCAACTGATGTACGATACGTTGAAAACAATTACGCCTGAAACGAGTTTCAGTTATTTCGAATAAAATTTATTCAGCGCATTCTCTATGTGTTTCTGTGCAGACTTCGTGTAGCTCTGTGTAATAATTTGCAATAGGGCTACACGAAGAAAACACAACGTTGCACAGAGATTTTTCAAGCTGTCCAATCATTTCTCTTTACATAAAATGACCTTAAAAAAAGTATCTTACATTCTCTTAATCCTTTGCTGCATTGGCATTTCAGCGGATGCGCAGGATAGCATACCAAAGCAACAAGACAGCATTTATCAATACGATATTCGTACAATACAATCGCCGTTTACCTTGGGAACAAGAAGGGAAAAGTTTGAAAATTATTTGTACAATAAAACCATTAAAGAAACTTATACAGGACCATTAAATCAATATACCGAAGACAGGTTCCAGGATGCAACATTGTCGGCAATTCAGTTTTTGATTGATACTCCTTATACGAAACGCGGTTTTGAAAAAATGTTTGACTGGTATTTTCAGTCAGATGAATACACGCGTGAAACTTTGCTAATGGGCATTTATGGCATTTATCCAACATTGTACAATCAGAAAGTTGCGGCAGTTCTTCCTTATGAAAAAAATCCGAAGCTGTTTGCAATGGAAGCATTATACAATTTCCGCAACGACTCATCGGCGGAATTTGTACGAAGAATTTTGCATCAAATGGACATTCAATTTGCGCAATATCAGTCCATTCCCATTCTTGCGGAACTGAGAAAATATCTGTTAAACCATGTGAAAGATGAACATAGCGCAACGCCTTCACTGAGGGAATTATTCAACTATCAAAGATTGTTCGGGCAAAAAGTCATTTACAGCTTTCAGCGCTGGAACCGCGATTACTCGGGCATTTGCATTGTTCAGTACGAGGACGGGAGTTTTGCCAAAGACAGTTCCGGAAAATTGATTACCATAAAACAGCTCGCGCGTTCGGGCAGCGGAATGCCTTATTTTATCACAAACGGAAATACGCCGCAAGGCGTTTATCGAATTGCCGGCATTGGTTCGTCAATAGACCATTTAATCGGTCCGACACCGAATTTACAATCCGTTATTCCGTTTCAAAACGATTCTGTTTTTTATCGCGGTATTACATACGACCCGACTGCAAGCCAGTTGGATAATTATAAAAGATTATTGCCGCCGTCGTGGCAAAATTATTTGCCCATGCAGGAAAGTTTTTATGCAGGAAAAATCGGTCGTCGATATATTATTGTTCACGGCAGTACGCTGGATGCAAAGTTTTTTGCCGGCAGAACTTTCTACCCTTTAACCCCGACAGACGGCTGTCTTGCAACGGCTGAAACCTGGAATCCGCAGAGCGGTTATTTGCAGCAAAGCGACCAATTAAAATTGGTTAATACATTTTTGCGAACATCTTCCACAATGGGTTTATTGATTGTTATTAACTTAAATAATCAGCCAAGAAATGTAACGCCTGAAGAAATAGAAGAACTAATTAAAAACTATGAAATTAGTATTACAAACTAATAATACAGCTATAAGACTAATAATTAGTTGTGGAGCTGGCGAGAGTCGAACTCGCGTCCAAACATCGTTGCCATAAGCTTTCTACATGCTTAGTTTATTATTATTTGTCGGCGAAAGACAGGAAATAAACCAACCAATCTTTCACTTAGCTGAATAAATCTTTTGCAACCGGCACAGCCTGAGGTTGCAGCAATCTGCATTTTGATTTGAGTCGGCGGCGGAGCTTGGCAGCAGACCAACCTGCTCAACGCGGCCCGAACGGATGTCTAATTAACTAATTAGGCAGCCATAGCAAACTGAGTGTTGCCATTTGAATTTTGAGTATTCAGATTAAAGCGCTAATTACACAACGCGCTGCATGCTTACACTTACCGCTACTGATGCTGTCAAAACCAATACAGCCCCAATATTTTGTAAAATGTTTTTATCAAAGAGCTTTTTAGAAATATTCAATAAGCAATATCTCAATATTCAATTAACATATAAACCAATAACTCCAAAATCAATAATCAATCACCTGCTCCTGAATCGCTTCGGGAATTTCACGCCATTCATATTGTTGGTTACGCAACTGCGGTTCAAAACCTGCTTCTCGAATGGCGCTTTGAATGGTTTTGTATGTAAACCTGTGCGGCGCACCTGCCGCGCTTACTACGTTTTCTTCAATCATAATGCTGCCGAAATCATTCGCGCCTGCGTGCAAACAAACCTGCGCTGTTTGTTTACCGACAGTCAACCAACTCGCCTGAATATTTTTAATATTCGGCAACATAATTCTGCTCAATGCAATCATGCGGATATACTCATCTGCCGTTGTGAGATTATGCACACCTCGAATGCGCGTGAGCAAAGTATCTACATCCTGAAAAGTCCAGGTAATAAATGCCAAAAAGCCTTTTGCATTTTCCGGCTTTGCAGCCTGCACTTCGCGAAGTTTTACCAAATGAATAAAACGCTCTTCAATCGTTTCCACATGACCGAACATCATGGTTGCGCTGGTCGTTATATTCAATTGATGCGCTTCTCGCATAATGTCAAGCCATTCATCAGAGCCGCATTTTCCTTTGCTGATTAAACGGCGAACCCTGTCCACCAAAATCTCTGCGCCAGCGCCCGGCAACGTATCCAAACCTGCCCCTTTCAATGCAATCAGCACGTCGCGATGACTCATACCTTCGAGCTTGCAAATATGCGCTACTTCCGGCGGACCGAGCGCATTTAATTTAATATTCGGAAATTCATTTTTAATAGCGCTGAAAGTGTCCACATAAAACTGCAAACCCAATTCGGGATGATGACCACCTTGCAGCAACAATTGGTCGCCGCCGAATTTCATCATCTCAACAATCTTCTTGCGGTAGGTATCCATGCCTGTAATGTATGCATCTTTATGACCGGGAATACGGAAGAAATTACAGAACTTACAATTCGCCACACACACATTTGTCGTGTTTACATTGCGGTCAATCTGCCACGTAACTTTTCCGTGCGGCACTTGCTTTTTACGCAGTTCGTCTGCGATAAACATTAAGTCCGTCAAGGCTGCATTGTGATACAAATACATACCTTCTTCCACAGAAAGAAATTCAAAGTCTAAGGCACGTTTATATAGTTCCGCTAAATCCATTTCACAAATTTATAGTTTGCAAATTTACGAATTAAAAATACATTATCAGTTACTAACCTCAAACATATGCTGCTTATCTTTCGGCAAAATGCCCAACTGAATATTCGACGGCAAATCTTTCTGATGATACAAACGGATTGTTGCTTTTTTAAAGTCTTCGGGCTTTGCTTTGTAAATATCTTCAAATACTTGCGGGTTCATATCCAGCAAAGGAAACCACGAGCTTTGCACTTGCAACATTATTTTATGCCCTTTCTTAAAAGTGTATAAAACATCCGGCACATGGAATTTTACCAAAGTCGGTTTGTTCGGCACAAAAGGTTCGGGCTTTGAAAAGCTGTTGCGGAATTTGCCGCGCATCACTTCCGCGCGTACCAACGCCTGGTATCCGCCTGCGGGAACAATTTTATTATCGATTCTGTAATTGCTCGCTGTGTCAGGCGAAACGTCAATCAGCTTTACAATAAAATCTGCATCTGTTCCCGAGACAGATACATATAAATTCGCAGCCACTTCGCCCGCAAGCGTTACGTCGCTGTCAAGCACAGGCGTTTCAAACGCAAGCACATCGGGACGTTGCGAAGCAAAGCGTTGGTCGTCATCCATATAAGTAACACCTCTGTCTGCTTTGATGCCGCCTTGATACGGAACGGGTTTATTCGGGTCGGAAATATATTCGTCATAAGAATTGGTTGCCGTAGGCGGCGTAAAAGTAACGGCATTATTTTCGTTGAAATACAACTTCGCGGGAACGATATCTTTCGATGCCCATTCTGAAAAACTGTCCCATTGATTTAAGCCCACATCGTACAACAATGCTTCGGGCAGATGCGGCAAAGGAGCATCTTTCAGATAGTGCATAAAGAAAGGGAACTGAATATTTTTCTGAAACCATTTACTTGTATTAAAGCCAAAAGGAATATCGCCCAAATGGTCCATATTTCCGCTCGCCCAGCCACCGTGATACCAGGGACCCATAATCAAAGTGTTTTGATTATTTGCATTTTTATGCTCGATGCTTTCGTAAGTATTCATTGCGCCCCATTGGTCTTCCGCATCGTAAAAGCCGCCGACCACCAGCGTTGCAGGTTTTACATTGCTCATAAATCTTCTGATGTCGCGCGCCTGCCACCATTCATCGTAGTTCGGATGCATTAAAATTGTATCCCAAAACGGAACCAGATGATGATAGTATAATTCATTCGCACGGGGAACAGTTTTCATATTGAGATAGAACTGATAATTATCGCTGAACTTCGCATTCAACGGCGGCATTTTATCCTTATTCGGACCATTGGTCGAATTGGCAAACCAATAATCAAAATCAAATTCGTCCATCAAAAACAGGGCGCCGTTATGATGCGTATCATCTCCTAAAAACCAATTGGTTACGGGCGCTTGCGGCGATACGGCTTTAATTGCGGGATGCCCCGCCAACGCAGCGTTCGTGGCAAAAAATCCGGGATAAGAAATTCCCCACACGCCTACTTTCCCGTTGTTGTGCGGAATATTTTTTATTAACCAATCAACAGCGTCATACGTGTCGGAAGCTTCATCATGTTGCGCGCCCTTTTTATTTTCTATAAAAGGGGTAATCTCCGTCCAGTTACCTTCGCTGTGATGCTTTCCGCGTACATCCTGATAAACAAAAATAAACCCTTCGGTAGTGAAATCCGGCGATGGTCCAAGCGAATAAGGATATTTATCTTCGCCGTAAGGCGCAACGGAATAACAGGTTCTTTCCATCATAAACGGATAAGATTTTGCAGTGTCCTTTGGTGTGTAAACTGCCGTAAACAACTTAACACCGTCGCGCATCGGAATCATGTATTCGTGTTTGGTATAATGCGTGCGTACAAAGGAAGTGTCAAACGGTAAGGTTCGCTGGCGTCGCTGTGCATAAATACTACTGAACAACAGGAATAAGAATACAGGGAAAATGATAACTTTTCTCATCATAAAAAATTTAGAAGCAGCTAAAGATAGGAATTGTTATGAAATATTGTTAGGTAAAAAGAAAACACATTTGACAAATACATTTCATTTTACATCATTTTTCAAAAAAAAGTCTCTGCCTTCAAATTCTTTTGAAATCCTCATAAATGCTGAAAAATGCTTATCTTTGCAACCCCGAAATAAAAACCCTTCGGGAATTTTAAGATGAGTGAAAACAATATTGTTAATCAAAACGCTGAACAGGAAGTAGCGGCAACGGTTGAAACCGAAGCTACAACAGCGACAACAAATGTTCCTGAAATTGCTGAAACAGCACACGACGATTTCGATTGGTCTATTGACAAACGCAATGTTTCTCATTATTCCAAAGAAGAAAAAGAAAAATTCGACAAAGTGTACGAAAACACTTTCGTGCAAATTGAAGACGGCGAACTGGTAAACGGCACTATCGTTGGTCTTACCAAAACCGATGCTGTAGTAAACATTGGCTTCAAAAGCGACGGCTTAATTTCTCTGAACGAATTCCGTGACTTACCCGGCACAAAAATCGGCGACGAAGTAGAAGTAATGGTGGTAGAAAAAGAAGACCGCCAGGGTAATCTTCACCTTAGCCGTAAATCTGCACGTACGCACCGCGCTTGGGAACGCATTGTGGAAGTAAACAAAACAGGCGAAATTGTTACAGGTTTGGTTACCAGCAAAACAAAAGGCGGCTTGATTGTAGATATCTTTGGCATGGAAACTTTCTTGCCGGGTTCTCAAATCGACGTGAAGCCTGTTACTGACTACGACCAATTCGTAGGCAAAACAATGGAATTCAAAGTAGTGAAGGTAAACGAAACTATCAAGAATGCCGTTGTATCGCACAAAGCGCTTATCGAAAGCGATATAGAAGCACAACGCGCGCAAATCATCAGCCAATTGGAAAAAGGACAGGTGTTGGAAGGAACTGTAAAAAACATTACAGACTTCGGCGCGTTCATGGACTTGGGCGGATTGGATGGTTTGTTGTACATCACAGATATTTCCTGGGGCAGAATTTCCCACCCGGCAGAGGTGTTGAAATTAGACCAGAAAATTCAAGTGGTTGTATTGGATTTCGACGACGACAAAAAACGTATCAGCCTTGGCTTGAAACAATTGACTCCGCATCCTTGGGATGTGTTGCCTGAAACAATTGTTGAAGGTGCAGTTGTAAAAGGCAAAGTGGTTAATATCGAAGATTACGGTGCATTCCTGGAAATTCTTCCGGGTGTTGAAGGTTTGGTTCACGTGAGTGAAATCACTTGGGCTAACACGCCTATCAATGCAAAAGAATTTTTCAAGCTCGGCGACGAATACGAAGCTAAAGTGGTAACACTTGATAAAGATGCGCGCAAAATGAGCCTTTCTATCAAACAATTGACAGAAGACCCGTGGAGCACAATCGAAGATAAATTCCCTGAAGAAAGCAAACACAAAGGTTTGGTTAAAAACATCACTCCGTACGGCGTGTTTGTTGAACTTGAACCGGGCATCGGCGGTATGATTCACATCAGCGATTTGAGCTGGTTGAAACGTTTCAACCATCCATCCGAATATGTGAAAGTGGGCGATGAAATCGACACCATCATTTTGTCTATCGACAAAGAAAACCGCAAATTGCAGTTGGGACACAAACAATTGGAAGAAGACCCCTGGAATGCTTTGGAAGATACATTTGCAGTAGGCACTAAGCTGGAAGCAACTGTTACCCGCAAAGATGAAAAAGGCGCTTTGGTACAATTGCCTTACGGAATTGAAGGTTTTGTTCCTAATCGTCATTTAGCTAAACAAGACGGCACAAGCCTGAATGTTGACGATACTGCGGAATTCGTTGTAATCGAATTTGACAGAAACGAAAAACGCATTGTATTGAGTCATGCCCGCGTGTGGGAACAGGCAGAAGCTGAAGTAAAAGAAGTAGCTAAGAAAGAAGCTAAAGCAGAAGCAGAAAGTACTAAGAAAGCTGTAAAAGCTATTCAAAGCAAAGTTGAAAAAACAACTTTGGGCGACCTCGGCGCTTTGGCAGATATTAAAGCTAAATTGAAATCAGAAGAAGATAAATAATAATTACATCTTCTCATAACACAAAAATGCCTCGCAAATTTTGCGGGGCATTTTTTGTTGCAAGGTTGTACATTTACCCTTCAAAGATTTTTATATGAAAAAGTACTTCATTGTTTTAGCAACTATATTTTTCGTTTATCAAACTAAAGCCCAAATAAGACTGCCAAATATCTTATCCGATGGAATGGTTTTACAACAAAATTCAGAGGTAAATCTTTGGGGTTGGGGTGACCCGGCAGAAAAAATTTCCATACAACCTTCATGGACAAAAGACACCGTAAAAACCATAACAGATGGTAACGGAAAATGGAATGTCCAACTTCACACGCCAAAAGCAGGCGGACCTTATTCTATTACATTTAAAGATTACAATACCATTGTTTTACATAATGTCTGGCTTGGCGAAGTTTGGATTTGCTCAGGACAATCTAACATGGAATTTACCTACAACTGGCGCAATTCTCCGGACATTGCAGCAGATTTTCCTACCTGTAATCAGTTGCAGTTGCATTTCTTCAAAGTTCCTCGAACAACAGCGCAATATCCACAGGACAATTGCGGCGGAAATTGGTTAAACTGCGATTCCAATACATTGAAAAATTTTAGCGCGGTCGCATATTTCTTTGGAAAGAAGTTAGATAAAAATCTGAATGTTCCCATCGGACTGATTTCTTCCAACTGGGGCGGAACGCCTGCGGAAGTATGGACACCGAAAAATGTGATTAATAAAAATCCATTCCTAAAAAAATGGCAGCAAAAACTGAAACCCTCCGATAGTTGGACTACGTCTTCCGGCTTTGCTTATAATGCGATGATTTATCCACTGAAAAATTTTAAAATAGCAGGAGCCATCTGGTATCAGGGCGAATCGAATGTGGATACTTATCAATCTTATTCGGAATTGTTTAAAGATCTGATTCTGTCATGGCGCAGGTCCTGGCATTATGAATTACCTTTTTATTTTGTGCAAATTGCACCTTTTTCTTACGGAACAAAAGATGGAGCGGCTTACATAAGACAAGCACAAACAGATGCACTTCAATTGCCGAACACAGGAATGGTCATTACTTCCGATTTAGCAGAAGACACTTCTGACATTCATCCGCATTACAAGCACGAAGTCGGTTACAGGCTCGCGGAAATTGCATTGAATAAAACATATCATCTTGCGAATTTTCACAATTTCTCTCCTATGTACGAATCTTATCATTTGGATAAAAATAAAATAGTGATACAACTAAACAATGCAGAACAAGGCGTGTATTGCAAAGACAAAACGATAAGAAACATGTATATTGCCGGAGCGGACAGCGTATTTTATCCTGCCGAAACAAAATTAGCAGGAAACACCATTATCGTTTACAATAAAAATATTGCAAAACCGAAAACTGTAAAATACGGATTTGACAATACACGGATGGGCAATATTTTTTCCAAAGGAAATAATATGCCGGTCGCGCCTTTCTTTATCAAAATAGAATAAGAAATTAACGTCCCGGCATCGGCACGACAGGCAGACTTTCATTGCCCGATTCGTTCACGCTTTGCACGGCAAAGAAATAATTGTCTTTTGAATATGGCAATTCAATAGATGTGCTTGTTGTGAAGATTTTCTTTTGCCACACCGCACTCGAGGTTTCTCGCATCAGTACATAATAACCTTTTACATTGCCGGTTTTCGGCGCTTTCCACGAGAGTAATGTGCTGTTGGTCAATTTTCGTACTTCTACCGAAACATCTGTAGGAACAGACGGAGCCTTTGCAAGATTTGCAAGGTTGCACAAATTCAACGCCGTATTTTTTCGCAGGTAGTCAAAATCCACAAACTCCGTTAAATCTCCGTATTGAATCCCATTTTCTTTTCTCACATCCTGATGCTGATGGTTAAAATTTTCATTCATTTCCGTGATGCGCACAGCCGTAAAACCATTATCAAGAAAAGGAACATGGTCGCCGCTACGCAAAAAACGGTCGATTCTGTAAATTAATTTGACTTCAAGATTGTCCACATAACGCTCGCCTGTTTCTTTCACATAACGCGCAAGTTCTCTCGACTTGCTGTCATTTTCCAAACCGAGCTGCCGTATTATTCTGATTTCTCTTTCAGATGCATTTGCCGGAATACCTTCGCTGAAAACACGCACTTGCGTGTTGTTGATGATATTTGTTTCGTTGCTGTTATTGCTGCCGACAATATCATTGTTCAGCATAGCCTCTACATTCCAGTTTTCCTTTTTTGCACGTTCTGCTAAATGATGCGAACCGAACAGACCTTGTTCTTCGCCGCTTACAGTAACAAAAATTATCGTCGCCGGAAACCGGTGCTTACTCATAATTCTCGCACATTCGATAACAGCTGCACTCCCGCTTCCGTCGTCGTTTGCACCCGGTGCATCATTGGTGCTGTCCATGACATCTGTACGGCGACTGTCTAAATGCCCGCTGATAATAAAAATGCGCCGGTCAGCAGTATCCGTACCTTTCAATACAGCCATTACATTGCCCAACACTACATTTCTGTTGATACGTTTCCCGTCCGATGGCACGGTAAATGTATCAATGTATGCGCTCAATCTGCCTCCTGATTGTTTGGCAAACGAATTGAATTTTCCAAGCACCCAATTGCGTGCCGCGCCAATGCCTTTGGTTGCACTCGTTTGATTACTCAATGTGCTTCGCGTACCGAAAGCCACCAACGATTTGATATAAGATTGCAAAGAATCTGCATTTACCTGTTGAACCATTTGTTCAATTTCTGCATCGTGCTGAATAATGGTTTGTGCAAAGAGACAATTGCAAAATGCAACACAGAACAATAAAAAAGAAAACTTTTTCATTCGCATAGTTTTTATAGTTAAATGAAAATGAGCCAAATAATTGTTGCTTTGGTTGTGCAAAAATATCTTGGCTCATTCACAATAATTCAGCTTTAGGACTTCTCAAAAATCCTATCCATTCGCAATTACCATATTCTCATCCTTGCTTTCCAATAAAGACGCACCCATTAAAAACTCATCCACCCGCCTTGCGCATTCGCGTCCTTCGCTGATAGCCCAAACCACGAGCGACTGACCGCGGCGCATATCGCCGCAGGCAAATATTTTCGTGATATTGGTACGATAGCTTTGTTCTGTCGCACGCACGTTTCCTTTGGTATCGAGTTCAACGCCTAAATCTTCCAGCAAGCCGTTATGTTCCGGATGCGCAAAACCGATGGCGAGCAATGCCAATTCGCATGGCAGTTCGCGTTCCGTGCCCGGCACTTCGTAATATTGTATGCGTTTCCCTTTTTCGATTTTCCATTCCAAATCTACCACTTTGATGGCGCGTAAATTTCCGTTTTCGTCGCCCAGAAATTCTTTCGTACCGATTGCCCAATGTCTTTCCACACCTTCTTCGTGTGAAGAGGATGTTCTTAAAACCATCGGGTAAAGCGGCCAAGGATTGTATTCATCTCTGTCTTCAGGCGGCAACGGCGCGCGCGCAAAAAGACGAATAGATTTTGCATTTTGGCGATTTGCCGTTCCTACGCAATCGCTTCCTGTGTCGCCGCCGCCGATGATAATAACGTTTTTGTTTGTCGCAATAATTTCTTCCTCCGCAACATTGCTTTCAATCTTCGGCAACGCCAACGGGTCTTTGGATGCGTTGCGTTTATTTTGTTGCTTAAGATAAGGCATTGCAAAATGAACGCCTTTCAATTCTCTGCCGCGCAAAGGCAAATCAATCGGCTCATTGGCGCCGCCGCAAAGCACGACCGCATTGAACTCGCGCAGAATATCATTCATCTTCACATTCACGCCTACGTTGGCATTGTACTTAAATACAATACCTTCTTGTTCCATCAATGCAATCCTTCTGTCAATTACATTTTTTTCCAGTTTAAAATCGGGAATGCCATAGCGCAGCAATCCGCCCGCAGCATCGTCTCGTTCAAAAACGGTAACGGAATGCCCGGCTTCGTTGAGTTGCGCAGCCGCTGCCAATCCCGCAGGTCCCGAACCAATCACGGCAACTTTTTTTCCTGTGCGAACGATTGCCGTGCGCGGTTTTACCAAGCCTAAATCAAACGCTTTTTCGATGATGTGTTTTTCAATTTCTTCAATCGCAACCGGAGGTTGGTTGATACCCAGCACACATGCGCTTTCGCAAGGCGCAGGACAAATTCTTCCCGTAAACTCAGGGAAATTATTGGTAGATGAAAGTACTTCATAAGCCTCTTTCCAATCCTTGCGATAAACGGCATCGTTAAATTCAGGAATCACATTACCCAACGGACAACCGCTGTGGCAAAACGGAACGCCGCAGTTCATGCAGCGCGCAGCCTGCTCATTCAACATTTTATCCGAATACAACGATTCAAATTCCTTGTAATCTTTCACACGCTCTTCCACGCTCTTTTTCTTCGGAAGCTCTCTGGTAAATTCTAAAAATCCTGTTGTTTTACCCATCTTTGATTTATGATTTAAGATGTATGATTTGTGGTTTTTACTGTTTTTTTATCAGTTGATATAAAATCACACCTAATCCCAAGCAAGTCATTATATAACTCCAATATTGAAAAGGAATAAAAAAAAGTCTATTCCGGTTGCCTTTCGCAATTGTCACTTTATCGAATACGCGAGTTCCTTTACCTTCACTTTTTCTCTTATCGAAATATTTTGAGAATAGCATAATTACTAAAGCTGAGAACAAAAAAGAAACGCCTAAAGGAATTAAATTTTCGCTATAAAAATTCTCATCTTTTGTAATGGAATCGCTAATGAAATTTGCGATTAGAGAATCTATAAACACGATAACAAAAACTAAAAAACCGTAGCCTGACCAAATAATCATATCATAGTTTTACTAAGTAAATTAAATGAATTTTCTATTTCTTACTTTTTAATTTTCACTTTCTCCCTCTGCTCTTCCAAAGCTTTCTTATAATCTCTCGGCATTACTTTAATAAAACTCTTCAGCTGACTATCCCAATCGCTTAAAATGAATTTCGCCACATTGCTTTCGGTGTAAGCAAAATGTTTTTCGAGCATATCTTTCAACGTGTTCAAATCTTCTTCATCCAATGTTTCAAGGTCAGCCATTTCATCGTTGAAATTTTGTTTGAATGAATTGTTTACGTCATACACAAACGCCATGCCACCACTCATGCCCGCGCCGAAGTTACGGCCTGTATTGCCGAGTATTACAGCAATTCCACCCGTCATGTATTCGCAGCCGTGGTCGCCAACGCCTTCGACAACTACCTTTGCCCCCGAATTTCTTACACAGAATCTTTCGCCCGCTTTACCGCGAATGTATGCCTCGCCCGAAGTCGCACCGATGAACGCCGTATTGCCGACAATGATGTTTTCTTCTGCAACAAATGTTGATTTCTTTGAAGGATAAACCACGAGTTTCGCTCCGCTCAAACCTTTCCCGAAATAATCGTTGGCATCCCCTTCGAGTTCGAGCGTAACACCTTTTGTATTGAATGCCGCAAAGCTCTGTCCCGCGCTGCCGTTGAATTTCAGATGAATGGTATCTTCGGGCAAACCTGCGTCTTTATAAATTTTGGTAATCTCGTTGGACAAAATTGTGCCCACCGTTCTGTCTGTATTTCTGATGTCAAATGTTGCAGAAATGCGTACTTGATTTTCCAATGCAGGCCGGGCAACTTCCAACAATTTCCAATCCAACACATTGTCCAGCAAATGGTCTTGCTGCTCGCTGTGATACAAGCCAACGCCTTCTTCCGCAGGCTCTTTGTATAAGATGGGCGAAAGGTCGAGTTTGGAAAATTTCCAATGCGTAATATTTTCTTTCTTTACCAAACAATCCACTTGTCCAATCATTTCATCCACCGTACGGAAGCCAAGCTCCGCCATTATTTCGCGCAAATCCTGCACTAAAAATTTGAAGAAATTTACCACATGGTCAGGGTCGCCCGTGAAGCGTTTACGCAATGTTTCATTTTGCGTAGCCACACCAACGGGACAAGTATTGAGATGACATTTGCGCATCATAATACAGCCTTCCACAATCAGCGCAGCCGTTGCTACGCCCCATTCTTCCGCGCCAAGCAAAGCCGCAACCGCAATGTCCAAGCCTGTTTTCATTTGCCCGTCGGCTTGTAACACAACTCTGCTGCGCAATTTATTTTTAACCAAAGTTTGGTGCGTTTCTGCTACGCCAAGCTCCCAAGGCAAGCCCGCGTGTCTAATAGAACTCATCGGCGAAGCGCCTGTGCCGCCGTCCCAGCCTGAAACCAAAATCACATCGGCTTTGGCTTTTGCCACGCCTGCGGCAATCGTACCGACTCCTGCTTTGGAAACCAATTTTACATTGATGCGTGCAGCGCGGTTGGCATTTTTTAAATCATAAATTAATTGCGCCAAATCTTCAATCGAATAAATATCGTGGTGCGGCGGCGGCGATATCAGACCCACGCCGGGCGTGGAATGCCGCGTGCGCCCGATCCATTCGTCCACCTTATGTCCGGGCAACTGTCCGCCTTCGCCAGGCTTCGCGCCCTGTGCCATTTTTATTTGTAATTCATCCGCTTCCGTGAGATAATGACTCGTAACGCCGAACCTTGCAGACGCGACTTGTTTAATTGCCGAACGCATGGAATCGCCGTTCGGCAAAGGTTTGTAGCGAATCGGGTCTTCGCCGCCTTCGCCGGTATTGCTTTTCGCACCAAGTCTGTTCATCGCAATGGCAAGCGTAGTATGCGCTTCCCAGGAAATAGAACCAAAGCTCATGGCGCCGGTGGCGAAACGCTTGTAAATGTTTTCCGCCGCTTCCACTTCATCAATCGAAATGGAGGGGCGATTGGGTTTTAATGCAAATAAACTTCTTAACGTAACTGCTTTTTCGCCTTGCTCGTTAATGAGCTTCGCGTATTTTTTATAAATAGCATAATCATTCATTCTTGTTGAATACTGCAACAAATGAATGGTTTGCGGATTGAACAAATGCACTTCGCCCTTACGCAGCCATTGATAAATACCGCCTTCGGGCAACCTGTCCACCGGAATGGTTGATTTGCTGAACGCAAACCGGTGCTTATACAATGCTTCTTTTGCAATTTCGTCCAAGCCCAAACCTTCGATGCGCGAAGTTGCGCCCGTGAAATATCTATCAACTACCGTTTTGTTCAACCCGATGATTTCAAAGATTTGCGCGCCTTGGTAAGATTGCAAGGTTGAAATGCCCATCTTGGAAAAGACTTTCAGCAAGCCGTTACACACAGCTTTGATATAATTATTTTTCAGTTTATCAACGGACTCATCCGATTGGATTTTTCCTGTCAGTTTTAAGGAACGAATAGTCGATAAAGCTAAATAAGGATTAATCGCAGTAGCGCCAAAACCGATGAGACAGGCAAAATGATGCACTTCCCAAATGTCGCCGGCTTCCACAACCAACGCCACTTTGCCGCGCAATTTTTTCCTGATTAAATGATGATGCACTGCAGAAACAGCCAGCAACGACGGAATAGCTGCGTGCCCGCTGTCAATGGCGCGGTCGCTCAACACCAGCACCTGAAAACCGTCTTTAACGGCATCGGCGGCGTAGCGGCAAAGCCTTTCAATGCCGGCTTGCAGCGAGCCGTGTTTGCCGTCGGCAACGAAGTAGGTTTGCAATGTTTTTGCCTGAAAATTGCCGGTATCAATCGAGCGCAATTTTTCCAAATCTTTATTGTTCAAAATCGGATGTTTCAATCCTACGGTGTGGCAATATTCCGGTTCTTCTCTTAAAATATTTCCGGATGCACCAAGATAGGTTGCCAAAGACATAACCATCCTTTCACGAATCGGGTCAATCGGCGGGTTGGTAACTTGTGCAAACAACTGCTTGAAATACGACGACAAATGTTGCGGCTGGTTGCTCAACACAGCCAACGGCGTGTCCATGCCCATCGCGCCAAGCGGCTCTTTTGCATCCACCGCCATTGGTGCAATAATGTTTGTAATATCTTCCTGAGAATAGCCGAACGCTTTTTGATATTTAAACACCTGTGCATCTTCCAAGTGCGTAAACATGATGCGCGGTTCGGATAATTCTTCCAGCTTGATTTTATATTTATTCAGCCATTCGCCGTAAGGCTTTTGCGAACAGATTTTTTGTTTCACTTCTTCATCGGAAATAATTCTTCCCTGCTCCATGTCCACGATAAACATTTTGCCCGGCTGCAATCTTCCGTTGTGAATAATGTTTTCGGGCGCAACAGGCAGTGCGCCTGTTTCCGAAGCCATAATTACGCGGTCATCATTCGTAAGGCAAAAACGCGACGGACGCAAACCGTTTCTATCAAGCGTGGCGCCGATGATTTTTCCGTCGGTAAAAGAAATGGTTGCAGGTCCGTCCCAAGGCTCCATGAGGCAAGCGTGATACTCGTAAAATGCTTTCTTCACAGGGTCCATCAAATCGTTATTGTCCCACGCTTCGGGAACCAGCATCATCATTACGTGCGGCAGCGAACGACCTGTGTGATACAAAAGTTCCGCAATATTGTCAAGACAAGCAGAATCCGATTGCTCGCCGGGAACAACCGGCAAAATCATATCGATTTCTTCATCGGTAAAATATTCGCTTACAAAATCGCCCTCGCTTGTTTTGAGCCAATTGAGATTGCCTTGCAATGTATTGATTTCGCCATTGTGCGCAAGAAAACGGAAAGGCTGCGCCAGCCTCCACGAAGGAAAAGTATTGGTGGCAAAACGCGAATGTACCAGCGCAAACGCAGACACCACGCGCCTGTTGCGCAAATCGGGGAAATACTCACGCACCTGCGCACTCGTTAACTGCCCTTTATAAACTACAGTTTTAGTTGATAGCGATGCAATATAAAAATCCACCGCGCTCTTCTTCACGGTATTGCTGATGGTATGCGTTGCGTAATTGCGCAGCACAAACAATTTGCGCTCAAATTCATCCACATTCGTGATATGGTCGGGACACGCAATGAATACGTGCTCCATTTCCGGTTCAACAGACAAAGCCACAGAACCGATATTAGTTGTATCAACCGGAACTTTCCTGTATGTAATGATTTCCAAGCCCAAACGTTCTGCCGCACGATGAAAAATTTCGCGGCATTCTTCGCGCAGGCGGATTTCATTCGGGAAAAACAAAACGCCTGTTGCATACCTGCCAAAACTTGGCAGATGCACGCCGAGCTTTAAACATTCTTCAAAGAAAAATTCGTGCGGAATCTGGAGCATAATGCCCGCGCCGTCGCCGGTATTCTGTTCAAAACCGCTCGCGCCGCGATGTTCCATATTTTCCAAAACCGTCAATGCATCGGCAATATTCTGGTGCGACTTTCGTCCTTTGATATTGGCTACAAAGCCCACGCCGCACGCATCGTGCTCAAACGCGCTGCTGTACAATCCTTGCTGTTCTTCTGTCTGAACCATAATCACAAATCGAATGTTGAATAAATATTTTTCGTTCGTAAATAGCGGATGAAATTACAAATAAATCTGAAAATTAAATGGATAATCTGCAAATGATTGTGCAAAACCATTAAACTAATAAACGTTATTTTCAATTTAATTAAATAAAATATAACAAATTAGTTATTTCATAAAATAAATTTCAAAATAAAAAACTAAATGGCACACAAATTGAATATTTGAAAACAAAATTATTTGGTTTAAAAGTTCATCTTCATTCATCATTTTTTTACCTTGCAAAACAGAATACGGTTTCGTAAAAATATCATACATACAATGAGCATAGTACAATATTCATCTATTCATAAATTATCCCTCGTTCTTTTTTTCTCTTTGTCAATTCTGCTGTTTTCGTGCAGCTCGACTAAAAATATTTCCGCAGACAATAACAACCGTCGGCACAGCAATCCGCCGCATTTTCTCAACAGCATCGATGTTTCGCCGGGCGAAAAAACGGCTACAAAATCTAAAAGCTATGGTTATGTGGAAAATCATAAAGCTACGACTACGTCAAATAGCATTTCGCCTGACAATGATGCGGCTTCGTTACAGGCGAAATATGCAACTATTCTCAACGTACCGCCAACGACTATTACCAATGTTCCGCTGATGGAAGAAATTGATAGCTGGTACGGTATTCCGTATCTGTATGGCGGAAACAGCAAAGACGGTATTGACTGTTCTGCTTTCGCAAAAATGCTGCTGAAAGATATATACGATGAGCAAGTACCTCGCACTTCGGAAGAACAATATGAACACAGTAAACGTATTGCTAAAAATGATTTGCGGGAAGGCGACCTTGTATTTTTTCATACTTCAAGAGGCGCGCGCATTACGCACGTGGGCGTGTATTTGCAGAACAATAAATTTGTACACGCATCGTCCAGCGGCGTAATGATTAGCGACCTGAATGATGATTATTGGCAGAAAACATATAGAGGTGCAGGAAGGGTTTCGGATGAGACAGACAATGATGATTCGGATAAATAAAAGCGCATAAAGTTTTTTCTTCACGCGCTTTTATGTATTTTTTATCTTAAAAACACAACTTTATCGGGAAAAATATTTGCCCAAAATGTAAATGTCATCTTTCCGGTTTTATCAAAGCAATACACTTCCCCTGGACTTTGTCCGTCTTTTGCATCTGTTACATAAACATTTCCATTGCTTTCATCGACATTGATACCATAAGGATACATCAGCGTTGTACCATCTGTTATGAAATTGACGAAATTATCGTGCAGGTTATTTGTATTTAATGTAAATACAGGTTGATTTCCTGAACCATCCAAATAAAGTACATCGTTATAAATAGCCATTTTATCAGCGGTGGTTATGACAGACGATGAATCAGTTACTGTTTGAGTGGTTGCATCTATTTTATAAATCTTTGAGGGTGCTATTACTTTAGGGTTAGAAGGATTTGAATAGTCGGAATAGCCCCATACTAAAACATAAACGTTGCCTTTGAAATCGGCTACAACCTTTTGAGGATTGATACCTACTTTAAGCCTTTTTGTTTCTTTCATTGTGTTTAAATCAACAATAGAAACAGTACTGTCCAATTGCGGATAAGTTGCTCCACCGGAACTGGCTACATACAATGTGTTTCCTACAACAGTCATTGTTTCAAGATTTGTTCCGGCTTTAATTGTATTGGTAATTGTCAAAGACGACGTGTCAATTACCGAAACAGTTCCATCCCATGCAGATACTAATATTTCGCCATTATAAGTAGCAAGGTTTCTTGGCTGCCAGCTATCTCCATCGGCTGCATTTATCTGCGCGAGCAATTTTGCAGTTCTTTTATCCATTACACTTACATAATTTGAACCATTTATAACTACATACAATTTATTTCCATAAATCAATTCGTCATTACCAAAATTTCCCAATTGAGTACTATTCACATTAGAATAAATGTCTGTAGTTGTATCTTTTGTGATAGAATCATAATAAGTAATGTATGTATTATTATGTCCTGATCCTTCATTCAATACATACAATCCGTCATTTAATGATTTGTACGTTTTGTCCGGCGTAGACGGCGAATCGTTTTTACTACAACCTACAATCAACAAGGTTGCACCCAAAGCCAATGTACATAAGTGTTTTGTGTGTTTCATCTTTGTTCTGTTTTTTATTTTTGAATAATGATTTGTATAAAAAATTTTAAATGTTCCAGTTAATACCAATCTTGAAATTTCTTCCCGGCATGGGATAATAACTTACTATCTGATATTGTTGATTGAATAAATTATTCAGTTCCAAAGTCAATTTCCAAGCAGATTTCTTATTAATGAATTTGTATGAAAGCGTTACATCCTGCGCGTTCCATTTGGGCAAAAGCGCATCGGCGCTATTGTACACTGCATCGTATCTATTGCCCGAAAACAGCGCATTCCATGCAAATGAAAATGCTTTATAATCTGCCGACAAATTGAACGAAGCAAAATGCTTCGGCGTATAAGGAATCTTGTGTTTATACTCCGGCGATGCCGGGTCATTGTTCAATGATTGTTGTAGCGTATAGTTCGCATCGAAAGAGAAATGCCATTCTTCAATCGGTTCAAAATTCAACTTTGCCGTTAAATCCAAACCTTTAATAAAAGCCTTGCCTACATTCTGCATACTCCATTGCGAAATGTTTTGACGCGGCATGGCAAGTATCATATCGTTGATACGATTATTATATCCATCAGCAATGAATAATATTGATTGTATAAAATTATTAAAGTTTTGTCGCCACGTAATTCCCAAATTATACTGCTTGGTATATTCCGGTTTCAGATTGGTGTTTCCTACTTGTGTGTAATACAAATCGTTGAAAGTAGGTATTCGGAAAATGTCTTTATAAAACGCTCTTAACCTTAATGGAACATTTTTCGATGGCTGATAAATAAATTCTACCGTCGGGCTGAAATGGTGATAATTAGCGGGTTTTGAGCGATGTTCTACTTTGTTGTTTACTGTTGTACTTAATAAGTTCCCGGCAATTTGCAATTGCTCAAATGAAAATTTTACGTTTACATTATTTAGCAAAGTATATCTCGTAGGTGTTGCAAAGTCTTGTTGGTTGCTGTGCAAATTATCAATAAAAAAATCGGTTGCATACGCTGCTTTCATAAAAGAAAAAAGTTGAAAAGAGTATGCACCGCTCACATAAAATTCGCGTTGGTAGAAAATCATTTCCAATCTATGTTGCGCGTTTTGATAAGCCGTGTCCAAGTAATCGGTATAAGTGTAATTATATTTTCCATTGAGCAATAATTCGCTTCGCGCTGATAACTTTTTTTTCCAAAAAGCCTGCGCGAAAAAATTATCGTCCCATTGGCGTTGTGTTCCTTGTCCGCTGTATAAAATAATAGCGCCGGGCAAGCCTCTTTGCGAATGATAATAATACGCATCAACATTCACAATATTGCTGTCATTAATGGCATATTGCAAATTATAAGCTGCATGAAAATCGTGAATATCCGCATTTGTTCTTCTGCCCTTTTCCGTAACAGAACCGTTTTTATAAGTGAAGTTATATTCGCCGTTTGCCTTTTCCCACGCGGCATTCAGCGAACTCGCGAGTTTATTGTTGAACTTGTAATGAATAGTTGCAGCAGGATTGATTAAACCAAAAGAACCCGTGTTTAATGAAGCATTTAGTTTTATTTTTTCCGAATCATTATATAATGGTTTTATCGTTTTCAATTCCAAAACAGATGCATATGAAAATGCACGTGCAGGTTGCAAAATATTTGTCGGTTGTGCATTATACAAACTGATTTGTTCAACATTATCCAACGAAATTTTTCCCAAATCAATCTGCCCGTTTTGTGCATCGTTCAGCATAATTCCATCATAGCTCACACCTGTGTGATTCGCGCCCAAACTGCGAACAGATATAGTTTTCAGTCCACCGATTCCGCCGTAATCTTTTACCTGAACACCCGAAAAATATTTGACTGCATCGGCAACAGTTGAACCGTTGATGTTTTGTAAATCATTTTGTTGCAGCGTTTGTACAGGTGTGATTGATTTTGTTGATAGTGGAATTATTTTGCCTTTTACTTCCACTTCTCTTAAATGATGCGCGGTATCTTCCTGTGCAAAAACGCACGATGAAATCAATAAAAATATAAAAGGTAAAATCTGCCGCACGCCTTATAAATAGCGGCTTCGAGAAGAAAATAGCAAAGCTGAACAAGACACAGCAAAATAGTTGCACGTCAAAATTCGTTCTTCAACTTTTCGTCCCGAAAGCCAATGAAATAATATGTGATAAAGGCAGGTCTTCCGGCTTGAAGCATTGTTGAAACCTTCCCATTTCTTACAACGAAACAGTGGTAATCTTCAACAACTTGTTTTATAAAAACTGCTTGTTACGGCTACGGGGATAGCGTTGGAATTTACACCAATCTTCCCTTTTAATTTTGTGTAAACAAAAACCTTAATCGAGCGCGAAGATAAAAGAAATTATTTGTGATAAATACTATTCTTCACAACATCGGGTAAGAAAGAACTCGCATCGCCGCCATTACGGATAACATCTCGCACAAGTGTTGATGCAACAGAAGAATATTGCGGCAAACAAGTAAGGAAAATAGTTTCAATGGAATTATCCAAACTGCGGTTCATATCAGCAATGGTTTTTTCATATTCAAAATCACTCACAAAACGAATGCCGCGAAGAATATACTGCGCACCTGTTTTTTTACAAAAATCAACTGTCAAACCCTCATAAACAGCGGCTTCCACGCGATTATCATTTTTATAAATCTCTTTAATCCATTGCAGGCGTTGCTCATCAGAATACATAGGAATTTTGCTGGCATTCGTGCCTATGCCGATAATTATTTTATCGAATAGATTCAATGAGCGGTTTACAATATCCACGTGTCCCAAAGTAATCGGGTCGAAGGTTCCG
Organism: Arachidicoccus sp. BS20; assembly: GCF_001659705.1. Lineage (NCBI taxonomy): Bacteria > Pseudomonadati > Bacteroidota > Chitinophagia > Chitinophagales > Chitinophagaceae > Arachidicoccus > Arachidicoccus ginsenosidimutans. Next base: position 853,160 of record NZ_CP015971.1, read on the forward strand.
GGAAATAAAGCGATGCGCATTTAATTAAAAATTAGTAATTAAAAATTAATAATTGTTGTGTGTTCAATCCCAACAATCTTTTCAATCTTTCAAATCAAGGTTCAGACTTTCCCCGACAACAAATACAATGCAGCCATCCTCACGGCAACGCCGTTTTCTACCTGATTTAAAATAATGGAAAATTCGCCGTCGGCAACATCGCTGTCGAGTTCCACGCCGCGGTTAATCGGACCCGGATGCATAATGACGATTTCTTTTTTCAAAGAATCCAACAGTTTCCGGTTGATGCCGTAAGCCAGATTATATTCTCTCAACGAAGAAAATAGTGGTTGATTTTGCCGTTCCAATTGAATGCGCAGCACATTCGCCACATCGCACCAATCGAGTGCATCTTTTACTTTATATTCGATGTGGACATCCAGCGCTTCCTGCAAATATTTCGGAATCAAAGTTGGTGGACCACAAACCACAATCTCTGCTCCCATTTTCTTTAAAAGATAAATATTACTCAAAGCTACGCGGCTATGCATCACATCTCCGATAATCGCAACTTTTAATCCTTCAAGCGTTCCGAATTTTTCTTTCATCGAAAACGCATCAAGCAAAGCCTGCGTAGGATGTTCGTTGATGCCGTCGCCTGCGTTGATAATAGCCGCATCAATATGTTTTGCTAAAAAATGCGGCGCACCGCTTGCACTGTGACGCATTACCACCATATCTACTTTCATGCTCAGGATGTTGTTCACGGTATCGAGCAAAGTTTCGCCTTTTTTCACCGACGATGCGGATGCGGAAAAATTGAGCGTGTCTGCCGAAAGCCTTTTCTCCGCAAGCTCAAACGACATTCGAGTGCGCGTGGAATTTTCAAAAAACAGATTGACAACGGTAACATCGCGCAACGAAGGAACTTTTTTTACGGGGCGTTGCAATACTTCTTTGAATTGATTGGCAGTTGAAAGAATGAGGCTAATGTCTTCTTTCGTAAGGTCTTTAATGCCTAACAAGTGTTTTGTTGAGAGTGTCATTAAAAAGCAAAGTTAGGAGATTTTTTATAAAAACAATTCTGACTTATTCACATTAAAAAACCATCCGTTTTCACGAATGGTTTTTCAAACTTTTCCTTATTCAAATTAACCTAAATAAGATTTCAGCGAACCGCTGTAACGTGCTTTCTGCAAGCGTTTGATAGCTCTTTCTTTAATCTGGCGAATACGTTCTTTCGTCAAATCGTACTTCTGTCCTATCTGCTCAATGGTAATTCCATTTTCGCCTTCAAGACCAAAATACGCATTCACGATTTCGGCTTCGCGCGGACTCAAAGATTTCAACACACGACGAATTTCTTCGCGCAAAGAATCTTTCATCACATCATCGTCCGTGTCATCACTACCTTCGAGCAAATCGCCCATCGCTACGTCTTCCGCTTCGTGAACAGGCGCGTCCAAAGATGTGTGGCGCGTGTTGCTTTGGAAAATGTTGTTGATCTCTGTTTCGCTCATTTCGAGAATGCTTGCAAGCTCTTCCGTGCTTGGTTCGCGTTCATGCTCCTGCTCAAAAGCCATATAAGCTTTATTCGCCTTGTTGTAGGTGCCAATTTTGTTTTGCGGCAAGCGGACTAATCTGCCCTGCTCTGCCAACGCTTGTAAAATGGATTGGCGAATCCACCATACGGCGTAAGAAATGAATTTGAAACCTTTGGTTTCGTCGAACCGCTGTGCGGCTTTGATTAAGCCGAGGTTACCCTCGTTGATTAAATCGCTAAGTGATAAACCCTGATGTTGGTACTGCTTAGCCACAGATACCACAAAACGTAAGTTGGATTGCACCAACTTGTCCAAAGCCCTTTGATCGCCCATCTTGATTTTTTGCGCGAGCGTAGTTTCCTCTTCCGGTGTAATCATCGAAATCTTTGAAATCTCCTGAAGATACTTTTCTACTGCCTGTGAATCACGATTGGTAATCTGCGTGGCAATTTTTAGCTGCCTCATAATAATGGCTTTTTATTGGTTGATAAACGAAAAAACAAACTATTTATTATCAAATCTAATCCTAAAAACTGAAATTACGAATAAATTTTATCTAAAACAGCGCGCAAAGGTACAACTTTTTTGTATATTATGGCAACTATTCCACGTTTAATATTTCGTATCCTTTCATTTTCAATCAGTATTTGACTGAATTAATTGGGCAAAGTTACATTTGTAATAAAAATTTATGATGTTTTACTTCGCCAAAAAACATTCAATTAACAATTCATTTCATTATATAAAAACAAAAAGCGCCGCTATTAGGCGACGCTTTTTGTTTTTACAAAATATTTTTCTACTAACCCGGAACGCGGGAAATGTATTTCTGAATTTCTTTGATTTGGCTTACCACTTCGGGCGTTGTAGGTTTACAAGCCTGCGCCCGGCGGAAAAAATCTTTTGCCGCACGAAATTCACGCCTGTTCATCATAATCTGGCACATCCCCAAATTGGCAACGGCTTTACTTTCGTTATCAGGAATCCCTATTTTTAAAGCCGCACGCAAATACCCTTCCGCCGCTTTCATATCGCCGCGCTGCATTGCCATCATGCCGAGTTGTAATTTGTTTGCACCGTCAGCTTCCGGCACTGCCGATCCAATAGATGAAGATTTTTTCAGATGCTTTTCCGCCTCGTCAAAATCCTTATTCATCATTGCAATATTTCCTTTCAATGTATAATATGTGGAGCGAACAGGCTTGATGAGCAAATTGGGAAACCAAATCGTGCTCATAATTTTTTGCACTTCTTCAATATTACCATCTTCCATCGGCTTTTGAATCAGGCGCATAGGACCGATTAAGAAATGCGACAGCAAACCAATGAAAGCAATGAAATACAAAGGGAACATTGCCCAAAAACCCGCGACACCTGTGATATTCAGCACAATAGCTATAACAGCAAGCAGCAGGCTTAACCAAAAACGATACTTAATTATAAAGTTGTAAAATTTCATTCTTCTTTTTTAAGAGCGGCAAAGATAAGAGGTTTTATGAATGTCTGAACGAAGATTTGGACAGATTTAAGAGATTGATACGAATATTATTTTGCCTTCCCATTTATTTTATGAAATAATTCCAAAAGAAACCACTAAGAAATCCTTATAATCCAACGAATCTTCCTAAATCTTCGCTTAGCTTCTTAAAATAAATTTTGCATTTTAAAATGTACTGCTATATTTTTGCACTCGTTAAAAATGAGCAACATAAAGAAACATACAAAGAAGATTAAACCATCTCATAAGGAAGGCTGAACTTTGTATGTGCTTAAAATAAAAATATAAAGAACCTTCCTCGAAACGGGAAGGTTTTTTTATACATTCATTCATCAAAAAAAATATACAAATGAAAGTAGCCGTAGTGGGCGCCACAGGACTTGTAGGAACAAAAATGTTGCAGGTGTTAGCCGAAAGAAATTTTCCCGTTACTGAATTATTGCCCGTCGCTTCCGAAAAGAGCGTTGGAAAAGAAGTTGAATTTAAAGGGGAAAAATATAAGGTAATCGGTATGCAGGAAGCAATTGATGCAAAACCAAACGTGGCGTTATTTTCCGCGGGCGGTACTACTTCACTGGAATGGGCGCCAAAGTTTGCCCAAGCCGGCATTACGGTTATCGACAATTCTTCGGCATGGCGAATGGACGCTACTAAAAAATTAGTCGTTCCGGAAATCAATGCCGATGCGCTTACCGCAGAAGATAAAATTATCGCAAATCCCAACTGTTCTACTATTCAAATGGTAGTTGCTTTAAATCCATTGCACAAAAAATATAAAATCAACCGCATTGTTGTAAGCACCTATCAAAGCGTTACGGGAACAGGCAAAAAAGCCGTTGACCAATTGTTCAACGAACGTAAACATATCGACGGAACAATGGCTTACCCCTATCCTATCGACCTGAATGTAATTCCGCAAATCGATGTGTTTACCGATAATGGCTACACCAAAGAAGAAATGAAAATGGTAAACGAAACCAAGAAAATTCTGCGGGATGATTCTATTCGCGTAACGGCTACAACTGTACGCATTCCGGTAATCGGCGGACACAGCGAGAGCGTGAATGTAGAGTTTGCAAACGACTTTGATTTGGATGAAGTGAAAGATATTTTGTCCAAAGCCGAAGGTGTGATTGTAGAAGACAACATCAATGAGAATATTTATCCCATGCCGCTTAACGCTCACGAAAAAGACGAAGTTTTTGTAGGAAGATTAAGAAGAGACGATACACAACCCAATACTTTAAACCTTTGGGTCGTGAGCGACAATCTGCGCAAAGGCGCTGCCACCAACGCCGTGCAGATTGCGGAATATTTGCTAAAGAAAGGATTGTTATAGAAAAAACAGCCCGCGGTCTTAATAGTGGGCTGAATTAAATCTTTCGTTTTTTCTTCAATTAATCTCCGCCTTCCTTCAGCGACTTCACAAAATCGTACCACGACAATGGGTTTAAAATACCTGTCGAAGGCAGCAATCCTTTTTGAGAACCACTCTGAATATTTTGTTGCTGATGCAATAAATTTATAGAACCCGGTCCTGAAGGACGATAATATTTTATTTGCTGCATCAGATGCTTGATATTCAAATTTTCCAATGCGACGGCATAATGGTCATCTGGCACTCTCGTTTTTAAAAAGATAATTCTGAAAATTGCCGGTAAGGGCAAAGGTGTTACTACTGCCGTTGGAAGATAACTGGTATCTTCCTGCAAAACGGGCGCCAACATCAGGCGGTCGTCTTTCATGTTTTTCGGAATATCAACAGTTACACTTTTGTACCCTACAAAAGAAATCTCCACTTTATCGCCCGGCGAAGCCGCAATAGAAAAAATACCTACATCATTGGCTATCGTTCCCCGGTGTGTGTTTTTAATAAAAATACTTGCGCCCGGCAATACGCCCGAACTATCGCTGCCGCGCACAATGCCGTACAACTCAATCACTTTATTTTGAGCGTAGGTTTTGTGTACAAACAATATTGAAGCTACAAAACTTATCAATAATATATATAGTATCCGCTTCATTATATCCGATACAAATGTTTTAGCAAAATTATTTAATTTTTTCGTAAGCCGGTTTTACTGTTTCTTTTAGAATTGATGTTCAAATTAAAACAAAGTAACCCAATGATGAAGTATTTTTGCAACCTGATTTTTTCTTTTAACAAAAATATGTGTGATGACTGTACCTGATATTTTACAAGCGTTAAGCAACGTAATCAACCCGGATTTGAAAAAAGACATCGTTTCCCTCGCAATGGTTTCCGATATAAAAATTCAAGATAAAAATGTTTCATTTACGATTGCAATACCTATGACTTCCGCGCCATATAAAGACAGCATTAATGCGCAGTGCGAAGAAGCTATTAAAAAATCGTTTGGCGATGATGTGCAGGTGCATGTAACCTTTACATCAAAAACATCATCCGGCAGAACAAGTGCTCCGGCAGTGTTGCCAAAAGTAAAAAACATTATTGCCGTTGTGAGCGGTAAAGGCGGCGTGGGCAAAAGCACCATATCGGCAAACCTTGCACTCGCACTTTCCCAAAACGGCGCAACCGTGGGATTGATGGACGCCGATATCTACGGACCAAGCGCGCCCATTATGTTCGGCGTGCGTGGCGAAAGACCCCGTATGATTGATGTGGATGGCAAAGGGAAAATTTTGCCTTTGGAAAAATACGGTATCAAACTGATGAGCATCGGTTTGCTGGTGGACGAACGGCAAGCCGTAGTATGGCGCGGACCAATGGTCAGCAGCGCCATCCGTCAATTTGTAACCGACGTGTTTTGGGATGAATTGGATTATTTAATCATTGATATGCCGCCCGGCACAGGCGATATTCATTTAACGCTGATGCAGCTTGTTCCCGTAACAGGCGTTGTAATTGTTACCACGCCGCAGGACGTTGCGCTTGCCGATGCCAAAAAAGGCATTGCTATGTTTGCTCAGGCTCAACTGAATGTTCCTATTATCGGCTTGGTGGAAAATATGGCTTACTTCACGCCTGCCGAATTGCCGGAAAATAAATATTACATATTCGGAAAAGAAGGCGGCAAGCGACTTGCCAGCGAATACGAATTGAATTTTTTAGGACAAATTCCATTGGTGCAAAGCATTCGTGAAGGCGGCGACAAGGGGGTTCCGGCTATGTTAGGCGATGACGATATTACCAAACAGGCGTTAAAAAATTTCGCAGCGGCAACGGCAAAACAAATCGAATTGCAGAATGCAGAGAAAATAATTCATGTGAAGTTGTAATTGAACATTTCATTGTTAACGATGCGCTTTGTCGCATCGCTAACAGATGATAAAGATTAAACAGAAACTAAAAATATAGGACACAACCTCTTTATACAACTTGTGAACATCAACTCAGGGTGCTCAAATTCAACAAGATTTAACTGCTCCATTTAAGCAGATTTTGCAGGCTAACTTCAATAAACCCAACTTGGGTTGAATCAACTTTTGTGTCTGTGTCATCTTAATCTGTTTTTAATCGTTATCAAATTTAATAACTGTCAGATTAAGTCTTAACTATTGCATATAAATATTTTTCTCCACTATCCGCAATGCTTTTAACGTAAGTAAGTTACACTCTTTAAAGCAATTACAAAAAAATCAAGGCAACTATTTTTATAGTGGAATCAGCGACTTCAGTTTCCGTAAACCGCTCGCATCTTAATATAATTTTCACTCCCCATGCTCATACTCATTTGACAAAATATCCCGTTGACTGTATGGTTGTTTATCTTGGGCTCACAATATCGTCGCTCCCGTAAATATGCCCGCCTGGTAGCGCTTGTCCTCAATACGAAGAAATGTGTTCCTGAATGGTTGTTCAAAATATATACACAGCATTATTGCGACAAGCCGCTTGCCTTTGTCAGGCAAATAAAAACTGACTTCCGTACCTGCAAAAACCTTGTCTTTTTCTATTATTATCTCATCTATGCAAAAGGCATCATCATCGTGCCCTTCAAGACTGACAGAGACGCCTGCAATGCTCAGTATGGCACGGGCTGCATGTTTCGGCATACTTATATGAGCGTTCGGGTCAATCGGCGGTATTGCAATAGTTACAGTATCGTCCGCAATATAAGTAACGCATGTTACATACAGCAATTGGTCAAAGCGTACATGGTTATTTAATTCAAGCCCGTTCAGCAAAGCAATATTTCCATCTGTTACATTTCTTTTGCCATTCATATTTGTTGGTCCGCTTAGGCTTACCGCCCGCAGGCGCGCGGTAAGCCGGCTGTGCAGCATCCGGTCAAATGCCGGCAGGAAATACGGCAACAATGCTTTCCTTAGTTTCGCGCTAAGGCTGCTGGCTCTTCCAAACTCGGTGCTTGCCTTTCTGCTCTCTTTTGACATTCGGTAATTCTTAGCGCAGCTTCTCTTGCACAGCTTGCCATTACGTATGTAATAAATTTCATTACCCACCTTACCGGTAAAGGTTTGCAGCTTATATTGTCTTGCCATTCATAGAACGTTTTTATCTTATAAAGTTAATAAATTAAAAATTATAGCATATCAAGTGCGTATTATCTCCGCATCAAATGCACATTAAATGCATCCATTTTTGGCACATACCTGCTGCATGCCGGGCACAGGAAGTACAAATACTTCATTTATTATTACTTATTATGGCTAACGCGGAAAGCAATACACTTCTCACATACATTCATGTCAGTTTGAACTGCTTACATTATTTCCGTAATACATAAGACTGTATAAGAAGACTTCCGCTCGCTCCCGTCGGCAGACGTAAACTCGGCAACCTCAATAACAACACAATAATGTTCTTTCCACACAGTAAGTCAGAACACACAATGGCAGAAAATATTTGCAAACCATTATGAGCTAATTGAAAATGTTTATTTATTTTCAGTTGTGCAATTAACATTGAAAATATGCTTTCTGTTCGGCACTTGCTGTGTTTTGCTTTGCGTTTCAGCATCGGCGCAGAACAAAGCCGATTCATTGCCCGGGCACAAAAAAACTTTCTTCAACAAATGGATACAAAAAGGCATGAAGAGCATTACGCACCATGCATCTATCGATACTATTGATGCACGCACGGCATATAACACGCGCATTGCCACATATTACCAACCTTACCAGGGAAAAATTATCAGGCATATTACCTATCGGCAATTTGATTTTGACAGAAGCTTTGCCGATACAGCCACCAGCATCAATTATTTCGGCACCAACATTCTGAACCACTTGCACACACGCTCGCGGTCCTGGGTTATCCGCAACAATATGTTTGTGCATGAAGGAATGCCGCTTAATGCCAATACCATTGCCGATAATGAACGCTACCTGCGCTCGCTGAACTTTATAAGAGATGCCCGCATATTGGTACGACCTGTCGCTGCAAATTCAGATTCTGTGGACTTGCTCGTTATAACAAAAGACCTCTTTAGCCTCACAGGAGAAATTCATGACCTGAGCACAACCAAGCAATATATCTCGGTGTCCGATGTTAATTTTTTAGGATTGGGGCAATCCATCTCCGGAGCTATTGTTAACGATAAAAACCGGAAACCCAATGTCGGAACCGATTTAAAATATACAAAATACAATTTGTTCAATTCTTTCACAAGCCTCGGTGTTGAATATACCGATGTTGGACATAATATTTACACACACCAGCAAAATGAGCACGGCTTCTATATCAATGCCGACCGACCGCTATTTTCGCAATATGCAAGCTATTACTGGTCGCTGCATTTAAGTGATGTAGAATCGGAACCCAACTACGGAACTTTTTCTGTGGATGATTCCACTTTTTACAAATATCACTACAAAATGTTCGATGCCACATTCGGCTACAACATAGGTGCAGTTAAAAGCAGGTATAGTACCAAAATTCCGTTGCGGAAAGTTATCAGCTTACGCTATTACAATTACGATTTTCTGCAATCTCCGCAGCAGTTTTATGACCGCTATGTCGAAATGCTGAATGGACGGCAGGCATTGCTGGCGCAATTCACACTATTTAAACAACAATTTTATAAGACCAATTATGTACTCGGCTTTGGAACTACGGAAGATATTCCATACGGCTTCAATATTTCCTTTACAAGCGGATGGTATAAGCTAAAAGACTTATCAAGACCTTATGTAGGTGTTGACGCCAATCGCTATCTTTATTCCAATAAAGGCGACATCGCGCAATTTTTTTTAAGAACGGGCGGATATTTCAAAGGCGGTTTACAAGATGCCACAGTTTTGCTTGGCTCATCTTTTTACAGCCGTCTGTTGCTTTGGAACAATGTTAAGATAAGGCAGTTTATGAGACTAAGCTATACCGGGCAATTTAGCACTTTTGCTGCCGAGCCGCTGCGCATCAACAATGCTTTCGGACTGGAAAATTTTCGCCAGGATTCTGTGCAGGGAAATCAACGTTTAACATTGCGGAGCCAAACAATATTTTTCGGTCCTGGAAAAGTATTTGGTTTTGCTTATGCGCCTTTCCTAACCGGCGATTTATCTTATTTAAAAGCAACGCAAAAAAGTATTGACCATTCGCCCTTCTATTATAGCATCGGCGGCGGTTTGAGGGTAAGAAACGAAAACCTTGTATTTGGAACGATAGAATTAAAAGGTGTATTTCTACCAAGAAAAATTGCGGGAGAAAACCGGTTCAAAATCGGCATCAGTACCAATCTTCGATTCCGCTACAACTCAAGCTACGTAAGTCCGCCGGCATTGCTTGAGTATAACGGCGATGTGAGCAATGATATTTTCTAAAGATTAAAAACTTGCGTTTTGCAAAATCGAATTTAGATTGTTCCAATCCTTCAGGCTGCCCTTAAGCTTATCAATAAATTCTTTTTGATTTACCGCTTTTCCCTTTTTGGGCGGCGTAAGCGTTGCATCGGTTACAGCCGGATTGAGCGTTACTTTGGTTGCAGTCCATTCTATGTGCTGGTGCGGCAAAGCTAACAGCATTATCATGCCCGGCAAACCGCTGAAAGATTCCGGTCCGCCGCTCGTGGGAATTTGATTGGTATAAAAAGCTACAACATACACCGAATCCATAATAACGGCATTGGCTCGACGGCAATGGAAGCCTGCAATATCGCGAAGTTCATCGGTTATTTTCCACCGTATTTTGCGCGTGCTGTCAGTAATTAAAAACTGGTCTCCATAAACTGTTTTCTGCGCTATTGATTGGTCTTTATCAAAATCGGAATATACAATATTTCCCTGCTTCCCCGATGACATATCGATAAAATAAAAATCGCTTGTATTCGGGTTACTCTCTTCAATAGGCGTATAAAGCGTTTTGTCGTCTTTGAACGCAAGATTGGCGTGCGTTACCGTAAAACCGTTATTATTCTTTTTGGATGCATCAAGTATTGCATCGTCCCACCCGGCATTATCTGCTTCATTCTTCGACATACGCTCTTTTTGCAGGGCATAAGTATTTACTTTTTTCTCAAAAACGATATTTCCATGATTGAGAAATAAGGCATTCTGCGCAGTAACGCGAAATGCCAGGAAAAGCGCTATGATAAAAACCGTGTATTGAATTTTGCGTTGCATAAAATATTTTTTAACAGATTAATCTATTTGGTCGTTGCTACGCCGCCCATTTTTGAGAAGTTCCAAACTACAGACAACATGAAATATCTTTTAATGGTCGTATGGAAACTTTGCGTGTATTGGTCGCGTGTATAACTGTTATTTTGATTCAAAATATCGTTTGCCGAAATATTTATCAATAAATTTTCTTTCTTAAAAAATTTCTTGCCAATCCATGCGTTCCAAATAAACTGGCTGTAAGCCGGAAGCGTTTCTGTTTTTTGATTCCAGGTATATGTTCCTTCTGTATGAATCTGGAACTTCGCAGGAAGAAAGACATCTATATTCGGGCTAAATTCCAATGTCCAATAATTATTGTTGATTTGATTTTGTAGAGTGGCATTGTTGGTCGTATATTTTGCATTACCGCTCAGGCTGACGTCTAATTTATTCTCTTTGTATTTGCCTAACCGTAAACCAAGCGAGTATGAATTGCTCGTTATAGTATTTGAAGCATCATTGATATAATTTATCGATTTATATCCGTTGTATCTGACACTTACATCATAGTTTATATCCCACTTTTTTATTTTCCGCCCATAATCCACATAAGAATAATAATTCCTTGTAGGCGTATTTATATTGAAATAATTATGAACGCTTTTGCCTGTTGCAGTATCGGTAGTCACATTTTCTACAATTGGATTTGTTGTAAAATTATAACTAATATATCCCCAGATATTCTGCTGAGAAATCACTTTGAACATATTGTAATTCAGAGACAGTGAATTACTGAAAGACGGCTTGAGATAGGGGTTTCCGATATAAATATTCAATACATCCGCATTATTCAGTACAGGCTGTATCTGCTCGGCAGATGGTTGCCGGGTGGAACCACGATAATTGAAACTTAAATTGGATTGCGTAGCAACTTTGTAACGGAGATATGCATTCGGCGCCCAGTTGATAAAACTTCTGTTGAGTTTCTCATCTGTAAATGTATTGGTTTGATGATACTGTGAAGAGCCTACATTTGTTCCTACGTTAAAATTCAGTTTTCCTCTGTTGTACGCAAATGCAACGCCGCCGCTATTAGTCAGTTGGTTGTAAATATAATGATTGCTGTATGTACTGTCAAGCAAACTGTATGCACTGTCCGTGTTTCTGTTGTAGGAACGTAAATCGGAATTTGTATTTTCAATATCAATACTGTAATTGGCGACCAAAGAAAGCCATTTGGTTAACGGCTCGGTATATGCCAGTTTCCCGGTCGTGGAATTGGTTTTATTTTTATTTGTTTTTCTCTGGTCAACAGACGATGTACTATCATTATCATAAAAGTAATTATAGCTATTCATAAAGCCGGAATTGTCCGAGTTTTTCAGATATTCATTGAAATTCAGACTGATGGTTCTACCTTTTTTCTTAAACTTTTTCCGCCACAAAAGGCTGCCGTTGAATGCCTGCGCATTTCCCGAACCGGTTGTATTATTCCAACCGTCGTTTACCAAAGAACCGTCCGCTCTTGTGGTTTGGTTTGCACTATACGTATCCGACTTCAAATGCGCCAAAGAACCACCGGCAGTCAATTTTAAAGAAGAGGACGAATCGAATTGCAAATTATAAATGGCATCTAATTTTTGACGAAATACTTCTTTATAAAAATTATTGGCAGAGCTGTCAAATAGAACTCCCGTAGGTAAATTTTCCTGCGACAATGTTTGCCCATTGCCTTTTTCACTAATGCTTCCTATTTTATAATTCAGGTTAATGCCCTGCTTATCATCATTCCATTTATTATCGAAATGGACACCGCCCGTTTTTGCATTTGGAATGCCGTTTCCATCGTAATTTCCGTCCCATCCTTCTACCGAACTCAAAGGGTCGTTATTATTCCCACCTCCGAAAACCACGATTCCTCCACCATCTAAAACCTGCATATTGTCGCCGGAAGAACCATATTTCATTTCATCTTCAAAACCCAAGCCTGTTTTTCCGGTATTCGCCATAGTAAGATATGCTGCTATTTTTCTCTTGCCTTTGAAATAGTTGAACATATCCTGCGTTTCCTTATAATTGTCTGTTCCCAGGCCGCCGGATACTTTTCCGAAGTAACCGTTCTTTTTATCTTCTTTCAGCTTAATGTTAATCGTCTTTGTTTTATTGCCATCATCAATTCCCGTAAATGCAGACTGGTCGCTTTGCTTGTCATATACCTGTACTCTGTCCACCATATCCGCACGAAGATTTTTTGTAACAAGCGTAGGGTCATCGCCAAAAAATTCTTCTCCATCCACCAAAACCTTTGGAACCGTTTGCCCCTGCGCCGTTATTTTCCCGTCTTTGTCCACCTGGATTCCCGGAAGTTTTTTCAATAAATCCTCAACGGTCGCATTGGGTTGTGTTTTAAAACTGTCAGCAACGAACTCAGTCGTATCTCCTTTGATTCTTATAGCACCAAGTTGCTGTTTTACAATCACGTCTTTCAGCAAATGTTCCATCTGTATCATATTAATTGTACCTAAATCAACATTCTTACTGCTATCTGCAACAGTAATGGTACTAACGAAATCTGCAAACTCCGGGTAAGAAACGAGTAATATATATTTTCCTGTATCAACATTATTAATATTGAACGAGCCGTCTTGCTTTATGCGGGTAAATTTATACAGCATCGAATCTTTTGCTTCTATCAGGCAGGCTGCGGCATTGGTAAGATTTTGTCCGGAAGTAGTGTCTATCACTTTCCCGTGAATTGAACTTTGCGCATTTGCATAGTATAAACACAAAAATAATATACAGTCGAGCAATATAAATTTCTTCATTTACGAGCAGATTATAATTAACAAAGAAAAAGTTTATAAACTAAAAATTTAAACAATAATATAAAAACTTAGTTATAACAAAAAGTTAAACGTGGCATACCGCATAAATAAATTGATGAATGGTAAAAATCGTTCTGTTTTTATTTTTTCATTAATTAAGCGACTCTAAACTAATAAGATGCAAAAACCGGGAAGATTCCATAAAAAGAAATGAACTTTTTTATGGAGAGTATTAAAAAATTTCTGTCAATTGAATCAAGGCAAAAAATAAGCCCCTATGGAAATAGGGGCCGCAACCAAAACTAACTGCTTATGAGAAAAATTTAAACTGCTCTTGTTTATTATAATTTCAAATACTGTGCCAAAAGAAAAAAAATAATATTCTGCATATTTCTAAATTTCTTATTGGGGCTGCAAAGATAAATACTTTTTCCGAAAAAAAGGGAAATTTATTTACTTAAATGCATACTTCTTTCTTTATACAAATTCCTGAAATATGGGTCGCGCAGGTCCTTAATAAAACGTATGGCTTCTCCGGTACTTTTCATTTCAGGTCCAAGCTCTTTATTTACACCCGGAAACTTATTAAAACTAAAAACCGGCTCTTTTATTGCAAATCCACTCAACTTTTTTTCTATGGTAAAATCTTTCAGCTTCTTCTCTCCCAACATCACTTTTGTGGCAATATTCAAAAATGGAACACCATAAGCCTTTGCTATAAAAGGAGTTGTACGACTTGCCCGAGGATTTGCTTCAATCACAAAGACCTTTCCGTCTTTGATAGCAAACTGAATATTGATTAACCCGCGAATGTCTAAAGCACGTGCAATCTTCTCTGCGTAATGCTCCATTGTGGTTACTTCCAGCGGCGAAAGATTGAACGCCGGCAATACCGCGTTGCTGTCTCCGCTATGGATTCCCGCAGGTTCAATGTGTTCCATCACACCCATTACGTGAAAATCTTCTCCGTCGAAAATAGCGTCCACTTCTGCTTCCTGGCACCTATCGAGAAAATGGTCAATCAAAATTTTATTGTCCGGAATATGCTTCAGCAAACTTACCACCGCGCTCTCCAATTCGGTATCGTTAATAACGATTCTCATTCGTTGTCCGCCTAATACATAACTTGGACGTACCAGCACCGGATAACCAACCTGGTTAGCTACTTCCAGCGCTTCATCGGCATTAAATGCCGTTCCGTATTGAGGATAAGGTATATTTAGTTCTTTCAGCAAATCGCTGAAACGCCCGCGGTCCTCAGCAATATCCATATTATCAAATGAAGTCCCGATGATTTTTATACCTTTTTCATGCAAACGTTTAGCAAGCTTCAACGCAGTTTGCCCGCCCAACTGCACAATTACACCTTCGGGTTTTTCCAGTTCAATAATTTCCCAAAGATGCTCCCAGAAAACGGGCTCGAAATACAATTTATCGGCAATATCAAAATCGGTTGAAACGGTTTCGGGATTACAATTGACCATAATTGCCTCATAGCCGCATTCTTTAATCGCCATTAAGCCGTGTACACAACAATAGTCAAATTCAATGCCCTGACCGATTCTGTTAGGACCGCTGCCTAAAACTATAATTTTCTTTTTACCGGAAGGAATAGATTCGTTAGAGGAGATAATATCGTTCATTTTTTTGGAATTGTGCAAAGTTAATCATTGTACCTTAAAGCCGAAAGTATATTTGAAAAAAGTTTTTTATTATAACAGGCTTTTGCAAATTTTTCCGGCAATACCCGGACCTTCATAAATAAATCCTGTCCATACTTGCAACAAATCGGCTCCGGCGCTTATTTTTTCTTTAGCATCTTCGCCGGTAAAAATGCCGCCGCTTGCAATCAATGGAATTTTATTGTCCAATCGTGAAGATAAATACTGTAAAACATCGGTCGATTTTTCCTTCAATGGCTTTCCACTCAAACCGCCTGCACCTATTTTTTCTATTTCGGCTAGCGGAGTTTTCAGTTCATTCCTTTCAATAGTTGTATTAGTTAATATCAATCCTTTTAAATTGATTTCTAATGAAATAGATACAATATCTTCCAATTGTTCTTTAGTTAAATCAGGGGCAATTTTCAGTAGAATTGGTTTTTGAATTTTCCTTCTTTGATTGATATTTTCCAACTCGGAAAATATTTTCATCAAGCTGTCTTTCTGCTGCAATTCGCGCAAACCCGGTGTATTTGGCGAACTTACATTGACTGTAAAATAATCCACTAACTCATGTAACTCATTGAAACATATAGCATAATCCTTCCACGCATTTTCATTGAGCGTTATTTTATTCTTCCCGATGTTTCCTCCAACAATAAAGTTCGCGGAAGCGGTCAAATCGTTGCGCCAGCTTTCCAACTGTTTTTTTATAACTGATACTCCGTTATTATTGAAACCCATACGGTTAACTAATGCTTTATCTTTAGGTAAACGAAACAATCTTGGCAGTTCGTTCCCCGCCTGAGGACGCGGCGTTACCGTTCCAATTTCAGTAAATCCAAATCCCAATGCTTTTATTTCCTGTAAATACAAAGCATTCTTATCAAAACCTGCTCCCAGCCCTACGGGATTTTTAAATTTTAATCCGAATACTTCTTTTTCCAAAGCGGGATTTTCATAAGCAAACATTTTACTTACAACATTTCTTCCGGCAGGAAGGTTACAAATTTTTTTCAAACTATTCATTGAAAAATAGTGCGCTTTCTCCGGCGAAAGCGTAAACAGAATATCGCGCAGCAATGGATAAATCATAATGCAAATATAACTGGCATTTAGGAGAAGTTTTGCTCACATCCGTCTTTTTGAAAAAAGTTTAGGGAGAATGTAATAATCAAATATTATTTTCGTTTCTAAGGAACTAAAGATTGTTCATTTGCACTTAAAATCAAATTTAAACTACATGATTCTTCAATGGAAAAAAGCGGCAGCACTTGCAGCAATAAGTATTGTTTTAGGCAAAGCGGCTTCCGCACAAACAACCGAAAAAGTAAACATCGTAACAACAGCAACTCCATTTTTACGCATCTCTCCCGATGCACGCAGCGGCGCAATGGGCGATGCAGGAATCGCAATTTCGCCTGATGCGAATGCAACCTTTTGGAATAATGCAAAAACACCGTTTGCCAAATCCAACGGGCAAATCGGATTTACATACACTCCATGGTTACAAGATATTGCCAGCGATGTTTATTTAATAACACTTGGCGGATTTTACAAACCTGATGAAAACCAGGCAATTACAGGAGGTGTTCGTTATTTTAATTTAGGACAAATTCAATTAACTGATGAATCTGGTGCTTTACAGGGAAGTTCAACTCCAAAAGAATTTTCCATAGAACTTGGTTATTCACGCAAAGTGAGTGATAAATTTGGCGTAGGTATTACGGGGCGTTTTATCAATTCAAATTTAGGAACGGGAAATATCAGTTCAAGCGAAGGCGATGTTGTATATAAAGTGGGACATGCTTTTGCAGCCGACCTCTCAGGCTATTATAATGGTTTGGATGATGTAGGCGAAGGCTTTACAGCAGGTTTAACTTTGTCTAATCTCGGCACAAAAATCAGCTATACCAATGATGCTGATTCTAAACAATTTATTCCTGCCAACTTAGGTTTGGGCGGCGCATATCACTTTGTTCTGGATGATGAAAATAAACTGACTTTCGCACTCGACTTAAATCATTTACTTGTACCGAAAGCGCCGGATAATGTTGGAACTGATGAAGTTGACCAACAACAGCTTGCAGATTATTACAGCACTGGCGTTGTGAGCAGTTGGGGAAAATCATTTAGCAA
This sequence comes from Arachidicoccus sp. BS20, assembly GCF_001659705.1. NCBI lineage: Bacteria > Pseudomonadati > Bacteroidota > Chitinophagia > Chitinophagales > Chitinophagaceae > Arachidicoccus > Arachidicoccus ginsenosidimutans. The sequence goes on from NZ_CP015971.1 coordinate 870,348, forward strand.
TAGCGCCTATCAGGAATCCCTCGGCGGCGAATATTCTTACAATGATTTATTCTTTGTGCGCGCAGGCTATCATGCAGAGTCTAAAGGCGCAGGCGACCGCAATTACTTCACGGCAGGTGTTGGAATTAAATACCAGGTAATGAACTTTAATTTTGCTTACCTCGCTCCTTCCGGAAGCAGCACCAACAGAAATCCGCTTTCCAATACACTGCGTTTCAGCCTGGTATTCGACTTGGGTTCGCAAAAAAATTATTAATCGGATTCCCGAAATATCGGTTTTAAAAAGCGAAGAATTATCTTCGCTTTTTTTATTTGAAATATGAGTATAAGAATAGGACAAGGAATAGATTTTCATCAGTTAGTCGAAGGCAGGGATTTGTGGCTCGGCGGCGTAAAAATTCCGCACACAAAAGGAGCGCTCGGACACAGCGACGCGGATGTATTGCTGCACGCTATTTGCGATGCGCTCTTGGGAGCATTGGCCTTGGGCGATATTGGCACGCATTTTCCCGACACATCCAACGAATTTAAAAACATCGACAGCAAAATTTTACTGAGAAGAAGTTTTGAGCTAATTAAAACAAAAGGCTACAAAGTCATCAATCTTGACGCGACACTTTGTCTGCAAGCACCTAAAATAAAACCTTATGTAAAACAAATGTGTGAAGCAATTGCTTCCATTTTGGAAATCACAACTGACGATGTTTCTATTAAAGCCACAACCACAGAGCAATTGGGATTTGTAGGCAGAGAAGAAGGTTTGTTTGCGCAAGCAGTCGTTTTGTTGAATAGAGAATAATTGTTTTCATTCTGATAAAGAAATCCACCATCGCAGATTATTCAGCATTAAAAAACTATTTTCGCACTTTCTGATATTTTATAAAAATCGTATGGAAATATTAACCGTCAACATCATCAATCAATCGGCATTTCCGTTGCCGCAATATGCGACGGAAGGCTCGTCGGGTATGGACTTACGCGCTAACATTGAAAATGAAATTGTGCTGCAACCTTTGGAAAGAACATTAGTTCCTACCGGACTTTTTATTGAACTTCCTGTGGGTTACGAAGCGCAGATTCGTCCTCGAAGCGGCTTGGCAATCAAGCAAGGACTGACCTGCTTAAACACGCCCGGCACAATCGATGCAGATTACAGAGGCGAAATTAAAGTAATATTGGTTAATCTTTCCAACGAAAATCAACGCATCACTCCCGGCGACCGCATCGCACAAATGGTCATACAAAATATCGTTCAGGTAAAATGGCATCTTGCAGAAACGCTGAACGAAACCGTAAGAGGCGCGGGCGGTTTTGGCCATACCGGAAAACAATAATTATAATCTACTTTTATTATCAATGAAACGCGCATAGCACTTATAAAACAAGCAATTATATAATGCGCGTTCCATCCGACTATTAAAAAACAAACATATACGGATGAAACAAACCTTATTCGTTTTTGCTGCAATTTCTGTATTGGTTGCATTTTCATGCAAAGCCGTAAAAAAAGCCGAAAAAGTACAAAAGCAAATAGAAAAGAAAGACACTTCTAAAATCGTTATAGTTACTCCTAACACGCAAACAGCCGAACTGGATTCGCTTCGCCTCACATTAGCTCAATTGGACAGCGAAAAGATAAGCAGTTTTCATACTTTTTCAGCTAAAGCAAAAGTGGACTACAATAGCGGCGACAATAGTCAAAGCGCTAATGCGAATATCCGCATACAAGAAGACAGCATTATTTGGGTTTCACTCACAGGACCTTTAGGCATTGAAGGTTTTCGTGCAAAAATTACCCAAGACAGTCTGATATTAATGGACAAGCTGCATCATACCATTTTGCGCCGCAATATTTCTTATTTGCAGGAAATACTAAAAGTACCGTTGGCATTCAATGACATACAAAATATTATTTTGGGCAATCCGGTTTTTACAAAAGGCGACATTACATCATACAAACATCCGCACAACAGATGGTTTATCTCTATCCGCGAAAACAATCTGAACAACCTTATAACACTTATCGACAAGAATAAAAAACTTATATTAAAACACAGCCGCTTACAGGATTCCACAGAAACATACAACCGGATTTGCGATATTACATACAGCAATCATCAGGCAATTGACAGCAGCAAAGGCAAATGGTTTTCGCAAACACGCGATATGATTTTATCGAACAAAACATCTGTCAATGTCAAGCTGCAATTCAAACAGTTTAAATTGGGTACGGATATTGATTTTCCATTCAGCATTCCAAGTAGTTATACGGAAAAATAATTTTACTTATTTTTAAGCCTGAATTACAAAACACTAAAGTTTCTCCACGATGTATAAAAAATTGTTTGTTTCTGCGTTCATTGTGTTCTTTGCTATTGCACAAAGCTACGGGCAACAGACAAGAGCCGATATTCAACAACAGCAAAAGCAGTTGCAACAGGAACTTGACGACCTGAATGCATCTTTGTCCAATGTACGCAAGAACAAAACATTATCACTTAAAGAATTGAATCTTCTTCAACGGAAAATTGAAGCGCGCCAATCATTGATTGTATCCATCAATAATGAGCTCGGCGATTTGGACGATACTATCAAAAAGTGTAATCAGGAAATCGAAGTACGCAGCAAACAGTTAGACACGCTTAAAAGCAAGTATGCTGAAAGCATTGTTTTTGCATATAAAAACAGAAACAATTACAACTACATCAGTTTCCTGTTTTCCGCAGGTTCCTTCAATGATGCTTTCAGAAGAATTGCTTACTTAAAAAGTTACAGGCAATTCCGCGAATCTCAGGCAGCAAGCATAGTGCAGGCACAGCAAATATTAAAGAAAAATATTACCAAGCTGAAAAATACTAAAACCGAAAAGAACAATACACTCGCACTGCAAGGTTCACAACTAAACGAATTACAAAGCGATAAAAATGATAAAGACAGTGCCTTAAACTTACTGAAAGGCAAAGAAGGAGACTTGCAAAAAGAAATTGCAGCAAATGCCGTTAAAAGAAAAAAACTGCAACAAGTATTGCAAGCTGTTATCCGCAGAGAAATAGCCGAAGCTGAACGCAAGGAAAGAGAGCGCCTGGCACGGGCAGAAGCCGCACGCAAAGCAGAGGAAGAACGCGCCCGCATTGCCGCACAGCAAAAAGCGCTTGCAGCAAAGCAGCAGGAAGTTACTATTGCCCAACAGCCAAATAAAGCCAACAGCAATGCACAGGCAGGCAAAACAGCAACTGATAAACCACCGGTTCAGAAAAATAAAGATGAAGCAGAACAACCTTCAAATGAAACTGTTGCAAAAGTTGCAACACCTGTTATTAAGCAACGCCCGGCAGAGGAACAAACAAAAGATGCCGCTCCACAAACCAATCCATCCAATGCTGCCAATACAAACCTTGCCGATGAAAGGCAAAACCGGTCATACAATGTACTTGAATCTACTGAAGAATCATTGACACAATCGTTAGATTTTGAAAAAAACAGAGGGCATCTACCTTGGCCCGTTAGCGGCGGATTTATTTCCGACAACTACGGTGTACAGGTAATTCCCGGTACAGGTCTTAAAGAAGAAAACGACGGTATAGAAATTTCCGCCAATGGCGGAAGCGGTGCAGTAAAATCGGTTGCATCCGGTACTGTTACCGCCGTAGTTTCTGATGACGGTTATTCTGTCATTATCCGTCATGGAAAATATTTTACAACATACAGTAATCTCAGCAGCTGCAATGTTAATCGCGGAGACAATGTAGATGCAGGAACTATTATCGGGAAAATGAACTTCGACGGAAGTTCATACAATATGTTCTTCATGGTTACGGATAGTAAAGGAAATTCCCTAAACCCTTCGTCGTGGCTCGGCGGCAAATAAAAACGTATCAATTAAATAACTTTGCTGATTGTTTTCCGAAAAAACATTTATTTAACTTTTCATCATTAAAACTAAATATAAATCAATATAAAATGAGTAAAGGTCCTATTTCACAATTTATCGAACACCATTACAGGCACTTCAACGCCGCTGCATTGATAGACGCAGCCAAAGGCTACGAAGCGCACTTAACCGACGGCGGAAAAATGCTTGTTTCGCTTGCCGGTGCCATGAGTACGGCAGAACTTGGCATTTCTCTCGCCGAAATGATTCGTCAGGATAAAATTGCTATCATCAGTTGTACAGGTGCCAACTTAGAAGAAGACGTGATGAACCTCGTAGCGCATTCACATTACAAGCGCGTACCGCATTACCGCGACTTAACGCCGCAAGAAGAATGGGATTTATTAGAAAACCACTACAACCGCGTAACCGACACTTGCATTCCCGAAGAAGAAGCATTTCGTCGTTTGCAGAAGCATTTGGTCAAAGTATGGAAAGATGCGGAAGCCAAAGGGGAAAGATATTTTCCGCATGAGTTTTTGTACAAAGTTGTATTGAGCGGCGATTTGGAACAATACTATGAAATAGACCCGAAAGACAGTTGGATTTTGGCAGCAGCCGAAAAGAACATTCCGATTATCGTTCCGGGATGGGAAGACAGTACTACCGGAAACATTTTTGCCAGCTATGTAATTAAAAAAGAATTGCAGGCGAGCACCGTGAAAAGCGGTATTGAATACATGATTTATTTAACCGAATGGTACCGTGCAAACAGTGGTGGCAAAGGCGTTGGTTTCTTCCAAATCGGCGGCGGCATTGCAGGCGATTTTCCTATTTGCGTAGTGCCGATGATGTATCAGGATTTGGAATGGCACGATGTTCCTTTCTGGAGCTATTTCTGTCAAATAAGCGACAGTACTACATCTTATGGCTCGTATTCAGGTGCAGTTCCTAATGAAAAAATCACTTGGGGCAAGCTCGATATCCATACGCCTAAATTTATCGTTGAGAGCGATGCAACCATCGTTGCTCCGTTAATTTTTGCGTGGATTTTGGGACAATAAATTTTCTATTTGTCAATAGACGAAAGTGTCGTTTGGGAACAATATACCAAACGACACTTTTTTAATTCAGCTACACTCCTGCTACAACATCATTCCGCCCGAAACTTCAATACGCTGACCGTTAATCCATTTTGCATCTTCTGTGCAAAGGAATGCAACTACGCCGCCGATATCATCCGGCAAACCTACACGTCCCAAAGCTGTAATACTTGCAACGTGGTCATTGATTTCTTTGTTGTCGCGAACATGACCGCCGCCGAAATCTGTTTCAATCGCGCCCGGCGCAACTACATTTGCACGGATTTTTCGAGAACCTAATTCTTTCGCCAAATATCTCGTAAGTGTTTCAACCGCTGATTTCATGGACGCATAAACAGACGAACCTGCAAAGCTGAAACGTGCCAATCCTGATGAAATATTGACAATTCCGCCGCCTTCGTTGATGTATGGCAAAGCTTTCTGCGTGAGGAAAAACACGCCTTTGTAATGAATATTGAATGCTTCATCCACCTGCGCTTCCGTAGTATCGTTGACAAGCGCATACAACGCTGTGCCTGCATTGTTGATTAAGAAATCAAAATTCGGACTGCCTGTTTTTTCTTTTAAATGGTCGGTTACATCTTTCAAAAAAGCATCGAAAGATTTTACATTGCCGGCGTCTAATTGAAACGCGATTGCTTTTTGCCCGAGCGATTGAATGGTTGCCACCACTTTGTCCGCTTCGGTTTTGTTGCTGTTGTAAGTCAATACAACGTCAATGCCTTTTTTGGCAAGATTGATTGCCATATCTCTTCCCAATCCACGGCTTCCGCCCGTAACTAATGCGATTTTTTGTGTACTCATATTCTGAAATTTTTATACTGCAAAGTTGAGATGAATTTGCGGTTTGTTATTTGCAAGCATCAATCCATTATTTGCAAAATTCAAATAATTTATTTCCCGCAGAATACGCAGACTTTCTCGCTGGTTTTCGCAGACTTATAATCCATTCACTTTTCTGAAAATGCTTTTTGAAATATCATCTGTATTAAAATTTACAAGCAACCCGAGTTTAAATCCCGATAATTTCAGATAAGTGATTAATTGTTTATGATACACATCGAGCAAGACTTCAACTGATTTCAGTTCTACAATAACTTTATTTTCAACAAGCAAGTCTAAACGATAACCAATATCTACATTTATCGTTTCATAAATCATCGGCGACGGCACTTGTGAAAGAACATTTAAGCCTTCGTTTATCAATTCATATTTCAATGCAGCTTCGTAAGTCGATTCTAACAAGCCTGCGCCTAAATTGTGATATACTTTAAAGATACAACCTCTGATTTTGTATGAAATTTCATTTTCTGTCATAAGGGTATTTTATGGCTAAGTTAATAGACTTTGCAGAAGTTTGCTGAAATCAATCTGCGAAAATCAGCGAAAAAAGTCTGCGTATTCTGCGGGAAAACTATCTAAAACCCAACGGCGAAACGCCTGCCTGTCTTTTAAAGAAATTGGAAAAATGTGCCACTTCATCAAAGCCCAATGAATACGCTATTTCCGAAACATTCCAATCGGTTTGTTTCAATAAAATTTTAGCTTCCTGCGCAATGCGACCGTTGATAAAATCTGTCGTGGTTTTGCCCGTGTTTTCTTTCAAAACTTTATTGAGATGATTGACATGAATCGCCAGTCTGTCGGCATAATCTTTTGCAGTTCTTAATTCCAATTGTTGCTGCGGCGAAGTGATAGGAAATTGCCGTTCCAACAACTCAACAAACAAACCTGCGATGCGCACGGAAGCATTATGCGAAACGTCGGTTGTTTCGAGCGGTTGCAATTTTTGTCCGTAATGAATCAGCTCCAAAACATAGTTGCGCAGCAAATCATATTTGTATGCATAATCCGATTGCAATTCATTGTACATCTTTTCGTACAAGGCTTTCAGTTCTTTTACCTGCACGCTGCTCAATTGAAAAACAGGATAACCACCGGGTTTGAAAATCGGTAATTCATCCAGCAAAATTCCGCTCTTTGACTGTGTCAAAAACTCATGCGTGAAAATGCAGAAATAACCGGATTGTTTTTCGTCCTGCGGAATATAATTATACGGCACTTTGGGCGATGCAAATAATAATGCGTGCTTTTTTATTTCAATGGTCTTATCGGCGTATTCCGCAATATTGTGTCCGTTGATGAAACTGATTTTGTAATATGCACGTCGGTTGTACGGCATAGTTTTAGTTTCTTTTACTTTCTTCATCATATTGCTGATGCTAAAAACATTAAAGTGTCCAAGGTCCTTATTATTTGGCAAAATGGAATTAAGTTCATTGTCTTTAACGAAGCCCATTTCTTTATAAAAACTGCGAAGCGTTGCTATCTCTGTCATATTATCCGGTTTGCAAAAATCAAATATACAAAATTTGAAACAATTATTAAATACCCAAACACCACCCTTACTTTTGGCTACAACAATAGTAGATTCGGCTACATCTGTTTTCAGTTTATTACAAACCTTTGCATCAACAAAAACAGAAATTATGAAAGTATTTGTAACAGGAGCATCAGGATTCATTGGTTCTGCAGTTGTAAAAGAATTATTAAGCGCAGGACATCAGGTAATCGGATTAGCGCGTTCTGAAGCATCGGCAAAAAAAATCAGCGATGCAGGCGCAGAAGTCGCGCTGGGCACATTGGAAGATTTAGCTGTTTTAAAACAAGCCGCCTCGCAGGCAGACGGCGTTATTCACACAGCTTTCTTTCACGATTTTACGCAATATCTGAAAGCCGCCGAAATGGATAAAACAGCTATTAACACAATGGGCGAAATATTGATGGGAACAAATAAACCAATCGTTGTAACTTCGGGAATGCTGGGCTTGCCGCTCATCAATGGACTTGTTACTGAAGAAAGTACCACACAAAATTCTCCACGCATTTCAGAAAATGCGGCGCTGGCTTTGGCAGAAAATGGCATAAATGCGTCAGTAGTTCGTTTGCCGCCGTCCGTTCATGATAAAGGCGACAAAGGTTTTGTTCCGTTCATTATTCTGCAAGCTCGCAAAAACGGCATCTCCGCTTATCCCGAAGAAGGCAAGAATCATTGGTCGTCGGTACATCGTTTGGATGCTGCAAAACTCTTTCGGTTAGCGGTGGAAAAAGCTGCAAAGGGCACGTTGTATAATGCTGTTGGCGATACAGGAATTGAGCTGAAACAAATCGCGGAACTAATTGGCGAAACATTGGACCTGCCTGTAAAATCTGTTTCGGGCGAAGAAATGACAAAGCATTTTGACTGGATGAGTCGTTTTATAACTATGGAAAGTATTGCTACGAGTTTCAAAACACAGGAACAGTTGGGCTGGCAGCCAACGCACATCGGGCTTTTGGAGGATATGCGAGAGAATTATTTTAAAGATTAATAATAAAACGTAGTTTTTAGTTATACCGAAGGAAAACACAAAATTTTCACACAGAGTTGCATAAAGACTTTGCGTAGCTTTGTGTTTTCTTCGTAGTAGTTTTCGATACAACTTTTTATAAAATTTCTATTATCTTATGTCCGGTACAAAGCCATACAGAGTAAAAACCATCAGCGAGTTTCACGAGTTGCGCAGCTTGCCGAAGCCGGAACATCCGCTCATCAGCGTGGTAAATATGAAAGACATAAAAATTCCGCCTCAGGCATTCAGCGTAACACTGGATTTTTATTCCATTTCCATAAAAAGAAGCAAGGCTACCGGCAAATTCAAATATGGGCAGCAGGAATATGATTTCAATGCAGGCGTTATGTTTTTTATGGCACCGCATCAGGTTTTCAGCATTGAAATCAATCCAAATACAGTTATGCAACATTCGGGCTGGGTATTGCTCATTCATCCCGATTTTTTGTGGAATACGCCGCTGGCAAAAACTATCAGGCAATACGAGTTTTTTGATTATTCCGTGAACGAAGCTTTGTGGCTTTCAGATAAAGAAGAAGCTACTATCAACAACATTATTCAAAACATTCAGCAGGAATATCACAGCAATATCGATAAATTCAGCCAAGGCATTATCATTTCACAAATAGAAACTTTATTCAATTATTCGGAAAGATTTTATCAGCGTCAATTCATCACAAGAAAAATTTCAAATCATAAAATTTTAGACCGTTTGGAAGAACTGTTAGGTAATTATTTTGACAACGATGATTTAATAAAAAATGGATTACCAAGCGTTCTATCGATTGCCGAAACTTTAAATGTATCGCCCAATTATTTAAGTGGATTACTTAAAACACTGACAGGACAAAGCACACAGCAGCACATCCACAACAAACTGATAGAAAAAGCAAAAGAAAAACTTTCGACCACCGATTTATCTGTCAGCGAAATTGCTTACGAATTAGGATTTGAACATACACAATCATTCAGCAAGTTATTTAAAACAAAAACACGTCAAAGTCCCTTGGAATTCCGGGCTTCATTTGATTAGCAATTGGACAATCTCCATTTTGAACACAATTAAATACATTTTGGAAACATCCGACTTTTAAACTTGACAGAATTTTGCATCATAAAATTTTAAAAAATTAAACAATGCAAAAGACAATTTTTATTACCGGTGCTTCAACAGGACTCGGAAAAGCTACCGCGAAATTATTTCAAAACAAAGGTTGGAATGTAATCGCAACCATGCGAAATCCGGATAAGGAAACAGAACTCAACCAATTAGAAAACATTACCCTGTTACCGCTTGACGTTACCAATCCCGAACAAATTAAAACAACTGCACAAAAAGCTATTGACTTAGGGGTCGATGTGGTTTTTAACAACGCAGGTTATGGGCTTATGGGTGCATTAGAAGCAATTAGCGATGATAAAATTCAACGACAATTCAACACCAATGTTTTAGGCGTTTTGCGCGTAACACGATCCTTTATTCCCTATTTCAGAGAAAAGAAAAACGGTTTATTTATTACAACCACTTCTATTGGCGGAATTTGGGGTTTCCCGATAAGTTCTGTTTATCACGCTACCAAATTTGCGTTGGAAGGTTGGAGTGAAAGTATGTCGTTTGAATTAGGAAAATTCGGTATTGGAATTAAAACCGTTGCTCCGGGTGGTATTCTAACTGATTTTGCCGGGCGTTCACTTGATATGAACTCACTCCCTGAATATAAGGATATTGAAGACAAAATGTTTAATGCATTTGAAGAAGCGTTTAAAATGGCTTCCACACCGGAACAAATTGCCGAGGTAGTTTATGAAGCGGCAACCGACGGTAAAGACCAAGTGCGTTATATGGCCGGCGTAGATGCCAATGCAATGTATGCGCGCCGCAAAGAAATTGGCAACGAAGCATTCAGAAAAGAAATCGGGCAACAATTTTCATAATAGTTAAAAAAAGTAACTGTCTTTTTAGACGGTTGCTTTTTTAACTTTGTACGAGAAAAACAAAATGTATATCATTCCTTCCATATCAGAATTTCACAGGCTTTTATCATTGCCTCAACCGCTACACCCATTAGTAAGCGTAATTAAAGTTTCGGATATACAGCTGCTTACAGAAAGCGATATTTGGGAAAAAATCTCAACCGAATTTTACTCCATTTCATTAAAAAGCAATGTAACCGCAAAAATAAAATATGGACAGCAGTATTACGATTTCGATAAAGGCACAATGAATTTTATAGCGCCAAAGCAAGTACAAACTATTGTTGTAGAAGAAGTAAATCAAATCAATCAGAAATGCGGACAAGGTTATATGCTGATGATTCATCCCGATTTTCTGTATAAAAATTCATTGGCGACAACTATCAAGAGCTACGGCTTCTTCTCCTATGAACTCAACGAAGCGCTACATCTGTCAGAAAAAGAAGAACAAAATATCATTGAGATTTTTCAAAAAATAGAAGCCGAATACCAACATATCGACCGTCATACACAGGATATTATTCTATCTCAGATTGACTTGCTATTGCAATACAGCAACCGCTTCTATGAACGCCAATTCATCACACGAAAAGCCATAAATAATGATTTGCTTTCCAAAATGGAATACCTGCTAAATGATTATTTCGATAATGACGAAACGCTAAAAAACGGTCTGCCAACAGTCGATTTTTTGGCAGGCAAACTGAATGTTTCGGCACATTATTTAAGCGATATGCTGCGGTCGCTCACAGGACAAAGCGCGCAAACACATATCCATGAGAAGATGATTGAAAAAGCTAAAGAATATCTTTCGTCCACCAATTTATCTGTTGCCGAAATTGCTTATCAATTAGGTTTTGAATATCCTCAGTCTTTCAATAAATTATTCAAAAAGAAAACCGAAATGTCGCCCTTGGAATTCCGGGCTTCATTTGATTAGCAATTGGACACAAAATATTTTCCATTTGTGTTTCCGGGGCTTTCAATTTCACACCATTGATGGCGCAACGCCAAATTGCTTTTTGAAAGTGTAGGAAAAATGTGATAAATCTTCAAAGCCCAAATCAAGATAAATATCCGAAGCCATTTTACCTTTTTCTTTGATAAGATAATACGCTTCTTTTAAGCGCCTTTGCAACAGCCAACGGCTTGGCGTTTGATGAAAAATATTTTCAAAGTCGCGCTTGAATGTGGAAAGGCTACGTCCCGTGAGATAAGCAAATCTTTCTAACCGAACGTTAAAATGAAAGTTCTTTTGCATGAATGCTTCCAAATCTATCTTGTGCGGCTCGCTGAAATCAAACAAAATATTTTTCAGCGAAGCATCATATTGCAGCAACAAAAGCAACGCTTCTTTTTGTTTTAAACGCAACAGATTCTTCGTGGATTCGTTATCGGGAAAGTCTTCATAACCGAGCATCGACCGCATAAAATTAGTCAACGGTTTAGTTTTCGTAATTTTGATGAATGCTTCCGAAACGCTTTGTTCATCAGCTTTGCAGCCGTATTCTTTTGAGAAATCGCGCAACAAGTTTTCATCAAAGTAAATGGACATTGATTTGAACTCGCCGTTTGCAGGCGGGTATTTTACAAATTTCAGCAAGTGGTTTTTTCTTGCAGAGTACAATTCGCCTTCTTTGATTTTCGTACTTTTTTCACCGTCGTTCAGTTCCATTGTTCCCTGCAAAATCATACCGAAGCTGTGCACTTGCACGAACTGTTCGCCGTCCCTGAACTCGGAAAAATGACAGGAATAATTAACGGGAAATATGTTTGTTGTATTAAACATTTCGGTGCGAAATTACGATTGTAAAATTCTTTTGTCTGTCCAGTCAATAAACAAATCTCTTTCGGAAAACAGCCACTTGCCGTTTTGCTTCACGTACTTGTCGTGATAACGGATACTCATAATCAAAAGCGTTCTTTTACCATATTCAGTTTTTATATGATGTGCCAAGCAATACGCTTCGCCAAAAGCGCTGTCGCCGTTGATTACAGCAGTGCTTTGCCCGTTGAAGTGTGTCGTTATTTCATATTGTTTCAATACGCCGAAAGCCTTCTCCAATACTTCGCGCCCTTGCTGAAATTGCGGCGCGCTATCTTTACCGTAATAAACTTTTACAACCGCATTTTCCGTGAACAATTCGGACTGTTTTTTCGCTTCGCGATTATCGGCATAATGTGCATACGCATTGACTAAATCCTGAATGGCTATTCTGTCTTCCATTGACGAAGTGTTTTGTTTGCAGGCATTGAGAAACGGTAACGCCGCAAAGATGATGAATAAAAGTGTTTTAGTCATACTATAATTTTTTAGGATAATTGTCGTGCAGATTTTCAAATCATTCTTCAATATTGGTTGCAAATGTCAGCTCCTTCCATGTTTCAAACTCTTCCGAATCCGATTTGCGTTTTTCCGTTACGATTTGATACGCGTCTCCACCCATCAAAAGATGTAGAGGCGGATTTTCCATATCGGTAATATCAATCAGTGTTTTCGCCAGTTTTTCAGGGTCGCCTTGTTGTTTGCCGTTCATATTGTTCAGCCAATTCAGCAAGGTTTCCATATTGTATTCGGGAAGCGGATTTTTGCAAACGAGGTTTGCGCCTTTATTCAAAAAATCCGTTCTGAAAAATCCAGGAGCGACTACCGTAACGTTTATATTAAAAGGTTTTACTTCTTCCGCCAATGCTTCGGAAAGCCCGATGACAGCGAATTTTGTTGAAGCATATGCAGGCGAGTTGCCGTAACCTTTGTAACCTGCAACAGACGAAATGTTGATAATATGACCCGATTGTTGCTTTCTTAAATGCGGCATCGCGTTGCGGATAACATTTACCGTTCCGAAAAAATTAATGTCCATAATTTGGCGAAATTCTTCGTCCGACAAAGACTCCACGCTTCCGTAAAGAGAATAGCCTGCGTTGTTCAGCACAACGTCAATCTTTCCAAATTTATTTATCGTTTGTGCGATTGCTTCGTGAACACTTGTATTATCAGCAAGATTTGTTGTTAATGCCAACAGATTTTCCTGCTTACCTATTTGTTGTTCAATATCCTTTGCGTTGCGCGAAGTAGCGGCAACTTTATCGCCATTGCTCAATAATAATTTTACAACTGTTAAGCCTAAGCCTTTTGAAGCGCCTGTGATAAACCACACTTTTTGATTACTCATTTTTATCAGTATGAATTTGATTAGTATTTTTTGAAAAACTCATCCACCTTATCCAGTGCAGGGTCAAGGTATTGGTCAATATCATACAAATCCATGTGCGACGCGCCTTCTACCACAAACCATTCTTTTTCGCCCGCAGCCATTTCATACACCTGTCTGTCCATATCATGTGTGAATGCTTCACTACCTGCAATCACCAAGAACGGTGTGGTAAAATATTTTGCCTGATTCATAAATACCCTTGCAGGGTCAACGGGCATTCCAACAGTCGGATAATTCGGCGTATAGTTTGGGCATTTGTCGTGCCCTGCTCTGAGGAAATAATATCCGTAAGCATCTTTCATTGCTTTGGAAGCATTTTCGGGCGGCGGTAAAGGCATGCCGCCAAATGTAGGCGCGGTGTCGTATTCCCCCGTTTCGTAGTAACGTTGTTTCCCTTCTGCTGCAGCTTCCAGCATTTTGTCCAGCGATTCTTTCGGATAAGCGCCGAACAAACTCGCGGCTGCATCAAAATTGCCGACAAGTGTGGCAACGGCTTTGATACGAATATCGCCGATGGCTACGTTGCAGATGTACGGTGCACCTGCGCAAGCACCCAGCCCGTAAAACTTTTCCCTGTCCACAAACTTCAATGTCCTTAGAAAACTGATGGCATCGGTCGTATTTGGAATCATATTGTGCATCGACTCGTAGTTCCTGATTTCGCCTTCGCTGTCGCCGAAATTTTTCGGGTCAAAAACAAAAAACACATAGCCTTTAGCGGCAAGTTTTTTTCCGTAAACAGCGCCTGTTTGTTCCTTTACCTGCGTACCAACGCGTGTATATATAACTGTCGGATATTTTTTATTGCTGTCAAAATCATTAGGTAAATATAAGTCGCCTGCCAGCTTGTAGCCCTGACTCATAAAGTAAACCCTGTTTTTTCCTTCGTGCAACTGTGTGTAATCAACAGTCAGCACATTTTGATGTATGTTCATAATGTTTGCTTTTAAATGATGAGGAAAATCGGACAGATATTCAGATTCCGTATTTTATTCAAAGTCCGTTGAACAACTCAACTCTTTTAATTGTTCCAATTTTTCTAATTGTGTTTTGTAATAATCAGCCGCTCTTTGATAAGCGTCTTTGCCCATTACCAAATGTATTGGCGCATCTTCTTTGCCTGCGATATCTATTAATATTTTTACCAGCTTATCGGGATTCCCAGGTTGTTTTCCGTTATATAGATTCATTGCATCAACCAATGATTGCGTAGGATAGCCTTCAATTTTGTTTTGGGCTATCGGAAATTCCCCTAAGAAATTTGTCCTGAAAAGACCTGGCGCAACGATGGTTACTTTTACATTAAAAGGATTAGCTTCCAAAGCCAATGCTTCAGAAAAGCCGATAACAGCGTGCTTTACGGCGTTGTAACTTCCTGCACAGGCATCGGCGGAATAACCCGCTGACGAAGCGAAATTGAAGAAATGCCCGCTTTGCTGTTTACGGAAATAAGGCATTGCATGGCGGATTACATTTTGAAACGCGAATATATTTACGCTTGCCGACTGGCGGAATTCTTTATCGGAAACCTCTTCCAAAGCGCCCAAAAGCATATAACCTGCGTTGTTCACGGCAACGTCTATTTTTCCGAATGTTTTTACCGTTTCTTCAATGGCGGATTTAACTTCATTATCATTGGTAATATCAACCGTCAATGCCAATAGGTTTGGACTTGAACCGATTTGTTCTTCAATGCTTTCTTTGTTACGTGAAGTTGCTGCAACTTTATGTCCCAGTTCCAATAATTGTTTTGTAAGTGCTAAGCCAAAACCTTTCGAAGCTCCTGTAATAAACCAAACTTGTTTTTGCTGATTGTTCATTTTATATTCTGATTTAACTGCAAAATTATTTGATGAATGATATATATTTGATACCTGTATACAAAAGGTTACTTAAATGAAGCAAAAAGAGAAACGGAATTTTCAGGATAAAATCAGCTATGTACAAGACACACATTTTGTAATTGGCGGTAAATGGAAGCTGCCGATTATCATATCTATTTATCACGGTCATAACCGATTCAATGAAATTCTGCAATCCATTCCCAAAATCACCAATCGTGTTTTATCAAAAGAGCTAAAGCATCTGGAAGAAAACTTATTGATTTCCCGAACTGTCTATGACGATTATCCCGCACGAATAGAATACAAGCTCACGAAATATTGCTACAGTGTTACCGAAGTTTTGGAATCAATGGAGAAATGGGGAAAACAACATCGGGAAAAGATTAAAGCGAATAGCCGACGAGCTAAAAATTCTTAAAGTGATGTTCCCTTTCTTTGATTATTACTCGGCGCAAACATTGAAAATTTCTTATTCCAAAATAGCTTTCGGTTCTAAATATGCTTCCAATCCATAAACCCCAAACTCACGCCCGATACCGCTTTGCTTAAATCCGCCGAAAGGCGCTTGCGGGTCGTGCGTAAATTTATTGATACAAATTCTGCCTGCATCAATCTGTGCGGCAACTTTTTCTGCACGTTCTTTATTGGAAGAGCTGATGTAAGCCGCTAAGCCATAAGTGGTATCGTTGGCAATAGCAATGGCATCGGCTTCATTTTTGTATGGAATGATGGATAAAACAGGTCCGAAAATTTCTTCCTGCGCAATGCGCATATCGTTGCGCACATTCGTGAAGATGGTTGCTTTCACAAAGTTTCCATCTTCCAAACCTTCGGGTTTTCCTTCGCCGCCCACCAACAAAGTTGCACCTTCTTCCTGTCCGATTTTGATATAATTCTGCACACGCTCAAATTGTTTCTGGCTGACCATCGGACCAACATTTGTGTCTTCATTTGCAGGATTTCCCACCTTTATATTTTGTGCCGCAGCTTTCGCCAAAATATTTACTTCGTCCAGTTTATTTTCGGGAACAAGCAAACGAGTGGGTGCAATGCAAGCCTGTCCGTTATTCATATAGGCGCCGAAAACCGCCAAAGGTATAGCTTCCGAAAGATTGGCATCGTCCAAAATAATGTTGGGCGATTTTCCGCCAAGTTCCAGCGTTACGCGTTTCATGGTATCAATCGCGCCTTTGGCAATCGTTTTGCCCGTAACTGTTGAACCCGTAAACGAGATTTTTGCAATGTCTTTATGACGGGTTATTTCCGCACCTACTACATTTCCCAATCCGTTCACGATATTGAAAACACCTTTCGGTAAGCCTGCTTCGTGAAAGCATTTCATAATCAGTTGTGTTTGCTGCGCGCTCATTTCACTCGGCTTAATAACTGCCGTACAGCCTGCGGCAATAGCCGTTGCGAGCTTGCTGCAAATAAAACCGTTGCTTGCATTCCAAGGCGTGATGATGCCTACAACGCCCAACGATTCCAACCGAACTTTTGAATGCCCCACTGTTTTTTCAAAGTTGAAATTCCTCAGCGTTTCAATCATTGTGGGAAAAGCGGTAATGGCATTCTGTGCGCTCATTTTGCAGAACTGCAAAGTGCCGCCGTATTCTTCCACCATTACTTTTACCAAATCATTTTCTCGTTTGCTCACGGCTGCGTGCAGCTTTTCAAGGTAAGCAATACGTTCTTCTTTCGTGGTTTTGGAAAATGTTTTGAAAGCTTCTTTTGCCGCAGCTATCGCGGCTTTGGTATCTTCTTCATCGCCCAAAACAACTTCGCCGATTTTCTGATTGGTCGTGGGATTAATGAGGTCAAATGTTTCCGTTCCGTGCGGCGTTAAGAATTCGCCGTTGATGTAAATCTGATGTATTTTTTTCATTGCCTGAATAATTTTTTCAACCGCAAAGTTCAGGCGATAAAAAGAAAGTGTGGTTTGTTAAAACGTTCAAAGTTGATTTGCTGAAACGTTCATTCTATGGTAAGAAGCTATGTCACAGAGTTACGCAGAGTTTTTCACAGAGCCACTCAGAGTTTTCCCTTTGTGTAACTCTGTGTATTCTCCGTGTAGCTCTGTGAAATAATAAACTATTTTATTGACTTGCTATATCCCACAAAAGCAATCAACATCGCAATGCAAGCCCACAGCAGCAGTTGCCAGCTGACCAAGCTCCAGCCGCCGATAGTCCAGCATTTCACACCAATCCACGTACCGAAAGCACCGCCGATAAACATCAGCGTCATATACATCGTGTTGATGCGGCTATGTGCCGATTCGTCCAGCGTATAAACCTGTGCGAGATTGGTTACCTGCGTTGCCTGTACACCCACGTCCATCAAAAAAGTGGTAATGATAAACGCCGTAAGCGAGTAAGGAAAAATTTGAATCAGTAAAACGCTTATAATAATTATGGCAACGGAAAGCAACTGATTTTTTGCAGGGTTTGATTTATCTGCCAGCTTTCCGAACAAAGGCGCAACCAATGCTCCGCCGATTGCCAGCACACCGAACAGCCCGATAGTATCCGACTTATAATTAAACGGCGCGCCACTTAGATGAAACGTCAACGTTGTCCAGAAAGAACAAAACGTCCCGAATGTAAAAACGCCTAAAAGCGAGATGCGGCGCAGCAAAGAGAAGCGTTTCAGTTGTATTAGTGTTGATGAAAGCAATTGCCCGTAATGCCCTTTATACGTCGGTTTAACTTTCGGCAACATAAAGGCAACCATCAAAGTCGTAACCACCAACATACACGCAGAAATACCAAACACATACCGCCATGAAAACCAATCAGCAATGTATCCGCTGAAAATTCTTGCGCCCAAAATGCCCACCAGTACGCCCGTAAAAACAATGCCTACAATTTTGCCTTTGTCTTTCGTTGCCATTGCAGCCGCCATCGGCAGAATAACCTGTGTTGCCGTTGCGATGCAGCCTATCAAAAAACTCATTACATACAAACCAATTAAACTGTGCGTGAACGTAAGTCCGCAAAGCACCGCTATCAGCAACAATTGCATAATGATGATTAATTTCTTCCGTTCGATTTTATCGCCCAACGGCGTGAGCAACAACAAGCCTAATCCGTAACCTGCCTGCGACAACACGGGCAGATTGCCGACTTGTTTTTCCTGCAAGTGCAACTCTTTTTGTATGTCGGAAAGTATGGGCTGGTTATAATAAATATTGGCAACGCAAACGCCTGCCGCTATGGACAATACTGCGATTTGTGATTTGGTAATTCCGTTGGATTCTTTCATTTGTTTTTATAAAAAATTCGAATGCAAAGTTCCCGATTATTTGTGAGGGCTTTTATTTTTTATCAAACAAAAAATAGCAAAAATCAAACAAAAAAAGGGCTTCAAAGTTTTCACTTCAAAACCCTGTCTATAAAATGCAAAATATTAATTTAAAGCGGCGAAAGATATTGCGCATAGCTATATCCTTCTTCGCCTGCATCGGTGCGAATGAGCCACCATTGGTCGTTGGCTTTTCCTACTAAAGTAACAATTTCATCTTTAGCGGCTTTGCCTACAATCGGCTGGTCTGTTCCCGGACCTTTGCGAATGTTCAAATCCGTCTCCTGTGTTACTACTTTTACTTTTGCGCCTTCAACAGCTGTAGCAACATTTACATTCAATACCACGTCGCCTGTGGCGAAGTTCGGGTCTATTTGTCCGTAAACATCCCATAATTTATTTTTCACATCTGCGCTGGGCGCCGTTCCGTCGATGTGCAATACCCCATCGGCTTCTGCAACCTGCAAGCCGGTAACGCCGTCTGCATTTGCCGCGTCAAGCAATGCTTTGTATTTGTCCTGTAAAGCTGACATTGTTTTTCAAATTTTAAGGTTAGGTAATTATTTTGCTTTGATGCCCGACAAGTCCACTTTCTTCGGGTGGAGTGCATCCAATGCTTGTTTCAGTACAATGATTTTGCTTTTTTCCAATTCGCCGGTAGCCGTAATTACGCCGTCGTTTACCGTTGCCGTAACTGTCGGAAAATCTTTTACCGCATCTTTCACGGCTGTAGTAAGCGCGTCATCCGGAGACGTGGTAACAGTAGGCGCAGGTGCCGCTGATACCGCAGAAGTATCCGCCGTCATTTGAGTATCTGTATTCGCAGGCTTATGCTTGCAAGCGGGCAATGCCATCAACGTTGTGCCGGCAATAATTAAGCTCGGCAATAACTTTTTCGCAATCATCTTTAAAGGTTTTATAGGTTGTAAAATAATTTTGTCTAAGGTAGAGTTATTTTTACATAAGTGAAAATTTTATTGTGTTATTTAATAATAAAGGCAGCCACAAATACACAAATATATTTATCCATCTATGACAAAATAAAAACTCATCCAAGCAAGTTCTAAACTATTTTTGCAAGCATGTCAGGCGATTACGAATACATACAACGCTGTTTACAATTAGCAAAAAACGGAAGCGGTTTTGTTGCGCCCAATCCAATGGTTGGCGCAGTATTGGTGTATGAAAATAAAATTATCGGCGAAGGCTGGCACAAAAAATACGGCGAGCCACATGCCGAAGTAAACTGCCTTGCAAGCGTGAAAGAAAGCGATAAACATTTGATTGAAAATTCTACAATGTATGTCTCGCTTGAGCCTTGTTCGCACTTCGGAAAAACGCCGCCTTGTTCCGACTTAATTATTCGTCATAAAATTAAAAAAGTAGTTATAGGCTGTGTAGATAGTTTTGCAAAAGTAAACGGAAGCGGCATCGACAAGCTCCGAAATGCAGGCGTGGAAGTAGTTTTGGGCGATTGGCAAAATGAATGTAACGCATTTAATAAACGATTTTTTACTTTCCACACGAAGCAACGCCCGTACATTATTTTGAAGTGGGCGCAAACAGCGACCGGAAAAATCGCTTATGAAAATAGCGACGAAAGATTATTCATCAGCAATGAAATAACCAATCGTTTGGTGCATCGCTGGCGTAGTGAGGAAGCGGCGATTATGGTTGGAAAAAATACGGCGTTGAATGATAATCCATCACTGAACAATCGTCTGTGGCATGGAAAAAATCCGACAAGAATCGTTGTCGATAAGAATCTTGAACTGCCTAACGATTTGAACATTTTCAATAACGAAGCACATACGATTATCTTCAATCAAATCAAAGAAGAAAAACATCATCATCTTCATTTTTGTAAGATAGATTTTTCAGAAAATATATTGCAACAAATCATGCAGCAATGTTATTCATTCGGCATTCAAAGTATTTTAATCGAAGGCGGAAGCAAGCTGTTACAATCGTTTATTGATGTGCAACTTTGGGATGAATGTAGAATAATTAATAATGAACAATTAATAATTAATAATGGATTGGATGCGCCGAAACTCAACAACTACGCACATTTCAAGACAGAATATATTTTGAATGACAGGATAGATTATTATTTCATAAACGAAATATAGGATGAGATTCCTCGCTACGCTCGGAATGACGGTGCCAGCGTTTTAATTGCTTTGCAAATCATCGTAATTTATAATAAAAACAAAGATAGCATCGTCATTTCGAACGAGGCACGAGTGAGAAATCTCAACAATAATTTAAAAAATGACGACACAAAATAATTTTTACAAAACCATACAACAGGAAGCCGTTGCGGAGTTCAAAGACAGAGGCAGCAAATTTCTCGCTTATGCTTTTCCTATGAACGATGTGCAGGTTTTCAAGAATCGCTTGGCTGAGCTGAAAAAAGAACATCCGAAAGCGGTGCATTTTTGTTTCGCGTATCGTTTGGGAAACGATGGCAACAATTTCCGTAGCGGCGACGATGGCGAGCCTTCGGGCAGCGCAGGCAAACCGATTCTCGGACAATTGGACAGTAAAGAATTAATCAATACAGCAATTGTTGTGGTGCGATATTTCGGCGGAACATTGCTTGGTGTTCCGGGATTGATTAATGCGTACAAAACCGCGTCGGCATTGGCTTTGCAGCTTACGCCGATTATCAAAAAGCCTGTGATAAAACGCTTTACATTAGAGTTTGATTATACGCGCATGAACGATGTAATGCGTTGGCTGAAAAATTTTAATGCGCAAATCATAGAACAAGAACAACAATTATTTTGCAAAATAATTGCAGATATTCCGTTGGATAATATGGAAGAAGCGAAACATATTTTTAAAGATATGCAAGGCGTTGAGTTTAGCATATAAAATATTTTCACACAACGACACAAAGATTAAAAAAGTGAACTACGTTGCGCTCTTCATTTTCATTGTTACTTTGTGTGAAACCGTTTCACAATTCCCAAATTATTTTACCTTTGGGTTATGAATATCGTTGAACATATTTTTACATCGGCAACAAAGCCGCACCAGTCGGAAGAATCGGACGTTGTGCTTATCTCGGATGCGCCCATGTATCTTGTGCTTTGGAACGATGAAGTGAACACATTTGAATGGGTTATTGAAACATTGGTGGAAGTGTGTAAGCACACGCAGGAGCAAGCCGAGCAATGCGCTTACATTATCCACACCAAAGGAAAATATGCCGTTAAAAACGGCGACTATGAAACGCTGAAACCCATGTGCGACGCTATTTTGGACAGGGGCATCAACGCAACAATTGAGTCTGTGGTTTATTGATTTCTGCACAAAAACATTCCGCTTTGGAGCTGCATATTTTATCCGGTAAACTTTGGTTTCCACCTGTTGAAGAAGCATTAAGCGACGGGCTTTTAGCCATTGGCGGCGACTTGTCGGAAGAACGATTATTACTTGCTTACCGCAATGGAATTTTCCCCTGGTTTGAAGATGAAGTGCCGCTTTGGTGGTCGCCCAATCCGCGCTTTGTACTGCTTCCCGAAAAACTGAAAGTGAGCAAAAGCATGCAAAGCATTTTGCGGAAAAATATTTTTCAATTTACATTCAACAAAAACTTTGAAGAAGTAATTACAAACTGCCAACAGGTAAAACGCCACGACCAAGACGGCACATGGATTACACAAGAAGTACGCAATGCATATATCAATCTGCACAAAAAAGGATTTGCAATAAGCGGCGAAGCTTGGAAAAACAACCAGCTTGTCGGCGGATTGTACGGCGTTTTGTTGGGCAAAGTTTTTTTCGGCGAGAGTATGTTCAGCACGGAAAGTAATGCGAGTAAGTTTGCTTTTATAAAATTAGTTGAGCAACTAAAAATAAAAGATATTCAGTTAATAGATTGCCAGGTGTACACGCAACACTTAGAAAGTCTCGGCGCTGAGATGATTGACAGAAGAGAGTTTCAGCGATTGTTGAAAGAATATATTTAATAATGACCTAACGACTATTGATTTAATAACTATCATTCCTCTTTTAATTCAATCTTCGGCAAAAAAGTCATTATCATCAACAATACTGAAGATGCCAGCACCAAATAAATCCCGGCTCTTCTTTCGGGGCAATCGCCAGCCATGCAAGTGGACATTAGAATAAAATTGCGCACCGCCCAGGCAAGGTTCATTGCGGCAACAAAAATATTCGCGCGCTTGCTCCATAATTTCGGTATTGCAAAAAAAACTATTGAAAGAACAGCAAAGAATATATGTCCATAGCCCGGTTTGCCGAACGTCGTACCTGTTGTATCCATACCTGAAAGTAATAAATTCTGGCTTGGTACATACGCCCAGGACAAATAGCTTGCAACGACTAATAAGATAGCGAATATAATTCCGAGTGTTTGCGAATATTTCATTTGATATGCGTTTGATGTGGGCAAATATAGAAAGTAATTTAAACGAAACTTCAGTATTTTCGGACGTAATTAAAAGACAAATAATTATGCAACTACTTTTGAAATCGATTATTCTATTGGTTTTTATTTTCCCTGTAGCAGTAAAAGCTCAATCGGCAACTCAGTCCGATTCATTACTCAATAAATTAATTGGTAAATGGACATTAACGGGCACAATTGCGTCGGTTGACCAATTTTTTGAAAGTGCTCAAAACATTTGTGCAAAGTTTTTTCCTTGGGCAATTTATATTGGCACAAATGGAAATGTCGAAATGTTTGTAATTGATAAACGAAATTTTCCTTACCAATTTGGACTTCTTCCATTCATTGCTAACGACAATGACTTTATTTCATTGGGAAACACTTTTGAAAAATTTGTCGAACGCCTTTACAATGATACTGCGTTTGAAAATCAGTAATTCAAACTATGTCGCAATAAATTCTACAACGGGTCAATATCCGGCAAAATCATCACACTTGCGTAGCGTTTATTGGATTGCAATATTGCAATTTGTTGAAGAATTTGTTGCTTACATTGCTGAATAGTCTTTGCATCGCGCGGTAATTTTATCAGCAATTCCCATAAATATAAATTTCTTATTTTATCAATTAAAGGCTCTGCGGGACCGGAAACATTCATCTGTTGATTCTTCTGTAATGCACGTGTCATAATGATTGCAGCTTCTTCGGCAATATGTTTTTGCTTGTGTTTAAACACCACTTGTATCAACCTCGAATAGGGAGGATAAGCAAATTGCCTTCGACTTGCCAATTCATAATCATAAAAGCCGGCATAGTTATGCGACTGTACAAATTGCAACACAGGATGATGAATATCCGAAACCTGTACCAATACTTTTCCTTTGCCGTCTTTGCGCCCTGCACGACCGCTTACTTGTTCCATCAGTTGAAAAGCGCGCTCATTCACTCGAAAATCGGGAAAGTGTAAAAGTCCGTCTGCATCAAGTATTCCGACCAAGTTCACGTGTTCAAAGTCCAGACCTTTTACCACCATTTGCGTACCAATGAGAATATCTATCTTCTGCTGTTCAAAAATTTTAATCAGCGTTTCATGCCCGTGCTTTCCTCTCACGCTGTCGTAATCCATACGTGCAACTTTTGCAGTAGGAAAAGCTTCCGCAACAATTTCTTCAATCTGTTCCGTGCCGAATTTCTTTTGTATAAATTCATGACTTCCGCAAGCAACGCAGGTATTTACGACAGGATAATCCGTGCCGCAATAATGACAACTCAATTTATTTTTCCCTTTGTGGTACGTAAGCGAAACTGCGCAATGGCTACATTGCGGAATCCATCCGCAAACTTTACAAACCTGATACGGCGCGTATCCGCGACGATTTTGAAATAAGATAACTTGCTTTTTTTCTTTCAAAGAATCTTCTATCAAAGTTCTTAAAGCAGGCGATAAAATATGCTGATTATTTTCTCTCGGAACAGCATTCAGGTTTTCCAAAAGAATTTCCGGCATAGCAACATTTTCGTATCGCTCGCTCAATGTAACCAATCCGAATTTATCGTTTTTACAATTAAAAAATGTTTCTATCGAAGGCGTTGCACTACCAAGTAATACCTTTGCATTGCCAAACAGCGAAGCGTAGAAAACTGCCGTGTCGCGGGCATTATAGCGTGGCGCAGGCTCTTGCTGTTTGTAGGATGCATCGTGTTCTTCATCCACAATTATCAATCCCAAATCTTTGAACGGGAGCAATAGCGCAGAGCGTGCGCCCAGCACAATTTTCACTTCGTCGTTCTTGATTTTATTCCAGATTTCAACGCGCTCGTTAGGATTGAATTTAGAATGATAAATAGCAATATGTCCACCAAAATGCTGTTGCAAGCGACGAATAATCTGCGCCGTCAAAGCAATTTCCGGCAGCATATACAAGACTTGTTTTCCTGCACGGATTTGCTCTTCAATCAGGCGAATATAAATCTGAGTTTTGCCGCTTGCCGTAACGCCGTGCAACAGGCAAACGTCTTTTTGTAAGAAAATATTTTTTATTTCGCTGAACGATTTTTCTTGTGCAGCAGACAAATTAAAATCAATATTTACTTCTTTCGGAAAGCTCTGTAACCTTGTAATGGCACGCTTTTCAGCCGATAAGATTTTTTTGTTGATTAATGCTTTTAACTGTGCAACAGTTGCACCTGATTTTTTCAACAACTCTTTTTGAACAACATCGCCTTCGGTTTTTTGCAAGTGTAAAAATGCAAGCAAGAGTTCCATTTGCTTAGGCGCACCGTTCCAGTCGTTAAATAATTTTTCTAATTCTTTTTCATTTTTATACACAGGATGAAGCGACACAAATGTTTCTTTTTTCTCGGTATATTTCGGCTGCAATTCTTCCCACACAAAACAAACCTGTTTATCAACTAATTTTTTGATGATAGGGTAAACGTGCGAAGCATCCAACAATTGCTGCACTTCGGACAAGCGAAGCTCTTTACGCAAATGCAAAGCCTCTGTAACCAAATATTCTTCTTCGTCGAAGTGTGCATAATCTTCGTCGAAAGCATCATTCCAAATCAACACGCTCTCGCTTGACAACTTAAAATTTGACGGAACGGCGGCTTGCATCACATCGCCTTCAGTACATAAATAATATTGCGACATCCATTGCCACAATTTTAATTGAGTAAGAAAAACCAAAGGTTCGTCGTCCAGAATATTGAGTATCGGTTTCGGCTGAAAGCCTTGCGGCTCTTCGTTAAAAATACGTTTTATAATGCCGCTGTATTTCTTATTGCGCAGCGAAACTTCTACACGAATCCCAGTTTTTGCTTTCTCAATTAATTCGGCGGGAATCGACCATGTATAATTCTGCGGAAGAAATAAAGGAATAATTATTTCTGCAAAATGTTGCGGTTCCTTCGTTTTCGTAAATAAATTATCTGCTTCCTGCATCATGGTTGAGCGAAGATAAATTAAACAAGGAGAATATTAAACCATATAGATACATAGACAATTTATTAAGAGTGGAAATTTGTAGTGTTTTTACATGATGGAAAAAACCATAGAATTTCCATCTTCGATGAAAATCTCTGTGCGACTTTGAAAAATAGCTATATCACAGAGTTACAAGGAGATTTCACGGAGCTACACAAAGTTTTTGAAGTATTCTTTTTGTTTCGACTACATATAACTATGTATCTATGTGGTTATTTTTCATTCTTAATTTTCTGTTTTCAATTCCTTTTCCCACTTGCTTACCGAAGCCGTTGAAAATGCATTACCTACGACATTCGTCATCGTGCGAAGCATATCGCAAAAATGGTCAATCGGTAAAATCAAAGCGATGCCTTCGGGTGGAATATGAAACATAGAACAAGTTGCCGCAACTACCACCAATGCGGCGCGCGGAACGCCTGCAATGCCTTTGCTCGTAAGCATCAGTACAAACAACATGGTTATTTGCGTTGGAAGGTCAATATGAATATGATACGCCTGCGCAATGGCAAGGCTCGCAAACGTCATATTTATCATGCTGCCGTCAAGATTGAATGAATAACCCAAAGGCAGTACAAATGAAACAATCTTTTCATTACAACCAAATTTTTCCAGTTTTTCCGTAAGCACGGGAAAAACTGCTTCGCTGCTCGTAGTACTGAAAGCAACTATCATAGGCTGGATAATCAATTTAAGCAAATCAAATAACCTTTTTCTTAAAACAATAAACCCAACTGTCATCAAAATCAACCAAAGAATCAGTACGGCAAGTAAAAACCAAAACAGGTAACGTGCATAAAAAAGAAACACGGAAGGTCCGTTCACAGCCATTGTCGCGGCAATAGAACCTAATACGCCGAGCGGCGCAAAGTACATGACATAATTAACCATTTTCAAAATGGCATGAGAAAATGTATCGATAATTTTGATTACCGGATTTGCCCTTTCGCCAAGTGAAGCCAGCGCCACACCGAGAAATATCGCAAACACCACAATTTGCAATATCTCATTACTTGCCATTGCTTCAATAACGCTTTTCGGCACAAGATGGTTGATAAAGCCTGTTGCCGAAAATTCCTGTGTGTGTGAAATGATGCTTTTAGCATCATCGGAATTTACATTATTGATATGGATGCCCGTGCCCGGCTGTGTTATATTCACAATGAGCAATCCAACAAACAGGCTCACGACCGATGCGGATACAAACCAAAGCATTGCCTTGCCGCCTACCCTGCCGACAGCCTTTAAATCGCCAAGCTTGGCAATGCCTACCGTAAGCGTACAAAAAACCAGAGGCGATATAACCATTTGTATCAGACGAAGAAAAACAACTGTAAGCACATTAGCATAAGTAGTAAACGACGGAATTTTTTCTTTGGGCAAGTACAGGAAAACCAAATATCCCACCAGCGCACCAATGAGCATAGCAATAAAGATATACAACGTAAGTTTGTTTTTTGAAGTTTTCATATAAAGCCGAAAGTAAAATTTATTTAGGAATTATAATAGGATAAGATTCAAAGCCAAACAACTATAAATTCGGATAAGAAAAACATTACAATAATCCATAACATCACATTTACAGCGCGAATTTTCGTAATTTGTTAAAATAAATTCCTAATTTTCCGACTTTAATATTATAATTATCATTATTCTTGAATTAATTTATTCTTATGAGTTTATTTGTAAAAAAGTCCATTGAATCATTACTCGCAGAATCATCTGATTCGGAACACGGTTTAAAGAAAACGCTTTCATCAAGCGCTTTGGTGGCATTAGGAATCGGTGCTATTATCGGAGCCGGTTTATTTTCCATTACCGGAGTAGCGGCAGGAAACAATGCCGGTCCGGGCATTATGATATCATTTATTATAGCAGCCGTTGGATGTGCATTTGCCGGTTTGTGCTATGCAGAATTTGCATCAATGATTCCTGTTGCGGGTAGTGCTTACACATACTCTTATGCAACGATGGGCGAATTTATTGCTTGGATAATCGGTTGGGATTTGGTATTGGAATATGCCGTGGGCGCTGCAACCGTTGCTTCCAGTTGGAGTGGATATCTGAACAAATTATTAAACTCATGGGGATGCTCCCTGCCGGATTATTTATTAAAAACGCCATTTGAGCATGGGGGAATTATTAATCTACCGGCAGTATTTATCGTAGTGCTCATGTCTTTGGTGCTGATAAAAGGAACCAGCGAATCGGCATTGGTAAACAATATTATCGTGATTTTAAAGTTAGCCATCGTCGCCATTTTTATTATTGTCGGCTTCAAATTTATTCGTCCCGAAAATCTGCATCCTTTAATTCCGGAGAATACAGGCTCATTTGGTTCTTTTGGCTGGTCAGGCGTATTTAGAGCAGCGGCAATTGTGTTTTTTGCGTATATAGGGTTTGACGCAGTATCTACCGCAGCGCAAGAAACAAAAAATCCGAAAAAAGCAATGCCAATCGGCATTATGGGTTCATTGCTTATTTGTACAGTATTATATATATTGTTTGCTTATGTAATGACAGGTGTGGCAAATTATCATTTATTCGCACAAGGCAACGGCTCCGACCACCTTGCACCTGTTGCAACTGCAATCGATAATATGGGATATAAAAACGCTGCCGGCATAATTACTCCTGCTTATCCATGGCTGAACAGATTTATTATCATAGCTATTTTATTGGGTTATTCTTCAGTAATATTAGTAATGCTGTTAGGTCAAAGCCGCGTATTCTATTCCATGAGTAAAGACGGATTGCTACCTTCGGTATTCTCTAAAGTACACCCAAAATATCGTACTCCTGCAAAATCCAATTTACTGTTTATGGTGTTTGTCAGTTTGTTTGCAGCGTTTATTCCGGGTAATGTCGTAGGCGAAATGACAAGCATCGGAACGCTATTCGCATTCATTCTTGTGTGTATTGGCGTAATGGTATTGCGCAAATCTCAACCTAATGCGCCTCGTGCTTTCAAAACACCGTGGGTTCCGGTTGTGCCCGTTTTAGGCATCGTTACGTGCTTTGGCATGATGGCGACCTTGCCGCTTGATACATGGATACGCCTCGTAGCCTGGATGATGATTGGCTTAGACATTTATCTCTCTCGAGGCATCAGAAACAGTAATCTTGCACAGAATGATGAAGCAAGTTCAACGGGAAAAAGTTTCAGAATTACTGCAGTTTGCGGTATTATCTTATCGGTTTTGCTGGCAGTACTTGCGGTTTCACATCACTTATCCGACAATGAAGGCGGCGATAAAGCCTTATTGGTTTTTGCCTTACTGATGATTATATTCCATGCTATATATTATGGGTATTATGCTGTCAAAGGGAGCAAATTACGTTAGTCCAACTATACTTATTTTATCAAAAGGGATTGTCCAGTGTTTTAGACAGTCCCTTTTGATTTTTACCTTTAAGAAAAAAAATCATGGAAACATATATTGCTGTTCTGCGCGGTATCAATGTAAGCGGAAAGAACATCGTAAAGATGGATGCGCTTCGCAAACACTTTGCAGATGTGGGTTTTAGTAATGTGAAAACATATATACAAAGCGGCAACATCGTTTTTCAAAATAAAAAAGAAACGACCAAAAAACTTGAAACAAAGATTATTGATTTAATTAAAAAACAATTCAGCTTCGATATTCCCGTTTTGGTAAAAGAAATAAACGAATGGAAAACGATTGCTCAAAAAAATCCGTTCACAAATGACAAGTCTAAAGCAATCGAACACTTGCACGTAACATTTTTATCCGGCAAGCCGGATGATTCTGCTGTTGAAAAAATCAAAGAAAATAGCTGGCAGAGCGACGAGTTCATCGTAACAGATAATGCAATTTATTTATACTGCCCAAATGGCTACGGAAATACAAAACTGACAAATACTTTCTGGGAAAATAAACTCAAATTAAAAGCAACTACACGCAACTGGAAAACGGTCAATGAATTAATCAACATGGCAGAGATGTTATAGATTTACCGACCACCGGTTTATGGTCAAAATACTTTTAAGCCCGTTTTCATCAGCAATAAATACAAAATTCCATAAACAACCAGAAATGCAAATGACAACAGAAAATATCTTATCGCAAAGCGAATATTTTTCTTAAACGGAGCCAGCACAATTATCGAAACGAATAACACACAGAACGCAACAATAAAATTCAACAAAACCAATACTGCCGAATACACGATAATAAATACAGCAGGCTGCAACACAATGCCCGACAACAGCCCATACAACATACCCATAACCGCACTAATGAATGCAAACCATAACGCATATTTCAGCCCGTTTTTACAATTTTTAAAGATGTATTGCTTCAGCGAAAGAGAGGTTGGCAATATGTCTTTTTTGCGCAGCATTCTTGGCAAGTTCTCCTCTTTATTCAGCACCTTGTTTTTCTTTTGTTTTCTATATCGCGGCAGCCAAATAATAAAACCTGTAACAAACAATGCTGCAGGAATCAGTCCGCAAATCAAAGCCAGTATTTGCGTTGGCAGTCCGCCAAAGCTGCCATAATGCAATGGTGTGAGCCAATTGAAAAAAGCATTCCCTGCTTGCGAAATATCTTTACGGCTGTCAAACAAAATCTTGCCGGAATATTGATCATAAGTAAGTAACTCCAGCTTCCCTGAACGCGGTAGCTTTTTACCTGTGTTCATATATAAAACATAAGTTCCCGTCGAGTCGAGCGGCAGCGACATTCCCTGAACACGAGCGTCTGCAATATCCTTCTCTCCTATTGTAACCATGTTCGCTGGAGAAATTTTTACGGCATGAGCTGCATACACCGATTTTGAACCGAAAGGCTTAGTAGCCTCTTTTGGCGATTGTCCGTTCATTGCATAAAACGTGGGCAACAAAAACGCATACAGCGTAATGCCAATTCCCGTGAGTGTTAGAAAAGTTACAACAGGCGCAGAATAAAATCCGAGAACATTGTGCCAGTCGTAGTTTTGTCTTTTAGCGCTCGCTTTAAAATTCACGGTCAGCACGGTTTTTAGCTGTTTCCATTTTGCAGGAACCCACAATCTTAATCCGGAAACCGTAAGAATAAATAAGCATAATGCAGCCACACAAACAATGTATTGACCCACAACAGGTATCAGCAAAGTTCTATGAATATCCATCACAATATTTATA
Source organism: Arachidicoccus sp. BS20 (assembly GCF_001659705.1). NCBI lineage: Bacteria > Pseudomonadati > Bacteroidota > Chitinophagia > Chitinophagales > Chitinophagaceae > Arachidicoccus > Arachidicoccus ginsenosidimutans. Next base: position 901,608 of record NZ_CP015971.1, read on the forward strand.
AAAGCGCTTTCGTACAAGCGTTTCCCGCAAAGGCTTCCATCGTAAGGATTAATAAAAACGTTCTCCTGTGTTTTGTAACAATACGCCTGATACGATGCCGTTGCGCTCGTATCTTCGCCGGAAATATAACTGATTGGATATTGCGGATATTTCTTTTGGAAAATCTCCGCCGCTTCGCCGATGGACATTTTGTGCTGCTTCGCCAATACTTCAAACAATTGCGGATTCAGCGTCCTGTCTATCTTATCACGAAAAACCAAAATGCTTCCCGTAATGCCAACAATAGCTACAATTGCACCCGCAATAATGCCGAGATACAAATGCCATTTGCCAAACCACCTTTGCTGGTGCTTTGCCCAAGTCAGTTTCCGCAATTTGATTTTTTTGAACATAACCCTTTTTTAATGCAATGGCTTCGGCACTTTTTCAAGTCCGAAGCCTGTTGATTTTTATTACAACTTTTATTAAAACTTAAACGAAATACTTCCTACAAACTGACGCAGCATTTGCGGATTCATAGTCGTATAACCAATCCAGTAATGCTTATTTGTAAGATTATTCAATTTTGCAGAAATGGAAAACTTAGGCTCGTCATAGAAAACTGTTGCATTTAAAACAGTATATGCAGGAAGAATAAACTGCCCGTCGGTACGGCTGTTTACAGTGTAAGAATCTCCTACATAGTTTCCTCCAAAACCAATACCTACATTTCTTATGACACCTTTTGGCACTAAATACGATACCCAAAAATTAGCCATATTTTTTGCGCCTGCGGTTACAGGACGTAAGCCGTTTACATCGTCCGACGAGTTGATATATTTACTGTTGTTATAAGCGTACCCGGCAATAACATTTAATCCGTTTACGGGCGCAGCAGTTATATTTGCCTCAAATCCTTTGCTTTGCTGCGTTCCATTTTGTATGGAAAAGTTAGCATGATCCGGGTCTGCACGTACAATATCCTTTACTTTAATATCATAATAGCTTACTGTACCGGAAATTCTTCCATGCGCTGCGTCCAATTTCACACCACCTTCCCATTGATTTGCCTGTTCGGGTTTAAATGTTTTTCCATTAAAATCTGTGCCTGTTTGATTAGTAAACCCATTTTGATAATTACCGAACAAAGACACTTGCTCTTTCACAATCTGGTATATCAATCCGAATTTTGGGGAGAAAGCCGTTTGCCCGAATTTGCCATAATAACTTGCCGTAGTAGCATCATAAGTTCCTTTGTTTTCAAACCTGTCTACTCTTAAACCTGCGGAAACCAGCAACCTGTCTGTAACGTTTAGCACATCATTTGCATAAGCACTATAACTATACGTTTTTGCAGGGTAATTACTACTGCTCAACTGGCTTACTGCAAATAAAGAATCTACTTTCGCACCATTAAAATTGAGATAATTAGGAATGCTTCCTGTTGTAGGAACTACATCAAACGCATCCTGATAAGGAATACCAAAAATATTTCCCGTAGGATTGATATAGTTCATGTTATAATTGTTCATGTAATAATCAATGCCACCCACGAAACGGTTTCTCAACGAGCCAATCTGGAAATCGCCTATAAAGTTTTGTTGTGCTTCAGCAATAGTTTGGCTTCCTACGGGTTTCCAAACCATACGAGCTAAATAATCTGCTCCACCTTGCCCGAAGCTTGGCGCGCCTGCCGCCGCGCTTGTAAGAATATTTGGAACGAGATTCGGAATCAAATAAAAGAACGGCATATAACCTTCGGAACTATTGGTATTGATGGACACATTTGTTTGTGAAGTCCAATCGCTTGAAATTTTGTAATTCATTTGTCCGTAAAAATCAGCTTCGGACATCGTGTTTTTAATATCATTGGTATAAAACGCGCGCTTATAATCAAGATTCAGTTTATCGGCTCTGTCTGTTCCGTAAGCTTCCTCCATATTTTTAGGATAAGCAGCCATAATTTGATCTACAACACTTTGGTCTTTTATGCCGCTTAGCAACAAGCCTTCAATAGTAGATTTTAACTGGCTCGGAGGAAGGAAATAAGTAATGGTAGAACCGCCTGCGTTGGTCGCAGACATGATTTGTGCATCAAAATTAAAGGAAAGTTTGTCGTTCACTTTATAAGATAAACTCGGCGCTACAAAATATCTTTTGTTAAACCCGAAATCCTGAAAAGTATTTTGTTTGTTATAAGAACCATTTATTCTGAAAAGTACATCTCCATCTTGGTCCAAAGGCGTATTCACATCAAAGCTAAGACGGTTCAATCCGTATGACCCGCCGGCATACGTAAGTTCGCCGCCAAATGTTTTATAAGGTTTTTTAGTTACAACATTTATTAATCCGCCGTAAGAAGTAATATTGTTTCCGAACAATGTTGCCGATGGTCCTTTAATCACTTCTACGTTTTCAATGCTGCTTGCATCAATTTCCGTATTTGCATTAGAAACCATACCATTTCTCGCTTTAACCTGTGTTCCAAATCCGCGCAGTGAATAATAAGCGCCGCCAATGCCTGCACGACCAACTGCTTCCCAAAGTTGGGTAACACCTGCTGCATTTTTCAACGCATCGGATACATTGAACGTTAATTGCCGTGCCAATAATTCTTTTGGAATTACCGTATATACCTGTGAATTTTCCGTAGAACTCAATGGCAGCTTTGCAACATAATCACTCGACTGTGAAGCTGCTTTATTTCTGTTTGCATTCACTATCACTTCCTGCAATTGCTGCGCCGTCTCACTAATTACAAAATCCGCATTTAACGTTTCTCCTTCCACAATATCTATTACTTTTTCAATGGGTGCAACGCCTACGGCATTTACTTTTAGCGTCCAATGTCCGGCAGGAATATTTTTAATACTGTAATTTCCGTCATCATCCGTTATGCTTCCGCGCTTGGCTTGTTCAATACTTACCGAAATATATGCAGCAGGCTTTCCGTCTGACGTAGTAATTTTTCCTTTAACCATACCGCCGTGATTATCATCGGCAAACGCAACAGTGCGGCACAAGAATAAAATAAATGTAAATAGAGATAAACGTGTAAAATGTTTCATAATACTTTGATGTGTTAATTCGCCGGCAAAATTGAAACGATTCAAATAAAAGCATTTACGAAATCGGGAAAAACCATTTACGAAATCGGGAATTTTTATTTTTTACCATTCATATAACAAATACAACCGTTTACCGAAAAGCGCTTTTTGCTATTAGGTACAAAATGAATATTTGCGCAAGAAAGAATTGAGATTTGAAAAAAACTGTAACATTTTTTCCTGATTTGCGTCTTTTATATAAATCATCATCTGTCACATGAAATATCTATTGCTATTCGGTTTTACGCTGTTTACATCAACTACCTTTTCACAAAACGTTGTCAAAGGAAAAATCACAGGCACTACCGGAAAACCTGTTGCGTATGCTTTTGTTGCGTTGTTAAAAAACGACTCGTTACACAAAGCTGTTTCTGCGAAAATTGCCGATTCATCGGGGAATTATGTTTTGGAAATACAAGAAAAAGGCAAATTTATTTTGCGTACAACTGCAGTAGGTTACGCAGAAACAAGAGATACGATTGTCGTAAACGATGCATCGCAAGAGATTAATCTGACGATGAAAAAATCGGAAAATAATTTACACGACGTAACCGTTTCCGCACAAAAACCTGTGATTGAAAGAAAGATTGACCGGTTGGTAATGAATGTGGAAAATAATCCGTTGGCAACAGGGAAATCTTCTATGGAAACCATTGGTCTTGCGCCCGGAGTTGTAATTTTCAACAATCAAATTATGCTGAACGGCGTTGCCATTTCAAAGATTATGGTAAACGGAAAAATGCTGCAACTTTCCGGACAAGGACTTGTAAATTATCTTAATTCATTGCGCAGCGACAATATAAAATCGATTGAATTAATGGCACATCCGCCGGCAGAATATGAAGCCGAAGGCGCGGGCGGCATCATTAATATTATTTTAAAACGCCAAACGCAAGCGGGCTTGAACGGCAGTGTTTACGGCAATTTTATTCAAGGCAAAAGATACCCGGGAACGAGCGATGGTGTGCAACTGAATTTCAAAAGCGGCAAAGTGGGATTGTTTGCAAATTATGATTATGACCATGAAAAATTTTATCAGGATTTATCGCAGGAACGCAGCTTTACCAACAATGGAATTTACACGGCGACCGACAACGCGATTAAATACGATGCAAGCAACAGCATTCGCACAGGCTTAACTTACGACATTACAGGTAAGCAATATCTGGCGATTGATTACACAGGCACTTTCAACAATCATAAAGAAAATTTCAAAGCAGAAAGCAATGTAAATTATCCCGAAAACCCCGATAACAACAGCGTTTCCAAAGGATTGTTTCCGAATAGTTTTACCGGGAAATACAATGATGTCGGTTTGAATTATCACATAAAAACCGATACACTCGGCTCTGCGTTTACGCTCCTCTCCGATTATACGCATAACTCAAATAAAGTAAACAACAACGTTACCAATACAACCATTGCAAACGGTGTTTCGACCGACACAGCTTACCGGAATTTTACGCCGTCCACAGCAAATATCTTTACCGCTGACGCTAAATATCTAAAAGTATTCAACACCGCAAACAGCTTGAGTTTTGGCGCAAAACTAAGTGCCACAAGCATCGACAATGAAGCTGCGTTCCAATATCAAAGTCCGTATGGAAGTGAATGGCTGGACAATATTCCGCAAAATTTTATTTACGATTATAAAGAACACATTATTGCCGGATATATAAAATATCAGGGAAGAATTTTGAACACAGATGTGCAGGCTGGTTTGCGCGGCGAGAATACCAATTACACCGGCGAGCTGCACGATACTTCTTACGCAAAAAACGGAAAGAATTATTTCGGTTTGTTTCCGTCCGTATTTTTGAGAAGAACGTTGAACAAAGCGGGCGATGAAAGTCTGACCTTTATTTACACGCGCCGTTTGAGCCGTCCGTCGTTTGACGATTTGAATCCGCACGTTGTGTATGTCGATAATTATACCACAGGTCGCGGCAATCCATATTTGCAGCCGGAATACGATAATTCGTATGAACTGGATTATACTTTAAAAAATAAATACACATTTGTCGCCAATTATTTCCACGCAACGGATGTAATCACAAACGGTATTCATCCTGTAGCGGGAAGTCCCAACCAAATGACGCAACAACCTCAAAATGCAGGCACCTCAACCAAATGGATGTTGAATGCATACATTCCCGTAAAGATTACAAAATGGTGGACAATGGGTAATTATGCGGAATATGATTATCAACATTTGAATGCGCCGGACGCTTATAATATCTCTGAAAATTTAATCACACTTTCAACAACCGCACAGTTTAATTTAGGAAAAGATTTTACCGCAAGCTGGCACACGTTTTATCTAAATAAAATTATTGAAGGCAATGCCGTCATCAATCATATAACCAGAACGAGTATTGCTTTGCAGAAGAAATTTCTCAATCAACGCTTAACAGTGAAAGCCTCTGCCGACGATATTTTCGGCGGGAAAAACGAAAACGTAAGCGGCACATTTTATTACACCGATTTCAATTTACGTTTCCGAAATCAAAACCAATGGCAAAAATTTACGCTCGGCATTGTGTACAATTTCGATTTGGGAAAAACTTTCAAATCACACAAAATCGAAAGCAGCAACGCAGACGAACAAAGCAGGCTGAAATAGTCTGAACCATGATTTAAAGGATTTAATGATTTGCAGGAAATGGGACTGCCTTCTATGTTTCTATGTGGTTAAATGTTATAATGACGTGAAGAGATTCGTTGTCATTATCTTTGCAGCCGTAAATACTCAAAAAGACACATGACAAATTTTGAAATCATCTCAAAAACAATTACCGAAAGGCGCAGTACAAAACCGCAAATTTTTAACGGAAAGAAAATTGATAATGCAGTAATCGAACAATTATTAAATCTCGCAAACTGGGCGCCCACGCACGCTTTCACAGAACCCTGGCGCTTCGTTGTAATGCATGGCGACGGCGTAAAACGCTTTTGCGAAGACCATGCAAATCTCTATAAACAAAACACACCTGAAGAAAAATTCATACAAGCAACGTATGATAAATTAAAAACACAAGGCGATTCAGTTTCGCATATTATCGCTGTATTTTCAAAGCGCGGCGAAAACCCGAATATTCCGGAACTGGAAGAAATTTGTGCAACAGCCTGCGCCGTACAAAATATTTTATTGGGCGCTGAAAGTCTTGATATTGCTGCATTGTGGAGTACCGGAGGACAAATTTTAAAACCTTCGATGAAACAATATCTGAACTTACGCGAAGAAGATACGATGCTCGGAATTTTGTATCTTGGCTACACCGACCAACCGAAACCTGCGGGCAAGAGACTGGTTTCAATGGAAGAAAAAGTAATGTGGTATAGAAGTTAATCAGAACGAGTGCTTGGATGGATTATCATAATCGTCATAAACAATTTGCGTTCTATTGTTTAAATAAATTCGTGTAATAAATAATGAACAAACTCATCATCATCACAGCGCCATCGGGCGCAGGTAAAAGTTCCATAGCGCATTATTTGCTAAGCAAACATCCAAACCTTGCATTTTCAATTTCCGCTGCGACACGTGCACCGCGCGGCAAAGAGCAAAATGGTGTAGATTATTATTTTATGTCTGCCGAAGAATTTCAGGAAAAGATTGAACAAAATAAATTCATCGAATGGGAAATGGTGTATGAAGGGAAATATTACGGCACATTAAAATCTGAACTCGAAAGAATCTGGCACGAAGGTAAAACTCCTATGCTCGACATTGATGTGAAAGGCGCAATTCATGTGCAGAAGCAATTTGGCAGTAATTGCCTTTCCATTTTCATTGAGCCGCCATCAATTGATGCGCTGCGCCAAAGACTGGAAAGCCGGAATACAGATACAAAAGAAAGCATCGAAACCCGCATTAATAAAGCATCATACGAATTATCGTTCAAAAACCATTTTGACAAAATTATCGTGAATGATGAATTGAAACGAGCTTGTATGGAAACAGAAGAAACCATTCAATCGTTTTTAAAAAAGTAATAAATGCTGAACTTCCTTATAAAAAGAATTGCTTACGGCATACTCGTTTTAATAGGCGTAGTGGTGCTTGTGTTTTTTTTATTTCAAGGTTTCGGCGACCCGGCGCGATTGGTTCTCGGACAAAGCGGCGATAGCGCAACCATTCAAAATGTACGCAAAGAACTCGCGCTCGACCAACCAAAATGGAAGCAATTTGTATTGTATCTAAACGACGTCTCTCCTGTTTCCGTCAACACGCAACAGGAAATTAATGATAAACAATTAAAAGGCTTTTTTATTGGCGGTAAAGAAAAAATCGGTATTAAAATTCCTTACCTGCGCCGCTCTTATCAGACAAAACAACAAGTGTCCGAAGTATTGATGGACGCGCTTCCGGGAACAATTATACTTGCGTTTGCAGCAATTGTTGTTGCGATTGTTTTGGGTATTCCTTTGGGAATTCTATCGGCAATCAAAAAAGGAACTTGGCTTGATACTTCTTCTGTTTTTGCAAGCGTGTTGGGCATTTCAGCTCCTTCATTTTTCATCGGAATTATCGTTGCTTATTTGTTTGGCTTTGTGCTGCATAAATATACCGGCTTGTACATGACAGGCAGCCTGTACGAATACGATGCGATTAACGGGAAACATTTAGCGCTGCAAAATTTAATTCTTCCGGCAATTACTTTAGGCATTCGTCCGTTGGCAATTATTGTGCAACTTACACGAAGCACTATGCTCGATGTGCTGAACAAAGATTACATACGCACGGCTTTTGCAAAAGGTCTGAGTAAAAATGCCGTTGTGTGGAAACACGCATTGCCAAACGCGCTGAACCCTGTAATGACTGCAGTTACAGGCTGGTTTGCCGAGCTGCTTGCAGGTGCATTTTTTGTCGAATATATTTTCAACTGGAAAGGCATCGGCAAGACAACTGTTGATGCTTTGGATAATCTTGACTTCCCCGTTGTAATGGGCAGCGTACTGATTACTGCGGCATTTTTTGTAGCCGTAAATATTCTTGCCGATGTGCTTTATGGCATCATTGACCCGAGGATAAGGATTAAATAACGTTTGGTAAAAGAAAATTAGGCTGTGCCTAATTTTAATTCGTATTTTTCTTCATGCAACACTTTCCCCCATTGATGGACTTCGATTGATTCCACAGGAACAAATCCCGCCTTTTTGTACATACTTATTGCCCTTTGCTGCACGTCTGTCGTTAATAAATACACGCTTTTATATTTCCTTGTTTTGCAATAAGATAAAGCTGTATCCAACAATTTGCTTCCGATGCCCGTTCCTCTAAAAACCGGATGAACCAAGAACCATCTTAACTGCGCAAGCTTGATTGATTTACCCAAAATAGCTATACAACCTACTATTTGACCATTGTATACCGCAAGCCAAACCTTATCTTTATCGGAAGAATAATGTTCGAGAAAATCGTAAAAAGTCTTGACTACATAGCCTTCAAATTCCTGCGAGTAACCTGATTCTTGCGCATATAATTTTCCATGCAGATAAATAAGATAGCCAATATCTCCTGGCATTAATATATCTCTGTAAACAACATTCTGAGCAAGCAATTTATTATCGTAATTGTCGGACAGCATACTCTTGATTGTCTTCATTGAACCCACCAACATTTCACTCTCTTCGAATGATAATTTGCCAATAAAATTATTAACTTGTTTGTCCGATTTATCTTGTAAACTTTTCAACAGCTTTTCTCCTGTGGCTGTCAGCTTAATGTTATGAACGCGCCTATCCTCCTTTGAAGAAGACTTTATAATAATTTTATTCTTTATGAATAACTTCACTATTCGACTTAGATAACCTTTATCCAACTTTAATAAATCACCTAATTCCTGCGCCGTGATTGAACACCGCTCGCCAATTTCATATAACACGCGTACCTCAGATAAAGAATATTCGCTTTCTAATATATGATGATTTAATATTCCTAAGTGTGCTGTATAAAAGCGGTTAAAAAGTCTGATTTGCTTAATTTTTTCTCTCATGCCACAAAGATACATAATAGTTGCCAAAAGCAACTATTATATAAGAACAAAAATTTAAAATAATTAATAAGGTACCTTATCAGCAAATACTACAATTTCTCCTTCAAATAGCTTTCAGGGTCTTCCAAAAAGGATTCTTTGCAACCTTTGGAGCAAAAGCCATACACTTTTCCTTTGTAATGAACCGTATCGCCAATGCCCGCAGTTAAAGGCATCCTGCATACAAAATCTTTTTTATTGTCCACCATACTTAATGTATATTTTGCCGAATCCTTTTTCGCCGGCATTGCCTTTTTTGTGGCTGCAACATCTTCTATTTTTGTTGAAGATGAATTGTTGCAAGATGCAGCAATCACAAGGCTTGCAGAGATTGCCACGATTGAAACTAACTTTTTCATTTGTAATTTATTTTGATTAAGAAGATTTCTTTTTCCTTTTGAAATACAAAATTAACCCGAAAACAATCATTACGATTTGAGCCGCCACCCAGAACATCGTGCTGATGTCTTTTGCAGTTTTGCCTGCGAACATCATAAACTCATGCTTATGAAAAAATGCGAACGAATAATCATCAAACTTGCCGACCGGATTAATTTTCTTCCTCAGCTTTGCCGTGGATGTTTCCACAAACACGGTTTGATTGCCACATTTTACTCTCCACACGGGCAATACTTTATCCGCAAAATCATAATCATCGTCAAATGATGTAATAGCAATGGTTTCGGAAGGTTTCATATTATTTTTCAAATAAGTATTTGCCAGATAATCTGCATATAATTCTTCGCCGTTTTGCAACAAAGTATAGTCAGATAAATTGACGAAAAATATTTTCGGTTCATCCACACGCATCTGCTTCATCAAATCTTTTCCGTTGTTTTTATCTTTATTTAAAACCACAGCACGCAGATATAATTGTCCGTTCATTTTTACGAAAGAAAAATCATGAACCGCTTGATGGATTAATTGCTGAACTTTTGCAAAATCAACATTGCTTTCACTTTGCAAAATATTTTGTGATAAAATGAGTTTCCCTGCATCATCCTTTTGCAACTGCGAAAGAATATGCACACCGCCGCTGAACGAAAACAACAATGTAAATAAAGAAGCAAATATAGCCGTAAAACGATGATTACGCCTTCGTTTCAGCGTTTCATTGCCGTTAGGATTTCTTGATTTTGTCGTAAAGAAAATATAGATGCCGATGATACTGTTTACAAATGTCAGCAACATCAACAATGTCATTATTATTACTTTCAACAATGTCAGATTGCCAAGCCAACTCCATGTATGCAGTAATGTAAATACCCGCGTTAAAAAACTTCTCATACTGTTTGTGGCATAAGAAAAACGGCTTTGTTGCGTATCCACATAAACAGTGATTCCATCATCGCGTTTAAAACGTACACGATAAACAGGCAACAGCTTATTGATACGATTGTAATCGCTCGTAAAACCTGTTACAAAATTTATTGCCTGCACATTTAATTTCTCTTTTGAGACAAAATGGTTTGCCAAATATTCAGCATACAATTCGTCGCCGTTTTCCAATTCTTTTCCGTCTGTTGCAGAAAAATAATTTGGTATTTCATCTGCACTTTTTTTTACCTGATAATAAAATTGATTGCCCAGTTCTATTATTCTGCAATTGAAAAAACTATCAATACTATTTTCTTTCAAAACCACGTCCAACGGAAGTTTCAAAGAATTTGAGTCAATGATTATTTGCGGCGATTGCTGTGTCGCAATGCGCGGTCTTATATTCGTCATAATCGGATGAATAAAACCGCTTATTGCCCAAAGTAATACAGGAAACGCAATGATGATACTAAGCTTTCTATGTCGGTTATAAATATTTTTGCGGAGCATAGTAAATTGTTTTTAACCACAGAGAACACAGAGATTTTTGCGCGCTCTGTGGTTAGGTTTATAGTTTATTTTCCGAATTTATAAGACACACCAAACGTAAATGCACGCGGGTCGCCCAACTGATAATTGTAGCCTGAACTTGCGCTATACGTTGATATTACGGAGTAATATTCGTTCAACACATTCAACGCATTTATCCATACTTCGTAATGTTTGCGCGAATAACCAACTCTCAGGTTCAGCACATTGTAACCGTTGTATGTATGCGTGTTTAAATTATCTTCAAAATATTTTCCTACGTGCTGCCATTCCGCACCAATGCGGAAACCCTTTACATAATGCGGCTTATACTCCACTTCCGCATTACCGAAAAAGTTGGGCGCGGTACTCATTTGTTCGCCATTATAATCAACGCCGCTTGCAACGTAATTCACAAAACTGTGTTTGGCGCTTGTGCCTGAAAAACGCAACATCCAATCGCTTGTCGGCGTATAAGTGATGCCGTACTCCAAGCCTTTGTGCCGTGTCTGTCCTGCGTTTTGCGATTGCGAAGTACCGTCGGGCATTCTTACGGAAATGATTTCATCTTTGCCGTTCATCAGATACGCGCTCCAGTCTATGTAGATTTTATTTTGTATTAATGAAAGCCATCCGCCTATTTCATAGTTGGTAAAATTTTGCGGTTTTAAATAAGTGCTGTTTACTTTACCAAACACATCCGTGATTTGCGGTGGCACATAACCCTGACTGAAATTGCCGTAAAAACCGATGCCGTTTATATTGTAAGTAAACCCGACTTTAGGCGCGAGCTTGTGATAATTGGTTACACTCGACGGACCGCCCGTAACCTTTGAACCTGTGAGAAAATTCACAAACGAATATTCAAATGCATCGTAACGCAAGGCTGTGGAAATTCTCAATCCTCTTGCCACCGTAAAATCATAATCGGCGTAAGCGGCTGCATTGGTAACGAGCGTTTTAAAATTTGCCAGCAAAGAATCGGGATTTGTATAACTCACATAATTCCCGTTTTCTTTTTTTACCCAGATAAAATTCTCATTAAACTGCTGTGGCGATACTTCTGCGACGGAACCCACAATCAGCTTGCTTTTCAGAAATTTAAACTGTTGCACATGCTGCAAAAACAAACCGTAAGAATGAAAAGCATTATCATTAATATTGCCTGTTGCCGTATCGTTGGAAACAGGATTTGCAGTAACACCGCCAACGTGGTACGATGCAATTTGATATGCAGGGTTTTGAATCACGGAATTGTTGCGGTACATAAATGTTGCCGTAGTTGTGCTGTGGTCGTTCCACTTATGCGAAATTGTTGAACGCCCTCTGAAAGCATATACTTTTCTGTATGTGAAAAATTTTTGTGCAGCATAATTTTTTTGCGCAAAATGCGCGCTGTCCAGCGAGCCGTACATATCGCTGAAATAATCTACATACGTTACACTGTTTGTCCAAGTGGTGTTACTGTCAATGTGATAATCCAGCCGGTACGTGCTTGCCGATTTATGAAAATCGCTGTACTGAATAATTCCGTTGTTCTGATTGGCATAATAACCGCTTGCGATAAAACCGATTTTTCCCTGTGTAAAACCAACCTGCGCATCGGCTCTTTTATAGCCGTGATTATTCATTTGCGCACTTACATAACCGCTCGCAAATGCAGGCGGCGCCTGCGTTATAAGATTTACCGTTCCTGCAATAGCCTCCGCGCCGTATAAGGCAGACGATGGACCCTTGATAACTTCAATGCTTTTTGCAGCGGTCATATTCATTTCAATCAACGCATTATGATTAAATACGGCTGACGTACGCAACGGAATACCGTCTTCGAGGTACAGGAAAAGATTATTCGTTGTCATCGGCTGGCGAATGCTCATCTCGTGCTGCTCATTGCCGAGGTTAACCATGTTTACGCCGCTTACTTTATTCAGTAAAAAGTCCAGTCGCTGCGCCTTTGTATCTTCAATAGTTTGCTTACCGATAACCGAAATGGCAATAGGCGCTTCGGTTCTTTTTTCAACCGTACGATTGGCGCTTACAACTACTTCGCCTAATTTATTAGTTACAGGTTGTAACGCAATATCTGCACGCATTTCAGCGAGTTTAATTATTGTAGTTGCATAGCCCGTACAGCTTATTTTCAGAGCAGTATCTTTTGTACGAATACTAAATTTACCCGAAGCATCGGACATTACGGAATGTGTATTGTCTGAAACTGTGACGCCGCCGACGGCTTCTTTGCTTACGGCATCGTATATTTTTCCTGTAACGGAAGTTTGTGCAAATAATATTGAAGCCGGTAACAAAAGAAGAAACAATAAAAAAGATTTATATCGCATAAATAAATTATTGGATTTTAAAAATTATAAGTAACGTGCATGATAAAATTCCTTCCTTCGCGCGGCAATTTGATTACGTCTAAATGCTCGTAATAATATTTGTTGAAAATATTGTTGCACGTCAATCCAAGAATGATTTGCTGCCCGTTAAAATCAATGGTTTTATCCGCACCGGCATCTGCTATTAAAAAGCCCGGCGTGTGTGTTTCGCCATAGAAACTACTTACTTTGTTTTGCGCTGCCGCCCCAATCCCTTCTACAAAAAGCCGCCAACCATGCGTGTTGTAGCGGAATGTATTTGCCGATTTCAATGGCGGCATCATCGGCAGATAATTTTTATTCTTATCCCTGCCTTTCTGCCAGGTAGTATTGCTGTTAAATAAGATTCTTTTAGAGATGTTCCAGTCTGCAAGCAGCGTTGCCCCAATAATATGTGCGGATGAAATATTACCGTATTGTTTCACACCGTTCGCACCTGAAGTCATCGGCGAAAACCCTGACTGCACAAAGCCTGCGATATAATTATGAAAGAAATACCCGAAGCCTTTCAAAGTTGCTGTAAACCCTCTTTCGGCATAACCGATACTAAACTCAGTGTTATAGGATTCCTCTTTCTTAATAGTCGGATTTCCCAGGTAGTCGTAGCCGTCAACTCTGTCAAATAAATAAAAAGCATACGCTTCCTTCAAGGTTGGCGCACGCATGCCCCGTGCCAATTTTATACCGAAACTAAATGGCGATACAGCATGATAATTCAACTGAAGATAGGCGTTGTATAATCCTGTTGTTCTATCGGGATTACCTGTATAAATAGATGTGAGGGTTGCTTTTCCTTCTGCAGAATAAATAGAAGAACGGTTGTATTCTCCGTGAATGCCGGGCATTAGTTGCCAGCCATCTCCTATATGTATCTCATCTACAGCATCAACTCCAACAACTGTTCGCTGTGCATCGGGAATAGTAAGCATGTACATAATATTGCCGCCGTCGTTCGGATACATCGTCATGCTCGCATGCCAGCGATTGTAATACGCTTCGGCTTTTATGCGCACTAACTGATTTGCCGATATTTGCCAATACATTTGCGAATATGCGCCGCCTGTTTTGGAATGTCCGGGCATATCCATGTGCATGGATACTTCTTCCTTCGGACGTTTAGTATCGTCCATGGCATGGTTTACATCGTTATAATAAACTTTGGTTTGCCAATAATATAAAGCCTTATCGTTGTTGCGGTATTCATGTGTAATGCTCGCCATCTTGGTTCGTGCAAAAGCAACATCCATCGTCAATGCAGGATAACCGATATTTGTTCCCTCGTCCTGTAAATAGTCCGCACTTAATGATTGGTGCCTGCTAAGCCTGTACAACGCATTGGCATGAAGATTCCATTTTTCGTACTGGGAAAAGTTTATCCTACCTTTCTTATCTACAGAAAATCCGTTCGCCGCCGTCCATTTACCGTACCGTTCAATATTTTTGGTCTTATTTCCGCCGGGGCTATAATTACCGGCTTTTCTGTATATGCCATCAACTGAAAATGCAAGGCGTCGGCTACTGTATTGCAGATTGCTCAAAAACTGGCGGGCGGAAGCATTAGTTTCAAAACCCGTTCCCACAGCGCCTTTCCACGAATGAACCGTATCTGTTTGTGCATTGCGCAAATTAAAGTTCATACTACCGCCAATGGTGGCTCCCCCGGCGCCAAATTCGGGTCCGCCCGAAACCTGTACCGCTTTCATATTATTTGGTTCTATGTAAGACGTTATGGGGTCCATGCGGTCGGTACAAGCGCCGAATATGTGCATACCGTCAATGGTAATATTGATTTGCCCGTTGCTCATGCCACGCAACACAGGCTCCTGCGCAAAATTGCCCCGGCTGATGAGACTAACGCCCGGAATGTTTTCCAGCAAACGTTCCGTTCTTGCCTGTCCATCGTAGCGCATACCGTGAAAGTTGGCATTCTTACCGCTATTATTGATGATTACCGTTTGGAGAAAGCCACCCTGAATTGTATCGTTCTTTTTAACTTGTTGTGCAGCTAAACACATCGGCAATAAGATACAAATTGCCGCTATTAATTTCTTAAACATAACATCGGGATTGACTTAAAAAAACAAATCGATATCTACACCATTGGCAAGCGTATTGCTTCCGTTCTTAATGGTAAAATCAAGTTGCCAGTCTCCTGTCATAGTAAAATTTACTTTACCTTTGTAATGGCCGTTGCCGATGCTTACTGGAGCTATATTATTGGGCGAGCTGTGTCCCATGGAAGGCATGGTAGGAACAAAAGAAAGCGTTAAGCCGTCCACTGCAGGAAAATCAAACATGCCGTCTTTCCTGTAAACCGCAACTTCCAAATCGTTCATTCCCACGGCTTGCTCTTTTTGCCACGGATGTACCAGTACCAAATAATAAGTATTGCCGTCGCTGCCCAATGTCGACTGTATAAACTCTTTGCCTACTCCCATATCTTTTACTGTAACAGGCAAAGTATCCTTATATGTATTTCCATTCAGACTTATGTTTGTCGGGAGCGTCCACCCCACGCTCATATCCATACTTTCATTCATATCCATCGCTGCATCGGAACTCATCAGGAATGAAATGCCCGCTTTATACAAGCGGAGACTGTCGATATATTCAGGCTGGTCTATCGGGCAACCATGCATCATCGCACCCATATTCATAGTGGGATTTAGCATGAGGGAAGCATTGTTGACCAATTGCCCGGAAGCCGTATCCGTAAGTTTGAAATACAGAGGATTATAGCCGACAAATAATGAATCATATTGCCGATAAACGTCCACCCGAATGGATGTACCCGATAATACATAGCTTGCCATTTTACTATAATCCGCAGCTGGGTCTGTCGGCTTTGAATTATCCGTAACATCACTCTTGGAACAAGCGGCAAAAGACAATACAATAACAGAGAATATTAAGACCTTAATATACTTTAACATGATAAATAAATTTTGTTACAGGTATGTCCTTTCCTACATCAATTATGATGCAAGAGGCTTACCTATCATTTTCAATAAAGGAGAATAATAAAGCGTGATTAAACTGCGCTGTTTTGCACACACGAACCCGCTTATTCATTCAGAAAAAGTGTAATAATAAAATGCTGAAATTTATTTATACAGCAGGTGGATGAAATGCGGACGTAGTAAAGGTTTGCGGAGCAATAGGTGTATAATATCCGTTTAAAGGAGTAGCCTTTTTTTCATAAAAAATTACCGGCTGAAACACAACGGGAGCAAAAAACAATACGCTCATTTCATTGGCAGCTCTTTGTGCAGGGCTTTGCGTATTTTGCTTATCGTCATCTGCTAATTTTTTATTCAGCTGGCAATGACCATTACAATGCATCCAAGGCTTATCGCGGTTTTCGCAGAGGTTATGTTCTATATAATTTTGATTGGCATAAAAAGTCGCATACACCACAACCCTGTTGAACGCCTGACAGAAGAATGTCAGCATAAGAAATATTGCAACTGTATTTTTAAGCAATGCCGAAAAGTTTCGTGCTGCAAAGGTAGTGCGTGAGACTTACGATTCAAAGAATAAAACAATTATTTTTTCTCTTGCTTCTCTTTGTATTTTTTGTAGCTATCGACAATGTATTGGTCAAGGTCTAATTCATTCATAATAACCAACGTGTCATAAGTAGGCTCATACGCTTTCATAAACTTTGTCAATTCATCATCATCCTGAATGCCTGTATATTTTGCTACCAGACTACGCGTCCAACGCGAATTCACATAACCGGCTTTCTCACTTGTCTCTGCAAACTTCCTGTAACGCTGCTGCCGGTGCTGATAGGGCTTATTGAACAAATTTACAACTGAAGTTATAGGAGACATCGGGTTAAACTTCGGTTTGGTATAATCAAAAACGCCTGCATACTTTTCCCTGTTCAGCAAAGAATCGTTGTGATAGTTTCTCGCACGCACCTGCACCTGCGGCAGTTCATTGGCATACGTGCTGTCGTAAAACCCGGGATTGTTCAAATAAATATCAAACTTATCGGTATTGGTAATGAAGGAAACCGGGTAACGGATTATTTCTCTTCCCTGAAACGATATATGCAATGTATCATTCGCCTGCTTGGCTGCAATCATATAAATACCATGAATATCGGTGTAGGTAACGTTGCCCGACGATGTGCTTACCTGAATGGAATCAATAGGCGAATTTTTATTAACGCCGCCGTACACATGACCATGTACGACCACCTGCGCACGAATGCCGCAAGCAATACAACAAAAGATGATAATGAATAAACAGGATTTCAAATAAAGATGTTTGAATTAACTACAAATATTGCTACTAATTTTTTATCCTACAATTTGTGATTGTTAAAAATACATTATTTACGTCATTGTTTTACATTTGTTTCAAATCAATTGACGGATGAAAAAACTATTATTTACCATAGCCGCATTCACTATGCTACAAGCAAACGCTCAACAAAATCTTACACCGGAAACATTATTAAAACTGGGACGCGTAAGCGCACTCGGCATTTCAAAAGACAAAAAATCTCTGATATACAAAGTGTCCACACCGAATATTTCGGAAAATAAAATGGATTCAAAAATATATTCAATTTCGTTGGAAGGCGGCGACGCCACTGAGCTTGAGAAGACAGATGATGTTTTGGACAACAACAGAATTTCTCCCGACAGAAAATATATTCTCAGCAGTGAAGAAGTAAAACTTGATACAGTTTTGGGAAAAGACAAATATGCAGATTTGGCTCAGTCTTCCGCAAAAATTTATACTTCTTTGAATTACCGTCATTGGGACAAATGGTTTGACGGAAGTTTCAGCCACGTATTTTTTGCACCTTACGAAAACGGTAATACAGGCGAAAAGAAAGACATTATGCAAGGCGAACCATACTTTTGTCCGCAACAACCTTACGGCGGCGATGAGGATTTTATCTGGTCGCCGGACAGTAAAAAAATTATTTACGTTACTAAGAAAAAATTCGGGACGGATTATGCTATCAGCACCAACACCGATATTTTCGAATATGACATTGCCTCAGGCGAAACAAAAAATTTAACTGAAAGCAACAAAGGTTACGATGTTGCGCCCGCCTTCAACAAGCAAGTAAAAATGGCTTGGCTGCAAATGAAAACAGATGGTTATGAAGCCGACAAAAACGATTTGGTTGTATCCACAAAAGGTGCAACTGTAAATCTCACAGGCTTCAATGACCAAATAAATGTTGAATCTTTTATTTGGGGAAATGATGATAAAACGTTGTTCTTCGTCGCGCCGGTTGACGGCACTTTACAAGTGTTCAGCGTGAATGATATTGGCTTAACAAAAATGCTTCCGCGCATTACGCAAATCTCAAAGGGCGATTTTGATATAAGCTCAATCGTAGCGCAAGTCGGCGATGATTTGATTGTATCAAAAGAAGATATTTCTCACGCTGCGGAAATTTATAAACTGAATATTAAAACCGGCGCTCTCACACAACTCACGCACGTAAATGATGAAGCGTATAAAAATATTGCATCGGTAAAATCGGAAAGAAAATTTATCACGACTTCCGACAATCACAAGATGCTCGAATGGATTGTTTATCCACCAAACTTTGACCCGCATAAAAAATATCCGACATTGTTATATTGTCAGGGTGGACCGCAATCGCCCACAACACAGTTTTATTCTTTCCGTTGGAATTTCCAGTTGATTGCTTCGCAAGGATACGTTGTTGTTATTCCTTCGCGTCGCGGAATGCCGGGCTTTGGTACAAAATGGAACGAAGCTGTGAGCAAAGACTGGGGCGGTCATGTAATTCAGGATTATCTCGATGCGATTGACGATTTTTCCAAAGAGCCTTTTGTGGACACTTCGCGCAGAGGCTGTATTGGCGCGAGTTTCGGCGGATATTCTGTTTATGAATTGGAAGGAAAACATGATGGGCGCTTTAAAACGTTCATCGCACATGACGGCATTTTCGATTTCAGAAGTATGTATGGAACAACCGATGAAATGTGGTTTGAGAATTGGGAAAAAGGCGGCAATTACTGGGACAAATCGAACAAAGTTGCACAACATTCTTTTGAGCAATCGCCAAGTAATTTTGTAGATAAATGGAACACACCGATTATGATTGTGCAAGGCGGCATTGATTACCGCGTGCCGGAAGAACAAGGATTGAGCGCATTCAAAGCAGCGCAACTCAAAGGCATTAAAAGCAAGCTATTATATTTCCCCGACGAAAACCATTGGGTGCTGAAACCGCAAAACGCTTTGACATGGCAAAGGGAATTTTTCAGTTGGCTGAAAGAAACATTGTAGTATATAAACATAAATTATTAAAAACAATAGAAAAACACATACATGAAATGCCCATAAGCCATCGTAATACCCAAAACGATAATTATTTCAAGGCATTCCATCTGACCATTAAAAACAATTAAAATATAAACAGATGAAAAAGATTATTTTATTATCGTCATGCCTATTAGGAATTGCAATCGTTCAAACATCTGACGCACAGAGCATAGGCTCTTTATTAAAATCTGCCGGACAAAAAGTTACTTCATCCTCTAAAAGTAAAACATCTGCCGGCAACAGCAACCTGACCGAATCGCAAGCAGGTTCCGGCGTAAAAGATTTATTATCCACAAGCCTGATAAACAGCGTTACCGCGCTTAACAAGCCAAACGCTTTTTGGCAGAGTGCTTATAAAATTTTATTGCCCGAACCCTTGCATACAGCCGATGGCGTGCTCCGGAAACTGAATATGGGAAGCGTTGCCGATTCTGCGGAATACAGGATGAATCGTGCGGCTGAATCGGCGGTGGCATTTGCAAAACCTATTTTTACGGATGCCATTAAACAAATGACATTAACAGATGCTATCGGGCTTGTCAATGGCGGAGACAATTCAATAACCAACTACTTCAGAAACAAAACACATGATACGCTGGTCAAAGCCTTCACGCCTTCCATTCAGGCAGAGCTGGATAAAAACGGAAGTATATCGGCATATTCACAGGTTGTAAGTAAATACAATGCTATCCCACTTGTGAAAAAAGCAAATCCCGATTTGTCGAACTATGTAGCAGGAAAAGCTGTAGATGCGCTGTTCGACCAGATTGGCAAACAAGAAAAAGATATAAGAACCAACCCTGCCGCACAAACAACCAGTATTTTAAAATCGGTTTTTGGAGGCGGAAAATAACCCGCCGAAACTATCGTGATTTAATCATAGAAAACGGTACATCTTGGGTGTACCGTTTTTATTTCATATTTGCAGTTTCTCCGCCTTTATCAGTGTCCTGCAAAAACACCTTCGCCGGAATCCTCAACTTCTTCTTTGATAAATCTTAGCCCGATGAACAGACATGCCAAACTGATTACAGATGCGCAAGCCATAATCAAGGGAATCGGCAAAATGGACTCTTCCGCGAACAGGCTTACAACAATGGAAGCAACAGTTCCTAATCCCATTTGCAGCGCGCCCATTAATGCCGATGCGCTGCCCGCGTTTTTGCTGAAAGGCGCAATGGTAAGTGCCGCGGCATTTGGATTGATTAGTCCCAGGCAAATCAGGAATAGCGCAATGAATGTAATGAACAATCCCAAATTCAACCAACCATTGATTGCAAATACTAAAAAAACAATCGTAAAAATAGCTTGACAAATTAATGAAACCACAACAATCTGCTTACTGTGAAACCATTTCAGCATCCAACTATTTACCTGGCTCGAACCGATAAAAGCAACCGACAACCCCGCAAATGCCCAGCCATAGCCGGTTTTGCTTAAATGATATATCTTCATAAAAGTATTCGGCGAAGCCGCGACGTAAGCAAACAAACCCGCAAAAGCAACGGCATAAATAGATACATACGTATAAAATTGCGGCACTTTAATTACAGACAAAAATCCATTAATAATCGGTCGCGGCATCAAGGAATAATGCGGGTCGTGCTTGCCGCTTTCGGGCAATCTGAAAATCGATGCAAGCAACATGACAATCGCAACAAAACTTAAAAATACAAACACATATTTCCAGCCTAACAAGGCAACAATATACCCGCCAATAGTCGGTGCAAACATAGGCGAAGCAGCTATTACAAGCATTATCAATGAAAATATTTTAGGACTTTCTTTGACGCTGAATAAATCGCGTACCATAGCAATCGATGCGACCGATGCCGCGCAACAACCAATCGCTTGTACAAATCTTACGATGATTAACTGATGTAAAT
The DNA here is from genome assembly GCF_001659705.1 of Arachidicoccus sp. BS20. Taxonomy (NCBI): domain Bacteria; kingdom Pseudomonadati; phylum Bacteroidota; class Chitinophagia; order Chitinophagales; family Chitinophagaceae; genus Arachidicoccus; species Arachidicoccus ginsenosidimutans. The sequence goes on from NZ_CP015971.1 coordinate 923,171, forward strand.
TTTGTACAACCAAACAACTGATTGCCGCAATGATGTATAATATCAATCCGATATATAAAGGCTTCTTTCTTCCATATTTGTCCAGCAACGGACCATACAATAATTGCCCCGCGGAAATACCGATAAAAAAACTTGACAGCGACAATGGCACAGCCGATTCATCTATCTGTAAATCTTTGGCAATATCGCCAAAACCGGGCAAATACATATCAATGGAAAATGGTCCCAACGCTGCAAGAGAACCAAGCAACAAAATGAGCCATCCGTTTCGTTTTTTAGTCATAGATAATTTGAATTATATGCAATATCCAACCTTTGCGGAATTTAATAAGCGTTAGTCGCCCGATTGTTTGATTTTTTCTATTTTTTGTTTGATTAAAACAAAGAAAGATGTTCAACATTTATGAACTTTGGAATATTATTCTCACTAACAAAACAAACGAAGTATGAAATACAATCTTTTAGGCGATACCGGACTTTTGGTATCCGAAATCTGCTTTGGCACAATGACTTTCGGCGGACAGAATGCAGGTATGTGGGACAATATCGGCAAGCTGCAACAGCAGGAAGTAAACGATATGATTAAGGCTGTAATCGATGCAGGCATCAACTTTATAGATACAGCGAATGTTTACTCCTTTGGTCAGTCGGAACAATTACTTGGGCAGGCAATTAAAGACTTAGGTATTAAACGGGATGAAGTTGTTATTGCAACTAAAGTTTTAGGTCAAATGAAAGAAAAGCCTAATAGTGCGGGGCTTTCCCGTTATCATATTTTTAATTCCGTGGATGAAAGTTTGCAGCGTTTGCAATTAGACCACATCGACGTTTTGTATATTCATGGCGTGGACTTGCTTACTCCTGTTGAAGAAATAATGCACTCGTTAAACGATATTGTTTTGTCAGGAAAAGTACGCTACATTGCCGTTTGTAATTTGCCCGCGTGGATGGTAATGAAAGCGCAGGGAATTGCACGCGAAAAAGGATGGAATAAATTTGTCGGCTTACAATATTATTATTCTATTGCCTCGCGCGATATTGAAAGAGAAATTGTGCCGCTGGCGAAAGACCAGCATTTGTCCATTATGCCGTGGAGTCCGCTGGCCGGCGGCTTCCTTTCCGGGAAATACAGGCGTGATACTTCAAGCGCAGGCGACTCTCGCCGCGATGCATTCGACTTCCCTCCCATCAACAAAGAAAAAGCCTATAACATTATCGATGTGATGGACGAGATTGCGAAGAAACACAACACATCTATTGCAGGCATTGCGCTTGCTTGGGTACGTGTGCAATCTGGAATTACAAGTACGATTATCGGGGCAAAACGTCCCGAACAATTACGACAAAATATTGATTCCGTAAATATTGTTTTTGATGAGGACGACTTGTCTAAATTAGATGCCGTAAGTGCTTTAACACCGGAATATCCCGGCTGGATGGTTGAACGGCAAAGTGGATATAGAAAGTAAATTAAAAGTGTAAAATGCAGATGATTAAAATCATCTGCATTTTTATTTAAGAGTTTATCAATTATCTCTCATCATCGAATTAATCAAGAGATGCCTAACTGCGCGGAATATTCCACTTAAACCCAACATAAATATTTCTGCCCATAGCCGGTCCCCAAACCTGCGAAGCGTCGAACGTATTTTCAAACGGATTTTCCGCGCCCAATATCAAAGGCTTCTGCATATAATTGGTCAGATTTTCCGCACCCGCATACAACACAAATACATCATTCGCAAAACTTTTGTTTACCTGCAAATTCATCTGAACAAATGACGGCGAACGTTTTGCTGAATAATCAAATGATTCGGGCAATCGCTTCGTTCCTATCCATTGAAATGTATAATTGATGCTCCAGTTATTTTTTGTTGCATAATTAAAATTGGCAAATGCCCTGTCGTTTGCCGTAAGCGGTTTATCTTTCAAAACCCCGTCGTACGTGGCTTTCACGTTGTAATAGCGATATGCCAGACGAATATTGAAATTATGTATCAGCTCGTAATCCAACTGCGCCTGCAAACTGTGCGCATAAGATTTTCCCGAAAGATTATAAAAATTAAGAACGCCCGGCGTTTCAAAATCGGCGACCACTTGATTACGAAAATCGGTGTAATAATAATCTATGGAAAATGTTCCGTCATTATAATTCAACCTGAATTTTTGCGTAAGGTTGATGCCTGCATTCCAGCCGACTTCGGGCTTGAACGGATAAGCATCGGAATGCTCATCCGCAATGGGTGCGCCGTTAATCTCAAACACGCGGCTGCTTGCCATAAAGCCTGCATTTTCCGATAAAAAATTGCTCGTGCGCTGCGCTCTTCCGAATGATGCCCGAAGCGCAGTTCTGTCCGTCAAAGCATAGCGAACCGCTAATCTCGGCGTTGCAAATGTGCCGAACAAATTATGCCGGTCTATACGCGCACCTGCTGTAAGATTCAGCTTTGTACCGTAATTGTAACTGTATTCCGCAAAGGCGCCGGGTACAATTTCGCGCCTGTTAAACACGGCATTTACAAAACGTTCTTCATAATTATCCAGCTGAAAACTCGCGCCGGTTTTAATCACATTATTATCGTTGAAAAGCCTTGTCTGGAAAATATAATTGGCATAAAAGCTATGCTGCACAGCATCATAATTTCTCATACCGTACAGACTTTTCTGTTGATGATAAACGCCCGACAATTGAAGCCCCATACTTTCGTAAGGCTTGTCTAAATATACTTTACCGATTTTTGCCCAGCCTTCCACACGTTTTATATCATTTTGATAGCCCCACAAATTGTCGTTGGAATTTTTATGATAATTCAACTGTCCACCCGTATTGTCAAGATAATAACCTTTTATTCCGGCTTGCAAATCCAATCCTTTCGGACTGAAATAAAACCAACGGTTAGCGCCTACCAGCGTTTTCCCGATTGGATTATCCATAAATCCGTCGTGGTTCAAATCGTTTCTATGCCAGTCGGAACGCGCGTATAAAAACAAGTTGGAACTCACACTGTCTTTAAAAGAATGATTCAACACAAGGTTGCCTTCCGAACGTCCTTGCACGCTTTGATAACCGTTCAGTATCAGCTTTGGCGCGGATGGCGAGAAAGGTTTAATCCACTCGGTATTTATTTGCCCTGCAATGCCTTCAAATCCGTTAACCACGCTGCCTGCGCCCTTGCTTAACTGAACACCGTCGAGCCAGGTTCCGGGCGTAAAAGTCAAGCCGGTAATGGATGCAAGCCCGTGTGTGCTCGGAATATTTTCCCTCGTAAAAGAAGTGTTTGTTCCCGACAAACCGAGCATTTCAATTTGCTTGTAACCGCTTATTGCATCGGTATAAGCTACATCGACGGACGGCGTGGTTTCAAAGCTCTCGCTGATATTGCAGCAAGCGGCACGCAACAATTCTTTAACCCCGATATTTTCTGTTTTATACGGACCGAGCAGACTTGTTGATGTACTTTGAAGTGTTGCATTTACTTTTACTTCTTTCAAATTTTGCAACGGTTTCAGGATGATAACTAAGCTGTCATTTGTTACAAGTATTGTGTCATTCATATAACCTGTAAAACTTGCAACCAACTTATTTACACCTTGAGGCAGGTCAATATTGAATTGTCCGTTCTCGTTTGAAATAACGCCTTTGTCTCCATGAATCAATGTAACTGTTGCTCCGCCAAGCGGCTTTTTGCTTACCGAATCCATTATCGTTCCCGTTACCTTTCGGGTAAAAGTATGCTTTACGGTATCCTGCGCAGATACCCGCAAAACCAATAAAGATGCTATAATCAAAAGACTTTCGGCGAAAAGAAAATGTTTGAGACTATGTCTAATTGCCTGCACCCGCAACATCTTTATACGCGCAGCAGTGAGGTAATTTTTTGTAATCTTCATCCGTCGCGCGTATGTCGCCCGCATCGTGTCCCGCATGGGCGATGCTTTCTTCTATTGCTTTCAAAGAAGTTTTTTCGGCAGAATAAATAACGACTAATTTTTTAGTTTCCACATTCCAGTCCGCGCGTTTTACGCCTTTGATGTAAGCGGCATTTTCGATGCGTTTTTCACACTTTTCACAAAGTCCCGCAACGTAGATAGTATCTGTTTTTACAGACTTATTTTGGGCAAAAGAAATGCCCGAGATAAATAGCATTAAAGCCAAAAGGCTGATAATATGTTTCATTATTATGAGTTTTAAATGTCTATCCGCAATCCGGATTTTACTCCGAAGGAGTATCACGTTTATAGAGAAATAATGTTCGGTTTGCTCGCCCCCAATGGGCAATGTCATAAAGTTAAGGAACGCTATGCGTGGCGTCTTCGCCGCGCATTTTCATTCCATCGGCTCCTGCCGATTGCCACGAGGCAATAGAATAATTGTGCGAAGCGAGGACGCTTCACACAGCTTAAGCCCAATGGGGTCGTAGGTACAACTGAATGCATTTCAAGCATTAACGTTTAACCTCTTCGAGGTCGAATATGTTCTTAATTACAGATAGTCATTGAATTTTAAATGGGAATAAAATTGTATCGTACTAAACAGTAAACACAGTTATTCAACCATAATAAGTGAAACGGCAATGGAGCTTATAAAGAGGGATTGTGCGCCACGAACCCGGCGGTGCGTTTGTGTAAAAAACAATATCGTTTTCCTGTGCAACAAGAAAAGTATTTGTATAAGAATAAGGCGTAGCAATTGCTGCAACGTGCAACACAAAATACTTTCCGTAATCTATCGACGTTAATTGCCTGTCTTGTGAAATTTGCGGACGGATAACTTTTTCGGAACAGCATCTTTTCCGAAGCGTGTGCATCTTTTTTCCGCAGCAGCAATCGCCAACGCGATTATTCATTTCAACCGAGACAGAAGAAAGATGCGCTCCGCAATAGTGCATTTTTACACTCGCTCCCGAAGAAGCAAAAGCGTACAAACAAAGAAGTAATATGGAAACGACTTTTTTCAACAACACAAAAATAACCCGCGCCGCAAAACCAAAATGTTAAAACTAAGCCTGCTGCATTTGCGCAATTATTTTTCCTTCATCACAAACGGAAGTATTTATCAGCCTGAGCAATTCATTAACCGTTCTGTAATCGGTTATAGATTTTCTGATAGAAATTATTTTCTCTTTTTCAGCAGGTTTTGCAAAGCGCAAACCGGAACGTGCATCTTCAAGTATTCTTTCAAGGTTCGCGTTATCGGGCAGGCTCAATTTGAGGTTATTGATTTGCGATTTATCTTCCTGTAATCCCAGCGTTATTTGAAAATTATTTTCTATTTGCCGAATGGCTTGTATAAATTCTTCGGGCGAAAATTTATCGTCAAATTCTTTAGCGTATTGCGCCAGCGAAACAATGTAAGAAGTAAGCGTATGGTTAATGGAAACCAACTGAAAAAGCAACTTCAGGTTCTGCCGTTGCCGTTTCGGGTCGGACATCATACGCTGAAAATTATCGGAAAGATTTGCCAGTGCAATAGTTACACTTCTTCTTGAAAATCTTATTGCCATTGAATTATACGGCTTTCCGGAAAACACTTCGACCACATCCAAAAAATATTTCCTGCTCGTTTCGAGCATATTGTGTATATAATTTTGTACATATTCATTTTCCCAGTTGGGCAATATAAACAAAGAAACCAGATAACCGATTATAACGCCGATGATGCTGTTGAGCAACCGCTCCACCAGGACAGATTCAATCGCTTTAGGCGCCATAAAATTATATGCCAATACAACAAGCATCGTAATGCCGATGGTATAAAAACGATAATTGATTTTTGAAAATGTGCATGTGATAATAGTTGCAATAGATACTAAAAGAAAAATCAACCTTTCATTATGAATCGTCAAAATAATAATTAAACTGATAACGCCGCCCATCAATGTACCAAGCAACCTGTCGGTATTCTTAATTCGCGACTGGCTGTATGCAGGTTTTACCACAATCACAATTGTCATCAGACTCCAGTAAACGTGCCCGATATTATAAATGTCGAGTACTTGACCGATAATCCAACCAATGACCAACGCAACTGTTACACGCACAGCATGGCGAAACATTCCGGACTTTAATGTAAAGCTATTGAAGAAAAGTTTGTAATCATAACTCTGCTTTGGAATGAACAATGTATAATCTTCCGCAGGCGTTGCCACGATTACATTTTCGTCAAATGCTGCAATGGAATACAATTTTTTTATCCGTTCCGTCAAATGCTGAAACGTGTACAAAATTTGTCGGAGAGAAATAAAATCTTCCACATTATCATGGTTCATTTTGCTTTTGCGCAGCGTATAAAAAACACGTTCGCATTTATGAAGCAGCAAATCCAGGTCTCTTTTTGGCACAGCATTTTTTCCGGACTGAACAGCCAAACCGAAATGCTGTAATTCATCTGCAAGCATATTGATATAAATGCCAAAGTAAGTCAGTATGCGGGTTTCGTCAAATGCTTGGTGCAGCTTATTGTAATCTTGTTGCGAAGTAATGATTAACTCGAAGGCATCCACCGTGTCAATATACATCATCAATAAACCACGACTTTTACGGGAAACTTTATCAGCCGAAATATCGGTTCTCAAAATAATTTCGCGCAGGCTTTCCTGCTGTTCACGAATGACGACCAGTTCCCGAATCATTTTATCCATCAATGTTTTCTCGTCTGCATCGCGTTGATAAAATTCACTTCTTGCGTCAAGTAATTTTCCAATTTCAATGATATGTTCGCCCAGCATTTGCTGAATTAACTTGTACGGTCGAAGTTTAAACGAAATAAAAAAGATAAAGATATAAAATGCGCAACCACAACTCATCAACACGGCATTAAGAAAAATATTACCTGCAACAAAATGCTTATCCATAAAAAATATGGTAATGATAATGCAGTTCAGTCCGATATTTATCATACGTGTTCCATACAAACCGATGAGCGAAAAAACAAATGATATAAGGACAAGCACAATCAATTGCAGCCAAAGTATATCGCGGGCAAAACCGGCAATCAGTGCGCAAATAAAAAAACAGACTACCCCTGTGAAAAGCGCGCCTGTTCTACGATGCAGCGAACCGATAACATCTGTAAAGCCAAGCATCAACGTTCCGAAAGGCACGAGAATATACTGATTCAAAATTCCGTAATGATACAGAATAATGCTTGGCAGCAAAATGGCAAATGTAAGCCGCATGCCAAAATACCAATAGTATCCGTTTGTAAACTTCCTGACTTCGGCAATGTTGCGCATTTTGATTTGCATACGACTTTATAATATTTATTTTCCGAAACTTTGCTTGTTATAATCGTTCATGGCACGTGTAATGCCCATTGCCGCAATGCTTTCAATCACTTCAACACACTTTTCTATTTTCTTTTGAATAATTTCCCGTTCTTCGGGGAACCATTTTCCCAGTACAAATTCCGCCTGCATTCCCTTAGGAAAATTATTCCCGATGCCGAAACGCAATTTGGGATAAGCGTCCGTTCCAAGAAGGGATTGAATATCTCGCAAGCCATTGTGCCCCGCATCGCTGCCCGCCGGACGAATACGGATTTTATCAACAGGTAAAGCTAAATCGTCCACTACAGTCAGCGTATTTTCCAAAGGAACTTTTTCTTTATCCATCCAATATTTAAAAGCCTTCCCGCTAAGATTCATATATGTTGTAGGCTTGATACAAATAAACATTTTTCCTTTCCATTTGACCTCTGCAACTTCTGCAAGCCTGTCCACACGAAATGCACCGCCATGTTTTTGCACGAAAGCATCCACCACATCAAAACCCGCATTGTGCCTTGTATGCACATATTCGCTTCCGGGATTTCCTAAACCAACAATTAAAAATTTAGACATAAAATTTACATAATGACACGACAAAAATAATCGGAATAAACCGCATAAAAAAAGCGAGGGAGCGTAAACTCTCTCGCTATTGTTCTTTTGTGAACCAAACCACATATCAGGTTTGTAAAAGAATGCACTTGTGATGCACTGGTAGTGTAAAGGTAAAATATTTGTAGAAATAAAACACGATGATGCTTTTTTATTTTTTTCAATAAAATTTCCAAAAAAATTTGGCAGTCAAAGTATTTCTTTTATTTTTGCACTCCATTTGAAAAGCGACATACACGACACAGTGTATTTTACTTGGAAAATGAGAAGATTCCGTAGCTCAGTTGGTAGAGCAATACACTTTTAATGTATGGGTCTTGGGTTCGAGTCCCAACGGGATCACCTCTTGGGACAAGTCTGAAAATAACAGATTTGTCCCATTTTTTTTGCTCTGTAACTTGCTGTTATTCTGATAGATAAGAACGACCGCAGAATTTAGCCGAGCGGTTCGATGTTGTGTACCGTCAAATTCCAAAAATTCGGGGAACATCGAACCAATTATAGCACGTTTTTCCTCAATATCGCCGTTTTCATAGCGTCTATCAATGTTTGCGACCTTTTTTAAAGCAGAAGCTACCAAGTCTTTAATTTCAGTTCCTACTATGGCTAAGTCATTTAATCGTTGCTCCAATTTTTCAATGTTCCCCTTGGTCAATTTCTTCACTTCCTGGAAATCATCATCTGCCATTTCACCGTCTGCATTTTTTAATAACGCATTTTGAATCCCACTGAAAGTATCCCCCGGAATATGGGGGTTAAGATCGGTGGGTTTTCCAATCAATGACCGGACAAAAATAAAATGCCTCTTTGAAAAAAATACACAAAACGCCGAACCGTATCCAAAACAGAAAACCCTTTTTATGTTGCGGACATTTGTAAGCCCTCTACATTTGCACTTGTGAAAATGATTTTGTGAAGATTAAAAATGAATGACCATGTTAAGTACAAAAGATGCCACCCTCGTGTATGAAACACTGTTGATGTTTCCGGGTATGAATGACAATGTAAAGATTCCTTTGACTGTAAAACGTAAAACGTTATTGATGCTGGCGAAGATTATTAAGCAAGGAATAAACAAAGAAGATTTAAGAGATGGCGTACTTTCCGTGATGGATAAAGAAACGATCGATGAATTAAAAAATATAGCGCAGAGATTATTGGACAAAGGTGGGTTGAGTGAATTAAACGAAAGACTTAGCTCCCTAAGTCAGAAATAACCATTCAAGCACCGGTATTTATGGAGGGTATAAAAATAAACAATCATCATCTTTTTTTGTACGTTGTCGTTTTTTTATCACCGTATTTTTTTATCCGTTTTTTTTCGACGGCTTTTTTCAGGTCGAGGCTGGCGGTAGCGGATGACAACTCTTTAAATCGGTTCATATAATCTTTACGTGTAAACGTTCCGCCGGTTTCTTCCAGGAACAACATCATACGTTCCTCATCATTTAATTTTTTGGCTGCCTGCGAGAGCAGCTCATCCAGCGACCGGTCTATGATAGCAAGCATATATTCAATAAAACTCGTGGATTGCCCTTCCTTATCGCTTTGGGCTAATGCTTTGTAATAAGCCGTTTGGTTTTTACTGATTAAGGATTCAAAAGGCAGAAATTCAAAGAAGGGATATTCCTGCATCAGTATCACCGTTTGCCACAGCCTGCCCATTCTGCCGTTACCGTCCATAAACGGATGAATGAATTCCATTTCATAATGAAAGACGCAGCTTTTAATGAGGGATAATTCTTTCTTATCTTTTAGGTATTGAAACAGCGCCCGCATCAGGGAAGGCACATTTTTAGAAGGCGGCGCCACGTGTTCCACTTTTGAATCTTTTACAATGCCTACGCCCTGGCTTCTGTATTTGCCGGCGTTCTGCACCAAATCCTGCATCAGTAATTTATGTGCGGATAAAAAACTTTTTTCTGAACGGTAATCAAAATTCTATAGCCGGTTATAGACTTCAAAGGCATTTTTGACTTCAAGAATATCTTTCTTCGGACCAATCACTCTTTTATGTTCGAGAATGGCTGTTATCTGTTCTTCCGACAAAGTATTGCCTTCAATCTTTAAAGAGGAATGAATGGTTTTTATCTGGTTCTGTTTGCGCAGTGTGGACGATTGCCTTGTTAAATACCGGGCGTTGATTTCCCCGATTTTAGCGGAAACGGAAGTAACCGTTTTTAAAATTTCCGGCGTTATGGTATAAGGTGGCTTCATTTATGATACTATCATTTGATACTATCAAAATACTGTTTTTTTTACACACCGATAATAAAAATATAACCCGCACTTTCAAATATTTTAATAAACATTTTTTATCACTGTTTCGGATGTGTTTATATATTGAAACAATTTATCCACCATATCGCTGCTGCCGATAAATACCGGGCTTCTTTCGTGAACATACTGCGGGACTATCTCCATGATTCTCTGCCTGCCGTCTGTTGCGCCGCCACCGCATAATTCGGTAAGGAAAGCAAAGGGGTTGCATTCATACATCAACCGTAATTTCCCTTTGGGTTTTTCTTTTCTGGCGGGGTACAGAAAGATGCCGCCGCTTAACAATATCCTGTGCATATCGGCTACCATGCAGCCGGCGTTTTTATTGGCATACCTGCCGTCGCTGCCGTTTTCGGAGGCGTTGCATTCGTCGAGAAAATCACGGACGGGCTTGTCCACGCTGTGATAGTAACGGTAGTCAAAGGCATAGCTTTTCCCTTCTGCCGGTATTTTCATCTGCGGGTGGCTGAGGTAAAATTCACCCACACTGTTATCTAATGTAAAGCCGTTCACGCTGTGCCTTTTGGTGCCATAGACGAATATGGTTGAAGAACCGTAGAGCACATAACCGGCAGCGAATTGGTTATCTCCCTTCTGCAAAAAATCTTCTTTGGTGCAAGGCTTACCCAATTCCGAAACGCGGCGGTAAATACTGAAGATGGTACCTATGGGCATATTCACGTCAATATTGGCGGAGCCGTCCAGCGGATCCATCAATACCACGTATTTGGACTGGTTGTTCTTGGCATCGTCAAAAACAATGATATCCTCGTTTTCTTCCGATACCATGCCGGCGCAATAAATACTGTTGCGCAATACATGGATAAAAGTGTTGTTGGCCAGCACATCCAGCTTCTGCACGTTTTCGCCCTGGATGTTGACGGAACCTTCCGCGCCGAGGATGTCTGCGATGGCGGCTTTGTTTACCAGGTTGCTGACCATTTTAGCGGCAAGACCGATGCCGCGCAGCAGCCCGGATAACTCGCCGGTCGCCTGCGGATACAGCCGTAGCTGCTGTATGGTAAATTCGTCTAAGGTAGTCATGGAAATAATGATCGGTTACAATCGTCAATTATGAAATAATGGTATCTGAAATAACCGGCGCGCCGGCCCTGGTTTCCCTGCCCGCTTTTGCGGCATATTGTTCAAAGTTACTAATAAATAGCTGAGCCAGCCTGTTCGCTGCTTCATCATACAGGTCTTTATCTTCCCACAGTTCGCGCGGATGAAGGATTTCCGCAGGTACGCCCGGCACAGACTTCGGGATTTGTACCCCGAAATGCGCATGAGGCTGATAAGCGACATCGTTAAGACTGCCGTCCAGCGCAGCGTTCATCATGGCACGGGTATAGCGTAAGCTGATACGTTTGCCCACGCCGTAGCCGCCGCCGCTCCAGCCGGTATTGATTAACCAGACATTGATGTCCGGGTGCTTTTCCAATAAGCCGCCCAAGAGTTCGGCATACGCCACCGGGTTGAGCGGCAGGAACACTTTGCCGAAGCAGGCGGAGAAAACGGGTTGCGGTTCATTTATTCCTATTTCCGTCCCGGCAATCTTTGCCGTATAACCGGATACATAATGGTACATCGCCTGCCCTTTGGACAATTTACTAATGGGTGGCAACACCCCGAAAGCGTCGCAGGTAAGGAAGAAAATATTTTTGGGATTATTGCCGGCGGAAAGCGTTTTAGCGTTGGGTATAAAATCAATGGGATAAGCCGCCCGCGTATTTTCCGTAAGGGAAATATTGTCGAAATCCACCCTGTTACTGTTTGCAAAGAACACCGTGTTTTCCAGCAAGGTTCCTTTTCTGACGGCGTGGAATATCTGCGGTTCTTTTTCTTCCGATAAATTGACACACTTTGCATAACAGCCGCCTTCAAAATTAAATACGGAGCCTTCCGCCCAGCCGTGTTCGTCATCGCCGATGAGTTTGCGCTGCGGGTCGGCGCTTAACGTTGTTTTGCCTGTACCGCTCAACCCGAAGAACAAAGCAACGTCTTTACGCTTTCCTTCATTGGCGGAGCAGTGCATGGACAATACTTTATGATAATGCGGCAGGATAAAATTCAGCACGCTGAAAACTCCTTTCTTGATCTCGCCGGTGTAAGCCGTTCCGCCGATTAAAATTATTTTCCTGGTGAAGTTGAGAATGGTAAAATTTTCCTGCCGGGTACAGTCCGCCAGCGGGTTGGCCGAAAAGCCCGGTGCGTGGATAATCAGCCAGTCCGTTTTTTCAAAAGGGAGTTCTTCCGGTTCGGGGCGTAAAAATAAATTATGGCAGAACAGGTTTGCCCAGGGTGTTTCCGTAACCACACGGATATTCATACGGTACTTTTCGTTGGAGCAGGCGAAAGCGTCGCGTACCCATATTTCTTTCCCGGAAAGATAACCGCAGACTTTGTCGCAAAGCCTGTCAAATGCTTTGGAGGCAAAAGGGATATTGACTTCGCCCCAGTCCACCGCGTTTTTGGTTATGTCGTCCATCACGATAAACCGGTCTTTGGGCGAGCGCCCGGTAAATTTCCCGGTGTTTACGCACAAAGCGCCTGCATCGCTCAGGCTACCCTGCCCTAAGGCTAAGGTTTGTTCCGTTAATTTGCCCGAAGGAAGCTGGTAATGTATTTTAGCGGCTTCGAGCTGCAAAGCGTTTTCGAGGCTTTCCATGACTGTCTGCATAAAAAGAAGGAATTAGTTATCAGAAATACTTACAATCGTTATTTTTATGCAAGATTAGAAATTATATAGTAATGACAAAATATTTTTGATTATTTCTATTTTAAAAGTGATTACTATGATATTTTTTAGAAAACATTCAATTAAAAGTAAATTTCAGCAACAGGGGAATAAGATACAACTTCATTCGATACGCCAACCGCAGGTTATTGGTCATCGTGGAAATTTCTTCGGGAGGCATGGCTTGCACAGTTATCGACCCGAAACTGGTATTTGCAGCCGCTTTGAAATCGGCAGCTTCGGCTTTGCTTATTTCGCACAATCATCCGAGCGGCAACCTGCTGCCCAGCGAAGCGGACAAGAAGCTGACCGAAAAAATTAAAGCCGGCTGCAAGCTGCCGGAAATAAATTTTTTGACCACCTGATTATTACCGCAGAGGGTTTACTTCCTTTGCGGATAAAGGGTTGCTATAAAACAGCTCTTTAATTTCTTTGTGTTTATTGCAAGCGTATTGTACGCTTAAATGGTGTCGTCGTCCGGCATCCTCTCTTTTGCAAAAGAAAGGATGGCAAAGAAAAACGCTGAAGCCGCAAAGTAACCCGCTTAGCACGGTTGAGCAGTATTAATTTGCATTGCTCCACTAATAAATAGCAACTTGGGTTAATTAGGTAAACATCATGTATTGTTTAAAATTTGTTTTACCTATCTATCCACTTCACTCCTTTTTCCGCATTGTAACTTTTGCTGAAACTCTTATTCCACAGGACTTTCACACGATTATTATTTTGTAAATTCAAATGAATTTTTGAAATAATTTTTTCATTCGGTGCAATAATAATTGTATTGCCGTTCTTCTTTGCCACACAATTAAAGTACAACAAGCTGCCGTCTTTTCTTTCCAATACATACGCCGATGTAAGCACAACTTCCGCCATACATTTGAATTGTTCATGCACATCGTTGTCCGAACTGTTGGCATCAAACTTATCGGCAATCATGTTCACGTATTGTTCGCCAATCGTGATGCTGTCGTACTTTCCTTCATACGGACTGTATTGATTATCGTTATACTTATCAGGATTTGAGCCTGCAAAATTTTCCGCCTGAATGGTTTTAATATACGGGTCTGCACAAAACGCCCAGCGCAAATCGCCCGTTTTAAAATCAATCAATTGCATTCCGCTGCCGAGCGCATTCATGGTTTGCACCAAATATTTTTCTTCGCCCGTAAGCAAGTACAAATAGTAAGTTGCATACGTTGTCCACGCGCTCCAGCCGTGCGGCGAGTTCATAAAATTATGTCCAAGCAGCACATCATATTGCGCTTCCCAAAAACGCAGCGAACCACCGCGCATACGTGAATCGTTGATGAATAATTGTTCCAGACAATCATGCGCGTCTAAAAATTTCTTTGCCGCCTCTGTATAAAATTTTCTTTTTTCAGCATCGGTTTGCAGCAAAGCAAATTCTGCAATTTGCAAAGCCGAACACGAAATCATTCCGTCTTCAAAAGTCAATTCGCCTTCGGTATCAACTGCATCGAAACCGCCCGTCAATTGGTCGATTGCACGTTTTACAGAGTTGTAATGTTTTTCGTAAGCCTGCGCCCATTCGTTGTTGTCATGCGCCAAAGTTTTTTCCGCAGCCATCAGTTCCATAATACTTTTTGCAATATAGATAACGCTTGTGTAATGCGTTTTTCCGCGACGAAATGCGCCGTCCGCAGATTGTGTGTGAGCAATAATCCAATCTGTCAAACTTTTCGCGGCTTCTAAATCCTGAATGTTTTTATCGGCTAAATATTTATCCACCAAAATACCGATGGTGGTTGTATGATTTTGAATGCGGTAAATATCTTCGGTAGGTTTCCAATGATGCGCCGTGTCGTACATTAAAGACATCACCAAGCTGAAACGCTTATCTGTCGCGGTGTTCAGCGCATTATCAGGAAAATATTGCTGCGCTAAATATGCAGAATAAAAGCCGTACCAGTTCTCACAATTATAACTTGCTTTCTGTGTATATTTCAACGCGCCGAGCCTTGCTTGTTGTATATACCAACCGAAAGATTTTAGTACAGAAATTTTTGCTTCGGTGGTTTTACCTAAGTTATTAGTTGCCTCAAAAGTGTAAACACCTGTGCCGGATTTTGGCAAACAATCCACCTGATAAATATTATCGGAAATTTTCTTTGCAGGAACAGAAACAATTTTTCCGTCAGGATTTTGTACCGATAATTTTACATCCTGCGCATAAATTTTAAAACGGAAATTTTCGCCTTCATCCAGCGAAGTAACAGGAATATCGAACGACGGCGCTTGCGTTAATTGTTGCAATGTTTGCGCAACATTTTTTCCGCTGTCGATATTTTTAAAATAGATTGTCCAAGACTTTTTTTCGTGCGGCGCAAGCGATGCTAAATTTTGCGGATGCCGCGCCGGTAAAGGATTTGCGTTAAGTAAATCAAGATTAAAAGTATAAATGCGATGCCCGTAAAAATATGCTCCGTTCGGGTCGCCGTAACCGAAATTATATTCCAAACTATACGAAGCAATCGCATCGGGCGAAGCCACGCCAAGCAACTGTCCGTCGGGTGTTTGCAAGTAACCTGTAAAATGTGTTTTTTCACAACGCAGCATCGTTGGGAAATAAACATCATTCCATTGCGGATAACCCGTCATATAATTGGAAATACCTATTTTTAATCCCAATGTTTGAGGCTCGAACACTGTACCTGAAAGGTTTTCAGCCGTTGCAACAATGGCAAGTTGAGCGTTTTCGATTTTATATTCTAAAGAAAGATGAACATTGTTGATTGTTCCTTCATACACATTATTTGCCTGCTGATGCAAATCAACCGTTGTTTCTTTTTCGCTATTTTTTCCGTCGATAAAATAAAACGAAAAACCTTTGTACGCATCTTTTCGCACTGGAATACTTGTCCACTTTCCTTGCTTGTTTTGCGCAAGCGAATCAAGTGTTCCGTTATTATTTATTTGTAAATACCAAGATTGATTTTTTAATATTTGCTGCGCTTGCACAATACGACATAAGAACGCAATCATTAACAAGACAAATATTTTCTTATACATCCTACAATTTTTTGAAATTTAAAAATAATCGATTTGGTTGATGGTTGCGAACGAAAACGTTTGTTTAGAGGTCGTTTCCTGTGTTCGGCAGGCTTACTTTGGCTGCCACATTATATGCATTCGTATAAGTTGCCTATAATTCGACAATACTTGTCAGCGTTTTCGTAGGGATATCCCATGTTACGGCATTGACAGCGCTTAAGGATGCGATGACAGGTTTTAGCGACCCTAAATACTTCAGTAAACAATTTAAAAAGCAGTTTGGAAAAACGCCATACGAATTCATTCAATCCAGGGATATATAAGTCTCAAATTAAGAGTCTGTTTATAAATTGAAAATCATAATGAGATTTCTCGGTCATACTTTCCCCGAAATAAGGGAGCAGTTTTTGATTTTTTCCTCATATCATCATTAATTTTAGTGATAATTAAGAACGCAGACAACATCATTTCTCTCTGCAGTCGAAATCTCAAATTAACGTTTGAGATATTTTTTTTAGACTTTTAATATAATTAAAATGTATGTAGAATGAGGAAAATAATGCATAAAATTAATAAAATCAATATCCAAGCAACTTAATTTTATCATTACAAAAGACTGCTTCTTTTATTCTAATTGTTGAAAATTCAGAAATAGCCCGTAATTATTTATTCTATTCCTACCATTCCCTTAACCGACTCGAATAATTTCTTAGAATCGTAGCCTATACCATTTTTGAAAACCATTTCGGTATTGCGAATATTCTTAACGTTTTTCTCAAGGTCCCCGTTTATTAAAGTAAAATCTGCAATCTTGCCCTTTTCTATTGTGCCCGTCTTGTTGATAATGTTTAGATATTGAGCGCCATTCAGCGAACATATTTTAATAGCTTCAGGTAGTGAGAAGCCGCTTTCGACTAAAAGCTCAACGGTATGACGATTGGCATACCCCGGAACAACTCTACCTACACCGGTTGGGTCTGTTCCGGCTAAAAGCAAGCCGCCTCTATCGTAAAATTCCCTTACCCAATGCATATCTTTTTTATACATAGCGGCGTCTGCCGAATCTCTGTTCAGATAAGTATTGTATATCATTTTTATCTTTTTCCTGAACTGCGGAGCCAGCGCTTCCATACCGCCGCCCGGAACTGTATCACGTCCGGTGTATGGCTCAAATACGTTCGGCGTTACCGTTAACGCTGTTTTATTTTTTATTAATAGTCCGATAAGCGCTTGTATCTTCGGGTCGTCTTCCCGAAGCTTCTGCAACGATTGATATACGGCAGCCTGATTGCAAACATCTTCCTTTTTACCGGGAACAAAATCACTCGCCACCCTGAAACTATGTTCCAGATTATCAATACCGGGATTTGATGCTTCGGCATAAGTTACAGAACATAGATGAGCCGTTACTTTCAAGCCGCGCTTGTGCGCCGCTTCAACGGTTTGACGAACATCTTCACGCGTAACATTATTATATAGTTTAAAAGAAGTTACACCTCTGTCTGCCCAATAATTCACTAATTGGGTTGCTTCATTCGGTTTCTTCATAAAACCGAGTTCGGGAATTTCCAAACCCGCTCGTTCAATGTAAGGTCCCGTAACATCCATATTCGGACCAACCTCTTTTCCTTCATTAATCCAATCTTTAATATTCAAATCGGTTTGCGGCTCGATACTGCCACCGGTACGAATAGTTGTAACACCGGCCGCCAAATAAAGACGTGGCGCGCTGAATTGCATTTCTCCGACACTATAGTTTCCGTCAAATATTTTAGGATAAAAGAGATGTTCATGCAGCATTATAAGTCCGGGTATCAGCGTTTTTCCCGTGCCGTCAACAATATATACTCCTGTAGGAATTTGTACGACCGATGATGCTCCTACATTTTCAATTATATGATTTCTAACAATAATAGTCTGGTCTTGCTTTATATCTTTTCCCGTGCCGTCGATGAGCGTTACATGTGTTATAGCGAACAAAGGAGTATCAATGCTGATGAATCGTTTTACTTTATTTGTGAATGTCTGTGCGACAGAAAAGTTGCCGTATGTTAAAAGGATAGACAACATAAGCATAATTGAAGTGCAGACAGATAATTTCCTTTTCATAGGTATATTTTTCAGGTTTTATATTTAGCGGAATGGAATATTGCCCATTTTTTCTATACAAAGAAATAAAAAAATATAATTAAACCAAGTTTCGAGTTCTAAAAACAGGCATTTAAAACTGATGTACAGGAAGTTGCGTTATATCTATGTATAATTGTCATCAATAATTTTGATAAAGTTAATATTTTTTTATAGTATCTTTGTTGACGTGGATGCCTAGTCTTGCTGCGATAAAGTTTTCTATATTCTTCTTCTTTTAAATTAAATTCAAAAAGCGACTAACCTTCTAAAGATTTTGAATATTATAAAAATAACATAACCATGAATAACAATTTGCCTTCTTTCAAAAAGCATCTCCTGTATGGAGCATTTCCGCTGCTGCTGTTAATAATGAATCTCCCGGCAGTCAAAGCACAATATATTGATCATGACTCTACGCTTACGAGCGATGGCTCATACCCTTCGTTGGGGTGGCCTGCCGGCGTAACCATTACAATACCTGCGGGAACAACCGTTACTGTAACCGGCAGTTATGGCGGCGGCGACCTTATGGTATTCGGCAATCTGATTGTCACTGGCGGATTGCAGGTTGGCGGTAATATGGAGGTTCATCCGGGAGGAAGCATGACTACCGGCGGCGATCTTACCACCATGTTTGTAGTGGTGGACAACAGAGGTAGTCTTACAGTAAATGGAGATTACTATTCCAATGATGGTTCTACTTACCTCCTTTCAGATTATTATAATTCGGGGGCAACCGTTACGGTTAACGGAACAGCACATTATAATTCAGGCGGGCTCAAGCTGGACACCGGAACCGTGTTAACCACAGAAAACCTTTCGTTCCATAACCCTGATAACTACGTTTACGGCACCATTAATAATGCGGGTACGCTAACGGTAGCTACCGGTCCGGAAACGATGGACTGCCCGGCAAAGATTATAACAGGCAGCTTAATTAACACTTCTTCTGAAAATGCGTTTAACGGCGCAGGTTATATTAAGGTTACAAATTCATTTACAAGCACAAATTCATTTACTCCGGATTCTACTATTGTTCTAGACCTATCTACCGCAACGGGAGACACCTCCGGGAACAGGGGAAAAGCAGCTTACGGCACGGTTTCTCCCTGCTCAGGAGTAGCTTTGCTTATTCAACTACAGAACTTTACTGCAAAAAAACAGAACGATGGTGCTTCAGTACTTCTTCAATGGCAGACTGCGGTCGAAATAAATAACAAAGGCTTTTATATAGAACGTAGCCCGGATTCAAAAACATGGCAAACACTCAACTTTATACAAAGTCAGGCAAATCAAGGCAATAGTCAGCAAATGCTTAATTATCAATATAGCGATAAGCACCCCAACATTGGAATTAATTATTATCGACTGAGGCAAGAGGATATTGACGGGCATATCTCGTACAGCCCGACGCGTATTTTGGATCTGCACAATAGTTCTATAACATTATCCCCTAACCCAACGAGTGGACAAGCGGTTTTAAAAGGCTTAACGGGCAGCGAACGAATTTTGGTAAATAATGAGTCGGGTAAACTTGTTAAGTCATTAGAAGCAAATTCAAGCGAAGCTATAATAGATATTTCCACATCTTCCGCCGGGGTTTACTTCATACGTGTTATAGATAATGCCGGTAATATTACTCATTTCAAACTCATAAAGAAATAACAATATACCGGTAAGCTTTTTAGTTTTAATAAACGAATATATCCTACCAAGTGCATAATTAAAGAGACTGTCTAAAAAGTCAAGACAGTCTCTTTCTTATTCAGGCACATGACGGAATCATAGTGTTGCTTATACAATTCTCTTATAGAGTTCATCAACCTTTTTACACACCCTCTTTAACGTTTTATATGTCATATCATGATATTTTGAACAACAACCTCTATCAAATTTCATAACGGAAATAACAAATAAACAGACTGCTTAAGCTGTGAGTACAGGCATTTTTTGCCGTTTTACCATGAGTTTGCAAATCATAATGGTGTAACCCTTATTAAAAGCGCGACAGGTTATTTAGCTGAAACTTTTTCTTTCACATAGTTTCTGAAATCTTCTTGCGTAGCAAACTTGGAAAGCTTTCCTTTGTCCAAATCATCGTCCATTTAATCAAGTGCTGCTTGCAATTCGTCAGAAAGTTGAATACCTTCTTCCGCATCAATTTCTACTTTTAGAAATTCATAAAGGCTGATTACACGCATATCTTCAATGTCATCTATAATGTAATGAAGTCTTTCCCGTGCCGTAGCTGCATCTGTCGTTGCTATTGCTGTTATAACAAAAAATTTCCTTCGGTTTTCTTATCCGCGATGAACCATTTTGCTCAACACCGCCGTTAAACTTTCGGTTGACTGTAACGTTTAAAGTAGTCCATATATTAAGAGTCAAGTGCGTATTAAGTCCGTATCAGGTGCGTATTATTTCCGTAGATAATTAACAGGTACCTGCAACATACAAGCGATATAAGGAAAGGATACTTTAAAGATTTCTGCATACAGTAGTAAAGCGCATCTGTACAAATATTTTCTAAAACAAAAAAGAGGGTGTCTTCTATGTTGAAAACCAAGCTTCGTATAAAAATAACAAAAATTATTATTTGGACTCATCTGCCAATGGGGGCATTTTATAAAACCGGCAGTATTTTGCTTCCGCAGCGTAAATGCACCTAAATCTCAAAATAAAAATGAGGCTGACCTTTTTAGAAGACAGCCTCGTTTTTATTTTCAAATACCGTAACTTATAAAACCGTATATCTTTCTTTGACTTTTCATCAAAACCTAATTGATTATTTTAAGAACCATTTTATTTCATCCGTATAAGGTTGATTGTTTTTAAACCCTTTTGCAGATATAATGTTTACGCCTTTTTTCAAACGGACATTATTGAAAATATAATCCACTTTGGTTGTGCCTATTGCGGGGTTTGAAATCTTCTTTCCATTCACAAAAAGTTCCGGCGTGGAGATGTTGGAATAAACCGTAACATTTGTGATTACAGTTTTGCGCAGCGAATCTCTTCTGCCTGTAATGTATAAAACAGGTTCGTCGCTCCAGTTGGCTTTGTACCAATAGAACGCATCTTTTTTCACTTTTCTGTCGAATGTAACCAAGCCTTTCATGTTCCGTCCAGGCACACCGCCTCGATTCCATAAAGGTGTAGCAAAGTCAAACATATTCCAAACGTATGTTGCAAACAAGTAAGGATGTTTTTCAATAATTCCCCATTGCACTTCGTGTAATTTTGTCTGATAGTTTTCGGGAAAATATTGTCCGTCATATTGCGGCGGCGTTAAGGTGTCTGTTTCATTTTGTTGATTAATGTTGGCTTCTGCACCATATTCTGCAATCGCAATTTTTGCATCCGGATAATTTTTTTCTGCATTCTCAATCCATTGTTCCAAATCATTCATCTTCCCTTCGTACCAACCGAAATACCTGTTCACGCCTTGCAAATCGGTATGAAAATTTTCTGAACGACTGATTTGTCCATAACCATTGGTACTTATTGAATATCTGTCAGGGTCTTCTGTTTTTGCAATATCATTTAACCGTTCGATGAGTTGAGAAGTATAATCTTCCGGCGTTTTTTCATACACTTCATTCGATGTTGCCCAGCAATAAATTGAAGGATGATTATAATTCTGTCTTATCAATTCGGTCATTTGTTGTTCGGCATTATAAGCCTCTTGTCCCGAAACGGCGTTTACAAAAGGAATTTCTGTCCATACGAGAAAACCGATGCTGTCGCAATCGCTGTACACACGCTCGTCTTGCTGATAATGTCCGAAGCGAACGGAAGTGGCGCCAATCTCTTTTATCATTGCCATGTCGCTGTCGTGCTGCGCATTGCTGAGCGCATTTCCGTAACCCAAAATATCCTGATGACGGCACACGCCGTACAAACGATAAGGCTTTCCGTTAAGATAAAAACCTTTTCCGGCAACTATCTCAAAGCTGCGCACACCAAGCGGTTGCGTCACTTCGTCAAGCAAAGTATCGCCACTGTAAATGCCTGCAATTACTTTATACAAATACGGGTCTTTTCTTCCGTTCCACAAATGCGGATTTTGCAAATGAATGGGCTGGTCAAAAGTTTGTCGTCCTTGCGGTAACACAATTATTTGTTGATTTTCTTGTTGAACCAAACGATTAGTTTCATCATACAAAGCAGTTTTGAATGTTATATTTTTTGTTGTACGGTAAGCATTATCCAGCTTAATTTTTACATCAATATCTGCCGATTTTTCCGAAACATTTTTCTGTGAAATATACACGCCCGAAGAAGCATAATCAGTTGTTGTAATATTGAGTTTATCTGTAACAATCAACGAGACAGGTCGATAAATGCCGCCGTAAATCGGAAACAAAAAATTATTGATGGGGATAATGTCTTTGCGTGGCGTATTGTTTACTTTAACCGTAATTGTATTCACGGAATCAAACTTCAACATATGACCGATTTCAAAACAAAATGCTGCAAAACTTCCTTTGTGTTCGCCGATGAAATGACTGTTTACATATACATCCGCCACTTGCCCCACGCCTTCAAAACGAATGAAAACTTTTTTGTTTTTCCATGCTTTATCGGCGGAAAAAGTCTTTCTATAATACGCATCTCCTGTATAAAATTTTCCCACAGTTTGCATATCATTTTTGTTCCAGGTATGCGGAATATTTACTTGTTGCCAGCCCGTTAACCGTGCGGCTTTCTTGGATGTATCGGGTGCTTTTGCAAATTGCCAATCATTGTTCAGCGGAATAATCTGTCTGCCTTGCTGTGCATTTACAATTATCGGAAAAGAAAAAAGAAAGAAGGAAAGAAAAATTCTTAAATTAAATTTCATCACGTTTTTATTAAAATAATTTAATGCTAATTATTGTTCGATACTTTTGACGATGCGCTTTTTGTTCCCCAAGAATTTTGTCCATCGTTTTGCAAAACAGGTTCGACAGGAATTTTTAAATCGTTTTCATTTGAATAAATGATTACTGTTTGTCCCTTTCTCAAACCGACTTGATATGTGTCGTATCCTTTATATGCAAGGGTTACAGCCTGCTTACTTTTTGTTTGAAGATTGCCTTTCATATCTGTAACAAAGGTACATTTCCCCCCCGCAAGACTTTCGATTTTTAGCCACTTTGTTTTACCGCTTTTGCGGACTGCCGAAATTAAAAACGCGCCGTCTGTTCTCATATTTTCAAATGAAACATTCTGCCAGCTCATTGGAACAGCCGGAAACACACGGATTTTGCCGTTCCGGCTTTGCAACAATAATTCCTGCAAAGAAGTTGCGGCAGCCAGTGGTGTTTCAATGACAGGTCCGCTCTCGAGATACAAAGTATTCGGTTTTACATAACGACTAAATAATTCGTTTAAGTAATTTAATGCTTCATCTCCTTTTCCCATAGTTGCATAAATGGACGCGCCGCCCGTGAAAGAATAGCCCTGAAACGCGCCTTTCAAACTGTGCCAGTGCTCCAAAGATTTTGCAATTAAACTGCGCTCGTTTTCGTTATCCCAATTCAGCAAATGCAAGGGATAAATCATCAGCAAATGCGAATAATGCCTGTGCGATTGTGCAAACGCAACATCGCGTCCGATGCGCAACCCCGTGCTGTCCGCGGGATACGGCGTAAGACTTTGCATAACATCTTTCCATGTATTTGCAAGACTATCGTTCGGCGCAATGTTCAATAATGTTTCACAGCCCCAGCGAAACAGCGACAAAGCATAATTGCAATCTCGCGTAATACCATCGGGATATTCAGGCGAATATGTTTTTGGAAGATGATATTTCCCGTCAGCTTCTTTGTGCATTACATCGATAAAATAATTAACGCTGCGCTTGAGAACCGGTAATAAATTTTGCGCAATGGTTTCATCCTTTGAATAAGAATAATACTGCCAGTAATAATACAAGAGCCAGGTTAAATCGCCAAGTTCCAGTTCGCTCGGCGATGCAGTCGAATCATATTCTTTAAAAACTTTCAGCGGCGAAATCATATCCAAACTGCTCGAACGTGCGATGGCTGCTGCGTTGTAGCGATATTGCTGTGGCGCATTATTGATTAAATGCTGAAAATTCTTATCAATGTTTTTAATGAATGGCTCAACCATTTCCAAATGATTCGAATTAAACATCGGCGAATAAGTAAGCTCGGTGTTTAAATTGTTCCAATATGCGGGCCATGGCGTGGGCGCAAACCAAGGTCCCATCAAATCAATCGGTAAAGTATTGCTGCGCGTGGCGGATGCTATTTTGTATAACTGAATCCAGTAAAAGCTCTCGGCTTTCGCATCGGGTAAAGACAAAAAACTTTTTTGATAATATTGATGCCACCATGCTTGGTGTGCAGAAATTATTTTTCCAAAATCTTTATGAGATGCAGTGTTTACGGCACTTACAGCCTGTTGCAAAGATGAATGTGAGGTGTCGTAAGCGACCGTAATAAAAGTTGTTTTTGCATTTTGGTTGTCGGAGAATGTTTCCCATGCAGTCGTATAATCGCCGCCGGCAAGCATTGGTTGCAAAGAATAATTGATGCTATTTTGTTTACCGGTTTTATTTTCGGGATTGGCAGGGAAATTTTTTATGGGATGAAAACTGAATCGCGGACTGATGGATTTTTCCGCCACCCAGTCCCATGAAAAGTTATTTTCGTCGCCTTCGGTTTTTGTTTGAAAAATAACGACATTTTCTTTCGCGACGGAAAGGCTCCGCCAAAATATTTTTCCTTTGTCCGTTTCTACAACACCCGTCGCTTCTGCGTTCCAGAGATTTAACCGTGCCGTGTTTTTTATAATTTTCCCAACAGGTTTTAATAAAAAATACCCGATTGGCAAACGAGCTTTTGTATAGAGTTCAGAAACTGTTGTATCGTTTCGATGGTCTGCAACATCGGTTCTTCCAATTTCAATGCGCAACGAGTTAGTATCTTTCATATAAATCATATCGCCGAGCAAACCATTGCCTGTAAAAACTCCTTCCCCCCACTTTGTAGTAAGCGTATCAAACGACATATCGTTACGCGAAAGAAACTTTTGCCAGTCAATATTTTGAGCATTCGCTTGAAGAAACAGAAACAGAAAAAATATAAAGGAAAAGTGTTTTTGCATTTTACAAGATTTTTTTGCCGGCATTACTTCAAGTTCAATTCATTTATAGACTCTGACGTAATCAATGTAATATTTTAAAGGCAATATGCCGTCGCTCAGCTTCCCGCCCAGCGTTCCGGGTCTGCCCAACGCTAAATTAATCAATAGATAAAACTTTCCATCGAGAATCTTTCTTGCTTTTTTATCGACCTTAGTTAAATCAACTGCAAGATATTTGATGCTGTCGTAATAAAAACAGATGTTGTCTTTATTTCTTTCAACGGCATAAATATGGAATCCATCATACGGCGCGCCCACAATAGGTTGCGCGCCTTGATGTTCATACTCTCCAAGACGATTGGCATAATGCAAAGTTCCATATACTTTGGAAGAATCTTTACCTACATATTCCATGATGTCAATTTCTCCGCAGTCGGGCCATTTTATTCTTCCATGATTTACACCCAACATCCAGAATGCCGACCAGCTTCCAAGACCTTTCGGAACTTTTGCCCGCATTTCAATTCTTCCATATTGAAAAGATGCCTTGCCTTGTGTTGTTATACTTGCAGAAGTATATTTTGAATCTTTGTAGTTTTCTTTTCTTGCTTCAATTACAAGACAACCATTTTCGACACTGCAATTTTCCGTTCTTCCGATTGTATAATATTGCGGTTCATGGTTTCTTACCAAGCCTTTTTCATAGCCCCACTTTGTACTGTCCGGCAATCCAGTGTAATTAAATTCGTCTGACCATATCAACTGTCTTTTAATTTGAGATTTGACCTGTCCTGCATTTATTACCAAAAACATGATTGCTAAAATACCGCCTCTTATTTTCATAGTATATTTTATTGTTTGCATTCACTGACAAGCAATCGTCAAATTCTGCATATCTTCTTACTGCGTAACTTTGATATTGAACTGTTTGATTACCGTTTTCTCATCGTCAGCAGAACTGTTGAATATAACAAATGTTGCCGTGTATGTTCCCGTGGCAGCATACGCATAATCATATTCGGGAACATCCGGCGAACCGATATTCTTAATCGGAACAGATGCATCCGGTGCAACCTGGTTTACATATAATGGCTGACTTACTATCCAGCTTGTATTATTCGGCGCAGTTGCATTGCCGCCAACAACCTGTAATTGAGCGGTGGTGCTTGTCCAGTTGGCAGAAGAGCCGTCAATTTTAAATTTGGTCCAATATGCATTAGCTGTTGCTGTGGTTGAAACCGGCAGTTCGGTACTGTCCGGTAACAAAGCATTAACTACATAATTGGTAATAGTCCATGTGCGTTGTGTAGAACCGGTAGCGCCTGTATAAAGAAAAGCTATCATCAAAGAATCTGTGGGATTTTTTACAATATCGTCTAACCTGATTATGCCTGAATTGGTAGCAGTAGCTGACGTTGCAAGCGTTGCCCTGTTTGTAATATCTGTCCAGTCTGCATTCACAATATCCGCAGAATCTAAGGAAAGCAGACTATTGGTAGCCAGAACCTTTAACGTATTACTTTGGGCTCCCCATTGTAAGGTTGAAGTAAACGACAATTCAGGAACAGCTCCCGTTACCGTTGAGCGGTTTCGATAAGCATAATTATGACCCGCATCGCCGGTATAAACTGCAATGTTTTCTGCATTGCCCGTAATCATAAATCGAACCGTATCGCCAAGTTTATATGTAAAAGTATCCTGTACGGCTTGCGTATTAGCAATGGTTACATCTGCTGACGGCGATGAAACATGAATTTCCTTTTTACATGCTTCCAATAAGAGAAGTACGGAAAAAAATGTTAGATAAATAAGTCGTTTGAAGTTCATAAAAATTAATTTATAAGGTTATTAGTATCCTGTATTCTGAGTTAAAAGATTGTTCAAAGACAATTCATACTGCGGTATAGGAAGCAGCAGGTTTCTTGCACTTATGTTATATGCAGCTACAGCGGGACCTGTTGCACCGGGCTGCCCGCCGGTTAAATTAGGAACACCGTTGGCTAAAGCATAAGCCAGAAAATCTTTCATGTCGTTGATAAAATTGCCCCACCGGATTAAATCGGAACGTCTTAAATTTTCAAAACACAGTTCTCTTGCCCGTTCATCGCGGATAGCTTGTTGAAATTCCGTTTTGGAAAGTCCGGGTGTTAAATCTGCATCGGTACCTGAGGTTATTGTTGCAATAGCTGTTGCGCCTGTGCCACCGCCCCCGCTGAGTGTAACTGTGGGTGCGGAGGTATAATATGGACCGGTTGATATATTTCCCGAATTAGTAATTATTATGGAAGTAACAATGCCATTTGCAACCGTAGCAGTTGCAGTGGCTCCTGAACCACCGCCGCCTGTAATAGTTACGGTTGGGGCAGATGTATAACCGGAGCCGCCGTTGGTTACAGCAATTGATTTTACTTTGTTTCCATTTAAAATTCCCCAGCCTCGTCTTCTCACTTGGTTAATGTCACCATAAGCAAGCGCGTCGGGGCCGTTTACCTGATTCTCTGCTTCCGCCTGCATCAGCAATACATCGGAATAACGCAGCAGCGGATAATTGCATGGCGTAGTGTTTTTGGCTTTGGGTGTTACCACTTCGTATTCTCTTCTAAACTTACCGGCATTCATTAACCAAGGGTTTGTAACCGTAGTTTTTGTAGCGGGTACGGAACTGCCGTAATTATAATTGGCGCAATTCCAATCCCTGCGCAAATCAAATGATGCCTGCGGCGTAGTCTTGCTCGCTGAATCAATTCCATAAGAATCAAATAATTTTTTACTAACCGTAGTCCATCCGGCAGAGTTTCCGATATTCGGGTCGGCACACTGAATGCCGGCGTAATTACCTAAAACATTGCCGCCTTCGGCGCTTCCGATATTATTGCCATAAAACTCTACTTCCCAAATACACTCTTTTACATCATATTTATCTTCTTCAAGGTTTTGGAAAATTTGTGCGTAATCAGGATTAAGTGCATGCTGCCCGGAGTTCACAACTTTGGTAGCCCAGGTTAAAGCGTCTTTGTATTTGGAAACATCATTCAAAGGATAACCAGCCATAGTAAGGCACACACGGGCTAATATGCCGTCAACAGCAGTTTGAGAAATTTTACCGCCATAACCAATTGAATCTGCCTGTTGGGTTTGCAATAATCCTTCCGCCGTAGTCATATCGGTCAATATCTGCGCATAAACTTGTTTAATGGGTGTACGAGCAATGTTTACATTTGTCAAGGAAGACGTTGGCTCAAGTATTAAAGGCACATCGCCGAAATTGCTTGTCAGCAGAAAATAATAATATCCTCTCAGGAATAAAGCCTGACCTTCAATCACGTTTCTTGCCGTTGAATCCATATCCGGCTTGTTGATATTGGCTAATAACAGATTGGCGCGCGCAATTCCGAAATAGCAGCTTTGCCAGAAAGTAGTAACGGCTGCATCGCTCGCATTGTATGTATAGTAAGCTTCGGACGGAACGCCTGTTGCTCTTGTACAGCTTTCGTCAGTACTTATATTCAACGTCCATCCGTAATAAACTGCGTACAACCCGGCGCTGCCTAATTCATCATATACGCCATTGAGCGCAGTTTGCAACTCGTCCGCAGTTTCATAATAATTTACAGGCGTAATAAAAGCCGTGGGCGTAGTATTTAATTCTTTTTTACAGGAAGCTATACCGATAATCAACAATACAGCGAAAAAATATTTGTATCTCATATCTTTAGAATTATTGTATGTTTAAAATGTCGTACTTAAACCAAACACAATTGTTCGGGCATTAGGATAAGCGGAATAATCAAAACCCGGAGTTAATGCCGAATTATGTGTGGAAACTTCCGGGTCTTCGCCGGGATATTTGGTTATGGTAAAAAGATTTTGGGCAGAAACATATATCTTCAATTGTTTCAAATGCAGATGCTTTAAAACAGCTTTGGAAAATGAATAACCCAATGACACTGTTTTCACTCTTAAAAAAGAACCGTCTTTAATTACATTAGATGTATAATATCCAACTCTGGTTCCGCCCGCCCTTGCATAAACATTGCTTGGATTGGTTGGCGACCACCTGTTTTCATACACAGCGTATTGATTGGTGTATGGATTGTTGCTTCCGCCTGCAAATACAAGGTCATTAGCATCCAATATATCGTTGCCGACCGACCATTGCAGGAATACTCCTAAATTAAACCCTGCATACGTAAAATTGTTGCCGAAGCCTCCTACATACTTTGGAAGACCGTTTCCGATAATAGTCTGGTCATAAGCATTTACAACGCCATCGCCATTAATGTCTTTTATTTTTTCGTCGCCGGGTTTAATATTCGCTCTTGCATTGCCATTGGTTGGAATATCGGGTTTGAGTGCATAGGCGCCATTAGGCAATTTATTAAAATCGGAATATTGATAGATGCCATCGAATATATATCCGTACATCTGGCCAATCGGCTGTCCTACTACGGATATGTACGGTGCACTGTTGTTATAATTGGTATTCCAACCGATAGTCGTAGTCATATATTTCTGACCATTCGCTAATGCCAATACTTTGTTCCGGTTAAAGCTGATATTGAAATTGGATGTCCATGAAAATTTCTTCGTTTGTATATTAACCGTATTCAGCGTAAACTCTTCGCCGGAGTTTTGCATCTTTCCTATATTTTCAAAAGCGTTTGATACGCCTGTCGTATAAGGAAGGCTTGCATTCAGCAAAAGATTATCTATGATTTTTTTGTAGTAATCAAATGTCAGTGATATTCTTTGATTTAAAAATCCTATGTCGTAACCAATATCTGTCTGATAAGTAGTTTCCCATTTCAAAGCGCTGTTGCCCAATGCGCTAATGATTGCACCGTTTGAAGGAGTGCCGTTGTTGTAAGAATAACCATTAGCAACAGGAAAAGTAATTTGCGATAAATAAGCGAAATCGCTTACGTTACTATTTCCTGTTTCGCCCCAACTTAGCCTTAGTTTTGCATCGGACAAAAATTTAATCCGCTTCATAAAATTTTCATTAATCATTCGCCATGCAAGAGCGACCGAAGGGAAATTGCCCCATTTTTGACCCGGTGCAAATCTGGATACCCCATCTCTTCTATAAGAAGCAGTAAGCAAATAGGTCGAATTATAATCATAATTGACCCGCGCGAGATAGGAAACCAATGCCCATCTTGAGGAAGTAGAAGTCGCAATTACATTACCGGCAGGTCCATTTGCCAAGGCATCCAAACCTTGTGCAAGAATATCGGCGTTTGGTATTTGTGTAGCAGAAAAACCATGGTTACCTGTTTTGGTAGATTGATTGGTAAAGCCGGCCAAAACATTCAGATGATGCTTCCGGTTAAACGTTTTATTATAAGTAAGCGTATTTTCATTCAATAAACTGGTGTATGAACGATAATAAATAGAACCGTTCGGACCGGAATTGCTATACAAACCTCCGCGACTTGTATTTGCATTATATAACGCATCTACTTCAACAAGCGTGTGAGTGTATCCGCCTGTTACTCTCAGCTTTAGTGCAGGAATAAATGAATACTCGGCATAGGCATTAGCTGTAATAGCGGTATTTTTAGTTAAGTTCAGACTATTTTCTAAATCTATTAGTGGATTGGTAATATAGTCGCTGTAAACATTTCCAAATTGCAAACTCGGGTCGTTTGCCTGGGACAAAAGGTCAATACCCGGACCGGCAATGGGTCTGTAACCCCACACGCCATACAAAACATTGGAAGTATATGAATTGGCTCCGGGGGCAGATAGTGGTGCTCCGTGTGCTTCGCTATAAGCATAGTTTGTGTTGATGCCTACTTTAAGATTTTTACCTACGTTTTGGTCAAGGGTAAAACGGCTTTGATAACGCTTAAACCCTGAATTGATAACCACACCGTTTTGATTCAGCGCATTAGCAGATAGTGAATATTTAGTTCCACCCGAGCCGCCTCGCAGTGTAAGATTATGATTTTGATACAAAGCATTTCTGAATACCAGTTTCTGAAAGTTCAGGCTTGGGCTGTTCTTATATGAATCCAACGTTTTTCCATCTGTAAAATAAGTTTCAGCAACATTCACAGAATCTAATTCGGATGCCATTTTAAGATAATTGTATGCATCCATTACAGGTATTTCCTTAGGATTTTCCTGCATGCCTACGTAGCCGTCATAAGTAATCTCAGGTGCGCCTGTTTTGCCACGCTTGGTTGTAATAATGATTACGCCTGCAGATGCCCTTGAGCCATATAAGGCAGAAGCAGAAGCATCTTTTAATACATTAATGGATTCAATATCATCTGGATTGATAGAATTTAAGTTTCCGTCGGCAAGCGGAAATCCATCCACAACAATGAGTGGCGAAGTAGAATTCGTGATGGACGATACACCACGAATCACAATATTAGCATTGGAACCCGGTTGTCCGTCGCTATTTGATACCTGAACACCGGCCAAACGCCCGGCAAGCCCTTGATCAAATGAAGTTACGGGCGCCTGATGAAAATCATTCATGTCCACACTCCCAACTGCTCCCGTCAGGTCTTTCTTTTTTACTGTTCCATAACCGACCACCATCACATCATTAAGATTTCCGGATATTGACTTAAGAACAACGTTATATGTTTGAGTTCCGGCTTTTACCGTAATGTCTTTTTCTTCATAACCGACAATAGAAAAATGAAGTGTTCCGGCTGAAGGAGCATTTGGAATGGAAAATTTTCCCAAGGCATCTGACAAAGTCCACAACTTGGTGCCTTTAATTAAGATAGTTACCCCTTGTAATACCTTTCCTGTTTCGTCCGTTACTTTTCCGGAAACAGGTCTTGTTTGTGCAGATAATATTCCAGGAAATACGAGGAAGAATATTATACTCCAAAGACAACAGCTAATTTTTAGTGAGTTCTGATTTCTGTTCATAATAATCAATAAAGTGGTTTAACAAGCAAGACGATAGGTAGTCGCCTCTATTTACAATTCAAATTTGCAGACTTCCCATACAGAAGCAGGAGAATTTCTTAAAAATTATGGAAGAAAATCTTAAACATTTACTAATCGACTAATTATTAGCCAATTGTATTAACTATCTTTAAGCGGTTCTGCCTTTGCTGAAACTAAATTTTGGAATATTTTTATAAAATTTTAAAAATATTGATAGCTTTATTTCAACAGAAACTATTACTCTAAATATTATCAAACAGAAAATTAAACATATACTTGTTGGTTGGCACATCCTGCTATGTAGTATATTTTGTGCTTTTACTACACAAGCACAAATAGTCAATTTTACATCCCTGACCACAGAAAACGGGTTGTCTCATAATGCTGTATTATCCATTGCTCAGGATAAAAAAGGATTTATTTGGTTGGGAACGGGCTACGGATTGAACAGATTTGACGGACAACATTTTAAACAATATGTCTACGATGCAAAAGATACATTCGGACTTAGCAATAATTATATAATCGCTTTGCTGTGCGACACAAAAGGTCGTTTATGGATTGGCAATTCTGTTGGCTTAGAATTATACAATGAACAGAAAGACAATTTTGTACGAATTCCAATTCCTGCATTGCCAAAACATCCGCAATCAACTATTGTTTCGACTTTGTATGAAGATAAAAGCGGCAATTTGTGGATTGGCACATTCGACGGATTGTTTCAAATCAATAAAAACAATCCCGACAAATGTGTCGCATTTCCTTATACAAACCAACTCGCAGGAACAAATATCCGCACCATTATTCAGGACGAAGATGCAAACATTTGGATTGGCACAACCACCGGTTTGACGAAAATTTCTTTTACCGATAAAGGAATGAACTTTAAAACATTCCGCCACGAAAAAGATGCAGCTTCTTCCCTGCCGGGAAATTTTATCAATTCTCTTGCTGAAGACCATGCAGGAAATATTTGGATTGGCACGCAGGACAACGGCGTTTGTATGTATCAATCGGAAAACGATACATTTCAGCCGTTACAAGGAATTGCACAAAATGAACACATCAGGAAAATATTTATCGAAAACAACGGCGACCTTTGGATTGGCACGCAAGACGGATTGTTGAATTATGTGCAGGAAAATAAAAAAGTAACCAGATACACGCACAACATTCTTGCTCAAAATACGTTAAGCCAAAATTCCATATACAGCATTTTTTCCGACAACAACGGTTCACTGTGGATAGGAACTTATTTTGGCGGCGTAAACATCATCAACAATTACAACACGCCGTTTTTTGATTTTACTGCTTATTTTCACACATCCGGCGACTTGTTCAACGATGTGGTAAGCGGAATGACGGAAGACCGAAACCAAAACCTTTGGATAGGAACTGAGGGCGGCGGTTTGCACAAAGTAAACCTGCAAACGGGAAAGTCAGAAACCTTTACCAATCAGCGTTCCAATGCAGGTTCGCTCGGAAGCAACAATATTAAAACCGTTTATTGCGACAACGACGGCAATATATGGATAGGCACGCACGGCGGCGGCTTAAACTTATACAAACCCGAAGAAAACAGTTTTGAACATTTTCTTTTCAACCCGAATGATGCAGCGTCTTCCTTTATGGAAATTGCATCTGTGCTTGACGACGGAAAGCAACATTTATGGGTGGGCACACATTCGGGGCTTTACATATTTGACAGAACAAATAAACAATTGTCCCCTTCCAATTATTATATTGATACAGCGTTAAGGCACACCTACATTCGCACACTTTCCAAAGATTCTTATGGCAATATATGGATAGGAACTGCTTACGGCACATATCTTCATTACGGCGGCTCTCATAAATATACCAAAATCACAAGTTACGCAGCTAACAGTATTGCAGAAGCCGGCGATGGAAATATATGGCTTGCACTGAACAATTTCGGTTTGGGTATGTACAGTTATAAAACAGGGTTGTTTCAATCTGTTGCTGCGCTGAATAATTTTGGCGGAAGAAATATTATCGGCATACTTCCCGATGATAAAAACAATTCTCTTTGGCTGAGTACCGACAGAGGAATTATTGAATACAACTTAACCAACCACTCTCAAAGAATATTTACAAAGAAAGACGGATTGATTAATGAGAATTTTAACTACAACTCCTTTGTACGTTCTAACAATAATGAAATGCTCTTCGGCGGAATACGCGGTATCACTGTATTTCAGCCCGATAAAATAGAAATCAACAAAACCGTTTCTCCCATTGTTTTTACAGAATTCAAATTGCTCGACAGCATTATCAATGTTGGAAATAACAAAGACGATATTCTGCAAAACAATATTCTGAATACGCAAACGCTTCATCTGAACCACGACCAAAACGTTTTTACCATAAGCTATGCGCTGCTCAATTTTATTCGACCGGGCAAAAATCATTATGCTTATAAATTGGACGGCTTTAATCAAAACTGGATACAAACCAGCGCAACATCTGCAACGTTCACCAACGTTCCGCCGGGCAAATATACCTTTGAAGTAAAAGGCGCAAACAATGACGGCATTTGGGGAAAACCTATTCTGCTTACAATTGATATTGCATCGCCGTTTTGGCGCACATGGTGGGCGTATCTTGTTTATCTTCTTGTATTATCGGCAGTCGGATTTATGATTATCCGTTATTTCTTCCTTCGAGAAATATTGAAAAAAGAAGAAACGCTGCATCAAAACAAGCTCAATTTCTTTACCAATATTTCGCATGAGATAAGAACGCATCTTACTTTGATTATTACGCCGCTTGAGCAGGTTATAGTCAGAAACAATCTTGATAAACAGGATGCCCAGCAAATTGAAAAAGTAAAAAAGAATTCATCCCGGCTGCTTACGCTCGTCAATGAATTAATGGACTTTCGAAAAGTAGAATCCGGCAGCATTAATCTTTACGTAACTCAATATAATATCGTTGAATTGTTGGAAGATATCGTTGCATCTTTTGAAGAAACGGCGCAGGAACGAATGATATCTATGCAGATTGTGTATAACAATCCCGACATTCCCTTGTACTTCGATAAAAACCAGATAACCAAAGTCTTTGTCAATCTTATCAGCAATGCGTTTAAATACACGCAATCGGGCGGCAGAATATGTATTAATATTGAAGAAGATGCGAAAGAAGTTACAATACAGGTATGCGACAATGGAATGGGTATTAAAGAAGAATTTATCGAAAAGATTTTCAATAATTTTTATCAGGTTGCAGATATGGAAATGCAAAATACCGGTTACGGTGTCGGGCTTGCCATGTGTAAAAGTATTATAGAACTGCATAAAGGCGAAATCCATGTTCAAAGTATCCCGGCTTCCAAAGATGCTGCAGGAGAAACTCGTTTTCATATAAGTTTGCAAAAAGGGCTAAATCATCTTTCAGAACTGCCATATATTATTATTAAGAATGAAAAAAATCTTACCTCTTCTGCTATTGTTGCCACAAATGAAAAGAAGATATCAACGCCATTGTCCGGTAAGCAATCTGCCTTGCAATTGCCTTGTGTATTAATCATAGAAGATAATGACGAATTGAGAGAACTATTAAAAGAAACTTTCGCGGGAACATACCGTTTGCTGGAAGCCAGCAATGGCGAAGACGGTGTTGATATAGCCATGAGAGAAATTCCGGATATCGTGATAAGCGACGTAATGATGCCGAAAATGGATGGTTTCAGCGTATGTACTACCTTAAAAGAAGATGAAAAAACAAGCCATATTCCCATTATATTATTAACGGCAAAGAATACGCAAACAGACCACATTAACGGACTTGAAAACGGTGCAGATATTTATCTTACCAAACCTTTCAGTACACAGGTATTGTTGTTGAGCGTAAAGAATATATTGTCTTCCCGCGAGCGGATGCGCCGCGTGATTTATGAAAAAATCACATCTCC
The DNA here is from genome assembly GCF_001659705.1 of Arachidicoccus sp. BS20. NCBI lineage: Bacteria > Pseudomonadati > Bacteroidota > Chitinophagia > Chitinophagales > Chitinophagaceae > Arachidicoccus > Arachidicoccus ginsenosidimutans. The sequence goes on from NZ_CP015971.1 coordinate 959,163, forward strand.
CGAAGTTGCCGTTGCAAAAGAAAATTCCATTCCCGAATTAGGACAGGTGGACGAAGAATTCTTAGCAGAATTAATTACAATTGTGAACGATAACATGAATAAAGACGGCTTTGGTGTAGGGGTGCTTTCGAGAAAAGCGGGCATGAGTCCGCCGATTTTATATAAAAAATTATTTGCAGTTACAGGCTTAACAGTAAACGATTTTATAAAGTCGCAAAAAATGAAAAAATCTGCGCAGCTTCTGCTCGAAACGCGATACGGAATATTGGAAATAGCAGACACCGTAGGTTATAAAGATGCCAAATATTTCAGCAACGAATTTAAAAAGTACTTTGGTATATCTCCGAAAGGATATCGGGAAAAATATCACGTGTAAATCTTTGGATGATACCCAAAGAGAAAAAACATCCCCAAACGGAAGTATAAAATTTCTTCGGTTTCATTTCGGAAGTCAAATAATAAAACATGAGCTGCTATATAGCAATTCCGGTTTTAGAGCCTTTTACAGTATCGTCATAATTCCCGGATATACATATCTTTATTTGGAACTTACAGCACAATTATACTAATAATTTTAGCACACAAAACCAGTTTACTTAGTTATAAAGTTTAAGCAATTGAAAAAGAATTGTTTGATTTAATTCCGGAATACAAAACCAATATCATCTACATCTTTGTAATGTCTTATAAAATAAACGATGTAATACATTATGTCATCAAATAATAAATTACAATATCTTTTCCATTACATAATCATTCATAAAATAATCGTTACCAATCGGAATATCAACTTCTTCGACGATGTTGAATCCCGATTTTTCGTAAAAACTTTTTGCCTTGTTGCAACGATTTACATTCAACTGAAGTATTGAGGAACCGTTCGTTTCAGCTTGTATGATTGCTGTGTTGATTAATAATTTTCCGTAACCTTTACCTTGTTGATTTGGCAATAAATAAATTTTGTGCAGTTTAGTTTTGGTGTCTGAAATTTTTTCTACATCAATAAAACCAATAGTTTCAACACCTTCTTTCAAAAGAAAAAATTGATGTCCGTTGTTCATTTGCTCTTCCAAAGATTTTTCGGAGTAAATTAATTTAAGCATATAATGTATTTGTGCTTCTAATAAAATTTTTCCGTAAGTAGGGAACCATGTCTCGTGCGCAATCGCACGAATTACAGGAATATCGGTAGTTGTAGCTCGTATGACCATAATTGATTTTGTGCATCAAAAATAATACACAAGGTTATTATACACTGTCGTCTTCCCTATCTTTTTCTTTCACATCTTCCATTTTCACACGCACTACAAGCGCAACTACGAGAAAAATCACAGCAACGGCAATTGTCATCCAAGCCGTATAATCCGTGAGTTCCAGCGGCATATGATTGCCGGGAATATCAAGGAAAATTACACGATGTAAAAAGCCGCCATCCGAATTTGGATAAGGCACTTTATCCAAATTCAGATTGGTATTTGCCGCGTTCTTCGCAACGTTTTCACTTTCTTGTTTGATGTAAGCAATAACATTTTTAATATCATTATCGCTCAAATCGGGATGGTCGGGCATTACGGTTTTATTAAACTCGCTGAATAAATTTACTGCCGCCGTATCACCGGATTTAATGACCGTTTGCGACGAATGAACGAACTTTATAATCCATTCTTCGGAGCGAATATTTTCCACGTCTCTCAAATCGGGACCTACAACCTGCTTACCTATTCCATGACAAGCAGTGCATCTTGTAGTAAAAATAGCCTTGCCCGCATCGGCAGAAACCTGCGCCGATAGAGTATTTCTCCAAAAAAGTAGGAATGATATTGCAATCAGTAATCGAACTTTCATAAAATGTTTATTGTAATGTTTTAATATCTGCAATTAGTTTTTTCACGTCCAAATCACTTGTACCATCATAATATCCGCGGATGTGATTGTCTTTATCTACCAATACCAAATGGTCGCTGTGAATAAAATCTCCTTCGCCGCCATCGCCATCTGTTGCAACAACGGACAATCCTTTGCGCGCGAATTGATACAAGTCTTTTTTCGTACCTGTTGCCAATTGCCATTGCGCCGCATTAATACCGTAGCGTTGCGCATACCATTTCAATCTTGTCGGCAAATCATGTTCAGGGTCAACCGTAAAAGAGACAATGCGCACATCATTATCGCTTGCAAATGCCGCTTGTACTTTTGTTAAATTATGCATCATTTGCGGACAAATAGACGGACAGCTCGTGAAGAAATAATTTGCGACCCAAACTTTATTTTTTATAAATGACTGATTTACGACCGTACTATCTTGGTTTGTAAATTCAAAATCGGGAACAGTAAAATAAGGTTTCGATTTCTCTATCGCATATTTTTCGCCGTAATAAGGAAGCCCCGAAACTGAATGCTGATACCAGTTAACCGCGCCAAAAATCATTAACGGCGCTACAATAACGACTGTAAAAAACAGCAATGATATTTGTTTCTTATTCTTCATTTTTGATAATATTTTACTTATTGAATATCCAAGTTGAATTAAAATACACCAGCTGTCATTCCGAACTTGTTTGGCTTCGCCGATTTTCAATCCCGCATCTCAAAAAACATTTACCAAGAGATTTCCGCCTGCGCAGGAATGACGAATAAGCGCATTCATTATTCATTTATCTCGTCCCTTGCTCTACATTCGTAGAATCCTGAATTATCATCGGGCTTTCCACATCATACTTCGCTTTTACGGAAGAGCTGTATTTGAAAACGCTCGTCAGCGCAGGAATGTATGCGAACAAAATCAGTACAAACATGATGACTAACCAAGGTTTCATATTCATAAATATCGGCACCGGTTTTTCTTCATGTAAATCCTCTGCAACAGGCAATTCAAGCGATTGCTCGCGTACGGGCTTGCCAAACACTGTTCCGAAAAATGAAATGAAATACAATACTGCGGCAACAGTCATTATAATGCCGCCGACCAATGTAGATGTTGTTGTAGGAACCCAATGTTGATTAAACAACGGACTACTTGGGTTTGTATAACTCATACCTAAATTTGTTCTTCTCGGTTCGCCCATCAGTCCGCCAGCCATTAATCCGTGTGAGAAAAAAACCAGCCCAATCATCCAGATATAAGGAACAACTGTTGCAAAAGATTTGAACCTGATGTTTTTACCCGAAAGTTTTGCATACAAATACAAGCTCATGCCGATAATTGATAAGAACACAGGTCCGGCAACAGTCATGTGAAAATGTCCCGGCACCCAGGCGGTGTTGTGAATAACAGCGTTGAGCGAATAGGAAGCATTCACAATTCCAGATAATCCGCCGAAGATGAACAAGATTAACCCGCAAATCAAATAACCGAATAAAAAGTTTTTACTTTTGAAATACGGCAAATGCAGCATCCAGCCGAGCCATCCTTTTGAGCCGCGTTTTCGCCCGGCATATTCCAGCGATGCCGCAATGTTGAATGCTGTCATAAAACTTGGAATAGCGACGCCATAAGTAAGAATTGACATAAAAAATTTTGTTCCGGGTGTAAATACCGGTTCGCTGAACTGATGGTGCACACCAACAGGAACGGACAAGATTAAGAACAGCAGAAATGCCAGTCTGCCTGCATTTGAAGAGAATAGTTTGCCGCCTGCAACTTTTGGCAAAATGGTGTAATACATAACATAAGCCGGCAGCAACCAAAAGTAAACCAACGCATGACCAAACATCCAGAACAACATTCTTGTTAATGGAACATTGATGCTACTAACCCATCCCGCAGACCATGGCGTGAGTAAAATAATGGTCGAATACGCTGCCGGCAGTGTGCATACCACCCACACAGTAAAATTGACAATGGTTCCCAAAATGGCTAAAGGCATCTTTTTATCCGGGTTTTCTTTTCTCCATTGAAACCATATTTTCAGCCAGCCGAAAAATGCGACCCAACTCCCGACAATAAGAACGGCGGTCCCCACATAAAAAACAGGCGAATCTTTTAACGGTGCGTAAAATGTATAGAGCGCTTGCGCCTTGCCTGTAAGCATGGCATATGCATCCATTAAAGTGCCGACAACCATTAGCCATAATGAGATGATATATGAAAGTTTTGGCGGTTCTTTCTTCAGATAATACGTCATGGTTGCATGACCAAATGCTACTGCAAAAAACGTGGTTAATACAATCGCATTGATAACGCCGTGCAACGTTAATCCCTGATAATAGTTCAAGCCTAAAGCACTCGATTGATGAATAACGCCGGCACGATAAATTACCTGCATCAATCCATGATAAATACCGATAATGAGCAACGTAAGCGGCAGTATAAATTCGGTAAGAATTACTCGTTTAAGTGATTTGCTTATTTTCATTTTGTAATTAAATTTCTTGTTACGTTATTGTATAAATCTTCCGAAATGCAGTTATAACAGGCATTTCAGAAAATATCGAATATGTTTACATATCATTCCGTCCTGAAATATGTTCAGGATTGTTTAGGAATCTTATGCTTGAATTTTATAAGATGCAGAATTGAAAATCGGCGAAGCCAAACGAGTTCAGCATGACGGCAAACGTCTTCCTCTTTTTCAATCATCTTCATTTTTGAAAACCACTAATTATTAATTACCAATTTTTAATTATTAATTACACTTACTCATCTTTGACCACAAATTTTCCCAACATATTCTGATGTCCTGCACCACAATATTCGTGACACACAATGTTGTAAACGCCGGCTTCCGTAAACTTGATGGTTGCAGTGTTTACACCGCCCGGAACAGCCATGAGATTAACGGCTTTCCTGTCAATATTAAATCCGTGCACAACGTCTTTTGATGTGAGATAAACATCCACTGTACTGCCTGTCGGTATATCGATTTCGTCCGGTGCGAAAGCCCACATTTGTGCGACTACATATAATTCGTAAGTAGAATCATCAATCTTTTTTAATTGAGGATGTTCAAATGTTTTGCTGAACGGAACACAACTCGGCACATCTATCTTTCGGCTGAAAGCATTATATAGCAGGGAAAACAGAAAGATTATCATGATGCAGCCGGTTGCCAGCATTACTCGTATTTCGTACTTGTTCATAACGTTTATTTTAATGTCTTTGAACCTGAATGTTGTAAACAGAAAACCAAATCAGCATACATAACACAAGCAGCAATATGAAAAAAACAATTGCGCCTGTTGGCTTGAAATCTTTATCATTAAACGGGACGGGCGTCTTGCTCATAAAACAATGTTTTTATTTTCACGACAAAGTTATGTGCACGCAATCGCGCCAAATGTGATAAACATCACAGAAAAAGATGATAGAAATCAGTTTGACGAAAATAAAAAAGCGCAGGCTGTGAAACCTGCGCTGCATAAGGATTATAGAAAAATCAATTTACAAGCTCGCCAAACTTTCTTCAATGGTTTTAATTCTCGCTTCGGCGTCGGATTGTTTCTTTCTTTCGATGGCAACAACTTCGGGTTTTGCGTTTTGGACAAAGCGTTCATTGCTCAATTTGTTTTGAACGGATTGCAGGAATTTCTGCTGGTATTCCAAGTCTTTCAGTAAATCATTTTTCAAAGCATCTTTGTCAATTTCCTGATTGAGCTGAACAAAGAATTTATCTTTTTCCAAAGTAATCACTACATTGTTATCAATGGAAACATCCGTAAAATCAATGGTTTCAGCATTTATTTGCTTTTGCAAAATGGAAAGGATATTTGTATAAGAATTTTTGTTTTCCGTCTGAATTTTCAATTCAATTGTTTCTTTCGGCTTTACATTATTCTTGTTGCGCACATCGCGGATGGAAGAAATAATCGTTTTTAACAATTCGCCTTGTTGCAAAATATTTTTATCCGTTTCGCCAATCTCAGCAAATTGTTTCACACACAAATCTTCTTTTTGCTCTTTTAATAAATGATACATTTCTTCCGTGATAAAAGGCATATACGGATGTAACAGTTGCAATAATTCTTCAAAGAAATAAACGGTTTTATTGTAAGTTTCCGTATCAATATTTTCGCCGAAGTTCGGTTTAATCCATTCGAGATACCAGGAACAGAAATCATCCCAAATTAAAGAATAAATTGTTTTCAAACCCTCACTCAGCCTGAATTGTGTATGCAGTTGTGCAACTTCGTTTTTCACTTCGTTCAAGCGATTTTCAAACCAATCAATGGCAAAACCCGCAACCTGCAACCCTGAACTTGCAACCTGTTTTTCTTCCCACATCTTTACCAGCTTCAGTGCATTCCAGATTTTATTATTGAAATTCCTGCCTTGTTCCAAAGACGCTTCATCGAACAGTAAATCGTTACCTGCCGGAGAAGAAATCATAATGCCGAAACGAACGGCATCCGCGCCATACGTGTCAATCAGGTTGAGCAAATCCGGCGAATTGCCCAATGATTTAGACATCTTTCTCCCTTGCTTGTCGCGCACCATTCCCGTGAAATATACATCGCTGAAAGGAATCGTTTTTTCGTATTCCAAACCAGCCATTACCATGCGCGCCACCCAAAAGAAAATAATGTCTTGTCCGGTAATAAGCACGGAAGTCGGATAATAATATTTCAGTTCTTCATTGCCCGGACTGGAAATTCCATTGAACACTTCCATAGGCCACAGCCATGAAGAAAACCATGTGTCGAGAACGTCGTTATCACGAGTAAGTTGTGAGTCGTGAGCCGTGAGTTTACGGGCTTCTTCTTCTGTTTCTGCAACGTAACATTTTCCCTCTTCATCGTACCAGGCAGGAATTTGTTGTCCCCACCAAAGCTGCCGCGAAATGCACCAGTCTTTTACATTTTCCAGCCAATGTTTATACGTAGCCAGGAATTTATCGCCGGGATGAATTTTTATTTCTCCGCTCAAAACCGCATCCAGCGCAGGTTTGGCGAGTTCCTGCATTTTCAGAAACCATTGTGTGGAAATGCGCGGCTCCACCACAGCGCCCGAACGTTGCGAATAACCAAGACGGGTCGGATATTCTTCTTCTTTGATTAAAAGATTTTTTTGCGCCAGTTCTTCTACTACTTTTTTGCGTGCAACAAAACGGTCAATGCCAACATAAATTTGCGCAGCTTCGCTCAACGTTCCGTCGGCATTTAAAGTGTCGATGACTTCGAGGTTATGTTTCAATCCGATATTATAGTCGTTAATGTCGTGCGCAGGCGTTACTTTCAGTACGCCTGTACCGAAACTCATATCAATATAATCGTCTTCAATAATCGGAATTTCGCGATTAACTAAAGGCACAATTACTTTTTTTCCTTTGAGATGAATATAACGTTCGTCATTCGGATTTACACATAAAGCCACATCGCCCATAATGGTTTCGGGACGTGAAGTTGCAACGGTTAAATAACCGGTTGTACCGGAAATATTTCCTAATATGCTAAAATCAATAATTTTTGGTATATTTGCAATAACAGGAGTCGTTTCGGACGTGTGAGAGAAGGATTCCGATTCATCGGAAGGCATAGCTCGCCTGTTTTTAAGGGAAGATTCTAAACCGGTCTTCCCTTTCATTTTGCGCATTGTTTGCAGCATCAGTTCCTTTCTACCCGTTCTTATTTCCTCTAAATAAATAATAGTACCGTCATCAAATTTTTTAGTGTAAGTAATGGTTTCTTTTTGCTGCTTGTCGAGTCCTGAAGCAATTATTTCATCAGGTTGATTAAGCACATCAACTATTAATTCAAAATCTTGTTCGGTAATTGCAATTTGTCCGCGACTATCCTCAATATTTGAATTGCTGTGATTATTTAAAACGTGGTTAATTCCACTCCTGTCAATCGTGTGCTTATATTCGGTTGTAATTTCTTCGCCTGTTAAAACAGTAAGAAATGCAGCTCCTTCTTCCGTAACATTTCCGATAACTGTTTTTTCAATCGTATTCGATTTATCGTTTTTGATTTTTTCGAGTAAGTTATGAATAACACTCTTTGCTCTTGCAAGCAATTCTTTTGTGCTGAGATAAACGGCAACCGGTTCTTGTACAGAATTGTCATCAACAATTTTATATTTTACATAATACAACTTGCCCTGAATGTCTTTATATTCTACTTCTTCATCGCTTAAAGCCGTTTGTGCTGCAGGGTCCCAATGAATCATACGCGCACCGCGATACAGTAACCCTTTGTTATACAAATCCACAAACACTTTGATAACCGCATTGTAATAATGGTCGTCCATCGTGAAGGTAACTCTGTTCCAATCAACGCTGCAACCAAGCCTTTCGATTTGGTTATAAATAATGCCGCCGTATTTTTCTTTCCACTCAAAGGCGTATTTCAGAAATTCTTCGCGCGTCAAAGTATTTTTATCGATGCCTTTTTCTTTCAGCATTTGTACCACTTTTGCTTCGGTGGCGATGGAAGCGTGGTCGCTGCCGGGAACCCAGCAAGCGTTGTAGCCGCTCATACGTGCACGGCGAACCAAAATATCCTGAACCGTTTCGTTTAATGTATGTCCCATGTGCAGTACGCCCGTAACATTCGGCGGCGGAATCACTACCGTGAATGCCTTGCGGTTATCGGGTTTACTGTTAAAATATTTTTTGTCTTTCCAAATTGCAGTCCACTTTTGCTCTGCTTCCGAAGGGATAAAATTTTTGCTCAATTCCATGCTGCAAAGATAATATTTGAATAGTGAATTTAGATTTGTGATTTATGTGATGTATGATTTATTTTTGAACGAATGATGAAAAAATTTTTTAAGCAAAGAAAGAATATCACATTAATCGTTTTGCTCTTATTGTGCGCGTTGCTTAGTCTTTTTTCACGAAGCGAAACTTTGGTCGAAAATTGGTACGCGACGGGCATTTATCCTTTTATCGGAAAAACGATGAGAAGCATTTTCGGAAAAATTCCGTTCAGCATCGGCGATGTGTTTTATACAATATTCTTCGCGTTTGTTTTATTCAGAATAGTTCGGTTCTTTATAAAATTATTCAAAAGAAAAATTGATAAAACATATCTCGCAAAATCAATCTACACGCTACTTTTCACGGTTTTGACGGTTTATTTTCTGTTTTATGCTCTTTGGGGAATGAATTATTCAAGACAAGGAATTGCACATCAATTGCAACTCAATATTTCCCAAAAATATTCTACCAAACAATTGGATTCGCTGGTAAAAAATCTGGTTGTAAAAACAAATGCCGGAAGAATTTTGCTTGGCAAAAAAGCAATTTATCCCAATAACCAAACAATGTTCAATGAGGCATTGCAGGCTTATGCGAATATTGAGAAAACATATCCGTTTTTGCATTATGAAGCTAAAAGTGTAAAAACATCTGTTTACAATATGCTCAACAGTTATTTGGGTACTGCCGGATATTACAATCCCTTCACGGGCGAAGCGCAGGTAAACACAGCCTTACCAAAGTTTGGACTACCTTATACAACTTGCCACGAAATGGCGCACCAGCTTGGTTATGCCACGGAAGACGAAGCAAATTTTGTAGGTTATCTTGCGGCATCAAATTCTTTCGACCCTTTGTTCAAATATTCGGCTTATCTCAATTTGTATGAATATGCAAATTGGGAATTGTGGCAAAGAGATTCTGCGCTGGCAAAAAATAATTATAAAATGCTGGATACACTCGTAAAGGCGGATTTGTATGAACAACGCAACTACATCAAAGCTCACGAAAATCCTGTTGAAAAGCTTACGACCAAAATTTACAGCCAATATTTAAAAGCCAATCATCAACCGCAAGGCATCAACACTTATAATTTAGTTACGGCATGGCTGATTGCTTATGAAAGAAAATACAAGGCTTTGTAATATTATGCCTCAAATATCCAGTTCATCAGCTTTTGCTTGTTGGCATCATAGTCAAATGTTGCCGCTACAGCAAGTCCTTTTTCAATATGCGTAGCGCGCATCATTTCCGATTTATACATGGCAATCATTCCCTGGGCGATATCCGTATAACTTTTTCCTAAAAAATAGTAGGGCGCGTCGTCTGCAATTTCTTTAATAGAATTACTAGTATAGGTAAGCGCCGGAGTTCCGCACTGAAACGATTCCAGTAAATAAGGCAAATCACTGTCTCTTCCTGTAAGCATCAAAAATCCGTAAGCGGCAGCAAGCAGCAGATGGTAATCTTCACGTGCCATTTGAGAATAGAAAACCACGTCTTCCCTGAAATGATAAGTCGAAAAAATTTCTTTAAATTTTGCATTGTTCAACAGCTCCTCAGACGCCAGCAATACCAGCTTCATAGAACTTTTTTGCCATTTTTTGAAATAAGAAAATGCCTTTAAATAAAGTACGATTTCAGTAATATCGTCGCCGGAAGATTTCAGCAAAAAATATTCTTCTCCATTGCTGAATGCGGCTTTTGCTTTTTCACGTTCGTCCCAGTTCAGCACACTAAAAATCTTTCTTGGCAAAGGATAAAGTGTTTTTATTTTCGCCGACAAGCAGCTATTCAAAATGGTTGCCAGCGTGTCAATCGCAGACTCGGAATAGGTAAAAACCAAACTCGCATACGTTACATTTTTGGCAATCTTTTTCAGGCTAAGCTGTTGCCATTTTGTTGCATTTTTGGGATTTACAAAATAATCCGTACCGAAAAGCAGCATAATTTGCGGCTGTCTTATCAGCTTATGAGAACCAAGCAATCCGTTCAGGTAAATTATTTTATCTGCCCGAAGTTGCTTAATGATTTTGGGCAATGATATGCTATACCAAAGCTTCATCATCATTTCTTTATTGTCCGGGGCATTTACGACATAGAGAACATCTTTAGATACATCGTCGAGTGGTACAAAATTTTCTTCATCTATCACTTCTATCAAAGTATTTCCTCTTGCCAAAAATTCATCCGCAATAATATTATATACATAGGTGGCATAGGAATATTCACTCAGTGATTCTTTTTGTTTAATAATTAAGCACTGCATAAGGCAAAGTTAAATATCATATCAAGATTATTATCCGATTTCGATTAATGAAGAGTTAGCATTATTTTTGTCATGCTAAGCAATCAGCATTGCGCAAAAATAATTCATCAAATCGATTATGTATAAAATATTTTTTCTATTTCTCACAACCGTTTGTTATATCGGCGCCACAGCGCAAACCATAAAACATACACCTCCGGTAAACGGTTATAAATATGTACATATAGATGATGCCGACCATGATTTCGGCAATATCGAATACGGAAAAACCGTCAAATATACCGTAAAGATGAAGAATATCAGTAATGATACATTGGCATTGACCAACGTAGTTGTAAGTTGCGGTTGCACAACGCCGGAATACAAAAAAGGCTCATATCCGCCGGGAGCGGAAATGGATATAACAATAGGCTTTAACGGATACGAAGAAGGCAATTTTCAAAAAAACTTGAGTATCTTATTTCAAGACAATAAAGTAGGGCAAATTGTAAAAACATTACACTTCAAAGGCACAGGCATTAAAAAAGATAAAGACACACAATAAACTTTAACTGGTAAAATATATCTAACATAAAAAAATACGAAAATGAAAAAAATAATCTTCGCGGTATTATTCATTTGCGCAGGCGCAACAGCCACAATGGCTCAGGAAAAAGAACAAAATACACCGGTTCCCCAAGCCAAGTTTAGCGAGTTAAGACATCAGTTCGGCAATATTCCGCAAGGCGTTCCGGCAACAACCATTTTTACTTTTGAAAACAAAGGAAAAACGCCGTTGGTTATAGAAACGGCAACAGCAACTTGCGGATGTACAACGCCGGTATATCCCAAAAAACCTATTCTTGCAGGTAAAAAAGGCGAAATTAAAGTTACTTACAATGCCGCGGCTGTGGGGCATTTTGTACGCTCGGTTGATGTAAAATTTGCACAGGCTCAACGCCCCGTCAATTTATCGATTGAAGGTACAGTAGATGAAAAAAAATAATTTTCTTTATCTATAAAAAAAGAAATAGCGGACTCAGAAAAATGAGTCCGCTATTTCTTTTTGCATTCACATCTGCAATCAAAGGCTATGAAACCCCCAGCAATTCCACATCAAATATCAATGTAGAATTTGCACCTATTTCCGCACTTACAGCACGGTTTCCATAAGCCAGATGCGAAGGAATGTAGAAACGGAATTTGCTGCCTACATTCATCAGTTGCAAGCCTTCCGTCCAGCCTTTAATAACTCTGTTCAACGGAAAAGTTGCCGGCTGTCCGCGCTGCACCGAACTGTCGAAAATAGTACCGTTTATCAGCGTTCCGTGATAATGACAAGTTACATTGCTTGTTACAGTTGGCTTTGCACCGTCGCCTTCTTTCAATACTTCGTATTGCAAACCGCTTTCCAATGCAATTACATTTTCCTTCTTTGCATTTTCTGCAAGAAACTCCTCCCCTGCTTTTAAATTGGCTGTTGCTTTTTCCTGATTTTTTTGAAATAAAATATCTGCTATACCCATAAAAAATTTTTATGCAAAAGTACTGTTTGAACTCTTTTATTTAATAAGCATAACCGAAATATTAATAACATATTATAAATTAATTTATATTTAATTTATAATCAAATACATATAAAATATTATTTTATCCTAAAAAAATAATTGTATTAAAAATTGTTTTTATTATAAAAAATAGATAGATTTGGCTATTATTTAACTTTTTTAAAGAAATAATTATGAAAAGATTATTAATTCCAATCTGCATGAGCGGCTTATTACTAATGTCCTTTAGCAGCATTAATGACATTTCTCCCAACATTGAAGAGCCGCCTGTTGGGGGTAACGGATGCTTAAATCGTCCTAGTGAAAACAATGGTCACTGTGTGGAAAGTACAGCTGATGGTACTACCACATATACTTGCGCAAATTCCGCTTGGTATCAAAGTAATGATTGCGTAAAATCTTCTTCTACTGAGCCTTCATAAGAGGATTGATTTGGAGGCTGTCTTGATTTTTTAGAAGGCAGCCTCTTTTATTTTGGAATAATAATAAATATATGGTTTATATATCTTATACTAAATCCCATTAAAAATTACATCTACATAAATTAAATATGAATAAAAAAGCAATAAAAATATTAACTTTTTTATTAAATCCTGTTTTAATCCTTTTTCTCTCATGCAATAATAACAATAATATTACCAATTGTACAGAATATAAAAATGAAAGAAAAGTCAATATATTATGTATAGATACGATTAAATTTTATATAGATAGCACATTGGTCATTGCGAACAGTACACCTCTTCAATATGATTCGGGCAAAGATATTTTAATAATCTATGACCAATATAACCATAGAATGTTGTTTTATAGCGAAATATTGAAAGAAAAAACTGTGTTATCTTCTGTTGTTAATTTTTATGTCAACACCAAAATCGATTTTTTTACTTTTATAAACGCGGATAGTTGTTATTGTTATTGTAACGACAATTCCAGTTTATTTATTTATTCAATAAAGAAGAAAAAAATAATTAAAAAGTATAACTTCTTTTCTGATAAAAGACCCTCTTTTGAATATGAGCCATCGCGCCCATTTGCAACAAATTGTTCTCCTATTGTTATTAATAACAATCTTGCTTATGGAATTGGTTATTTTGTTGGAGAAAACAGTAAAGAGCAACCATTACACCGTACAATATATTCTATTCTTGATTTGAAATCCGGAATAATTAAAACTTTAATCCCATATCCAAAGATATATTGGAATTATAATTGGGGTGGGAGCAATTATCGAATCACTTATTCAGCCTATAACCCAGACAACAATTCTACTGTCATTAGTTTGCCAGCAAGTCATAAAGCCCTTGAGATAGACAACACCTCTCTTAGCGTGATGCCATATGATGCAAGCAGTAGAAAAGACTTCTGTATTGTCCCTTTAGATATAAATAAGGAAGATAAAAATATGGATAATAGAAGGTTTTTATTTAATTATTACTTAGAAACTCCAAGTTATCGAAATATTATTTATGACAAATATCGTAATTTGTATTACAGATTCTTAGAAATACCAATTACTAAGCAAGGAAAAGAATATAAACAGATTGACCTCATATGCTTTGATAAATCATTCAACTATATAACCCAAGTTGCGGGTTATGGTATAAAAAGCGAAGAGCATCGAATAAAATAATAGTTTTGAGTTACCACACTTAAAACGGTATTTATCGATGCTCAACGGGGATAAAGTTATAAGAATATTTTGTTTGGTAGATGATTTATTAAAAGGAATTGGTCATCAGGAAGATGTACGTTGTCGAGTAAGCGATAGCGAAGTGATAACAACGGCAATCGTAGCGGCTCTTTATTTGGGGGGACATCATGATAATGCGAGAGGTTTTATGCAAATGACGGGCATGTGTCCTCAGATGTTGGACAAAAGCAGATACAACAGGCGTTTGCACAGATTAGAGCCATTGTTGTGCAGTATGTTTTTTCAGCTTGGCGGGTATTTGAAAGACATCAGCGGAGCAAGCAGTTATGTGATAGATTCCTTTCCTGTAGCGGTTTGCGACAATATAAGAATATCGCGCAGCAAGATGCTGAAAGGCAAACAATGGCGTGGCAGGCAAAGCAGTATGCGCAGATATTTTTACGGAGTAAAGGTGCAAGTGCTGACAACAGCGAAAGGCATACCGGTTGAATTTGGTTTTGTTCCCGGCAGTGAGAGCGATGTGCAGGCATTGAAAAAGCTGCCGTTAAGCGTAGCGCCTGAAAGTTGTATTTACGGCGATGCCGCTTATACGGATTACACCATCGAAGATGATATGTTGGAAGCAGAGAACATTCATTTAATGATTGGCAGGAAGTCCAACAGCAAAAGAAAGGATGAACCTTGGGTAAGATTTTTGAAAGAACACAGCAGAAAAAGAATTGAAACAACATTCAGCGAAATCAAAAATCTGTTCCTTAGAAAGATTCACGCTGTAACTTTTAAAGGTTTTTTACTGAAAATATTGATGTTTATTTTCGCTTATACCTTGAATAGACTTACTGATTAAATAGCAACTTGAATTATATAGGAGAAACCTTATTTCCCCAAGGGTTATCACTTGATAACTATTTTATCAACAAAAATGGAATATATTTTTTAAACTCTAACAATAAAAACTTAAACACTTGTGAATATGTCAAAGTTAAAATTACTATATAGATTGTTTTTCTCTATAATAATGGTTGTTTCATGTAACACAAAACAGAATTACGATGATGTGTCTGCAAACTTGAAAAAAATTGATAAAAAAGATAATTCATACTTATCAAAATATTATGTTGTGATTCCTAATCAGGGATGTGAAGGATGTATAAGTTACACAGAAGCGTTCGTAAGAGAAAACTATAATAAATATCAAAATTTAAAATTCATCTTTACGAGAATGAATAGTATAAAATTAGTTCTTGTCAGAGTTGGGCTTAATGCTCTAAGGAGTAATAAAATTATTTTAGACACTTTAAATATTTTTACATATCCCGAAGACAATAATAACATATATCCGGCAATCATTACAACAGATACGAAAAAGGTAATAAATATAGAATATCAAAGCCCGCAAAATGAGGGAATAGAACATCTATTAAGCAAATTGAATAAGAGATGAAGCATATCCTACTTTCTGCTATTATTTTGTTTTATGCGTCCCCCATCTTTTCACAGGAATATATTATAAAAGGTGTGACATTGGACTCATTAACGAATCAGCCATTGAGTTCTACTATCATAATATTGAATGCCAAGGATTCTTCTACAATCAAAAATATATCAGCCGATAATTTGGGGAATTTTAGTATATATATCGATTCTTCAACGGCAATTATCTTACATATAAAATGTTTGGGATATAAAGATTTATTCGTAAAATATACTCCTTCCAACCCATATTATCTAAAGGATAAAATATTTTTATTATCTCCTTCTTATCATACACTTAAAGATGTAACAATCTCAGGTAATACCAATGCCATGGAGATAACAGTTGATAAAATGATTTATTTAGTAGATAAAGATTCTTCCATAAAGAACAAAAGCGGATACGAAGCTGTATTAAAATTGCCTTTCTTTTTTCAATATGATAGAAATAAAATTGGGTATAAAAATGCTCAAAAATTTTTGGTACTTTTAAATGGACTGCACTATAAAGCTTTCAATGACAACTTATCAAATGCCTTAAAGGTTATTCCTGTCGATTTAATAAAAAAAATAGAAGTCAACACACTCCCTCCCGAGAAATACAGAAGTGAGGGGTACGCTGTAATTGTGAATATTGTAACTAACGGCTATCTAAAAGGAATAATAGGAAATAATAATGTTGATTTGACTTACACTAAACAAAATATAAATGGAAGTTATCAGCCGTTTCTTTATTATCAAAAAAATAAATTAGGAATTCAGTTAAATATATATGGAAGCAAAGATGGCACATTATCTCAAATACATAACAACATTATACTTTCAAATAATGGAGAAACAAACATTCAGCAAACAAATACTTCTCAAAATAGGAAAACAAAACTAATAGACGGAGACCTGTCTTTAAACTATATGTTTGATAGCAGTTTAGACGCTACAATATATTCAAAAATAGGAAAAAGCATTAGTAATAGAGACGGGAAAAATTTTTACTCTATTAAAAATGATATAACAGATAGTACATACAATTTATTTCTATTAGACAAAAATCAATTTACATCTTATGAATTGGGAGGAGACATTACAAAATCATTTAGTAAAAGTCGGAAATTAAATTTTTCTTTTCGAAATGTTCGAAGCATACCCAATTCATCCACTAATATCTTCAATCAGGATAATTCTTTTTTGATGGGTTCTTATGAAAAAGATGCTGAGAATGATTTAAGTTTTGAGATTAGTTATAATTCGCCAATATTCAAAAAATTACAATGGGAAACTTTCTTTCGATATATAAACAGAAATTACAACGATTCATATACTTCTGATTCTATCATTGATAATATAGAGCAAACACGTGCATATAAAGTTGGGATAGGAACCTATCAACAGGAAATTATATGGGCATACCAAGGATTTACTTATCGACAAAAGTCTTTCCTAATCAAACTTGGAGGCAATATAGATAAATCTCTATATAAATCTACTCTTAATGAAAATAATGTATTATTTACTACAAAATATAACTTTCTACCTTCGCTTATATTTAGAATAAAGCCATCAAAAAGAAAAAACAATATATTCTATCTTAAATATAATAGAGATGTTCGAAGAGCTGCTGACAAAATTCTCGGCATTAGCGTTAATTATTACGACCCGCAAACAATTGTTATCGGCAATAACAAATTGACCCAACAAATACTGAATAAGATAGCCGTAGGCTTAGAAAGCAGTATAAATATTTCTAAAACAAATACTGTTTCCTATTATATAGAGGATAACTACAATTATATTCCCGACAATTTCGCATCATATATTTATTTTGATAGTACCACTTCCCAAACCATTTACCAATATAAAAATATTGGAGCTTCAAAAAGTTTTGACATTATAACTGGATTCAATTTGAACCTAAAGAATAAGATTTTTATAGATATGTACAATAGTTTATCAATTTATTCATTGCGCAATCAAATAGATAATATTGTTTATAATGGCAATTTGAATCAGTTAAACTGCAATATTCGTTATTCTATTTTAAAAAATATAAATATTTCATTTATTAGCCGTTATATAAGTAACGCTCCGTCTTATCAAGGTAAACAAATATATTCTTCCAATTATACACTGTCAATATCCAAGACAGTAATAAAAAATAGAGGCTCTATTACTGCTTATTTTGAAAACTTCTTAAATAAAAATATTAAAGAAGGAACAGAAATATCTGGTATCGGATTTTCTCGCTATAATTTCACATATACGCCTGCTTTAAAATTTGGTATTTCATTTAATTTCAGACTGGGAAATTTAAAGGTTGGAGAACCAAGAGAACAAAAAAGATTAAGTAATGATGATTTAAAAGCAAATTAAAAACAATACTACACATAACATACATATTGTATTTTTTATCTTGTCATAATTTAAGAAAAGGCTTAAAACATTTATATTTGGTTTTTCTCTGTTAAAAAATCTCTATCATGCGTACATCTTTATTATCATTGTGTTTTGCGGGCGTCGCTTTGACTGCAAGCGCGCAACATTACAATCCGCGGGAAGCATTTGCTCCTGATTTTTATACAAGCAACGGCAATTCCTTCCGTAGTGCAAACGGTGCGCCGGGCGGCAATTATTGGCAAAACAAAGTTGATTACCGGCTCAATGTTTCTTTTGACACAACTTCCAATATTTTGAGCGGAACAGAAGAAATCAATTACATCAACAACAGTCCTGACAATCTTGATTATCTATGGTTTGAGCTTGACCAAAATAATGACAGAGAAGACTCGCGCGCGCATGCTCTTGCCGGCGCGGCAGGCTTGAAAGTTTCTGAGGATAAGGGTTTCAAGTTCAAACAGATTCAAGTATTTCAAAACGGAGAATGGCAAAATGCTGATTATTTGATTAACGACACTCGTATGCAATTGCGTTTGAAAAATGCGCTTGCAGCAAAAAGTACGTTGAAAATACGCATTGCTTATTCATTCAAATTATTAAAATCTTCGGCGGGCGACCGCGCCGGAATTCTGGAAACGAAAAACGGGAAAATTTATGATTTCGGTTATTGGTTTCCACGTTTATGTGTATATGATGATTTGTTGGGTTGGAACACTTTGCCATTCATCGGCAGCGGCGAATTTTATTTCGAGTACGGCGATATAGACTACAAAATTACAGCGCCCGCAAATATGTTAGCAGTTGGTTCGGGCGAATTATTAAATGGAAACGAAGTCTTTAATTCAACAATTATAAACAACATTGCCGAAGCAAAAAAATCAGAAAAGACCGTCATTATCCGCTCTGCTGAAGATGTAGAAAAAGGCATCTCTCCTACGAAGAAAAGTTCAGGAAACGTAACCTGGCATTTTGCCATGAAAAACACGCGCGACGTAGCTTTTGCGCTTTCCAAAGCATTTATTTATGACGGCGCTAAAACTGATTTACCAAGCGGAAAAACAGTCTTCTCTCAATCTGTTTATCCGGTGGAAGGCATTAAAGGAAAAAGCGATTGGACACGTGCAACGGAATATTTAAAAGCATCGGTAGAAGATTTTTCAAAACGCTGGTTTGAGTTTCCTTATCCAGAAGCGGTAAACGTAGGCGGACCTATCGGCGGTATGGAATTTCCGGCATTGGCATTTGACCATTACAAAGGCAACGGCAAAGGTTTCTGGTCATTGGTTTCTCACGAGATTGGTCATACATGGTATCCGATGATTGACGGTTCGAACGAGCGTCGCTATCCTTTTATGGACGAGGGATTTAACACATTCATCGATATTTATTCTCAGCGTGATTTCAACAACGGCGAGTTTGCGCCCAAGCGCGATGGAGAATATGCACCAAAAGGCGGCAATCCGGCGGATGAAATTGTACCGGTAATTAAGGCTTTACAAAATGGCGCAACATTACTTACTCCTCCCGACTGGTACGATTCTAAAGACGTGCACCCGCTGGCATATTTTAAAGCAGCATTTGGATTGGTTTTGCTGCGCGATGTAATTCTCGACAGCGCGCGTTTTGATTATGCGTTTCGCACTTACTCAAAAAACTGGGCGTTCAAACATCCTTCGCCAACAGATTTTTTCAGGACAATGGACAACGCCGCGGGCGAAGATTTAACCTGGTTCTGGCGCGGTTGGTTTGCTAATAACTGGTTACTGGACCAAGCCATTACTTCCGTGAAATATAAAGATGATGATGTGTCAAAAGGCGCATTGGTTACGATTGAAAACAAAGAACAATTACCAATGCCTGTAAGCGTTGAAATAAAAGAAGAGAATGGTAAAACGCAAACCATTCATCTCCCTGTGGAAATATGGCAGCGCAGCGGCACATGGACTTTACTCGCTCCCACGACTTCAAAAGTAACCGATATTATTCTTGACCCGCAACACCAATTGCCGGATATTGACAGAAGTAATAATGAGTGGAAAGGATAAAAAAAACGCAGGCTTGATGCCTGCGTTTTTTTTAATTATTATCATCCTTCTTACGCCGAATTTCTTCCTGCATTGATGATACCGAAAGAGCAACGCATAATCAGCTTTTCATATACTTCTTTTAAATTGCTTTTGGCGCCGGATTGTTCAAGCTCCGTGTATTTGTGCAAGCCGAATTGCTGAATAGTTACAAGCGGCAGTACTATACGTTCGCGCATTTGAATAGACAAAGACTCTACAGGATAATTCGCCATCAGTTCTGTTTGTCCGCTGAGGCGTAATACCATTTTTTCGGTAAGTAAATATTCCTCGTAAATCTTTTTCCAAATCTCGCCGTACTTAGGGTGCTTTGCATGAAATTGTGTCAATGGAAAGAAACATTTTTTCATAGACATTTCACTGTTATCAATCAGCGCACGGAAGAATAATGAATTTTTGTACAAATCTTTCAAAGCCTTGAATTTGCCCGCTTTTTCCAGCTTTTGCAAAGCTGTTCCAACACCATAATAGCCTGTTACATTTTGTTTTAACTGGCTCCATGCGCCCACGTAAGGAATAGCCCGTAAATCGTTCAATGTGAGTTTTGCCGAAGCGTTCCTTTTGGTTGGACGACTGCCGATATTGGTGGCACCATAAAACTTCAAGGGACTTGCGTAAGAAAGATATTCCATGAAATAAGGATGCTCTTTTAACTCGCTGTACGAAGCAAAACCCTCTTCAGAAAGCTGAGACAATAAGGTTTCCTCCTCTTTGGTCAATGTTTCTTTTTTGGAAAATAAAACATCGTTTGAAATGCCTGCGTTTAACAATTGCTCGATGTTGTATTGGGCAGATTGTACTGTTCCAAAATTGGAACTTACAGTTTGTCCCTGCACAGTTACCTGAATTTCTTTATTCTCAATATTGCTGCCCATTGATGCATAAAACTTATGGGTTTTTCCACCACCGCGCGCCGGCGGACCGCCGCGTCCGTCGAAGAACACTACATTAATGTCGTATTTTCTCGAAATGCGCGTAAGCTCTTCTTTCGCTTTATAAATGCACCAGTTAGCCATGAGGTAACCACCGTCTTTTGTACCATCGGAAAAGCCAAGCATAATGCTTTGCGTATTATTGCGATGCTGCAAATGATTGCGATAAGTTTTGTTGTTGTACAATTTTTCCATCACTTCGCCGGCAGTTTGCAAATCTTCAATCGTTTCAAACAGAGGAAGAATATCTACCGAATGCTCTTTCTTTTCCCAGCCGCTTAATTTAAGCAAACCATAAACTTCCATTACATCTAACAAACTTGTGCAATGGCTGATGATGTAACGGTTACAGCCAAATTCGCCGTTCATTTTCTGAATGGCTTTCATGGCTTTCATCGATTCAAAAGTATCAATAAAAACAGGTTCTTTCAGCAGCTTTTCATTTGCGGGCTTTTTGATTTTTATAATCACATCTACTTTTTCTTCTTCGGAAAGCGAAGTATAATTTTTGGGCAAACCGTTTTCCGTTTCGCTCAAATGCTGCATCAGTCTTTGATGTACACCGCTGTCCTGACGAATGTCAATAGTTGCGAAATAAATTCCGAAAATGTTTATTTTCCCAATTAAATCATCAATCAATCTCACGAACAGTCCATTGTGCTGTTCAATAATTTTTGTCCGCAATTTTCTTAATGAATCCAGCAGCCACTCTTCCGTAATTTTTATATCTTTATTTTGCTCCAGCAATACGGCATGAAATGCTTTTTCCATTGCCTCAACATCTTCTCCCACACCTTTAAAAGTCAATCTGCGTTTGAGTTTGCGAATATCTCTGTAATAGCAAAACAAAATAGACTGATGCAGTTGTTCTGCCACCTGAACCGTTGTATTGCTGTTCACATAAGGGTTTCCGTCCCTATCGCCGCCGGGCCAAAAGCCCATACGGATGATGGAATTTTTCTCAAACAACATTTCTGGAAACTGCATTTGCAAGTCGGCAACGATTTTGCCCGCAGCCTGATAAAACACATTTTCCAAGTACCAAATCAAACTCAACGCTTCATCGTAAGGCGTAGGCTTTTTCTTTTTTAAGAAAGGTGTTTTTGCCAACTGCACCAAATAATCGTTGATGTTTTGGGTATTATTGGAATTTAAAGCAGAAGCCAAATCATTGATAATACCCAAGACTTCGCCGGGATAGAACTGCGTGGGATGCGCCGTCAACACAAGTCTCACAGAAAAATCTTTTACCTTTTCGGCAAGCGCTGCCTGCTTATCCTGAAGTTCAGTTTGCGCGCGCAACTGTTTCATAGTTCCCTGTCCCGAAACATCCTGAATATCGGCAAATGAAGCATCTTCCAAAGCATCGAATAATACTACCTGCCGCTCGATATATTGGATAAAACGAAACAGCATATCGAGCTGCTCCCGCTCATCTTCATAAGTTGAGTATTGCTGCAAAAAAGTCTCAATCAACTCAACCGGGCTTTGCGATTTTTTATACCCTTCTTCGCAATGAATCAAAAATAAAGACAACCAAACACCCGTCTTTTCAATACGATGAAAAGGCAACGACGTAAACAAACTGTTGTATAACTGAAAACGTAAACCGACTTTATTTCTGAATTGTAACAGTGAACTGTTTTGCATGATAATGTTTGTTTATAAATTAAGTTTTTAGTTATATTTATAGGATTCCCGCTTTCGCGGAAATGATGTGCAGGACCGTCCCTATTTGTCGTTCTGCATCTTCTATACGCCGTTGCGTGAAACTACAAATACTTATGTGCATTTCGTTGTTCCAGTTTCTTCATCACATCTTTGATTTCCTGCTCTTTTGTTTTTGGATAAATCAACAGTACATCCTGCTTATCTACAATAATAAAATCTTCCAAACCATCAACCACTACAAGCTTTTCCTTATGTGCCGAAATGATGGAATTTTTTGTATTTGACAATAAAATATTTTCCTGTGCAATCACTACATTTTCATTCTCATCTTTATCTTTCACACTCCAGAGCGAAGCCCAAGTACCCAAATCGCTCCAACCCATATCTGCCGGAACGGTATAAACATTTTCCGCCTTTTCCATAATTGCGTAGTCGATGGAAATATTGGGGCTTTTCGGATAATTTTCTTTAATAAATTCCTCTTCTTGCGCCGTGTTGTAAAACTCCATTCCGCTTTTGAAAAGCTTATACACATCGGGCGCATATTTCTCAAACGCATCAATCGCGTCTTTCGCTTTCCAAATGAATATGCCCGCGTTCCACAAATAATCGCCCGAAGCAATGTATTGCTTTGCCGTTTCTAAATTCGGTTTTTCTTTAAAGGATAAAACCTTTTTTACTTCATTATCATCTTGTGCAAAATGAATGTAACCGTAACCTGTATCAGGTCGAGTAGGATGAATACCGAGTGTCAGTAAAGCATTATTTTCCTTAGCAAAATCAATGGCTTTGGAAAGTTTATTATAATAAACATCTTCTTTTAAAATCAATTGGTCTGACGGAAGAATTGCCATAACGGCATCAGGATTTTTCTTATACAACTTAAAAGCCGCATAAGCAATACAAGGCGCGGTATTGTTGCGCGAAGGCTCGGTCAAAATGTTTTCTGTCAGTACACCTTCAAGATGGTCTGCAACCAATTCTTCATACGCTTTGTTGGTAAGAATAAGAATGTCTTCCAATGAAGAAAATTTTTTTGCGCGGTTCCATGTCATCTCAAGCAAAGAATTTCCCGCACCTAAAATATCCACAAACTGTTTTGGTAATGCCTGGCGGCTTTGGGGCCAGAAACGGCTGCCGATGCCGCCTGCCATAATAATCGTGTAAATGTTTTTTGAGATCATCACATTTTGGAGTTAAATTAAATTTTTTAAATTATAAACCGGTCAGTTAGTTTTTTATCTCTTTATTATCTTATTATAAAATCCGCCGAAATTATTTTGCTTCACACCTGCCTCGTTAAAAAAATCGCCGGGAAAGCCAAGTTCAATTTTACTTATACTATCCAGCCTTTCCATTTGTGCGGATGAAAGCGAAATGTTTACAACCTGCAGATTATCTTCCAACTGCGACAGCTTTGTAGCGCCAACAATAGGAATTACAGAAATGTTTTGTTGGCGAATCCATTGCATTGCCACGCTTGAAGGAGAAATACCCAGTTCATCCGCAATGGCAACGACCTCTTTTGTAATGGCAATACTGCGCTCATTCAGTCTTTTACTTTCGGGCTTAATTCTTCCTTGTTCGCCACGCAAATATTTTCCTGTCAATGCACCGCCTGCCAAGGGTGCCCAAGGCAACAACGTCATTCCATAATGTTTTGCCATCGGGATTAATTCACGCTCGGGCGTGCGCTGCAACAAACTGTATTCTACCTGCAAACCAACAAACCGGCTCCAGCCCATTAATTCGGCATAAGTATTTCCTTTGGAAATAACCCACGCAGGCGTATCGCTGATGGCGATGTAATTGACTTTGCCTTGCGAAATCAAATCGTCCAAACCGCGCATCACTTCTTCAACCGGCGTAAGGTCGTCCCAAATATGCAGATAAAGCACATCGATAAAATTCGTCTGCAAACGTTTCAGGCTCGCCTCAACGCTTCGCATCATATTCTTGCGATTGTTACCGGAAGCGTTTGGGTTTGTTTCATTATCTTTCAAAGAATATTTTGTGGCAATCACAAAAAAATCTCTGTCCACACCTACATTCTGTATGTAATTGCCGATAATTTTTTCGCTTGTTCCAAGCTTGTAAATATTTGCCGTATCTATAAAATTGCCGCCGGCTTCCGCAAATTTGTCCATTATTTTAAAGCTTTCCGCTTCATTCGCTCCCCAGCCCGCTTCTGTGCCAAAACCCATCGTACCGAGACAGAGTTCAGAAACTTTTAACCCGCTTTTTCCTAAGAGTTGATACTTCATTAACACACATTTTTATATCCTTACAAAGGTGTCTCAAAGCGATTAACTTTCCAAGAAAATAAAAGTACTTTTTAAAACGCCGCAGTACAATTTAGACTATGCAAGAAATATGAGAAAACCCTATAACGAAGAAGTGCAGCCCGGTAAAAGCTATTTTTTCTTTTTTGCGACTTTAGCGATAGCAGAGTTTTTCTCGAGCAGCGCAATAATTTTATTTTGCACTTCTACCGTTTGTTCTAAAAATTGTATCTGCTTGTCTTTTTGTGCAACTGCATTTTGCAGTATTTGGATCTCATTAAGCATTTTTTCCAAAGAAGCATTTGCTTTTTCGTCATCGCTTGCAACCAACGATTTCAAAGAATCTTCCGTAAAAAACTCTTTAAAAAAATTGTAATGAAGCAACTCACTAAGTTTCAGTAAAATGCCCGTGTCAATGGTTTCTCTTTTGAAAATGGCATAAAGATTTTGTCTTGAAGTGTTCAATTTCTCGTACAGTTCTTTCCGCCGCACGCCGTTGCGTTTTGTTTCTCTTTCAATAATGCGTCCGATGTGAATTGACATGGTACAAAATTCTAAAAACGAGGCGCATATCATTAAACAAATTGCATCATTAAAATATACAATTAGTAAAATTATTTTTTACATTTAATTATATAATGTAAAAATTTAATTACATTTGGAAGCAAATATTTGTTTCTTATCAAAGACACCCCCAGATGAAAATTGCCCATCTCATACATACTTTAAATACCGGCGGCAAAAGCAATATATTGACCGATATTGCGAAAGAACAGGCAAAATATTTAGATGCTGTAACTGTATTTGCAATCCACAATCGTATGCAACAATCGTCGCCGGTTACAGATAAAAATATATACACGATACAAGTACACAAGAAAAAACACAATAGTTTTTTCACGGATGCTTTGAAGCTAAACTATCTTTTATACAAGAGTAAAATAGATATCATTCATTGCCATGATGGTAAAGTTGCGAAACTACTATGCAAACGGCTTTTCAGGCGAAAGACAATCATTACTTCAGAGCATCTTCCCGCCGTTGATTTCAACGCAATTCTGTGTAAAGAAAATTATGAACGAAAGGACTTTTTCAGAATTGTATCAACAGGTTCACTAAATCATAAAAAACAGGGACAGCAAATACTTATCAAAGCTGTAAGACAACTTCGGAATGCCGGCATTAATAATATACGGGTAGATTTTATCGGCGACGGACCTTCGGCAAAATACCTCAAGGAACTTACTAATGATTATGGATTGAACGATATAATTTCCTTTCTTGGTTACAAAAGCAGAACATATATATTCCAACATTTGAAAGATTATGACCTTTTGGTTCGCACATCGCTGCACAGTAGTATTGAACTTGCGATAACCGAAGGATTGGCAGCTAAAGTTCCGGTAATTGCACCCGATACAATTACATCAAACTACATATCGGGACATGGTAAGTATGCCGTTCTTTTCCAGAAAGGGAATTATTTTGCATTGGCGGATGCTATAAAATACATTTATACAGGTGCTTCGGCAGCCGAAAAATTAGCCCTGAAAGCATACGAATATGCCGTAACCAAATATAACATAAAAGAAACAGCCGAAAATTATCTGAGAAATTATTTTCAAAAACACACAACTCCGCGACCAAAACCAACCATCAAAACGACCAATGGCAAAGTTCCGGCAAATTAATTTTTGCCGGAACTTTTTCATTTGCCTCCTTCGCACAGCAACAAACTTTCTGTCTTCCGTTTTCAACTTTAAACTAACTTTACGCCATGTCGAATCCGAATTTAAACACCGATGGGGCACAGGCAGATAAAGAGTTTGAAAACTCTATTCGCCCGAAAGAAATTAAGGAATTTTCCGGGCAGCCGCAGTTGATTGAAAACCTGAGAATATTCATCAAAGCCGCCAAGCTACGTGGCGAAGCGCTTGACCATGTGTTGTTTCATGGTCCGCCCGGTTTGGGAAAAACTACGCTTTCCCGCATCGTGGCAAACGAACTTGGTGTCAATATCAAAGAAACATCCGGTCCGGTCATTGAAAAACCCGGAGACCTCGCCGGGCTACTCACAAGTCTTGAGCCAAACGATGTATTGTTCATCGATGAAATACACAGATTAAGCACAGTTGTGGAAGAATATCTGTACGCTGCAATGGAAGATTTCCGTATCGATATAATAATTGACAGCGGTCCAAATGCACGCAGCATACAACTTTCCGTAAATCCATTTACGCTGATTGGAGCAACCACAAGAAGCGGCTTACTTACCGCTCCGCTTCTTTCGCGTTTCGGTATTAAATCTCGTTTGGAATATTACAATGCCGATACTTTAAAAACAATTGTTGAACGCAGCGCATACATTTTAAATACAGCCATCAAAGAAAATGCAGCATTTGAAATCGCACGCAGAAGCCGCGGCACGCCGCGTATCGCAAACGGCTTGCTTCGCCGCGTACGTGATTTTGCGCAGGTATTAAACGACGGGCAAATAGACATCGGTATTACACAACACGCGCTTCGAGCATTGAATGTGGATGAACACGGCTTAGACGAAATGGACAATCGTATTCTCTCTGCCATTATCGATAAGTTCAAAGGCGGTCCCGTGGGCATTACTACCATTGCAACCGCCGTAGGCGAAGAACCCGGAACCTTGGAAGAAGTGTATGAGCCGTTTTTGATTCAGGAAGGCTTTTTGCAGCGTACGCCGCGCGGGCGTGAAGCCACGGAACAAGCATATAAACATTTAGGAAAAATGCCGCATAAACACGGCAATCAAAGCGAATTGTTTTGAAAGGATTTTAGTCAAAATCTTGAAGAGAAATACACCATTGTTTCTGCCTTTTTACGACAATAAAAAAGGTCCGTAGTAGAAACTACAGACCGTCTTCGATTGCTT
The DNA here is from genome assembly GCF_001659705.1 of Arachidicoccus sp. BS20. Lineage (NCBI taxonomy): Bacteria > Pseudomonadati > Bacteroidota > Chitinophagia > Chitinophagales > Chitinophagaceae > Arachidicoccus > Arachidicoccus ginsenosidimutans. The sequence goes on from NZ_CP015971.1 coordinate 987,007, forward strand.
GCCATATGAAAAAAATGTAAAACTAATTTCTATCTTTTGCTGTTACGAGAACACAAAGGTAATTGTATCAATGTTATTAATCATTTAATAATTTGTAAAACTTCTTTTAAAGAACTACGCTGTTTACCTTTGAAATCGATTGAACAAAACTACGGCTAAATTTCATTTCGAAACAATACTTTCAACAATTGAAAGACGATATTTTTAGTTTTTAACGCTTATCTTACAAACTAATGTTTGGGATTTAGTTTTCCGTATTCCTTTAATGCAACTTCAAGGCAGTCCATCGCTTTCTCAATGTCATCTGCATTCAATACATACGCCAGACGAACTTCATCATTACCTAAACCTTTAGTTGCATAAAATCCCGGTGCAGGCGCCATCATTACCGTTTGTCCTTCATAAGAAAATTCTTCCAGTAACCATTGGCAAAAATCTTCCGAACTTTTTACAGGAAGCTTTGCCATTGCATAAAATGCACCGCCCGGATTAGGACAAAAAACGCCTTCCATTGCGTTCAGTCTTTTTACTAAAACATCCCGACGTTTTTTATACTCGGCTTTTGTTTCGTCAAAATAATCTTCGGGTAAATCGGTTGCAGCTTCGCCAAGAATCTGCGCTAAACCCGGGGGGCTTAATCGCGCTTGCGCAAATTTCAAAACCGTTTGCAGCAATATTTTATTTTTAGTAACAAACGCGCCAATGCGCGCACCGCAAGCGCTGTAACGTTTACTAATCGTGTCCATCAGCACTACATTTTCTTCCGCACCTTGCAATTGCATCGCGGAAAAATGCTCGCCTTCGTAACAAAACTCGCGATATGCTTCATCGCTGAACAGGTAAAGATTGTGTTTTAAAACAATCTCTTTCAGCGTTTCCATTTCTTCACGGCTGTACAAATAACCTGTTGGATTGTTGGGATTGCAAATGATGATTGCTTTAGTTTTCTCCGTAATCAGTTTTTCAAAATCCGCAACCGGCGGCAATGCAAAGCCCGTTTCAATCGCCGACGGAACAGGTACGACTTTTACGCCTGCTTCTACTGCAAAACCATTATAGTTTGCATAAAAAGGTTCAGGAATTATCACTTCATCGCCTGCATCGAAGCAAGCCATAAAACCGAAAATAATTGCTTCCGAACCGCCGGTTGTGATGAGAATATCGGAATAATCAACATCAATTCCGACACGTTTGTAATAGTCAGCAAGTTTTCTTCTGTAACTCTCATTGCCTGCGCTGTGGCTGTATTCCAGCACACGCAAATGCGCGTCGGCAACAGCTTTCATAATACTCGGCGGCGTTGCAATATCCGGCTGACCAATGTTTAAATGATACACTTTTGTTCCTCTTGCTTTTGCTTTTTCGGCATAAGGAACCAATTTTCTGATAGGCGATTCAGGCATTGCAATGCCGCGCCTGCTGATAGTTAAATTGGACACTTTAGATTTATGAATGGTAAATTATTAATTATGTTATCAGTTGTCTGTTCTTTATCGATAAACGAGTCGTCAATCGTGAGAACGCTCACTCACGATTCACCACTCACGAAAAAATTAATCAAGTCCCAACTTCTTTTCCACTAAATAATGATTTCTGTCGGATGCGCTGCGCGAAATTAATTCGCCTATAAAACCCGCGAGAAACAATTGCATACCGATAATCATTACGGTAAGCGCAATAAAAAATAAAGGGCTGTTGGTCAATCCTAAACGAAGATGCGTGAGCTTTAGAATAATCAAATATATGCTGATAAAAAAGCCTGCAAGAAAACACAAGCTCCCATACAAACCGAAAAAGTGCATTGGTCTTTTCCCGAATTTGCTGATGAAAGAAATCGTGAGCAAATCCAGAAAACCGTTGACAAAACGCGACCAGCCGAATTTTGTAACGCCGTATTTTCTTGCGCGGTGTTCCACCACTTTCTCTCCTATTTTTCTGAAGCCTGCCCATTTTGCCAGCACAGGAATATAACGGTGCATTTCGCCATACACTTCAATACTTTTAACAACCTTGTTTTTATAAATTTTTAATCCGCAATTAAAATCATGCAGTTTAATGCCGGAACTTTTTCGTGCCGTTGCATTGAACAATTTCGACGGTAAATTTTTCGTCAGCTTGTTGTCAAATCTTTTCTTTTTCCAGCCGCTTACCAAGTCGTAGCCGTCTTCAACAATCATCTTTCTCAATTCGGGAATTTCATCGGGACTATCTTGCAAATCGGCATCCATCGTGATTACAACATTGCCTTTGGCAGCCTTAAAACCTTCATTCAAAGCAGCGGATTTCCCATAGTTGCGCTGGAATTTGATGCCTTTAAAGTTGGTATTAATTTTCACAATATCCTGAATTACTTGCCAACTGTTATCGGTGCTTCCATCGTCCACGAAAATTACTTCGTAAGTAAAATTATTTTCTTTCATCACACGCGTAATCCATTCGCTCAGTTCGGGCAAAGATTCATCTTCGTTGAACAAAGGAACGATTACGGAAATATCTATGTTGTCGGGATTAAACATCGCTTTCAAAATAAAATTTATTGTCCAAAAGGATTATTTGCCTTCGGATTCTTCTTTGCAATTGCCGCGCCAATAACAGAAGATACTGCGCCAAAGAACGCATAAAATAATATTGAACCGCCAATAGCAAATACCATAAAATATTTATGTGCAACTTCCATTCCTTTGTCAATTTGGTCTTGTTGCATTCCTTTCTGAATCATTGCCTGCGTCTGCTTTTGCAATTGTTCATCTTCCAGATTCGGGAAGATAACTTTAAACATCAGTACAGTCCAGACAATCATTATCAATGCTATTGCAGCAGAAGTTTTGAATCCGTAAGCAAATAAATTGCCAAAAGTCACATTGCCGTTCAACGACTTTGAATATTGTATGCAAACTATAACAATTGCAACAATAAAAATCAGCAACCCAATACCGCCGAGCGCTTTATTCGTTTCCAGATTTGTAAAGTGCAATACTAATCCATAAACAATTGAGATTAAAGAAATCACAATTGCGTTTATCCAAAATGAAGGAACTTTCTTTTCCATACGACATATATTTATTGGTTAATAAAAAAATGGTTTTTAGCAACAGTCGCCAATACTTTTCCTTTCAGCTCTTTGTTAAACAAAGGCGAGTTTTGCGATTTGCTTTTGTTGTTTTCTTTCGTAAAAATAGTTACGCCGGTTGGCTGAAATACTGTCAGGTCGGCTGTTTTGCCTTCTTCAATCTTTTCATTTTTCAGACCGAAAATTTTCGCAGGATTTGTATTGAATAATTCAACAATTCTTTCCGCGCTTAGTTCCGGCAAAGATTCCTGTACCAAATTATATGAAGTTTGCAAACCGAGCATTCCGTTTTTTGCATATTCAAATTCTACATCCTTTTCATCGCTGTGCAAAGGAAAATGATGCGAAGTAATCACATCAATCGTTGCGTCAAGCACTGCTTGTTTTAAAGCAATTTGGTCTTCTTTGCTGCGCAGCGGCGGATTGGTTTTTAAGTTTGTATTATAAGACTGTAAATCTGCATCCGTAAAAAATAATTGATACGGCGCAACGCTGCAAGTGATGTTCAAACCTTCGGCTTTTGCCTTTGCAATCAACGCCACACTTTTTGCGGTGGAAATTCCCGTGACATGTAATTTACTTTCCGTGTACCGCAACAATTCAATATCGCGCGCAATCATCAATTCTTCCGCAATTGCAGGCAGTCCGGGCAGTCCGAGCTTTGTGGAAATAATCCCTTCATTGATTAATCCGTAAGTTCCTATTGATTTATCAAACGGTTGCTGAATCAAAATTCCGTCGAATGCTTTCACGTACTGCAACGCTTTTAAAAACAAGCCCGGCGACTGCACAGGATTCAATCCGTCGGAAAACGCAATTGCACCCGAATTGTGCATATCATACATTTCTGACAAGTCTTTTCCTTCTGCGTGTTGCGTAATCGCTCCCAAAGGGAAAACCTGAACAGGCAATGATTTTGATTTTTCTACGATGTAGGAAACCTGCGCTTTGTTATCAATTACAGGTTGCGTATTCGCAATCGTAAATACTTTGGTAAATCCGCCCGAAAACGCAGCAGCAGCGCCGCTTTCCAGCGTTTCGCGGTATTCTTTTCCCGGGTCGGAAAAGTGGGAAAAAATATCAATCCAGCCTTTGGAAACAAATGCCGCACCACAATCTAAAACTTCTATATTTTCCGCCGAAATATTTGAATCTATTCTCTGAATAATGCCATTATCAATAAGAATATCTTTTACTTGTAAATGATGCGAAGAACCTGCATCAACAATGGTTACGTTTTTCAGCAGAACATTCATAACGATAAGTAGAAATTTGCCGCAAGATAATGAAATAAATAATTGCCGCTAAAACACAAAGCCACTAAGTTCTGTCAAGAAATACTTTGTGCCGTTTTTGCCTTAAAGTCTTTGTGGCATTATTTTCACTTTTCTTTTTTTCATCGGATAATAAAACGTAACCGCGAACAATACAATCAACGCAACTGTTACAACAAGCGTAATCATTTTCGCAAACAAATATCCATGCAAACTAAATAATTCGTTGATTTCATCTGCTACCAACTTTGCATTCAAGTACACCAAAACAGCAGCAATCAGCCAAGCAACCATTTTTGTGCGGAGCGGAATTGCAAACTGTCCCATCGTCTGTTTATCACTTACAAAGTATATTAACGGAACGATAGCAAAACCGAGTTGCACACTCAGGATTACCTGACTCAAAATCAATAGTTGGTCAAGCTCTTTATCGCCGTAAATCAATATTACGGCAAGTGCAGGGATAATTGCCAAGAGCCGTGTAATGAGCCGCCTCAGCAAAGGATTAATGCGCAAATGCAAGTAACCTTCCATTACGATTTGTCCTGCAAGCGTTCCAGTAATTGTACTGCTTTGCCCGGCAGCAATTAGTGCAATTGCAAATAGCGTAGGCGCAAGTTTTGTTCCGAGTAAAGGCGCAAGCATTTGATGTGCATCTTCGATTTTTGCAATGCCTGTATGTCCTGTTTTGAAGAATACGCTTGCTGCCATAATCAGGATTGCCGCATTTACCAAAAACGCAAGATTCAAGGCAATCGTTCCGTCAATCGTATTGTATTTCAAGGCTTTTTTAATACCGTCTTCCGAACGGTTGATTCTTCTTGTTTGCACCAGCGCAGAATGTAAATACAAATTGTGCGGCATTACCGTAGCACCGATAATTCCGACAGCAATATATAATTCATCAGAAGAGAGTTTATGTGGAACAAATCCCAAAACAATATCGCCTGCATCCGGCTTTGCCAAAATCAATTCTACCAAAAAAGAAAGCCCTGTAATCGCAATTAATCCGATGATGAATAATTCCATTTTCCGCATTCCCAACTTCTGTAAAAAGAACAAAATAAATGTATCGAAAATGGTAATACAAACGCCCCACAAAATTGGGAGTCCGGTAAGTAAATGAATACCGATTGCCATGCCTAAAACTTCTGCCAAATCGCAAGCCGCAATGGCAAATTCGGCAAGAACGTATTGAGCAATATTGACAAACTTCGGATAGGTTGAACGGTTGATTTGCGCCAAATCCTGCTCACGCACCACGCCGAGACGTGCGCTCATATTTTGCAGCAACAAAGCAATGAGATTACTCATCAATAAAACCCAGATAAGTTTGTAGCCAAATTGCGCGCCGCCTTGTAAATCTGTTGCCCAATTTCCCGGGTCCATATATCCAACGCTTACCAGATATGCAGGACCGAGAAATGCCAGAATTTTTCTGAATCCTTTGCGTGCCTTCGTCGTATCTACACTCTGGTGCACATCGCTTAGCGAAGCTGAATGATTGTTTTTATTCATTTATCTAAATATCCATCTGTTGAACTACGGACACAAATATAATAAATTTTGGCAAGCCAAATTTATTTATTTGAAACAGCGAATAAAATACTTGCAGATTGCAGCTTTGTGTTCATAAGCAAATAAAAATGAATCATTACCTGTCCACCTATAGTAAAAAAAAATCCGCACCAAAAATTGATGCGGATTTTTTTTATATACAAAAGGATTAATTATTTGCAGACTGTGTATCTGCGTGCTTTGTATCGATTTTGCGATATGCCCAACGGAATATCAGCGGGAATACCAGCAACGAAAACACCATAGAACACAAAATACCACCAATGACTACGCGAGCCAATGGTCTTGAACTTTCCGAGCCAATACCAGTGGAAATCGCCGCCGGCAACAAACCGATTGCCGCCATCAGCGAAGTCATTACCACTGGACGAACCAACGATTCCACGCCGGTTTTGATGGATGTGTACAAAGGATTATCATGTCGCTTATAGAGTTCCATATTCTGCTTAAACGCTGTAATGAGCAACACGCCTTCGAGAATACAAATACCAAATAACGCAATAAACCCGATGCCTGCGGAAATGCTGAAATTCGTTCCCGTAATCAGCAATGCTGCGATACCCCCGACAACCGCAAAAGGCACATTGGTAAACACCAAACCTGCATCTTTAAAATTGCCGAACATTACAAACAATAAGAGGAAGATGAGCAACAAACTAATCGGCACAACCTGCGTTAAACGCTTCTGCGCACGCTGCTGGTTTTCAAAATCGCCCTGCCAAACCATGTTGTAGCCTTTTTTCAAATGAACGGATTTTGCAATTTTCGCCTGTGCTTCTGCAATGGCACTGCCCATGTCGCGCTCACGAATAGAGAACTTCACAGCAGAATAGCGTTCATTATCATCGCGGAAAATAAGGCAAGGACCTGTTTTAAAACTAATCTCCGCAATTTCCTTAATCGGCACTTGCGAACCGTTCAATGCAGGCACAAGCAGATTGCCTATATCATCCGTATTCTTTCTGAACTCTTCGGGAAAACGAATCCTGATGTCGAACTTTTTAATGCCTTCATACAACTGCGTTGCAGCCTTTCCGCCGATTGCCATTTCAATCACAGCGTTTGCATCGGCAGTAGTAACGCCGTATTGCGCCATTTTGTTTTGGTCGAGATGGATGTCCAGCTCCGGCTGTCCAAGATTTTTTATCACGCCCAAATCGGTAAAGCCGCGCACGGTTTTCAGCACATCATACACTTCGTTGGATTTTTCTTCCATATAGTCGAGCGAGTCGCCGAAGATTTTGACAACGATAGAGCCTTTCACGCCGGAAACAGCTTCTTCCACATTATCCATAATCGGTTGCGAAAAGTTCAAATCCGCACCGGGAACAACGGACAATTTTTTCTGCATCTGGTCAATCAGCTCGTCTTTTGTGATGTGCCGCTTCCATTCTTCTTTCGGATACAATGCCACGTTAAACTCAATGTTATAAAATCCCGTAACATCCGTTCCGTCATCCGGTCGGCCGTCTTGCGAAATCACGCGCGTCACTTCCGGGAATGTGAGCAGTTTTGTGCGCATTTCATTGGCAACTTCCAGTGATTTATTCAAATCGACGCTGTAAGGCAAAGTAGCACGCACATACAAAGAGCCTTCGTTCAGTTCAGGTAAAAATTCGCTTCCCAAAAAGTTGAATGCATAAAAACCGACTACTACAAAAATGAGCGCACCTGCCAACACCAACGGTCTGCGTCGATAGTTGAATTTGAAAACGCCCATAATAATTTTCGTAAAGAACTGAATTATCGGGTTGTGTTTTTCGCGCACATTTTTCTTTAATAAAATGCTGACCAGCACCGGCACAAGCGTTAAGGTAAACAACAACGCGCCCAACAATGCAAAACCCAGCGTAAACGCCAGCGGCGAGAACATTTTCCCTTCTACTTTCTGGAAAGAGAAGATGGGCAACAATGCTGTAATGATGATTAATTTGGAAAAGAAAATGGCTTTGCCCAATTCCGCGCCTTTGTTTTTCAGGATGCCGAGTTTCGCTCTTTTGTTGAAACGCTCCATACCGAGTTCGTGCGCCTGCGAATCTAACAGCACAAACAATCCTTCGACCATGACGACGGCTCCGTCAATGATAATACCGAAGTCAATAGCGCCGAGCGATAGCAGGTTTGCCGACATTCCCATGAGCTTTAAACAAATGAATGCAAACAACAATGCGAGCGGAATGATGATAGAAACGATTAATGTTGTTCTCCAGTTGAACATAAACAGCGACACAATCAGCGTTACCAGAATAATTCCCTCTGCCAGATTGTGCAGCACTGTGTGCGTGGAATAATGCACCAAATCTTCGCGGTCGTAGAAAGGAACAATCTTTACATCGGGCGGCAACACTTTGGTGTTGAGTTTTTCGATTTTTTCTTTCAATGCTTTAATTACATTGTTGGAATTTTCGCCTTTGCGCATGAGCACAATTCCTTCAACTACATCAGGCTTATCAACAATAGTTCTTGTCTTCCCTGTGTCAATTGCATCTGTGCGACCCACTGCGCCCAAGCGTGGGAGATTAGAAATCTGCACATTTGCAACGTCTTTAACCAACACAGGCATTCCTTTTACAGTCTCGATAAGAATGTTGTTGATTTCATTAATATCGTTCAACAAACCGATACCGCGCACTACATAAGCCTGGTCATTTTTCTCAATAATATCGCCGCCGATATTGATGTTGCTTTTGGCTACGGCATTGTAAACGTCCAACGGCGTAATGCCTCTGTCGCTCAGTTTGCGCGGGTCAACTTGTATCTCATACGTTTTTGCCATACCGCCGAAACTTACCACATCCGCAACACCCGGAACGGCGCGTATTTCTCTATCGACCGTCCAGTCCTGAATGGTTTTCAAATCGCGCGGATTGCGCATTTTGCTTTCCAAAGTGTAACGAAAAATTTCGCCTGTCGGTCCTGTAGGCGGCTGTACATCGGGCTGCAAGCCTTCGGGCAAATCGGCATTGGGCAAAAGATTATTTACCTGTATTCTGGCATAATCGTCCGTAACGCCGTCTTCAAACGTAACTTTTACAACCGACAAACCGAAGATGCTTGTAGAGCGCAGGCTCGTCTTTTTCTGCACGGGATTCAAAGCAATTTCCAAAGGAATGGTTACAAATTTTTCTACTTCCTCCGCACTGCGCCCGGGCCATTGTGTGATAATCGTAACCGATGTATTGGTAACATCGGGAAAGGCTTCAATAGGCATACTCTGAAAAGTAATAATTCCCCAAACGGCAAGTATTGCTGTGCCGAAGAAAACCATGTACTTGTTCTTTAGTGAGAATGCCAGTATTTTTCTTAATACTTTGTTCATCTAATATTTTTTAATGAGTAACGTGTAATGAATAATTAAGTACTCAATTGTTTTTCAATTTTCAATTCCGGGCTTTCGGTTTTACTAACTGTTCAGCGCCTGGTAAATCAGCAACGCCTGCGATGAAATAATCAGTTGTCCGTCTTGCAAGCCGCTTGAGATGTAAGTTCTGTCGCCCTTTGTTCCATCTACTTCCACCGGAACAATGGTAATGTCGGACGGACTTTTGTACACCAAAACATAGTTTTGATTATTGTCAAAAACCAATGCGCTTGACGGAATTGAAATCATTTGTTTATTGTCGGAGTAACTCACACTTACGCTGGTAAACATTGCAGGCTTCAGTAAATAGCCCGGATTGTTCAGCACGATGCGCACTTTCATCACGCGACTGTCTGGGTCAAGTACGTTCATGATTTTATCAATCTTTCCGCGAAATATTTTTCCCGGGTAAGAAAGCGTAGTAACATCCACGCTGTCGCCGCTTTTGATATACGATATATTGGATTCATACACATTTGCCATTACCCAAACCGTATTCAAATCGGAAATAGTAAAGAGGTTATTTCCATTGTCGTTGCGCACCGCCATTCCGTTGTTGATATTTTTTTCAACAATAAAACCTGAAATAGGCGCACGCACTACATATTCGCCATTGGACGAGCCGCCGTTGTTATCAAGAATACGTTGCGCTTTTTGTGCATTGGCTTTCGCCTGTACATATTGCTCTTCCGCATTCAGGCTGTCGGTCTTTGAAGCCAGTCCGCTTTTGTACATACTAATCGTAACTTCCCTGTTGTGTTTTGCTATTTGCAACTCACTTTCCGTCGTTGCCAAATCGTTGGAAAAACCTGTCATATCTGAGCTACGGAAGATAGCGAGCACTTGTCCTTTTTGCACGTAATCGCCGAGCGCTGTGCGAATATCCTGAGCAACGCCGCTAACCATCGGGTAAATTTTTATTACGTGGTCTTCGTCAAAATCCACTTGCCCGGTAAGCGTAATAGCGTTTGAATACACCGAATTTTTTACTGTGTCTATTGTTATTGTTTTCAGCAACGAATCGGGAAGCACATATTTACTGTCAGCAGTATTGTCGGCTGTTTGCGGTTTATTGCTCGAACAACTTTGCAGGAAAATGATTGCACCGATGATGAATAATAATGAACCGGAATTTTTTGTCTTCATATTTTTTTATTGAACTATTGAGGAATTTTTTGTGAAAATGTTGAACCACATAGAAACATAGAAAAATTGATTTAGGAATTAAGTATTATTAAACTCGTTCAAAATATAGGCAAGAGAGAAACATAGCATTTTTCATCTTTGATGAAAAACTATGCGATGCTCTTACTCGCTTAAATTTTCTATGTAAAAAGCCTATGTTACTATGTGGTTTATTTTTCATTTTTTCTTTTTAATAAAAGTTGCTGCCGCTATAAAAGTTGAGCGCTTCAAAAGCGTTCATGCGGTTGATTTGCAGGTTGTCTGCCTGTAAAACATTCTCTTTATATGCGTCATAAAAATCAAGAAAGTCGAGCAAGCCGATGGTGCGCGCCTGATAACTTTTTAATGTTGCCTGCTGTAATGTTTTAAAATCTTCGTCAAAATTTTTATCGCGCTTTCTGTATAAATCGTCATACGTGTTGGCTTTTACATATTCATTGTAAATATTTTCCTGCACGGTTGCCGTTGCATTTTGTTCATTAATTTCAGATAATGTCGTTTGCAGTTTTGCCGATTTTATATTGCCCTGGTTTCTGTTGAAGAAAGGCAAATCCATTGCAACACCAAGACTTGTAAAATGATTTACGGAACTTCCCTGTTGGTCGTAACCCAATTGCAGCGAGAGATCGGGAACGGCTAATGCCTTTTGGTAACTGTAATTCAGCCGGTTGATTTGCGTGTTCAATTTCGCCATTTGAATGTCGGGATGATTGAGCAATGCAGAATCGATAATCGTTTGCAAAGGATATTCGCTTGGCGATAGTTTTTCTACATATTCTTTATCCACTTCGGGCAGTACAAATACTTGCGGCAAATGCAGCAATAAGCGCAGTTCGCTTTCCGTATCATTGATTTGATTAATCAAATCGTTGTATTCCGATTGCAGGCTGTACAACTGCGCTTTCACGCGCAACGCTTCTTTTTGCGACACATTTCCTTGTGTGAGTTGTACATCAAAACCGTTGGTTAATGTTTGCAAAGAATTGATTTCATCAATATAAGCTTGCGCCGATTTGTGCAAATAATAAATCGTGTAAAAATCCGTATGCAGCGTGTACTTCAGCGTTTTCAATACTTCTGTGAACTGCACTTGCGAAAGCTGCGTATTTGCCTGTGCAATTTTTATTTGCTTGTTTCTTTTTCCTGCAAGCAAAATTTCCTGCGAAAGCTGCGCGGTTACTTCGCCATTTTGTCCGAAGGGAAACCAACCTTTTGTTTGCGGATTATAAATTTCCGTTGCGAACTGCAAGTTGGGATTCGGGAATAATCTCGCTTGTTCTTCCAATGCTTTCTGCGCGCCGATGTTGTATTTCTGCGCGAGCAATTGAAGATTGTTTCTTAAAAAAATATTGTCCGCGCTGTCGAGCGAAAGTCTTGCTGTATCTGCATTTTGCGCGCAAACGATTGCCGAACTACACAACGCGACAACACCCATCAAAATCTTTTTGATTTTTGTCATCATATAGAATTAATCAATGAAAGAAGTATAAACTAATTTCTTAGTCAATAATAAATCATGAGTGAAGCATTGCTCCAAACTCAAATTGTGCAAGCACACATATATCAATGTTTGCCCGCATCATAAATAGTGATTAAAAACTACGAAAGTTTCGGAGGAGGAGGATTGATTTCTTTGAAATAAAGATAATCGTAAGTGTTTTTATAATGCGCATATTTGCGTGTATCCACCGGAAGTTCTATGTCGCACGTTTCTTCAATTCTTTGGTATTCCGAAAAAAACTGAATTTGAGTTTTAACTACCTTAACGCAATTTCTTGTATGATTTCCGTTCTGTTCGGGAAATGCGTTGGAATAATCCAACACTTCTTCGACAATATATTCTGCAAGGCAATCGATTTGATTAGTTTGAATAATGGTATTTCCTTTATTGGTTACTACTGCTTCTTTGTACGCACATCCGTAAACGCTCAAATTTAAAACCTGAAGCGCCAGTATCAGTACGATAAACTTAACGGATAATGTGCGGAAATTTTTCATTCAAAAATCAATACACACAAAAATATAAAAGTGATTTGAAATGTATCCACTTAAAGGTTATAAATATATTAAAAAAACAAAAGCTAACTATCGGTTGAAAGTATTATAAACAGGGCTTTATAGAAAGCTACTAAACCTTTTATATCTTTCGTACTGGAAAGTTTCCATTAGCACGAATATTATTTGAGCTATAAGATTCGTAGTGCATCAATTACGGCAATGTCTTCGCTTATCTTAATGTTCCATTTGTGTTGTCGACATATGTAAAAAGATAAATGCAATCGCTTTTTGTTGTTTATTTTTGTTTTTTACTTTTCAACATGACAAATAAAATCGCAGTTGCCATTACAGGCGCAAGCGGCGCCATTTATGCAAAAGTTTTATTAGACAAACTAATATTACTGAAAGAACAATGGAGTGAACTTTCTGTTGTGATGAGCAACAATGCAAAGGAAGTTTGGCGCACCGAACTCGGTAATGAAGATTATAAAAATTATCCTGTAAAATATTTTGACAAATACGATTTCAACGCGCCGTTTGCTTCGGGTTCGGCACAATACAACATCATGATTGTTGCGCCTTGCAGCATGGGAACGCTCGGCAGAATTGCGTCCGGCACAAGCGACGATTTACTCACGCGCGCTGCCGATGTGGCTTTGAAAGAAAGGCGAAAACTGATTCTCGCCGTGCGCGAAACGCCATACAATCTCATCCATATCAAAAACATGGAAACGGTAACGCTCGCAGGCGGCATTATTTGTCCGTTATCGCCATCGTTTTATAGCGTACCTAAGACATTAGAAGACGTTGCTGCAACGGTTGTAAACCGCATCATCGACCTTGCGGGCTTACAACAGACCGGTTTCCGATGGGGGAACTAATCACTTCATTATGCGTTTAAAAATTATTTTATTTTTCTCTTTGATGACACACTCACTTTCAACCGGCGCACAATTTCACGTTCAGCTTCGACTTACCATCCCATCAAATATTCCTACAAAAAGCGATGATATTTTTCTTGCCGGAAACTTCAACGGCTGGACAACTTCCGACAAAAACTATCAGTTCAAAAAAGATAAATCGGGCAAATATCTGCTGAATATTTCTTTGGATAAAGGCTACTATGAATATAAAATAGTACGCGGCAACTGGGCAAATTCCGAAGTGGGAAAAAACGGCGAAACTATGGAAAACAGGACATTACAGCTTAACAGAGATAGTGTGATACAAGTTTCAGTCGCTAACTGGGCAGACAATTTTTTACCGGTTATAAAACAAAATACCGCCACACAGAACGTTCATTTTTTAAATACCGCTTTTTTCATTCCTCAACTGCAAAGAACAAGGCGCGTGTGGATTTATCTGCCGCAGAATTATTTTACATCATCCAAAAAATATCCCGTAATTTATATGCAGGACGGACAAAATATTTTTGATGAAGCCACCGCATTTTCCGGCGAATGGGGCGTGGACGATTATTTAAACTCTTTACCTGTTGAACAGCAATGTATTGTAGTTGCGGTTGACAATGGCGATAGCTTGCGTATGAACGAATACAATCCGTACAACACGAAAAGATTCGGAAAAGGCGAAGGAAATGCGTATGCCGATTTTCTCGAACAAACACTAAAACCCTTTGTTGACAAGCATTACAGGACATTGAACGATGCAGGACACACGGCAATTGCGGGAAGCTCGATGGGTGGATTAATTTCTTTTTTCGCAGCAATAAAATATCCGGAAACATTCGGCATCAGCGGAATTTTTTCGCCGTCATTCTGGATTGCTCCGAAACTTAAAAAGGATATAAAGAAATTTTCAACTCAGTTCAATGACAGCCATTTTTACTTTTACGGCGGCAATAAGGAATCTGACAGTATGGTTATCAATATTGAAGCAGTGCAGAAAGAATTACTTCTATTTAAAAACGTCCAAACCCGCATTAATATTGACCGCGAAGGCATCCACAATGAAGCTTTCTGGCGAAAACATTTTCCGGGTTTTTACAAATGGTGTTTGGAAATTTGGAAGTTGTGAGCAATTTTCGCGGATAGTGTAGCAATTCCTATGACTGCTCAAAAATGTTTCCGGTATAATTCATGCCATGAGGGAAACCATTATGAGTTATCGTAGAATATTTCGGAAATGGGACAGCAATGAAAGTCAAAAACTTTTTCAATATCCTCTCTGGTTAGCTGTTTGCTTGATATTTTTATAATGGTGTATTGGTCGTTAAATTCACAATTTACCTCATCATCAATTGATTCTAAGTCTTCCGCTAACCAAAAGGCATCGGTTACATTTATATATTTATCTATCTTGAATAAGAAACTCTTCATTTTAGTATAGATTTATTATCTGATTGAGAACAAATCAAATCAAAATAAAAGTTTATTTACCCGCATTTTAGCGGAAGCAGACATATTTAAGATTAAAGCGGGCAATAACAATTATTTTAAGAAAATGTTCTCGTTTTTATTTCAAACCGTATGTATTATCGTATTACAAATCAGAAGTATTGTATTAATTTGGCTGTGAATATTACACTGAATACATTATTGGAAATTTTTCCAAAATAGATTTCTGCTTTAGCGACGATTTTGCCCGTCTCCCGTTAATTTCTCCTTCAAGACCTGATGGTTACTGCTTTATTTGCAACTAAAATTGATAACATTTAAAGATTAACCATGCGTACACTACCCGATACACTGACCGACCCTGTTGGTTTAAAGCCGCCATATTATATTTGGTTGGATAAGTTCTTTCTCCGCTTAATCCGCGATGAAAGGGATTTGCCTTTTATTTATTTTACGCTCAGTATTATCTTATTCCTGATTCCGTATGCCGTATTATTGTTCAGCCACTTGTTCGTCGGACTAAACTGGTGGGCAGCAGCAATCTTTTATATGATAATTAATGCCGCTTCTTTCATTGGTCGTTTTTCGCTGATGTTTCATTGCGCAGCTCACCGGACTTTATTTAAAAAGCAATACAATTATTTAAACTACATACTTCCGTATTTTATCGCTCCGTTTTTTGGGCACATGGCAGATACTTATTATTCGCACCATATTGGTATGCACCATGCAGAAAACAATCTTGAGGACGATGAAAGTTCGACCATGTCTTACCAACGCGATTCTTTGAAAAGCTTCTTGTTATATCTGTCAAGGTTTATTGTACGAGGATTGTACGACCTCGCTTCCTATTTGAAAAAGAAAAACCGGAAAAAATTAATGTACAGCGCTATACGCGGGGAAATTATGTTTATCATTATGTGTATAGTTTTGAGTTGTTTTAATTGGCGAGCCACGTTCTGCGTGTTTATTTTCCCCTATTTCTTTTACCGGCTGATTGCTATGCTCGGTAATTGGGCGCAACACGCTTTTATTGACCCGGCAGAACCCGGCAATGGTTATAAAAACAGCATGAACTGTATCAACAGTAAATACAATTGGATATGCTGGAACGATGGATACCACATATCACATCATTTAAAACCAACGATGCACTGGACGGAGCATCCGGCTTATTTCCAAAAGACAATTGACAAATATGTTGAAAATAACGCCGTTGTTTTTAGTAAGATAGACATAATGATGGTTGCAGTGCTTTTGCTTGCAAAGCGATATGATTTATTGGCTAAGAATTTTGTAAATATCGGCAATCGATTTTCATCAGAGGAAGCCGTTATTGCATTCTTAAAAGAAAGAACTGCACGGTGCGATAATCAATAAAAGGCGCTTACTACGCTCCTTCAAGCCACCGTAAAAAACCGGATGCATTTGCCTTGCTGATGACTATTGTTTCAGGCGCTTGTACAACAAGTTTAGCAATGAGCTTTCGTGAAAAAAATCTTTCTATGCTTGCAATGGCAAGTCGGTTGATAATAAATTGCCGGTTGGCGCGATAAAAGACTTCCGGGTCAAGTACTCTTTCCAGCTCGTCAAGTGTTGAAGGAATGAAATATTGATGATGTTTATTCGTACCGATTTGTATGACCGAATTTTCCAGATACAGATAAGCAATATCATTTACCGAAAGCGGAATAATGTTTCCCCGTTGTTCAACGAGAATCGTTTTTTTATAAATATATTTTAATTGCTGACCCAATTTTTCAATAGAACGTGTTGCCGTTACGGGTTCAAAAGCCGATTTGAGGCTTCGATACTTCTCCATTGCTTTCGCTACCGCGTCTTCGGTAATTGGTTTTAATAAATAGCTGACAGCATTTGTTTCAAACGCTTCGAGCATATATTCATCGTAGGCGGTACAAAAAATAACAGGTCTTTTTAAGGAAACTTCCCGATAAATTTCAAAGCACATTCCATCTACCAATTGAATATCGGAAAAAATCAGGTCGGGTAAGTTATCTCCTTTCAAAAACGCAATGCTCGCCTCCACAGAATCCAGCATTGCCAGCACGGTATTGGAAGCATCTAAGTCAACCAATATTCTTGCCAGCTCGTTTGCGGCATTTATTTCATCTTCTATAATTAAAATTTTCATTTGCTTGTTTTATTGTTTTTTAATTACCGGATGGAATTTGCCAAAATAATTATCGCTTTTTGTATGTGAATATCTATGGCTCATTTCATGTCTGTATCGGTAATTTAACTTTAAACATTGTTGAACTTTTCTCAATAACAATATTCCGGGAAAACAGAAGCTGATAACGACTCATTAAATTGTCCAGCCCTACCCCTGTTGAATAATGTTGAGCCGTTTTCGGCGAAAGACTGTTGCAAATAATAATATGCGATTCGTTGTTGTATATCCGAATTTGCAAAGGCTTATTAATCGCTGCCACATTGTGCTTAATGGCGTTTTCCAGCAAAAGTTGTAAGGTAAGCGGCGGAATATTGGTTTGCATTAATTTTTCCTCAATGTCAATATTTATGTCAATAGCATTTCCCATGCGAATTTTGATAATGTACAGATAAGACGTGATGAAACTCAACTCTTTCGCCAGAGGCACAAGGTTCAGTTTATTATGAACCAGCATATATCTGTAAACAGAAGCGAGTTCGGCAACATAAACCTTTACCGGCTTTTCCTGTGTTATCGCACTTAAAGTATTTAGCGTATTAAAGAGAAAGTGAGGGCTCATCTGCTCTTTCAAATTGGACAAATTGGCTTCCAACTGAGCTTGTTTAAGCTTCTCTATTTCTAAACTACGTCTCTGGCTTTCTCTGAACAACTGCAAATAAAAAACTATAAAAAATTGTACGGCGCTGATGAGCACACACCTTAATATTACCAAATACCAGTTCAGGTCCTCTTTGGCTATGGTAAAAGGAGAGCTTTTTACAATTTTATCGAAAGCAAAATCAAGCGAAACCGAAACTGTAAAAATGATTACTGCAACAAGTATAATCTTGAATAAATAAGCCGCATATCGCCATTTACTACCGGCTGAAGCAAATTTTCGATTCAGCCAAAGATGAAGAAAGAAAGCAAGTACACCGGCTATAAAAGTATATCGGATTGTACGGACAGCTAAAAATAAACCGCCCGATTGAACATCATCGGCAGTCAATTTTATAGGTAACACGGCAAGAGCTATTCCAAGCGGAATGATTACACCCAATATTCGATATTGCTTCGACATACGACAAAGTTAGCAAACTGTGTTTCTTGCTGGTTCAAAAAATATGTGAGGCGGGCAATTTTGCAGCTAAGATGATTATGTAGATAAAAACTAAGTCGCGATTGAGAAAACAAAAGAATATAAATCTAATTCCAAAATAATATTTATTCTTTCGTTTTCAGCAAGCCGTAAATCATGCTCCGTCAATTATCCGTTCAAGCATTTCATCAAACTTTTCTTCACAATCATACAGCGATAAAATTTTTTTAATCACGTCTTCCACAATCGCATCTGGACAGCTTGCACCGCTTGTGAGCAATATTTTTACCGGATATTTTTCAGGAAGAAAATTATCTACTTCAACAATTTCTTTCGTACTCCAATTGCAGGTTTCAATCGTTTTTTTAGAACGAATTTTATCGGCGCTGTTGATAAAATAAGTTGGCAGTTTTTCACTGCAAAGCTCCACCAAATGAGAAGTATTGCTGCTGTTATAACCGCCCACGACGAATGCCAAATCCGCATCTGTACCCAACATCCCGCTTACGGCAGATTGATTATCATTTGTTGCATAACACAATGTGTCGCGTGTATCGGCGAAGCGTTCGCCAATATTTTGGTCGGCAAGCTGATAATGTATTTTAATCACTTGCTTCAGAAAGTCCGATATTGCCTGAGTTTCGCTCGCAAGCTGTGTGGTTTGATTAACAACGCCAATACGCTGCAAATCTTTTTCGACAGAAAAATTTGCAGAATGTTTCCACTTAAATTCTTCATAAAAACGTTGCGCCGGTTTTTCACCCGTGATATATTTTGCCAACTCTTTCGCTTCGTCCATATCGTTTACAATCACAGTTGGTGTTTTGGACGAAGCATGGGAAAACGTGGCACGGGTTTCCTCGTGGCGCGGCTTTCCGTGAACCACGATGCTGTAACCTTTGCGCGCAATCTGCTCGCTGCGATTCCAAACTTTTTCCACAAACGGACAAGTGGTGTTATATTTTTCCGTAGGAATGCCTTTTTCTTTCAGCAATTTTTCGATTTCCAGGGTTGTTCCGAAAGCAGGAATTACTACAATATCGTTGTTGGAAATTTCATCAAAAGGAATGATTTGTCTGCCGTAAGTGTCTTGTAAAAATTTTACGCCGCGCGCCGCTAAATCTGCATTCACTTGCGGATTATGAATCATTTCGCTCAACAAATAAATTTGCTTGCCGGGATTTTCATTGATGATGTTAAACGCAATCTCTATCGCATTTTCAACACCATAGCAAAATCCGAAATGACGCGCGAGATATAATTGCACATCGCCGAAATCGAGCAACGTAGGCGAAAAATCTTTCTTCAGTTTGTCATCTGCGCGACGCTTGTCTTTAATTGCGCTGATGAGCGAACTTCGGTATATGTTGGGAACGTTGAATTGTTTCATTGATGATTAAATTGAGAAACTTGGATTTGCTTGATAATTGTAAAAGTCTTTGTCAAAAAGAATTACCTGCATTATGTTTTGCTCTTTTATTTCTTGCTCAGAATTCTTTATCACAGTTGTCCATCCTTTCACATCTTCCTTAATATGTTTAATTTTTATTTTTTCTACAACACTCTCCCATTCCATTTTGATAGAATCGAAAAATGTTTGGTGTTCTCTATCTATATAATTCAGACTTTTCAATAGAAAATCAGCAATTGCTTTTGTCGGTTCATCCATGAAATGCTTAAATGATAAATAATTAGGAGAAATATACTTCCTCTTATGTATCAATAAAACTTCTTTCAATCGGTTTGGAGCATAAGTTCTATATTCTCTGAAATGAGCCGAGAATATATGTATCTTTTCACTTTCTAAATATTTCTTGTACTCGTGTTTTAAATAATCTATCTTAATTTTTTCCTGAAAAAGTGGTAAAGAAATGTATGAGTCAAAAGTTTTTTTAATAAACTTCGGAATAATTTGCTTTTGATAAGTTTCTATTAATTCTTCGTAATAATGAATCCAAACTATTCTTTTTCCGTCATCTTCAAGCAATTGTTTTTTATAATTTTCTTCTTGTTGATTGTACCAACGATTGAGTTTTTCAAATTGAGTTTTATCTAAAGCTCTTTTAAAATAATCATACATCAAATCTTGTTCTTCCCATACATTTAGCGCGTACTTCGTTGTATAAAAATCTTTCTCATCCTCAAAAGCCAATACTTTTTCTGCCTGCTCAAATGATAAATTTAAAAAATTATACCTCATCTGTACAATTTCAATTTGAACATTATAATCATGCAAATCCATCTTTTTATATTTTTCAGAATCAATCATTCTTTATCATTTTTATATGCTCAATTCCTGCTTCTAAATACACATCGCTTATTTTTTCAAAGCCCAAAGATTCATAAAATTTTTGCAAGTACAATTGTCCGCTTATTTTAATAGCTCCTTTACCAAACAAATTGTAACAATTTTCAATCGCCTGATTCATCAGTCCTTTACCGATTCCTCTTCCGCGATAACTGAAATCAACCGCCACCCTGCCGATGGACATTTCGCTGTAAGCCAATCCCGGCGGCAGCAAACGCGCGTAGCCGCAAAGAATTTCGCCGTCGTAAATCGAAAGATGATAAGATTGCTGGTCTTTATCGTCCAAATCCAAATCATCGCAACGCTGTTCTACATAAAAAACCTGATTGCGGATTTGTAAAATTCGGTACAATTCAATCAACGAAAGTTCGTCAAATTTCTTACATACAAATTGTAAATTCATGGAGCAAAAGTAAAGATGAAAATTAATTAAGAATTAGTAATAAAAAATTAAGAATTGTTGAATTTCCATTAACAATTTGTATTTCCTGCATGTGGGAGTTAATTATTAATTACCGATTTTTAATTCTTAATTTATATTTGCTTCATGTCTGCAACACTTTTACTCAGTATCGTTTTCATTTATTTCCTGCTGCTGCTTTTCGTTTCGTGGAAAACGGGCAAAGGCAGCAACAACGAATCTTTCTTCATCGGCAACCGCCGCAGCAACTGGATGCTCGTGGCTTTCGGCATGATAGGAACTTCGCTCAGCGGCGTTACATTTGTAAGCGTTCCCGGCGCAGTCGGTTATGATTCTTTTCATTATTTACAAATTACGCTCGGCTATATGCTCGGCTATTTTACGATTGCGTTTATTCTGCTGCCATTGTATTATAAATTAAAACTCATTTCCATTTACGGATACCTTGAAACCCGGATGGGAACTGCATCTTACAAAACAGGTACGTTGTTTTTTATTGTTTCAAGATGGTTTGGCGCAACGGCAAGACTGTACCTTGTAGTCAATATTATGCAGGTAATTATTCTGGATAAACTGCACGTTCCGTTTTGGGTTACAACGCTCATTATTCTTGCAATGATAATTTTATACACGTATGAAGGCGGCGTTAAAACCATTGTGTGGACAGATACTTTGCAAACAAGTTGTATGCTGATTGGACTAATTGTTTGCAGCGCTTACATTTTGCACCATCTCAATATGAACATTGGCGAAAGCCTTGATGCCATGCGCATTCACGGCTTTACGGAAATTTTCAACACCAATATCGATGATAAAAATTTCTTTGTAAAACAAATTCTTGCAGGTGCATTCATCACCATTACAATGACGGGCATTGACCAGGAAATGATGCAGAAAAGTATTTCGGTTACGCGGCTGAAAGATTCAAAGAAAAATATGGTGTCGCTTGGCTTTATTATGTTGATTGTGATTTCATTATTTTTATTTCTTGGCGGTTTGTTGCACTTATTTAAAATACAGGAAAATATTGTTGCAAGCGGCGATCAACTTTTTCCTGCAATCGCGATGGAACATGCGCCCGCAGCGCTTTCCGTGATTTTTATCATTGCCCTGATTTCAGCATTGTTTCCCAGCGCAGATGGTGCGATGACAGCTTTGACTTCATCCATTTGCATTGATATTTTAGGAATGAAAAGAAGAACCGACTGGAACGAAGAGAAACAAAAATCCATCCGCAAAAAAATTCATCTTTGGGTAGCGCTTAGTTTTTTGATTTTGGTGCTGGTGTTTAAATGGATTAACAACAACAGCATGATTGGCATCATTTTGAAACTCGCGGGTTATACTTACGGACCTTTACTTGGACTATTTGCGTTCGGCATTTTCAGCAAGCGAAAAGTAAATGATAAACTTGTTCCAATGGTTTGCTTTGCTGCGCCGGTCATTTGTTTCTTTATAGATTATTATCAAAAAAAAATTTTCGGAAATTTTCAAATCGGTTTGGAATTGATTGCAATTAACGGATTACTGACTTGGCTTGGGTTGCGGATGATTTCAAAGTCTGAACCATGATTTGGGAAGATTTAAAGGATTATCAGGAAATTCATGATAACAAATAACGGACAACAGGCAACTGACAATGGCTAAAACAAAAACAGCATTTTTTTGCAGCAACTGCGGATATGAAAGCCCAAAATGGTTGGGTAAATGTCCGTCGTGCAACGAGTGGAATACATTTGTTGAAGAAGTGATTGACAGAGGCAGCGACAAAACTTCAGTGTGGAAAAACTATAATAAAAGTTCATCGGAAAAAGAAAACCGCATTGTATCGTTAGGCGAAATAAACGTGCATGAAGAAAAAAGAATTTTAACCAAAGATGCGGAAATCAACCGCGTGCTTGGCGGCGGCATTGTGCATGGAAGCATCGTACTTGTGGCGGGCGAACCGGGCATCGGGAAGAGTACATTGTTTTTGCAAACAGGTTTACAACTCAATCAACTCACGACTTTATATGTGAGCGGCGAAGAAAGCGAGCAACAAATCAAAATGCGTGCGGCAAGGCTCGGTATTCAGAACGAAAATTTTTATTTGCTTACCGAAACTTCCACGCAAATTATTTTTAAAGAAATAAAAAAGCTCAAACCGCAGCTTGTAATTGTAGATAGTGTGCAGACCTTGCATTCCGAAATTATAGATGCTTCGCCCGGAAGCATTTCGCAAATTCGTGAGTGCGCCGCAGAATTTCAGCGTTTCGCCAAAGAGACCGACACGCCGGTATTTTTGATTGGTCATATCACGAAAGACGGCAACATTGCGGGACCTAAAATTTTGGAACACATGGTGGATACAGTATTGCAATTTGAAGGCGACAGGCATTATACTTACCGCATTTTGCGCACGCTGAAAAATCGTTTTGGCAGCACCGCAGAACTCGGTATTTATGAAATGTCCAATGAGGGAATGCGTGCCGTAAACAATCCGTCAGAAATATTGATTTCGCAAAAAGAAGACAATCTTAGCGGTAGCGCCATTGCCGCAAGCATGGAAGGAATGCGACCACTATTGATTGAAGTGCAAGCACTCGTAACGCAAAGTGTGTACGGCACACCGCAACGCACCGTGAGCGGATTTGATTTGCGAAGATTGCAATTGTTGCTGGCAGTTCTTGAAAAGCGCGGCGGATTTTTATTCGGTATGAAAGATGTGTTCATTAACATTGCGGGCGGTTTGAAAGTCGAAGACCCGTCGATTGATTTGGCGATTATAGCAGCGCTTCTCTCCTCTTACGAAGACATTCCTTTGCCGCAACAAATCTGTTTCGCCGGCGAAGTTGGTTTAAACGGCGAAATACGTGCTGTGAATAGAATTGAACAACGCATTGCCGAAGCGGAAAAACTGGGGTTTGAAAAAATCATTGTTTCGCGATACAACAAAAAAGGCTTTAATGCACAACATTTTAAAATAGAAATTATCTCTTTGGGCAAAGTGGAAGAACTGTATAAATATCTTTTTTAAATGAAATAGTTTAAAATAATAAAACTTATAGTACTTTAGCCCGTCATTTTTTTGAAACAAACTATCAATAATTATTTATGGCTAATCAGCAGAAGAGTTATGGCAGTGCAATGGCAACGCTAATAACTGTTTTTTTCTTTTGGGGTTTTGTGGCAGCGAGCAATGGTATTTTTATACCTTTTTGTAAGGCGCATTTCAATCTTACTCAATTCGAGTCCCAACTCATTGATTTTACTTTTTACGGTGGTTATTTTATCGGGTCTTTGATATTGTATATTGCCTCACAGGTATCCAAAGTTGATATACTTAACAAAATCGGTTTTAAGATGGGCATTGTATATGGATTGCTCATTTCGGTTGTAGGTGCGTTGGCTATGATTCCATCGGTAAAGTCGGGAGAATTTGGTTTAATTTTATTATCGTTTTTCATTATTGCCATTGGCTTTTCGTTGCAACAAACGGCTGCGAACCCGTTTGCAGTCGTATTGGGCACGCCTGAAACCGGAGCGCACAGACTGAATCTTGCAGGTGGAGTCAATTCACTTGGAACCTTGCTTGGTCCGGTAATTGTGAGCGTTATTTTATTCGGTTCTGTCGGTAGCGGAACAAGTAATGTTTCTATCACTTCCATTAATAATTTATACTTACTGCTTGCAGGCGTATTTTTTGCCGTAGCCATATTTTTCTGGATTTCCAACCTGCCAAAAGTTACCAGCGATGAAAAATTTGAAGGCGGACTTGGTGCATTGAAATATCCGCAATTGGTTTTGGGCATGGTTGCTATTTTCGTCTATGTAGGCTGTGAAGTAACCATTCAAAGCAATATGGGAGCATTGCTGGAGAGTAAAGAATTTGGCGGTCTTAATCCCGCTCAGATTTCGCCTTACATTTCATTGTATTGGGGCAGTTTGATGATTGGTCGCTGGACAGGTGCTATCAGCGCATTTAAGACTTCAAAAATTCTAAGAAATATTTTAACCATTGTTGTTCCTTATGTTGCGTTTGGTATTATACTTTTGGTTAATCATTTACAGGGAACACCTGTTGATGAGTTCTATATTTATGCAGTATGTATTGCCATTTTGGTAGGCGGATTTTTTATCGGCAATGAAAAGCCTGTTTTGAACCTGGTCATATTTGGAATTGTAGGCATTCTTGCAATGGCAATCGGCTTATTAACCGTAGGAGAAGTTGGTCGCCTGGCATTTATTAGCGGAGGTTTGGCTTGCTCCATTATGTGGCCCAGCATTTTCGCATTGGCAATTACAGGCTTGGGAAAATACACTAGTCAGGGTTCTGCATTTTTAATTATGATGATTTTGGGCGGGTCTATTATTCCGCCGTTACAAGGTAAAATAGCAGACCTTTCCAATATTCATATATCATACATTGTTCCTTTGATAGGATTTGCCTACCTTGTATTCTTTGCAGTACGTGTAGGAAAAATATTGGAAAAACAAGGAATAGATGTGGACCACACAAAAGCATCCGGACATTAATTAACTTTGCAAAAAATAAAACACTAAATACTTACAAAAAAATATGTTATCAGTTCCTGTTTCTCAGCAAATGGCTATCGGTATTGACATTGGCGGCACCAATACCGTGTTTGGAATCGTTGACCATAGAGGCGAAATAAGCTACCGTGGCGCCATATCCACAAAAAAACACGATAAATTTGAAGACTACATAGATGAATTGTACGAAGCAATTTTACCTGCAATCAATCAGTTCGGTATAGATAAACTTATCAGAGGTATCGGCATAGGTGCACCTAACGGAAATTTTTACACGGGCAAAATAGAATACGCACCCAACCTTCCATGGAAAGGAGAAATTGCACTGGCAGAAATTATTCAGGCAAAATTTAACCTGCCGGCGGCTTTGACCAACGATGCAAACGCAGCAGCCGTGGGCGAAATGACTTACGGTGCAGCAAAAGGCATGAAAGATTTCATCATGATTACTTTGGGAACCGGAGTTGGCAGCGGAATCGTTGTAAACGGCGAATTGGTTTATGGGCACGATGGATTTGCCGGCGAGCTTGGACATACTATCATTGTTCCGGGAGGACGCAAACACTGGTCAACAGGCGTTCACGGCTCATTGGAAACATACACTTCGGCTACAGGCGTTACGTTGACAGCTATTGAATTACTTGAAAAATACAAAGACAAGCCAAGTATTTTACGTAATTACGATACAGATGAAATCGACAGTCGTTTAATTTACGACTGCGCTATTCAGGGCGATGAAATCGCAAAAGAAACCTATTATTTCACAGGAGAAATTTTAGGGAAAGCGCTGGCAAATTTCGTGATGTTTTCTTCTCCCGAAGCGATTATTTTATTCGGTGGATTATGTAAGGCGGGAAGCCTTCTTTTTCAACCGACCAAAAAGCACATGGAAGAAAATTTGTTGCCTATTTTTCAAAACAAAGTTCAAATCATACCAAGCGAATTAAAAGAATCTGACGCAGCTATTCTTGGTGCGAGCGCATTGGTTTGGGAATTAAAATAAATTATCTTTGACAACGAGATTCAACCACAATTACGCAGATATAAATACTGCGTAATTGTGGTTTTTCTTTAAAAATTTTGTATGAAAAAAATATCATTAGCCCTGATTTTTGCAGGCTTCGGCGCAACTGCAAGTTTTGGGCAACACAACAACAACGATATTTTACAATATGTGAATCCATTGATTGGCTCAGCGGCACATGGTCATGTGTTTGTAGGTGCAAATGTGCCTTTTGGCGCAGTGCAGGTTGGTCCTACGAATTTTACACGAGGTTGGGACTGGTGTTCAGGTTATCATTATTCCGATAGTGTAATGGTAGGTTTTTCGCAACTGCATTTAAGCGGCACGGGCATCGGCGATTTAGGCGATGTATTGATGATGCCGTACGAAGGTGCTGTCAAAACCAATCCGCATGAATATGCCGACATTTATTCCCACAATGATGAAAAAGTTTCTCCGGGATTTTACTACGTAAAACTAAAAAAATCAGGCATAAAAGTAGAACTTAGTTCAAGCAAACGGGTTGCATTTCACAAATACATTTTTCCCGCACAAGACTCCGCACGTGTAATTGTAGATTTACAGCAAGGTATTGGCTGGGATTCGGCTACACACACTTTTATAAAAATACTGGATAAAAATACGATTATCGGCTATCGTTTTTCAACGGGTTGGGCTGCCGACCAACGCTTGTGGTTTGCAATTAAAACGTCGAAACCTATTGTATCATTTGCCGCGTTCAGTCATGGAAATTTTATCTCTAATGATTCTCTCGCTTCCAATGATGTGAAAGGTATTTTATCTTTTGGAAAAGATGTTGGCGAAGTCGATTTCAAAGTCGGCATTTCTCCCGTAAGTCCGGAAAATGCTTTGGCAAATATCCGGGCAGAAATTCCCGGTTGGGATTTCGATAAAGTTGTAGAGAATGCACAAAACGAATGGCGAAAAGCCTTGTCAATAGTGCATCTTGAGTCCAATGATGCTGCGAAGAAAACAACTTTTTACACGGCTTTATACCACACAATGATTGACCCCGTTTTGTTCAATGATGCAGACGGCTCATACCGCGGCACAGACAAAAAAGTGTATGCGCACGCAGCTTTTAACAACTATTCGGTATTCTCTTTGTGGGATACTTACCGCGCGTTAAATCCCTTGATGACTGTATTGCATCCCGAAGTCGTAAACGATTTTGTAAACTCAATGCTCGCTATTTATCAGCAGCAAGGCAAATTACCAATATGGCATTTAATGGGCAATGAAACAGATTGCATGGTTGGCTACAGCGCAGTTCCGGTAATTGCCGATGCCATTTTAAAAGGTTTTAAAGGCTTTGATGTGAAGCTTGCATTTAAAGCGATGAAAGCATCTGCCAACAGGGACGATTACGGACTAAAATATTTAAAAGAACTTGGATATATTCCTTCGGATAAAGAAAATGAATCTGTTTCCAAAGCGCTGGAATACGCTGTAGATGACGGCTCGATTGCTTTGGTGGCAAAATATTTAAACAAGCAAGCCGATTACGAACTATACAAAAAGCGCTCTGAGTATTATAAAAAATATTTCGATACCAAAACACAATTCATGCGCGGCATTTTATCCAATGGACAATTCCATGAACCGTTCAATCCTTTCCAATCAGTTCATACCAAAAGCGATTATACCGAAGGTAATGCGTGGCAATATATTTGGCTCGCTCCGCAGGACGTACATGGCTTGATAAAATTATTTGGCAGTGATGCATCGTTTATAAAAAAATTAGACAGTCTGTTTGTCGTTACCGGCGATTTAGGAGCGAATGCTTCGCCCGATATTTCCGGCTTGATTGGAATGTATGCTCAAGGCGACGAACCCGAACATCATGTTCCGTATTTGTACGCTTTCGCGGGACAACAATGGAAAACCGCTGAGAAAGTACATGAAATTTCTACAAAGTTTTATACTGATAAAATCGACGGTTTGTGCGGCAATGACGACTGCGGACAAATGAGTGCTTGGTATGTAATTTCCTCTTTGGGATTCTACCAGGTAAATCCGTCGAATGGCATTTTTGTATTCGGTACACCGGCTTTCGATAAAGCATCGATAGAAGTTAATGGAAAACGATTTACTGTAAAGGCAGACAACCTTTCTGACAGCAATATTTATATTCAATCTGTACAACTGAACGGGGAAAATTATTCCAAATCATACATTACATACAAAGATATTATGAACGGCGGTACATTAGAATTTACAATGGGTTCTACACCTAATAAAAACTTTGGTACAGCAAATACTGATAGACCATGAGTTTATTTGTAAGATTGAGGAACACATAAAACATTTCAATACAAAAAGAGAGTGATTTTAATACAATAAATCACTCTTTTTTTGTGTTAATAATTGTCATACAACCTCAATCAATATGAAAAAGTTTAAAAAGGCATGTCATTACTCTGCTCTTTTAATGAGTTTACTATTTTTCACTACTCTTTCTTTACGCGCACAGCAGTATAATAATGAGTGGATAGTTTACGGTCAAAGTTACTATAAGTTCAAGCTGTTGTCTGATGGTCTTTACCGTATCACGGGGGCATCGTTGTCGGCGGCAGGCTTGGGCAGTGTCAGCGGTTCTCAGTTGCAGCTTTGGCACAACGGCAGGCAGGTAGCCTTGTATGTCAGCAACAGCGGCACTTTCGGCAGTTCGGATTACATAGAGTTCTGGGGCATGCACAATGACGGTTCAACGGACTCTGCGCTGTTCAAGCGTCCTGCCGACCAAATCAACAAAGCCAAAAGCCTGGAGACCGACAGTGCAGCCTACTTTCTGACGCTCAATACCAACACTTCGCAAAACCTGCGCTATACCGATAACGGTGTTTTATCCATTCCTCCGGATGTCCGGCCCGAAGCCTATTTCATGTACACCGTTCAAAACAACCTGAGCGGCAACTTCAACCAGGGTCCGGCAAAAGACTACAGCGGCGATTACGTGTACCTCTCCGACTACCAATACAAAACCTTCGGTGCGCTGCTCACGCCGGGCACCACGGTGGCAAGCGCATTTACCAACTTACATCCCTATACCTCAGGCAGCGTTACGTCCAGCCTTTCGGTGGGTATTGCCGGTTCTTCTTCCACAGGCACGAACCGTTTGGTCAGCGTGAGCGGCAGCACCGGCGGCACGCTGATAAACGGCGCTTCCTTAGGCGCCTTTGAAGGCAAAATACTGACGGCGGATGACTTCCGGATAACCGGCAACTTTACGGCTACCGTCAGCGAGACCAACAGCAACAGCTCCGGCGACCGGGCAACCGTCAGCTTTGTGTCCTTAACCTATCCCAGAACATTTGACTTCGGGGGACAATCCTCTTTCGCTTTTTCCCTGCCCGCATCCGCACAGCAACGCGTGCTGCAGATAACCGATTTCAATGCCAACGGCAGTACGCCCGTTCTGTATGATTTAACGAATAACCGGAGATATACGGCAAATGTCAGCGGCGGCACTTATTCCTTTGTCATTCCGGCAACCGCCGCTGCCGATTTTGCATTGGCAGGACAGGCAGCCGCATCTTACACCGGTATAACGGGTACAGAGATTCGCCGCCGGGATTTTGCCGACCCTGCCGGCAGCGCTAACCAGGGCAACTACCTGATTATCTACAATAAAGTATTACAAAACGGTGCACAGGCATACCAACAGTACCGCGCATCCTCTGCCGGCGGAAGCTTCAATGCCAGACTCTATGAGATAGAAGATTTGGAAGACGAGTTCGCCTTCGGCATACACGGGCATCCGCTAAGTATTAAAAACTTCCTGCGCTATGCCAGAAGCCGGTTTGCACAAAGCCCGGAATATGTGCTGCTGCTGGGACGAGGATTAACCTTCAACAATACGTATGGCACCAATGGCGCCAATGCCGATTACCGGTCGCAGGCACTGCTCCCAACCTACGGGTGGCCCGCATCCGACATCCTTTTAGCCTCCGACAATTTTGTACCCGTTGCCGCTACACCCGTCGGCAGGGTATCGGCAATAAGCTCCGAAGAAGTCAACACCTATCTTGACAAGGTTAAAGCTTATGAGCAGGAACAGCAAAATAATGACAATACTATCGACAATAATTTTTGGAAAAAAAATATTGCATTTATTTCCGGGGGAAGCTCTGCTTCCGAAGAATCCCAGTTCGGCGGCTACCTGAACAGCTATGAAAAAATCATGAGCGATACATTATACGGCGGCAGGGGGTATTACTTCAGCAACCAGTCGTCTTCCTTTACAACCACGTCCAGTGATTTCTTAAACAGCCTGTTTGCCTCCGGCATGAGCCTGCTCAGCTATTACGGGCACGGTGCCAGCACCACGATAGGCTACGCCCAGCTCAGCGACCCGTCTGCTTTTAACAATAACGGCAAATATCCTGTTATATTTACCAGCGGTTGCGACGTCGGCAACTGTTTCGATTATATGGGCGGCAGAAGCAACACTGTCAACAATATTACCGAACGGTATCTGTTTACCAAAGATAAAGGGAGCGTCGCTTTTGTGGCACAAACTTATTTAGGCATTACCAATATCCTGGATCTTTACAACAGGACTTTGTACAAGCACCTGGCTGTTACTGATTATTCCCGGCCGGTTATCAACAGCATGATAGCGGGGGAACAACTCATGGTTGACCCGAGTTCGCTGCCCGGCAGGGACAGCATCAGTCTGTATGCCAATGCAGCACAAACCTGTTTTTTGGGCGACCCCGCCATTTCACTGTTCGGAGCAGCCAAGCCCGATTTTGCCGTAGATGCCGCGCATATCATTGCCCCGCAATCGGTGTCGGCAACTGCCGCCGGCTTTCATATAAAAGCCTATTTGTATAACTTAGGCAAAGCTGCCGGGGACTCCGTAATGTTGCAGGTACAAAGAAAACTGCCTTCGGGAACAATACAAACCCTGTTGTCCAAAAACATTCCTTCGGTAAAAAATATAGATTCGGTGGAGCTGGATGTAACACTTAACCCGGCTACAGATGCCGGCAGCAACAGCATCATCGTAACCATTGACGGCAATGCACGCTATGATGAGCTAAGTACTGCCAACAACACCGCGACGGCAACCGTTTTTGTCTATTCCAACGGGCTGACGCCTGCTTATCCTTACGATTATTCCATCATTCATAATCCGACCGCTCATCTCATTGCTTCCACCTCCGACGCATTGGCTGCCGCAACCGATTATGTGATGGAACTGGATACCACATCTTTATTCAATTCTACATTCAAAATAACAAAAACGGTACACTCTGCAGGAGGAGCCATCGATTTTGACCCCGGAATCAGCTACAGCGATAGTACGGTTTACTACTGGCGGGTAAGTCCTGCGCCGGCACAAGGCGGTTTGTATTACTGGGCAGGAAGCAGTTTCCAATACATCGGCAGTCCCAACAACCGGGACGGTGCCGGGCAGTCGCACCTCTATCAGCACCTGGCGTCTGCGACAGAAAGAATCCGGCTGGACAGTACAAGCAGGCTGTGGACTTTTACTAATATCCCCAATGCCTTCCTGATTAACCACGCCGTAACCGGCGGCGGGAATACTACCGGAGCAAGCAACTTCGATATCGTTATCAACAACACAATTCTTAATTCCAGCTACTATTGTACTTCTGTGGGTAATTCCATCATGTTCAATATATTCTCTCCGGACGGTGTTAAGCCTTATTTTAACCAATCCGAACCTTCTACCGTTGAGCAGGCCGGCGGCGTGCTGGCAGGTTCCGGCAAAGGCTTCATGGGTTCAACGACTGCCTGCGGCTCTTCGCCTTACTCTTTTGACAAAAACCCCGCTAATTATCCCAATACCAATAAATACAACTTCCAGTTCCCGTATAAAACCACGGCACAACGCAATAATATTGCACAGTTCATGGACTGGATACCCGAAGGTTCCTATGTGATTGTCAGGCTGTTTATTGTAACGCCGTTTACCTCCGTACCTACGGTGGATGCGTGGAAAACACAGGACGGCACGGGCAGCGGTTCGCTCTACAACGCTTTTATTGAACAGGGACTTGGGCTTATCGATAATTTTACGGCACCCAAAGCAGCGGTGTTTATCTATAAAAAAGGAGACCATTCCTTTACGCCGCTTCAGCAAATGACCGATGACGCTTTCGGGCAGCTGCATATCAATCAAAATATCAACAGCAGCGATACGCTGGGCTTCATCACTTCCCCAAAATTCGGTCCCGCCCAAAGCTGGACATCGCTGCAATGGAACGGGCAGTCGCAGGATGCGGCAGGTACGGATAATGCACAGTTGTACGTGATAGGTTTTGACAGCAGCCAAACCCGCAGCACCGTGCTCAAAACGCTGACCATGGCACAGCAGAATGCCGATATCTCTGATATTGATGCGCAGCAATACCCTTACCTGCAACTGAAACTGCGCGATGCCGACAGCATCAACTTTACACCTTACCAGCTGCGCTACTGGCACTTGTTGTATTCCCCTTTGCCCGAAGGTGCGCTGGCGGCAAATATTTTGTACAATACAAAAGATACGGTTAACAGCGGGGAAGACTACAGCTTCGCCATCGCCTTTAAGAACATTAGCGACCAGCCTTTTAACGACAGCCTCCCGGCAAATGTGAACATCACAAGCGCAAATAATACAGTATATACCATCCCGGTCAGAAACCTTAAAAAACTGATGCCCGGCGATACAGCCATTGTCAGCATTACCATACCGGGTGACTCCGCTACCTTCAATAAAAACCAGACAAACCCAACGCTCAAAACATCAGTAAGCACTCAAAATATTGAGGGACTAAATACCCTGTCTCTTAGTATAAATCCTAATCTTAAACAACCCGAAGAAACACTTGAGAATAATACACTAAAAAAGACTTTCTTTGTTGCATCAACCGGATCTGCAACTCCTATTACTTTATTAAATGCAAAAGCAATAGTTCAAGGAAGCCGCGTATTGATAACCTGGCAAACGGCTACAGAAACCAACAATTATCAATACATTATCGAACGTTCAAATTCAGGTGTCAACTTTTCTGCAATCGGCGCTGTCGCAGGAGCGGGAAACTCCACTTCTTTACTCAATTATTCCTTTGTGGATAGCATTCCGAAAACGGGTATAAATTATTACCGAATCCGCCAAGTAGATTTTGATAATAGATACACTTTATCGAAAATTCTAAGTGCAACCGTCGGCAGCAGCGCTTCAAAAGATATATTGGTTTACCCCAATCCGGTAAACAATAAAATAAATATACAGTTCCCTACGCTCGGCGTTGTGAATGTGAGCATTTATTCAACTGACGGAAAATCCATCGTGAATGTATCCGGCACAATTCCACAAATAAACGAAATCATAAACCAACGAATCGGGAATATTACGGAAGGAATTTATTTTATACAATTAACCGATGGCATCAGTAAGTACCAAACAAAGTTTATAAAACAATAACGCATCGGATAAAATGAAGAACGGTCGGCAAAATATTGCTGACCGTTCTTGTTTTCATATAGAGAAAAAAACTACCTGCCAAACAAGCTCATATTCGAACTAAAAATCTTAACGGCAATTGCCAATAATACAACACCAAAAAATTTTCGCACAGCAATAATTCCTCCCGGACCTAAAATTTTTTCAAACCATTTAAGCGACGAAATAACTACATATATAATAATCAAATTGGCAATTATGCCCGCTATAATTTCAAGCTGCGAATAAATGGCTTTCAAAGAAATAATAGTAGTAAGCGTTGCGCTGCCCGCAATCAATGGAAACGCAACAGGTACGATAATTCCGAGTTTGGGATTATCATCGCCCTTAAAAATTTCGTGCCCTAAAATCATTTCCAAGCCCAATAAAAACAACACTATCGAACCCGCCAAGGCAAACGAATGCACATCCAGCCCCATCAAATCCAGAAACTGCTGACCTATAAACAAAAAAGCAATCATAATGATGCCCGATATTGTTGTAATTTTTTTTGCATCAAAGGCAACCTGATTCTTTTCTTTAATCGCAATAAACAGCGGAATAGAACCCAGTACATCAATTACAGCAAACAGCGTAAAAGAAACGGTAAACAAATGATTCCATTGAAACTGCATAAAATTGTTTTAATACAAAGCTACAATTATTCCGCATTTCCGTAAATAAACGAATGGGCTTACATTTGCCGCATGAAATTTCTACCCATAATCATTATCATTTTTGCGGCACTCATATTAAATGCCTGCAAAAACAATTCACATAAGACTGATTATCTGAAATACAAAGTAGAAGAAGTTAATTCATTAACTAACTTTTTAAGTACAAAGCCGGACAGCGCCGGGCTCCGCCTGATTGTTGCCAACAAACTCGACAGCATTGGCGAATACAAAAATGCGCTTTTGCAAATAGATACCTTGCTGAAAAACGACAGTAACAAATATGGATTGTGGGTAGCAAAAGCCAACATTTTATCGGATAGCGGAAATTTTAGCGAAGCAAAAAAATCATTGCAAAAAGCAGTTGCCATTTATCCCGGAAACGAAGCTGTACTAAGTCTTTCCGAAATTCTCGCAAATGAAAAAAACGATAGTTGTTTAATCCTCGCAAAGCAATTTAAGGGAATACAAAACGCTTATTACAATTACATTTCCGCATTGTACTTTTATAACAAAGACAGCCTGGCAAAGGCAGATTCTTTACTAAATAAATCCACGGCACAAAACGCTTTTTTTACAAAGCCTTATTTAGTGAAAGGAAAAATATTGCAGCAAAATAACCAACTCCAAAATGCTTTAAGTATTTTTAAAGCAGGATTAAAATTTGAACCAAAAAATATTTCCTTGTTGAATGCCGTTGCAGAAACTTTTATACAAATGAAAGAAGCCGACAGCGCAAAAACATATTTCGCTGAAAGCCTTGCTACGAAACCATTTCAGCCGAGAATACCTAAAGAATTTAAAAACTAAATGAATGAAAAGAATAATTGCGCCCTCGTTTTTAGCATCGGATTTTTTAAGATTGAACGAAGAAGTGGAAATGATCAATAACAGCGCCGCAGAATGGCTGCATCTCGATGTGATGGACGGGCGTTTTGTACCGAACATCAGTTTTGGCATTCCCGTGATTGAACATATTCGCAAGGCAACAAAAAAAGTGTGCGATGTACATCTGATGATTGTAGAACCGGAAAGATATATTGATGCTTTCCACAAAGCAGGTGCAAACAATATTTCGTTGCACATAGAAGCCTCGCCAAATCTGCATCGCAGCATCCAGCACATTCATTCGCTTGGCATGAAAGCAGGCGTAGCCGTGAATCCGCATACGCCGATTGACAGCTTGCAGGATATTATTCAGGACATAGATTTTGTAAACCTGATGAGCGTAAATCCCGGTTTCGGCGGGCAATCTTTTATCGAACACACTTTAATTAAAATAAAGCAACTGCGTAAATTAGCCAACGACAAAGGCTTGGAAACATTGATTGAAATTGACGGCGGCGTTACATTGGAAAATGCAAAAGCGATTTTTGACGCAGGTGCAAACGTGCTTGTAGCGGGCAGTTCGGTGTTTAAAGCACGTAATCCACAACAAGCGATTGCAGAGTTGTTGGACGTATAAAATTTACGGCGCTAATCTTTTAATTTTCCAAGTTCCATTTTCCAAAGTGTACAACAATCTATCGTGCAAACGATTGGAACGACCTTGCCAAAACTCAATAGATTCAGGCATTACAGCGTATCCGCCCCAATGTTCGGGACGCGGAATATCTTCGCCAAACTGCTCTTTAAAATGTTTTTCATTTGCTTCCAAAACTTCGCGCGAAGCAATCACTTCGCTTTGCGGCGAGCTCCACGCTCCTACTCTACTGCCCGCAGGCCGTGAATAAAAATACTCATCGCTTCGCGCTGCGGAAACTTTTTTAACTCGACCGGTAATGCGCACTTGTCTTTCTAGTTCTTTCCAAAAAAATACCAGGCAAGCATACGGATTTTCGGCAAGTTCTTTTCCTTTTGCACTGTTGTAATTGGTAAAAAATTCAAAACCTTCTTCCGAAAAATTTTTCAGTAAAACGATGCGCGCATCGGGCTTTCCATCACTTGAAACCGTTGCCAAAGTCATTGCATTTACTTCTTCAATTTCGCTGTGAACGGCTTGTTGCCACCATGCGTCAAACTGTGCTATTGCGTTGGGCAATACATCGCTTTCGTTCAGTGTCATCAATTTATAATCGGTACGAATGTTTGCTATATTCATTTTCAAATTTTCAAATCATCACATTATCAAATTACTTTTCTCCGGCTCTTTTCAGCAGCTCCTTTTCGGCTTTCGTAAGTGCCGCATAACCTTTATTGTTGATTTTATCCAAAATTTCATCAACACGTTCCTGCGTTACATGTTCTTTTGTTTCAAAAGGCTTGCGAGTGGTTTTATAAAAAAAAGGGCTTTCGTTTTTTGTTTGTTTATATTTTTTATCGGGATTAAAAAGACTGTCAATTTTATGCACAAACGAATATATCCATTCGCCATAATCGTTTCCTTTTTTCAATTGGTAAATAATATAAAAACCAACCAGCGCAGAAAACAAAATCGTTGAAACATACGCCACGCCTGCATTTGCAACAGAACTTACACTAACCAACATGAATACCGCAAACAAAATCCATAAAGGAATACCGCCGCCGAGCATCGGGAAAATTCTGTACTGCGGCGTTAGCGTGGTGGCGCCTGCTGCTACCGCAACTACTGCCGGTAAAGCGCCAATAAGAAAATCAATATGAACAACAGATTGCGGAAGCACTGCATTAATTATTAAGAAAAATATTCCGCCCAAAATACCACCGTACAAATACAAAGGAATGAGTCTTTTGTTTCCCGAAAGACTTTGTAAGATGTACCCGAAAGCAACCAGCCACAAAAGATTGGAAAACAAATCGAGCAGCGATTCGTGCGTGAACATATACGAGAAAAGCGACCATGGCTGACGGATAAATTGTCCAAACGAAGAGGGTAATATAAAATAATTAAAAATTTCTCTGTGGAAAGTATCAATAGTTGTATCCGCAACATTGCTGCTCGATGTCATAAAATAAAACACCTTAAAAAATATCAGCAATACAAACAATACTGCATTTGCGGCAATCAGCAACACCAAAGCATTTGAGCTGCTGCCGAGCGAAATTTTATGTTTGGGTCGAAGCGTTGAATTCATTTTAAAAATTGATTGAACAAAGTTAAAAAATAGTAATCCGATATGGAAGATGATTTCAATCATCTCTTTGAAAATTGCCACAGATGCACAAATGAATATTATCTGTGCGCCTGTCGCAATTCCTTAATAAAAATGCCTTCTGTCTGTTTTATTCCAGATATAAATTAATAAAAATCCGACCAGCGCACCGCCAAGGTGCGCAACATGTGCAACATCATCGCCGGGCGAAGAACGAATGGTAGCGAACAGTTCGTATGCCAAATATCCCAACACGCCCCACTTTGTTTTTATCGGCAAAAAGAAATACAGGTATAAATACGTATTCGGAAAAAGGTAAGCGAAAGCCGCCAATACACCAAAAACCGCACCGCTCGCGCCAAGCATCGAAGCATTAATAACCAAATAATCCTGCAAAGCCAAATCGCGCTGCGACGCATCAAGTTTCAGTAAATTAAATTCAGCAACCGTTTGGTGTAAATTAAAATGCAGATACGTAAGATAAATAACCGCCGCACCAATACCCGACACAAGATAAAACGTAAGAAATCGTTTCGCACCGAAATTTATCTCTAACGCCGAGCCGAACATCCACAAACCAAGCATGTTCAGTAAAATATGCGATATGCCCAAACTCGAATTAAACGGACTGTGCATAAACATATACGTAACGAGTTGCCAGGGCTTGAAAAGCGTGCTGTACGTGGAATGCAATGCAAAAGTATCGTCAAGCCAATTGGTAATATGCACGCTGATAAAACTCTGCGCTATCCATACCAGAAAATTAAAAATAATAAGATTTTTAATTACCGGTGTAAACGGCGGGAAACCTATTTGCTGATTATATTGAGGCATTTTTTAATTAAAAATTAATAATTAGGAATTAATAATTAAACGTTTTCATTAGCAGAAATTAACCAATGATTTTTATATCTTTTTCAATTTTAACTGCGCTACGTTTTCAATATGTAATGTATGTGGAAACATATCCACAGGCTGCATTTTTGTAATCTCATATTTCTCGCTCAGCAAAGCCAAATCCCTTGCCTGCGTTGCCGGATTACAGCTTACATACACAACCAGCGGTGCTTCCATTTCGAGTAATTTATTGACTAATTTTTCGTGCATTCCGGCACGCGGCGGGTCGGTAATTACTACATCAGGACGACCATGTTGTACAAAAAAATCATCATTGCAAATATCAATTACATCGCCTGCAAAAAACGCGGAATGCTTGATATTGTTAAGTTGTGCGTTTTCCTTCGCGTCTTCAATTGCTTCGGGAATTACTTCCACACCAATAATTTTTTTTGCGCCTTTGCTGCAAAAAATGCCGATACTTCCTGTGCCGCAATACAAATCGTATAAAGTTTGTGAGCCGTCAAGTTCTGCAAATTCACGCGTGATTCGATACAATTTTTCCGCCTGTTTTGAATTGGTCTGGAAGAAAGATTTCGGACTGATTTTGTAAGAAAATTTTTCCAGTTTTTCTATAATAAAACCTTTGCCCGAAAACACTTGTGGCTCCAAATCATAAATACTGTCGTTCTTTTTTTCGTTAATGGTATAAAGCAGCGTTGTGATTTTCGGGAACTTTTCGGTCAATAAATTCAGTAATGCTTCGCGGTTTTCTTTGTCCTCATAACCGAACACTACGTTTATCATTAATTCGCCGGTTGTCGTATTTCTTACCAAAACATTGCGCAGCCAGCCTTGATGCTCTTTAATATCGTAAAAAGGGATTTTGCGCAGCCTTGCAAATTGCGCAATGAATTTTCTGATTTCGTTGGTCGGTTCTTTTTGCAAATGACAAACATCTATTTCCACTACTTTATCAAAAAAACCTTTTGCATGAAAACCTGCAACACCTTGCTGTGTGCGCGTATCAAAAGGTTCGCCCGAATTTTTCAATGCCGCAAATTCTTCTTTGGGAATGTATGGCTTAGTGGAAAAAGTATATTCCATTTTGTTGCGGTAGCCTGTTGTTTCCTTGCAACCGGCAATGGGAGAAATATCCGGCAGCTTTAATTTTCCGATGCGTGTGAGCTGGTCAATAACTTGTTTTTCTTTGTACAGTAATTGCTTTTCGTAAGGCAAATTTTGCCAGCTGCAACCGCCGCAAATACCGAAGTGCGCGCAAAAAGGCTCAACCCTGTCTTTTGAATACGAAACAAAATTTACGGGAAAAGCATTTGCCCAATCCTTTTTGTTTTTAGACACCTGAACATCCACCACATCGCCGGGAACGGCTTTTTCGATAAATACAATTTTACCTTCGACTTTGCCGATAGCTTTTCCTTCGGCGGCATAGTCTTCCACCAACACGTTGCTCCAGATAATTCTTTCTTTTTTTCGTCTCACGCGGCAAAGATAATGCTTAGGCAACAATGCTGTTCTCGATTTATAACACATATAACTGTATATGAATCAAAATTTGCAGATAAGGCATCGCTATCATAAAGTGCGAATAGCCAAACTTTTACAAACAATTAATAGCATAAATGCGTTTTCATATACAAACTTTTTAATCTCAAATCCCCTACCTTTGCACCACAAAATTTTATTTCTTTTATGTTGAAAAATACACAGGTATTACATCCTTGGCACGGCGTGGAAACAGGCAAAAACGCGCCGGAATTTGTAAATGCAGTTATCGAAATTCCGCAAGGTTCGCGCATGAAATACGAGATTGACAAACCGAGCGGCTTACTGAAATTAGACAGAGTTATATACTCTTCTTTCCACTATCCTGCCAATTACGGTTTCATTCCGCAAACTTATGGAGATGATAAAGACCCTTTGGATATTTTGGTTATTTCAAGCATGAGCATTCAACCTTTGTGCATCGTAGAAACCAAAGTTATCGGCGTAATGCAAATGCTGGATGGCGGCGAGGGGGACGATAAAATTATTGCCGTTGCAGCTAACGATCCAAGCATTAATTATTACGAAAATATTGAAGAGTTGCCCAAGCATTTTTTCAGCGAGTTGAGACACTTTTTTGAAGAATATAAAACACTGGAAAATAAAACCGTAAAAGTGGAAGAATTCGGCAACAAAGCAATGGCTTTGGATATTATTAATAAAGCAATAGAAGCGTATAAAAATCTATAATGCACCATCGTGGATAAAAAACAAAAAACATAGTTTTCGTTTTTCTGTTTTTGTCCTACATTTGTCAAAATTTTACTGAAATGGAAACAACATCAAGAGGAAAATACTGGGCATGGTTTTTTGTATGGTTGGTCATCATTATTTCATTGCTCATTTGGCTAAGACAATGGTTTTGGTTGGCGTTGCCCGGCACGCTCACTTATTTCGTAAAAGCTATGGGCATAATTGACGATAACAAAAAAGAAGACCAGTTTTATTAATCTGTTTTCCCGGTTTTAAATAATTAAAAAGGAATGATGTTAAACGTCATTCCTTTTTTGTTGCACTTCGTCATTCCGAATTTATTTGGTGTCGCCGGTTTTTCAATTCAACATCTTGTCGGATGCTGAAATAAGTTCAGCATGACGCGTGAATTACTTTACTTTTATCAATTCCACGCCATGTGAATTAACCTTTGTATCAAATCCTTTCTTGAATTTACCCAAATCTTTCTTACGCCACAAGTCGCGCACAGTAAGCGTTTCGG
Organism: Arachidicoccus sp. BS20; assembly: GCF_001659705.1. Classification (NCBI taxonomy): domain Bacteria; kingdom Pseudomonadati; phylum Bacteroidota; class Chitinophagia; order Chitinophagales; family Chitinophagaceae; genus Arachidicoccus; species Arachidicoccus ginsenosidimutans. The sequence continues at coordinate 1,028,214 of NZ_CP015971.1, forward strand.
ACAAATTCAACTCTTTCCAATCTACATGAATTGTTTTTGCTTCTTTGGATAAATTGAAAATACCGATAGCGTGCGTTCCATCTTCCAGTTGCTTTACCCAAATTTGATAATCATCTTTTTTAATAATTTGCTGTGCTTGTTTTCCCAAAATATCCTGGTCTAAAGCGAGCACTTCATCATTGGTCAAAAGGCTTGTGGTAAAATTATCCAGCTTGCTCATATCGCAACCTATCAGCAACGGTGCCGACAACAAGCACCAAAGGCTAATGTGCGTGTATTGCTCGTCAGGCGTGAGTTTCGTAGGATGAAGATTATCGCTCCAGCCGAGCATTCCAACCACCAGCATGTCTGGGTCATTCCAATGTCCCGGACTGGCATACGGATACAAAGGCGCTTGTCTCGACCAAATTGAAGTAAGGCTTCCCCACGAATCGTTGATGTCGCCTGTGGTACGCCAACTGTTGCCATTCACATTTGCACCCCATTTCCATACATCGCGCCAGCCATACTGACAAAGGCTGTAATAAATATCGCGCGGCTGTTGCAGCAACGCTTTCTGCATGATTGTATATGGTTTTATAAACGCCGCATCAGTAGTATCGCCTTCTGCACGATAAACAGAATCGTAACTGCACCAATCGTATTTTAAGTAATCAACGCCCCAGCTTGCATAAGTAGCAGCATCCTGCAACTCATGTTGATACGAAGCCAGAAACCCACCGCAGGTGCGCGTTCCGGGCGATGAGTAGATACCGAACTTTAGACCTTGTGCGTGAAGCCAATCGCTTAATGATTTCATGTCAGGAAATTTTTCGTTGGGCGAAATGGTTCCGTCGGCATTGCGCTGCGCAGCTTCCCAACCGTCGTCAATATTGATGTAGCTCCAACCGTAATCAATTAATCCTTTATCAATCATCGCCCGCGCAGACGATTTTACCCTGTCTGCATTCACGCTCAAACCCCAGCAATTCCAGCTATTCCAACCCATCGCAGGCGTAAGCCCAAGTTGATTACCCACTTTAATTGTAAAATTTCTTTTGTTCTTTCCCAAAGCATTGGAAACGGTTACTTCCATTTTGTAATCGCCTGCATTTTTCAACGCGCCTGTAATAACGCCGGTGCTTGCATCGACCGATAACCCTTGCGGAAGGTTTTTCACTTCGTAATGCAAAGGCTTTTGTCCCGATGCAGCAATTTTATATATCACGGGCGAGTTTGGGCGCACGCCAAAAACTTCTGCACCGTTGATATGCGGCTTCGGCGATGGCGGCGGCGTAAGAATGTATTTGTCCAAACTGTCGCTTTGCGAAAAAGATGCACAAGCGATTAACGTGAAAGCCAATGAAGACAATAGTTTCAGCGATTTCATTATTTAAAATTTAGTTTAAAGAGAGATAGTGAAATTATAAGTTTTTATTGAAAATAAAACACATTGAAACCGATAAATAATTTTAACGCCCTTTTTTCATTCATCATTTTATTTTTAATACATTAAGATCTTCCCATGAAAATTTTGAAAAGAACAATTGGACTAACCTTTTTCTGTTTATTCATAAATATTATTTCTGGTAAGAGCCAGCAAAAAAATACATATAATTTTTCTTTTGAAAAAACAAATGCGGCACATAAGCCGGAAGGATGGACTTTATCTTTTGGTTCTCAAAACGCTGGTTATACAACACAACTCGATTCATCTGTCGTTAATGACGGGAAATATTCTTTAAGCATTTTTAAAACAAACAATGACACTACAACGTATGGTGTAGCTGAATATACAATTCCGGCATATTATAAGGGAACAAAAATAAAATTGACAGGATTCTTAAAAACGGAAAATATTGCAAAAGGAGATGTAGGTTTTTGGATACGAATTGATGGGAATAGAAAAAGATTACAATTTGGCGATATGCATTTATCAGGTATTCAAGGTACGAACGATTGGAAAGAATATAGTATTGAATTGCCTTATGATTCGGTCAATGCAAAGCAAATTGTTTTCGGCGCAGTTTTATCCGGCGAGGGCAAAATATGGGTGGACAATATTCATATATATTTGGATAATCAACCGATTGAATCTGCTTCTTTAAAGGATTTATTTCCTGCGAAAAAAGATACTTCCTTCTCGGTTATTTCAGGAATTTCATCTATTGATTTAAACACTGACAAGATAAAATTGTTAACCAATCTCGGCATGATTTGGGGATTTCTAAAATATTATCATCCGGCAATTACACAAGGAAAATATAATTGGGACGCAGAACTTTTCAGGCACTTACCACAAATTTTAAAAACCGAAAACAATAAAATTGCATACAAAACAATTGAACAATGGATAGATAGTTTAGGCGTTGTTCCCGTTTGTAACAACTGTGCCGTAATTCCTGCCGATAAAATAAAACTGAAGCCTGATTATGGTTATTTGTTCATACCGAATAATCTTCCGGCTTCTTTGTTAAAGAAGCTCGAATTTATCAAGAACAATTATACCCCTGTAACCGAACAATATTATGTAGGATATGCCCAAGCCAGAAATCCATCTTTTACCAACGAAATTCCTTATTCAAATTCTTATCCCGATGCAGGCATCAGACTTTTGGCGTTGTACAGGTATTGGAACATTATACAATATTTTTATCCCTCACGTTATTTAATCGGCGAAGATTGGAATAAAGTATTAACCAAATTCATTCCGAAATTTATCAATGCAAAAAACAGCAAAGAATATACTGCTGCCTGCCTTGAAGTGATTGCGAATATTCACGATACGCATGCAGGTATCTGGAGTTATCCGCCGGCTTTGGATTCATTGAAAGGCGCTTATATGGCACCTTTTCAAGCTAAGTTTATTGAGGACAAACTGGTGGTTACAGGCTATTATAAATATACACCGGAATTAAAGGATTCTATCCATATCGGAGATATTATCGAAAAAATTGATGGTGTTTCTGTTGATTCTTTAGTCAAAAAATATTTGCCTTTAACACCCGCTTCTAATTATGAAACGCAGCTAAGAGACTTGCCTACGGTTTCGCAGGGCTTCTTACTTAGAAGCAACAATAGAAAAGCACAACTCATAATAAAAAGAGAAAATCAAGAATTCCTGGTAACAGTTTCAAAAATTCATTCGAATAACATCAATCCTTCATCGGGCTTTGAAGAGTTATCAGGATATAAAATACTTGCTGGCGGAATTGGCTACATTTTTCCGGGAATGCTAAAAGACGATGACATTACTTCCATCAAAAAAGCATTTGCAAACACCAAAGGTCTGATTATAGACCTGCGTAGTTATCCATCTTCTTTCATGCCGTTTACTTATGGCGCGTGGCTCAAAAATAAGCCAAGCCCTTTTATTCGTTTCACGCAGGTATCTTTAGATTTACCCGGATGTATAAATTATGGTGCAACCCTTTCCAACGGAGAGAACAATGCGAATGCTTATAAAGGTAAAGTTGTAATTATCGTCAATGCATCAACTCAAAGCAGTGGAGAATATACGGCGATGGCATTAAGTACAGCTCCTAATGCAACAGTAATAGGCAGCACTACCGCCGGAGCCGATGGTAATGTTTCAACAGTCATTCTTCCCGGGGGAATTTCTTCCTGGATTTCCGGGCTTGGGGTTTATTACCCTGACGGAACGGAAACACAAAGAAAAGGCGTGAAAATAGATATTCTCGTTAAGCCTACAATCAAAGGCATTCGAGAAAGAAAAGACGAGTTATTGGATAAAGCAATGCAAATAATTGAAAACAGTTAAAAAGATAACCTATATTTTTAATACATAAAATTCTTCCTCATGAAAATTTTCAAAAGAATAATTGGATTGATGTCTCTCTGTTTACTAATAAGCATTATTTCTGGTAAAGCACAAATACAAAATCAATATAATTTCTCTTTTGAAAGAATAGACAACAAGCATCAACCAAGCGGTTGGATTTTTCAAAATAGCGGTTGTACCGTACGACTTGATACATCGGTGGTTTACGACGGGAAATATGCTTTAAATATTCTTAAAACCGACAGTGGCGAAAATACATTTGGTGCTGCTGCCTATACAATTCCGGCAAATTACAGAGGGACGAGAATTAAATTGACAGGATTTATAAAAACTGAAAATATTGAAAATGGTCTGGCTGGATTGTCGATGCGCATAGATGGTTCAGAAAAGCAATTGGCATTCGATGATATGGACAATAGAGGTGTTCATAGAACGACCGATTGGAAAGAATACAGCATTGAATTGCCTTACGATTCAGTAAATGCGAAGCAAATTGTTGTTGGAGCTTCATTATCCGGTTCCGGAAAAATGTGGGTAGATGACCTGCACATATATTTGGATAATAAACCGATAGAAGTTGCTCCTGCAAAAGAATTGCTTCCTGCAGCAAGAGATACATCATTTTCGACGAATTCAGGAACAACATCAATTATATTAAATAGAGATAAAATAAAGCTATTGACTAATCTTGGAATGATTTGGGGATTCTTAAAGTATTATCATCCTGCAATTATACAGGGAAAATATAACTGGGACGCGGAACTCTTTAGGCATTTACCCTTAATATTAAAGGCACCTGATAACAAGACTGCTTATAAAATAATTGAGCAATGGATTGATAGCTTAGGCGCTGTTCCGGCTTGTAAAAATTGCGCTCTTGTTCCTGCCGACAAAATAAAGCAGAAACCCGATTATGGCTATTTATTCATTGCCGGCAATCTGCCTAAAACTTTAAAAGAGAAACTTAAATTCATTCGCGATAATTACAAGCCTGTATCCGAACAATATTATATATCAAAGTTCCCCTCCATCGGTAGCGCTGTTTTCCAAAATGAACTCCTATATGAAAATAGCAGGTATGTGGACGCCGGTACACGACTCATAGGCTTATACCGTTTTTGGAATATCATACAGTATTTCTTTCCTTCCCGTTATTTAATCGGAGAAGACTGGAATAAAGTGCTTCCTGAATTTATTCCAAAATTCATTAATGCAAAAGACGATAAAGAATACACATCGGCTTGCCTTGAAATCATTGCACGAATACACGACACCCATGCAAATATTTGGTGGAGCAACTATTCCACTGCGCTGGATTCTATAAAGGGAATGTATATGACTCCTTTCCAGGCTAAATTTATCCAGAATAAACTGATTGTTACTAATTATTATAAAGACACATTTGAAATAAAAAATAAAATTCACATCGGAGACATTATTGAAAAAATAGATGGGATTCCGGTTGACAGTTTAATAAAAAAATATTTACCATTGACGCCTGCCTCAAACTACGATGCTCAGTTGCGTGATATGCCTTCCGCAAATGGCTTCTTATTAAGAAGCAATAAGCAAGAAGTGAATTTACAAATAAGAAACAACGATACTGAGCGACAAATAACTATATCTAAGGTTTCAATATCGAAAATTGACCAAACAATTGATTATTCTGACCCTACACAAACATCGGGATATAAAATGCTGCCAGGTAATATCGGTTATATTTATCCAGGTAAATTAACCGATACAGATATTTTTACCATCAAAAAGCAATTTGCCGACACAAAAGGCTTGATTATAGATTTGCGCGTTTATCCCGCTATTATGGATATAGCTGTTCTTTCGGTGCATGGCTCAAAAAAGAGTTGACACCTTTCGCATATTTCACATTAATAAACTTAAATCTTCCAGGTGCTATAAGTATCGGCGATACAAGTTCAACCGGGAAATACTGTGGAGGAGTAGCAACTACCGAACATTATAATGGTAAAGTTGTAATCATTGTAAATACTTCTACTCAAAGCAATGGAGAATTTACTGCAATGGCATTAAGTACTGTACCGAACGCTAAAGTAATCGGGAGTACAACGGCAGGTGCAGATGGAAATGTTTCTATTATACGTTTACCCGGCGGAATAGCTACATGGATATCGGATTTAGGAGTTTATTATCCTGACGGCACAGAAGCACAAAGAAAAGGTGTGAAAATAGACATTCCCATAAAACCTACCATCAAAGGCATTCGCGAAGGGAAAGATGAATTGTTGGATAAGGCAATGCAAATAATTGAAAGCAAATAAATCCTACTTCCTTTCCAAAAACCGTTCCCGCCTCACAACCTGTACAGGCACGTTTCTGATTTTACTTTCGAGCCAAGCTTTGATATCAAGATACAAAAACGAGCGCGTTTCCAAAGGGTTGTTTTCCAGTTTTTCCAACTGGTTTTTCAGCTTCCGAAATTCCACCAAAACCTTTGCAGGCGATAGTTTGAATGATTTTTTTAAGAAAGAAAAAATAGCTTCCTCCACAATGCTCAGGTTTTTCATATTCGCCATAAAGCGATAAACCGATTTCAGTAAATATTCCAGCAAATCATCATTGCCCAGTTCATAATGCGCAATCAAATGCAGTAAACGCGCATAACATTGCAAATCCGTACGCAGGTCAGATTTCCGGTTGATAATTTTGTTGAGATAATCAATCGCTTTTTCATTGTCGCCACTACCGAAATACAAACACGCAATTTTATAATAAAACACCAGCACACGATGCGTATCCACGTGTAATTTATATTCTTCTAATTTTTCTTCAATATAAGGCACAAGCGTTATCCCTTCGGTAAAAGTTCCTTCCAAAAAATGCTTGTTAATCTTCGCCGTGTACAAATACATAAACACCTGAATGCCAATATTGGCACTGCTTTCAGCGATTTTACTCTTACTGAAAGTTTCAAATTGTTCCAGCACTTCGTTGAACTTTTCAAAGTTATTGGTGTCGAAATGCGCGCTCAGTAAATTGTGAAACGCCTTGATAAAAAGCACGGGTTCTACCTTTTGCATTTCGGGATGAGCGATAAAAACATCCAGCCATTTTTGCGTGTAGCGATAAAACATCCGCAAGTCCTGCAAAATAAAATTGTACCACGAATATGCCTGATACAAATATAATTTCTCATAAAATGACAATTCCAAATCTTTGACATTCGGCAGATTGGTTTTGAAAAAAAGCTCGATTGCCGTTACGTCTTTTTCGTCGCGCACGTGACCAAGACGAATATACCAACCGTACAATTGCAGCGTAAGATTGGACAATTTATTTTGTAGTGAAATGTGATTATTTACAATTTCCACTTCTTCCGAAAGCGATTCGGCTTTATCTTTTATACTGCGCGTAATGTGCAGCAATTCTATCTTTTTTTCCAGTTCCAAAGCCAGCAGCAACGATGTATTTTGGTTGTGCGAATATGCCAGTTGCTTTATTTTATCCAGCATTTTTAAACTTTGCAAATACAAGCCTTTGCTGTGCAAAATCCGTGCATAAGCCATTTGCTCGTTGAGTTGCATCTCTACATTTTTATCGTCGTTCAGGGTGCGCAGCGAAGCCAGAATCTGCTTGCTCAAATGCGCCTTCATATTGGACAGCTGTTGCTTTTTAATTGCCTTGTTTTTCTTCAGCAAAGAATCTTCATCATACTCATCCATCTTATCGAGCGCATCAAAAAGCTGCACAATTTTTAAATCGTCGTCGCCCGACGCTCTTTTAATAAATAATTTAAAATTGCGCTTTTCACTCTTTTCGAGCGATTTTATGAGTTGAAAAAGTTCGTCTGTACTTCGGTTAGGCATCGTAATTTTATTTCTCTGAAACTATTGATATTGCTGTATTTTATGAAAATTTAACAGCATTTTACGTCGTAGAATTTTACCTATTTTGATTTGTGTCAAAACCAACTGCAAGATACATTTGAAAGATTAAATAAAACATTAACTACGCAGCGTGCTGCATTCAAAGATAAAATTATGGCAGAAGAAAAAATTTATATTTTCGACACAACGCTTCGCGATGGCGAACAGGTTCCGGGTTGTAAATTAAACAATCAGGAAAAAACGAAACTTGCATTAAAGCTTGAAGAACTCGGCGTTGATATTATCGAAGCGGGATTTCCTATTTCAAGTCCGGGCGATTTTCAGTCGGTGGAAGAAATTTCAACTGTAATAAAAAATGCGACCGTTTGCGGATTGACACGCGCAGTACAAAAAGATATTGAAGTTGCCGCAGAAGCATTGAAAAAAGCCGTTCGCCCGCGTATTCACACGGGCATCGGTGCGAGCGACAATCATATCAAATACAAGTTCAATACTACGCGCGAAAACATCATTGAACGCGCGGTTGCTGCGGTAAAACTGGCACGCAACTTCGTTCCCGATGTAGAATTTTATGCGGAAGATGCTGGTCGTGCAGATTTGGTTTTTCTTGCACAACTCATTGAAGCAGTGATTGCCGCAGGCGCAACGGTTGTGAACATTCCCGACACGACAGGTTTTTGCTTGCCGCATCAGTACGCCGAAAAAATTTCTTACTTAGTAAATAATGTAAAAGGAATTGAGAATGCGATTATTTCCTGTCATTGCCACAACGATTTAGGTTTGGCAACTGCCAACTCTCTCGCAGGCGCTATCGCAGGCGCACGGCAAATCGAATGTACTATTAACGGACTTGGCGAACGTGCAGGAAATACTTCACTCGAAGAAGTTGCAATGGCAATTAAAAAGCATCCTGAAACCGGCTTTACAACAAGCATCGATTCTACCAAATTGCTTGATTTGAGCAAGCTCGTTTCCGACACGATGCGTATGCCTGTGCAACCGAATAAAGCGATTGTAGGCGACAATGCATTCTCGCATTCTTCGGGCATTCATCAGGACGGATTTTTGAAAGAAGCAACCACTTACGAAATCATCGACCCGCGTGAAGTGGGCGCAGATGTTTCTAAAATTGTTTTGACCGCGCGCAGCGGAAGAAGTGCGCTGGCGTTCCGTTTCCGCAAATTGGGATTTGATTTTACCCGCGACGAAGTGGATGAATTGTATGCAAAATTCTTGGAAGTAGCCGATGCCAAAAAAGAGGTAAGCGATGAAGATTTGCAGGAATTGGCAGTAAGTTTGAAAACGGTATAAATAATAATGATGACGTTCGCCGTCATACCGAACTCGTTTCGGCATCTCTTGGCAAAACTTTTTCAATGATAGATGCTGAAATAAATTCAGCATGACGTGCAAGCGTTTTCAGTAATTGTAATTATCGTTATCGTTTAAAGATAAGTCCTTAATTCACTCAATACCTTAATGGTAAAAAAATAAATTCAAATTGATATGACAGGAAAAACATTATTCGACAAAATCTGGGAAAAGCACGTTGTAAAACAAATCGAAGGCGGACCTTCGGTGTTATACATTGATACACATTTCATTCACGAAGTAACCAGTCCGCAAGCGTTCAAAGGATTGGAAAAGCGCGGTCTGCCTGTGTTTCGTCCTAAGCAAGTAGTTGCAACCGCCGACCATAATGTTCCTACTTTGCACCAGGAATTACCGATAAAAGAAGAACTTTCCAGAATACAAGTTCAAACGCTGAAAGACAATTGCGAAAAATTCGGCGTTGAATTATACGGCTTGGGACATCCGTATCAAGGCATCGTTCATGTGATTGGGCCCGAACTCGGCGTTACGCAACCGGGCTGCACCTATGTTTGCGGCGACAGTCATACTTCAACGCACGGCGCATTCGGCAGCATTGCATTCGGCATCGGTACAAGTGAAGTAGAAATGGTGTTGGCAACACAATGTTTATTGCAAAGTCATCCAAAGCTCATGCGTATCAATGTGGATGGCGAATTACACAAAGGCGTTACGTCGAAAGACATCGTTTTATACATCATCGCGCAAATTTCCGCAAGCGGCGCCACAGGCTACGCAGTCGAGTTTGCAGGCAGCGCCATTCGTTCGTTGAGCATGGAAGCGCGCATGACCATTTGCAATATGAGTATCGAAATGGGTGCGCGTTGCGGCATGATTGCGCCTGATGAAATTACATTCGATTATATCAAAGGTCGTGAGTTTGCACCCAAAGGCGAAGATTGGGAAAAGAAACTCGCTTATTGGAAAACACTGTATTCCGATGAAGGTGCAACGTTTGATAAGGAATATCATTTCAAAGCCGAAGACATTGAACCCATGATTACTTACGGAACAAATCCGGGTATGGGCATCGGCGTGAGCGGACATGTGCCGGAACTGACAACAATTGAGGAAAAAGACAAACCGTCTTTTGAAAAATCCATTCATTATATGGGTTTGAGCGCGGGCGAAAAAATCAAAGGACATAAAGTGGATTATGTGTTTATCGGAAGCTGCACCAACAGCCGCATTGAAGATTTACGACAAGTTGCTTCATTTGTAAAAGGTAAGAAAAAATCCGATGATGTAACAGTTTGGATTGTTCCCGGCAGCAAACAAGTGGAAGCGCAGGCAAAAGAAGAAGGCATCGATAAAATATTTGAAGAAGCAGGTTTTCAGTTGCGCCAACCCGGATGCAGCGCGTGTTTGGGCATGAATGAAGACAAAATTCCCGCAGGAAAATATTGCATTTCCACATCCAACAGAAACTTTGAAGGACGACAAGGACCAAATGCAAGAACGATGCTTGCAAGTCCGCTGACAGCCGCCGCAGCAGCAATTACAGGCGTTGTGAGCGATGTAAGGGAATTGATACCCTAAATCCCTAAAGGGACTTTTAACTTTAATGCTATGATTATTGATATAAACAATGAAATTCAAAATCCCCCTTTAGGGGATAGGGGCATTCAAGAAGCCTTCAATGCGGTTTCAGAAAAGTATGACAAGCAAAGACCAATTTTGATTCCTTGCTTTGATGATTTTTATAGTATTGCATTGGAATTATCCAACGAAGCGAAGGATGTAAAAAGAATCTTAGACATCGGCGCGGGAACAGGTTTGATGAGCGCTTTGTTCGCCGAAAAATACCCGAATGCGGAAATAACATTGGTTGATTTTTCGGAAGATATGTTGAATAAGGCAAAAGACAGATTTAAAGGCAACGATAAGATTCATTATCTGCAAGCAGATTTCTCAACCGTGGATTTTGAAGATAATCATTACGATTTGGTTGTATCAGGTTTGGCAATTCATCATTTGAAACATGATTTGAAAAAGTTACTGTTTGAAAAAATTTATTATGCGTTGAAAATAAACGGCATTTTCATTAATGCAGACCAAGTCAAAGGTTCAACGGAATTTGCAGAAAGAATTTATACGGAAAAATGGCGTACTCATGTGCTGAACGCACCGTTAAGCGAAGAAGACAAACAGAATACTTTTAAAAGAGTATCGCTCGATATTATGGCGCCGCTCGATAAGCAATTACAATGGCTGAAAGATGTCGGTTTTATGGAAGCGAATTGTTTTTATCAGTATTTCAACTTTGTTGTTTTTGCAGCAAAAAAGTGATTCAATAATAATGCTGTGTGAAGCGTCCTCGCTTCACACCAAAATTCTGTCGCTTCATAGCGACAAACAAAAACAACAATCGCCAATAGGCGATAAAATAAAAATGCGAAGCGAGGACGCTTCGCATAGCAACGAAAAAAATAATTAAATAAAATGTTCATCGTATCTCTCACATACAAAAAACCGTTGGAAGAAGTTGATAAATATATTCAACCGCATTCCGATTTTTTGGACAAACAATATCAGGCAAAAAAGTTCATTTTTTCGGGAAGAAAAAACCCAAGAACAGGCGGCTTGATTGCGGCGTATAATGTTACAAAAGCTGAATTGGAAAACATTATAACGCAAGACCCTTTTTACCAAAACGGCATTGCAGATTACGAAATCACGGAAATTATTCCTACGAAGTACGATAACAATTTTGCTTCGTTTGTAACTCAATCATAAATCGAAAATCATAAATCATAAATTATTATGGGCATTATCATAAACCTCGAAGAAGACAAAAAGAAAGCAGGCGCGGCAAAGTTTCAATCCGAAAGAAAAATCATTCAGTCAGCGGCTGTGCCGATTGAATTGGAAAATGTAGATACCGACCAAATCATTCCCGCGCGCTTCCTGAAAGCCACGACACGCGATGGTTTCGGAAAAAATCTGTTCCGCGACTGGCGTTACGAAAACGACGACGAAACAAAGCCTGTGAAAGATTTCGCATTGAACAATAAAATTTATTCAGGTAAAATTTTAGTTGCAGGAAAAAATTTCGGTTGCGGTTCTTCGCGCGAACACGCAGCTTGGGCAATCAAAGATTATGGCTTCGATGCGGTCGTATCAAGCTTTTTCGCAGACATATTCAAAAACAATGCGCTGAACAATTTCCTATTGCCCGTACAGGTAAGCGACGAATTTTTACAAAAATTATTCGACGCCATTCACAAAGACACAAATGCAGAAATTGAAATCAATCTGGAAGAGCAATACATCAAAATTGTTGCGACAGGCGAACAGGAAAGTTTTGATATTAATCAATATAAAAAAACTTGTCTGTTGAATGGCTTTGATGATATCGATTATCTGTTGAATATGCGTGAGGAAATTGAAGCCTTTGAAAAGAATATCTGAACCATGATTTGTAACATTTGGTTGATTAAAATGAAACGCTTTATATTATTCTCTTTATTATTTTTCTCATTCTCAGCTTTTTCGCAAAGCAGCGATATAGCTGATATTGCGGGTTGGAGAAAGGATATGGGTAACGGCGTTTATCATTTCACTTCCGAAAACGGCAACGGTAATACGGATTATTATATCATGCCGTTGGAAAAAAACATTCACGTAAACGATTTATATACGTGGCTCAAAACGAAAGCGCAAAGCGATATTATTTCAAACGGATGGACAGAAAATAAAGCACGGAATACAAGCCGCCAATCCAACAGCGAATACAACGGCGTATATAATTATCTGACTGCCGTCAGCAATAAGGCAGGCAAATCAGAGATTGCCATGTATGTGGCTTATGCTTTGCCTGATAATTCTATTCGCTGGGCAAAAGTTTATTATCCTTCTGTCGGCTTTAATAAAAACGATATAGCAACTTCCCTACAACATTTAGCGGCTCTTTCAAAACAGGAAATGACCGCAAATAATACGGCAGGCAACAATAGCACGACACAGGAAAATGAAGCTAAAAAATCATCTTCCGACATGCAGGCAATAACATCGAATAATCGTAATACTTCATCCGACATTATGGGCGTGATATTGCATAAAGAAAGTGCTGTCGGCGTTGGTGGCATCGCTTTGCAGTTAATGCGACCTTATTTGTTTTTCAAAGACGGAAGTTTTTACGGATGGCTGGATACCGACCCGAACAGCATCCACATAGCATCGCATAGTGCAAACCCAAAGAAGTGGGGAACATGGAAAATGAACGGCAAAAATATTTCAATCGTTTGGTACGATGGCAAAAGCGACACATGGACTTCAGCATGGTGGCAGCACGCGGTTCCCGCTTCAAAAAGCGACAGGCTTGCAGGTTCTTTTGAAAGTATTTCAGGCGGAGGAAATACCGTTATGGGCGGCGGCAGTTACACCATGTCATCGAAATATATTACGTTCAGCAAAGACGGTCATTTTACATTTGAAAGTGTGGGAAGCGGCGGTTATTCGGGTTATAACGGCAGCAATTCCGCATGGAGCAGCCGTAATGCGGCAGGCACTTATGAGTTAGACGGCTTCAGTATTATCTTTAAATACAATAGTGGCAAGACGGTCAGAAGCGCATTTTATTTTTATGATGATGATAAAGATATGTTCGGCATCAACACAAGTATTTATACAAAAGAAGACGATTAATAGATTCGATATTTATTATGAATTACGCAATTGTTACGGCAAATAATATTACGGTAAAACAAAACGGATTTGAATTAAAAGGCATTTTATTTTCTTTGAACGACAATGAAAATCTTGCCGTCACGGGCGCATCAGGAAGCGGAAAAACCACGCTGGCAAAGGCTTTATGCGGGCAACTGTTTATCACAGGCGAATTAAAAATTGACTATAACGAAACAAATAGTTTATTGCCGAAAGCTGTGTATGTAGAGCAACGTTACAGCATAAAAAACAGAAGTAACACAATTGACGGTTATTACCAACAACGATATAACAGTACGGATAACGAAGACAGTTACACCGTTTTGGAAGAACTGAAATTTATATCGGAAGATGAAGCAAGGATTGATTTTTTATTAAATGAATTATCGATTCCATATTTAAAAAATAAACCGCTTTTGCAACTATCGAGCGGCGAACATAAAAGATTTCAACTCATCAAAGCATTGCTGGAACCCGCGCAGCTATTGATTTTGGACGAACCGTTCATCGGATTGGATGTTTCGAGCAGAAAAAAACTGAACGAAATTTTAAGCGAAGTTTCCGATAACGGAACGAAATTGATTATCATCGCAGGAGCGCATCATCACTTTCCCGATTGTATCACGCACGTTCTGGAATTGGAAAATGGTAAGCAAAAAGCGTTTATCGAAAAAGAAAATTTTGTTGCCACACATCAGCCTGCGACACATTTTTTTGATACATCTTCTTTGCCTTTGCAACACAATGATTGGAATTTTGAGAATGCGATTTTAATGAAAAATGCCACCGTAAAATATGGCGACAGAACCATTCTTGACAATATTAACTGGCAGGTAAAAAAAGGCGAGCGCTGGTTACTAAAAGGCAAGAACGGCGCGGGAAAATCTACCTTGATGAGTTTGGTTTCGGGCGACAATCCGCAGGCTTATGCCAATGAAATTTATTTGTTCGACAAGCGTCGCGGTTCCGGCGAAAGCATTTGGGACATCAAGAAAAACATCGGTTTCGTATCGCCTGAATTGTATGCTTTTTTCGATAAAAATATTTCATGTTTTGATACTGTTGCATCAGGTTATTTTGATACGATGGGTTTGTACAAAAAATTATCACAGGAACAAATTACTCATATCAACGATTGGCTGAAATCCTTGAATGTAGCGGATTTAGCGCAAAAGCGTTTGGCAAATGTTTCATCGGGAATGCAACGATTATTTTTATTAATCCGTGCGTTTATTAAAAATCCGCCGCTGTTGATTTTTGATGAACCTTGTCAGGGTTTGGATGAATTTCAAACAGAAGCATTTGTAAAATTGGTCGATGATATTTGCGAACTGACAGATACAAGCGTTGTTTACATCAGTCATTATGAAAATGAAATTCCAAGCTGTGTAACACAAGTTTTGGAATTAGAAAATGGAACTCCTAAAATTTATTCTTTCAATAAAAAATATTCAGAACAATTAACTCAATAAAATGGAAAAAAATATCACAGTCATTCTTGGCGATGGCATCGGTCCCGAAGTAACGCAACAATCAATTAAAATTTTAAACGCCATCGGCGAGCAGTTTGGGCATATATTTAATTACGACTACCAGCTCATGGGCGCGGTTGCGATTGACGAAACAGGCAATCCCCTACCCGATGCAACAATAGAAAGCTGTTTGAAAAGCGACGCCGTTTTGTTCGGTGCAATCGGACATCCGAAATATGACAACGACCCGACGGCAAAAGTGCGTCCCGAACAAGGTTTACTCAAGCTGCGCAAGTCTTTGCAACTCTTCGCAAACCTTCGTCCCATCAGCGCTTATCCTGCGTTAAATCATTTATCGCCGTTGAAACCCGAAAGAATGGAAGGCGCGGATTTCGTTATTTTCCGTGAGCTTACCGGCGGCATATATTTCGGGGAAAAAACAATCAACGAAGAGAAAACCTATGCTTCCGATTTGTGCGGATATTCCAAAGAAGAGATTGAACGCATTGCGCATCTTGCTTTTCAATTGGCACAAAAAAGAAAGAAAAAACTCACGTTGGTCGATAAAGCAAATGTGCTGGAAACATCGCGCTTGTGGCGCAAAGTAGTACAGGAAATTGTACAGCAATACAAAGACGTAACGGTCGATTATATGTTTGTGGATAATGCTTCTATGCAAATCATCGTGAACCCTAAACAGTTCGATGTAGTGCTTACGGAAAATATGTTTGGCGACATCATCAGCGACGAAGCAAGCGTGCTGAGCGGCTCGCTCGGTTTGTTGCCGTCGTCGTCCATCGGTACGGGAACGGCTTTGTTCGAGCCTATTCACGGTTCGTATCCGCAAGCTGCAGGTAAAGATATTGCCAATCCTATCGGCTCGATTTTGTCCGCCGCAATGCTGTTGGAATATTTTGATATGAACGAAGAAGCCGCGCTCGTACGCAACGCGGTTGCGTGGACTTTGGCAAACGGTTTTGTAACGCAGGATATTGACCCGACGAATAATTATGCAACAAGCGTTATCGGTGATTTGATTAAAGATTTCGTGGAACAAAAATCGCCTTCGGAAATCAATAAGAAGTATATGGATTTGGGCAAATCAACGATTATATAATGAACCAATCTTTGAAAGGTTGAAAAATTTTAAATTATTAAATGAGATTTCTCCTATCGTCGAAATGACGATGCAAACGTTTTAATCGTTTTGCAAATCATCATGATAGATTAAAAAATCAAAGATCTCACTCGTTATTCCGAACGAGGTACGAGCGAGGAATCCCAAATAAAGTTCTTTTTATAATAAATATTTTTCTACATTTGATGCGAATTATGAGCATCCGTGTAAAAAATATAATCCGTATAATTACTGTCATTATTGTGGTGGTAGTCATTATTCCTTCGGCGCAGGGAAGTGGATTTGTTTTGTAAACACTCAAAATAAAAATTTCAAAAACCACTTCCCGAACGAAGTGGTTTTTTTGTTTTATAACTATTCAAAAAAGATAAATTAAAAATTAAAATGAACGAATTAAACAAATATTCAAAAACCCTTACGCAGGACGAAACACAGCCCGGCGCACATGCACAATATTATGCCATCGGCTTTACCGATGAAGATTTTAATAAAGCGCAAGTCGGCATCGTAAGTATGGGTTGGGACGGAAATCCGTGCAATATGCACCTGAACGATTTTGCCACCAAAGTGCGCGAAAGCGTAAATGCCGAAGATTTGGTCGGTCTCCGATTTTATACAATCGGCGTAAGCGACGGCATGAGCAACGGAACGCCCGGAATGCGTTACAGTTTGGTCAGTCGAGATTTGATTGCAGACAGCATCGAAACCGTTTCCGGCGCACAGTATTATGATGCGTTAATTACCATTCCGGGCTGCGACAAAAATATGCCCGGTTCCATTATGGCAATGGCGCGTTTGAATCGCCCGTCCATCATGTTGTACGGCGGCACTATCGCTACGGGACATTATAAAGATAAGCACGATTTGAATATTGTGTCTGCATTTGAAGCGCTGGGACAAAAAATTGCAGGCAACATCAGTCAGGAAGATTTTAAAGGTATTGTTCGGCACTCTTGTCCCGGAGCAGGCGCATGTGGCGGTATGTACACGGCAAACACGATGGCGAGCGCGATTGAAGCAATGGGTATGAGTTTGCCTTATTCCGCATCGAATCCTGCATTGAGCGAAGCCAAGCAAAAAGAACTTGCAAGCGTAGGAAAAGCCATCAGAAATTTATTGGAAAAAGATATTAAGCCGAAAGATATCATGACGCGCGAAGCATTTGAAAATGCGATTACCGTTGTGATGGTTCTTGGCGGAAGCACTAATGCCGTATTGCATTTACTGGCAATGGCAAGGGCTGCAGATGTAGATTTATCCATCGATGATTTTCAAAGAATCAGCGACAAAACACCTATGCTTGCCGATTTTAAACCAAGCGGAAAATACCTGATGGAAGATATTCACAATATCGGAGGAATACCTGCCGTCATGAAATATTTATTGAAGAAAGGAATGTTGCACGGCGAATGTTTAACCGTTACGGGGAAAACGGTAGCCGAAAATTTAGAAGAAGCAAAAGATCTGGATTTTGATGAGCAAAAGATTGTCCAACCTTTGGAAGATCCGATTAAGAAAACAGGACACTTGCAAATTCTCTACGGCAATCTCGCCGAAGGCGGAAGCGTAGCAAAAATCACGGGCAAAGAGGGCGAACGTTTTGAAGGAACAGCGCGCGTGTTTGACGGTGAACATGATTTAATCAAAGGACTTTCAAGCGGAAGAGTTCATGCAGGCGACGTAGTTGTAATAAAAAATATCGGACCGAAAGGCGCGCCGGGCATGCCGGAAATGCTGAAACCCACAAGCGCCATTATAGGTGCAGGCTTGGGTAAATCCGTCGCCTTGATTACCGATGGGCGTTTCAGCGGCGGCACGCATGGTTTCGTGGTAGGACACATCACGCCTGAAGCAGTTGAAGGCGGGTTAATCGGTTTGGTAAATGATGATGATATTATAGAAATCGATGCAATTAAAAATACATTGACCTTGAAAGTTTCGGAAGAAGAAATTACAAAACGCAGAGCAGCTTATCAACGTCCCGCGCCGAAAGCAACAAGCGGCGTGTTGTACAAATATGCAAAGTTTGTAAAATCGGCAAGCGAAGGTTGTGTAACAGATGAGGATTAATATTATTCTGTAAAAATTGTTCTAATGGAAACGTTCAATGAGCCGCAAGTAATAGTCAGCGTTCAAAACAGAATTTACGAAATTCGGGGAGAACGTGTATTACTCGACTTTGATTTGGCTGCTTTATACGAAACAGAAACAAGAATATTTAATCAAGCTGTTAAGAGAAATATAAAGCGCTTCCCAAAAGATTTTATGTTTCAGCTTACGAAAGAAGAATGGAATAACTTGAGGTTTCAATTTGAAACCTCAAGTTTACAAATTATTGATAATGAGGAGAATGTAAACAACCGGTCACAAATTGTGACCACATCCCGACAACACGGCGGAAGCAGGTATCTTCCTTACGCATTTACCGAGCAAGGTGTTGCTATGTTGAGCGGCGTTTTGAACAGCGATAAAGCTATCAATATGAACATTGCGATTATGCGGGCGTTTGTGGAAACAAGAAAAATTTTGTTGCAGCAAAATGATTTGAAAGAACAGTTGAAAGAATTAAAAGAACGAGTCGGAAATCACGATACACAGCTTAACCAAATTTACGATGCGCTCGAAAATTTATTGGATGAAACGAAGTTCCATTCGACCAAAAAAATCGCTGCGTAGCAGCAAACGAAAAAATATACGAATGAAAAAGCTGCGCAACGCAAATGGAACGAAAGAGAAAGAATAGGATTTAAGAAATGAATATGGTTTGAAAATGAAAAAATAAATTATGGCAGAAGAAGAAAAAATTATTCACCACGCAAAAGAAGCCGTTCACGCGCTGACGAACAAGAATAAAAAATGGAAAGAAAAAATACAAGATTTTCTGTTGGAAATTGTCATCATAATTATTGCCGTGAGCATTACGCTTTGGTTTCATAACTGGAATGATAAAAGACATGACAGACAACAGGAAAAAGAATTTTTGAGTGGGGTGAGAGAAGATTTGATGAAAGATACAAGCATTTTAATGGGTTATAATATTCGTGATTTCCAATCTACGATTGATTTTTACGATAGTGTTTATTTACAAATAATGGAAAATAAAATTGATGCTAAATACATAGACAGTCATCAAGGAGCGCTAACTAATAGAGCGGATTTTTTGTATGATGATTCCCGCTTTCAAAGTTTTAAATCTTCGGGAAGTCTCAAGCTGATAGAAAATCAAAAATTATTAGATGATATCACTTATTTATATACAATCGAATTTCCTACACAAAAAGAAAATGACCAAATTATTTATAACAAACGTCAAGATGATTACGATAAATATATTGGTTCAAAAGTGAAAATTGCTCTTTATCTCGATACAAACGGGAAATACACAGCTTATCAGCCTGTTTCAAAAGTATTCGGCAATCCAGAAGTTCAGTACCAAATAAGAAAGTATGTAAATCTTTTTGATGAAAGAAAAGAAGAAAAATTAAGAACAGTTGAAGAAACAACAAATGTCATTAAAGAAATAAACAAAGAACTCAAAGACCGTTTTGATTACGACGTTTCAAACAAAAAATAAATTCATCATTTAATAAAATATCAGAAATGGAAACACTTACAATAAAAAAGGAAACCGCCGCAAACTCGCAGCCTGCCAGCGTTTCTCTCACGGGAAGCCAAGCTGTTCTTGAAGCATTCATTGCCGAAGGCGTAAAAACTGTTTTCGGTTATCCCGGCGGCGCCATCATGCCGATATACGATGCGTTGTACGATTACAACGATAAGCTGGAACACATTCTCGTTCGCCACGAACAGGGCGGAATCCACGCTGCGCAAGGTTTTGCGCGCGCATCGGGAAAAGTAGGCGTTGTGTTTGCAACAAGCGGTCCCGGTGCTACGAATCTTGTAACAGGTCTTGCCGATGCGATGATTGACAGCACGCCGTTGGTTTGTGTAACAGGGCAAGTATTCGCGCATTTGCTCGGAACAGACGCATTTCAGGAAACAGACGTTGTGAACATTACAACGCCAGTTACCAAGTGGAATTATCAGGTTACGGAAGCGTCCGAAATTCCAAGTGTTCTCGCAAAAGCTTTCTACATCGCGCGTTCGGGTCGTCCGGGGCCTGTGTTGGTGGATATTACAAAGAATGCGCAGGTAGAAAAATTTGACTACAAAGGTTACACGCCTTGCAATCATATCCGCAGCTATCGCCCGAAACCTAAAGTGCGCAAGCAATACGTTGAAGAAGCGGCAAAGCTCATCAACGAAGCGAAGAAACCTTTTGTGCTGTTCGGGCAAGGCATTATTTTAGGCAGCGCCGAAAAAGAATTTCAAACGTTCATTGAAAAAGGCGGATTGCCTGCAGCTTTCACTATTATGGGCGAAAGTGCTATTCCATCCATGCATCCGTTGAATGTAGGAATGTTGGGAATGCACGGCAATTATGCACCGAATGTTTTGACCAATGAATGCGATGTGTTGATTGCGATTGGTATGCGTTTCGACGATAGAGTTACAGGACGTTTGGACAAATATGCGAAGCAGGCAAAAATTATCCATCTCGATATTGACCCTGCGGAAATTGACAAAAATGTGAAAACGACTGTTCCCGTTTGGGGCGATTGTAAAGAAACTTTGCCTTTGCTCACGGAGTTAATCAACAAAACGGAACACAAGGAATGGCTGCAACATTTCCGCGATTTGGAGCAGGAAGAAATGAAACAGGTTATTCACGATGAACTAAATCCTTCAACAGAAATTTTATCTATGGGCGAAGTGATTAAAGTGTTGAACGAACTGACGAATGAAGATGCAATTATTGTTACAGACGTTGGGCAGCATCAAATGGTTGCGTGTCGTTATGCGAAGTTTAAAAATTCGCGCAGCAACATTACTTCGGGCGGCTTGGGAACGATGGGTTTTGGTTTGCCTGCGGCAATCGGCGCGAAATACGGCGCCCCCGACAGAACAGTGGTTGCCATCATCGGCGACGGCGGTTTTCAGATGACGATACAGGAATTGGGAACGATTATGCAATTCGGCGCTGATGTGAAAATTTTGATTTTGAATAATCAGTTTCTCGGCATGGTTCGCCAATGGCAGGAATTGTTTAACGACAGGAGATATTCTTTTGTGAACATTACTTCGCCCGATTATGTTCAAGTTGCAAAAGGTTACGGCATCGCAGGAAAACGCATTGACAAACGCGAAGATTTGGAAAGTTCTTTAAAAGAAATGTTGGAATACAATGGCTCTTACCTTTTAGAAGTAATGGTTGGCAAAGAAAACAATGTATTCCCGATGGTTCCGCAAGGTTGCAGCGTGAGTGAGATAAGATTGAAGTAATCATCTGAACGGGGATTTATAAGATTTAATTGATTACAGGATGATATAAAAAACAGCCATTTCATTAAATCATAAATCACAATTCATAAATCATAAATTATTAAAAATGCACACTAAAGAAGAATATACTTTAAGCGTTTTCACGGAAAACCAAATCGGTTTGCTCAACCGCATCGCCATTATGTTTTCGCGCAGAAAAATCAATGTCGAAAGCCTCAATGTTTCGCCTACGGAAATCGAAGGCATTTCGCGTTTCACTATCGTCATCAACGAAGTGGAAGACGTGGTGCGCAAACTCAGTCGGCAAATCGAAAAGCAAGTCGAAGTGTTGAAAGCATATTACAACACCAATGAAGAAGTCGTTTGGCAGGAACTCGCTTTGTACAAAGTGCCGACAAGCGTTATCTCCGAAAAGGCAAAGGTGGAGCGGCTTTTGCGCGAATTTGGCGCACAGGCTGTTGTTATTCGTAATGATTACACGGTGTTTGAAACAGTAGGTCATCGCGAAGAAATAGACGGTTTGCTCGAAGCGCTTGCGCCTTACGGATTGATAGAATTTGTCCGCAGTGCGCGCGTAGCCATCATTAAAGACAGTGAAGGTTTTCACGAAAAACTGAAAGAATTTGAAGAGCATGAACCATCGGAAGCTGTGATTGAAAATGAATTTTTGGATAAGCAAAGCGAAGTGTTCACGATGTAATTCCTCATAACTTAAAGTTATCGAAAATGCAATATTCCATAAAGTACATTAAGAAAACGAGGGAATTATTTCTGAATCTTATCAATGAATTGAGTATTGAGCAACTCAATAAAATTCCTGAAGGTTTCAACAATAATATCATCTGGAACTTTGGTCATATCGTTGTAGGCACGCAACTTTTAGCGTATGTGCGTACAGGCGTGAAGCCTGATTTGAATGTTCAATTCAGAGAAAAATTTCAAAGCGGCTCAAAGCCCGAAAGCTTTATTTCACAGGAAGAAATTAATATGCTGAAAGAGCAATTGATTTCGACCATTAGTCAGATTGAAGAAGATGAAAAGAACCATGTTTTTGCAAACATGATTCCTTGTTCCACTAATACTTATGGTTATGAAATGAAAACTTTTGACGAAGTATTGACCTGTATTCAGTCGCACGAATCTTTGCATTATGGTTATGCAAGAGCACAGAAAAAATTATTAGCCCCCAACCCCTAAAGGGGAGCTATTTTTTTGATAAATAAATCAATTATTTTAAAATACCCCCTTCAGGGGATGGGGGCAAAATCTAAACAAATGGCAAAATTAAATTTCGGCGGTATTGAAGAAAACGTAGTAACACGCGAAGAATTTCCGCTTGCAAAAGCGCAGGAAATATTGAAAAACGAAACCGTAGCGGTTATCGGTTACGGCGTTCAGGGACCGGGACAAGCGTTGAACCAAAGAGATAATGGCATCAACGTAATTGTTGGTCAGCGCAAAAATTCAAAGACTTGGGACAAGGCAATTGCCGACGGATTTGTTGAAGGCGAAACTTTGTTCGAAATAGAAGAAGCATTGGAAAAAGGCACAATCATTTGCTACCTGTTGAGCGATGCTGCGCAAATCGAATTGTGGCCTACCGTGAAAAAACATTTGACTGCAGGCAAGGCTTTGTATTTTTCTCACGGTTTCGGCATTACGTTCAACGAGCAAACCGGCATCATTCCGCCGGCGGATGTGGATGTATTCTTGGTTGCGCCAAAAGGTTCGGGAACTTCTTTGCGCAGAATGTTTTTGCAAGGTCGCGGTCTGAACAGCTCTTTCGCAATTTACCAGGATGCAACGGGCAAAGCCTGGGACAGAGTGATTGCTTTGGGCATCGCAGTAGGCAGCGGATATTTGTTTGAAACAGATTTCAAGAAAGAAGTGTTCAGCGATTTGACAGGCGAACGCGGCACATTGATGGGCGCTATTCAAGGCATCTTTGCTGCGCAATATCAGGTGCTGCGCGATAAAGGTCATACGCCTTCCGAAGCGTTCAACGAAACAGTGGAAGAATTGACGCAATCGTTGATGCCGTTGGTTGCCGAAAACGGTATGGACTGGATGTATGCGAATTGCTCTACCACCGCACAGCGTGGCGCTTTAGACTGGTGGAAGAAATTCCGCGATGCAACATTGCCTGTGTTTAACGAATTATACGAAAGCGTTGCAACAGGCAAAGAATCCCAACGTTCTATCGACAGCAACTCGCAGCCCGATTACCGCGAAAAGCTGAACGAAGAACTGAAAGAATTGCGTGAAAGCGAATTGTGGCAAGCAGGGAAAACGGTAAGAAGTTTGAGACCGGAGAATAATTAATTTGAAAGATTAAAAAACTGCCGTGGCGCGTGTCCGCACGCGTCACTTTTTTGGTTCGTGGGGACACGAACCAAGGCTTAGAATCGCAACGTTCTATTGACAGCAATTCGCAACCTGATTACCGCGAAAAACTGAACGAAGAACTGAAAGAATTGCGTGAAAGCGAATTGTGGCAGGCAGGCAAAACTGTTAGAAGTTTAAGACCGGAGAATAATTAATTTGAGAAATTAGATAATCATAATTTGATATGGCGCGTGTGGACACGCGCCATATTTCAAAGATTTATTGTAGCAAGAAATTATTTCTTTTTCTTAACAACAAAATCAAACTTAAACAATTCGTTGGGTTTTACATCCAATGCTTTCGCCAAAATATAAACCGTAGAAATTGTAGTGTTGGTAACGCCGCGTTCGATTTTTGCTATCTGCGAATATTCAATATCTGCTTCAAAAGCCAATTCCATCATCGTCATTTTCTTTTCATTTCGGATCTTCCGAAGATTTTCGCCGAAGGCTTTACAATAGTCAATATTGCGTGTTTTATTCACGTAAGCAAAATGGCATAAAAACCATAAAAACAATGTGTCATAAAAGCCATAATTATTATAATTGCTTATCTTTGACCCGGATTGTTTTTTATGATGAAGATTTCCAAACAGGCATTTAGAATTTTCTAAGGAAAGTTTGTATATGAAAATATTTATAAACAACCAACAACACCCTTGCTATGCGCCGCATTCTCGTGGCGCATTTTTATTCTGTCGCCTCTTGGCGATTTAAAATTCTCTTTATAAAAACAATTTTGATTACTAAATATTTTAGTTATACATTTACTAAAATATTTAGTTATGAAATTATTAAACAATCTCTCTGTTAATCTTGTTCCATATACATATTTATTGATTTTGCACCCCGATGAATCGGTTCGGGAAAAAATTCTGGAACAGAAAAAACTGTTTGCCGAAAAGCTGGAATGCCCGTCGTGCCTGCATTCCAAGCCACATATTACTTTGCTAAAATTTACGCAGTACAATTCGCTTGAAACGCGGATTGTGAAAAGAATTTCCAATTTTGCGCAAACAATTTCACCTTTCAGCATCAGTTTAAACGGTTTCGGCAGCTTTCCGTCGCACACCATTTATTTTAATGTACAGACCAAAAACGAAATTATTAGTTTGGTAAAAAACCTGCGCGAATTGCATTTGCCTTTAAAAATGGACAAAGACAACAAGCCGCATTTTATCACTGAACCGCACATTACTTTGGCGCGAAAACTTTTGCCTTATCAATACGAAAAAGGCTGGTTGGAATGGAGCAACCAAAACTTCACAGCCAGGTTTCCGGCAAGTGAAATGATTCTGTTGAAACGAAGAAATATTACGAGTAATTTTCAATTGGTAAAAACATTTTCATTCGCAGGAAAGAAAGAACAAGTGCAGCAAGGTTCATTATTCAGCCCCCTCAATCCCCCGAAAGGGGAATTTTTGAACCACAAAAATGACTAATTGACTAATGACTTCATGACCAATAAACGGATAACAAATAACTGATAACCGACAACAAAAAATGACTTACGAAAACGAAGATTCCATAAAGGAACAAGAAAAATATTTAAAAGGTCGCGGTGCGCAAATCAACACCAAAAACCGTTTCCTGAAAAACGAAACCGTGCGCGAACACGTCGAAGCCATCGATGATTGGAGTGAGAAAAATGTGGCTACGCAATTCATAGAAGTGGATGCCAAAAGCATCGTGAACAAAGTGGAAAGTCCCGACCTCGCGATGATGTACAGCATGAATCCCTATCAGGGTTGCGAGCATGGCTGCATTTATTGCTACGCGCGAAACTCCTTTGAATACTGGGGTTACAGCGCAGGGCTTGATTTTGAACGAAAAATTTTGGTCAAGAAAAATGCAGCTCAACTCCTAAGAAAATTCTTGATGAATAAAAATTATGAATGCACGCCAATCTCGTTAAGCGGCAATACAGATTGTTATCAGCCTGCGGAAAAAAAATATAAACTGACAAGGCACATTCTGGAAGTGTGTAATGAATTCAATCAGCCCGTCGGTATGATTACAAAGAACGCAGGCATCCTGCGCGACAAAGATTTGCTGGTAGAAATGTCGAAGAAAAAACTGGTCAGCATTTTAATTTCCATTACTTCATTTGACGAAGAAATTCGTCGTACAATGGAGCCACGCACTACAACAGCAAAACAAAGATTAAAAGTCATCAGTGAATTAAGCAACGCCGGTGTGCGCATGGGCGTAATGCTTGGTCCGATGATTCCCGGTTTGAACGAACACGAAATGCAGCGCATCATGAAAGCCGCAAGTGAAGCAGGCGCAACGTTTTCGGCATATACGTTTATTCGGTTGAACGGTGCAATTAAATTATTATTCCATGATTGGCTGTACAAAAATTTTCCCAACAGGGCAGATAAAGTCTGGCATTTAATTGAAAACGGACATGGCGGACAAGTGAACGATTCGCGTTACGGATTGCGTATGCGCGGCGAAGGCCCTATTGCCGATTTAGTGCGCCAGCAATACAAAAAATATAACAAGCTCTATCACCTTAATGACGAGCGTTGGATGCTCGACACCACGCAGTTTAAAAGGCCCGGCGAGCAATTAAGTTTGTTTTAATTTTTTTAATTACTGATTATTAATTCTCAATTGCACATTCCTTTTTATTTTTGGCAAATGAATATAGAATTTGAAAAAGCGGCAGCACGCCTGAAAGGAATAGTAAACAGAACGCCTTTGCAATTAAATGCAAACCTTTCCCGTCAATACAAATGCAACGTTTATCTGAAGCGCGAAGATTTGCAAGCTGTACGCAGCTACAAAATCCGCGGCGCTTACAACATGATTAGCACTTTGCCTGAAGAACAAATCAGGAACGGCGTGGTATGTGCCAGCGCCGGCAATCATGCGCAGGGCTTTGCTTTCAGTTGCCAGAAGTTAAATATAAAAGGCGTTGTGTTTATGCCGACCATTACGCCAAGGCAAAAAATCAACCAGACAAAAATGTTCGGCGGCGATAATATCGAAATACGTTTAGTCGGCGATACATTCGACGATTGTGCCGCAGCGGCAAAGGAATTTACTGCGGCGCACAACATGACATTTATTCCGCCATTCGACCACGAAAGAATTATTGAAGGACAAGGAACCGTTGCACTCGAAATTCTGGAAGAACAAAAAAATATCGATTATTTGTTTGTACCTGTCGGCGGCGGGGGCTTGGCTTCGGGAGTCGGTTTGTATTTTAAAGAACATTCTCCCGAAACTAAAACCATCGGTATTGAGCCGGAAGGCGCACCATCATTGACAGAAGCCTTAAAAGCAGGCGCACCCGTAACGTTGGGCGACATTAATCGCTTTGTGGACGGCGCGGCTGTAAAGCGCATCGGCGATTTAACCTTTAGCATTTGTAAAGACGTTTTAAGCGAAGCGCATTTGGTCGCGGAAGGAAAAGTTTGCTCTACCATTTTACAATTGTATAACCAAGACGCGATTGTAGTAGAACCCGCAGGCGCACTGTCCATCGCGGTTCTGGACGACTATAAAGATGAGATTAAAGGGAAAAATGTAGTATGTATCGTGAGCGGCAGCAACAACGACATCGACAGAATGCCCGAGATAAAAGAGCTTTCGCTGCAATACGAAGGCTTGAAACATTATTTTCTTATACGCTTTGCACAACGCCCCGGCGCATTGCGCGAATTTCTGAATCTGGTTTTAGGACCCAATGATGATATTTCGCGTTTTGAATATATTCATAAAACCAACAAAGAACATGGTCCCGCGTTGGTTGGTATTGAGCTTTCCGCAAAAGAGGATTACACGCCGTTAATGGAAAGAATGAAAAAATATAACATCGATTTTACGGAACTGAACAAAGACGATATTTTGTTTGGGTATTTGGTGTAACAAAAAAGCCACTTTAAAAAAAGCGGCTCGGTGTACAAAGTACATGAGAATTATATCGTAAAAAACATTTCAGTAGTAATACGCTTCGCTTCGAGATTATAAACGGCAGCGAAGCGTTTATGGTAATTACATTGTATTTACTTTGAAAAGATTTTGGTCAACTCCTTGTCCAGCTCCTCTCCTCTCAAATCTTTCGCAACAATAATTCCATCAGGGCTGATTAAAAAGTTGGCAGGAATCGCATGAATGCCATATTTCACAGCTACCTCATCTTCAAAAGCCTCGAGGTTGGAAACTTGTGTCCACTCGAGCTTGTCGTGTTTTACGGCTTCCAGCCAGCGCTTTCTGTCGCCGTCGAGTGAAACACTCAGAATGTTTAAACCTTTGTCTTTAAACTTATGATAAGCCGCCGTTACATTCGGATTTTCCGCGCGGCAAGGATGACACCAACTTGCCCAAAAATCCACCAGCACATATTTGCCGCGGTAAGACGACAGAGAAATACTTTTACCGTTAATATCTTTCTCCGTAAAATCTATTGCGGGCTTGCCAACAACAGCCATTCTTTTTCCGTCGATTAAAGCTTTAAGCGATTTAACCGTATCGTAATTTTTAAGCCGCGGGCTAAGTACAGCGTACAAAGCATCTGCTTCATCTAAGCTAAGGTCATTGTTGCGTATCAAATGTGTTGATAAAATAGTGTAACTCAACCATGAATCAGGATGATTTTTTATAAAATGTACATCCACATCTTTATCTGTACCGGTGTGATTTACACGAGCATCTTTCCTCTGAACGTCAAGCGAATCTGCCTGCTGCTGAAGTAAAGAGCCTGTTATATTGGTCCGGACAAAATTACTTTTATGTGTTACATATACATGACCGGGCTGTACATCAAACTGTGCAAATCCTTTAAAAGCCCTGCTCATTAAGGAATCTTTCAAATACAGATTTACTTGTATGCCGCCGTCTTTCATCGTTCCCTCAAAATGATATGTATTGTTTATTACAGAGGAACTATCTCGCAGATTTTGATTGTTATCTTCATAATTTAAATACACTTTGCCCGTGGTCAGTGTATCGGAAATAATTTTTCCGTCTATAACAAATTTACCGCTCTGCGCCATTGTTATCAAAGGCGAGGCAAATAATAAAGCCGTCATCAGTTTTTTCATTTCGATTATTATTTTTTTACATTATTGTCCGACTAAAATCGGGTATAAATCTGCTGTAACTCTCTATAGTAAAGGACTACAGCATAAAAAGTTATTGTTTCAAAATTGGGGGAGTACCCCCGATTTTTTTTCTATGGTGTAAAAGCAAAAGAAGCGTTGTGTGTTTTTCTCCATGCCTTATACGTGTCTTTGATAAACTCTAACAACGATACATAGCTCATCAGGTGCAATCTTATAACGGTGATCATGTTGGCAAAAGATTTCCTGGTTGCAGCTTTCTTCCTAATGACCACCATCAGCAGTTGTGCTATTAGTACGCAATATACCTGCATTTTAATAGCATTCACACTATTGCCCCAAAAGTAACGCAACGGAAAGTTCTGCTTGATTTGCTTGAACAACAATTCTATCATCCACCTGTTTTTGTATATCGTGGCTATCTGCGAAGCCGGTAAAGTAAAATTGTTGGTAATGAACACATATGCCTTGCCATCCTGGGTCTGGAACGTGATGCGCCTTAGCTTGAGCCGTTGTTCCTGTCCATTGCCGGTTTTTACCCCGATGGTGATGTATTGTTCTTTCAACACGCCTTTTGCATTTTTTTTCTTTGTTCTGTCCACCAATACTTTGGTTACGTGAAAAACAGCATTGTCCTTCATCCTGGTAACAAACCATATTTTCTGTTCCGTCCATTTCAAAAACTGACGATACACATTGTAGGCTTTATCGAACACCAGCCAACTGTTGGCAGGTAAATCCAACTCGTACAGAAACTTACGGTCATGCTCCCGGGCGGCGGTCATACGCACAAACTCAGCCACTCCGCTAAAGGCATCCATCATTGTGTGTACTTTGATGCCGCCTTTCTTGCGGCTCCCGTCTTTAGTGTTGCGCCCTACGCCACGAAGCAATTCGCTGAACACAACTGAATAGTGCTGCTGTCAATTATTTTCAGATTACGGATGCTCAAGCCCCTTAACCGGCTGTCCGAGATAAAACTGTGGTATTGCTGTAACAATTCGGTATAAATCGTTTCGAACACCAGAAAACTTCTTTTGCTGTTGGCATCCGACAGCGTGCTGCGCGCAGGCGCTTTATCAAAACCCAGGTGAACCAACTTGCCTTCACAGGCTAACATCCCCTCGCACAGCTCCCGCAAACCGTTGCAATAGCTGAATACACCATACAGCAGGCTTATCAAATGTATACGTACCGGTAATTTCTTGTAGTACCGGTTGGACTGGTGTTTTCTGACTGCTTTGTTTATCAAAGAACTGCTTATTAAATTTAATATCTGCGATAATATCGGCTGTCCGGTAAATTTTATAATTTCACTCATTAGTTATTGTTTAAGCTTGGTAACTCAAACTTAACTAATCGGGCGGTTCTTCGGAACCGCTTTTTTATCTATTTTAGTCGGACAATAGTGATTATTTTAATTATTTATTACCAAACAGTTCATTGATTTTCTTTTCTAAGTCGTAACCACGAAGATTAGTGGCAATAATTTTCCCGGAGGGGTCAATCAGGAAATTTGCAGGAATTGCAGTAACTCCGTAGTTTTTAGCTACAGGGCTTTCAAAGCCTTTCAAATCAGAAACCTGCGTCCATGTAACACCGTCTTTTTTGATAGCATCCAGCCATGCCTGTTTTGCGGTTGCAACGTCCAACGAAACGCCTAATACATTAAAGCCTTTATCACGATATTTAGCATACAAGCCTTTTATCGTAGGATTTTCTGCACGACAAGGTCCGCACCAGCTCGCCCAAAAATCAAGCAATACATATTTGCCTTTATAATCGGCAAGGCTTACAGGTTTGTTATTTACATCGTTTAAAGTAAAGTTTTCTGCCTGCTGATTTTTTTTGCTGTTTACTCCCACATAGTAATCTATATTTTTCCTTAATTGCTGAACGGCATCGTAATTTTTTAGTGAGGTATCTAAAGATTGATAAAGTACATTGCTCGTATCGGGACTAATCATATGCGAACGAACCTCTTGGT
Source organism: Arachidicoccus sp. BS20 (assembly GCF_001659705.1). Classification (NCBI taxonomy): domain Bacteria; kingdom Pseudomonadati; phylum Bacteroidota; class Chitinophagia; order Chitinophagales; family Chitinophagaceae; genus Arachidicoccus; species Arachidicoccus ginsenosidimutans. Next base: position 1,059,293 of record NZ_CP015971.1, read on the forward strand.
CTAATACCATATAACTTAGCCAAGATGCAGGATGCCTGCGAATAAAATCATTCATCACTACATCCGGCGGATGTTGTTTTAATGATAATTGATGTTTGAGGGAATCGTATTGAGCCTGTACAGTTGCGCCTTTGATAGTTACATCGGTAAAGTCGGCTTTGTGCTGAACCGAAACTTTTTCTCCTGCCGCAATATACACACCAATATCGAAAATAGAAGTTCTTGGATTATAGCCCGCAGGCTTTTTCATATCGCGCTTATACCAGTTAATGACTATTAAAGCCGCCCCGTCTATAAACGCTCCTTCGTAGTGATACGTATTGTTTGTTATCTTAGCACTGTCCGTAATATTGGTTACTAAATTTCCTTTATTATGATAGGAAATATAGATATAACCGTTAATAGCTGAATCTGATAATATTTTTCCATTGAGCGTAAATTTGTTCTGCTGCGCGAAAGACAATGCAGGCAGAAGTCCTGCACATAATATCGTTAATAATTTTTTCATCTGTATATATTTTATGTTTTTTATTTAAATATCTCTTTAAGCTTATCCTGCAACGCTTCTCCTCTTAAATTTTTAGCAATGATTTTTCCGTTCGGGTCAATCAGAAAATTTGCCGGCACCGAATTAACGTTATAGGACAATGCAGCTTTACTGTTCCACCAGTTCAGGTCGCTGACTTGCTTCCAATCAAGATGGTCGCGTTGAATCACTTCTTTCCATTTTGCCTTGGAATCCGGACGGTCAAGGGAAACGCCTATAATTTCAAAGCCTTTATTTTTATATTCGTTATAGGCACTTTTTACATTGGGCATTTCCGCCATGCAAGGACCGCACCATGTAGCCCAAAAATCCACCAATACATATTTACCTTTAAAGTCAGCGAGGGAAACATTATGCCCGTTTGTATCAGGCAACGTAAATACAGGTGCGCTATCGCCTATATTCGTTGAACGCATTCCTTTGATTCTCGAAGCCAGTTCTATGCCTTTTGGAGAACTCTTTAATTCATCCGATAAATTGTTATACAGCGAATCCAAAATATCGGGCGTTTTATTACCGATAGCATACTGGTCAAGCTGCTCAAGGCTTACCAACGAAGCCGGATGCTTCGCGATAAATTTTTGAATAACCTTAATCTTGCCCGGCATAATTTCTTTATCCCACCAACTGTATTTTCTTTCCCCGTCGCGCGTAGCATTCACGCTGTCCAGAAAAGCATACAGCATTTCGTTGTATTGCTGCAAATCATTATTCAAAGGTGTTCCCGACAATGCAGGATATTCTGCACCTTGCGGATAATCAATTTGGATATTGCCGGATTCGAGATAAAATATTGCGCCGTTACTTGAGCCATTGGGTGTGCTGAACAGAATCTGTCCTATTTCCGGCTCATCAATTTTCCCCTTGAATACATATTCTCCATTGGAAACCGTGGCAGAATCCAAATGCTTACCGGATTTTATATTATACCAATTGAGATAGACTTGTCCGCTTACCGGCATTCCCAGTTTTGTATGAACCGTATAGCTTTCCTGCGCTCCTGATAAGAAAGGTATCAGCGCAACCGTTAATCCTAATATTCTTTTCATTCTTTTATTTTTTTAAAGATTAAAATTTACATAGCAGGCAAACGAGGTGCATCATCTATGATGCTTTAATTTCAGCATATCATCTATTACATTTACTGCCTGATTAATGTAAATGTCCGAACTTGTTTCCCTAAGCCATTTTGTTTTCTCTGTTTCGGAAAAATTACTATCAACAGGTTCTATTTTCAAGCGTTGTGAAACTGGCAGCGCAAGTGCGCTTTTGTCCTGCACAATCATCTTTTGCTGTTCTGCCATTGCAGCTTTATAAGCATCTATATTCAGGCTTAATTTTTTGTGTTGCAAACGTGCCAACGGTTTGTTGTTATTATCCACTACTACAAATGAAGAATCTTTTGAAAGCCTTTCTGTCTCTGACTTTTGCAAGGCATCTATATCAAAATCCTCTTTCAGTTTCTTATAGTTTGCGGCAGCTACACTATCCCATTGCAAAACATTTGCGTTGTCTTTTTCACGCACTTTTTGATAGGTATAAACGTCGGGTAAAATAATATCGGGCACAATGCCTTTAATCTGCGAAGAACTTCCGTTTATCCGGAAAAATTGCTCGAAAGTCAGCTTCACAAAACCATTGCCTTCGCCTAAAGAAAACGGGCGCTGCACAGTACCTTTTCCATAAGTCCGGCTGCCGATAATCACGCCTCTGTGATAGTCCTTCATGGCAGCCGTAAATATTTCCGCCGCCGATGCAGTTTTTTCATTAACCAGCACCACGACAGGTCCTTTATACAAAGCCTTTGTTACAGGGCTTTTCAAGGCAACCGGCTTTTTGTTGCGCATCTTAATTTGAACTACCGTACTGTTATCCACCAATAAACCAACAATACACAGCACTTCCTGCAAAGAGCCGCCATGATTGTTTCGCAGGTCAAACACAACGCCGTCCACTTTTATACTATCCAATTGTTTCAGCACTTTGGCAACGTCTTCGGAACAATGTGCGCCGCCTGCTGTACTATCCAAATAAAATGATGAAAAACCAATGTAACCGATTTGTTTACCATCGTTTTGCACAACAGCCTTTTTCACAAATGCTTCGTTATCATTCGCTGCCTGTATTGTGTCACTTGATGGGACAATGTATTCGCTGTGCGGGTCGAGGATATGCAACATCGTATTGACGAATAACTTAAACATATCGGTATTATCCGCTTCTTTGGTCAGTTGGTTTTGTTGCCGGGTTCTCCATTCAAGCGAACGCTGCCTTGCAACTCTTTCCAATACTGAATCGGCATACTGATTGTTATGCTCTTGCAACGCCACGAAATATTGAATCGCGAGATATTTCAACATCTTACGGCGAACATCTTTTAACGCAGTTTCGCTTGTCGCAAAACTATCACTGCTGCTTCCATTTGTATTTACCGTTTCATCAATATCAAAATGGAAGGGCTTGGACAATAATTGCTTGTCTATCGCAAACGTTTCACCCAATCGCCTGGCATACAAATGATGCACTGCCGAAACAAATGTGAATGGTTGCGTTCCATGAATTTCATCATCCAATGTGTACTCAAATCGCTTCAAAGAATCGATGTCCTGCTGAAGAAAAATGCCTTTCAGCGGGTCGAGTGCATTGATGTAATTTTTCCATAGCACATGTGAAAAACTATCATCAATTGCTTTTGGATTGTAATGGTTCTTTTCTATCAGCCCGCTAATAAGCTGAAGTATTTTACCGGTGTTATTTCTGCTTCCTCTTATTGAAGAAGCAGAAATAACATTTAATTGTGTAATGAGAAGAAGACTAATCACAATACTTCCTGTCCGCGCACTATTTCTAAACATTTTCATTGATATATTTATTAACGCGAGCGGTAACCAACGCTTACAATTTTCCCGAATCCTGTCCATTGCGCAGCAAGTTGCAAAGCGCCGTTTACGGGTTGAATTTTATATTGTTCCAATGTTCCATTGCTGCCCGCCGCTCCGCCGGGATTGTATGTAGCAATAGTTAATTCAGAAGACCAATCGAAATAATTCTGGTTTTTCGTCATTTGTGCAAGACCATACCTATCATAAATATGCAGGAAAGACATATAGCTGATTTGAGCATTTCCATAATCTTTCATTAAAAAATTCTTTGACAATCCGAGGTCATATTCATATACTTTACTGCCTACGTTGTAAAACAGGTATTCATAATCGGGACTCACTGTAAAGTTGGTTGCATTGGCAATATCAACTTTATCCGACGAATTATACATATCCGGCATAAAAGGCTGGAAGTAGTACAATGCCGTATCGGTAAGAGCCGCACCCATTTTAAATCGTAAGAGATATAATTTAGACGATGTAGGGTCTTTCAATATTGAATAGACCTTTTTCACTTGCCCGCCTTCAGGATAATAATTCATGTTCATCCATTTTAAATCATAGCCCGTAGGATAATGCAGCAAAGGATTGACATCAATTACAGACGTTACAGCCGGATTGGTGGTTGTAACAAACTTCCTGTTTTCCGCATCATAGAATATGGCAGCATTACCATCTGTAGCCACATAAGGCGATACTTTGAATGGCGTACCTCCGGTAGTATATACATTTACCGGCGTATATTTAAACACATAGCCTGCATTTGTAGCCATGCTGTACCAATTATTATCATTACCATACATATAAATGGTAGGAGAGGAATTTGTATTATTGTATTGCCCGTTAATACTCTGCGCTGTAAAATTCTCCGGTACATCTCCCAACATTAGATAGCGGATATTATAAGTAGGGTTCCAAGCAAATGTTTCCTGATTAACACGGTTTGTGTTTTCTGACGTCAACAGAAATATGCCATAGTTCTGCGCGACTATATTGGACCGCGTATAGTTCATACAAAGTATCTGATATGGTTTGCCGGACATTGGCACAGTAGAACCCATGTGCTGCAATACATCGGTATATTGCGTAAACTTATTAAGCGTGCTGTTGTAGGAAAGCATATCCAGTCTTGCAGCACCATTCACATCATTCATAATTAAATATCCCTCATATACTTCCGTTGTTACCAGTACATTGGTTCTTATGGGATAGACTAATCCTGTCGCTTTATCTGTAACCCTGTATTGCAACGAATATGTGCCCGGAACAAGACCAATTTTTACATCTAAATTTTTACTGGTGGAAATCACAGAATCCCTCAACGGGTCCGGCGCCTGACCGGCACCCGACTGTCCCGTACCGATACGAAAAGACCATTCATAGGTATAATCATCTTCTTTATTATCATCCTTTGATGAAACCAATGTCGGAGTGATTTTCAGCGTATCGCCAAAATATGTGGAATAGCCGTTTATCGTATCAAACCCCTGAAAGGAAACTACATTTACATCGTGATAACTGTAATTACCAATGTCTTTGGAACAAGACGCTAAACCGAGCATCATCAAAGATGCCGCTATGCAAAAAATTATATTTCTCATTTAGAAAGATTTAATAATGAATCAATACTTACTTATTGAATTATCGCTCCCATCGTCATAAGCGTAACACCGTCGTCTTCATATACCGGATGACCTGCCGCCGCCTGGTCTTGCAAATAACGGTTCATGGTAATAGCGTACAATGTGGCTTCTGCGCTGCTGCCTAAATCATAAATAATACCGTGTGACGGAAAATCCAATGGCATACCCGTAACTGTATTCAGCAAACGAACTTTCTTTACACTGAATGTTCCGAAATAATAAGCACAGTTATTCCAATAAGGACCGGCTGTTAATCCATCGGCAACAAACAATCTTAATTGCAACGCATTTACCGTATCGCTAATACCATTGCCGGGGAATATTTTAATATCTGTATTGAAATTATCATTGGGGCTGAGATTTAAAATTAGTGTCTGTACAGTATCTTCCAAATCTGCTGCGCGTAATAATTTAACAGGAAAACTGTCCAGCACTTTACCCGCGTGCATCACAAAACTTGTAGGCAATACATAATGAGTAGCCGCAATTTCGGTAGATGCCGGGTCCACCGAAATATTAAATTCCCGGTCGGTATTTGCAGCAGAACCGGTAACTGCCATAGGAATCATGATGGTGGTATCCTTTACCGATTCGGGGCTAAAGCCAAATGATACGCTCACACTATCGTATCTGACTTGTTGGGGAGTACCGCCCCAGTTGAAATAAATATTGTCTTTTGCATCGTATGTCAACAGCGTATCCTTTTTACAGGAAGCCAGCAAACACAATGTGCATATAAACAGCCCGATATATTTTAATTTGTTCATACTTCTTGTTTTTAAGATTAACGTGGAGTTGTTTCTGAAAGTGGCAACGGAACTACATATTTTGTTGCATTCATCGATACATTCAGGTACGGAGAAGTAGCTGAAGGGATAGATGTTGCATTGACTCTTTTGTAATAGAAGAATAATTGCCCTTCGCCCCAAAACTCTTTCTGGTATTCCTTTTGTATTTCCGTTTTTAATACGGCAGTTGTGGCTACCGGCTGCAAGCCTCTTTGAAATCTTACCGCATTCAGCGCCGCAAACGAAACATCCGGGTCAGGGTCTGTTTCTGCAATAATGTAGTACAACTCTGATTTCCTCAGCAACGGCTGAATAAAACGCCATGGCGCTGTGGTACTTGCGATATCTTTATACTTCTGAAAATAAAAATTATTCAAAAACTGGTAAGTATAACGGTAATCATTGGTATTGCTTTCAAAAATAGATGTAAGCCTTGCCGTTAAAGGAGCCAGCATATCTGCAGCCTTTAAGTCGGGGCTGTAAAAAGCAGTATAATTATTATACATATCTTGATTATATACACCGAAAATAACCTCGGGAGAAAATATTCTGTCCGGCGTTACGGCATTGGAAATGTTTGCAGGTGCAGACCATGGAAACCATTGTTCCCCTTGCGATAAAACTGCAACCGCCGAATCGTGAGCAGCTGTTGAATCTCCGCCCCACAAGTACGCTCTTGCCATTAATCCTTTTACGGCAAAATAGTTCATACGTTCGTTGCGAAAGCCGCTATAAAAGTCTTGTGTAAACGTAACGCCACTCGTTACAATCGGGTCGTTTTGCAGCAAGGTTTCCGCTTGCTTGAAATCGTCCAAAATGCTATCCAATGCCTCACGGGCAGTTATAATGGGTTGCGCATTTCCGTCAGCATAGCGATAATACGGAATCGCAGGTTCGTCAGCAGAAGTGGCATATACAGGACCAAACAAACGCAACATATCCAAATGCAGGAAAGCCCGTATGGCGATAGCCTCTCCTTTCATTTCATCCGCCTTAGGCTGAGTAAGTACACCTACATGAACTGTGGTATCAATCTTAGCAATGAACTTATTGGCAGCCAGAATAGTTAAATAAGCTTTTTGCCATATTGCATCAAAAACATCCTGAACATTGGTCTGTGTATAGGCATACGTCTGAAACAGGCTATAACTGTTGTCTGACGTACCAGACACATTCCAGCGCTGTGCCATTAACTCAAGTGTTGTATTGGTCATATTGGCACCATAAAGCGTATTGTCCGCCATATCATTATACAAACCGTTTAACGCTTGCCGGGCTATGGTTTCACTTGTAAAAACCTGGTCTTCGGTATATTGCCCTTCCGGTTTTACCGTAAGAAATTTTTTACATCCTGCAAGCAAAATGACAAATGCAGCCAGCAGGAAAATATGATTATATTTTTGTTTCATCTGTTTATCTTTTATTTTTTATTTGTCAGATGGAATTATCCAGATAATTCATCATTTTTATTATACAAGATTCAATGCTTCTTTCACTAAAATGATTCTTTAGAAAGAAGCGCTTACGCTGAAAGAAACCGTTCTTGCATAAGGATAATCGATACCGCGCTCTGTTTTCACGCTTTCGAGATAGAATATATCATTGAGATACGCGGTAAAGCCAAGCGATTGCATGTGCATCTTTCTTACCCAACCTCTCTGCAAACGATAACTCAGACTGAAAGATTCTCCGTCGAAGTAATTATTCTTCTCAATAAAGCGGGACGACATAGGTGTGTACGAAGTATTGCTGATAGCCTTAAACTGGGATATATCTCCCGGCTTCTGCCAACGGTCATATAGTGCGCGTTTATCCTGATTGTAGTACACATCCTGCAATGAAATATTTTCTACTTTGTTGTACAACGCGGTATTTTGCACATAACCGCCAAGGCTGTAACGCACATTCATACCAAGCGTAAAGTCTTTATAAGTAAACGTAGAACTCACTACACCTTCGATTTTGGGACGGTCGTTTCCGACATTTACAATATCGTCCGGGTCATAAGTAAAAGTGAGTGTCCCGTCTTTTTTCTGGAATATTTCATTTCCGGTTGCAGGGTCTATACCGCGCGATACCACAGCCCACATATCATCCGGACTATAGCCGTCGTTATAACGAGCCAAAACATTGTTTTCCTGTGCCTGCTGGTTCAACACGGCAAGTGTTTGTCCCAAACCACCATAAACACTCTTGTTTGCACTTCCCGTAACGCCGAGTGTCCATATAACTCTTTGCCTCAGATTATATATTGGCGATACATGCAAATTAAAATCCCAGCCTCTGACATTAAGATTTCCAACATTTATTACGTAATTAGCTCCTAATCCTGTAGATGAAGGCAATGTCCCATTTGCTCCGATTGCCAAGGGATCGGTATGTTTGAAATAGTATTCGACGTTACCGCTTATTCTGCCATGCAAAAACCCGAAATCAATACCATAACTCTGCTGCACCGTTTTCTGCCAATCAAGATTAGGATTGCCCAAAGAAGTCAAATCCAATCCTTGCCCGAAATTGTTTTGTGCTCCCTGAAAAGCATAAGTGGATATGGACGTAAACTGTCCAAGATTTTCATTACCGGTTACGCCTATATTGCCCCTTATCTTCAACAAGTCTATCCATTTCATACGCTTCATAAAAGGCTCTCTGCTAATGACCCATCCTAAACCTCCGGAAGCAAATGGCTTAAATTGTTTGTTAGAACCAAAAACGCTTGAACCATCCAAACGGTAAGTGGCATCTAACAGAAAACGCTGGTCATACGTGTAGTTGATACTTCCCAAAAATCCTACACTATGAGACTTTCCGATAGAAGTAACGGGTCTGGTCGCAGGTGCAAACTGATAAGCAAAAGCCGGATTGCCATCGGTTCCGTCCGGAAATCCAACGGCTAAAAATCCAACCCCGGTATTATCACTTGACTGAACATCTGCACGAACATTTGTCGTTAGCTGGTTTTTACCAATCACTTTTGCCCATGTGAGCATTATGTTTCCGCTGTATGATTTATTTTCCGAGTGAGTATAATTATAGCTGCCTTTTTGGTGTATATCTACACCTATAAATTGTGTATTTTCCGGCGGGGTAAATATAATTCCCGTTCCGGTTCCTTTGCTTGCCTGGAAACCACCTTGCAAACGTAACTCGTGCGACAGCGTAATGATTGCCTGCAAATTGTCGTTATACGAAAAAATCTTTTGCTGGTTAAGGCTATTCAACGAAGCATTCCATAAAGGATTATACATAGTTGTTTGTAAAGAATCCAGATATTCGGGGATGGAACCGTCTGCACTGCGTTTTTTATAATAAGGATTTGCCTCAGCAAAATCGGCAAAATCTCCGTAAGGAGAAGCAGTAGCAGTGTTGCCGGAAAGGTTCAGCATATTTGTGATATTAAGCTTGCCTTTTCGGTAAGTAACATTAAAGTTGCCCGACCAATTTTGTCTGCCGGAACCTTTCATTACACCATTGTTATTGCCATAAGACCCTCCGGCATTAAACATCAAATCACTATTACCACCCGACAGATTAATTGAATGCCTGTTGGTAAAGCCCGTTTGTACCGGCTCACTTAACCAATAAGTATTTACGCCACTCGCAACTGCCGCAGCTCTGCTGTTGTATTGCAGGTCAGACTGCCATTGGTTTTGAGGTTGCGATGTATATAATCCCGAAAGCTTTTCAAACTGCAACTTTTCGGAAGCATTCATCAGATTGTAGCTACGCAAATCCGGCATATCCACATCAAAATCTCCTGAATAACTTACTCGCAATTCGCCGGGAACAGGTCTTTTCGTTTCTACAACTACAACACCATTGGACGCTTTTGCACCATACAAAGCAGTTGATGCCGCATCTCTTAATATTGTAATGGACGCAACCCTGTTCATATCCAAATCATAGATTGCCTGCAATGAGCTTTCAAATCCGTCTAAAATAAACAACGGCTGATTGGAATCTGAATTAAACTGGTCATTCAAATCAGTTGTGCTGATGCTTGTTCTTCCGCGTATTTCAAACGAAGGCAATGTGTTTGGGTCAGAACCTCTACTGTTGTTCACAATTTGTATAAAGGAAGGATCAAGTGTTTTAAGGCTTTCCAAAACATTTCTGTTGCCGACAGCTTTAAGCTGGTCGCCGCTATAAGTGGCAGTTGCTCCTGTGAAACTTGTTTTATCACGTGTAAACATACCTGTGATTACCATATCCTGCAAGTTTTGTTCCCTTACTTCCATTACTACTTTTAACTTATCGTTTGGTTGCTTTACTTCTATTTCCTGCGTTTTCATTCCAACGTAGTTGATAACAAGGGTAAGCGGAAATGTAAGATTATATGGAACTTCAATAGAAAACATGCCTTTATCGTTGGACATGAACGTTACTTTAGTTCCTTTGATGTTAACGGTTGCCCCCGGCAACGGCTTGCCCGATTCGTCAACAATGGTTCCCTGAACGTATTGCGGCTGCGGTGCAGTATAAAAGTTTGACGGATTACTTATTTCTTTTTCTCCGCTTTTTGAAATAATAATACTCTGTTTTATTATTTCATACTTCAATCCTGTTCCTTCGAGACACTGGTTCAATGCCTGTCTCAAAGGCAGGTTATTTGCCCGAATATCAATTTTCTCAATATCGTTGACAACGGTAGGATCATAGAGAAAATAATATCCGCTTTGTTGTTCCAGTTGCTTAAATACAGTTCGAAGCGGCACGTTTTTCTCATTGAGATTTATCCTTTGTGCAAACGAGCGGGCACTTACGTGCAATGCCCCAATCAATAATAAGAATGCAGTTAATCGCATAACTTTCCGGATAAAAGAGTAAGACAAATATTTACTGCGAATGCAGTCGATAGAATGTTGATTTTGCACCAAAACCGGATAACCGGCTTTGATATATGCATTATGATACATATTTTTGTACGGCTTTGGTTAATGTATATTGTTTTCTTTTCAAACAGGATTCATTGAATTAGCCGGCAAACTTTTCCGGGAGCGCTTCCAACACTTCCGGATTTTTTGTGGCTAATGCTAAATAGTTTTTAATCTATTGCATAGGCATAAATATTTTTGTTTGTTAAAAAATGAAATTTAAGGTTCTACAATAAGCTTTTTCCCCTCAAGCGAAAAGTGTATGTCGGATGCCTTTAAGACTTCCAGTAAATCTCCAAGATTGTAACTTCTCGGCACTTTCCCTTCGAAGCGCCGCTTAGGGATATTATCTTTATAAACCACATCTATATCGTACCACCGGCTAAGCGTTTTCATCACGCTCGCGAAGTCATTATTCTCAAAATAAAACAATCCGTTTTTCCACGCAGTTGCTTCCTCTGTATTTGCTTCAGATATTTTTATGCTACCGCCTGTTACGAGCGCTTGCTGACCCGGATGCAGCAATCGGTCATTTACCTGAACCGCACCTTCCACTAAGGTTGTTTTTATACCCGCTTCATCAGCATAGCTGTCAATATCAAAAGCGGTTCCTATATCTTCGGTAATCTGGTTGCCCGTTCTTACGATAAAAGGGTGTTCAGCATCGTGCTTCACTTCAAAATAGGCTTCGCCGGTAATGGACACTTCCCTCTTCTTATCTGTAAATACAACAGGATATTTTATGGATGACGCAGCATTAAGCCAGACCTGCGTTCCATCCGATAAAACGAGATGATACTGACCACCACGCGGCGTACTCAGCGTATTATATGCCGTACTATTACTTTCATTATCAGCTTCGTACAACAATTTTCCGCCGAATTGTTGTATGGAAGCACTTCCTTGCTTCAACTGCTTCTGCCCGGCACTATCCAACTGTACCAACGAACCGTCTGCCAGCGTAAGCACCGCTTTATTTGTACCCGGCGCAACGTCTATGACAGAGCTCGCAGCAATTACCGCTTTAGGTTTAACTTGCTTTTCATTATATAAATAAATGCCAATGCTTAATGCAATCAAAACGATAACCGCCGCCGCATATCTGATGGGGAAATAAAAACGTATTTTCTTTCGGTGCAAAGTGTTTTCTAAAGCCGATTGGCTGACAATCCCGGAAAACATTCGCTCCCAATCAGGCTCTTGCAAACCGGAAACAAGCTGCATCCGGTAATAATATTCTTTCATAAAAGCATATAAGGACTCATCATTTTTCGCTTCACGTATATAGCTGAACAGCTCATCCAATTCTTCATGGGTATGTGTACGATTGGCATATGCTTCCAATAAATATTGTATCCGGTATTGCTTATCCGACATTTCTATGGTTCTTTTTTAACAAGGAATTATCTTCCCTGTCTATAAAGACGTAAAAAAATGTTAGCAATACCGCCGAATATGAAATTTTCCTTAACTTTTTTTATTTGTGCAGAAAAATGGCATAGGCAAATAAAAGCGCAAGGTCGCCGGAATACTTTCCCAAATAGCTGCGCAAATGTTTTAATACTTCGACCATGGCATTGGCAACCCGGCTTTTAGACAGGTGGAGATAGTCGGCAATTTCCTCGTTTGTCCAGCCTTCGTTACGGCTTAAACGAAAAATAATTTGCTTTTGTTCCGGTAAACGGCTGATAGCTTCATCAATAAGCTGTTGCACCGATTCTACATTCAGTTGATGGTCGGCATCCGCGATATGATAATCCTGTGTAGAAGACCTGAGCCACAATTGCTCCAGTCGTTTTTTGTCCGATGCTACTTTGCGCAGATAGTCCATCGTTTTGTTACGGGTAAGTATAAAAATGTAGTTAGCGGGATTTTCAATGGCATTCATATTCAACCGGTTCATCCATATTTTTAAAAATATATCCTGGACTATTTCTTCAGAGACTGTAGCCGAACTTGTCATTTGAAACACGAAAGCGTACAACTTTCTCTTATACATATCAAATATCTTTCTGAAAGCATTTTCATCGCCCTGCGCAATGCCGGCGAATAGCGCTTTTTCAATATCCGAAGCGGAAGAATGCATAACAAAAAATATATATTTTGGAAAACGTGAAGATAAACAGAATTTTGAGCAGAATACAAAAAAATAATTTTACATATATATTCTACTCCGTTCCCAAACGTATCGTACATCTCCATTTGCAGGCAATCGGGTAAACATATTTATCAGTATAATATAAATCGCGACAGTTAAACAATGTGCATTAATTACATTAAACAAATTAGCTGTTGAGCAATTCTGCTATGGCTTTACGATACGTTTCAAAATCAAAACTGTCAATAGCCTTTTGCATATTTGCCTGAATTTTATCGTTGCACAAATTGCCGATGCTTCCTTCGTGCGTGTGATTCACTTTGGTCGAGTAATCAAACTTGCCTTCTTCAATTGACAAGCCTGTTTGCTTATACGCATCACGGAACGGAACACCTTGCAAAACCAGTTTATTCACTTCTTCCACGCTGAAGATATATTTGTATTTTTCGTCTTCGACAATATCTTTTTTCACTTCCATATTCGACAACATCAAGCCAACCATTTCAATACAATCGCGTAAAGTTGTAAACGCAGGGAACAAATGTTCTTTCAACAATTGCAACTCACGATGATAGCCCGAAGGCAAATTGGTCGTCATCATCAAAACCTCATTAGGCAAGGCTTTCAGCCGATTGCAATAGCCGCGAACAATTTCAAATACATCAGGATTTTTCTTGTGCGGCATAATACTGCTGCCCGTTGTCAATTGAGGTGGGAAAGAAATGAATGCAAAATTTTGTGAAAGGTAAAGCGTTGCATCCATCGACAATCTTCCGATAGTTTCCGCAATATTTGCCAAAGCCTGCGCCGTAATTCTTTCTGCCTTGCCGCGTCCCATTTGTGCATAAACAACATTGTAATTCAAATCGGCAAAGCCTAAAAGTTTAGTCGTAAGTGTTCTGTTAATCGGAAACGAAGAACCGTAACCCGCCGCCGAACCCAACGGATTTTTATTCACTACCTGATAAGCCGATTGCAACACGGTTAAATCATCTACCAAACTCTCGGCATACGCGCCCAACCATAATCCGAATGACGACGGCATCGCAATTTGCAAATGGGTATAACCCGGCAATAATACCTCTTTGTATTGCTCACTTTTCTCAATCAGTAAATCAAACAAGGGCTTTACGGCATTAACCGTTTTTTCGATTTCGCTGCGCAAATACAATTTTATGTCCACCAAAACCTGGTCGTTTCTGCTGCGTGCAGAATGGATTTTTTTTCCGGTATCGCCAAGTTTTTTAGTCAATAAAAATTCTACCTGCGAATGAACATCTTCTATGCCGTCTTCAATTTTAAATGTTCCGTCTTGTGTGGTTGCGTAAATATTTTTCAATTCTTTAAGCAATGCATCTTTTTCATCATTCGTCAGCAAATCAATGGTAGCAAGCATTTCAGCGTGCGCCATATTGCCAAGCACATCAAACGGCGCGAGCAATACATCAAGCTCTCTGTCTTTACCCACCGTAAAATTTTCTACTTCTTTTAATGACGTTGTATTTTTTTGCCAGAGCTTCATTGAATATCTTATTAAATTCTTATTGCTCCGCAAAGAAACGTTTTTATTGCGTTTGCACAATATCTTTGAACGCATAAATATTTTTGGGATGGCAGGAAAATGTATTATCGTAATGGGTGTTTCGGGCAGCGGAAAATCAACGGTTGCAAAACTAATTTCGGAAAAAATGAATGCGAAGTTTATCGAAGGAGACGATTTGCATCCAAAAGCAAACATTGAAAAAATGAGCCGGGATATTCCTTTGACCGACGAAGACCGGCAGGGCTGGCTTGAAAAAATTCATTCGGCTGTCCAACAAACAATCAATGAAGGAAAAGATTGTATTGTTTCCTGCTCTGCCCTAAAAGCTAAATACAGAGCGGTTTTGCGGGCAAATATTGAAAATATTTTATTCATTTATCTGAAAGGTTCGTACCAACAGATTCACGATTTGCTGTCTAAAAGAAAAAATCATTTTATGCCCGTTGATTTATTGAAAAGCCAATTTGATACCCTCGAAGAGCCTACACCGCAAGAAACAGATGTGATTACCATTAATATCGATACAAATCTGCAAAACGAAATAATAAACATCATAAATATACTACAGCAAAAAGGCTTCCACTAAAATAAAACACAGACATTTCTTACTCTTTATTATTCCGTCTGAAACTCAGCAACAACGTATCATTTGAAAATAATTGCAGCTGTTTTTCATCAACTTTATAATTACTAACTTTAGATAATTTGTTCAAAAATTCTTGCTCTGTTTTATTACAGTTGCTATCCAGGCACATCATTCGCGTTGTTGCCAACGGACCCAATTTTACCGATTTATTATCCGCCAAAACGTAAGTTCCCGTAAACCTGTTGCATCCCGAAAAACCACTAATTTTACCGCTGTCAAAATCAATACTTAAAGGTCTCGATATGTTGCAGCCGTAAACTTCATGTGAATCCAGTTCCAACACCCAGGAACTTTTCTGCAGGAAAGCGCTTTGCTTTACTGTTTGGCATGCGACCATTAGGCTTGCTGCGAAAAAGAAAAGAATAAGTAAATTTTTCATCTGTTTATTTTTTTATTGTTTTTTAATGGTCAGATGGAATTGGCTTCGCCGAACTTCGTTTCGCCAAATAATCATCACTTTGGGTAGGCAAAGTTCTTATGGCTCATTTCATAGCATAATATTTTGATATAAAATTATATTTTAATTTGAATCTTTACTATATTTCTTTAATTTTTTTATTCTTCCATTTTACGCAAACGTTTGTGTAATTTTCTACATTTGAACCATAAAATATTTTTTATGTGTGGAATTGTAGGTTATGTCGGTTATCGTAAGGCTTATCCGATTGTACTGAAAGGCTTGAAACGACTGGAATACAGAGGATATGACAGCGCCGGAATTGCTTTGCTCAACGGTAAAATTAACTTGTACAAAAAGCAGGGGAAAGTTGCTGAACTCGAAGATTTTATTATCGGGAAAAATGTGGAAGGAACAACCGCCATCGGTCATACGCGCTGGGCTACGCACGGCGAGCCGAACGACCGAAACGCGCATCCGCATTTGTCGCAAAGCGGCGAACTGGCGATGATTCACAACGGCATTATCGAAAACTATGCTTCGCTGAAAGAAGATTTGTTGAAAAAAAATTATGCTTTTAAAAGCGATACCGATACGGAAGTGCTGCTGAATTTTATAGAAGATATTTATAAAAACAACGGCAGCAATCTGGAAGAAGCGTTGCGTATTGCATTGAAGCGTGTTGTGGGCGCGTATTGTATTTTATTAATCGAAAATAAAAATCCCGATACCATTATTGCTGCGCGCAAAGGAAGTCCGCTCGTCATCGGCATTGGGAAAAATGAGCATTTTTTGGCATCGGATGCTTCGCCGATTGTGGAATACACAAAAGAAGTTGTTTATGTCAATGATTATGAAATTGCGATTGTCCGCCCCGATGAGTTGACGTTAAAAAATCTGGGTAATGAAAAGCAAACGCCTTTCATCACAAAGCTCGACATGGAATTGGATGCGATTGAAAAAAGCGGCTTTGAACATTTCATGCTGAAAGAAATTTTTGAACAACCGAAAACCATCTTCGATTGCCTGCGCGGCAGACTGAATGCAGAAAAAGGGAACATCAATTTGAGCGGTATCGACAAATATTTAGATGCAATTTGCCATGCGCCGCGCATCATCATCATTGCGTGCGGAACGAGCTGGCACGCGGGTTTGACGGCGGAATACATTATCGAAGAAACCTGCCGCATTCCGGTTGAAGTCGAGTACGCTTCGGAGTTTCGTTATCGAAATCCCATCATCAACAAAGGCGATATGATTATTGCGATTTCGCAAAGCGGCGAAACGGCGGACACGATTGTCGCGATTGAAAAAGCGAAAGAACAAGGCGCCATTATTTTAGGCGTTGTGAATGTCGTCGGCTCGTCCATTGCGCGCATTTCGCACACGGGCGTTTACACACATTCGGGTCCGGAAATCGGCGTGGCAAGTACAAAAGCATTCACGGGACAACTTGCCGCGTTGATGATGATTGCTTTTAAAATTGCACATTATAAAAACACAATCAGCGAAGAAAGGTTTTTGCATTTGTGTAATGAACTTGCCGAAGTTCCCGAAAAAGTGGAAAAGATTTTACAACAAAATGAAATAATAAAAAATATCGCAGCATCGCTAAAAACCTCTGATGACGCGCTTTTCCTCGGTCGCGGTTACAATTTCCCGATTGCGTTGGAAGGCGCTTTGAAGCTGAAAGAAATTTCGTACATCCATGCGGAAGGTTATCCTGCGGCGGAGATGAAACATGGACCAATAGCGTTGGTGGATGAACATTTGCCTGTAATTTTTATTGCGACAAAAGATGTGTATCACGAAAAAATTGTGAGCAATATGCAAGAGATAAAAGCGCGAAAAGGCAAAGTAATTGCCGTGATGAATGAAGACGATAATATTACGCCAACGCTTGCAGATGCCGTCATCAAAATTCCCGAAGCGGACGAAATAATTGCACCGGTTTTGAATGTGGTTCCTTTGCAATTATTGTCGTATCACATTGGTATTGCACGCGGCTGTAACGTAGATATGCCGCGCAACCTGGCGAAATCGGTTACAGTGGAATAATGTGATAGGTTGATGGTAATGAAAGAATATATAAAATAATAAACTGAGATTTCTCACTTCGCTTCGCTGCGTTCGAAATGACGACGCTAAAAATTTTGATTAAAACAAATGTGTTCGTCATTTCGACGATAGGAGAAATCTCAATAAATAATTTTTAAAATAAATTTCTTTTTCCAAGTCATAATATGAACAACATTATCAAACTTCCCGTCAATTCTCTCGGATATAATTTTATCAAAAAAGAATATTTGCCCAAAGGCAAAGACGAATATTATTTGCGCAATCTTCAAAACAGAAACGGCGCTGAATACCGCAACCTGACTGCGTTTGAGATTGAAGCGCTGGTGCGCAACCGCAACACGAGCGACAACTGGAACAATATTTGGGTATCGGATTTATTCAATCCCGAACTCGTAAAAAACTGCAAGTTTTACGGCTTGGTGCGCATCGGGAAATTAGAGCCTTATATGCTTGTCTTCAGCGATTTGAAAGTGGCGGTGGGCTTGTACGATTCTACGATTATCAGTTGCGACATCGGCGATAACAGCGTTATCAATAATGTGCATTATTTGTCGCATTACATCATTGGCGAAGAAGTGATTTTGACGAACATCAACGAGATGCAAACGACCGAAAAATCGAAGTTCGGCAACGGCATTGTGAAAGACGGCGAGAACGAAAATATCCGCATCTGGCTGGAACTGTCGAATGAAAACGGCGGCAGAAAAATTTTACCTTTCAACGGAATGCTCGCGGGCGATGCCTGGCTGTGGAGCAAGTACCGTGACGACAAAAAATTGTTGGACAGATTTATCGAGTTCACGGAAGCTGAATTTAAGACGGCGCGCGGGTTTTACGGAAAAGTAGGCGACAGAACCGTGATTAAAAACACGGACATTATCAAAGACGTTTGGATTGGTTCGGATGCGTATATCAAAGGCGCGAATAAGCTTAAAAACCTCACGATAAATTCAGGCGAAGAGGGTCATACGCAAATCGGCGAGGGTTGTGAGTTGGTCAACGGAAGCATTGGTTTTGGCAACCGGATTTTTTACGGCGTTAAAGCCGTGCGTTTTGTAACCGCATCGCATGTGCAACTCAAGTACGGCGCGCGTTTAATCAATTCTTATCTTGGAAATAATTCGACTATTTCTTGCTGCGAAGTTTTAAATTCATTGATATTTCCCGCGCATGAGCAACATCACAACAACTCGTTTTTGTGTGCGGCAACAGTGTTCGGGCAAAGCAATATTCCCGCTGGCGCCACCATTGGTTCCAATCATAATTCGCGCGGCGCGGACGGCGAAATCCTTGCAGGACGCGGGTTTTGGCCTGCCTTGTGTACGAGCTTAAAACACAATTCAAAGTTTGCATCTTATACCATGCTCGCCAAAGGCGATTATAATTATGAACTGAACATACCGATTCCGTTTTCATTAATAAGTCTTGATGTACAAAAAAATAATTTGGTGGTAATGCCCGCGTATTGGTTTATGTACAATATGTACGCGCTCACGCGCAATACGTGGAAATATTTTGACCGCGACAAACGCAAAGAAAAAATTCAGCATATTGAATATGATTTTCTTGCGCCCGACACTGTGAATGAAATGTTTGAAGCATTGCGCTTGCTGGAAATTTATACAGGCAAAGCATTTTATTTTTCATTGAATAAAAATTATTTGAGCAATGAGGAACACCAAAAAATCGGCAGAGAAATTTTAAACGATGAAGCCTCAAATATAGAAGATATCAACATTACAGCCGAAGGATTTGAAAATTCCAAACGCGAAACAAAAATCATCAAAGTAAAAAAATCGTACCGTATTTTTAAGCAAATGATTGTGTTGTATGGATTGGAACAGTTGGTAAATTTCATTTTGACAAATAAAATTTCTTCCGTAAAACAATTAAAAGAATTGCTGCCGAAAGATGCGCAAAGAAACAATTGGCTGAACGTGGGCGGACAATTGATTCCCGAAGAAAATGTTTCATCCATCCGGAAAAATATTTACGAAAAGAAAATCAATTCATGGAACGATTTACATCAACATTATCAAGCGGAAGGCGAAAAATATACAAATGAAAAGCTGAAACACGCTTTGGCATCGCTCGAAGAAATTAAGCAAATCCATCTAAATTCCATTAATAAAAAAATATTGTTTGAACTTTTTGACGAGCTTTTATTGCTCAACAAACAAGTATTGGAAAACATTAAAATTTCGCGCAAAAAAGATTACACCAACGCTTTCAGAAAAATGATGTATTCCTCTCAAACCGAGATGGACAGCGTGCTTGGGAAGTTTTCCGACAACAGTTTTATTCGTCAGCAAGAAGAGAATTTCAAGAATTTTTCAACGCAAATTCAAGCATCAAAATCTCTTTTCAAAAACTAAGTAGTTACAACGGTCACAGTTTTTTTTCTAATAATTCGTTCCCTGTGCTTTTTGCCCCATTTATCTAATTCTTCAATAATTTGTTGCAATGTTTTTCCGTAAGGCGTTAATTCATATTCAACGGTTATCGGTCTTGTATCATACACCGTGCGCGTAATAAGTTCATTTATTTCCAAATCTTTTAATTCTTTGGAAAGCATCTTTGCACCTATACCTTCAATTTGTTTTTGAAGTTCTGTGAACCTGCATTTCTTCTCAATAATTAAATACCCGATAATTGAAATTTTCCATTTACCGCTCAAAACATCCATTGTATCATAAATCGCACGCAACTTCGATTTACACTCTCCGTGCTTACTTGTCTTGGAAGATTCATTTTTCATTGTTCATATCGCTTTACGTTAGGAAATTGATATATTTTGGGAAACCGATTTCAAAAGTAAAGTAATTATCCGATATTCGCAAGCGAAATTTAATTTCTCATTACTAAAATTTAAAAATATGTCAGCAACTTTAGACGCTTTGCAGTGGCGATATGCAACAAAAAAGATGAATGGAACTGCTGTTGAGCAACCTCTTGTGGACGAAATCATTGAAGCGGCGCGTCTCGCTCCCACGTCCTCGGGATTACAGCCTTTTTCAATTATCGAGATTACAGATGCGGAACTGAAAAAGAAAATCCAACCGATTGCGAATAATCAAAGTCAAATAGTTGATGCTTCGCATCTCCTGATTTTCGCTGCATGGGACAATTATACTGAGGAAAGAATTAATGAACGATTTGCACGTATTGCCGCAGAACGAGAACTTCCGTTAAGTACAGTAGAAGATTACAAAAACAGGTTGATTGCAGGTTATGTGCCGCGTTCGGCAGAAGTAAATTTTCAGCACGCGGCACGGCAGGCATACATTGCATTTGGTGCTGCAATCGTTGCTGCGGCTGAATTGAAAGTTGATACAACACCGATGGAAGGCTTTAAAAATGATGAGCTGGACGAACTGTTGGAACTAAGTAAATACGGTTTAAAAAGTGTAACCATTCTTGCAATCGGTTATCGCGACACGGATAATGATTGGTTGGTAAACCTGAAAAAAGTTCGTGTTCCGACAAGTGAGTTAGTAATTAAACTACCTTAATTTTTTACAACTAAAACAAAAAAGCTGTTTAAACTTGATAGTTTAAACAGCTTTTTTGTTTTCACATAAACTTTCTTATCTTGCAACCACAATGAAAAAATCATTCCTACATCTTCATCTTGATTATCTCAATCATCCCGTTGGGTAAGCTATTATTTTCTCTCTTCGATTTTTATTTTTCATTCTTCATTTTTTAAAAACATTTTTATGTCAGATATTTTGGTATCCGATAAATCGGGTTATTATATTTCGTTGGAAGAACAGCACGGCGCGCACAATTATCATCCTTTGCCTGTGGTTTTGGAACGCAGCGAAGGCGTTTATGTCTGGGACGTCAACGGCAAACAATATTTCGATTTTCTAAGCGGTTATTCCGCACTCAATCAGGGACACAGGCATCCGCGCATTATGCAGGCTTTGACAGAACAAGCACAAAAGCTCACGCTTACCTCACGCGCTTTTTATAACAATCAGTTGGGCGAGTTTGAAAAATACATCACTAAACTTTTCGGTTATGATAAAGTTTTGCCGATGAACTCCGGCGCAGAAGCCGTTGAAACGGCTTTAAAACTTGCAAGAAAATGGGCGTATAAAGTCAAACAAATTCCGACAAACGACGCGCAGATTGTCGTTTGCGGAAATAACTTTCATGGAAGAACTATCTCAATTGTTTCGTTCAGTTCCGATGCCGATTCTAAAAAAGAATTTGGTCCTTATACTCCGGGCTTCATCGTTATTCCATACAACGATTTAGAAACATTGGAAGAATTTTTTCAACAAGAAAAAAATATTGCCGCGTTTTTAGTCGAACCAATTCAAGGCGAAGCGGGCGTTGTCGTTCCCGACGAAGGATATTTATCCAAAGCAAAAACATTGTGTGAAAAATACAATGTTTTATTTATCGCAGATGAAATTCAAACAGGACTTGCCCGTACCGGAAAAATGCTCGCCTGCGACCATGAAAATGTGCATCCCGATATTCTCATTCTTGGCAAAGCCTTAAGCGGCGGCGTTTTGCCCGTGAGCACCGTGTTGGCGAATAACGAAATTATGCTCACGATTTTGCCCGGCGAACATGGTTCAACGTACGGCGGAAATCCTTTGGCGTGCGCAGTTGCCATTGCATCTTTGCAAGTTTTGACAGAAGAAAATCTGGCGGACAATGCAGAAAAATTAGGCAATATTTTTCGTGAAGAAATTGGCAAACTAAATAATCCGTTAGTCAAAGAAGTGCGCGGAAAAGGATTATTAAATGCTGTTGTCATCAATCATCCTGATGAAAATGCAGCCTGGAATATTTGCCTGAAACTTAGAGATAACGGGCTTTTGGCGAAACCTACGCATGGCGATAAAATTCGTTTCGCACCGCCATTGGTAATGAATGAAGAACAGTTGAGAGAATGTATTGCAATTATTGATAAGAGTTTAAATGAGTTTGTTGCCTGATTTTTTTTTGAACCACAAAGGCACAACGACACAAAGTTACACAACGAAGAAGCCTGAACACGCCGACACGTCATGCTGAACTTGTTTCAGCATCTAAAAAAGATTCCGAAATAAATTCGGAATGACACGTAAGCGTGTTCTCTTTTTCCATAAACCCCAAACAATTCTTCCCATTCTTTCCGCTTAGTTCACTACATTTGAACATCTATTCAAAAGTTCATATTATGACAAAAGAATCATCTTTATTTATGGCAAACAGCGAAGCGAAAGCTTCCGATTTGCAGCACAGAAATACGATTAATTTCAACATAGCAAAATATAATTCCGCAGTTCCCGCAGGAAAAGCTCAATTCTCTGAATTGCCCGTGGCACGACAGCTTGCAAAGAATGCAAAGTGGAACGCGATAGAAAACCTGGATAAAAATTTATTGAATTTTGAAAAGCAAATTACTGCACGCGGAGCAAAAGTTATTTGGGCGGAAAATGCCGAAGAAGCGTTGGCTGCCGTGAAAGAAATTTGTATTGAGAAGAACGCTAAAACCATCGTCAAAAGCAAGAGTATGGTTACGGAAGAAATCCATCTGAATCATTTTCTCGAAGCACAAGGCATTGAAAGCGTGGAAACCGATTTAGGAGAATATATTCAGCAGATTGCGGGCGAACCACCGTATCATATTGTAACACCTGCGATGCACAAAAGCGCGGCAGAAATTGCAGATTTGTACACCGAAAAATTGGGTGCAGAACCGAACCTTGCGCCCGAACAAGTAACGCTTTTCACACGAAAAAAATTAAGAGAGAAATTCACTTCGGCAGAGATTGGCATTACGGGTGCGAACTTTATTATCTCTGACATCGGCGGTATTTCATTAACTGAAAACGAAGGCAACGCGCGGCTTTCAACGGCTTTCCCAAAAACGCATATCGCAATTGTAGGTATCGAAAAAGTAATTCCGAGCTTGCAGGATTTATCCTTGTTTTTGCCTTTGCTCGCAACCTTTGGAACGGGGCAAACCATTACTTCGTACAACACCATTATTACAGGTCCGAAACAAAAAGGCGAAACCGACGGACCTGAAGAAATGTATGTAATACTGCTCGACAACGGTCGTACCAATATGTTGAAAAACGTAAAGATGCGCGAGGCAATGTATTGCATTCGCTGCGGCGCGTGCCTCAATGCTTGTCCGGTTTATAAAAACATCGGTGGACATTCTTACGAAACAACTTACAGCGGACCCATCGGTTCTGTTATCACGCCGCATCTTCGCGGAATCAAAGAATACAAGCATTTGAGCTATGCTTCCTCACTGTGCGGCAACTGCACGGAAGTTTGTCCGGTAAGAATTAATTTGCATGAATTGTTGCTGGAAAACCGGTACGAATCAGTAGAAGAAGGCGATGCTTCGATGGCTGAACGCATGGCTTGGAAAGGGTGGAAATTTGCAAGTCTGCACCGCAAAATGATGAACATGGGCAATGGAAAACTAAAAAATTCATTTGTAAACAGTATTTTTAAAGACTGGACGAAATACAGAGGTAATCTCGATTTCAGCCCAAAGACGTTTAATGAAATGTGGCGGGAAAGGAAATAAAAATATAAAATTCCTTAGCTTTACTCATGCGAAAAACCTCGCTCTTCGACGTTTGTAACGTCGAAGCCCTATCAACGGATTTTTAATCTATAAAAAAAGCATGAACCATTTATCCATTTACCAAATTTTGGTAACTTTGGAGAAAGTTTAGAAAAATGAAAAATACATCAATCTCACTCGGCAACTATTTTGACCAGTTTGTAAGCGGTCAAGTCTCCGCAGGACGCTATAAAAACGTTAGTGAAGTTGTTCGTGCAGGACTTCGACTTTTAGAAGACGAAGAAAGTAAAATAATTGCATTGAAAGCCGCAATCCAAAAAGGGTTAAACAGCCCACGAGTTGAAAATTTTGACTTCAAAGCAAATTTGAAAAAACTAAAAGAAGAGAAAGCAAAAAATGGCTAAAGTTATTTTACGACAAGAAGCCATTGATGACTTGAATGATATTTGGATTTATTCTTTTGAAGAATGGTCGGAAAAGCAGGCGGACAAATATTATGCGACTTTAGAGTTTGCCTGTAAGCAAATTGGAAAAAATCCGGAACTTGGGAAAATATATGAAGGAATAACCAACAACTTACTGGGACTGAGAATAGGTAAGCACATAATTTTCTATCAAGTTATCAACGAACAGGAAATTGAAATAATCCGAATTTTGCACGAACGAATGGACTTAAAAAACAGACTTAATGAATAAAAAACTGACACCGTAAATTCCTTAGCTTTACGTATGCGAAAAATCTATCTTCTTTGTTCAGTTATTATTTTCTTGTGTTGGCATTCACACGCAAATGCACAAGCAAAAAATTCGCTCTTCCTTGAAAAGATTTTAAACAAAATTCCCGATAGCATTTTCAGGGAAGTTTATCATCATCCCGAAAAATACAGGCTGCAAATTATTTATACACAAATCAATCGCGACAAACACAACAAACCTTCTTTTACCAATTATTATTTTAATGTTGATAGCAATTTATACTTCAATCCGGCATCTACGGTAAAGATGCCTTTGTCGTTTTTAGCGTTACAAAAGCTGCATCAAATCAACGTTTCAGGCGTCAATAAATTTACAACCATGCTAACGGACAGTTCTTATTCTAAGCAAACTTCCGCAACGAGCGACAGCACTTCGGCAACAGGCTTTCCGTCCGTTGCACAATACATTCGCAAAGTATTTTTGATAAGCGACAATGATGCGTATAATCGTTTATATGAATTTTTAGAACAACAATATATCAACCGCGAATTGCACAAACGCGGTTACACCGACGTAAATATTTCAAGAAGATTTACCGCAATGAACGACGATGAAAACCGCCACACTAATGAAATAAGATTTTTAGACAATAACGGGGAATTATTATACCAACAACCGCCTGCATACAATACCGATTCATTCGATTATCATCAGATTATTAAAATGGGAAAGGCGCATTGGAACAACAATGACAGTCTTATAAATACGCCGATGGATTTTACCACAGCCAATAAAATTTCTCTGGAAGATTTGCAGCAAATAGAACAAAGTGTTTTATTTCCTTCGTCTGTTCCGCCCAATAAAAGATTTGACTTGTCGGACGAAGATTACCCTTTCCTATATCAATATATGTCGCAATATCCGTCGGAAACCAATTACCCTAAATACGATACTTCGGTTTATTACGACAGCTATGTAAAAAATTATTTTAAAAATGCTTCGCATAAAATTCCGCCGTATATCCGCGTGTTCAACAAGCCGGGCTGGGCTTACGGTTTTCTCACGGATATCTCTTATGTCGCGGACTTTGAAAACCGTGTGGAATTTATGTTGAGCTGCACGCTGTATGTCAATAGCGACGGCGTTTTGAATGATAATAAGTATGATTATGATTCCGTTGGTTATCCGTTTTTATACACACTCGGACAATCGATTTATCAATATGAATTGCAACGTAAGAGAAAACACAAACCGGATTTGAGCAGGTTCATTATTCGTTACGACCAACGCAATCCGAATGATACACGAAAGGCGATTAAAGATGCGGATAATTAAATGAACCCATATCTTTAAACAAAACATTAATCTTTCCAACTAACTACAATTAACGCACGATAGTTTAAACGTTGTGCGTTATATTTGCGCAACCTAAATTTTAATTCAATAATCATGTCAGTTTTAGTAAATAAAAATTCCAAAGTAATTGTTCAGGGTTTTACAGGCACGGAAGGCACTTTCCATGCAACGCAAATGATTGAATACGGAACCAATGTTGTAGGCGGCGTTACGCCAAACAAAGGTGGTACTACGCATCTCGACAGACCAGTGTTCAACACCGTTGCCGATGCTGTAAAAGAAACGGATGCCAATGTGAGCATCATCTTTGTTCCGCCGGCATTTGCGGCAGATGCTGTAATGGAATCTGCGGAAGCAGGCATTGAATTAATCGTGTGCATTACCGAAGGTATCCCTGTGCAGGATATGGTCAAAGTGAAAAATTATTTGCAAGGCAAAAATGTAAGATTGATAGGACCAAATTGTCCGGGCGTAATCACAGCAGGCGAAGCGAAAGTCGGCATTATGCCGGGCTTTATTTTCAAACCCGGAAAAGTAGGCATCGTTTCCAAATCAGGAACACTTACTTATGAAGCTGCCGACCAAGTGGTAAAAGCAGGTTTGGGAATTTCAACGGCAATCGGTATCGGCGGCGACCCGATTATCGGAACGACTACAAAAGAAGCCGTTGAATTGCTGATGAATGATGATGAAACCGAAGCAATTATTATGATTGGCGAAATCGGCGGAAGCATGGAAGCCGATGCGGCGCACTGGATAAAAGATAATAACAAGAAACCTGTCGTTGGTTTTATCGCGGGGCAAACTGCGCCGGCAGGTCGCAGAATGGGACACGCAGGCGCTATCATCGGCGGTGCAGACGATACAGCCGCAGCAAAGATGAAGATTCTTGCAGAGAACGGCGTTACAGTTGTGGCAAGCCCTGCGGATATCGGAAAGACTTTGGCAGAAGCGTTGAAGAAATAAACATACATCAATTCATTATTTAGCGCATATCTGTTTCGGGTGTGCGCTTTTTGTTTTGATACATTTAAACCATTAAGAAGTTGAGATACATTAAGGCTTAATTTTCTTAATTCCTTAATGGTTTTATTCTTCAATTAAATTCATTACTCATAATTCATCATTCATAATTAATTTTGAGCCGATGCTCACAAAAAGAATTATTCCTTGTTTGGATATTAAAGACGGTCGCACCGTGAAAGGCGTGAACTTTGAAAGCCTGCGCGATGCAGGCGACCCTGTGGAACTCGGCGCGTTGTATGCAAAGCAAGGCGCGGACGAATTGGTGTTTCTCGACATTACGGCAACGATTGAAAAAAGAAAAACGTTGAGCGAATTGGTCAATAAAATTTCGCATCATATCAATATTCCGTTCACGGTTGGCGGCGGCATCAGTTCGGTAGAAGACGCATCGGTATTGTTGAAAAATGGCGCGGATAAAACTTCCATCAACACATCGGCGTATAAAAATCCACAGTTGATTAATGATTTGGCAAAAGAGTTCGGAAGTCAATTTGTAGTGTTGGCGATTGATACCAAAAAGGAAGATGACGGCGAATGGTATGTTTACTTAAACGGTGGTCGCGTGAAAACAGAAACCAAATGTTTTGATTGGGCAAAGCAAGCTGTTGATTTGGGCGCGGGCGAAATTTTATTAACGTCCATGAACAACGACGGCACAAAGCAAGGCTTTGCATTGGACATTACAAAATTGCTTTCGGAATCTTTGCCCGTGCCTGTGATTGCAAGTGGCGGCGCAGGAAATATGCAGCATTTTGTAGAAGTGTTTGAAACTGCAAACGCTGATGCAGCGCTGGCTGCAAGCATTTTTCATTTTAAGGAAGTGGAAATAAAAGAATTGAAAACAGCGTTGAAAGATAAACAAATTCCTGTGAGAATTTGACAGATAACAGAAAACAAATAACCGATAACAGACAAGAAATGAACATAAATTATTCAAAATATTCCAACGGGCTTGTTCCCGCAATTGTACAAGATGCAACCACCAACAAAGTATTGATGCTTGGCTTTATGAACGAAGAAGCTGTTGCAAAAACGCAGTCGCTGGAGAAAGTAACATTCTTCAGCCGCAGCAAAAACCGCTTGTGGACGAAAGGCGAAGAAAGCGGTAATTTTTTGCTGTTGAAAGATATAAAAGCTGATTGCGACAACGATACATTATTGATTAAAGCCGAACCTGTCGGACCCGTTTGCCACACCGGCGCAGACACTTGTTTTAATGAAGAAAATAAAAAAAATATGAACAACGATTTTCTGAATGAATTGGAAAACATTATCCAACAAAGAAAAGAAGCAGGCGGCTCAAACTCTTACGTGGCAAGCCTTTTCGCGAAAGGCATTAATAAAATCGCACAGAAAGTTGGCGAAGAAGCCGTTGAAGTTGTGATTGAGGCAAAAGACAATAGCGAAGAATTATTTTTAAATGAAAGCGCCGATTTATTGTTTCACTACCTGATTTTGTTGAATGCAAAAGGTTATTCGTTAAACGATGTTATCAATGTATTGAAGAAGCGCCATGAAGAACGATAATTATAAAATATTTTTTCTTTTTCTTTTGGTTATTTTTCCAACGTTGTTGTTCGCACAAAACAACGACAACATGGAAAGTGAATTAAGTAATCAGGAAAATACCGATTGGTATAACTCCAATTTTAAAACGTATGAAGACAGCGTTCAGTATTATTCATACATGATGAAAGCGCCGCAAACACCGAGTGAAAGAAGAAATACATTAAGCAGTTACCAGCAACAATTATCTGTTTTTCGTACGCATTTAAAAAGTTTTGTTCAGCAACACGCGACAGATGTTTTGGGTGCAAAAGCCTTAATCATTACTTGCTTTCGCAATATTGATGTAAATTTAGATACGCTGCAACATTTCGCTGAAACCCTGTCGGGACAAGGCTTGCATAACAAATATGCCGATTATTTTTTTCAGGAAATTAAAGGAAGAAGAAATGACGAGGTCGGCAAAATGTTTATTCCTTTTTCCATGACGGATATTAATGGAAACATAGTTTCGTCAGAAAATTTTAAAGGAAAAAATGTGCTGGTTTTGTTTTGGGCGAGTTGGTGCATTCCTTGCCGTGCGGAAATTCCCGGTTTACTTTCCGTTTATCATCAGTTTAAAAATAATAATTTTGAAGTGCTTGCTGTTTCGGTTGATACGGATAAGAATCGTTGGCTGCAAGCCGTTCAGCACGACAAAACCGATTGGCATAATTTATTCAACGGAAAAGCCTGGAACGCAGATGTAGTGCGGAATTACGCCATTCATTCCATTCCGAAAAATGTATTGATTAATCCCGAAGGAAAAATTATTGCCAAAAACATTTCTGCTGCGGGGTTGGAAAAAGTGTTATCAAAATAGCTTCCAAATCAACTCTTTATTTCCTTCCTCATAAACAAATAATAAGACAGCGCAAAACACAGCAAAGTCGCCGCAATCAATCCCGTTACCTGGGGCCAAACAACCATCAGACTTTCCTTTAACGACAAAGGCGAAGGTATTGCACCCGCCATTTGTTCCATCGTAAGCGGCCCGAGACTGCGCACCGACGGCATCAGTAAAGTTGTAACGGCATCGGAATAAGTCTGACTCGGAGACACTCTCATAATGTCGAGAATAAGATGATTGTAAGACAACATTTCTCCTTGAGAAAGAAATGAAGGATCGGGCAAAAATGCCTTCACAACAAGGTTTACAATCAATGGAAAAAAGATAGTAAAAAACATCCAGATGCCGATTGCCGTAAGCGCCGAAGCCGCAGCCTGCCTGAATTTGATTGAAAACAAAATAGACAAGCTTATCCAAAAACCTACATACACTACGCTGATAATAACGAAGCAAAGTATGCGCAAAAACTCTTCGGGTTCTATCCGCACGCCTGTAATTAAAAGTCCGCCGCCAATCATCAATAATGATAAAGAAATAAACAAAGTGCTGATAACAATCAATGCGCTTACAAATTTTGAAAGCAATACATTATCGCGGTAAATCGGCTGCGCCAGCAACCTGATAAGCGTGCCGCTGCCAAGCTCCGTATTAACAGCATCAAATCCAAGACTGATGCCGAGCAACGGACCAATAAAGCTGATAAACACATGAAACGGCGGCAATGTGCCGTCGGTAGTAGTTAATAATTTCAAATACAAAAACTGGTGGTTCGGGTCAGAAAGATTTTTGAATGCCTTGCTGATATTGCTAAGCGAAACATACATAGAACCGAAAAATGTAAGCGCCATCAATATTATCAGTACCACAAACTTCCAGCTATGCACAATGCCGGATACCTCTTTCTGCAACATTACCCCAAATGGTGTTTTTTGCTGCGTGGAAGAACTTTGACTACTTTTTGTTTCGCTTACCGAAAGTCCTTTTGAATAAGTTATCGCGCTTTTCATTTTGTAAATGTTCTTTTAGATTATTTTCAAAATAACGTTGATAAATTTCGTCCAATCCATATACTCTTTTCTGCACGCCTGTAATGTCAAACCCTTGTTGTACCAGCGTCCGCACAAGTTGCGGCGTTATGTCTTCGCCGCAAAAAATGTCGATGGCGTTGTTTTCCGTAACCAATGTTTTTTTCACTTCGGGCAGCTTTGTAAGTGTGTCGTTTAACTGCGAAGCATCTGTCAAATCATTCTTTACCGAAATATTTACAACATAAGGTTCGCTTGTAAATAAATTTCGTCCGAGCGTATCAATATTGCCTTCTGCCAGCAGCTTTCCGTTTACAAAAATTCCTACGCGGTCGCACACTTGCTGCACCTGATGAAGATGATGTGAAGAAAGCAATACCGTCAAACCTTGTTGACGGCTCATCTGTTTTATCAGTGTAAGAAACTCTTTAACGCCACTCGGGTCGATGCCCAAAGTCGGTTCGTCCAGAATAATTACTTCGGGCTGCTTGATAAGCACGTCTGCAAGTCCGAGCCGCTGTTTCATGCCTCGTGAAAACGCGCCCGTTTTTTTGTGCATATCATCAGCAAGACCTACTTGATGCAGCATTTCTTTTGCGCGGCGTTGCACGTCGTTTTCAGCAATACCGTTCAACCTGCCGATATAAACAAGATTTTCCAGAGCGCTAAGATTGTCATAAAAGCCCACGCTGTCGGGCATATAGCCTACTTTTTGTTTTACGGATAAAGGATTTTGCGTTGCCTTGTAACCGCATATATGCGCTTCGCCCGACGATGGTTCGGTAAGCCCGAGCATCATCAAAATTGTAGTGGATTTTCCCGCACCGTTCGGACCCAAAAGCCCAAAGATTTCGCCTTTATTAATGGAAAGACTTAAATCATCTACTGCTTTCAGGGAACCGTAAAACTTAGTCAATCCATCGAGTTGTATAATCGGATTTTCCATAAGTCTTATCTTCTTCCGTATTTGCGAATCAAATAATAAATAGCGCCTATGGCGAGTAAAATAATGAGAATGCCAATCCAGCCGGATAATAAAGAAGTTTTTACTGTTACGCGGAAAGATGCAGTAGCGCTTTTGTTAGAATTCTGTGCAGAAAATGTGGTTACATAATCGCCGGCAATTGTTTTGTCCGGAACCTTTAGTGTAGCAACTATATTTTCCGTTTTTCCCGGTTCTAAATGTGCAATTTTAGTTGGTTCAAATGTCGTGCTCCATTGCGCCGGCGATTGCGCCGACAATGAAATATCGTTCAAAGCAATAGTTCCGGAATTGGTAACAACCAATTGAATTTTTTTCTCGTCGCCTTCTGTTACTTCATCGCTCAAAAGCCCTGTGGGCGTAGATAACTGCAAAGCATACGAACCTTTAACTACCGCTTCCAACTGAAGTTTTAGCGTATCATTACCCGAAACCGCAGTAACCGGTATTTCGTATTTTCCGGGCTTTGCAACAGGCGATGGAGTAATTTGTACTGTAACTGATTGTGTCCGGTTTGAATCAATATTAAATGACGAAACCTGGCTGCCCTCTACCCTGAAAGCGACAGACCAACCATCGGGTATTTGTGCATTCAGGTCATAAATGCGCGACTCGCGGCTGCCATTGTGCAACGTAGTATTATATGAAAATGTGGCATTCGCGGCATTTTCGATATTGATGAGCTGCGCCGTAAAAGAAGATTTACTGCTTGCAGATTTTTTTTGCGCTACAACAGCGCCCGCCAAGAAAAAGAAAAAAAGAACAGCATAAACTTTGCGCTTCGTTCGGTTGAATTGCGTTTTGTAAGCCATCATAAGATTAATAAAATTTATATTAATAAAAAAAGATTGCCTAAAAAATCGATTATGAAGTTGGAATGCTTTCCCAAAAACGGAGCTAAATTATACAAGTAAGGTTTAAGGAAAATAGAAGAAAAAATTAATGAAAAGATAAAATTAAATTTCTCCACAATGATGCGGAACAATCGAGGCAGTTCTTTTCAAAAAAGTAGTCGGTAATAGAAAAATGTAAAATGCTGTATTTTATTTTATACATACAAATGCAATTTTACTGACACCATATCATATAATGTATTGATTAATATAATATTATGCATAATTTTTTCGGCATATTTTTATCATTAATTCAAATTTGCGAGAGATTCATATTTTTCATTTGAATAAAAGGATATAAAAAACGTTTCATCGGGTTCGTTTTCTATTCGGCTACGAATCTCTTTAAATTGCTCCATAAGAATTTCAATACTTTCGTAGTGCACCCATTCCCGCATATTTTGTAATATAAGCGGAAATTGGCGTATCATTTCTATGGCATGGACAGGCATAATATTTGCATTCAATCCTTTAATCATTTCATTAAACTCAGATAATGCAAAGTTCTGTTATGCAATCGATTGTGAGTATAGCACAAACAACCTTAATTATATCTAAAAGTAAGATTTAAAACAAATAGGGTTTTTGACTTAACAAATATTGGGCAGGCGGGACTCTCTTTCTATGTACATACATTTTCGTTTTGTTCTTTATTACCGGTAACTGAATTTAGATATTTTATTATACGTAAAAGTTATTTATTGAATTTATGTCAGAGTTATTGCCACAAATTGAAATCCAGACCATTGCCAGCAATGCCGGTCTCGAATACGGCATTGAGGATTTTGTTGTCCACGATTCAAGAATAAACTGTTCGGAGTTTGTCAAGGATAAAGTTTACCGCGCCCGTCATTTTTCTATAACTACAGTTATCAGCGGCGAACTATGTGTGAGAGTTAATTTATCGGAATACTGCCTTAAAGAAGGGGATTTATTAATTATACCGCCATCAGTCATTCGGCAACTTACATGGGAAGATAAAAATACACATTTCTTCGGATTGCTTTTTACGCAGGATTTTCTCACAAAAACGGGGATTTTGGACAAATACTTAAGTGTAGCGCAATTTTTCAAAAGCAGTACGCAGTTGTACTGCAATATTGAGAAAAACGATTATCTGTTGTTGGAAAAAATTACCGGATGTCTGTATGAATTATTGCATCGCAATAACCCCGGAAGCAGCGATACAGCAGTAATGCATTCGCTGTTCAAAGCCTTTCTGCTGAAAGTAAAACAATATTTTGACAATCCACAACAGGGCACTAGTATTGCCAACACTATTATTTACAGGTTTCTTCAATTACTTTCCGAAAATTATCTGAAACACAGAGATGTATATTTTTACGCGCAAAACCTCAACATCAGCGAGAAGTATCTCACACAATTATTGAAGAAAAAAACGGGCAAAACCGCGCGTAACTTCATAACGGAAATGGTAGTGCTGGAAGCAAAAGTTTTGTTGAATAATGAATCTCTGTCCATAAAACAAATAGCCAACCGGTTAAATTTTGAGAACCAGTTTCATTTCAGCCGCTTCTTTAAACAATATGCAGGCATAGCACCAACGGAACACAGAAAATAATTTTTTATCAATAGAATCCTGTATCTAAAATCTTTCCGAATCTTCGTTCAGACTTTTTATCTTCGCACTCCAAAAAATCACATAAAATATGTATCGTTCACATACTTGTGGAGAATTAAATATTAATGATGTAAACAAAGAAGTAACGCTTGCGGGCTGGGTGCAAACCGTTCGCAAATTCGGTTCGATTACGTTTGTGGATTTGCGCGACCGCTATGGCATTACGCAATTATTGTTTGGAGAAGAATTAAATAAACAATTAGACGAAATGCCGTTGGGGCGTGAGTTTGTGTTGCAAGTAAGAGGCAAAGTGAGCGAGCGCAGCAACAAAAATAAAAACATCCCGACGGGTGAAATTGAAATATTGGTTGATTCATTTTCTATCTTAAATAAATCGGTTGTTCCACCATTTACGATTCAGGATGATACCGACGGCGGCGATGATTTGCGTA
Source organism: Arachidicoccus sp. BS20 (assembly GCF_001659705.1). Classification (NCBI taxonomy): domain Bacteria; kingdom Pseudomonadati; phylum Bacteroidota; class Chitinophagia; order Chitinophagales; family Chitinophagaceae; genus Arachidicoccus; species Arachidicoccus ginsenosidimutans. Next base: position 1,093,750 of record NZ_CP015971.1, read on the forward strand.
TGAAATATCGCTATCTCGACCTGCGCAGAAACACCGTGAAGAAGAATATTGAATTGCGTTATGCAGTCAATCGTTCCGTAAGAAATTATTTACACGAAAATAATTTCATGGATATTGAAACACCTTTCTTAATTAAATCAACACCCGAAGGCGCACGTGATTTTGTAGTACCATCACGTATGAATGCAGGTCAATTTTATGCATTGCCGCAATCGCCGCAAACGTTCAAGCAGCTGTTAATGGTAAGCGGTTACGACCGTTATTATCAAATCGTGAAATGCTTTCGTGACGAGGATTTGCGCGCAGACAGGCAACCTGAGTTTACGCAGATAGATTGCGAAATGTCTTTTGTAGAACAGGAAGATATTTTGCAAATGTTTGAAGGTTTGGTAAGGCGTGTGTTTAAAGATGTAAAGCAAATCGATTACAGCGAAACTATCCAACGCATCACTTGGGAAGAAGCGATGTGGAATTACGGAAACGACAAGCCCGACATTCGTTTCGGGATGAAGATTGCGAATCTGAAATTCCCGCAACATACTTTTCCATCCAAGAAAAATCATACGGAAATATTTAACGGCGTTGATTTTAAAGTGTTCAACGAAGCTGAAACCGTTGTGGCTATTGCCGTTCCGAACGCTGCGGAATATTCGCGCAAGCAAATTGATGAATTAACCGAATGGGTAAAACGTCCGCAAATTGGAATGCTTGGTTTGGTCAATATCAAATACAATGCAGACGGCACACTGAAAAGCAGCGTGGATAAATTCTTCAGCGAAGAAAAATTAAAACAGATTGCAGAAGTTGCTAATGCACAACCAAACGATTTGATTTTAATTCTCGCAGGCAAGGAAGAACGCACAAGAAAAGCCATCAGCGAATTGCGTTTGGAAATGGGCGAAAGATTAGGTTTAAGAAAGAAAGATGAATTCAAACTTTTGTGGGTATTGGATTTCCCATTGTTTGAATATGCAGAAGAAGAGAACCGTTGGGTGGCGCGTCATCATCCGTTTACCTCGCCGAAACCGAGCGATATTGAAACGATGATTAACAACAATCCTAAGATTGAAAATCCTGAAAAATATCTCGAACATCCTTATGCAAATATCAAAGCGAATGCGTATGATATGGTATTAAACGGAAATGAAATCGGCGGTGGTTCTATCAGAATTTTCCAAAAAGAATTGCAGCAAAAAATGTTTGCCGCACTCGGCATGAGCGATGAAGAAGCGAAAGAAAAATTCGGCTTCCTGCTTGGCGCATTTGAATACGGCGCACCGCCGCACGGCGGACTGGCATTCGGTTTCGACCGTTTGTGCGCATTGCTTGGCGGCAGCGAAAGTATCAGAGACTTTATTGCTTTCCCGAAAAATAATTCGGGCAGAGATGTGATGATTGATGCGCCGAATGTAATTGATGACAAGCAGTTGAAAGAACTGAATATTCAACTTTCAGATATGTCAAAGTAACTCAAATTTACCGTTCGTGTAATTTCTTTTTATAAAGTATCCGGCAATAAAATTATTTTTTATCTTGCCAGATACTTTTTTAATTTCTTTATTATGCGAAAAATTTCTCTACTAACTACTTTATTGGTCTCCTGCTTTTTTGGTGTAAATGCACAAAGCAAAATTCCTACGGATACGGTTGTTACCACACAACACGAAGCCACGATTAACGGGCAGCATTTTACCTATTATGTCCATAAAGGAATGCAACCCGTTTGGAATAAAGACGGCAAAGTCGCTGCAACAGTCGGTTACACTTATTATGAACGTGCGGGAGTCAGCGATAAAAGCACAAGACCAATTACCATTTCATTTAATGGCGGTCCGGGTTCTGCATCGCTGTGGATGGAACTTGGTTACACCGGACCGGTTCGCGTGAATCTGGACGATGCAGGTCATGCCGTGCAGCCTTACGGACTAAAAGAAAATCCATACAGCATTTTAGATGCAACAGACATCGTGTATGTTGACCCGGTAAACACTGGTTATTCGCGCATCGTGGATAAAGACGCGAAGCCTTCCATGTTTTTTGGTGTAAATGAAGATATCGACTATCTCGCAAAATGGATTAGCACTTTTGTTACACGCAACAACCGTTGGCTCTCGCCAAAATTCCTAATCGGCGAAAGCTATGGAACCACGCGTGTTTCAGGGCTTGCCGCTGCCTTGCAGGAACCAACAATCGGGATGTTTCTGAATGGCGTAATTCTGGTTTCTCCTACCGAACTGGGCATTCGCCGCGACGGACCGATTAATGAAGCAATTAATATTCCGTATTATGCAGCAACCGCCTGGTACTATAAAAAACTGCCTGCAGATTTACAACAAAAACAACTGACTGATATTCTTCCGCAGATTGAAGATTTTACCGTTAATCAATTGATTCCCGCTATTGCAAAAGGCGGCTCTATTTCTGAAAGCGAAAAGCAAAATATAGAAACACAGTTGGAACGCTACACTTCCATCAAGAAAGAAGTATGGGACCAAAACAATTTAGATGTTAATACCAATTTATTCTGGAAAGAATTGCTGCGCGACAAGGGCTACACCATCGGTCGCCTCGATTCCCGCTATCTTGGAATTGATGAAAGAGTTTCGGGAAGCTATCCCGATTTTAATGCCGAAATTCCCGCATGGTCGCGTTCCTTCTCTCCTGCCGCAAACTATTATATGCGCAACGATTTGAACTTTAAAACCGATGTTCCTTATCTTGTTTTGTCCGACCAGGTTTATCCCTGGAATTCGCAAGGCGACAGAACGGGCGCACAATTGCGCGAAGCAATGGAAGAAAATCCGTCGCTGCATTTGCTGGTGCAATCGGGATATTATGACGGTTCATCCTGCAACTTTTTTAATGCTAAATACAGCATGTGGCAAATGGCGACTTCTGCAAATTTAAAAGCGCGCATGGAATGGAAAGGCTATCCCTGCGGACACATGGTGTACATGGACAAACCTACCATGATTCAGGGCGATAAAGATATTCGCGATTTTATCAAAAACGCTATCCCGGCAAATAATAAATCGTCCGACTATCAAGTCAGCACGATGGATGTTGCACAGTAACCAAAATCAATTGCAATCCTAAGCGCATCAATTTTTATTGGTGCGTTTTTTATTGGTTAACTTCGCTTCCATTATTTATGACGCATAAAGTAAAAGGCATTGTTTTGCGCACGGTCAAGTACGGCGAAACCAGCGTGATTGCTACGTTGTACACCGATTTGTTCGGCTTACAAAGTTATCTTGTAAAAGGCGTGCGCAAAAGCAGCAAAAGCGGTGCTTCTAAAATAAATTATTTCCAACCTGGTGCCATTCTTGAATTGCAGGCATATCATAATCCGTTTAAATCATTACAATTCATTAAGGAATATCAGTGGAGCTATTTATACACCGAATTATTTTTTCATGTTACGCGCAGCGCAATTGCCATGTATATGCTTGAACTGATTTTGCATTGCATCAAACAAGAGGAAACGAATAACGAGCTTTTCGATTTTTTTGAACATTTTTTCATATCGCTGGACAAACAAAATTTAGAGGAAATTGCCGATTATCCGCTTACGTTTACACTGCATCTTGCAAAGTTTTTAGGCTTTCAAATCCATGGAAATTATTCGTCCAAAACACCGATACTGGATTTGCAGGAAGGAATGTTTGTAGCCGAAAAGCCTTACCACAACTACGTTGTAGAAGATAATTATGCCGCAATCACGTCTGAACTAAATAATCTTGAAACACATTCCGCTCCCAAATCTTTACAATTGAATCATTTAATTCGCCGAGAACTTTTGAAATATTATCAACAGTTCTTTTCTTTGCATTTGCAAAATACAAGTGAAATGAAAAGCTTCCGTGTTTTACAAGCTGTTTTGCAATAATTACTTAACCTATTTTAGAACTCTTAAAAGAAGTTTCAAATGATGAAAAAAATTTTTTTAGGGCTTGCTGTTTTTTCAGCTACAATGGCAATGGCACAAGACAATAGCCGCTCGGATATTCAAGGCGACTTAGATTCAAAAATTGATAAATCAGGTCATAAAGCTGATACCACAAAACTCTGGAACAAAGGTGGTGCATTATCACTAACAGCAGGACAAACATCGCTCAGTAACTGGGCAGGCGGCGGTACAAATGCGTATTCCGTTACAGGCGTGGTAAACCTGTATGCCGATTATAAAAAAAATAAAGACAGCTGGGACAACAACCTGAACGTACAATACGGCTATATCAAAACCAAAGGCAACATTGGACAAAGCAGCGCCAACCTTTTGGATTTTCTTTCCTTATACGGGCATTCGGTAAGTTCCAAATTAGATGTATCCGCATTGTTTCGTGTGCGCACACAACCGTTTGACGGCTATACGTACGGTTCGGACGGGCAAAGCAAAACTTTCAGTTCTACATTCTTTGCACCCGCTTACGTTACACTCGCACCGGGCATTACATGGAAACCCGTAAAAAATTTAAACATCTTCTTCTCTCCTGTTGCAGCCCGTGCACTGATTGTTGCGAATCATTTCTTGTCCGACCAAGGCGCGTACGGCGTGGACACCGGCAAAACGTTTAAGTTTCAGTTCGGCGCTTTGCTGAATGCAGGATATGCAGCAAATATCACAAAGACGATTACTTATGCAGGCAATCTCGAATTGTATAGCAATTACCTGCACAACCCGCAAAACATTTACATTTTCTGGACAAATACTTTTGCGGCAAAACTTACAAAAGCTATTGCCGTTACGTGGAACTTCAATCTCGCGTATGATGATTTGTACAGACCAACACCGCCCAAAGGTCCAAAGATTCAGACACAATCTATACTTGGCGTAGGATTGATGTATAATTTATAAGAACAATTTTTATGATGGAAAAACGCTCAAACTCACTTCATGGTTTGGGCGTTTTTATTTTATTGATAATCGTTTGCACTTCGTATCTTTAGCTATTATTGCAAAACTTAAATCAATCGTAATTATGAGAAGCAATCTCATTCCCGTAATTAGTGTGTTTGTCTTCGTGTTAGTCATATCTTCAGCTTCCGCACAAAATGTATCTATCGGCATACGCGGCGGTCTTACCATTCCGAATCTTAGCGCAGGCGGCGGTGCAAATCCGCTTAGTCAAGGATTTTCTTCTATTGAAGGCGCGGGCTTCGGCGTATTTGCAGAGTTTAAAGTAAGCAATTTATTTTCCATTCAACCAATGATTGAATATTCGCAACAAGGCGGCAAACGCGATGGGATACAAGCAATAGCGTCGATAGAATCCATTGGTGTCCCGGCAGAAGCCGCAACACAATTAGCTCCTATAAATGGCGATATAACACCGCAATACATTGACGCAGATGTAAAGAACAAAGCAAAACTGGATTACCTGATGTTGCCTGTATTGGCAAAATTCGGATGGAACTTAGGGAAAACGAAACGATGGCGGGTATATGCAGATGCAGGACCTTTTGCAGGCTTGCTGCTCTCAGCCAAAACAATCACATCGGGCACGAGCCAATTATATTTTTACCCCGATGGCACACACCCTGTATTAGACGAAGATTATCAACCTTTGTCGGCAGATTTAAGCGAAACAACGAATATCAAAGATGAAACACATAAATTTAATTTTGGCGTTGAGGGCAATGTTGGTCTCGCTTTTAAATTTAAAAAACATACGCTGTTTATCGAAGGGGGCGGCAATTACGGTTTTCTGAATATTCAGAAAGATGCCGCAAACGGTGCAAACCGTTCGGGCGCTGCAACTATAATGTTAGGCTATGCACTAACATTATAAAAAAAACAGACTGTTTATGAGCAGTCTGTTTTTTATTTCCACAAGTAAATATTAATTTTTCAAAGAAGCCATATCTATTACGAAACGATATTTCACATCGCCTTTCAGCATGCGCTCATACGCATCGTTAATATCCTGCATATTGATTAATTCAATATCGGCAGTAATGTCGTGCCTGCCGCAAAAGTCAAGCATTTCCTGCGTTTCAGCAATGCCGCCAATAAGTGAACCTGAAAAACTTTTTCTTCCCAAAATCAAATTGAACACGGCAACAGGCAGCGGATTTTCGGGCGCGCCCACAATTGTCAAATTACCATCGTGCTTCAAATGATGCAGGTAAGCATTGATGTCGTGTTCTGCGGAAACTGCATCCAGAATAAAATCGAGTTTTTGCGATTGTTGCATTTGTTCCACATTATTGGACAATACTACTTCATCTGCACCAAGCCGTTTTGCGTCTTCTTTCTTACTTTCCGATGTTGTAAATACTACAACATACGCGCCCATTGCATGAGCCAACTTGATTGCCATGTGCCCCAAACCTCCGATGCCTACAACGCCCACTCTTTTACCGGGACCAACATTCCAATGTCTTAACGGAGAATATGTTGTAATGCCGGCGCACAACAAAGGTGCAACACCTGCAAGATCAAGATTTTCCGGAACATGAAGAACAAAATCTTCATCCACCACAACACTTTGCGAATAGCCGCCGAAAGTATGCGCATTCAAATGTTTATCCGGCGCATTGTATGTTCCGGTAAAACCATTCTCGCAATACTGCTCATATCCTTGTTTACACTCTTCACATTCGCGGCACGAATCGACCATACAACCAACTGCTGCCAACTCTCCTACTTTGAATTTCTTTACATGGTCGCCGACTTTTGTGATACGCCCTACAATTTCATGTCCGGGAACACATGGATAAATTGTTCCTTTCCACTCGTTACGCGCCGTATGTAAATCGGAATGACATACACCGCAATACAATATTTCTATTTCCACATCGTGAGGCGTAGGCTCGCGACGTTCAATACTCAGCGGTACCAAGGGTAATTCCGCAGCATTTGTTCCGTAAGCTTTTGCTGTTGTACTCATAGTTATTATTGTTTTTAAATCGATGATAAATTACAGAGATGATGCAAAATTGGGTATAATTGTTTTTTCGCAATAGAATCATTCAAACTAAAAATAGTAAAAATCAAACAATGCTAAATTAAGCAAATTAATTTCTTTTGTTTTCAGATATAATGAATTGACAAAAATTTAAAAGAGGCGAACTATACAATTCGCCTCTTTCTGTTGTTTGTTTTAAATTAAAAACCGCCGCGACCGCGACCACCTCCAAATCCACCGCCGCCCGGAGGAGGTCCGTCGCCGCCGCGCATCCAGGGTCTGTCGCCATGGTTTCTGTTGCCCCTCTTGCCCATTCCGGGGAATGATTTAAGATTGTATGTAAATGTGAGCATCACATAACGCTTGAGAATATTGGTTCGTGTTTGCCTGCTATAATCTGAACTTCTTGTAAATTCCACGCCTTTGTTCTGGTTCAGGATGTCATTGACCGATAACGTAATTTGTCCTGCCTGATTTGCAAATACACTCTTTGAAATGCTTGCATTCCACAGCGGAATGCTTACATTTTGCCCTAAAGCATTTCCTGTATAAAACGTATAATCAAAGTCGGTAGCAAGCTGCCAGCCCGATTCCGAATACCAAGTTCCATCCACCGATGTCGATTGCGAATAATAGTTGCTGTTGGACTGCTTGTTTACCGAATATTTTGCAATATTGTAAGTAGGCGTCGTTGAAAAATTTATATCCCAGGATTTTTCCATGTTGGTGGACCATTTAATACCTTCCGATAGTGAAGTATTGTAAGTATAACTCTTTGCATTGTCCAACATAGTTACCGAACGGGCATTGCTGATATTGGTCGAAAAATCGATATTGGATTTTGGAGAAATAATAGGGAAACTCCAGTCGACAAACGCTCTGACATTATAATTCCCATTCATGTTGATATAAGTAGTCGATTGTCCGCCATTATCCAATCTCTCAATATCGCTCGTAATATTATGCTGTACGATAGACGCATCTATAAAAGCAAAGAAAGACTTGCCGCCCACACGGTCTATATTGTTATACCTGAACTGGAAATGATTATTAAATTCTTGTTTCAAATTTGGATTACCCGATGTGATTGCAAGAATGTTGGAGCTGTCTTTAATAGGTTGCAATTGCTGAATAGATGGCTGACTGGTACGTCCCTGATATTTAAAAATAAACTTTTTCTCCTTGGAAATATTGTAAGTAAAATTTGCCGTTGGATATAAATTGGTATAAGTATATTCAGGAACAGATTTATCGGAATGAGTAAGATTATTGCTTTCTGTTTTACCGAACTGAACACCAATACCTGCATTAAAATTAATAACGCCATTGTTGAACAAATAACCCAATGTACCTCGATTAGAAGTATATTTATTGTCAAACTTATTGGTCAGCTCGTCGTTAATTGCCGAGTAATCCATCTTCGTACTATCGAAATTAAATGTTTCCCTGTCGGATACATTCTTTGAAAATGAGTTGCTGTATTCTATTTGCAACTGCTGATGTTGTGCTATCGGCTCGGTATAGGTAAGTGTTGTATTTAAAGAATTCCCGTTATTTATTGTTGACGCTCTTTGATTTGTCAGGCTGTCTTTACCTAAAACAGCATCATAATAATCCGACACATATAACGAGCTGCTGTTGCTGTGCGTATTGGAATACTGAAGATCTACCGATATGGTTCTACCCTTTTTAGCAAACGCATGACGATAGGTTGCTGAAATGCCCGTATTTCGACCGTCATTATTATTAACCCGGTTTGCATTGGTGTTGCTTTTCAAAATTTCATTGCCTTGGAAAAGGCTGTCGATTCGCGTAAGCGAATTATCTGTACTATGCGAACTTGTAAATGATACATTTGGTCTTACCCTAAGTTCGTTGGCAGAATCAAACTTGGTATCGAAATTAAGATTTACGGAATGTCTCTGCGTAGTCCTGTCTGTCGTATCGTTTGCATAATTATTAGTATTAAACGATGAGTCGTTATAAAAATACTGTGTAATAGAATTTGAGTTGAGATTTACGCCGGTATTTGCATATTGATAGTTGCCGTTAAAATCGGTTTTACCGAAAGTGTTTCCAAAGAAAAGATTTGCCATTCTTGTTTTGGTCAAACCGTTTTTACTCGTTTGGTCGTCTCGTGTAAAGTTTTGCTGATTTATATTATTCAGGTTGCCAAACAAACCGGCTTTCATATCTCCGTTGAAATACAGGATACGCGGAGATACCGCATACAACGGGTCTTTCAGCGTTGCTTCGTCGTTGCCGATACCTGCGGTGGACTTTCCAAACCATCCATGACGCATATTCCGCTTGGTAACTATATTTATCGTTTTAATGGTATTACCATCGTCGAAACCGCTAAACTCTGCCTGGTCGCTTTTGCCGTCGAATACCTGAATTTTATCCACTACGTCTTTCGGCAGGTTTTGTGTAGCAAGCTTCGGGTCGTTGCCAAAGAAGCGCTTACCATCTACAAACACTCTTGTTACAGATTCTCCCTGAGCCGTTATGCCGCCGTTTTTATCAACCTGCACGTTCGGCAACTTTTTCAATAAATCTTCGACTGTTGCATTAGGTTTTGTACCAAACGCATCTGCGCTATATTCTGTGGTATCGCCTTTCATCGTCATTGGAATCACAGCCGTAACCACAACTGTTCCCAACTCATTCATCGTTTGTTGCAAAGTAATTTCGCCCAAATCTACATTTGGTTTTTCTTTGGTTAACGCCACGTACCGGTTCAACACTTCATATCCCTGAAAAGAGATTCTTAAAACATAAGTGGTTAAATCAAGACCGGAAAAAGAAAATTTGCCATCATTGTCAGACAAGGTGTGCCACACTTTGGTGGTGTCCGCAGCGTTCATCAGCGAGACGCTGGCTTTGTTCACATTGTGCGAAATTGTATCGACAATTGTTCCGGTTAAAGTCCCGGTTGTTTGCTGCGCATGAGCTGCAAACGAAAAACAGAAAAATAAAAAAAAGAACCCAAGTAGTTTACGCATAATGCATTGTTTGATAGAGAAATGAATTTCTGAAAAAGTCTGACTGAAAATTTTATGCAAAGTTCAATCGGGCTTTTGTCCGAAACCACGCTATTCGGTAGAATCCGCAAAGGAATAGGTAAATTAAAAGAATTTAGCACATACGTTTAAACAAGCACCTCATCAGAACTTGTTTTTCCACATCATGCTTTCAACGGGTCTATTAGGTTGTCCGCTGTATTTGGCGTTTTGCTTTTGGTTGTATTTAATTTCAATTTCGCCTTCCACAGGGAAATAAATCAATTGTCCAATCGGCATAAGACGATACACTCTTACAGGTTGCTTGCACGAAATTTCCAAAGTCCAGTTGCCGCAAAACCCTACATCGCCTTTCCCGGCCGTCGCGTGAATATCAATGCCCAAACGACCTGTGGAAGATTTCCCTTCAAGAAAAGGAACATGTGCGTGCGTTTCGGTGTATTCCTGCGTTACGCCAAGATAAAATTTATTCGGCTGCAATACAAAGCCTTCTTCGGGAATGTCAAAATATCTTATCGCATTGTGTTTTTTAGCATCCAATTCTTCATCTTCATACATCGCAAGCGTAGCGCCAAGATGCACATCGTAGCTGTTGCTCCCCAAAAATTCACGCGAGTATGGCTCAATTAAAATCGTACCTTTTTCTATTTCTTCCAAAATACGTGTATCGGATAAAATCATTTTTGCTTTGTTTAAAAATTATATTTGCAAATATATTGGTTCATAGCAAATAGTTCATGGTTCATGGAAATTGTTGAATTGCTTTATTGTTTAATTGAAGAAGATAATATGAGTACATATATCAAATTGTTTACAGCACAAAAAACAGGGAAGCAACGCCATAAAAAGAAAACATTTGTTGAAGAATATAAAGAGCTTTTAAAAGAGCATAACGTTGAGTCCGATGAAAAGTATTTGTTGTAGCAGTGTTCAACCACTTCGTGGTTAGCCATCATCATATTTTTTCGGATTTTCTCCGCATTTCATGCGGAGAACAAGAAAAGCAAATGAAAAAATAATAAAGTGTGTACGAAGCCCGAAGGATTTCAGTATCAATAACCCCGCATTTCATGCGGAGAACAAGAAAAGCAAATGAAAAAATAATAAAGTATGTACGAAGCCCGAAGGGCTTCAATATCAATAACCCCGCATGAAATGCGGAGGAAAAGAAAAGCAAATGAAAAAATAATAAAGTATGTACGAAGCTCGAAGGGCTTCAATATCAATAACCCCGCATGAAATGCGGAGGAAAAGAAAAGCAAATGAAAAAATAATAAAGTATGTACGAAGCCCGAAGGGCTTCAATATCAATAACCCCGCATGAAATGCGGAGGAAAAGAAAAGCAAATGAAAAAATAATAAAGTATGTACGAAGCCCGAAGGGCTTCAATATCAATAACCCCGCATGAAATGCGGAGGAAAAGAAAAGCAAATGAAAAAATAATAAAGTATGTACGAAGCTCGAAGGGCTTCAATATCAATAACCCCGCATGAAATGCGGAGGAAAAGAAAAGCAAATGAAAAAATAATAAAGTATGTACGAAGCCCGAAGGGCTTCAATATCAATAACCCCGCATGAAATGCGGAGGAAAAGAAAAGCAAATGAAAAAATAATAAAGTATGTACGAAGCCCGAAGGGCTTCAATATCAATAACCCCGCATGAAATGCGGAGGAAAAGAAAAGCAAATGAAAAAATAATAAAGTATGTACGAAGCCCGAAGGGCTTCAATATCAATAACCCCGCATGAAATGCGGAGGAAAAGAAAAGCAAATGAAAAAATAATAAAGTATGTACGAAGCCCGAAGGGCTTCAATATCAATAACCCCGCATGAAATGCGGAGGAAAAGAAAAGCAAATGAAAAAATAATAAAGTATGTACGAAGCCCGAAGGGCTTCAATATCAATAACCCCGCATGAAATGCGGAGGAAAAGAAAAGCAAATGAAAAAATAATAAAGTATGTACGAAGCCCGAAGGGCTTCAATATCAATAACCCCGCATGAAATGCGGAGGAAAAGAAAAGCAAATGAAAAAATAATAAAGTATGTACGAAGCCCGAAGGGCTTCAATATCAATAACCCCGCATGAAATGCGGAGGAAAAGAAAAGCAAATGAAAAAATAATAAAGTATGTACGAAGCCCGAAGGGCTTCAATATCAATAACCCCGCATGAAATGCGGAGGAAAGAACAAACACAATAACAGAACCCTGGAAGGGTTCAATAAAAATAAAATTCATAAATCATATTTCATACCGTGCCGCTTTTTTATCAAAAGAAAATAAACGCAAATACCAAACTCGCTATTTGGAAAATAGAAGAGGATGAGAATTTCTTTCTTCAAAAAGTTCCGTTGAAAAAAAATATTTCGCATCCGCAAAAGCGATTGCAGCATCTTGCGGGAAGATTTTTATTGCCGCTACTGTTTTCCGATTTTCCTTTGGAGGAGATTTTAATTGCCGACAGCCGTAAGCCGTTTTTGCAAAACGAAGCGTATCATTTTTCCATTTCGCATTGCGGCGATTATGCAGCCGCCATCGCAAGTACAACACAACGTGTAGGCATCGATGCCGAATTATTTTCCGATAAAGTCATAAAAGTAAAAGAGAAGTTTTTGAACGAAGAAGAAAAAAAATTTACTACGCAATACAACGATGATAAAAAATTATTGACTACGCTTTGGTGCGCAAAAGAAGCAACTTATAAATGGTACAGCTATGGTTTATTAAACTTTAAAGAGAACATTTTATTGCAACCGGTTTCCTTCGGCGATGAAGGAATTATACCAACTATCTTTTTAAAAGAAGATAAAAAAACTGAACTGAAAACTAATTACAGCATCTTCTCAAACTTAAGCCTGGCATGGATTTCAGCGCAATAAAAAAGTCCTGCGATGTGCAGGACCCGGATAAAAATGTGTTAGTAAGTATGGAAACAAAATTTCCAACCACAATATTATAACTACTTTCTGCGAATACAAAATAATTTCTATATTTTTTATTCACAAAATGAATACGAATTGTGTATTTCTTTATTACCATACGAAACAATTTTATTTAAAAATAAAAAAATACACTTACCTGAAACAATGATAAACAAAGCGTTTCAGCCGATTAAAATTTTAACAGCGAATGTTTTTCAACAATACTATTTTTGAAAAAATTACAAATACATCATCATGCAATTTCCTAAACAAATAACATTACAACAGATTGCAACACTCATCGACGCAGAAGTAATAGGCGACGCAAATGCAGTGGTGGCGGGCATCAACGAGATTCATAAAGTTGAAAAAGGCGATATGGTTTTTGTGGACCATCCTAAATATTACAATGTTTGTCTGCAAAGCAATGCATCACATATCATCATCAACAACAAAGATGTTCAAGTTCCCGAAGGGAAAAATTTGCTGTACTGCGAGCAACCTTTTGAGGCATATCTTACGATTGTCAATCATTTCAGACCGTTCACTTCGCAAACAAAATCCATCAACGACGATGTTGAAATTGGCGAAGGGACCATCATTATGCCGAATGTCTTTATCGGGAAAAATGTAAAGATTGGCAATAACTGTATCATTCATCCGAACGTTGCCATTATGGATTATACAGAGATTGGTAACAACGTTGTAATTCAGGCGGGGACTGTAATTGGCAGCGACGCGTTTTATTACAACACAAAAAAAGACCGGGATGTTTGGTACAAAAAAATGCAAAGCTGCGGTAATGTTGTGATTAAAGATTTTGTAGAAATTGGCGCCGGCTGCACCATCGACAGAGGCGTTACGGCATCGACCATCATCAGCGAAGGAGCTAAGATGGACAACATGGTTCACATTGGACACGATACGTTTGTCGGGAAGAATTGTTTGTTCGCGGCACAGGTAGGCATTGCCGGTGCAACAGTTATTGAAGACGGCGTTACACTTTGGGGACAAGTGGGCGTAAGTAAAACTTTGACTATCGGCAAAAATGCTGTGGTGCTGGCACAGAGCGGCGTTCCCTCTTCTTTGAAAGGTGGCAAAACCTATTTCGGTTATCCTGCGGAAGAAGCAAGCGGCAAAAGAAGAGAGCTTGTTTGGATAAAACGTATTCCGGAACTTTGGGAAAAAGTGATGAAAAAATAATCTGCTTAGGCTTATTGCAATTACATTTGAAACACGCAAAACAATGATGAAATGCCCATAAGTATTTTACATACCAAAAGCGATGATTATTTAGAGGCATTACTCACGGTATTTTTATATTTAAGATGGTGTTCGTGACACGAGAGCTTGCTCGAACTGAGCGAAGCTAATCTTCGATTTCTATGTGACAATTAAAAACATCAAAAAATAAACACATGAAATGCCCATAAGCCTTCGTCATACCCAAAGCGATGATTATTTAAAGGCATTCCATCTGGCAATTAAAAAACAATAAAAATAAACAGATGAAACCGTCCTTCAATTTTATAAGATTTATTCCTTTCCTGTTTTGGATAATTCTTGTTTATATTTTACTCACTCTGCCGGGCAAAGATTTTGGAAGTGTAGAGGTAGATATTCCCAACCTTGACAAGCTCGTACACATGGGTTTGTTTGGCGGCGTGGTGTTTTGGTTTGGCTTTGCATGGATAAATATTGACCGTACAAAAACACGCCGGGGAACAGTTATTATTACTATTGTCGCCTGCATTTACGGCATCGCAATGGAATATGTGCAGAAGTATTTTACCACGCGCGATTTTTCGTACGGCGATATGGTTGCAGATTCATTAGGTGCAATCATTGCCTATTTTGTCATTCGTGCAATCACAAAAAAATACCAATTGCAAAGAGCCAAAAACAGTTATTAATCCAATACATTTTCAATTACCTTTGCGCCGATTAAAAGACAATTCCATTGAAATCTTCAACAAAAAAAATATACGTCGCGGCATTTATTGTATTGCTGTTGATATTCGACCAGTCGCTGAAATTTTATATCAAGACACATTATTTTCTCGGCGAAACACACAATGTTTTAGGACATTGGTTTCAACTGAGTTTTGTGGAAAACGAAGGCATGGCTTGGGGCTGGAAATTCGGCGGCAGTTTCGGAAAAATAATACTGACATTGTTCAGATTGTTTGCCGTGATTTGGGGAACATTTTACATTAGTAAATTAATCCGCAAGAAAGCAAGAACAGGTTTCATTATTTGTGTCGCTTTGATATATGCAGGCGCTGCCGGCAACCTGATTGACAGTCTATTCTACGGGCTAATTTTCAACGCCAGTGATTATGACTTACAGAATGTGGCGCATTTTCTTCCCAAAGGCGGCGGCTATGCATCTTTCCTGCACGGCAGGGTTGTAGATATGCTGCATTTTAATCTTATCGATACCTTTCTTCCCAACTGGGTTCCTTATTATGGCGGAACAAGGTTTACATTTTTTGACCCGGTCTTTAACCTGGCAGACTCTTATATTTCCATCAGCTTTTTCATCTTGATTATTTTCCAAAAGAGCTTGTTTGGAGAGAAGAAATAATTCTCCATCTGAAACATTATAACAAAAGAGGTTGTCTTCTAAAAAGTCAAGACAGCCTCTTTCTTATTCGGGCACATGACGGAATCATAGTGTCGCTTATACAATTCTCTTGTAGAGTTCATCAACCTTTTTACACACCCTCTTTAACGTTTTATATGTCATATCATGATATTTTGAACAACAACCTCTATCAAATTTCATAGCGGAAATAACAAATAAACAGACTGCTTAAGCTGTGAGTACAGGCATTTTTTGCCGTTTTACCATGAGTTTGCAAATCATAGTTGTGTAACCCTTATTAAAAGCGCGACAGGTTATTTAGCTGAAACTTTTTCTTTCACATAGTTTCTGAAATCTTCTTGCGTAGCAAAGCCTTTGTCCAAATCATCGTCCATTTCATTAAGTGCTGCTTGCAATTCGTCAGAAAGTTGAATACCTTCTTCCTCATCAATTTCTACTTTTAGAAATTCATAAAGGCTGATTGCACGCATATCTTCAATGTCATCTATAATGTAATGAAGTCTTTCCCGTGCCGTAGCTGCATCTGTTGTTGCTATTGCTGTTATAACAAAAAATTTCCTTCGGTTTTCTTATCCGTAATGAACCATTTTGCTCAACACCGCCGTTAAATAAAAAACAATCCTTTCAGTTGACTGTAACGTTTAAAGTAGTCCATATATTAAGAGTCAAGTGCGTATTAAGTCCGTATCAGGTGCGTATTATTTCCGTAGATAATTAACAGTTACCTGCAACATACAAGCGATATAAGGAAAGGATACTTTAAAGATTTCTGCATATAGCAGTAAAGCGCATCTGTACAAATATTTTCTAAAACAAAAAAGAGGATTAATGAGTATAATCTAAAATACCATAATGCGACTTTTTCCATCATATTGATTAAGCTACTCCCCGTCAGAAATTATTATATCCTTCCCATGAAACAGCTTCTGAACTCGGCTAAGAAAAGCATCCCTATAGCTTCTGCTAAGAGGAATAGGTTCGTTTACATTTTTCAGTATTAAAACATTGCCTGGAAACAGAATTCTCTGTTATGTATAACAAAAAACTGGAAGCCGGTCTAAATATCAATATCAATAATAAAAATTATTACTTGAATAATCAGTTTAATGCTCAGGCATTGTTTCAAAATGTGAATCTTCAAACAACAGGAACACTACCAAATGTACAGAGAGGAAAAATGCCCATTCATTTTTTAGAGAATGATTTCAGCTTAGTTAAAACAGTACACAATCATATTCTCAAAATAGGAACATTTATACACTATGCTGTGCTACCTCAAAATTTGGTAATTGATATTCCAGACAGTAATTTACAAAAACAGCAGACAACGCAAAAGCAAATGTTTGTACATCCTAATGTTTCTTATAGCTTTCCTGTTTGGCGTATGTCTTTTTCCGTTCAGGCTGGCATTCAATACACAAAAGGAAATTATGTTACCAATTTATCAGGCATTAATACATATATTATTCCTCCGGACTCTTTATTCAACAAATATAATTACTCGTTATTTCAATATTATGTTCTTCCTAAATTATATTATGACAGAGAATTGTTTCACGCATCGCTTCGGTTCCCTGTTCGTACATTTTTATTTAATGAAAACGATAATTTAAACAATTCTAAAACTACATCGGTATATCCTTGTCCGCAATTGAATATGTCGTATCAGTTAAATGCTTATTGGAAGTTGAATGCTTTAGCCGGTTATGACGTACACACCTCTTTGGACAATTTGCCAGCAGCATATATACTGGAAAATTACAGGGAATTCAATGTTGGGATTAACCGACCTTCCGTAGAAAAAAGCAATATTTACTCATTTGGAGCAACTTATGAAAATGCTGTCCATGAATTATTTTTCTACATGAATGCGAGCTACGCACCGTCCAATAATAATTTACTTGCCCATAATTATTTCTCTGGCTACATGAACATAATAGGTTATATGCTGCAAAACAATACGAAGAATACAGTCAGATTATCTGCAAGAATAAGCAAAACAATAGATTCATGGAAAAGTACATTTTCTATTGCCACAAGTTATAGCAGCTACAGCAATTATCTTGTACAACAAAATATTTTTATATCGAATAAAAACACAACGTTTTCGCTTTCTCCCAAAATAGATGCGCGTCTAACAAAATGGCTGATATTAGGCTATGAAAGCTCATTCATAAGAAATAAACTCTCTGTTTCAAACAGCAATACAACATCGCCGTTAAATCAATTCACGGAAAATATTAATATCGGCGGCATTGTTTCAAAATCATGGAATTTTAAATTTATTATAGAGCATTACAATAACCAATTGACAAACTCTCAATCAAACAGTACATTGTTTTCGGATTTTCAAATAAGATATATACCTAAGAAATCCAAAAATTGGCAGTACTCAATAACCGCATATAATTTATTTAATCAAAAAGATTTTCGATATACTGTCTTCAATAACGCAAGTTATATGACACAAGATTATAAAATTCGTCCATTCAATATTTTGGCGGGTGTGTACTTTAGTTGGTAAAATAAAAACTTCCACTCTAATACGCCGTGGCGTGTGAACACGCGCCATACACATTTTCTCAGTCTTGATACATATCTCGTGTGTTCAAATAACATAAAAAGTTCGCAAAGACATCTACATCAGTAAAAAATATCACCCCAAAACAAGCATCCTCATTTCCTTTCACATACAGAATCCTGCATTTCACATATAGAATCGTGCATTTCGTGTAATAGTATTTTTTGGCATAAAATAATTGAGTACACTTGCAATGCGCGTATGTTGCTAACCCCAAAAAAGATTGTATGAATATTGAAAAACGCACCGGCACAAAATGCCCAACTGTACAAAAAGCAAAAAACAGGAAACACAAAACAACTCAAAATGGTACAAAAACATGAAACGGGTACAAATATAGCCTGCAACAGGGCTTTGTACATGAACAAGAAAGCATTGCTGACCAACAATGAAACAAATGCAACCTGCAACAAATCGTTGTACATATACAATGGCTGAATGTTCATCTGCACAAATCTTTTGCAGACCTGCAATAAAGTATTGTTAACCTACATCGAAGCTTTGCAGACCAACAATAGAATAAATTCAACGTACAACAAAACATTGCAGATAAACAATAAAACAGATTAAAGCTGCAATGGAACAGACACAACCGGCATACTACATCTTATTTTGATTGCCTTATCGCCGTCAAAGATTAGCTTGTTTTTATTTTTTAACCTTCAAAACTCTAAAGTCATGATTAAAGTGATCATTAGCTTCAGCCGTGTAACGGACAGCGACCTCGCCGTTCAGGCGCAACACATCGTAGACAGCCTTACAGACAATGCCGCTTTTCCTACCCCCGCTCCCGCACTTGCAGATGTGCAATCGGCATTAACCGACTATGAAACAGCGCTTGCGCAGGCAGCCACAGGCGGCAAACAACTGACCGCCGTTAAAAACCAGAAACGCGAAACATTGGAAACCCTGCTGTCGCAATTGGGCTTATACGTGCAGCTGCACAGCAACAATGATGCGGCTGTTGCACTCAGCTCCGGATTTACGCTGGCAAAAACGCCTGCACCTGTGGGTATGCTTTCCAAGTCAGAAAACCTGAAAGCCGTACCGGGCATTACCGGAGAAATATTACTGTCGGTGTATGCCGTGCCTCATGCCGCAGGGTATATATGGCAGTACAAGTTAGCAGGTGCAGATGCGTGGATGGAAATCCATACCACTAAGGCTAAAACAGCAGTCGAAGGTTTAACCAGCGGACAGCAGTACAGCTTTCGTGTAACAGCATTGGGTACAAATCCTGCACAAAACTGGAGCGACGAGGTAAAAAGCTTTGTACTGTAACCATCGCTACAGATGCACGGATATTAGTCCATACGTGTGTGCAGCAAAGTAATCTTCAAACAAAGGAGCGGCTCCAAAATGAAGCCGCTCTTTGTTTTCACTAAAGAAACTTAAAAATACTATTTCCCGCTTGCCTGTTCGGGATAAGAAATGGCTTTATAATTATTATTGTTATTCAATACTTCATCTGCAAATTTTTTCAAATCTTCGCTTGTAACGGCATTTATTTTCTTGTCGAAATTAAGCAGGTAATCTTTGCTGTGTCCAAACATATAAATGTCTTGCAGCTCTCCGGCCCAATAGCCGTTTTGCTTCATGCTCTCTTTGTATTTTTCAAGCATTGCTTTTTTTACTTTTTCCAAATCGGTAGCTGATACGCCGTTTTTCTTATAACCGGCAACTTCTTTTGCATATTCTGCCAGTATTTTATCTACATTCTCAGGACCGCAAGGCAGTTGCGCAATAATGGAATAATGACCATACGGCAGCTCTGCGACAGAAGCATACACACCGCCGCTGTATATTGCCTGCATCTTTTCCCGGATGGTGTCCAATACTTTGATAGTCATCGCTTGCGTAAGCATATCCAGCTTCAAATCGGCATCTTCGGAATATTTAATATCGCCGTGATAATAATCGAGAATCAGACTTTTTTGGTCAGTGCCTTTATAGAACTTAAATGTTTTGTCTCCCGGCACCATGCGAAGCCCGTTGTCTTTATACGCAGGTTTCACGCCTTTTACCGGCAGGCTTGCCACATATTTTTCCAGCAACGGTTTCAACGAGTCTGCATTAACGTTACCAACAAAGAATAAATGCAATCCATCAGCATAGCCAAACTGGTCTTTGTAAATATCCAATATTCTGTCGGGATTGATACTGTTTAAATCATTTTCCGTAGGAACGCTGATGGGCGTTAAAGGATTATTGCCATACATTACTTTATTGGATGAATCAATAAAAGCATATTGCGGATTGGCTTTCAGAAACTGCAACTGTGATTTCAGCTTGGTCATATAACCTTTGTACAGGCTTGTATCTTTTCTTGGAGAAGTGAGCTTGAGATACATCAGCTCAAGCAATGTAGGTAAATCTTTTACAGATGAAGAACCGCTAATCCCATTTGTTGCGGCACCGAAACCGACGCCTACCTTCGCATTTTTTCCCGAAAGAAAATCATTCAGTTCAGACGGCGTAAACTGCCCGTAACCCATTGCTCCGATAACACTTCCAAGAAAAGTAACATTGGCTTTATCGGCAACACTAAACTGTCCTGTACCGCCCAGTCTTCCGCCGGTTAATACAATCTCGTCGTTTTTAAAATCGGTAGGCTTAATGGTAACTTTTACGCCGTTGCTCAATGTATAAGTAGTTGTTCCCAAATCGGCATCTTTTGTTTCGGAAACAATTTTCCCGGCAACGGGTTGCATTTGTAATAATGATGTCGCTGTTCCCGTTGTTTCGGCTGGTTTTACATCTTGTTTAAAAGCCGCATCTACCATAGACAATAAACCGCTTTCATCAGGCAACTGAATTTTACCTGTTGACGGCGCAGAAATTAATGCAAAATAATTTTGATTTTCCAAAAGCCATTTTTGTGCAGCTGCATTTACATCTTTTGCAGTAATGGTCGGCAACAATTCCTTTACATAATTATATTCATTCACAATCCCGGGAATGGGTTCATTGGTCATAAAAT
The DNA here is from genome assembly GCF_001659705.1 of Arachidicoccus sp. BS20. NCBI lineage: Bacteria > Pseudomonadati > Bacteroidota > Chitinophagia > Chitinophagales > Chitinophagaceae > Arachidicoccus > Arachidicoccus ginsenosidimutans. The sequence continues at coordinate 1,114,775 of NZ_CP015971.1, forward strand.
TATCTGCCAGTTCATCGGTGTAAGCGGCAGATTCCGTCGTGTTGCGCTCGTTAAACGCTTTTTCGTACCCTGCAAGATAGCTTCTTTTGGATGTTTCAATGTCAGCATCGGTCAATCCGTATTTTTCCACTTGCAGCAGTACGCCCACAGCAGCATTAATGGCTTTTTTATAATCATCAACGGGCACAATGTCTAAAGCAAATTGTTCGTCATGCAAAGAAAAGCCCTCTGTAAAATACCCTGAAGCACTTGCATACGGCGGGTTTGCCGATTGTGCAAGGTCTCTCAGTTTTCTGTTTAGCCCTTGAATCATGATGTTTTTTATCAAATCTTCACGGTAATCGCCGAGTGTTTTTTCCACTTTGGCTTTATGTGTGGGATAATATAAAGAGAAGCTATAATTAGTTTCTTCCGAATCGGTAACAATCAGCGCTTTCTTTTGTGTGTAAGGCGCTACTTCGTAAACAGTTCTCGTGCGTTCATGGGCAGGATTTTTTAATGCGCCGAAATATTTTTCTATTAATGATTTTGCTTTATCTACCGTGATGTCGCCAACGACAATTACGGCTTGTAAATCGGGACGATACCAATCGTGATAAAACTCCCTTATTCTGTCCGGGCTCGCATGTAAAACAATACTGTCCAAACCGCTCGGAAACCTGCTGGCATAGCGCGAATGGTTTGTCAATTCCGGTAAAATTTTGTACAGCATACGCATATTAGCGTTCTTATTTCTCATTCTCAGCTCTTCCAAAATCACGTGCCGTTCATCATTCACTTCATCTGTTGTGATTAGTGCCCCGCCTGCCCAGTCGGCAACAATCTGAAAACCATTTTCCAGATTTCCGGGTTTATCGGTAGGAATCGGCAGCATAAAATAGGTTCTGTCGAAACCGGTGTTGGCATTCAAATCTGCACCGAACTGCACACCTATTTTTTGCAGATAATCTACTAATTGATTTTTAGGATAATGCTTCAGACCATTGAAGTTCATGTGCTCCATAAAATGCGCCAAACCTTGTTGGTTATCATTTTCAAGAAGAGAGCCTGCATTTTCCACTAAACGCAATTCTACTTTTTGCGCAGGCTTCGCATTGGGCTTAATGTAATAAGTTAATCCGTTGGGGAGCTTTCCTTTGGTTACGGTTGAATCAATCGGTAATGGTTGAGATAAATCCAAATTTTGGGCATGTGCAACAGAAAATTGCAATGCTGCCACAAAACACAACAATTTGGGTAAAGAATGTTTGAGCATAATGTTGTTGTTTAATTAAAAAATATTTCAACAAAAATAGCTCTTCTTAAACTAATGAAATAGTTTATTAATGATTTACGGTTATTACCAGTGATTGGTGGCATATCAGGAGCTTCTGATAATTTCCGAGCGATACTTGTCCAGAATGGACGACTTCGAAATGAAGCCAAGCCACTTACCCTCCTTATCTATTATGGGAAGAATATTTTTTGCCGAAGTAAGTTTTTCAAACTTCAATATGGCAGATTCCATGTCGTCTTCAATCGTCAAAGGCGTTTGCTTCATCATCAAATCGCCGGCAGAAATGGCGATATCCTCGGCTCTTTGCGCATTGTCGAACAATATGTTTTTTACATCATTAAGATAAATAACACCTTGTAAAACATTTTTATCGTCTATCACGGCATATACATCTTTATCCGTATTGTGCAGCGAAATCAAAATGTCGTTCAGCGTAGCATTCACATTAAATGCGGGAAAATCTTTTCTTATCAAAAATCTCAATTCCAGCCTGCTCAACAAAAATTTATCTTTATCGGTCGGGTCAAGCTCCGACTGTTGCGAAAGCTTTTTCATCTCCAGCGACAAAGGTTCAAAAGATTTTACCACAAAAAAACTGATAGCCGCTACCAACATCAACGGAATAAACAAAGAGTAACCATTGGTTACTTCCGCAGATAAAAAGATAGCCGTAAGCGGAGCAAAAAATAAACCGCTCAGCATCCCTGCCATGCCTACAACTATGAAATTAGTTACAGGAACATTTGCGTAACCTATTAACTGAAAAAACCGTCCTACAACAAATCCGAGCAATGCGCCTATTACCAGCGAGGGAGCAAAACTTCCGCCGTTTCCACCGCCAAGAATCGTAAAACCGGTAGCAAAAATTTTGAAGAACATGATGCCGGCAATAAACAAAAGAATCCACCATTGATTATCGGTATGCGCAATCAATATGGAGTTTTTAGGAATCTGACCGGTTTCCGCCAATGTCTTTACAAACGAATATCCTTCGCCAAATAATTGCGGAAACAAAAAGATGAGTACTGCCAATAATATGGAACCAACCAACCAACGCTGTACCGGTGTTCGCTCTGCAAACTTGTGCTCCATCCAATGGAAGCTTCTTGCATAAAACAAGCACAGGCAGCCGGCAAGCAAGCCTAGACCCACATATAAAAAAATGTTGTTGTAATCAAAATCTTTAATGGTATTGAACGTCAGCAGCACATTATCTCCAAGAATAATTTTTGCCAGCAATGCTCCTATTGCCGAAGACATCAGCAACGGAATGAATGAATTAATAGAGACGTCGATAATCAATACTTCCATCGCAAACACGATGCCCGCAATAGGTGCTCCAAATGCCGAAGAAATGCCCGAAGCAATACCACAAGCGAGCAATAAAGTTTTCTCCTTGTAAGGCAAAAAAGTAGCACGTCCGAGATTAGAGCCAATAGCTGCACCTGTCGCCACCATAGGCGATTCCAAACCGCACGACCCGCCAAGCCCAACCGTAACACCCGATGTAACGATATGCGAATAACACTGGCTGAACGGCAAATCGGACGATTTTTTGGCAATTGCATATACAATCTTATCGTTGCCTTTAAGAAAATTTTTCCGATATACTTTTTCTATGAGCAAACTGCTCGCACCTATTCCTAAAATGGGTATCAACGCCTGATACCAAACAATGTCGCCAAACCTTGAGCTTTCAAAGAAAAAATGCTCCAGCTTTACAACAAATAATTTCAAAACAATAGCGCTGAGGCTCGCCAACGCGCCAACGATTACACAGCAAAGAAGCAAAAATTGTCTTTCGGTCAGTCGGCGTTTTAAAAGTAAAACACCATAGCGAAGCTGCGTAAAAAACGTTTTTATTATTTTTCGGTACATTCTAAAACTAAATCTGGGGGTAAGAACTGAATGCTGCGAAGGTAATTGAAATAAGAAAATATAATTTGTAAAATTTCTCTTGAATTTTTTATTGTTTTTTGGTCAAGAGGAACCTTTGATGAAATTTTTCATACCCTTCGCATAATTTTGACATGAAATGCCCATAAGTATTTCACATACCCAAAGCGATGATTATTTCAAGGCATTCCATCTGACAATTAAAAAACAATAAAAATAAACAGATGAAAAATTTCATGCCGGTTTGATATATTGCTAAATAAAAAACACCTGCACAATGGTAACACAACACGAAAACCCGCTGCCATCCAAAATAACCGTATGTTGCGTTTAGCGCTAATAAAATTTGAAAAAGAAATTAAATTTGTCAAATTATAACAAATTCATACCTTTGCCGTCCGAAAAATTTCGGAAAAACACATTACTCGTATGGCTCAACAAGTTTCCCGACCGTTCGGGAGCGCCGGCAGAGTGTAATCTTTTAGATTATTAATTAAAATGCCAAAGGTAAAAACAAACTCAAGCGCAAAGAAGCGCTTCAAGGTAACAGCAACAGGCGAAATTGCTCATCAAAAACCATTCAAACGCCACATCCTTACCAAAAAATCTACAAAACGCAAACGTGCATTGGGCATCAAAGGAACAGTTTCCCCAAACATGAAACCGTTTGTAAAACGTTTATTGGGTTTAAGATAAGCAGGATTTTTTCAGTTAAACAAATTTTAATCATCGCCGGAGTTGCTCCGCACAAAATAATTAAATTATGCCACGTTCAGTAAATGCAGTTGCTTCGAGAGCACGCAGAAAAAGAATATTAAAACAAGCCAAAGGCTTTTACGGCAAACGTAAAAACGTATATACCGTAGCCAAAAACGTTGTAGAAAAAGGTCAGACATACAGCTATGTTGGTCGCAAATTGAAAAAGCGCGAATACCGTCAATTATGGATTGCGCGTATCAACGCAGGCGTTCGCGAAGAAGGTTTGACATACAGCCAGTTCATCAACAAACTTTCTCAAAAAGGAATTGAATTAAACAGAAAAGTATTGGCAGATATGGCTTACAGTGAACCTGAAGCTTTCAAAGCTTTAGTAGCTTCTGTAAAATAAGTTTATAAAAAAGAGTAATAAAAAAGGGGCTGTCTAAAAAGGTTGACGAAGTTTCTGAGAATTGCATAAACGACACTATGATTCCGTCAGGTGTCCGAATAAATAAGAGGCTGTCTTGACTTTTTAGACAGCCTCTTTTTTTGCGCATTTACTACCTGCCGCCCGGCGGGCAATGTTCCTTCAAATAAGTCGTATAAAGATTTGACAGAAATCTTGATGTTCCCTCTCCTTCCGAAATAGCGTGCGTGCGGTTCGGAAATTCCATAAAGCTGAAAATCTTATTATACTGAATCAGCTTGTTCACTACCATTTCAGAATTTTGATAATGGACATTATCATCGCCGGAACCGTGAATCAATAAAAGATTACCTGTCAAACCTTGTGCATAGCTCAACGGCGATGCTTTTTCATACGTGTTATCACTATCGCTCAACAAGCCCATATACCGTTCTTCATATACATTATCATACGTCGGTTGATAGGCAACCGGCGCCACAGCAATACCCGTTTTATAAACATCGCCATGCTGAAACATCAGATTCAAAGTAGTAGAACCGCCGCCGCTCCAGCCCCAAACCGCCACACGGCTTGTATCTACATATTTCCATTTCATTACTTGCTTTGCAGCTTCGTATTGGTCGTGAATATTAATGATGCCAACACCTTTGTAAATAGAATGCCGCCATGCTGTTCCTTTAGGTGCGGGCGTCCCACGGCTGTCAATACTGATGTAAATATAACCGTCTGCCGACATATCGCCGTTGTATAAAAAGTTGCGCCCATTGCCCCAGGAATCAATTACCGTTTGCGCCGCAGGTTCGGTATAAACATAAAATACCACAGGATATTTTTTCGTAGAATCAAAATTGGTCGGCAACAAAACAGATGCATCCATGGTAACATTGTCATCCGTCGTTATTTGAATGAATTTTACCTGCGGAGCACCTGCCGGAAGCGCGTGTACTTGCGGCTTTTCCCCTATAATCGTATTCGTTTCAAGCGCAACCCAATCGGTGTAAGGAAATGTATTAGCGTTGGAAAATGTATGTTCCGCATACTTACCGTTCGGCGAAATTGCATAATCGTTAGTGCCTTTTTCGGTCGTATCGGAGAGTAATTCCAAACCGCCTTTTCCATTCAGTTTCGTTCTGTATAAATATTGCTGCGTCGCATTGTTTGGCGAAGCTAAAAAGTAAACATAACCTTCTGTTTCGTTTACTGCAAGCAAATCAAGAATATCATAATTACCTTTTGTTACCGGCGATTCATTACCTTTTTTATCCACACGGTAAATGTGCCGCCAGCCATCTTTTTCCGTCACCCAAAGAAATGCTTTTCCATTTTCAATCCAGTCCCAGCCAATCGGATTATCGCCATGCCAGCGCGATTTTATATCCACCCATGTATCGCTGTGTTCTCTGTAAAATGCTTTAGCCATACCGGTTTCAGCGTTTGCAAAATACAAAATAGAAGTTTGCTGTTTTCTGTCCAATTGCTGTGCAACAATGTTATTATCATCCGCCCATTCCATTCTCGGCAAATAATGTTCACGGTTGTCGCCCGGAATATTTGCCCAAACTATTTTCTTAGTCAAAACATTTACAACGCCTATTTTTACAGCAGAAGGCTCTTGTCCTACCACCGGATATTCAACAGGTTTTGTGAATGAATAAATAGAATCGGTATTATCAATCATTAGAAAATTGCGGATACTGCGCGCGTCCACATGCCAGAAAGCAATCTTCTTACTGTCCGGAGACCAGCGAAATCCATCGCGTGCACCAAATTCTTCTTCATACACCCAATCAAAAGTCCCGTTGATAATCCTGTCTGTGCCATCGGTTGTCAAGGCTGTGATTTTGTGCGACGCCAAATCTTCCACGTACACATTATGTTTTGCGCTGTATGCAACTTTTGTTCCGTCGGGCGACAATTTCGCAAACATTAAAGATGCAACAGGCAAGCTTTTCCCAAGCTGAAATAAACTCTTAGTTCCCAAGTCGTACAACCAATAATCGCCACGTGTATGATAACGCCAGACTTTCTTAGTGTTGGTATAAATCAATATTTTGTTTCCATCCTGAGAAATACTGAAATCCGCTACACGTAAAGGTTTTAACGAATCTTTCGGCGTTAAATCCTGTGTAGAAAGAGTGGTTTGCTTTGCTTGAGAAGGAAGCGCAACTTCTACGATTTGATTAGCATCAATCGTGTAATAACTGTTACCGTCTTTCGACCATTTGTATTTTGTAACATAGGGCTGCGCAATGGTTGCGCACGCGATAAATAAAAAACAAAAGCTGAAATAAAATTTGGTTTTGTTCATTTTGAAAAGTTTGAAGCCAAATGTAAAGAGAAAAATAATGTGTTGATAAAGGAGTTAATATTTTGTCATTCATGGCTAATATTCGCAGTCTGATATTTCACAATAACGCAGAAAAATGTCCATTGTTCTTCCATTCAATCGGTATATCTGTTGGCGAAAATTCTCAAAACAAATTCACGGGCAGAATAACTTCCCAACGGTTGCGGGAACTTAAAATTTGATTGTTCAACAAACGGCTGTATCGAATAATAAAACCCGTAGATTGTTGATTCCACACATTTAAGTCGAAAGAAACTTCTGCGCCGAAGGAGGCGAAATTTGTTGTTTTTTCTTGCGGAATTTTTCCGAAAGTATTGTCATAAAAAACATTCGCGCGTATTCTTTTCAAATAAATTAAATTGCCGAAACCAGCATCAGGACTGATGACTGGTAAAGTATAGTTCAAACCGAATTTCCACATTTCCGGAAAATTATACAAATCGTAGCCACGAGAAAAAGGGAAATTATAACTGAAAGCATAACGGCTTAACGTGTCTTGTTTTTGCCAAGCCAAATCAACGTGAAAACTGTGCGTAGGTAAGATTGCAGGAAAATAAAATGACCCTTTGATTAAAATCTGCCACGCCGAATTGTTGTCAATTGTATTTCTAAGAAGTGTAGAAATGCTTTGTGCAAAACGCAGATACATTTGTTGTAACGCTTGCTGCGACTGGTTTACAAAAGAAATTTGATTACTTAAATAATTTGCGCTTCTGTTTTTTAAATCCAAATTATTCTCATTCCAGTGAATAAACCGTTGATTGAATGAAGTTGTATAAGTAAAGAATTTATAAAAATTTCCTGAAGAAAAATTCAGCGGCAACTGCAAACCGAATTGCCATCCCGCATCGCTGAAATGCACATTCTGCTTACCTTTTGTGCTATACGCCGTTCTGTCGAAAATATAATTTCCATTGATAAAAGGTTCAATAAAAGAACCGCCGTAAACAGAACCTACGCCAACTTCGTGATAATTTTCAATGCGGTTATATGTGTAAGAAACATTCGTCTGCAAAGTATTCAGCACGTTTTCGCCATACAATGTGAAATTGTAATTCGGGTCTTCAAAATCGGGTTGCAAACTGTGAAAGTTGATTGGATGATGCAGCTTTGGATAATTTGTAATTGTATAATTTGTGGAATCAATATTTGCTAAAACATAGGAATAATCATGCTTTGGCGCATCGTGATATAAACGAACCAAAGTGTCTGCTTCTAAATTTTCAACAGGCTGAAAGAACGATTTTATTTTTGCCAAACGATAACCGTCCGCCGAAAAAACGCTTCCAACCAATGTATCGTTTTTGATGAATGATTGATAAATACCTAATTGAGTTTTTGCCAATCGATAAACTTTATTCTCGGCTGAAACATAAGCCCAGCTCGCATCATAGCCGTTTGATGAACAAGTGAAAAACAACGTGTCATTTTGCACAACCGGGAAACCGATTAATCGGTTTCCGAAAGGACGAATATTTTTTTCATCGCCGCTTGCAACATCAAATTGTTGAATCGCCATCTCTCCCACTTTATTTCTTTCAACAACAAAAACAGATTTATCATCGTCGGAAAATTTCGGATAAGAATACACATGGTTTTGCTGCGCAGAAATATGTTTGATAATATTTCCTTTCAAGTCCAATAAATCAATCGAAGATTGTTGATTGGTTGTAAATGAAACCGCTGCAATCAGTTTTCCGTTGTGCGAAATATCGGGCGTGAAATATCGTTGATTGTGTGTGATGGTTGTCTTTTGTTTTGTATCAATGTCGAACAATTCAATATCGCTCGATTCTTTGTAACCCCATCGTACATTGGGTTTCAGCTTGCTGTAAATAATTTTTCCGTTGTTGTAACTAAAATAGTCGTCATTGGAAATCGGTCTTACGGCAATCGCTTTTTCAACACCATTTTTTAATTTTACAAACATAGAAACGTGCTTGTAATCCGATTTTAACGCAATGATATTTCCATTCCCGGTTGGATAAGGATATTGATAACTGACAACATTTTTCTTTTCCGTTTTGGTCAAATATTGCAACGAATCTTTCGGCTCTTTTGCCCATTGCTGTTGATAATAATTGAACGCACTATCCTTAAAATCGTTGAACGAAAGCCCCGAATATTTTTTAATCCCTTTCTGCAAAGGATAAAACAAACCTTTGAACGCAGCTGCGTCGTGCGTTACATTTTTCCAAAAATCTGTTCCATATTTTTGATAACCGTAATCCACCAAAATATAGCCGAGATTGTACCAGTTAGGCACATAATCAACGTACGAACCATTCCGTATTTTCTGATAATTGTAATGTTTGTCGCCCAAATACAAAGCCTTGAAAGCATTCATAAAATAAGGCACGCGACCTCTACCCTGCTTACTTAGTAATGTTTCGTTATAAACAGCATCGCCTTCAAAAAACCAGTCGGGAACGGCAAGCGCATTCGCAAATGCTTGTCCGTTTTCGCCGAAAACAATTTTAAATGCGTGCGACAAACCCACATCAAAATTGTTGTATTGCTCCACATGACGATATTCGTGAATGGCTAAATTATCCGCCCAATTTTGCGCGCCAAGCTGCGTTACATCCATCGGCGGCATTAAATAAAACTCACTGCGAAACGGCGCAAGACCTACATAACCGTTGCTGTATGTGATTTGATTTTGTAAAACAATATTCACTTTTCGTTGCTTCGCTCCCATCGTTTTGGCAATGTTTCTTTGTTGAAACTGAACAAGCGAAGCCACATTCAAAGCCGTTGAATCCAAGCCTTTCGGAAAAATTATTCTGAAAGAATCGGTGTTGATTTGTTTCCATTTCAATGAAGACGGATTGCCGCCAAACACTTGTGCAGTCAGCGTTTGAGAACACAATAAAAATATTATTCCCGCAGATAAACGCAGATTGAATACACGCAGATAGCGCAGAAAAAGTCTGCGAAAATCTGCGTAAAATATCTGCGAAAATCTGCGGGTAAAATTCATCGCTTAAAGATAATCATCTAATTCTTAAATTTCTTTGTGAAACTTTGTGCCTTCGAGTCTTTGTGATTTAATTGAACCACGAAGGCACAAAGGCACAAAGAATACACAAAGCCACAAAAAAACCGACTCAAAATTTGAATCGGTCTTTCCGCTGTGTGAAGCGTCGTCGCTTCACACTTTTATTTTATTGCCTCATGGCAATTGTCGGCAAGAGCCGACAAAATAAAAATGCGCGGCGTCTTCGCCGCGCATAGCAACTATTTATTTCAAAAAGAAAATTTATTTCTTAAACAAACTCGGAAAAATGGCATCGTCAGCCAATTGCTCTTCAATACGGATTAACTGGTTGTATTTTGCAATTCTATCCGTGCGGCTTGCAGAGCCTGTTTTGATTTGTCCGCAATTCAATGCAACCGCCAAATCTGCAATGGTTGTATCTTCCGTTTCTCCGCTGCGGTGGCTCATAACCGTTGTGTAGCCTGCATTCTGCGCCATTTGCACCGCTTGGATTGTTTCCGTTAAAGAACCGATTTGGTTTACTTTAATCAGGATGCTGTTTGCGGTTTTGTTATCAATACCGCGCTTCAAAATTTTGCTGTTGGTAACAAACAAATCATCGCCCACCAATTGGATTTTATCGCCTAAAGCTTCGGTCAGTTTTTTCCAACCGTCCCAATCTTCTTCCGCCATGCCGTCTTCGATAGAAACAATCGGATATTTATTTACCCATTCCACCCAATAAGCCACCATTTCATCGGGAGTTAATTCTTTGCCGGAGCTTTTATAGAACTTGTATTTTCCGTCTTTGAACATCTCGCTGCTCGCGGCATCCAACGCGATGGAAACATCTTTGCCCGGCTCGTAACCCGCAGCTTTAATGGCTTCCAACACTGTTTCAATCGCTTCTTCGTTGCTTTGAATGTCGGGTGCGAAACCGCCTTCATCGCCAACATTTGTGCTGTAACCTTTTTTCTTCAATACAGATTTTAACTGATGAAAAATTTCTGTTCCCCAACGCAATGCTTCGCTGAAAGAAGTTGCACCGTGTGGAACAATCATGTATTCCTGATAATCGATTTTGTTATCTGCATGAACGCCGCCGTTCAAAATGTTCATCAACGGAACAGGCAACACGCTTGCATTTACGCCGCCGATATAACGATACAACGGCAAATTGCTTTCCTGCGCCGCTGCTTTAGCAACCGCCAAAGACACCGCCAATATTGCGTTCGCGCCGAGTTTACCTTTATTATCTGTACCGTCAATCTCAATTAATTTCTTATCGATTCCCACTTGGTCGGTAACGCTCCAGCCGAGCAATTGCTCCGCAATAATATCGTTTACATTTTCAACAGCTTTCAATACCCCTTTGCCGAGATACACGCTCTTGTCGCCATCGCGCAACTCAACCGCTTCGTGAATACCTGTGGACGCACCCGATGGAACCGCCGCGCGACCAAGCACACCATTGTCCGTTAATACATCAACTTCAACCGTTGGATTCCCGCGACTGTCGAGGATTTGACGCGCGTGAATGTCTGCTATAAAACTCATCTTGCTTTTGTTTAAAATGAATAGAAAAATTTGGATTGCAATGTTATCGATTATTTATTAGATAATAAAAAAAGCGAGATTAAAATTGCATGAACAAATGTTAGGAGAATTATTTGTTTTTGCTGAAAAGGGAAAGAATAATTTCGATTAAAAAAGCATCTATTAAAGAACTAATAAAAAATGTGAGGAAAATATTGCCGTCAAAAAATAATTTAGGAAAAATATAGGCAGGAAAACACTCGGCACCGAACAATATTTCTAAAAATCTGAGCAGTCCTTTTTCATCAGAAGTTGCTCTTTCTCCTATTGCAAATAAGAATACAAATGTTAGAAACGCAATTATAAAAATTACAACAAGCAAAACCAAAAATCGCTTTAGGTTAAAGTTCTTTTTTAGTGTGTTTAGGTTTTTCATAAGCAATCTTTAAATCTTTTGCTTTAATCACTCTGTCGTTTTCAGAATCGTCCAAAGCTTCGTCAATCTCAGCATTCAAGAGGGTTTCGCTTATCGGCTTTATTTTTTCTTCGTACAAATCTGCCTTGCTTTTCCGAAGTAATTTTTCCAAACTGTCAATTACATTTTCATTTTCCCAACGAAGAAACTCCCGAACAAATGTAATCTTGCGAAGTTCCATGTCCATAACAAAATGTTTTATCGAAGTTAAGAAAATAAATCACTCCTCACTTTTCGTTTTCCCATACGCAATAATATCTTTCCCTTCAAAATTTTTCCGGTCATCTTCGATATAGCAAGCATTAAGCATGGCATTGCCTATTTCTCTCAAAGTAGCGAAACCGTTGGGATAGAGCGCGCGACCAATCGGAAAAATCCAGGTAATATATTTATAAAAAGGATGCACGCGCTTCAATCCTTTAATCGGTTTTATAAATCCGGGACGGAAATTAAATTGTTTTTTAAAAGGCAGTTTTGCCAACGCATTTTCTGTTTTACTTTTTACGCGCACCCACATGAGCCGGGCATTTTCGTCGCCTGTCGTTCCCGCGCCCGAAACATAAATAAAAGTCATATCGGGATTGAGTTTACAAAGTACATTCGCGATGTATAAAGTGAGGTCGTAAGTAATTTTTGAATATTGTTCTTCTGTCGCGCGAAGCGAAGTAATGCCCAAACAAAAGAAACACGCATTATAACCTTTCAGTTCATTTTCTATGGAAGACAAATCGAAAAAATCGGACCGGATAATTTCCTTTAATTTCGGATGAACAATTCCGCACGGCTTTCGATTGATAACCAAAATATTTTCCACTCTTGCATCGTTCAAACACACGTGCAGCACTCCTTCGCCTACCATTCCGGTGGAACCTGTGATGATAACGCTTAATTTATTTTCCGTATTCATGCGAATAGAATTTTATGTTTTCTGAACAAAGACAAATCGATAACTTTAAACAAAAATATATGTGGATAAAATTAAAACATCAGCCGATTAAAGAGGGCGATTTGCTGATAAAAGAATTGGATAAAAAAGATTTGTACAATAAAGAACTGATGAGCGCTTTTCTTGTTAAGCAATCCGACAGCGATAATTATCAATTAGAAAATTTTGTTACAGAACCAAACTTCGGTCTTGATACTGCAATGCCCGATATTGTAATACCGATGGATTTAAGCATGACGTATAAAGAACTTGTAAAAGGCAATTGGCATTTGTGGATTGATTAAGCTAAGCTACTTTAGAGGCTTAAAGTTTATTTCCTTCTGAATCGAAAAAGGGATTATTCCTTCCCATTTACCTCTGATAATTTTCTCTGCGCCCGAAGCAGAATCTTTAAATACGGCATAATAGGTTGCGGTAACAGCTTTATTTATCTGGCTTGCCTTAAAAGTCATTTCCGTATGTGCCTGAACAAATACAGAATCTTCAGCAATATAAGGTGCGGGTTGCGAAGTCAAGGTATCGCAAAGCAGCACAGTATTATTGCTTAAAAAAAAGTTGTCGCTTGAAAATATATCACTCGGAATGGATACTGCAACGGAATCTTTTATTAAGTCGCTGAACGAGGCGCTGTCGTTTTTGAATAAAGAATATTCTCTTAGTACCGGATGGAATAAATATGTTCCTTTTTCCGACGTGTTATTGGTATAAGTTGCCTGATGAAGAGGAATAGTATCAGTTGTAATTCCGTCGCCGTCTTCAATCGAGAAGTGAATGCTTTCAAATTTGAAGACATCGTTATTATTTTCATCGGCATCATTTGAAATAGTATCATTCTTAGAGCAGGAAATACAATAAATTGCTAATGTAATTATTAGAATGACTTTTTTCATTTGTATATATTTTCATTATTTTTTTGCCGTATGGAATACCCTTAAATAATCACTGATTTGGGTATGTAAAAATCCTTATGGGCATTTCATGTATTAATGTTATTTAGACAAAAGTAGGGGAAATTATTCATTCACTATTTTCAAAAACTCTTCTTCCGAAATAATTTTTACCGTGTTCAGTTTCTTCGCTTTTTCCAGTTTACTTCCGGCTTCTTCGCCCGCTACAAGATAATTGAGTTTGGAAGAAACGCCACTTAAAATTTTCCCGCCTTTTGCTTCAACCATGGCTTCCGCATCGCTGCGCTTGAGTTGTGATAATGTGCCTGTGAACAAAAATGTCAATCCTTGCAAACTACCGTCGGCATTGGCGTTGGAAGATTTTTGATTATTAAAATTCAATCCTGCTTCTTCTAATTTTTTCAATAGCTCAATACTTTCTTCCGATTGGAAAAAATCGTACACGCTTGCCGCAACTTTCGGTCCTACATCTTCCAGATTCATCAATTCTTCGATGGAAAAGTTTTTGAGTTCCCACAGATTTGAAATCTTATTTGCCAATGTTTTCGCTGTCGTTTCGCCGATATAACGAATGCCCAAAGCAAAAATTAATCTGTTCAAACTTTGTTGCTTGCTCGCCTCAATCGCGGCTTTTAAATTATCAATCGATTTTTTACCAAAGCCTTCGAGTTTTGCAATTTCATCAAAATCCAATTGATAAATCGCAGGAATATCTTTCAGTAATTTCAGTTGATAAAACTTGCGCACATTTGCCTCGCCGAAGCTGCGAATATCCATCGCATCTTTACTTACAAAATGAATCATGCGTTCCACGACCTGCGCTTCGCAATTCGGATTGATGCAGCGCCAAGCGCTCTCGCCTTCGGGCTTGTGCAATGCTGAATCGCAGACAGGACAATGCTTCGGGAAGATAATCGGTTCTTCATTTCCCTTGCGCAGTTCTTCCAATGGTTTCACAATATAAGGAATTACGTCGCCCGCACGTTCCACCAAAACCGTATCGCCAATGCGCAAATCTTTCTCCCGAATAATATCTTCATTAAACAGTGAAACCGATGAAACCGTAACACCACCAATGAACACCGCGTCAATCTTTGCCACAGGCGTTATCGTTCCTGTGCGACCAACCTGAAATTCAACAGAACGCAATATAGATGTGGCTTGTCGCGCTTTGAACTTGTACGCCATTGCCCAGCGCGGATGATGCGAAGTCATGCCTAACTGTTCCTGCAACGCAAGCGAATTGACTTTAATAACCATGCCGTCAATCTCGTAAGGAAGCGTGTCGCGCAGTTGCTCATAATCGTTTACGTGCGCAATTACTTCTTCAATGCTTTGATAAACTTTCTTCTCTTTTTGCGGCGAACGAAAGCCGCAAAGCCACAGCAGTTCAAGGTTTCCGCTGTGTGTCCTCATCAATTCGGGAACTTCATCGTTGTTATAAACCACATACGCAATGTGATATAAAAACGCTTCCAATCCGCGCTCCGCAACCGCTTTCGGGCTTTTCATACGCAGGCTTCCGCTTGCAGCGTTGCGTGGATTTGCAAGAATTTGCAAGCCTTGTTCTGCTTGTTTATCATTAAATTCTTTGAACGATTTTTTGGACATCAGCACCTCGCCGCGAATTTCAATCTGCTGAATGTTATACGCCGAAAATCGCGCCATTAAAGGAATTGAGCGAATTTGTTTAATGTTTGTAGTAATGTCTTCGCCTTCGATGCCGTCGCCGCGCGTGAGCGCACGCACGAGCAAATCATTTTCATACAACAACGAAATACTTGCACCGTCAAACTTCGGCTCTACGCAATATTCCACGTGCGAAAGATTTTCTGCTTCCTTGTTTTTTCTGTCCCAATCGACCAAATCATCGGCGTTGTAAGAGTTTTCCAAAGACAACATCGGAACAAGATGCGGAACTGTAGCAAAATTATTCGTAAGATTTTGCCCTACTCTTTGCGTGGGAGAATCGGGCGTAACCAGCGACGGATTTTCTGCCTCGAATTTTTCTAATTTTTTATACAAAGTATCATATTCCGTGTCGGTAATCAAAGGATTGTCGAGCACATAATAACGATATTCGTGAAAACGCAGCACATTGCGCAAAGCCTCAATTTCATTGACTTTCACGGCTTCTTTGCTTTGTAAAAACTGTTGAGATTGCTGCGTTAATAATTGTGTTTGTTCGAGAGAATACATTGTTTGATATATGATTTTGATGTCTGATTTAGGATTTAACCGGTTCGTGAGGACACGAACCGCGGCGAAAATATTTTAGTTTGTCCTAAAGAATACATTGAGATTTATGATGTGTGATTTTTGATTTAAGATTTTATTAGTTCGTGAATATATGAGTCAAGACGACAAGGCTTATCTTTTATAATAACCGAATAATTCACTTAACTTCCAATATGTGCATTCTGCTTTTTTACCATTTTCATTTGGGAGGCATGACCAACCGTAACCTCTGTTTTCACTCTGAGAATATTTTGCGATTTCTTTTTTACCTTCTTTTTTTGATACTTGTTTTAGTTTATATATTAAAGACTCGGTTGCTTCTATATGATATTTATATAAACTTTTGTTTCCTAAATCAGTTTCAATATCTCTGCACTCAATAAGTATTCTGTTAAGATTATTGAACACAGATATTATTCTTGCCTTAGTTCGTGTCTTAATAAACCAATGTATTAATTCAATTCTTCTAACCATTCTTCTGTTTCCTTATTTGTTTCACATTGCCGCCGTGGTTCGTGTCCTCACGAACCACCTATAAAATTAAAAATATCAAAACTCATTCCTCAAATCTTTTATAAAAGAAAAATCTTTCTTGCCTTCTTCATAAAATCTTGCCGTTGAATATTTGTAATGGCAAGGATGAGTAACCAACTGCCATCGTTCTGCCAATGGATTGTTGTGCAAATAATCCAACTTCTGATAAGCAACTTCCCTCGTGAACAAATGAATTGCCAACGGGTCGCGCTGCCAAAATTCATAATGTTTGTTGATGGCGCTTACTTTGTACAAATGTAATTGAGCGGAATTGTTTTTGAACAATAGTTTTTTAAATTCGTGCGCGGTGTATTTCAAGAACGAACCCTGCATGGTTTCCTTTCCATTTTTACGTTTCGCACGCCAGATAAAATGAACATGATTTGGCATAATGATAAAAGCAAAAATATCCGCAATGCCTTTTTCACTCAAATAATTCAATGAACCGATAATTATTTCTTTATACAAATCATTTTCCAAAAGCCGGTACCAATTATTAACAGTCGCCGTCCAAAAGAATATATCGCCGATTTCCATATACGACTTGCGTTTCGGTATAAATATGTTTTTGTCCATGTTGAAAATTTTTGTTGGTCCTTTTGTTGGTTCGTGAGGACACGAACCAAGGCAGCAACATTACAAACAGCGAAGTTTTTTCATCCCTTATAATACTCCTCATCCAACTGCTCCTTCAATTCAGGATGCCGTTTCAAATACACGCCCACAAACGGACAATAATTCAACACAGGCTTGTTGATTTTCTTTGCATAATCAAAGGCATATTCTGCCAGCGCAGATGCAATGCCTCTGCCTTCCAGTGTTTTCGGCACTTCGGTGTGCATAAAAGCAATATCCTTTTTATAAAAACGATATTCGAGCTTGGCAATTTCATCGCCTTCGTGATACTCGAATTGCATATTTTCTTCGTTGTTGATGATGTTTAATTTGTCGCTCATAATTATTAATTTTTCAATATCCCGCAACGCTGTCATCGCCGCGAATGTCGGCAGCAACGTGCATTCTCCCGTTTTCAAATAAAATCATTTCCGTGCGCCCGATGCCCGACACAAAGTTAATTTTATAATTCATTTGCGTTAGGCTGTCAATTACATTTCGGTCAAAACCGTTTCTCTCCATTTTGATTACGTCGGGTAGCCATTGATGATGAAATTTAGGCGTGTCAATAGCTTCGGCGGCATTCATACCAAAGTCAATCACATTCACAATGCTTTGAAAAACCGAAGTCGGAATAGTCGTTCCGCCCGGCGTTCCCACAACCATAAACGGCTTATCATTTTTCAACACCAAAGTCGGACACATGGAACTCAACATTCTTTTATTGGGCGCAATCGCATTGGCTTCGCCGCCTACAGCGCCAAACATATTCGGCACGCCGGGCTTCACACTGAAATCGTCCATTTCATCATTCAACAAAAATCCTGCACCTTGCACTACAACACGGCTGCCGTACAAACCATTCAGCGTCGTAGTAATGGAAACAATGTTGCCGTACTTATCAGCCACGCAAAGATGCGTTGTCTCGTTGCTTTCGTGAAGATTTCCTGCGCCAATGCTACCGCTCGGTGTCGCCTTATTCGGGTCAAAGCTTTTCATTCTTCCTTTGAGATAATTTTCGCTCAAAAGTGCGCTGTCAGGCACTTTCCAGAAATCGGGGTCGCCCATATATTCGGCGCGGTCAGCATAAGCGCGGCGTTCCGCTTCTACCATTAAATGAATAGTTGCCGCAGAATGAAACCCCATTTCTTTCAATGAAAAAGGTTCAACCATTTTCAGCATTTGTCCGAGTAAAAGCCCGCCACTGCTCGGCGGTGGAAAGCTGATGATACGATAACCGCGATAATCAAACTGTATCGGCACACGTTTTTTTGCCTGGTAATTTTTTAAATCTTCATGTCTGACTAATCCATGCGCACTTTGCATGGTTTTTACGATCAAGTCTGCCGTTTTTCCCGAATAAAATTCTTGTAAACCTTTATCACGTATGCGTTCCAACGTATTTGCCAAATCTGCTTGTATTAAAATATCGCCTGCTTTCCACTGCACATTTTTCACAAAAGGAATGATTACGCCGGGATTGTATTTTTCAAAATCACTTTTATATTCATTTAATAAGCGTGCATCTTCTTTTGACAATGCGAAGCCCTTGCGTGCAAGGTCAATAGCAGGCTGTATCAATGTTTTAAAAGGCAGCTTTGCGTATTTCAACTCCGCAAAAATACCCGCGACAGAACCCGGAACACCTATAGCCAAAATACCATCCTGCGAAAGATGTGTATTTGCTTTCCCGTTACTATCGAGATACATATCCCTCGAAGCCTTGCCGGGAGCAATCTCCCGAAAATCAAGAGCGATTAATTTCCCACTCTTTTCACGCGCCGTCATAAATCCACCACCACCGATATTGCCCGCTTGCGGATATACAACCGCCAACGCAAGCTGTGTAGCAATAGCAGCATCAAAAGCGTTTCCACCTTTTCGCAAAATCATCGCACCTGCTTGTGCCGCCAAAGGATGTGCGCAGGAAACAGCTCCGTTTGCATATACTCCTTCTTTCAGTGAAAGAAATACGGAGGCACTATTGCTCGTAACAATTTGTGAAAAGCCACATCTTATCTGCAATACGATGAATAATACAAAAACAGTTTTCTTTGTTACAGGAAATATAGATTTCATACATTCTTTAGTTGACTTGTTAAAATTAAAGTTATTACAAACACAATGTTCACAATTTTTAATATCCTTTTTTCACAGAGCAGAAGCAAACGGAGAAGAATTTTATTATTTTCGCTTATTAAATTTTTTATCTAAAAAAAGAAATCCTATGATTGTTGACGAATTAGATGTAAAGGACGGATACGTTAAAGCTGAAGTACACAACCACATTGCAACGATTGAATTTTTTCATCCGAAAGGCAATTCATTGCCTACAAAACTGCTTGCAAAACTTACGCAGGAAATAGACCATATTTCTCACGATGAAAATACGCGTGTGGTACTGCTTCGCTCCGAACAGCACGACGTGTTTTGCACCGGCGCCTCTCTGGAAGAAATGATTGCGATTACTTCCGAAGAAGACGCTGTGAAATATTTTCACAGCTATGGTAATGTTATAAATGCTATGCGCAAATGTTCCAAGCTCATAGTTGCACGCATCCATGGAAAATGTGCCGGAGCCGGTGTAGGCATTGCGGCGGCGGCAGATTATGCCATCGCTCTTGAGGGTGCAGAAGTACGACTAAATGAATTAAGCTACGGCTTTGGTCCGTATGTGATAGCGCCTGCGCTGATTCGGAAAATGGGTTTATCTGCATTCAGCCAGATTGCTATTGACTCGCATCTTTGGCGTAACGCCGACTGGGCAAGGCGTAAAGGCATTTTTGCAGAACTTCATCCCAACATCGAAAGCATGGAAGATTCCATTGAAAGGCTTACTACATCTTTGTCTCAAAATAATACAGAAGCAAATGCTTCGCTAAAAAAAATGTTGTGGGAAGGAACGGAAAACTGGAATACCTTACTACATGAAAGAGCCTTAACAGCAGCTAAATTATTGCTCCATCCACAAACTCAGAAATTTTTGGCAGGACTAAACAAAAGCGTTGTATTTTAAATTTATATCAAAGTAAAAATGTCTTCGACTGTTTTTGTTGAAGACATTTTTATAAACTAAATATCTCTTATTCATTTGCATCCACATCCACCCACGCATCATTTTCTTTCAATAAATTAATCAATTCATCTACTGCAACGTCGCTGTCGATATTGCGTTTTACAACGTCTTTTCCTTTGTACAAAGTAATCTTGCCAACGCCGCTGCCGACATAACCGAAATCGGCGTCAGCCATTTCGCCGGGACCGTTTACAATGCAACCCATGATAGCAATTTTCACGCCTTTTAAATGATTGGTTCGACTGCGGATCTTTGCGGTAGTTTCCTGCAAGTCAAACAATGTTCTTCCACAACTCGGACAAGAAATATATTCCGTTTTGGAAATGCGCGTACGTGCTGCCTGTAAAATACTAAATGCCGATGTGTTTAAAAATTGTTCGACAGCGGGCACAGAATTTTTCTGCAAATTGTCATACGCTTCGGACGATAAACTCAAACAAACACCATCTCCGAAACCATCAATCAGCAATGCACCGATTTCCGTTGAAAAATGAATTAAATGTTCATCTGTTGTTTGCCAATGACTATCCGAAAAAATGATGACAGGATTCTCAATATTGCGGGTAAGCAGCTCGATAAACATTCTGCGAATGGCTTGCATCGCATTGTCGCGCTTACTTTTCAGACAAAACACTACGGATTTATCTTTGGCTAATTCATCGAGATAATCATAATTTTCCATTTCATCATAACAATTCACAAGCACGAAATTTTTCGTAGCTCTTTGATGAATGTTTTGCAAATAAATTTTTGCATCGAACAACGGAAAATATTTTTCCTTATTTTCCTGCAAATCATACGCAGGCGGATATACAATTACTTTTAGCGTTCCGGGCAACGGAAAATCAATATTCTGATAAGCGATAAAAATATAATCTGCCGCAGAATCACTAATATTCCATTTGTCCAAAGCCGCGTCATACGTGTATCCTACGCTTTTTAAATCTTCCGGCTGAATGTGATTTAGCTTTGACAAATCGGCAATCACAACAGGCACATGATGCCCGCCGATATTATCAATTTCAAAAGTTTTTCTTCTGTTGTATTGAAAAGGAGAATATGGCAACGTGAATCGTGAATCGTGAATCGTGAGTTCAGGAACGTCCACGTCTGAGGACTCAGGTCTCACGATTGTTTTTACTAAATCTTTACAAACCGGGATTTCAAATTCAGGGTCTTCGGTCAATGAAACACGAATGGTATCGCCGATGCCGTCTTCCAGCAAAGCGCCGATACCTACAGCAGATTTCACGCGCCCGTCTTCGCCGTCGCCGGCTTCCGTAACGCCGAGGTGCAAAGGATAGAGTTCGCCAAATTCTTCCTCCATTTGCTGCACCAGCAAACGATACGCCTGTACCATTACCTGCGTGTTGCTCGCCTTCATGCTCAGCACAATCTCGTGATAATTTTCATCGCGCGCAATACGCAAAAATTCCATGGCACTTTCCACCATTCCATTGGGCGTATCGCCGTAGCGGCTCATAATTCTGTCGCTCAAACTTCCGTGATTTGTACCAATACGCATAGCAGTTCCGTGTTCTTTACACACCTTAATCAATGGAACAAATTTCTCTCTTATTCGTTCAATTTCTTCTGCATATTCCGCATCTGTATAATCGATTTGTTCAAACTTTTTCTTATCCACATAATTGCCGGGATTTACGCGCACTTTCTCCACGATGCGCGCCGCAATTTCCGCAGCGTTCGGCGTAAAATGAATATCCGCAACCAACGGCGTGTTGTAACCACGCTTACGCAATTCATTTTTTATATTGAGTAAATTTTCCGCTTCTTTTTTCGACGGTGCTGTAATGCGCACCAGTTCTGCACCGACTTCGATACAGCGAATGGCTTCTTCAACCGTAGCCAAAGTGTCCATCGTGTCTTTAGTCGTCATCGTTTGCAAACGAATAGGATGACCATTGCCAATCAGCAAATCGCCGACCTTGACTTCGCGCGTCTTTAAGCGGCTGTATTTTGTAAGAGAATTACAATAAAACTGCATGACACAAAGATAAGCCGAAAGGCGAAAGGAAATTGTAAATTATGAGTTATGAATTTAATTTGCCACGAATGACAAATTTTATCCATGCATTCGCGGCTTTATTTTATTCATCAAAAAATCCAATATCTTAGCTGAAATTATTTTACAATGAGGACTCTCGCCAAATTATTCACAGCAAAATACATCGGTTTAATAGTATCGGTTTTATTATCGTCCGGCGTTTTTTCGCAGGAAATAATTGTCAAAGACAATAATCCCGATATACAATATTCCGGCAGAATGGAACTGAACGACACTGCCGCCGTCATTTCGTGGACAGGCAGCAGCGTGCAATTTAATTTTCGCGGCACATCCGTAAAAGCCTTGCTGCGCGATGAGGACGGGAATAATTATTACAACGTGATTGTCGATAACCAAATATTGCAACGACTGCATTTGACAAAAGGCAAACATGAATATATTTTGTGCAGCGGACTGAAAAACACAAAACATTCTCTTCAATTGTTTAAAATTACCGAAGCCGCGTTCGGTAAAACCTGGGTTTATCAATTCCGGCTGAACAGCGATGCAAAACTTTTGCCGCCGCCACCCGTTCCAAAAAGAAAAATAGTTTTTTACGGTAATTCCATCACTTGCGGATATGCGGTTGAAGATTCGTCGGGCAACAATGGCGCACCGGAATATGAGAATGGTTATCTTTCTTATGCAACCGTTACTGCGCATCATTTCCACGCAGATTTTCATTGTATTTCCAAAAGCGGCATCGGCATTGTCATCAGTTGGTTTCCACTCACGATGCCGGAAATGTACGACAGGCTTTATTACAACAAGCCGGATATCAAATGGAACTTTACCAAATACACTCCGCAAATTGTGGTGGTCAATTTATTTCAGAATGATTCATGGCTTGTTAATATGCCCGACAATGCGGAATTTAAAAGGCTTTTCGACAAAACACCGCCGACTTCTGCGTCTATCGTTAACGCTTACGAATCCTTTATTAAAAATTTGATTTTACATTATCCAAAGTCAAAAATTATTTGCGCTTTGGGCAATATGGACGCTTCCAAAAAAGGTTCGCCTTGGATTGATTACATTAAAAAAGCGGTGGCTGACATCAACAATAAAAATGTTGATACGTGCATCTTTCCTTACAAAGGCACGCCCGGTCATCCCGACGAAAAAGCGCAGCGGGCAATGGCTGACCAACTGATTGCTTTTATCAATAAAAATATTCAATGGTAGTTTAACGCAAGAAAAAACGGAAAACATACGAAAATGTCGTGAAATAAAAAATGCGAAGCCCTAATCTTCGCATTTTTCATTGTTGATATCATTGAATATTTTTTATTTCACAGCCGCCAAAGCCGCTGCATAATCAGGTTCGTGCGTAATCTCAGGAACTTGTTCTTCATACACAACTTTTCCTTCAGGATTAATGACAACTACTGCACGGCTCAATAATCCTTTCAACGGACCATCGGCAATTTGTACGCCGTATTCATGCCCGAAATCGGTACGAAAATCGGAAAGCATTACTACATTTTTAATTCCTTCCGCCCCGCAAAATTGCGCCTGCGCAAAAGGCAAATCTTTTGAAATGCACAACACAATCGTATTTGAAAGCCCTGCGGCATCTTCATTAAACTTTCTTACCGAGGCTGCGCACACACCTGTGTTCACACTTGGAAAAATATTGAGAATAATATTTTTGCCTTTGTATTCAGACAACATTTTATCCGACAAGTCATCTGCTGTTAATGTAAAATCCTTTGCTTCCGTACCAACCGACGGCAATGTACCGACTGTATGAATTTCGTTTCCTTTCAAAGTGATAGTTGTACCCATAATTGTATTTTTTGTTTTTGATTTTTGTGCGAATGCCGCTTGTGTGAATCCTACGAAAATGAATATTGCAAGAACGATGAAATGTTTTTTCATAAAATGATTTTATCAAAGATAAACAACAAATTTATGATGACGGTTGCCTAAACATCATTTTAAAATTTATTCAATTTGCTTTAACGTTTAAGATTTTCCCGCAGCTATACTTCGATTTGCATCGTTTTTTCGCGTATCCACCTGTAAGAAAAATTACTTTAAAATTCCTTCAATCTCACTCAACGTTTCATCATCAAATTCAAGATTATCCAAGCATTTCAGCGAATCAAGTAATTGCTCCGAACTGCTTGCACCGACCAGTACGGAAGTAATTCTTTCATCTTTCAGCAACCAACTCAAAGCCATTTGTGCGAGCGTTTGTCCGCGTTTTTCAGCGATTGTGTTTAATTGTTTTATTTGCGCAATTTTTTCTTTTGTTACCTGTTCCACTTTCAAAAATCCATGCGCTTTTGCCGCACGCGAATCTTCGGGAATGCCATGCAAATATTTATTGGTAAGCAAGCCTTGCGCCAACGGCGAAAACGGAATACAGCCAATACCTTCTTCGCCCAACAAATCCAGCAAACCATCTTCCACCCAACGCTCAAACATGGAATATTTCGGCTGATGAATTAAACAAGGCGTACCCAGACTTTTCAAAATTTTAATCGCTTCCGCAGCTTCTTTCGGCTGGTAATTTGAGATGCCCACATACAACGCTTTGCCTTGTCGCACAATTAAATCCAACGCTGCCATTGTTTCTTCCAAAGGCGTTTCCGGGTCGGGACGATGATGATAAAAAATATCGACATAATCCAACCCCATTCTTTTCAGACTTTGGTCAAGACTTGCAACGAGATATTTTTTAGAACCCCAATCGCCGTAAGGTCCGTCCCACATGGTATAGCCCGCTTTTGTGGAAATAATTAACTCATCACGATGATGCTCAAAATCGCTTTTTAAAATCTTTCCGAAATTCAGTTCTGCCGAGCCGGGCGGCGGTCCGTAATTGTTTGCCAAATCCAAATGTGTAATGCCGTTGTCAAACGCGGTAATTAATGTTCTACGAAAATTTTCGTACACATCCACGAAGCCGAAATTGTGCCACAAACCCAATGAAATTGCCGGCAATTTGATGCCTGATTTACCGCAACGACGGTATTGCATATTGTCGTATCTGCTCATAAGATAAAGATTAAAATTATTGAATAATATAATTACAAAACACCCTTTGTACTTGGCAGCGCATCGCTAAGCGAGTCGCGCTTTACAGCCATTTTAACGGCTTTTGCAAATGCTTTAAAAATCGCTTCAATTTTGTGGTGTTCATTTTCGCCTTTACACTCGATATTCAAATTACATTTTGCTGCATCACTGAACGATTTAAAAAAATGAAAGAACATTTCCGTAGGCATCTCTCCTATTCTTTCGCGCTTAAATTCAGCGTTCCATACAATCCAGTTACGACCGCCGAAATCAATCAACACTTTCGCTTCTGCCTCGTCCATCGGCAATGCAAAACCGTAGCGTTCCATGCCACGTTTGTCAATCAAGACTTTTGCAAATGCTTCGCCAAGCGCAATACCTGTATCTTCAATTGTGTGATGTTCATCGATATGTAAATCGCCTTTCGTAGTAATTGACAAATCAATATTTCCATGCCGTGCAATTTGCTCCAGCATATGGTCGAAGAAACCCAAACCCGTATGGATACTGGCTTTGCCGTTTCCATCTAAATTCAAGTCAATGGAAATTTGTGTTTCGTTTGTATTGCGTTCATGATGAACGGAACGGGTTTTTAATTTCAGAAATTCATAAATCTCTTTCCACGAGGTTGTACGCAAAGCAATTGCTTCTTCCAAAGCATCAATATCCTGTATCTCACTTGCACCCAACGCCTCATCATTATTAAGCCAAATTCCTTTGCCGCCTAAATTCTTTGCCAGCTGTACATCGGTAATTCGGTCGCCAATAACGAAAGAATTAGTTAAATCATAATCAGGATTGTCGATATACGCTGTAAGCATTGCTGTTCCCGGTTTGCGCGTTGGTATATTGTCTTTCTTAAAAGTTTTATCAATAAAAACTTCCGAGAAAATAATACCTTCATTTTTCAACGTTTCCATAATAAAATTTTGGACAACATTGAATGGCGCTTCGGGAAAACTTTCCGTACCAAGTCCGTCCTGATTGGTAACCATGACGAGTTCAAAGTCCAGTTCTTTCGCAATGCGCGAAAGATATTGAAATACTTCAGGATAAAACGCGAGCTTCTCAAAACTGTCGATTTGATAAGTCGGCGGTACTTCGTAAATCAACGTTCCGTCGCGGTCGATGAATAATACTTGTTTCATTTATTTTTTAAATTTTTATGCAGATTGATTTGTAATAAATTCGCCCAAAACGTCCACAAATTCCGTATTTTCTTTTTCCGTACCAATTGTTATGCGCAGGCAATCTTCAATCAATTTTACTTTGCTTCGGTCGCGCACAACTATTCCTTTAGTCAATAAAAATTCATACGCTTTTCTTGCATCTTTAATTTTTACCAACAAAAAATTTGCATCGCTCGGATACACTTTTTCAACTGTCGGAAACTGCGCCAATACTTCGCCCAAAGCATCGCGCATATCCACAACTTCACGAATCATATCATTCACTTGACCCACTTCTTCCAACGCTTTCAATGCCAATTCCTGCGTTGCCTGATTGATGTTGTACGGCGGTTTTACTTTATCCAAAATTTCAATAATTTCTTTCGAAGCAAAAGCTAATCCCAAACGTAAACCCGCTAAACCCCAGGCTTTGCTGAATGTTTGCAGCACTACAAGATTCGGATATTCATCCAATTCCTGTATGAAAGATTTTTGTTTTGCAAAGTTGATATACGCTTCGTCAATCACAACAATGCCGTTAAAATTGTTCAGCACAATTTCAATGTCTTCGCGTTTCAAAGAATTTCCCGTCGGATTATTGGGCGAACAAAGCCAAATGATTTTTGTGTGTTCATCCACCAATTGTTCAAGGTGTGCGAGATTAAGTTGAAAATCGTCCAACAAAGGCGCCACGCGGGTTTCAACGTCATTGATATTTGCGGAAACTTCGTACATTCCGTAAGTAGGCGGACAAATAATTACATTGTCGTTCGCAGGATTACAAAAACTGCGGTACAGCAAATCAATACATTCGTCGCTGCCGTTGCCAAGAAAAATATGCTGTGCGGGAATATTTTTAATTGCGCCGATGGCTTGTTTTAATTTGCTTTGATGCGGGTCGGGATAACGATTGTACCACTTCAACAACGGCGAACCCAAGCTGTTTTCATTTGCATCTAAAAACACTTTTGCATCGCCGGAAAATTCATCACGCGCTGATGAATAAGGCTTTAATTTTTTAATGTTTGTTCTTAAGAGATTATCGAGGTTAAACACAAACTAAATTTTACGTTATTTATTAAATTTTAAAGATGCCTGTATTAAAAAACTAATAACAATTGAAACATTTGAACATTCCCGCCGTTATGCCGAACTCGTTTGGCTTTGCGATTTTCAATTCAGCATCTATATTAGATTCCGAAACAAGTTCGGAATGACGTGCAAACGTGTTCATTATTGCTTAATCATCTTCAACTTTATCAATTATTAATTACTAATTCTTCACTCTCAACTTAATCGCATTCGCATGCGCCTGCAATCCTTCCGCTTCTGCCATTGCAATAACTGTTTGCGAAATTTGCTGTAACCCTTGCTGCGAAAGCTTTTGAAAGGTTATCTTCTTTACAAAACTATCCACGCTTACACCGCTGTATGCACGCGCAAAACCATTTGTAGGCAATGTATGATTTGTTCCGCTTGCATAATCGCCTGCGCTTTCGGGCGAATAATTCCCGATGAAAACGGAACCTGCATTGATAATTTTTTCTGCAACAATTTCTGCATTATTGCAAGCCAAAATCAAATGTTCCGAAGCATAATAATTTGCCAATTCAACTGCTTCCTCAATATCTTTTACCAAAATAATTTTACTGTTATCCAACGCTTTTTCCGCAATGGATTTTCTTGGCAATTCATTTAATTGCTTCTCTATTTCCTCATCAATATTATCAAACAAATTTTGTGAAATTGTAATCAAAATTGCCTGACTGTCCACGCCATGTTCCGCCTGCGAAAGCAAGTCCGACGCGACATACGAGACATTCGCCGAATCATCTGCCAAGACCAACACTTCGCTCGGACCTGCAGGCATATCGATTGCAACGCCGTCTTCCTGCGCCAGTTGTTTTGCACAGGTTACATACTGATTTCCCGGTCCGAATATTTTATACACTTTAGGAACAGTTGCCGTTCCGTAAGTCATTGCACCAATTGCCTGCACACCACCAATTTTGAAAATTTTTGTAACACCAACCAACTGCGCCGAAAACAAAATCGCAGGATGCAATTTGCCTTCTTTGTTCGGCGGCGAACACAACACAATTTCGCTGCAACCCGCAATTGACGCAGGAATTGCGAGCATCAATACTGTTGAAAACAGCGGCGCAGAACCGCCCGGAATGTACAAACCGACTTTTTCTATGCCCACACTTTTCCGCCAACATTCAATACCTGTTTGCGTTTCAACGATTTCAACCGTTGCAGTTTGCTTCTCGTGAAAAGCCCGAATATTTTTCGCAGCCGCTTCAATCGCTTGTTTTAATTCATCAGAAACGAGCGCAACAGCTTCGTCTATTTCTTCTTTGGTTACTTCAATATTTTCCAAAGAAACACCATCAAATTGTTCGGTATATTTTTTAATTGCATCATCGCCGTTTTGCTTTACATCCTGCAAAACAGAAGACACTTTTTCTTTGAGCGAAGTATTGTCAAACACAGGTCTGGCAATAATTTCAGCCCATTGCTCCCTATTCGGATTAATGTATTTTTTCATTTCATTTATTTGATAGCCCATATCATTTTTGATACAATATTCAAAAATGGTATGGGCTAAATTATCTATAAATCTAACCCTGACATTACGATAGTTATTTTAAATGAGATTGGAACAATTGATATATCCGTGAATATTCATCAGTCCAGCTACTGGGCTGTTTAAAATCATGACTTTCTACCGGATATACAGCTAATTTCCAATTTTTCTTTCCAAGTTCTATCAACTTCTGATTCAACCGGACTATATCCTGAAAGTGAACATTTGTATCTACCATGCCATGACACATTAATAAATAACCGTCTAAACCATTAGCAAAATATATCGGCGAGCTTCTTACGTATGCCAAGCTATCGTCCTGCGGATTATTTAATATTTCGGAAGTATAACCATCATTGTAATGCGCCCAGTCCGTTACAGACCTCAACGCTGCTCCGCATACAAATGCTTTGGTTTTAAACATTGCCATCAATGTCATAAACCCACCGTAAGAGCCGCCCCAAATACCTATTTTGCTTTTGTCCACCCCCAAAGTATTGACCATATAATCTGCTCCATCTACAATGTCGTCAAGGTCGCTGCCTCCCATGTGCCGGTATATTGCCGTTCTCCATTTGCTACCATACCCGGCGCTTCCGCGATAATCAATATCCATAACCGTATAACCTTCATCTACCAATAAATTCATAAACATGTGCTCGCGAAAATAATAGCTCCACCATTTTTCAACATCTTGCAGATAGCCAGCTCCATGCACAAATATTACACCCGGATGAGACGGCGCGGGATGTTCGGGCTTATAAACATCTGCATACACATCAAAGCCGTCTTTATCTTTAAAAGTAATAATATCCGGCTCACGCCAGTTGTATGATTTATATTCGGCGCTTTCTGCCTTGTTGGTAATTTGAACGGCTTTTGTGCCGGGTTTGTTTTGTTGCAAATACAATTCCCAAGGATGAACAGATGTAGAATAAAGAAAGGCAATATTTTTCCCGTCAGGAGAAATCGTTACTACGTTTCCGCCTGTCTTATTCGTAATTCGAGTTTGCTTTCCCGACTGAATATCTAACTGATAAAACTGTGTTTGTCCGGGTTCAATTTCATTGGTAACTATATAGAAATATTTTTTATCGGGCGAAAGTTCTGCGCTTTGAACTTCATATTTCCCGGAAGTCAAAGCTTTCTTTTTCTCGCTAACTACGTTCGCCGTGTATATATGCGAATAGCCGCTTTCTTCGGATTGATACCACATTGTGTTTTCATCAATCCATCCGACATTTCCGCCGTAGCCGATTCCCGGACCGCCAATCCACGCATCATCGTGTTGCCGGTCGATAAGTGTAAGCTTAGCCGTAGCCGCATCCAATAACATAATCCAACGGTCTTTATGATCGGCAGACATTATTACCACAAATGCCTTTGAACCGTCCGCATTCCATACAGGAGAAAGTATGCTTACTTTTCTCATTGGCGGTTCTTTTGCGAGTATAGAATCTTTTTTAGGATAATCTTTTAAATAAGCCGGCAAGTCATGAATGCCCGGAATTTGTTCCGTTTTAATCGGATAAAAAGTATTTTTTTGGCAATCAAATATGTAGCTCTCGGAAGAATAACCGGGCGCGCCTACATTTGTCCGACCGGGAATATTTTCAATGTACCCGGATTGTGTTACATAATTGGGCACTTCCGTTCGCTTCACACCTTTCGGGCGTTCTATTAAATTATATGTTACGTAACGTCCGTCAGGGCTTGCCTCAAGTCCTGAGAGTATTTTATCTCCGATGTTAATAGCCTTCGGAAAAGAATTTTTCAGTTGTGTTCTGTTTGTCTTTTCCCTCAAATCTCTTTTCTTTTTTTCTTCTTGAAGAACTATAGAATTTGCCAATGCGTCGCTTTGAAGAAATTCGTCCTGAGACGACAAATTGTTTTGCCTGCCGTTCGCAAAACCCGCCTGCCGCCGACCAGCCATTCCCGAAAATTGCGAAGGTGCGGTTTCATTGGATGATTTAAAATTGGTCAGCTGCAATGTCTGTCCCGTTGCAACATCTCTGGAAAATAAATTATTATTTTGCTGATACACAATTTTGGTATCGTTAAATGCAAAAACCGGATTGCGTATTTCATCGGAAGTTTGAATGAGCATATTCAATTTTCCGGAAGCGACATCAAGCAAATAAAGTCCATTGTCTTTTGTATAAAGCAATTTTGTTTTACTGCTATTCCATGAGCCATCTTTTTCCGCTTCAATAAGGCTGCGGTCTTCCGTCGGCACTTTTTGAGGTACTGTATTTTTTAATGTAATGTAATACAGAGAATCTGATGGAGAAATACCCGCGCCGCCGCCTACATAGATAGATTCATTTTCGTCGAGCGACTGTTCGGGATTCCAGTTAAAATAGAGTTTCTGCCCATCGGGACTCCAGAAAATATTAGAGGGAGAACTCCCGATCCATTTTGGGTCGCGCATGATTTTCTCAACAGTAAGCGGCGCAAGCTGTTGTGAAAAAGCTTTACCACAAAAAAGAATCATACAGGATAAAATAATCTTTCTCATAAATATTGATTTTAAGTAGTGAAATATCTTGCTAAATTAAGCGCAAAATGTGCTATACTTAAATAAAAAATCAAGAAACTTCAAAACATACTTCCGTTTTTAGAAACTCTCTTATCGTTCTCGTCCAGAGAAAAAACATACTTTACGATTATTAATTTTAGCTATACATTAAACCACCATTTTCTCAATCGGTAATACCAAAATATCTTCCGCACCAATGGATTTTATTTCTTGGATATGTTCCCAAAATTCGCTTTCGCTCAACACAGTGTGAATGGCGCTCCAGCCTTCAATGGTCAAAGGCAACACCGTCGGGCTTTTCATGCCGGGCAATACATTTACGATTTGACTAATTTTTTCGTTGGGCGCATTCATCAGTACATACTTTTTATTTTTTGCTTTTTTAATTGTTTGAATGCGGAACAATAATTTGTCTAAAATTGCTTGCTTTTCCTCGCTCAGTTCAGGCGTTTTTATCAGAGCCGATTGTGATTGCAAAATGATTTCTGCTTCCGTCAATCCGTTCATAAAAAGCGTAGAACCGCTGCTGACCAAATCACAGATTGCATCTGCCAAACCTATGCCCGGCGCTATTTCCACACTTCCACTGATGACGTGAATTTCTGCCTGAATATTATTTTCGTCCAAAAATTTTTGTACCAATACAGGATAGCTCGTGGCAATTTTTTTCCCTTGTAAAAATTCTTTTCCAGTATAATTTTCACTCTTTGAAACAGCAAACGAAAGACGGCATTTTCCAAAACCCAATTGTTCTACAATATCCACTTTTTTCTGCGATTCGTAAATCACATTTTCGCCTACAAAACCAATGTCGGCAACGCCGTCTTCCACATATTGCGGAATATCATCATCGCGCAAAAAGAACACCTCAATCGGAAAGTTGGATGCTGTTGCTTTCAGTTGGTTTTTCACATTGTTGTTGATGTCAATGCCGCATTCTTTCAGCAGTTTCACTGAATCGTCGTACAATCGTCCCGACTTTTGAATGGCTAATTTTAAATTCATTGATGTTGATTTTTTGAAAAAGAAAAGGCTCGCCAACCGGCAAGCCTCTATGTTTTATTTTGAATACACACAAAACATTACAGCTTACCCTTTGGATAAGAAATGATGATGATGTGTATGTACGTTTAAAATCATGGCGCAAATGTAAAACGAATATTTTGTAACAAACAAATTTCGCGATAATTAATTTTATACTAATGATTCAATGCTCCTGACTGCAACAAATTTCCCAACACCAAATATGCCGTGCTGAAATAAATAACAATACCTGTAACATCTACCAGCGTTGCTACAAATGGTGCGGAAGAAGCTGCAGGGTCAGCGCCAAGTTTCTTTAGAAGAATCGGCAACATAGAACCCGCAAGCGAACCCCAAAGAATAATTCCAATGAGAGAAAATCCAATGGTAATACCAATCAGCAACCAATGTGTTCCATAAGTAAAATTCATAATTCCAATATCGTGAAACCATTGCCACAGCGAGACGCGGGAAAACCCGATGATACCAAGAATTAGTCCAAGCATCAAACCGCTTAGAATTTCCCTCCGCATGATGCGCCACCAATCTTTCAAAGTAACATCGCCCACCGCCATCGCCTGAATAATAAGCGTTGAAGCCTGCGAACCGCTGTTTCCACCACTTGACATAACCAACGGAATAAATAATGCAAGCACAGTTGCTTTACTCAATTCATCGGAAAAATAAGTCATCGCAGTTGTGGTAAGCATTTCACTTAAAAATAAAATGATTAACCATGGTGCGCGCTTGCGAATGAGTTTGAAAAACGGCGTGTCCAGATATGGTTCGTCCAACGCTTCTGTACCGCCCATCTTTTGCATATCTTCACTAAATTCCTCATTGGTAACCCAAAGAATATCATCGATAGTTACGATGCCGAGCAAAATATCATTATCGTCTGTAACCGGTAATGCCACGCGGTTATTCATTCTGAAAATCTGCGAAGCTTTTTCCTGGTCGTCATTTACGTTCAGCGAAATAATTCTTCCGTCCATAATGTCGCTGATTTTTGTATCGGGCGCTGCAAGAATTAAATCACGGATTCGGAAGTCATCGACTAATTCTCCTTTTTTATTAATAACATAAATTACGTCAATTGTTTCAGTGTTCTTTCCGTTTTTGCGAATCACGCGGAATGTGTCGGCAACCGAATCGGTTTCGTACACATAAATATAATCGGGTGTCATCAAACGACCAACGCTGTCTTCGGGATAACCAAGCATTCGCAAGGTAACTTTCAGCTCGTCCTGATTAAGTAATTTTATCAAATCCCGCAGTACACTTTTGGGCAATTCCTGTAAAAAATCAATACGGTCGTCCGGCGATAAGTCGTTCAGCAATTCAGCCGTTTTAAATGTTTTCAAGCCATGAATTACATCCTTTTGGACAGACAAATCCAACAGCTTAAAAACGCTGGAAGCCCTGTGAATAGCCATATTCGAGATTATTTCCGAAGCTTCTTCGGGATAACGGTCGATAAGCTCCACCACATCGCTGATATTCTGTTCGTTCAGAAACTCCTGCAACTTTTCCTTATCGCCTTCGTGAAGCAATAATTCAAATTGAGCATCTATCAGGTTTTGTTCCAATTCTTCTGTTTCTTCTGACATTTTTCCGATGATTTTTGCAAAAGTATGGTTCGGGGCTAAAGTTAAACAACTTTAAATGTTATTGTTTTATTTACTTATAGAAAAAATTTGGCAACCGTTATAAATACGTTTTCCGTATTTTTTCCGTTATAAAGATTCATTATATTATTTTTACCTGCGAACGAATTTATGATGATAAAAAAATATTTTATTTTCTTGCTGATTGTTTGTTGTTGCCTTCAAACAAAAGCACAAAGTTTCGGCGAAAAAACGAGCATTGGATTTTTCGGTGGTGTATCGAAATACGAAGGCTCCATGCCGCAAACATTAACACGCGGCGCGGCAGGAATTAATTTCAGATATGAGATAACGGATAAGCTTCATATACGTTTTCAGTTTACAGCAACGGAAACGGGCGGCGGCGATTCTTCTTTAAACAATGCAGCCAACAATGGCAATGATACTCGCTCACAGTTTTATTATTTTCATACCAATATCAACGAATTTAGCCTGCTGCCGGAATATGACTTTTTCAACATTAATGCAGGTGCAAAGTTTACGCCTTATATTTTTGCAGGCATCGGATATTACAATTTTAAGCCTTACCAGATTGTGGAAAATATAAGAGATAACGGCACGTTCCGTTATCAAAATGTTGCCATGCCGAAAGTGGAAAATTACAGCAACTGGCAAATGAGCATTCCGCTTGGCATAGGCATCAAATATGCGATTTCTCCAAACGTAATTTTGAATGCAGAAGGAAATTATCGTTTCTTAACCAATCCGTACATAGACAATTATTCCGCCGACAAAAAGAATGATAAATTTTATACTTTTTCTTTGGGCATCAGCTTCAGATTCTCCCCTATTGCAGCCAAGGAAAGCTTTGGTACGGGCAGAAGAAAAAGAAATTGTAATTGTCCGCCGGTATATTAAGCCAGCGTAATTTGCAACAACAAATCTTCCACACTTTCCACAGGTTGCTTACAACTGTAATCTTTACATAAATAAATCAATGTTTTATCCGCAGGCACTTTTTTATCTTTTAATAAAGGATAACTATTATTTTCGTTATTCGACTGCATCAAAATTTTATTCGGAATAAATTCGCGAAAAAGCTGATGTGATAAGGTTTTTGCGTTTTTTCCCACAATGGCAATTTCGTTTACACCACGAACAATTTTCTGCAACGCATCGCACCAAACACCAAAAGAAGTAGGATAACGAACAATGGAATTTCCCAAAGATTGCAGCATCACAATCGCTCTTTCTTTCCATTCAGGCTTGTCAAAAACGATGGACAAATACAACAAATTATTCGCCATCACGCCGTTGCCCGAAGGCGTAGCGCCGTCATAAATTTCTTTCTTGCGCACCACAATATCGCGTTGATTTTTTTGTGTGAAATAAAAAAACGTTTCCGCTTCATCGCTGAAATTTTCTATTATAAATTCTGCAATTGTTTTTGCTTTTTGTAAATAAGAAACATTGCCTGTTGCTTCCTGCAAATGAATACACGCATCTATCAACGAAGCATAATCGTCCAGAAAAGCATCGATTTTTCCTTCATCGTTTTTCCATGTATGCAGCCAAATATTTCGCTGCGCATCAAACATATTTTTCTCTAAAAACGAAAAACAGTTTTCTGCCAAACGCAAATAATGTTCATTATCCAACGCGCCAAAAGCCTTGCACAGCGCGGTTATCAGCAAAGCGTTCCAACTCAATAAAATTTTATCATCCGTATTCGGGCGGATTCTTTTGTTTCTTTCTGCCAACAATTTTTCTTTGGATTGTTGTAAAATATTTTCCAGTTCTTCCAACGAAACAGAGAATTGTTTTGCCGTTTCATTCAAATCGTGCGGCAACCAAAGAATGTTCGAGTCTTCCCAATTATCGCTTGCTTTCACATTGTACGCCGCACAAAGAATTTTGGAAGCATCGCCTAAAATATTATCAATTTCTTCTTTTTTCCAGGTATAAAACTTTCCTTCCACGCCTTCGCTGTCGGCATCCAATGCTGAATAAAATCCGCCCGAAGCATCGAGTATTTCTCTTTCTAAAAATTGAACTGTTTCCTGAATAATTCTTTTATAAACTATATTTTTAGTTATTTTATAAGCATCCGATAAAACCGAGAGCAGCAAAGCATTATCATACAACATTTTTTCAAAGTGTGGCGCAAACCATTTCGCATCCGTACTGTAACGCGCAAAGCCGCCGCCAATTTGGTCGTAAATGCCACCGCAAATCATTTTATCCAAACTCAACAACGCTTGCTGCAAAGCATTTTCATTCTTTGAAAAATAATAATCGCGCAACAAAAACCGGATGGAAAATGTTTGCGGAAACTTAGGAGCAGCGCCAAATCCGCCCCAAACTGTATCGGCTTGTTTTAATAAATTTTCCGTTGCCGATTGCAATGATTTTTCCGTAAAAAAATCATCTTCTTTTTTCGCAACACCAAAACTGTTGGCGTTTTGCAGATGCGCAATTAAATTATCCGCCTGCGCAAAAACATCTTCATTCTTTTCGCTGAAAGCCACATGAATACTATATAAAACGTCTTTCCACGAAGGTCGATTAGCGTATGTTTTCGGCGGAAAATAGGTACCGCCGTAAAACGGTTTTCTGTCCGGCGTAAGAAAAACATTCAGGGGCCAGCCGCCTTGTCCCGTCATCGCCTGCACCGCATCCATATAAATGTGGTCAATGTCCGGTCGCTCTTCCCTATCCACTTTTATATTGATAAAATATTCGTTCATCAGCCGCGCTGTTTCCGCATCTTCAAAACTTTCTTTTTCCATCACATGACACCAATGACACGCCGAATAACCGATGCTCACAAGTATCGGTTTGTTTTCATCTTTCGCTTTTTGCAAAGCCTCGTCGCTCCACGCATACCAATCGACAGGATTGTGCGCGTGCTGCAACAAATACGGGCTTGTTTCTTTAATTAAATGGTTGGGCATTGTGTGATTTTTTGGAGTACGAACTTAGGAAATCCGCCACAGATGCACGGATGAATTTTTATCTGTGCATCTGTGGCAATCATTTTGTGAACTTTGTGATTATATCCAAATCTTCTATTTTTGAAAAATGATTGAAGACAAGATTAAACAAACCTTTGCTACATTCAGCAAACAACCGATTAGCAGAATTGAGAAGTTGCCGCAAAGCGGCAGCAACCGGCAATATTTCCGTGTTTTTACCGATAATGAAAAAACGTTTATCGCTACCGTAAACAACAACGAAAAAGAAAATAAAACCTTTATTTATTTTACGCTGCATTTCAGGAAGCTGAATCTTCCCGTGCCTGATATTTACGCGGTTTCGGACGATTCACTGACTTATATCCAGGAAGATTTGGGGAACGAATCTTTGTCGGGAATGTTAGAAAAATATGGTCATACCGATGAAGTCTATGCCATGTTTCAAAAGAGCTTGAAACAGTTGGCACGCCTGCAAATTGAAGGGCACAAAGGCATCAATTACGATATGTCTTTGACGGCGCGCGAGTTTGGCAAACAAGCGATTTTGAGCGATTTGTTGTACTTCAAATATTATTTTCTCGACACATTGGAATTGCCATACGACAAGCAAGCGTTAATCAACGAGTTTGAAGCGCTGGCGGTTTTTCTCACGCAAACGCGCTACAAATATTTCATGTTCCGCGACTTTCAAAGCAGGAACATAATGATTAAAAACGACGAAGTCTTTTTCATCGATTATCAAGGCGGCATGAACGGCGCGCTGCAATACGACGTGGCGTCTTTGCTGTGGCAAGCCAAAGCAAACCTGAGCGATGAATGGAAAGCATCGCTGCTGGATTATTATATTGATGAAATCAACAGCATTCTTGAAACGCCGGTGGACAAAGATATTTTTGTGAATCAATACAAAGGTTACGTGCTGATTCGTTTGCTGCAAGTGCTGGGCGCGTACGGCTTTCGCGGCTTGTTTGAACGCAAAGCGCATTTCCTCACGAGCATTCCGCTGGCGCTGAAAAATTTGCGTTGGTTCGTAACCAATCGCTCGCTCGGCATTGAACTGCCGGAGTTTGAGAAGATGCTGCGCATTATTGTGGATGATAAAATTGTGCAGCGTTTTTCGCCGCCGCAGGCAAACGAAACTACACCTTTAGTTATCGAAGTAAATAGTTTCTCTTACAAAAAAGGCATCCCGAAAGATACAAGCGACAACGGCGGCGGATTTGTATTTGATTGCCGGGGAATTTTAAATCCCGGAAGAATTGATGAATACAAAACTTTGTCAGGCATGGACAAACCCGTGCAGGATTTTTTGGAGCAACACACTTCGATGAACAAATTTCTCAACAGCGTTTTTGACTTGGTGGATATTTCTGTTGAGAATTATTTAAGCCGCGATTTTCATCATTTACAAATCAATTTCGGATGCACGGGCGGTCAGCATCGCAGCGTTTTTGCCGCCGCACAAACGGCAAGGCATTTACGCAATAAATACAAGGTAAATGTGGTACTGAACCACACGAACGAAGCGAATTGGGTAAAAGGTTTGAGCCACTAAGACGCGAAGCCACAAAGCAACGCAAAGTCTTTGTGAAATTTAGTGCTTTTGAGCCTTAGTGGCAAACAAAAAATATACGTATGAAAGCAATGTTACTCGCCGCAGGTCTCGGCACTCGGCTGAAACCCTGGACTGACAAGCATCCCAAAGCATTGGCTATTGTCAATCACAAATCTTTATTGCAACACAATATTGAATATTTACAACAATACGGCATTAAAGACGTGATTGTAAATGTGCATCATTTTGCTGACCAAATTATTGAGGCAATTCATCAAAGCAACGGTTGGAATTCTAACATTACCATTTCCGATGAAACCAATGAAGTGCTGGAAACAGGGGGCGGTTTGAAAAAAGCAAATTGGTATTTTAAAGATGAAGAAAATTTCTTGTTGATGAATGTGGATATTCTCACAGATTTGAATTTGTACGATTTGATACAACAACATCAACAGGCAAATAATCTCGCAACGCTTGCTGTAAGCAACCGTACATCTTCGCGCTATTTTTTGTTTGATGAAAACAAAAACCTTTGCGGTTGGGAAAATGTAAACACAGGCGAACGAAAAATTACCCGAAACGCTGAAACTATGACGCAGCTTGCATTTAGCGGCATTCATTGTATCAGCACAAAAATTTTTCCGTTAATAAAACAGCAAGGGAAATTCTCAATGGTAGATGTTTATTTGGATTTATCCAAAGAGCATAATATCGGTTATTACAATCATTCCGACAGTAAATTTATTGATGTAGGTAAGCCGGAAAGTATTGCAAAAGCGGAAGTGTTGTTTCCATAAAATAAACAAAAGCCCATGATTAAAAATCCTGGGCTTTTATTTATCAATCAACTAATAAAAATAACACGCTAAAATTTATGGTTCTTTAAAACAATTGTATCGGCTGTAATCGTGATATCCGGTTTTGATTTATTCTTGTTATCGCTATTAAAAACAAGTAAAGAGCCTTCTACAAAAACAAGCGAATCATTTCTATTCACAGCCGACTTATGCTTACCATTATCTTTGATTTTTTTCGTATCAATTTCGTATTGCGCTTTCAATCCTTTATCCAAAGGCGACATAAATTTTATATCTTTTCTTTTTATAACAGAATTAATCTGGTCGGCAGTAACGTATTGATTTTCATTTACAGCAATAACATCATTCAAAGAATTTATTTTTATCCAACCCGAATTGTCTGTTAGATACAAATCATTTCCGATATTGATTAACACATTTTCATTCCCTTTTTGTGCTTTGGCTATTTTCTCTTTGAGTAAATCTTGTGCGTCAATTTCTTTTTTCAAATTTGAAAATTCTGTAGATACAGTTTCATAGTTCAAATCATCGTTATTACCCAGCTGAGAAAATGCTTCAGCATGAGAGCCGATTTTTTGCAATCCAAAATAGATGCAAGTTTTAGGGTTTCTCAAATCGCCCCAATGTTCTTTGTCCCTAAATTTTTTATAGCCACTTGCAGAAAGATTTAGTGCAAATTGTATTTCTCCCTCCTTGTTATAATCAATACTGATTTTGAAATATCCGTTTTTATCGCTTTCGCCTAAAAAATGATTTTTGTTATCATAAATTTTAGCAAACGCAATGCCTGTCTTTGTTTCAGCATCAACGACTAAGCCCGCAAGATTTATCTGTCTCGAAACCGTGATTATGCCTTTATTATTATTTTTCTTTTCAATACTATCTTCTAACTTTTCAAGGCTATCTTCCGAAGTTTCTATCTTATCCATCTTATCATCTTTTTTAAACTCATCAACAGAGTGCTTTAATTGCTGCAACATTTCGTTATAACTAATCGAATGATTATAATCTTTACCCCATGAAGCAAAAGGAAATACAGAACCATTCGCGTTAATTACATTCAATTTTCTTAATCCGATATTAGCAACAATGAACCCGTTTTTAATCGAAGGTAAATAAGAAGATGTAGTAAAATTCTCAAACCCCGTCTTTGTAAATTTTAATAACGTTTTGTATTTGTCATTTTTGTTTGGTTGTATTTTAAATGAATAGTATCCGTTTTTGTCTGTCATTACTTTAGCATGATTGATATTATCTTCAACCGATACATTGCTTAAAGGTTGTAGATTTTCATTTACCACAATGCCTGAAACTGTGATTGTGCCTGCATTTCGGCTTGTTTTAATCACATCTCTAAAAGAAACCAACAGTATTCCCAACAAAGGAATCAGGAATAAAAATTTAAGCAAATGAATCTTTGCTGTCTTTATTTTGTTCATCATAGCGATACGTTTTTTAAGTGAAGAAAAATTGAAATTGTTGGTAATGGAAAAATTATTGTTGCCCATCACGCGCAGCAACAAATATTGATATTGTTGCTTGTTGATGCCGCTTTGCACCACTTTGTCGTCGGCAATAAATTCAAGGTTTTCGCGAATGGCTTTGCGAATCAACCACACAAAAGGATTGTACCAATTAATGATACACAAAATTTCGCCCCACAAAATATCGAGCGTGTGCTTTTGTTTTACATGAACAAATTCGTGTTGTAAAATTTCCCGCAAAGCATTTTCATCGTGCAAATCCCGGTTGATAAAAATGGAATTGCCGAAAGAAAAAGGCACAATCTCTTCATCTATTTGATACAATTTTACAGCGTTTTCGTCAGAAATAATTTTTGCGCTGCGCGCTAATTTTTTGTAAGAAAATAATTGAAACAACAACCGCAACAACATAATAACAATGCCCGCAAAAAATATCCACACAATGAGTTGCTCTGCGTCAAATGCACGCACTGTATGCGTTTCAGGTGTTCCGGTGAATGTAATATTCGGAATCATACGCACAACAGATGTGTTCATAATCGTTGCTTCGCTTTGTCGCGGCACAGAAGAAAACGATGCAATATTGATTAACGGAATGAAAAAGCACAACACAGAATATCCTAACAAATACCAACGGTTGTGATTGTAAAACGTGAGCCTGCGCAATACAAGTGCGTAAAACAAATACATAACCGCAAAACTGATGGACAGCCGAAGCAGGTATTGAAAAAAGATGGTCATAGTTAAAAGTTTTATTGTTGAAATAATTTTGAGGTTATCTTTTCTTCAAAGTTGATAACGATTGAAAAATAATTACGCAGTTTCACGTCATTCCGAACTCGTTTCGGAATCTAAAAAGATGCTGAAATAAATTCAGCATGACGGTGAGCGTGTTCCAATTATCATTTCCCTTTTTCAATCATCTTCAATACTTCTTTCAACTCGCTTGCAGATAATTTTTTTTGCTCCACAAAAAACGCAACGAGTTCTTTGTACGAATTGGAAAAATGATTTTTTACCACATTGCCAACGAATTTCTTTTTAAATTCTGCATGACTGATGGCAGGCTTATACAAATAAGTATTGCCAATCATGCGGCTTTTTAAGAAACCTTTCTTCTCCAAATTTTTAACGGTGGAAGCTGCTGTTGTATAAGGAACATCGCCGTCCATAGCATCGAGAATGGATTTTACATTTCCCTCTCCTATTTTAAAAACTGCCTGCAATGCTTCTTCTTCCTGAATTGTAAGCTTGTTCACATCTACGAATTTTTCGTAAAACTACGAACTTTTCGTAATTAAACAAATTTTTCTACGAAAATTTCGTAGTTTTTTGCGACTTAAACGACGTCATTTTTAAAACAAAAATGTATTCAATCAAAACTTATTGGAAAAACACAGCAAATAACATTAACCTCAACACCAGCCTTCCCTCGCTATGCACGACGAACATTAATTAATTTTTATTTATATTTGTAAATAACTTTTTCTTAACCTTAAACTCTTACCTTATGCAACAAACACTACTCCTGAGTTTTCGTATGCTCCAACCTGTGCTTAAAAAAATACCCGCATTAGTATTTACTGTATTGGCAAGCAATGCGCTGAATGCACAAACAACAGTTTTTCAACAGGACTTTTCCAATGGTCTTTTAAGCGCTGCGGTAAACGGCATTGGCGGCTATGACGCAACCCAAGACCCGGAAAGCGCCATTTCAGCATCCGGCATTACAGACCTTAAATTTGAAGAATCGGGCACAAACGTGGAGACGATACAAACCAACAGTCTTACCGATGCTGCCAACGGCAATTGCCTGCTGGTAAAATTTGATTTCACATTAAATACTGTAACGCATGGTACATCGAGTGGCAATAGCATTGTTTTCGGCTTGGGTAACAATCCTACAACGCGCTCGTCTATTTCTTCATCCAAGATGTACGCCTACTTTGGCTTTGGAACAAGCGCAGTACAATCCAAGAACACGCAAATAACGCCGGTGGATATTGCAAATACTGTTACAAGCACTACAACTGTAGATGCCTCTTCTGCCGTTACCATTCGGTGGTATGTCAATAACAGCAGTTCCTCTGTAAGCTATCAGGCGCCCGATGGCACGGCACACACCATAGCGCCGGACAATTGGGACTTGTGGCTCGACAATACGCAAGCGCTTAACGGTATAGCTGCAAATAATGCAACCGGCAACGTAATTACTTCTTTCAAAATATCGACGGGTTCGGGATACCAATCTTCTTTTGACGTAAATAATCTGTCTATCAGTACCGTTGCCTCAGCCTCTGCCACTCCTATTACATTGTCATCATTTGCAGTATCTAAGAATAAAGGAGCGTTATTGCAATGGACAACTGCAAGCGAAATTAACAGCAGCAAATTCAATATTGAAAAAAGTACAGACGGCAAGTCTTTCACAACTATTGCTACTGTTATGGCGCAGAACAAATTGTCCGGCGCAAGCTATAGCTATACCGACCAAACCTATACCGGCGGAACAGCTTATTACAAACTGGCAATGGAGGATATTGACGGTACAATTAAAGAAAGCGCTGTAAAATCAATCACGCGCGAAAAGCCGGTTTCATTAAAATATACTCTCATCAAAGATAAAGTTGAGT
The DNA here is from genome assembly GCF_001659705.1 of Arachidicoccus sp. BS20. Classification (NCBI taxonomy): domain Bacteria; kingdom Pseudomonadati; phylum Bacteroidota; class Chitinophagia; order Chitinophagales; family Chitinophagaceae; genus Arachidicoccus; species Arachidicoccus ginsenosidimutans. The sequence goes on from NZ_CP015971.1 coordinate 1,158,213, forward strand.
TTAGTAATATGACCGGAAATGTAGAAATCCGCATTATCAATATTGCGGGCACTCAAGTAGCGCATCAAATCGTCTCTGCCGATATGCCAAGTATTAATGTTTCGGATTTGCCGGCAGGCATTTATTTCATTCAAATATCCGGAAACGGCATCAGTCAGAAAGGATTAAAATTTGTAAAAAAATAAAAAATTACACAAATAAAAAGGCTGTAAACCGAAAAGTTTACAGCCTTTTTATTTTATACGCTAACTTAATTTCTCTTTCGCAAATCCTGCATTTTCTTTTGTTGCTCCTGCATTTGTTCCATACGTATTTGCAGCTTGCTCTTTTGCTTCGGTTGCTTACGTTTTTCATTTATCTGTGCCAATATTTTATCATGGTCAATGATATATTTTTGAATCACAAGCTGTATGCCGAGCGTTACCAAATTGCTCACAGTGTAATACAAAGTAAGCGCCGCCGGCAATCCATTGAACACAAAGAAGAACACAAACGGCATGATGTAAGGCATATATTTCATCATTTCCTGACCGGGCGCATTGGATTGCGTGGACATATTCATGTTATACATACTTGTAAACAAACTTGTGATACAATACGTAATTGTAAACAAGCTCAGATGGTCGCCAAGCAACGGAACGTGGGAAGAAAAATGGATAATGGAATCGTAAGCCGATAAGTCTTTCGCCCACAAAAATCCTTGTCCGCGCAGTGCAATGCTCGAATTGAAGAAGCGGTACAATGCAAAGAATATGGGTATTTGCAGCAAAATAGGGAAACATCCGCTTAATGGATTTACGCCCGCCTCACGGAAGAGCTTCATTTGCTCCATGGCAAAAGTCTGTTGCTCTGGAAATTTCTTTTTAAGCTCATCCAGCTCCGGCTTCAACACCTTCATTTTTGCACTGCTGTAATAACTTTTATAAGTAAGCGGCGATGTAACCAGACGGATAAAAATAGTCAATAAAATAATTACCCAACCGTAGTTGCTTACAAAACTTGCAATGAATTTGAACACCGGCATGATAATCCACAGGTTCACATATTTTACAAAAGCCAAAATACCGGAACCCAAATCAATCATATTCTTCATGCCATTGTCGTACTTATTCAGCACATAATAATCATTCGGTCCGTAATACAATTGCAACGGAATAGAAACCGCAGCCGTTGCAGGAACCTGCAATTGCAAATTTGCCGTATCGTTGAATATTTGCCGCGAAGTATCGTCCAAATCTTTTGCAGTAAGCGTCATAGTTGCATTACCAGATTTGAATTTATTTTTCGCAATTAAAGTCTGATTAAAAAACTGCTGTTTGAAAGCAATCCAGTCGGCTCCTTTGTCAAAAGTTTTGCTGGCGCTACCTCTGCCTGCACGTGTAAAATCATATCCGTCGTCGTGCGTATTGTAACATAGGTACGACTGTTCTTTTTCATATTTAGTTGCATATTGCTGGCGATGCAATATTGTGTTCCATTGTAAATTCAGCGTATTTGCCGTAAGCAATTGCTGTGCGCCGTTCAGGTTTACATTCCAGTCAATCAGGTAATCATTTTTCGGAATGATGTATTGATTTTCTATAATCCTTCCGCTTGAATCTTTCAGCTGATAAGTTACTATTTGACTTCCATCTGCATTCTTTGTAACAGGCAATGCAGTGAAATATAGATTATTCGTATATTCAGAACTATTATTGGATGTATTTACCGCAAAACCCATCTGATTGTCTGCACCGCCCAATGTTACAAGCGATGAATCGTAAACTTTGTATTTTTTCAGTTCTACTTTTTCAATTTGCCCGCCTTTATTGGAAAAAGTAACTTTCATCAAATCATTTTCCACTGTTTGTGTTTGCTCTATTCCGCTGGCTGCCGCAACAAAACCGCCGGCAGCAGTTACTTTTGTGAGAGAATCTGCGTACAAAGAATCGGTAACACTTACCGGTTTCTGATGCAGCTTCTGCACCAAAGCGAGTGAATCCTGAATATGCTTTTGCTGCGCTTCATAAGCCTTGCGCTCGCGGTTGTTGAGCGTAAAATATGCCACGAACAAAACTGCTAACAATGCCAACCCGATGACGGTGTTTTTATCTGCCTTCATTAATTTTTATTTGCTGAAAAATTCTTTTATCTACCCCAATTTTTTGAGTGGCAAAGGTAACGAACGCAGTACAATATGCCAATGAATTTGAAATTCTTTTCGGTAAGCGCCCGGAATGGGCATTTGAGCGGCAAAACCAATTGATTTACAGCAGAAGTCTCCACGGTTCAGCCCAGGTTTCTTATCATTATTATACAAATTAAAAGGCTCATCCGGCTAAATTATCCCAAACAGTTTAACTTAGCTGTCGAATATTATCGACAATATGCCTAAAGACAAAATTCCTAAGCAGCTTATTCTTCCCGAACGGCAGGCACTAAAAATCATTTCTCTCAAATCGTATATCCACGAACTATCCGAAGTTCCGCATCGGCACGACCACTATCAATTACTGTGGATTACCAAAGGACATGGCAGTCAATCCATTGACGGCATCAGTTATCCAATGCAAACAAACCGTGTGTTTCTTATCCGAACCGGACAAATCCACAAAATGGAAGACCTGCAACGCGACGGCTGGATGATTCTGTTCAGCGACGTATTGTACAATGCAATCATCAAATTGTTTCCCGCTTTGGAACAACACGGTTTGCTCGATGTTACCGCGCCGCAGCCTTTTATAGACTTGGATGAGAAAGGTATTTTGGTTTACAAAAATATTTTGCCTTTGTTGATCGAAGAGCAAAACTCAATAACGCCCGATATAAAATTACTTGCAACCTATCTGTCTTCCATGCTTATCACGGCTAACAATATGTATGTTGCCGAAAATAATGTAAACACAATTCAGTCCAATGAAGCGAAAAGCATCGTTAAGCAAGCCAAAACATTACTGGAACAAAATTTCAAAACACAACAACAAACACAGTTCTACAGCGACAAACTGAATATTAGCCCGCGCAAATTAAACGCTGTTCTGCAAACATTTTACGGCATTACCATGCACGATTTAATCCAAAAACGCCTGCTGATGGAAAGCTGCATATTGCTTGCTTCGTCGTCCATGAACATTAAAGAAATCTGTTATCATCTCGGCTTCGCCGACCCCGCCTATTTCAACCGTTTTTTCAAAAAATATATGAGCACAACACCTGCGAATTACCGTGAACATCACAAGCTATAAACGGCTTGCACAAGAATACAATTCATTTGACTAAAAGTACAATTTTGCCAATGATAGCTGCGCGAACTTTGCAGCCCGATAAACAAAGTTTTAGTTATCATGGTCAATTTTATATTGATTGCGTTTTGCATCGCGGCAGGTATGATTTTCACAGCTACCAAATCCATTCATCCCGATGCGCACAAAAGCATCAACACGTGGATTTTATACATTGCGCTGCCCGCAGTTTCATTTGAATACATTCCCAAAATCCGGTGGTCGGAAGAAATGTTGCTGCCCGCAATATCTTCTCTTATAGTGTGGGCGGGAAGCTGGCTTTTTATGGAAATATACTGTCGCCACAAACATTACGCACAGCGCACGCGCAGCTCACTCGAAATAGCTTCCGGCTTTGCCAATACATCCTTCATCGGGTTTCCGCTTATTTCGGCTTATTTTGGCGAGCAGTATTTGAGTATTGCTATTATTTGCGACCAGGCGATGTTTGTAATTTTATCTACCGCCGGAATCGTGGCGGCATTGAAAGGCGGCTCACAACAAAACAAACCTGATGCCCGCTTTATTTTAAAAAGACTGGTTACATTTCCGCCGTTCATCGGTTGTGTAAGTTCTCTTGTGCTGTCACACTTTATCAATTTACAGCCTACTGAACCGTTTTTCAATAAACTTGCTGCAACGGTTGCGCCACTTGCGCTTTTTTCCGTAGGGTTACAATTAAAATTCAAAGGCTGGCAACAGGAAATTTATCAAATAGGTATGTCGCAGATTTATAAATTATTGCTGGCGCCCGTGCTTGTTCTTATACTTGTGCTCGTGCTTCATTTGAAAGGAGATATTGCCAAGATAAGCGTGTTTGAAGCCGCCATGCCAACGTTGCTCACATCAAGTATTATTGCAGAAGAATACAGACTGAATGCACGATTGACCAATTTGATTATCGGCATCAGCATTATCGTTGGTTTGGCAACAACTGCGTTATGGTATCAGATAGTACAAGTCTTTCTGTAGGTAATAGATTCTTTAACTAATTCTTCTATCTTGATTGAAATATCTTTACAGTCTGAATTAAAACAGGGATGAAACAAAACATAGCGTTTTTTTCAGAAAGATTTACTATGCGAAGTAACATACGACCATCAAAAAACAATATAGAAGTATACGAATGAAAGATATAAAACTATCCGCTTTGGATTTGGCAATTGTTCCGCAAGGCGGCAATACATTAACCGCCATAGAACGAACAGTAAAATTAGCACAGCACATAGAACAAGCAGGTTATGAAAGATTGTGGCTGGCAGAGCATCACAATATGCCGAATATTGCCAGCTCTGCAACATCTGTATTGATTGGTCATGTTGCAGGAAAAACAAAAACATTGCGCATCGGTTCGGGCGGCATTATGTTGCCCAATCATTCTCCGTTGCAGATTGCAGAGCAGTTTGGAACTTTAGAAGCATTGTACCCTAACAGAATTGATTTAGGACTTGGACGCGCCCCCGGCACAGACCAAATAACAGCTTATGCCTTACGCAAAAACAATATGCGGTACGAATATGATTTTGCGGCGAACATTGCAGAGCTGCAACAATTTTTTTACAACACCGATGAATATGCCAAAGTACGCGCGTTTCCCGGCGAAGGCGCAAATGTTCCCATTTGGATTTTAGGTTCGAGTACCGACAGCGCGTATCTCGCGGCAGAATTGGGTTTGCCGTATGCATTTGCAGCGCATTTTGCGCCTGCGCATTTGTCTGCGGCGATGCATATTTATCAAAACAATTTCAAGCCGTCGGAATTTTTGGATAAGCCTTATTCAATGGCTTGTGTCAATGCGATTGCAGCCGATACGGACGAAGAAGCGACGCATCTCTCAACATCGGTTTATCAGCTATTTATTGGGATTATAACCAACAATCGCAGACCATTACAACCGCCTGTCGATTCGCTGGATTACTTGTGGAACGAACCTGTAAAAGCTGCCGTTGAACAAATGACAGCTTGCAGTTTTATTGGTTCAAAAAATACCATTCGCAAAGAATTGTCTTCCTTTATTCAGGAATTAAATTTGAATGAAGTAATGATTAGCGGAAATGTGTTTGATGCCGATGCAAGGAATAAATCTTATTCGTTGATTAAAGAAGCGATGGAAGAATAAACTCAATAATTTCAATATCTTCGTAAAAAGTAATCCTTATGAAGACTAAACAAGAAATTGTTGAAAACTGGTTGCCACGCTACACAGGCGAGAAATTAAAGAACTTCGGAGAATATATTTTACTGACAAATTTCTCTAACTATGTTCAAAAGTTTGCCGAATGGAATAAAGTAAAAATCATCGGGCAAGACCGACCTTTTCAATGTGCGACTGCCGGCGATATTACAATCATCAATTTCGGGATGGGAAGTCCTGGTGCAGCTACGGTAATGGATTTGTTGTCTGCAATTAATCCGAAAGCAGTTTTGTTTTTAGGAAAATGCGGTGGACTGAAAAAGCGCAACAAACTCGGCGATTTGATTTTACCCATTGCAGCTATTCGCGGCGAAGGAACATCCAACGATTACTTTCCACCTGAAGTGCCCGCGCTGCCTGCGTTTGCATTGCAGAAAGCAATCTCTACAACTATTCGTGATTACAAAGTCGATTACTGGACGGGAACGGTTTACACCACCAACCGCCGCGTGTGGGAACACGACGACGATTTTAAAGACTACCTTGTAAAAATTCGCGCGTATGCGGTGGATATGGAAACTGCAACCATTTTTACCGTCGGATTTTTCAATCATATTCCCACAGGCGCATTACTGCTTGTAAGCGACCAACCAATGATTCCCGAGGGCGTAAAAACTGAAGCCGGCGATAAAAAAGTTACTTCTTCGTATGTGGACAATCATTTGAAAATCGGCATAGATTCTTTAAAGCAGTTAATCAATAACGGGCTTACGGTAAGACATTTGAGGTATTAATAAAAAGTCCACGATTTAAATCGTGGGCTATATTTTATTATAACGTCCTTCCCAACTCCGACAATTTCGGTCTTAATCTCACTTTCGATTTGTTGAAAATATTTTGTCCTTTATCGATTCCTTTGCGCAATTCTTTTTGCCGTTCCAAAGGCATGGACAAAGTTTCCTTGCATTCAACAGAGCAGCAATTATCATACTTTGCGGCGCATTCATCGCATTGAATAAAGAGCAAATGGCAGCCGTCGTTTTTGCAGTTCACATGCGTATCGCAAGGCTTTCCGCATTGATGGCAACGCGCAATTACATCGTCTGTAATACGTTCGCCAAGACGATTATCAAACACAAAATTTTTGCCAATAAATTTACTTTCCAGATTTTCTTTCTTTAACTGTTGCGCGTAATTGATAATACCACCTTCGAGATGATACACATTTTTAAACCCGTTGTGCAACATCCATGCGCTGGCTTTTTCGCAACGAATGCCGCCGGTACAATACATCACTACATTTTTGTCTTCGGCTTTATCTTTCAGCATATCAACAGCCATGTTGAGCTGGTCACGGAAAGTATCGGACGGAATTTCCACTGCATTTACAAAATGTCCGACTTCGTATTCATAATGATTGCGCATATCAATCACAATCGTTTCTTTGTCGTTCAGCATTTCGTTCATTTGCGCGGCGTTCACGTATTTCCCTTTGTTGCGCATATCAAACGATTCGTCTGAAATGCCATCTGCGACTATCTTTTCACGCACTTTTATTTTCAACACCCAGAAAGATTTTCCATCGTCATCTACCGCAACGTTTAATCTTAAATTTTCCAACAAAGGAATGGAATGAATAAATTTTTCAAACGCTTCAAAGTTTTCTTCCGGCACGCTCATTTGTGCGTTGATACCTTCTTTCGCCACATAAATTCTGCCGAACGCATTTAACGCATTCAGATTTTTGTACAGAAAATCGCGAAACTCCTGCGGATTTTGAATGGGGAAATACTCGTAGAAACTTATTGTAGTTCTCTTGAAAGTTTCTTCCATAAGCTGCTGTTTCAACACTTCGTTTGAAACGCGGTTGTGTAATACTGCCATTATATTTTAAATTTTAGACATCTGTTTTTACCAAACAAATGTTCCATGATTAAATAGGACTCATATTTCAGATGAGCAAAATTTCGCTGCAAAGATAAACAGTAATACGATAATTTATGAAGGATAATTTGTCTTTAATCATTTAATATTAATCAAATGTTGATTAATTGTTATTTTAATATTACCTTTTTAAGAAAGCAAATCTTACTTTTGCCGCATACTCAACATTAAACAATGGGATTTAACAACTTCGGAAAAATCTTCATGCCCAAAAATAATCTCTTCTACGAGATTTTTGAAGATGTAGCAACAACGCTTTACCAAATGGGACAATTGTTGAAAAAATCGGCAAACGAACCCGATAGAGACAAGCGCTCGGCTGCGCTTATATCGATGGAAGATTTTGAACACAGAAACGACGAAAGTACACACCGCGTAATGACGGAATTGAGCCGAAATTTCATTACGCCTTTTGACCGGGAAGATATTCACGCTTTGGCAATGTCTTTGGACGATGTGGCAGATTGCATCTACGCTTCTATGAAAAAAATACAATTCTACAATGTAAATCCTGTAAATGATTCCGTAATCACACGCATGGTGGAACTGATTGAAATAGGAACACTGGAATTGAAAAACGCCGTAAACGGTTTGCGTGATATGAAAAATCTTCGCAAAATGACCGAATCTCTTATCAAAATCAACAGTATCGAAAATCAGGCAGATGATATTTATGACCTGAGCATCGAAAAATTGTTTGAACTGGAGCAGGATGTAAAAGCATTGATTAAGAAAAGGGAAGTGTACCAGATATTGGAAAAAGTGGTGGACAAAATGGAAGATGCAGCCAATACGGTTGAGTCTATTATTATCAAATATTCATAAACCTTTCTGTCTCTTTCTTTTTTTTATCAAAACAAAATTGAATGTTCGGATTTTCCACCTTGCTGATTGTAATTATTGCATTTGCGCTGGTATTTGATTATATCAACGGTTTCCACGACTCCGCAAATTCAATAGCTACTATAGTTTCAACAAAAGTACTTACGCCGTTTCAGGCTGTATTGTGGGCGGCGCTTTGGAATTTTGTTGCTTATTTTGTTTTCAAAGAACACAAAGTTGCTAACACAGTTGCAAAAACCATCCATCCCGAATTTGTAACACTTACGGTAATTCTTGCCGGCTTGCTCGCCGCCATTTTCTGGAACTTGCTTACCTGGTGGTTTGGCATTCCGTCAAGCTCTTCACATACATTGATTGGCGGATTCATTGGTGCCGCTTTGGCACATACCGGCGGCAACATCAACGTAGTGGAATTACGTAATGTGGGCGTAACAGTCTTGTTTATTTTCCTCTCTCCCATTATCGGGATGATACTTTCTTTTATTATAACCATTATCATCAACTGGGTCGCACGAAAATCGCATCCCTACCGCGCAGAAAAATGGTTTAAGCGTTTGCAGCTTTTATCATCCGCAGCCTTTAGTTTGGGACACGGTGGAAATGATGCACAAAAAGTAATGGGGTTAATTACCGTTGCTTTATTGTTGGATAAAAACGGCGGGCAAGCATTAAACGAAAATGCACCTATTCTTCAGACTATGATGCAGAACAACTGGATTCCTTTTGCTTGTTATACTGCAATCGGTTTAGGCACCATGAGCGGCGGCTGGCGCATTGTAAAAACAATGGGGTCGCGCATTACCAAAGTAACGCCGATTGAAGGAGTTGCGGCTGAAACAGCATCGGCATCCACTTTAATTTTGACAGAGGCATTGGGCGTTCCCGTAAGCACTACACACACCGTAACCGGCGCAATTATGGGCGTAGGCGCAACAAAACGCTTGTCAGCCGTGCGTTGGGGCGTTACGGTTAATCTTATCTGGGCATGGATATTAACGATTCCCGTAAGTGCAGGCGTTGCCGCACTTGTGTACTGGATGTTGCATTCATTGCTGCACTTACCGGGATAAAATATATTACCGGTTCATCATCCAATCTTTAACTTTATCAAAACTTGCATCTATCAAAATACTTTGTTTTTCCTTTGCAAACAATGTTTTTGCATTTTCGGGAAGAGGAATTTTGATTTGTAACAATTCTTCAATCACATCGGGAAACTTCACGGGATGTGCGGTTTCCAAGAAAATTCCTTTATCGCTTTTATTGATTTTTAAGTAATCGCTCAACGCCTTATAAGCCACCGCGCCATGGGGGTCGAGCAAATAACCGGCATCGTCATACACATCGCTGATGGTTTTTCTTGTTTCATCATCGGAAACAGAAACCGCTGTAAAATGTTTTTTTAAATCATTCGTTTGCTGATGAAACAATTCCAAAATTCTTACAAAATTGCTTGGATTGCCTACGTCCATTGCATTTGAAATAGTCGAAACTGAATTTTTAGGCTGATAACTATTTGTTTCTAAAAACAAAGGAATTGTATCGTTGGCATTGCAAGCCGCAATAAAATGTTTCACGGGCATACCCGAAACATTCGCCAAAACGCCCGCACAAATATTTCCGAAATTTCCGCTTGGCACACAAATCACAGGCGGCTCTTTTTCTTGCCAATTTTGCAAGGCAAAAAAGTAATACAACTGTTGCGGTAACCAACGACCAACGTTAATCGAGTTTGCCGATGTAAGCTGGTATTTTTGTTTCAAATCTTCATCAATAAATGCCTGTTTCACAATTGCCTGACAATCGTCAAAACTTCCCTGAACCTCAAGCGCAGTAATGTTTTCGCCCAAAGTTGTGAGTTGTAATTCTTGCACAGGACTTACTTTTTTTGATGGATATAAAATAATTACTTCAACGCCTTCAACACCCAAAAATCCGTTCGCAACTGCACCGCCTGTATCGCCGGAAGTTGCTACAAGTATTGTTGTTTTTTTGGATGAAGACTGGTTGAAATAACCCAAACACCGGCTCATAAATCTTGCGCCAACATCTTTGAAAGCATACGTTGGTCCGTGAAACAATTCGAGTGAAAAAATATTTTCATCCACACGAATTAACGGAAACGGAAAGTTGATTGTTTCACTCACAATCTTCTGCAATACATCATCGGGAATACTCTCGCCGACATATGGTTTCATTACCTTAAAACTAATTTCTTCTTTTGATAATGAAGAAAGCCGTTCCACAAAATCTTTCGGCAGTTGCGGAATGCTTTCAGGAAAATACAAACCTTTGTCCGGCGCTTGTCCGTTAACGACCGCTTCTCTGAAATCCACGTCCGGCGCGGCTTTATGTAAACTGTAATATTTCATTTTTTGTTTTTTATGACACGAATTAGAGCAAATTACACGAATTATTTTGTACAAAATGGAACGCCGATTTTTTATGATAATTATGATTTGTATTCATCTTAATCAATCATAATTATCTGCATCATGTGTGTCCTATTTTATTTTCCTATAATCATTATAATCCAATAAATCATGGTTCAGACAATTCTTGCTCCGTCTTTATTTATTTTAGAAACATAAGTATGAAAATCTATTTGCAGTTCTGTATAAACCTGCTTCATTTCATCCTCAATTTTATGTGCGGTCGTTTCGTCTTTACTCAACATAAAAATAGATGGACCAGAACCCGAAATACCGCCGCCGAGCGCACCTGCATCCAAACATTTTTTCTTCAACTCTGCAAAACCCGGAATTAAAATACTTCGCACAGGTTCAATAATATGGTCTTCCAATGAACGACCGATTAAATCAATATCATTCTGCAAAATGCCTGCGACAAGCCCCGCAATATTTCCCCATTGGCGAATGGCTTTTTTCAATTCAACTTGTTGGCGAAGCACTGCACGCGCGTCTGCGGTGCGCACTTCGATTTGCGGATGCACAAGCGTTACAAACAAATCGGGCGCGGGCAACGGAATAATATCCAAAGGATTAATCGAGCGAATTAACGTAATGCCGCCGTAAATGCAAGGCGCAACATTATCCGCGTGTTTCACGCCGCTTGCAACTTTCTCGCCGAACATTGCGTATTGAATCAACTGCTGTTTTGTAAAACGATTGTTCAACAAATAATTTGCGCCAACGACTGCACCTGCCGCGCTCGCCGCGCTGGAACCCGCGCCGCTGCCGGGTTTGATGCGTTTATGTATCAAAACTTCAAAGCCAATATTCGCATCAATATCTTTCAACATTTCAAGCAACGGCGCGCCAGCCGTGTTCAACGCAGGGTCTTCGGGCAAAGGATAACCATCTGCGCTGCGGACAATTATTTTTCTTTCGTCCAATAATTTTATTTCCATTTTATCCGCAGGTTCGTTGAGGCACAAACCAAGAATATCAAAGCCACAAACCAAATTTGCAACCGTTCCCGGCGCGTGTACTGTACAGAAATTCATTTTAATTATATTAGTTCTAAATTATTAAATCACTCTGTCTTCAAACTCTTTACAGGATTGGCTCGCGCAGCTTTATAGGCTTTAAAGCCAATCGTTCCAAACGCAATCAACATCACGGTTACAGCCGCTATGATAAAAGTGAAAATGCCAATATTTGTTTTGTAAGCAAAATTATTCAGCCACTTGTTCATTGCCCAATAAGCAATTGGAGTTGCGATAACAATGGCGATAATAACAAGTTTTAAAAAATCTCTGCTGATGAGTTTTACAATGCTTCCAACACTCGCGCCCAACACTTTGCGAATGCCTATTTCTTTAGTCTTTACTTCTGCTGTATAAGTCGCTAAACCAAATAGTCCAAGACATGAAATGAAGATGGCAATCGCTGTAAACGTTGTAAATAATGTACCCGTGCGAATATCAGAACGATACTGTGCTTCAAACTGCTTATCTAAAAAACTATAAGAAAAAGTGGAGTTATTATCGGCATACTTTTGATATGCTTTTTTCACGGCAGCAATGGCAGCTTGAGCATTTTTTGCAGTTGTGCGCACATAGAGCGTATTTTTTTCTTTATTGAAGGAATAAAAAATAAGCGGTGCAATTGCCGTTTTTAAAGACTGAAAATTAAAATCTTTCAATATACCAATAATATTTCCTTTATGTCCGCCGAATGTAATTTCTTGTCCAACATAAGGTGGCTTCAATCCCATTTGCTTCACGGCGGTTTCATTCAGAATAAAGCTTGCGCTGTCAATCGGCATTCCTGTAAAATTATGTCCTTCCAAAAAACCAATTTTCATTGTAGGAATAAAATTTTCATCAACGGAAGTTTCGTAGATAAACACAGAGTTCTTTTCATTCATGCCTTGCCAATGAATAGCTGTTGTTGTAGTTCCTAAGCTTGTAAAATCAGGGGCATCGGACGCTGCAACATTCACAATACTTTTCTGACTTGATAATTTTGTTTCTATAGCCGAAAGATGCGAAATCGCTGCATCGGGAAAAGTTACAGAGAAAACATAAGTTTTATCATAACCCAATTTCATGTTGCGTACAAAATGCATTTGTTTACTTATTACAATTGTTGCAAACAATAATGCAGCTGAAATAGCAAACTGAAAAACTACAAGGCTTTTTCTTAAAATAGCGGAGCGATTCCCTTTGTTTGTTTTTCCTTTCAATATCTGTAAAGGCTTAAAAGAAGAAAGCACAATTGCGGGATAAATACTTGAAAGCAATAACGTACCAATTACTGCAATCGCCAATGCTTTCCATACTTGAATATTATTTAAAGCGAGACGAAGTTCTTTACCTGAAAGGCGATTGTACACCGGCATCAATATAAATATTAGACCGATTGCAATGATAATTGCAAAAACAAATAGTAAAATAGTTTCAATGATAAATTGAAAAAACAATTGCTTTTTACTTGCACCGATAATTTTTTTAATGCCGACTTCTTTTGCGCGTATTAAGGAACGCGCCGTCGAAAGATTTATGTAATTGATACTTGCAATCACAAACAACATCACAGTTATTATTAAAAATATTTGCGCCATTCTGTACGCACTACTGTCGCCGTCAGCCGTAATTAAATGTATCTTGTTAAGACTTTGTAATTTGTACTCGAACCTCGTATCGGTCGTAGCTTTTTCATGCAATTTCGTAAATGCTTTTGCAGTTTTGTCTTTGTCTGCATTTGGTCGCAGCAGCACATAAGTGTTCATGGTGTAACTGTTTTCATTGGCATCTAAAGGCTCTTTGTTATCTTTTGAAAACTGAATAGCATAATAACTCATTGGTAATAATACATCATATTGCAAAGACGAATTTTTCGGAAAATCCTGCAATACAGCTGTTATCACAAATACTTGATTATTATACAATAATCTCTTGCCTAAAACATTTACTGTGGCAAAAAATTTTCGTGCCACGGATGTCGTAACAGCAATAGAATAAGGATTTGGAAAAAGTTTTTCCCGATTGCCATACAGCAGTTTATAACTGAAAATATTAAGAAAATTATCGTCAATAAAAGCTGAAGATAGATTTAAAGGTTTTGCAATGTTATCAGCAGAAAATGCCCCATAATCGCTCGTGATTCTAACAACAGATTTCACATCAGGAATCGATTTTGCGTAAGTCGCCAATATCGGTGGCGTTACATCATAAATAATTTCTTTCACACCGTTCGATTGTCCTTTGAAAAGAGAATTTATTCTATAAACATCATTTACATTTTTATTAAACTTATCATAGCTAAATTCATTCTGCACCCAAAGCAACAACATAATACCTGTTGCCAAGCCAATTGCAAGTCCTGTAATATTAAGCGCGCTATAAAACTTATTTACTCGAAGATTACGCCACGCGGTTTTAAAATAATGCTTGAACATAGTTTTCAATTTGATGATGACAATATAATAATTTTGAAAATATTTTGAATTTCTTCTAACTTCTTCTATTCTCTTTACGAAACTGCTTTAATCAAATCTGCAAAAACGCCGCTTGCTGTAACATCTGCACCCGCGCCTGCACCTTTGATAACCAAAGGTTGTTCGGGATAACGCTTTGTGTAAAACAACACGATATTATCTTTCCCATAAAGATGATAATAATCCGATTGTTCATTCACTTCCTGTAAACCCACAGATGCTTTGCCGTTTTCAAAGCTTGCCACATATTTCAGCTTGCAATTTTTCTTCGCGGCATTTTCATACAATGTTTTAAAATGATTTTCGTGCTTCGCCAATTCTTTATAAAAATCATCTACGCCTCCTTCAAAACATGACACAGGCAGGAATTGTGTGTTTGCAATATCTTCCATGCTTACAGCATTTCCCGCTTCACGTGCGAGTATCATAATCTTGCGCATTACATCTGTTCCGCCCAAATCCAAACGCGGGTCAGGTTCGGTGTAACCCGCATCCTGCGCTTGTTTCACAATTTCTGCGAATGTTGTTTTTCCGTCATAATTATTAAAAACAAAATTCAATGTTCCTGAAAGTACGGCTTGAATTTTTACAATTTCGTCGCCGCTTCTTAATAAATCGTTCAACGTTCCAATCACGGGCAAACCCGCGCCCACGTTGGTTTCAAAGAAAAACTGCGCATTAAATTCTTTCGACAAAGATTTTAATTGTTTATAATAATCGTAAGAAGACGAACACGCAACTTTGTTACAAGCCACAACGAAAATACTTTTTTCCAACAATAAATGATACGTCTTTGCCAAGTTTGCATCGGCTGTAACATCGACCAATACTGAGTTTCTCAGGTTACGACTAATAACTTCGTTAATAAAATTTTTCAAATCATATTGCTGTGCATTTTGCAAATTATTTTGCCAATTATCCAAATGAATACCGCCGTTATCGGAAAACAACATCTTGCGGCTGTTTGCTAATCCTGCAATTCTCAATTGCAGATTAAGATTATTCAACAGAAAATCTTTTTGCTGGTTCAGTTGCGCAAGCAAGCGGCTTCCGACATTTCCCGTTCCTGCAATAAACACATTCAGCTGCTTATATACTTTTTCAAAAAAGGCTTCGTGCAGTACATTCACCGCTTTTTTCACATCGTCAAAAGCAATGACGGCAGAAATATTTTTTTCTGAACTGCCTTGCGCAATCGCACGAATATTGATACCGTTTCTCCCGAAAACAGAAAACATTTTTCCGCTGATTCCGGGATGGCTTTTCATTTTATCGCCAACAAGTGCAATAATAGAAAGTTGCTGTTCTTCTTTTACAGGCTCTACTCTTTTTGCAAGAATATCATCACGGAAAGCTTCCTCCAAAGTTTCTTTGGCTTTATCCAAATCATTCGCGTTAATCGCTACGCAAATCGAATGCTCGGAAGAACTTTGTGTAATCAATATCACGTTGATTTGCGCAGCTGCCAATGCAGCAAACAAAACTTTTGAAATACCGGGCACGCCTACCATTCCGCTTCCTTCAAGACTTAACAACGCAATATTTGTAATGCTCGAAATACCTGTAACTATTTCCGCAGCTTCTCTTTTTTCGCCTTCGTCAATCAACGTTCCTGCTTCGTAAGGCGCAAACGTATTTTTGATTTTAATAGGAATATTTGCATCCATTGCCGGAATAATCGTGGGCGGATAAATAACCTTCGCACCAAAGTGCGAAAGTTCCATCGCTTCTCTGTAAGACAAGTGTGCTATGGGTTTTGCGTTGCTTACCCAACGCGGGTCGGCGGTCATCATGCCGGGAACATCTGTCCATATTTCCAAAGCGTCAGCCTTGGTTGCTGCTGCAAAAATTGCCGCCGTATAATCCGAACCACCGCGACCTAAAGTTGTAGTTTGTCCCGATTTGTTTGAAGCAATAAATCCCGGAACGAGCAAAATAGGTTGTTTACTATTTTTTACGTTATCAACAACTAACTGATTAGTGATATTGAAATTTACTTCGGCATTGCCAAACTTTGAATTGGTTTTTATCACTTCGCGCACATCTATTAATCGATGCGCAATATTTTCCGATTGAAAATAGGCAGTGATAATTTTGGTGGATAAAATTTCCCCGAAACTTAAAATCTTATCTTTTGTTGCAGGCGAAAATTCCTGCAAACGAAAAACACTTTCCGCAATATCTTCCAAGTCGTTGAAGAGTTGCATTACCAAACTCAAACACGCGCTTTGATTGGTAACAGGCAACAAATGCCTGACTTCGTTTAAATGATAATCCAATAACTGCTGAATAATATTTTTATAGGATTCATCGGCATTTGAAGCTGCGATGCCTATCTCGAGCAATTGGTTTGTAACACCGCTCATGGCAGATACAACCACAATTTTTTTGTCATTATCCGATGAAATAATGCTTTTAACTTTTTTGATATTTTCAGCGTTGGCGACGGACGAACCGCCAAATTTGAGAACGCGCATAAGAATTGTTTAATGATAAAAATAAAACAGAGAATCTGTAAAAAACGGCATAAAGCCCGGAGGATGATATGTGCAATGTTTAACCCTTTACAGGGTTGTAATAATAATCGTAGCAATAGTCCCGCGAAGAACTACTGAAGAAGTGGAGATAATATTTATGCTGCGATTATTCATTGCTTAATTGCAGAGCTAAAGTAGGGAAGTGATTTTATATAAAAAAATATTCTTGTAAAAAAATTTAGAGCTTGTTTAAAATTAAAACAATTTCAATATTAGATGAAACTGCGATAATAATATTTAACCACATAGCAACATAGAAATATAATCGAAGCATAGAAAGTGGAAATACATCTCTTATTTAAACAGGTTGAAAATCATAGTATTTTCATCTTCGATGAAAATCTATTGTGCAGCTTTGTCTTTCTCTACCGTCATCTTCTACATAAAAGCTATGTTTCTATGTGATTATAATTATTCCGAATTTTAAATAGGTTTTTAATCTTCTTTCAAGCCCCATTCATTTTTCAGTTCGACTAATCGTTCATTCTGCAAGCGTGTTTTTTCATAATGTCCGGCAAGTCTTTTTTGCCTGAAAGCCTCATAAATACTGATAGCGCAGGCGACAGAAATATTTAAACTCTGAATAATTCCAACCTGCGGAACAATGAAATTCCCATCGCAATGTTGCAGCATTTCTTCAGTTACGCCTTTGCGTTCGTTGCCGAAGATCAAAGCGATTTTTTGTGTAAAATCTATTTCGTACAAATCAACTGCAGCAGCAGAAAGATGTGTTGCCATCAATGTAAAGTTTTCATTTTTCAACGAAGAAATACATTCTTGCAGATTTTCGAAATAATGAATCGAGACCCATTTCCATGCGCTGCTGCTGCTTCGCGTGCCAAGTTCTTTCCCGAATTTCGGATGCGGCGGAATCGTGTGATTGAGAATATACACGTCCTGAATGCCAACCGATTCGCAGGTTCTCAGCACAGCTGAAATATTGTGCGGGTCTTCCACATTTTCAAATACAACGGCAATATCAGTTTGACGATGATTCAGTACACGGGTTAGTTTATCTTTTCGTTCGGAAGTCATTGCAACAATAATCAGCTATTTTTTAAATGTTCGGCGGTTGCATCGAGGCTTTCATAAAATGCTTCGCCATATTTGCGTACAATCGCTTCCTTCAGGAATTGGTAAGCCGGTACTTTCAGTGATTTTCCCAATTTACACGCGGAGGCGCATAAGTCTTCGCGCGGTTCGTAGTTTACATATTCCAAATCTTCATCAATTTGGCTTTGCTGAATTTTTATCGGAAACAAATGACAACTAATGGGTTTTTTCCAACCGAGTTTTCCATCGTTATACGCTTGTTCAATCGCGCATTTGATAATGCCTTTTTCGTCGCGATAACCGTAAGCGCAAATTTTATTATCAATCGTAGGCGTTACCCACCCGAAATATCTGTCGTGTACATACAGTCCCTGCTTTTCTATTTCGGCAATACCACTTTTGGTCATGTATGGCTTCACGACTTCATAATTATTTTCAAGTTCTTTCAGTTCTTTATCTTCCAAAGGAGCGCCAGCATCGCCGTCTTCACAGCAACCACCTTTGCATTTGCTAAGGTCGCAAACAAATTGTTCGCTAATCACTTCGTCGCTGATTAAAATATTGTCGATTACAATCATTTATGAATAGTTATGCGGCAAAGATAAACTTTAAAATACAAGCAAAACAAAAGCCTCTTTACAGAGGCTTCTGTTTAAACACAATTATCAAAAATCCAACTCTATAAACCAATATGTATATTTAAGCTCACTCCGGGTGCTGCAACTACAGGCGCAACGGGTTGAGCATAATAACCATCATTATATCCATCAGGATAATAAGCAGCCTGCGGAACATTATCCAGATACGCCATGTTTGCTGCGGCTAAATTAATTCCTGCAAAAATTGAAGGAAGCGCTACTGAAAACAACCAACGTCCGCCGCTCCAATAAGTATAACCGCAACGGTAAGGGTCGTAATACAAATGATACGCAGGAAAATAAACCGGACGAGCATAAGCGTAACGATGTGCTGCGCCCCAAGGAACGACTACTCTTCTTCTGCCTGCAAATACAGGGCGACGATTATTGTAGTAATGCGAAACATGCGCTACACTACCATAGTTATGGTTATTATTATAATAATGATTATTGTTTGAACGATTATTATAGTTATAATGGCTATTATTATGATTGTTATACGCAGCCACTCTTCTGCTGCTTGTATAAGTATGTGCCGAACTGTTTTTTATATGTCCGCGTCCTTCATAATGACGGCTTTGTGCAGATACGGAATTTATCGTTAGAGATGCAATGAATGCGACTGCTGCTGTAAATATTATCTTTTTCATTTTAAGTATTTTTAGTTATTAAATGATAAAGCCAATTCTTTCTAAATAACCAATACATATATAAGACGATAATAAGTGTACCGAAGTTTAATATAATTATTGAAGAAAACTAATTTTAATTAACCTTAACAAAACCTCTGATAAGACAAAAGCGGGAAGCATTTAAATGCTTCCCGCTTTTGTCTCAAACAACTTATAAAAGTTATTTCAACGACCCTTCCAGATTACCATACTTTTTACTCAATGCGTCATATTTATCAAAAGCGGCAGCATCGTGCCCTTGCGCTTTTCCGGCTTTCCAGCCATAGATACTCTCAAGCGATTTTACCGCATTATTACCTGAAATAGTTTCAATTTTCTCTCTATTGGTTTTTGCAGATAAAATGCTATACGCTTTTTCGAACCAATAAGCTGAGCTATCGGCATACGGAGCTTGTTGTTTTTCAATAGATGCTCTTTTAGCTTTCAGTGCGGCGCCTTCGCCCCTACTGGCATAATATTCATCGTCCAATTTCAAAAACATACTATAATTCAATACGCCGGCATTGTAAGCATATAACCCTTGCGGATTCTTAGCAAAAGCCTTTTCATAAGCATCTATGGCAGTATTGTTAACCTGAATGAATAAAGCAGAATCTGTTACTTTTTTTTCTGCATTAGCCAAGCTATTTGCAATCTGCGCATACTGGTCTTCCGACATATCGCCAGCGGCATCTTTTTGCTTATAATTATCTATAATACTTTGTACATCGCCACCGGCTGTCATCGCATTTGTTTCCAATTGTTCCCACAAATCATTCTTATCAGGATAATGTTGCTTTGCAATAGCAAGGTACTTGTCTGTATTGGCATTATCTTTTTTTGTCTGATAATATTGAATCATGAATTGGTACATGGCTGCCATATCCGGAATTGCGATTCCTCTGTCGGCGAGGGCTGTATAAATAGACATCGCCGAATCTGCCATAGCCGGATTTTTGAAACTGCCAGATTCTGCGTCAAACCCGGCGGCATTTTGAGCCGAAAAGCCTGTGTACAAAACCGGAAATGTGTCTATTGCGTTTCTGTCCGGATTGGTACTAAATCCATTCTGAAGAATATAGCCGGACCAATGCGATGATTCGCGGAAATTAACATAAGCGCTGTCCCACTGGCTTTTGGCAAATTCTTCTTTTCCCTTATTGAAAGCATCTGCATATACTGCCGATACAGCGTTTATGCCTTGATTTTGACGCATCAATTTGTTGAACTGAGCCGTATCGGTCGATTGTTGCAATTGTTTCAACACATTGTCTGCAATGCTAATTCCATCCGGATAATTTGCCTTTGTAGCCGAATCGTAAGCTAACTGAGAATAAATAAAAGCCTTGTATGTAAGCGCTTCTTTATTATCCTGCTCCTTCGGATTTTGAAGAACTTTATCAATGTAATCTTTAGCCTGTACATAATTTTTAAGGACAAGATACTTTTGTAATTCACTATTGTCATACTTTACCGGTTTGTCCTTTTTTTGTGCAAATACCGCCGATATGGAACCGGCAAGCAACATAGAAAATAAGACCTTTTTCATTGTTATTATTTTTAATTATTAATTGATTGAGATTCATTGTCAGGAAGCGTATTATCATCATTACTTGTTTGTTCCGGCAAGTTATTATTCTCTGTTGATGATATAGCCTCATCCTCGCCTGCTGCATCTTCATCTTCCTGTTCTTCAATTTTAGATATTGCCGCAATTTCGTCGCCATTGTCAAGCCTCATCAAAATTACACCTTGCGTATTTCGTCCCGCTTCTTTAATGCTTGCAACGCCTGTACGTAACGTAATGCCCGATTTACAAGTGATAATTAAGTCCTGCTTTTCAGTTACATCCAATATGCCGACGAGTTTGCCGGTTTTTTCCGTTATATTAATTGTCTTCACTCCTTTACCGCCGCGATTGGTAATGCGGTAAACATCTTCTCCATCTTCATCGGTTAATGGAGTTCGTTTGCCATAACCTTTTTCGCTTACAACGAGTACGGTTTTTTCTTTATCATTTTTATTTACAGAAATCATACCGATTACTTCATCTGTTTCATCATCGACCTCAATTCCTGTAACACCGATAGCGCCGCGCCCGGTCGGACGAACTTTTTCTTCGGGAAAACGAATAGCACGACCACTTTTTACGGCAAGCATTATTTCGCTGTTTCCGTCTGTTACGATAGCTTCCAAAAGCTGGTCGCCTTCATTAATGGTAATCGCATTTACGCCTGTTGCCCGCGGACGGCTGAAATCCTGCAACGCCGTTTTTTTAATAATTCCTTTGCGTGTACACAAAACGATAAAATGATTTTTAACATACTCTTCATCCGTGAGCTTCTTCACATTGATAATCGTTCTCACTTTATCATCGCCCGGAATCTGAATCAGGTTTTGAACTGCACGACCTTTAGTGTTCTTTTCTCCTTCAGGAATTTCATAAACCTTCAGCCAAAACAAACGTCCTTTCTCCGTAAAGAACATCATAGTATCATGTGTAGAAGGTACAAACAAATGCTCCACATAATCCTCTTCGCGGGTAGCCACGCCTTTGCCGCCGCGACCGCCGCGACGCTGCTGCCGGTATTCCGAAACCGGCGTACGTTTGATATAACCGAGGTGCGAAATAGTAACTACCACATCTTCTTCTTCAATCAAATCTTCGATGCTGATATCGTCTGCGTTGTACTCAATACTGCTTTTACGTTCATCGCCGAATTTTGTTTTTATTTCGAGTAATTCGGTTTTGATTACATCATAACGCAAGCCTTCATCTGCCAGCAATTGTTTCAGACGTTCAATGGTTTTCATCAGTTCCAGATATTCATCGCGAATCTTATCGCGTTCCATTCCGGTTAAACGCTGCAAGCGCATCTCAAGAATAGCTTTCGCCTGTACTTCGTCCAGAAATTCGTTGGCTGTTTCTTCGCCAAGCAACCGGATAATTTGAGAATTTTTTAGCCGGAACTGCGCAGCCACCAAATTTTCTTTTGCAGCTTCCGGATTAGCCGATGCACGAATGATACTGATGACTTCATCAATATTATCCAAGGCTATCAGATAGCCTTTTAACAGATGCTCACGCTCTTGTGCTTTTCGCAATTCAAATCTCGTACGTCGCGTAATTACCTCCATTCTGAACTCGATAAATTCCTGGATAAGCTGTTTCAGGTTCAGCGTGCGCGGACGCCCTTTACAAATGGCAACATTGTTGATTCCAAAGCTGGTTTGCAGCTCGGAATATTTGTACAATTGATTAATAACAACACTGGAAACCGCATCACGCTTGAGTTCCACTACAATGCGAATGCCTTCGCGCTTGCTGCTTTCGTTGTTTACATAAGAAATACCATCAACAATCTTGTTGGAAGCGAGCTGTCCTATTTTATCCGTTAAAGCATCCAGACCGACCTGATACGGCACTTCTGTGATAATAATTTTTTCTTTGCCCGACTTCTCAGTTTCTATATGACATTTTCCGCGCACCATTACTCGACCGCGACCGGTAAGCATTGCCTGACGCACGCCATCCATACCGAAAATAATACCGCCCGTTGGAAAATCCGGCGCTTTCACATGGCGCATCAATTCTTCAACTGTTATTTCTTTATTATCGATATAAGCAATACAGCCGTCGATTACTTCGCTCAGGTTGTGCGGCATCATATTCGTTGCCATACCTACGGCAATACCGCTCGATCCGTTCAATAAAAGCTGCGGAATACGCGTGGGCAGCACGGCAGGTTCTTCCAGAGAATCGTCGAAGTTGAGTTGAAAATCCACCGTATCTTTTTCGATGTCTTCCAGCATGGCTTCGGCAATTTTTTCCAAACGAACTTCGGTATAACGCATGGCCGCCGGCGGGTCGCCGTCCTGGTTACCAAAGTTACCTTGACCGTCCACCAGCGGATAGCGCATGGTAAAATCCTGCGCCATACGTACGATGGTAAAATAAATCGAGGAGTCGCCGTGAGGATGATATTTACCCATCACTTCGCCCACAATACGCGCCGCTTTCTTATAAGGTTTGTTACTGTTATTTCCGAGTTCATTCATCCCGTACAACACGCGGCGATGCACCGGTTTAAACCCATCGCGTACATCGGGCAATGCACGCCCTACAATCACGCTCATCGAATAATCGATGTAAGCGGTTTTCATTTCTGTTTCGATACTCACGGGCAAAATTCTGTCTATATCGCCTGTCTCTTCCGGAGTGAGATTGCTATTGTTTTCTTCCATAAAATTTAAAAAAAATACAAAATATCTGTGTGGGATACACAAGGTCTCAAAAATACGCATTTACCTGCAAAAACACCGACACATAAACAATAAAATAACGAAAAAAAATAATTGGATTTTCTTTTATAAAAAGAATGGCAGCATTATTGCTAAAAATCAATACGTCCGGGATCCATTTCGGCTACCACAGCCAAAATTTATCTGCATAGGGCACGTTCAGAAATCTTGATAATTCCTTACTTTTAGCACAAAATAAATAAGCGGAATTCCGTGTATCATTTATTGCGAAACAATATTGTAACGGGCCCTTTTACGAGGGAAGCATTGTTGCAGCAAGGCATTCTGCATACCGACCAACTCAGGACAGCCGACAGCAATGAATGGCGCGCGGCAGCAAGCTTTGCAGAGTTTAAAGATGCGCTGGCTTATGCGCCAAAACCCAAATTCAAAATAACCGCGAACAAGGAATTGATTGAAATAAAAAAAGAACCTGAACCACCTATGCAACAACCTACACCGCCCGTCAACTCGCCTTTCAAACGAACGCCCTCTGCCGTTCCTAAAAAAAGAGCAAACGACCTGACCGTAAACGATAAAAAAACGCCTGAAAAAGAAACGCATCACACAGCAGCAAAACCGCTGGTACATCACATAGACAGTGCGCCGCGTCTTGAAAAAACAGAGCGCAAAAAAACTGTCGCACCCAAACCTTCAAAGGCAGCAGGAAGAGATAACAACTCCAGCATAACGAAAGAATTAGTTCTCCCGTTGCTTATCATTGGCGGCATTGGTGCGGGCGTGTGGTTCGGCTATAAAAAAATGACATCGGACGATGCGGCGCCTACTGCAATTGTACAAACGCCGGTTACCGCAGACAGCACAATCAAAAAACCTTTTGCTACTACCTCTACACACAAATCGGAAAAAACAATTACAATGGCGTCTGTCAAACACGTCAAAGACAGCGCTATGACTATTGTAAAAAAAGACTCTGTCATAAAAGCAAAAAAGGATACATTATCTCGTACCGCAAGAGCTAACATCGCGATAGATTCCGAAGATGCCGGCAGAAAAAAGATTCCGAAGATTGAAACTAAAATTACCGAAAATAGCACTCCCGCAATCGCACCCCACAACACCGGAATAGCTGCCGTAAAACCTGTTGAGAAGAAACCTGTGGCTAAACAAAAGTTTATTTCGGATTATGTAACGCTGTCGCTGAACAAAACGCCGGACAAGGAAGTAAAAAACATTAAAATAAATGTAAAAAACATCAGCGACCAACCTTTAAACATTGCCATCATCGATGTGTCTTATACCGATGCAGATGGCAAAATCATACGCGGCGAGACTTTGCAGGCAGAAAATATTGGCACAGGAAAAACCGCATCAGTCAAAGTCCCTAATGAGAAAAAAGCTACCAACATTACTTACAAAGTTTCCCTGATAAGCGGAGATAGCGTTTATTTGATGGGGAAATGATTTTACAAAATTTACTATGGCAACAATCACAGGTTGGCAATATCTTCCTTTGTGGCAAACAAATTGATTTTGTCATTCAGTTGTATCTTTTACTTTCTGAAAACCTCATTCAGTTTTTCTTTATGAGATTGACCTATTGGAACATGAATATCATTTGAAAGAATGAGTTCGTCTTTCGCAATCATCTTTATTTTCCCGATAGCAACAATGTATGATTTATGAACACGGATAAATTTATCGTTCGGCAATTGTTCTTCCAACAATTTTAGTGTTGTGTGTTGCAGATAAAATTTTTCGGGGGTATAAATTTTCATATAGTCGCCAAGCGCTTCGATGTACAAAATATCTTTATAAAGAAGTTTTACTGCAACAGAATTGCTTTCTATGATAAAATAATTTTCATCACTTTTCTCGGCACTTCTGTTTTCCAATAATTTTTCAGCTTTGCCGACAGCTTTTAAAAACCTTTCATAAGAAAAAGGCTTAAGCAAATAATCGACTGCATTCAATTCAAAACCTTGCAGCGCATAATCCTGAAACGCAGTCGTGAAAATAATTTGCGGCGGATTATTCAGGTTCTTTAAAAAAGTTAACCCGCTAATCAACGGCATTTGAATATCGAGAAAAATCAAATCTACTTCATGCGCTTCCAGCATCGCCAATGCTTCCATTGCATTGCGGCAATGACCAATCAATGCAAGACTCTCGCATTTCAAAATATATTTCTCCAAAATCTGATGAGCAATGAGCTCGTCATCGACAACAATACATTTGATCATGGCTTAATTCAATTGATAAATCAACAACGTAAACATTTTCTTTATCCGAAATTTTCAAATCGTATTTTCCTGCATAATACAATTCCAACCTTGCTTTTACATTTTCAATACCAACTCCTCCAAATGCTGATTCCGACTTACTTTCAGGCGAAACATCATTTTCCAATCTGAAAAATAATTTATCGTTATTCAAAACAACTTTACAATTAACAACAGCTTTTTCATTTATATGATGCGCACCATGTTTAATGGCGTTTTCTGCAAAAGGCAACAAAATCAATGGCGCAATTTCAGTTGTTTCATCTACATTATCAGAAGAAAATGTAAGCGTAATATTTTCATATCGTTTGCTTTCCATGAGCAAATAATTTTCGATAAATGCAACTTCTTTTTCAAGCGGTACTTTTTCGTCATTACTTTCATACAAAACATAACGCATCATATCGGACATACGCAAAATGTATTGCGGCGTTTCTTCATTGTTCAATAAACTCATTCCGTAAATGCTGTTTAAAGTATTGAACAAAAAATGCGGATTCAACTGTGCGCGCAAAGCGTTTAATTGCAATTCAAAATTGTGTTGTTGCAATTGCCGTTTGTTGTATTCATTTTCAAAAGCATAACGCAGAAATGCAATCGAACTGAATGCAATTAAATCTGGCAGTAATATTTCCAAATCCCAGCCTGAAAATTGTTTCAATCGCAAACCGTAAAACCAATGTTGCTTTTGATAAAATTCCTGCAATACTTTATCAAAACCGAAATGCTCAAAGACGTAACTTACAATAAAATTATTCGGCAACGATAAAATAATTACAAACAAAAATGCTGCTGCCAATATCAACCAATAGCTTCTCTTTCTTAACAGAAAAGGAATTACAAGACGATAATACAACAGCCAATACAAGGATAGTGCAATGACATAGAATATAATTTGAGGGTGCGGTAAATCAGATTGTGTATCACGAAAATTAACCAAGTCAATATAATATGAATATTTAAACATAGACACATACAACAACCAAACAACAATTTCGTACACAAGCGGGAACTTACTTTTATCCTTTATCTGAATTTCATTTTTCATTACGAATATAAAAGTATCTCAAATAAAAATATGAGCATTTCTATTCGATGAAACCATCTGTTTTTTCGATGAAAATTGAGTATAAATTTTTTGTCGAATAATTGAAGAGGTTGACAGAACAAGTTTTTTGAGCGTGTACAGTCAAAATAATTTCGTGTTATAAACTAAAAATTATTTTATGAAAAGAATCACAATTGTATGCACGCTTTCAATCGCGGTAATATTTGCGAAAGCACAAAATGAATTGGACAAAAATATTGTATCATTAAACATTGAATCAGGAAAAATTTCCATAAAACAACTTCAGTCTTTAGTAAATGAAATGGGAAATCATCAAATCGTAGGACTTGGCGAAGGCACACACGGAACAAAAGAATTTAACGATTTGAGAATTGATATAGTTAAAGAACTTGTCGAGAAAAAAGGTTTTAGAATAATTTGTTTTGAAAATGCTTTCGGCGACAGCTATTACTTTAATCGGTTTATCAATTCCAAAGAAAACATAAAAATTGGGATGAAAAAATATCTCATTTCACTATGGCAAACAAAGGAAATTGAGATGCTGTTTAAATGGATAAGAAAGTTTAATCAGGAACATTCAAATAAAATTATGTTTACAGGAATGGATTTTAATTACATGGAAAATACGGCAAAAATTATCAAAAATGAATTGCTTCATTCCAATAACCAAACGCTGCTGAATTTGTCCGATACATTAATTGCTTGCACACATTATTACGATTCTATTTGGACAGTGCAGAACGATACAACATTAAACATAAACTATGATGCTGTTTTTGCAAAAATGCGGAAAGGTTATTCCGTTTCGCAAAAAATAGACAGTCTTGTAAAAGCCGAAAATATTGATGTAAACGACACTTTCAAAACTGCTGTTTTAAATTGTAAATTTTGGATTGTCGGCGAAGAAAACAGAGACAAAGGAATGGCTGAAATGGCTGTAAATATTGCCAAGAACAATAAAATGATTGTATGGGCACACGCAATACATTTGGCGTTAAAGTCAGCCTTTCAAGATAATAGTGTCGGCGGTTGCGGCGGATATATAAAACAGCAAATTCCCGACTACTTTGTTCTCGGAACAGGCACAGCAAATGGCACATACAGCGGAACGCCCGAACGGTTTGATACGCACATTAATCCAATGTTTTCATATCCGCTTCCAACTGTAAAAGAAAATACTTGGGATAAATATTTTGCCGATAAAAATCAGCCTGCATCTTTTATCAATTTCGATAAAGTTAAAAATGATACGACAAAATTACCATTAAGAATGGTCGGTTACGGAACGCCCGAAGGCATTGGATATTCCGACAAAACAAATTTGCCGCAACTGTTTGATGCATATATTTTCATTAAAACAACCCACGCAGCAAATCATGATTTATAACAAAAAGAAACCTGTTCCATTAATGGATAACTCCTAAATTTGTACCCTAAATTTTTTTGATATGCAGGATGTGGCAATTAACGGTGTAGAAAGATTGGTGGAAGAAGAAAAAGACCAAAGTTTAAAAACCATCGGTTATAAAATATTAAATAGTGAACGCATCAGTTTCGACGAAGGTGTTACGCTTTTTGAAAAAGGCTCGCTCGGTTTTGTGGGCTCGCTCGCAAATCATGTGCGCGAAAAAAAGAACGGCAACATCGTTTATTTCAATCGCAACTTTCATATTGAGCCGACCAACGTGTGCGTGTTTACCTGTGCGTTTTGTTCCTACTCACGCTTGTACAAACATCGCGAAGAAGGTTGGGAACTGAGCGAAGACCAAATGATGCACATTGTCAAAAGCTACGACGGAAAACCTGTAACGGAAGTGCATATTGTAGGTGGCGTTCATCCAAAACTGAACTTGCAATTTTTCATCAACCTGAT
Organism: Arachidicoccus sp. BS20; assembly: GCF_001659705.1. Classification (NCBI taxonomy): domain Bacteria; kingdom Pseudomonadati; phylum Bacteroidota; class Chitinophagia; order Chitinophagales; family Chitinophagaceae; genus Arachidicoccus; species Arachidicoccus ginsenosidimutans. The sequence continues at coordinate 1,186,684 of NZ_CP015971.1, forward strand.
GAAAAAAATCAAAGCGCATCGTCCAGATTTACACATCAAAGGTTACACGGCTGTCGAGTTGGATTATATGTTCCGCAAAGCAAAAGTTTCTGTTGAAGAAGGAATGCAATTATTGAAAGACGCGGGTTTGCAATCATTGCCCGGCGGCGGCGCGGAAATTTTTCATACTGAAATAAGAGAACAAATCTGTGCCGATAAAGTGGATGCAGACGGTTGGCTGGCAATTCATCGTGCAGCGCACAAATTGAATATGCACACCAACGCAACAATGCTTTTCGGGCACATTGAAAAATATGAACATCGCATCGACCACATGGAACGGTTGCGACAACTACAAGATGAAACCGGCGGCTTCAACACATTTATTCCTCTGAAGTTTCGTAATCAGAATAACGATATGTCTCACATTCCCGAAAGCAGTGTGGTGGAAGATATGCGCCTGTATGCAATTTCGAGATTGTACTTAGATAATTTTCCGCACGTAAAAGCTTACTGGCCCATGCTTGGACGGCAAAATGCGCAACTCTCTTTAAGCTTTGGCGTAGATGATTTAGACGGAACAATTGATGATACTACCAAGATTTATTCGATGGCAGGAAGTGAAGAACAAAAACCGTCTTTATCAACTGCAGAATTGGTTGCGCTCATCAAACAAGCAGGTCGCGCGCCTGTTGAACGCGATACTTTATATAATGTGATTAAAGATTACAGCGAAGAAGATTTGGCGGCATTGGCAGCAAATCCGAATTATAATTAATTTTTGATGACACGAATGAAGGCGAATTACACGAATTTCATAAAATATAGCTTTAGTGAAAGCAACTTTTAAAAGTTCAAAAAATAATTCGTGTAATTCGTCCTAATTTGTGTAATTAAAATCCACTACTCCACTAAAGATTTCACTTTATCATTCAACTGATTCGGCTTTAAATTTTTTGCCACAATAACACCGTCTGCATTCACAAGAATATTCTGCGGAGCGGAAACAATTCCATACAATCTCGCAACAGCATTGTTCCAAAAACGCAAATCTGTTACTTGTGGGAAAATGCTCAAACCATCTTCCTGTATGGCTTTCAACCAAATATCTTTTTCGCCCGGTTTATCAAGCGACACGTTGATAATAGTAAAATTATTATCTTTATATGTATTGTACAATTTTACCAAATCTGCATCTAGTGCACGGCAAGGTCCGCACCAGCTTGCCCAAAAATTAATCAGCACCGTTTTTCCTTTGAATGATGAAAGTGTTACAGAATTTCCGTTCATATCAGTTTGTGTAAAATCAGGCGCAGGTTTTCCCGCGCTTGCGCGCAGCACACGACTAATCAAATCTTTCATACGCATTCCATCGTGCGACCGCTTCATTGATTCGGGCAACAAATTAAACAGTTGCAAAGTTTCCTGCGGCTTCGGCATTGTTGGTCCTGCATATTGCTGCAAAGCAAAAAATGCCAACGGCGAATTTGGATTTTGTTGAATATATTTGGCGTACACGGCTTCATTTAATTGCGCATTTACTTCGTCTAATTGCAGTTGTGCCTGCTCAAGTTCCTGCGTATTTTTTTCCTTTCTGTATTGAGCAATTTCTTTTGACAAAGCAATCACTTTAGGCTGAAAAGGTTTTGCCGCAGTTTGTAATTTTTGAAACTCAACATTTACCTGCGAGCCGGTAATGGTTGCATTGGAGAAAGAATCTACGCTATTGATTGTAATATCTGAAGGCTCTGCAAAAAGCGTTATTACGTCTCGCTGCAAAGAAGCTCTATCATTATTATATGCGGCTTTCAGTTCAACACGCGTGGGTTGCGTAATGTAGCCTGTGAATTTATATTTGTTGCCACGCACATTTGCGCTATCCAAAACATTTTGTCCGTTAGCAGCATAAGAAATATATACTTTATCTACAGACGGGTTTACGCCTTTTACCGAACCGGAAATCTGAAACGGCGCCTGCGCCCATATTGTTACCGGAATACCACACAGCAAGACCAAACTTAACTTTTTCATTATTAAAAATTTATCAATTGTTATTCTTTATTAAACTATCAAAACCCAACAAAGTTTACACAAGATTATTTAAAATATCCTAATAAAAATTAAAAAATTAGTTGTAGGTAAATTGCATCTTCAAATTTTCTTTTGGAACATACTGACAAATATTCGTAAATTTATGCAACAAAAATCATAAGCCATGATTAACATTCACGAACTGAAACACAACAATTATGTAGTTGCCGACTACGAAGGTCAGAAAAGAAAAGGGACTGTATCGGGCATTGCACCGGAAGATAAACAAGTGTGCGTAACCACTGATGAGGGTAACCAGGATTTTTGGTATGATGTCGAAAATGTTTACCCGATTCCTTTGACCGATGCCGAAATGGGGCATCTCGGCTTCACAAAAGAAGACCTTGAAGATGATGCTGTAAAGTACAAGAAAGACGCATTTCGCTTAGTCATTCCACAGCGCGATGATTTTTCTTCTGTGGAAATGTGGTATCGCGAAGATATCAGACGTTTCCCGAATGTGCATTATGTACACCAGTTACAAAACCAGTATCACGATATGACTAAAATATTTTTGGAATAATTAAAACAGTCAACTTTGATACAGTTGCTTGCTCAGCCGCAGCCTTTCTGCTGCGGCTGTCTCGTTTATCTGCCGTTCATCAAATAAATTTTTTCTTGTACATAAACTTCCCCAACTTTACTTAGCAAAACTTAACAGCATGACAGCATTATCTGTTCATCAAATATCAAAAAATTACGGAGCGATTGCAGCATTGAAAAATGTTTCATTCGATGTGCCGCAAGGCAGTATTTTCGGTATTCTTGGACCCAACGGAAGCGGTAAAACCACTTTATTAGGCATTGTAACAAATGTGTTGAAAGCCAACGCAGGCACTTGTTCCTTATTCGGAGAGCCTATCACTTCCAAACTGCGCAGGCAAACAGGCACATTACTTGAAACGCCTAACTTCTATCATTATTTATCGGCAAGAAAAAATCTGGAAATTACTGCACAAATTAAAGGTTACGATTTTTCAACAATTGATGATGTACTGAAGCGAGTCGATTTGTATGAAAGAAAAGACAGCAAGTTCAGTACATTTTCTCTCGGCATGAAACAGCGCCTTGCAATTGCGGCAGCTTTGCTGGGAAGTCCGTCTATATTGATTTTAGACGAACCGACAAATGGTCTTGACCCGAACGGAATTGCAGATATCCGCAGTCTTATAAAGAGTCTGGCAAACGAAGGAAAAACGGTTGTAATGGCAAGTCATTTGCTGGACGAAGTGGAAAAAGTATGCACGCATGTAGCCATTTTAAAGAAAGGAACTTTACTTGCCGATGGTAACGTAAACTCTGTTTTGAAAAGCAATGATATTATTGAATTATCTGCACCCGACTTTACAAAACTGAAAGAAGTCTTGAGTAACTTTACAGGCTACACTTCGATGGAAGAACAAAGAGATTTATTGCTGCTGCATCATGAACCGGACGCAATTTCTTTGGAGGCGCTAAACAAATATTGCTTTGAACACGGCGTTACACTTACACATTTAAGCGTTCATAAAAAATCGTTGGAAACAAAATTCCTTGAAATTACAAATCAATAAAAATGTATAAAAACTTAATGATAGAATGGCTGAAAGTCCGCAATTACCGCACCTTTTGGGTATTGTTGATTTTATTTGTCGTATGTATGATTGGTGTAAATTATGTTGTTTACCACTTAAAAAAAGAAGTTGGCACTCAAGCCGTATCTATGTTTATCGGTAATCCGTTTGAGTTTCCAGATGTGTGGCAAACGGTTACATACATCAGCAGCTTTTTACTGTTTCTTCCGGGATTAATTGTATTGATTTTGATTACCAACGAATACAATTTCAAAACGCACCGGCAAAACATTATTGATGGTATCAGTCGCTTCGACTTCGCATTAACTAAAATATTAGTTGTATTAAAACTTTCTGTATTTGCAACAATAATAGCTGCGCTAATTGCAGTATTTATAGGCATTTCGGGCAATACATCTTTTTCATTTGACCATGCAGGCTATTTGTGGTATTTCTTTTTACAGGCGCTAACTTATTCGCTTGCGGGATTGGTGTTCGGTTTTTTATTCAAGCGTTCCGGATTAGCGATTGCGCTTTATTTTATTTATTTATTCTTTCTGAAAAATATTTTGACCTTCTTCATCAATCATTATTTTTCAAGCATAGGCGATTATTTCCCCATAAAGAGTTCAGATAATTTAATACAGAATCCGCTTATCCAAAAATTTTCCAAAGAGATTCACTTTCTCACACCGCCGAATGTGCCTTTACTAATTATATTTACGGTTGTGTATCTCATTGCATTTTATTTCATTATTGTAAAAAAATTTACGACGGAAGACTTATAAAGAATGATGGGATATACACATAAAATTTTTATCGGTAGTTAAACTCATCTGTCATTCAGCTTAACAAGTGAAATATTCAATTGTTTGATTATTGTAACTATTTCAATGTTTATTTGTTGCACACGTTGAGTAAAATCAGCGTATGTCATATTCATCAATCCAAAATACTCTACAAAAATTTTATGAGAATTAATTCCTGTATCTTTAAAATAAACTGCGGGATTGACAATACTTTCATTGCTCATATTCTGTAATAACTTTTTAATATGATTAACCAATTCCTGAATAGTTTCGGGCGTTGTATCTAAATCCAGTTCCAATGTCTGCACTGTGTGCCGGTATGTTTGATTACTTTTATTCTCCAATGTTCCGCCAATCACGCTGCTGTTAGACATATTAACCAAAGTTTTCGCATCGGTACGCAATAACGTGCTTCTCAAACCGATTTTCTCCACCGTGCCGCTTACTCCATTGACATTAATAGTATCGCCCACAAAAAACGGTTTGTCTAAAAATATAACAAAAGAACAGATGATGTTTTCCACGCTTTCTTTTGCAGCCAACGCAAGCGCCGCAGTAACCAAACCTAAACTTGTAACAAAGGAACTAAGCGAATAGTTAAATGACACTTTCAGCACAAATAAAATACAAAACACAATCAGCACGGCACGCACCAAATCTGCCAGTAAAGAAATCATTTGCAATATAGGGCGGTCATTCTTTTTGGCAGCGCTTTCTTTTAAAACAAATGCGATAAACATAGCAATACCTATCACTAATTGAAAAAAGCAAACCGTGAGCCAGCCCATGCTTATTGCATCCAGCACTTTGCTGAATTTCGTTTTAAAAAAGTCAAATTCCATCTGATGCGGAAAACTTAGTTTTTCTAAAGAAAAAACTACCACCGACCAAAAAATATAATGGCTCAAAGGCTTTACGATGTTCTTTTTAAAGACATCTGAATAATCGGTGTGCTTGACTTTCGTAAATAATTTTACAAACAATGTAGCCAAGCCTTTGGAAATAAATCTGCTGAAAATCAACGCCAGCAAAATAGCTCCGGCACAAATGAACCACGCTTTAATTGTATTGTCTAAAAACACTGTATGAAAGAAACTGTTTGTCATAAATTTTACTGTTTTATATCATACACATCTATCCCGTCATTATTTAAAATATACAATTTTCCTCCACCGAAAAACAGTTGCCTTACTTGCTGAAAGTCAATATTCATCGATGTTTTGAAAGATTGTGCAATCAGTTTTTTGGGGTTGCATATCCACAATGTATCGCCTGTTCTGCCAAATAAAATATTGTTCATCACAGATACATTTTCCCAATTTTTATACTCCAATTTTTGTTTGAACGCACCGTAATAGTCAAACAACAGCCAGCCTTGATTTTTATCGTACAAATACAAAACACCGTTATTATCAATAATTTTATCGGGATTTGGCGCATTGCCAAAAACGGTTCTCAAATCGGTCGAAGTAAAGGTAACATCGCCTTGCGCATTGAGTTTTTTTATTTGTGCATTCAGTTCATCATATGTCCAGATTTGTCCGTCGTAACTGCTTGCTACTACGTGCGATTGCGCAATGCCGCTTTGCCGCAAATCAATTGTATTCACAACATTCAAAAATCTGTCAAGCATTAATACGGTCGAAAAGTCTTTGTAATAAACCAATAGCTTCAGTGCATTGGAAACATTCATGGAAGAGACATTTCCATACTGTGTTACATTATCAAAAATCTGTAATGAATCGCCTTTGTTGCTGAGTTTCTTTATCTGTATATTATCATCTTTCAACACATAAATATTTTCCTGATTATCTACATAAAATTTAGAGAAGTACCCTTCGATTTTTTTTTCAAATTCAATGTTCAGCACATTGCCTTCCTGCGCCTTCGGAAACAATGAGCAAACGCTGAAACACAAGCACAGCAATAGTTTTAGCTTTCCCATTTTTTCAGTTTTATGTCATTGCCGTCAAATTCGGCATAAGTAAAATTGGTAATCCAGTCGCCGAGATTGATGTAGCGGCTTTCTTCGTTCAACTTCAAATCAACCGGATAATGCCGATGTCCGAAAATAAAATAATCAATGTTTTCTTTTTGCAGAATTTCCCTGCAATAAATCACGAGCCATTCCTTGTCTTCGCCCAGCCATTCTGCATTTGCATCGCCTGTTTTTTCACGGCTTTTACGACTGAAATAATTTGCCAAACCAATTCCCCAAGTTGGATGCAACTGACCAAACAACCAATTGCAAAATTTGTTGCGAAATATCTTTTTAAGAAATTTATAGCCTTTATCGCCCGGACCTAAACCATCGCCATGACCAATTAAAAGTTTCTTTCCGTTGTATTCAAAATGTTGCGGTTCGGAATATGTTTTTATGTTCAGTTCTTTTTCAAAATAACCGTTCATCCACATATCGTGATTGCCAATGAAGAAATGAATCTTAACCCCCGAATCGCTGATTTCGCCAAACTTTCCGAGCAATCGCACAAAATATTTCGGTACTACTTTTTTGTATTCGTACCAAAAATCAAACATATCGCCCATGAGAAAGATTTCGCTCGCTTCGTCTTTTATACTGTTTAAAAAAGCAATAATTTTTTTCTCACGCAGCAAACTTTTTTCATAGTCCGGCGCACCGAGATGGAAGTCGGATAAGAAATATATTTTTTTATTAACGGGAATTTGAGGCATATTTTTATGACACGAATTTTATCGAATTACACGAATTATGGATTAGGATAATTATGATTTAAGTAGGTTTCTATATAGAATAAATTTGCCAAAACGTACGATAAAATGAATTCGTGTAATCAAACAAATACTTAAATCTTTCAAATCAAGGTTCTTCCACCACAAAGCAAAACACTTCTTTCGGACCGTGAACGCCTACAACCAACGTTTTTTCGATATCTGCCGTGCGGCTTGGACCTGTCGCCAGCGTGATTAATGATGGCAATTTTTCTTTTGATTGTTGCATAAAATCAAAGCCTTCGTAAATATCATACACAAGCTGATTGGTAAACGCAATGCAAATATGAACCGGTGCATATACACTCGTGGTTCGTCCGCTTGTTTGCGCACTACTCATCAAAATACTGCCCGTACGTGCAATCAACTTTTCGCAATTCGTAACGGCAACTTCGCATTCCATAAAGTTGCTGAACTCCAATCCGTGAAAATCATTTTTCTGTAAAAAATCAATTATTGAAGGTTCCCTGCTGAATATTTTTTTCCAGCCTTTCGCTTGCTGCAAAGCATTTAGTTGTTCAACCAATTCTTTCGGTGTTGAACAATAAATAAACTGCCCGCCTACTTTGGAAAAACTTTCTGCAAAAGTTACAGTCAGTTCATCTTTTACAGAGTTTACAACTTCTTCTCTGTGCACGCTCTGCACTTCGGGAAAAGGCATTGGTGTAGAATGTTCTAATGCTTTTCTTATCTTATTCAGTATTTGTTCCTTGGACGATTGCATAATTCAAATTAAAGAGTAAAAATAATGAATGCTTCGCAAAAATAAAGCCCGCCTTGAAAGCGGGCTTCAATTAAAATCTTATTTCTTTTGTTTATCAGTCGTTACCTTCATTGCTGTTGCTTGCCGGCACTTGATTTAGCGTACTGCTGTCATAGGGCGGCACGCCTTCGCTCACGCCCGGCGTAACGGTTTCATCATCGTTGAAAGGGCGTTTGCCTATCAAAGCCTCAACATCGGATTTAAAAATCACTTCTCTTTCCAATAATGCTTTGGCAAGTATTTCTACTTCTTTTTTCTTTTCGGTAAGCAAATTCAACGTTCTTTGGTAAGCAACATCAATCAGCTTGCGCGCTTCTTCGTCAATCAATTTACCTGTTTCTTCACTGAAAGGTTTGGTAAACTGATTGTCCTGATGCGGGTCGTAATAACTGATATTTCCGACTTTATCATTCATACCATAAACGGTAATCATGGAATAAATCGTGCGTGTAACCTGTTGCAAATCGTTGGATGCACCGGTGGAGATTTTCCCGAAGAAAATCTGCTCCGCAGCCCTTCCGCCCAAAGTCATACACACATCGTCCATCAATTGTTCTGTCGTATAGAGATAATGTTCTTTCGGCGTATATTGCGCATAACCCAGTGCAGCGGAACCACGCGGCACAATAGTAACTTTCAGTAAAGGATAAGCATGCTCCAAAAACCAACCGCTGATGGCGTGCCCCGCTTCATGATAAGCAATTACTTCTTTTTCGTGCGGTGCAATAATTTTATTTTTTTTCTCCAATCCACCGATGACACGGTCAATCGCATCGTCAAAATCAATCATATCCACACCTTCCTTCCCTTTACGTGCAGCTATCAATGCAGCTTCGTTACAAATATTTGCAATATCTGCACCGGCAAACCCGGGTGTACGTTCTGCGAGCTTGTGAATATCCAGTGTTTGCGAAATTTTGATAGGTTTTAAATGCACGCGCAAAATATCTTCACGACCTTTCAAATCGGGCAGGTCAATAGAAATTTGCCTGTCGAAACGTCCCGGGCGCAACAACGCTGTATCTAATACATCGGGACGATTGGTTGCTGCAAGAATAATAATACCGCTATCGCCGCCGAAGCCGTCCATTTCAACCAACAACTGGTTCAATGTATTTTCGCGTTCGTCGTTGCTCATCATGGCGTTTTTACCACGTGCACGACCGATCGCATCTATTTCATCTATAAAGATTACACAAGGCGCTTTTTCTCTTGCCTGCTTAAACAAATCTCTCACACGGCTCGCTCCTACTCCGACAAACATTTCCACGAAGTCCGAACCGGACATACTGAAAAACGGCACTTGCGCTTCGCCGGCCATTGCTTTTGCCAGCAAAGTTTTACCTGTTCCCGGAGGACCTACCAGCAATGCACCCTTTGGAATTTTACCACCGAGATTGGTATATTTTTTCGGGTTTTTCAAAAAGTCCACAATCTCCATCACTTCCACTTTTGCTTCGTCCAATCCTGCAACATCTTTGAAAGTAATGTTCATTTTAGCACCTTTTTCAAATAACTGCGCCTTGGATTTTCCCACACTAAAAATTCCGCCGCCGCCGACACCGGCTCCGCCGCCCATTTTGCGCATCAGCATTATCCAGATAAGCGCCATACCAATTAAAGAAAGTATGGTAACAAACAAGTTGCTGTTCATCCAGTTGGAATCACTCACGACAGGCGTATCCGGCGCTGTAATATCGGGATGTGCTTTCTCGAATGACTCCAATCTTTTTTGAAACTCATCCAAATTTACCACGCGAAACTGAAACAATGGCGCATTGGCATAATTTCCGATATTTACCGGATTATCTTTCAAAGCTTCTTTGTAAAACGGCTTAAACAGACTGTCTTTATTTACATATACACGTACAGATGCCTGCGAATTGTCCACAAAATCAAGCTTGGTTACATCGCCCTGTACAAGCATATTATTAAAAAACTGTTGTTCTGAAACGGAAATCGTATCCGGCGTTGAATGCGCCCAATACGCCCACGCGAACAATGCCAATGCTGCCAATCCCCAAATCAAATAGATATTGGAGCCTTTCGGATTTTTCCGGTTATTTCCACCCATACCGCCGCCGAGATTGGGCATTTTTCTCTTATCGTTTTCCTGTGCCATAAATTGTAAAATGTTGCAAATATACTTGCTAATGTTAAGTTTTTAATGTTATACTCCGGTTGATACGTATTTTATCTGTTTTTTAATTTTCGAACCGTTGCTCAGGCGCGTCGTTCCACAAATCTTCGAGCTTGTAAAGTTTTCTGGTTTCCGGCAGCATCACATGAATTACCACATTTACATAATCGACTAAAACCCAGTGCAATTGCGTACGCCCTTCGCTGCGGTAAGGTGTTTCGCCCAACTCCAGCTTTACCTGTTCTTCAATATTATCGCTGATGGCTTTTACTTGCGTAGTGCTGTCCGCTTCGCATACAATGAAGAAATCTGCAACAGCTTCGGGTATATTCCTAAGGTCGAGAGAAATGATGTTCGCACCTTTTTTTTCCTGAATAGATTGAATGATTACTTTCAGTAGTTTAGAATTTTTGGTAAGTCTTTTTACCTTATTTGCTGATGTCTTTGTTGCCAATAATTAACTTGTATTAAATAAATGAAACAATAATCTTAAACGCTATGCCCTTTCCTTTGCATCGGGCTAATGTCCTATCTTCGCAAAAATACTAATTCTTTTTTCTTATTCTTCTTAAATTACATGATTGGTAAATCGCTTACGATTCTGGACGAGATTGATAGTTCCAACAACTATGCCATGAGCGAAGCTATGAGGGGTACGGCAAAGCACGGCGCGGCATTTATGGCATTGCATCAAACGGCAGGCAAAGGGCAAAGAGGCAAGCAATGGAACGATGAAACAGGCAAAAACATTGCGCTATCAATATTGCTCGATATGTCCGGAACACCTGTAAACACACAGTTTCTGCTGAATACGGCAGTTGCATTGGCTGCATATGATTTGTTCAAAAAATATGCGCTTGACGAAACAAAAATAAAATGGTCGAATGATATTTACTGGCGCGACAGAAAGGCAGTCGGCATTTTGATTGAAAACAAATTCATCGGACAAAATTGGCAGTGGGCGATTGCAGGAATCGGCATGAACATTAATCAAACTTCGTTTGATGAATCGCTCGGGAAGAAAGTCGTTTCGCTGAAACAAATTACAGGAAAGGAATTTGACATCGTTGAACTCGCAAAAGAATTATGTGCTTTTCTGGATAAAAGATTTGAACAATTCAAAGCAAAAAAATTTGACGAATTATTGGAAGAATACAATGAAAACCTGTTCCGGAAAAATGAAGCAACACGTTTAAAATACGATGGACAAACTTTTGAAGCAATCATCCGACATGCTGATGAGCAGGGCAACCTCCGGATTGACGGCGCGCCGAAACCGTTTTTTACTTTCGGGGAGATTGAATGGCTCATTGTCTGAACGAGGATTCGGGAAGATTGCAGGATTACGAGGATTGAATCATAATATCAACTAAAAAATCGTGTAATATAAAGCATACTGAAAAATTAATGAACGATTATAAAAATATTTCCTTTTTCAAAGGACTGAATGCTTTACGTTTTTTTGCTGCCTATTTGGTGGTAATGCACCATGCGGAAACGATTCGCCGCAAAAACGGCATTGCCAATTTTGAATGGTTCAGCGTTTTCCGCAACGGTACAAATGCCGTGAATTTCTTCTTCGTCCTCAGTGGATTTTTAATTACCTATTTGTTACTGAAAGAACATAAGCGCACAGGAAGCATCAGCATCAGAAACTTTTACATCAAAAGAATTTTGCGCATTTGGCCTCTTTATTTCCTACTCGTAATCGCCGGAACGCTTGTGATTCCTGCATTTATCAAACTGTTGCACATTGATTATGTAATGCCTTACACATTTGGGCAAAGCTGGTTTTACTTCGTATTTTTTGTTCCGGGTTTAGTTACGTTTTATTTCGGGCATCATTTGTTAGAGCCATTGTGGTCAATCGGTGTGGAAGAAGTTTTTTATTTGATTTGGGCACCGCTGTTTAAATTTCTCAGAAAAAGAATTTTGTTTATTCTTTTCGCTGTCATTTGTATAAAAATCGTTTTAATCGCACTCTCGCTTACCATAATTAAAAATGAATTATTCAATTACATTGTAAATACGTTCAACTTTGAAGCAATGGCAATTGGCGGGCTTGGCGCGTGTTTCGTTTATAACAGACAACGACCGATTTCCAGTTTATGGATGTATAAAATGCCAGTACAAATTGTTGTTTATTTCGCGCTGTTTATCTTTCTGTTATTCAACATCAATATTCATAATGTTGTGTGGAATACAGTTTTTAACGCCCCCGTTTTTTCAAATATTTTGATAGACTTTTTATTTTTATATTTAATCATCGGCGTATCGCTGATTGAACACAACATCATCAAACTAAGGTCAAAAACCTTGTCTTATCTCGGCGAAATTTCTTACGGAATTTATATGTATCACATGATTCTGGTGTTTGCGATAATTTTGTTTTTGAAAAGATATCTGATACATCTGAATCTTGCGACGGGAACAATTGTGTTTTACGCCATCATCACGCCGGCTGTGATTTTGGTTGCATCATTGTCAAGATTTTACTTTGAAAAACGGTTTTTAAATCTGAGAAAAAATATTGAACCACAAAGACACAACGACACAAAGTAATTCGTGTAATTGACTTCGTCAAATATACATTTCGCCTTAATTCGTGTAATAAAATTCATCATGCTGAAAATTCAAATATTTACTTTCAACCCGTTTCAGGAAAATACTTATGTGCTGCGCAATGACAAAGGCGAAGCAATTATCATAGATGCAGGTGCCTATTTTCCCGCGGAAGTTCAAACGCTGTACGATTACATTTTGCGCGCAGGTTTGCAACCTAAATTTTTACTGAATACACACTGCCATCTCGACCACATTTTCGGCATTGAAGCAATTGGTAAAAAATATAATTTGGAATTATTCATTCATCCATTGGAAGAAGAAATCATAGCGAAAGCAAAAGAATCGGGCGAAAAATTCGGACTGAATGTTGAAGATTTTACAGCAAAAATAAATTTCGTAAACGAAGGCGAAACGATAACTTTAGGCAATGACGAACTGAGGGTAATTCTTGCGCCGGGACATTCGCCAGGAAGCATTTGTTTTTACAACGAAGAACAAAATTTTCTTATCGGCGGCGATGTGCTTTTTCGCGAAAGCATCGGCAGAACAGATTTATACAAAGGCAGCCATGAACAACTTTTGCATAGCATTAAGGAAAAATTGTTCATCTTGCCCGACGAAACTGTTGTCTATCCCGGGCACGGAACAGCAACAACTATCGGTTAT